>NZ_ASJD01000037.1 GCF_000691165.1 Bacillus safensis FO-36b | reverse complement strand
CGTGGGGGTTCAAGTCCCTTCACCCGCATTGCCAAATAAAATAAAGAAATCCTGTAATGCGGAAGTAGTTCAGTGGTAGAACACCACCTTGCCAAGGTGGGGGTCGCGGGTTCGAATCCCGTCTTCCGCTTATACCATCCACGCCGGGGTGGTGGAATTGGCAGACACACAGGACTTAAAATCCTGCGGTAGGTGACTACCGTGCCGGTTCAAGTCCGGCCCTCGGCATTATAAATAAGCGCCCGTAGCTCAATTGGATAGAGCGTTTGACTACGGATCAAAAGGTTAGGGGTTCGACTCCTCTCGGGCGCGCCATTAAGATCGGGAAGTAGCTCAGCTTGGTAGAGCACTTGGTTTGGGACCAAGGGGTCGCAGGTTCGAATCCTGTCTTCCCGACCATCTTTTATGGGGCCTTAGCTCAGCTGGGAGAGCGCCTGCCTTGCACGCAGGAGGTCAGCGGTTCGATCCCGCTAGGCTCCACTTTTTAAAAGATTATTTTGATCATGGCGGTGTAGCTCAGCTGGCTAGAGCGTA
>NZ_ASJD01000036.1 GCF_000691165.1 Bacillus safensis FO-36b | reverse complement strand
GTAGCTCCAGTGATCCCCGTAGCGCCGGTAGGTCCGGTAGCTCCAGTGATACCCGTTACACCACAGTAGGTCCAGTAGAACCAGTGATGCCCGTGGCCCCGGTAGGTCCGGTAGCTCCAGTTGAACCGGTGATGCCCGTGGCCCCGGTAGAGCCAGTTGATCCAGTAATCCCTGTTGGTCCAGTGATGCCCGTGGCTCCTGTATCACCAGTAGCTCCGGTAATCCCTGTCGCACCAGTAGGACCGGTAGATCCGGTAATACCGGTGGCACCAGTAGGTCCAGTTGGTCCAGTGATGCCCGTGGCCCCGGTAGATCCAGTTGATCCAGTAATCCCTGTCGCACCAGTAGGACCGGTAGATCCGGTAATACCGGTGGCACCAGTAGGTCCAGTAGAACCAGTGATGCCCGTGGCCCCGGTAGGTCCGGTAGCTCCAGTTGAACCGGTGATGCCCGTGGCCCCGGTAGAGCCAGTTGATCCAGTAATCCCTGTTGGTCCAGTGATGCCCGTGGCTCCTGTATCACCAGTAGCTCCGGTAATCCCTGTCGCACCAGTAGGACCAGTAGCTCCAGTGATGCCCGTGGCCCCCG
>NZ_ASJD01000035.1 GCF_000691165.1 Bacillus safensis FO-36b | reverse complement strand
TTCCATACAAACTAGTGAATAACTACGGTCCGACTGAAAATACAGTCGTAGCGACAAGCGGAATGATCGATCCAGAAAAAGGCACGATTCCGATAGGAACAGCGATTGCCAATACACGTTTTTACATCATGGGTTCGTTATACGACCTGTCGCCGCCAGGCGTACCCGGTGAGCTCGTGATTGCAGGAAAAGGACTGGCGAGAGGCTACTGGAAACTTCCAGAGGAAACTGACAAACGATTTGTCCCAGATCCATTTTATCCAGGCGAGCGCATGTACCGCACAGGCGATTTAGTGAAATGGACAGAGGACGGCGAGCTGATCTATCTCGGCAGAATAGACCATCAGGTCAATATCCGCGGTTTCCGTATTGAGCTGTCAGAAATTGAAGCGCAGCTTTTGACGCTGGATTCGGTGAAAGAAGCGGTCGTGACAACGGTCAAAGATGCGGGTGATCAGGACACCCTTACCGCTTACGTGATCACGGAGAACGATACAGAGGACTTAAAAGAAAGCCTGAAACGCACACTGCCTGAATACATGGTGCCATCATGGATCATAAAGCTAGACCGATTTCCAATGACGGCCAATGGAAAAGTCGAT
>NZ_ASJD01000034.1 GCF_000691165.1 Bacillus safensis FO-36b | reverse complement strand
CCCGCACGAAAGGCGCAACGATCTGGGCACTGTCTCAACGAGAGACTCGGTGAAATTATAGTACCTGTGAAGATGCAGGTTACCCGCGACAGGACGGAAAGACCCCGTGGAGCTTTACTGCAGCCTGATATTGAATGTTGGTACAGCTTGTACAGGATAGGTAGGAGCCTTGGAAACCGGAGCGCTAGCTTCGGTGGAGGCATCGGTGGGATACTACCCTGGCTGTATTGACCTTCTAACCCGCTGCCCTTATCGGGCAGGGAGACAGTGTCAGGTGGGCAGTTTGACTGGGGCGGTCGCCTCCTAAAATGTAACGGAGGCGCCCAAAGGTTCCCTCAGAATGGTTGGAAATCATTCGCAGAGTGTAAAGGCACAAGGGAGCTTGACTGCGAGACCTACAAGTCGAGCAGGGACGAAAGTCGGGCTTAGTGATCCGGTGGTTCCGCATGGAAGGGCCATCGCTCAACGGATAAAAGCTACCCCGGGGATAACAGGCTTATCTCCCCCAAGAGTCCACAGCGACGGGGAGGTTTGGCACCTCGATGCCGGCTCATCGCATCCTGGGGCTGTAGTCGATCCCAAGGGTTGGGCTGTTCGCCAATTAAAGCGGTACGCGAGCTGGGTTCAGAACGTCGTGAGACAGTTCGGTCCCTATCCGTCGCGGGCGCAGGAAATTTGAGAGGAGCTGTCCTTAGTACGAGAGGACCGGGATGGACGC
>NZ_ASJD01000033.1 GCF_000691165.1 Bacillus safensis FO-36b | reverse complement strand
ATGCCCCTTCGGCTGGCGCAAACAAACGGGGTTTGTTTGAATCAATAGGCTTTGGATGTAGTGAATGAGTCAACTCCTTAATGCTCACTTTCGTTCCGCTTACCGTTGACTCATGCCGTATGTTTTTCACTCCATTTTTTAAACAGTAACGCTCCTTTTGAGTGCACACTTTTCCGAAACAACACAAAACAAACACGAACTTAATTCACCCATTATTGAACCCTTGTTGCGACTGGTTTTTTTGCAAAACGTTACCTTTCGTTTGGTAACATAGCGCTCCTTTTCAAACACAAAACGTTACCAAACTTTCGTGAAAAAACCTCGTTGGCTTTTCTAAAAACACGCACATTTTTTGGTGCGTATAACTGGGCACTCTGACAAGTGATTGACAACTGGTCGATCATTTTTTAGTAGTGATTGGGAAGTGATCACCTCAAAAACCGCCACTTCTGCAGGAGTGATTTCCACCACTTCTTTGGGGTCATTTTTTTGCTAGGCTTTGCCTAGTTCCACACCATAAGTGGGGACAAAAACCCCTTATGCTCTTCTCACTTTTCCTTTTTATGGTGTGGCAGATTTGCCGTTTCTGACACATCACCGCCTTTTTCTCCTAAAAAAAGGTGTGTCAGCTTTTCATTTTTAGACACATTCTTTTCAAAAATTGCAACCGCCACGAAACAAATCACACTGTGATTTCAAGCATGAAATGGTTGCAGTTTTCCCTTATGCTCTTTTCACCTTTTCCCGAATG
>NZ_ASJD01000032.1 GCF_000691165.1 Bacillus safensis FO-36b | reverse complement strand
TCAGTTCCAGTCGGAACTGGTCTTTTTTGTGTTTTTGAATGACTTGCTTCTATATAATAGGTTCGTAAAGTAAAAATACGTTGTTTCCTCGTTGATTGCTAAATAAATCAAACTTTACTTTCCTTCAATTTAACATTTCAGTCATCATATGAACCAGCAGTTCAAATTATCAAGAGTCAACACTAAAAGCATAAGAAAACCTCTCCTTGGACTAAATAGATGTAAAGAGGTGATGTATAGGGTCACGAGATAGAAAGGCACCCTCACCCCAAAGGGGATAGTCAGCTATTGCTAAATTTTTAACTTAAAAGGAGAAAGAAACAATACTAATATTAATTCTCCTGGTAAAACTTTATATCGATGATAAGACTGTTGAGTGTTTGAAGCAGCAGAAAAATTAATGTGAAACGATTTGTTGAAAAATAGTAAAGACCAGTAATTATTTTTACACTTTTTTAGGCAAAAAAGATTTCTCAGAAAAATAAAATAATAATAGAATTTCTTTTTTGGATGTTTTTTATCCAGAGATATATGAAATAAAACAAGGATATGAAAGCTTCGAAATTGCTGTTTTTGCAATGATAGAGCCATATAAGCGCTCTTTTTAACAAAAAAACATAAAAAAATGAAAAAAAGGCTTTTAAAATGATGAGACAAGTGGTAAACTTCTTTAGGTGCCTTAACGAAAAGGTGAAAAAACAGCTTTAAAATAAATTCAAAAATTATTTTAAAAAAGTCTTTACAAACAATATCTTATCGTTATATAATACTATTTGTCAGATCGAGAGACACTTCGAAACGACACAATATGGAGGATTAGCTCAGCTGGGAGAGCATCTG
>NZ_ASJD01000031.1 GCF_000691165.1 Bacillus safensis FO-36b | reverse complement strand
TGATAAACCCCAGTTATTTAACTGGGGTTTATTGTTTCTGGGGCCTCTGTATCAATATTCCTCTGATATCCAAAAACAGCACAATGAAAAATAGTAGGTGTTCAGCAAGCTTAAAATGGGGAGAGATTGGGATGGAATTCGTAATATTTCGGCTATAAATCGATAAAATAGGCCTCAAGCGGCCATCAGTGCGATCTTTTTCATGTTTTGTGCAGTCGCTACCATAAGACACTGCATTTGAACCTTCGAGCGTCCTCTAAACTGTGCATAGCGATAACCATGTAGTTGCTTTGCATCGGCAAAGCTTCGTTCAACAGTTTCTTTACGCCGCGCGTAGATGACCTTCCCCTTATCCGTGAGTCGGTTCTGATTAACACGCTCTTTGCTGTCTTCCCAGACGTGCCTTGTGATGGTTTTAACCTTATTTGCATTGCGCGTACAACGATCAATGAGTGGACAGTTTGCGCATATCTTCGGGTTGGATTGATAATGGCGATAGCCTTCTCGGCTGGTCGTTTTGTAGAGGATTATTTGTCCTGCAGGGCAGGTATATTGATCGTTTAACTCGTCGTAAATATATTCGCGTTTATAAAAATATCCGGCCTTGTGTGTGGGTCGACGATAACCCATGACCGCATAAATATCGCGATCCTCTAAGCCCTTACAAAGAGCAGACGTAAAGTAACCCGCATCTAAACCAACATGTTCAACGTCAAAATTAAAGCGTTCTTTCTGGCGATCTAAACGCTCAAGATAAGGAACCGCATCATGCACATTACCCGCAGTCACATGGACGTCAGTGACGATATTGCAGCGACTATCAACGGTGCGATGGTCGAGATAGAAAAATCCTTTCGGCTTGCTAT
>NZ_ASJD01000030.1 GCF_000691165.1 Bacillus safensis FO-36b | reverse complement strand
AAAAATCAAGGTGACTGTTTCATTCAGGTTTGTTGTATTTTTTAGCATCTTTTTAATTTACCGTCTATCATAATCGTAATTCCTTCTACGAGTTCACCAGTATTTTCATTTTCAAACTTCTCAGACAGGATGCTTATTTTATGGTCACTCATTGTTTTCTCCTCAATTGCTTTCTAACAAATCTACTTTATTTTTTATCATACCAATCTCTTTACCAGCAATGAATGAAAGAAAACGATGGACCATTAGTCCATCGTTCTATTAAACTCTCTAGTTATAAAATCAATTCCTTTTCATCTTCTAAAAACTCTTCTACAAGTTCTTTAATTGTATTTTGTGAATCGTGAGGGTAATAAAATGCGTCTGAAACTTTTCTAAAAAAATCATACATATTTTCGGGCGTATGAAAGATTGAAAAAATATTTTCAATTTCTTCAAATATGTTTTCATCAGTTGAATTAGTATAAACCTCTTTCATAGTGCTATATAGCCACTTATGATACTCTCTCTTCATGTCTTCCGATGATTTGTCAGAGACTATGCTCTCAAGTATATGATCTACTTTAACTTCTTCTTGTTCCCAAGCTAATTCAAGGATTAATTCATTGTTAACATTAGGGTTGTTTTCTAGATATTTAACAGCATAGTTTGTTACTTCTATTGCCGAAATTAAATTAAACTGTCTACCAACAAACAGTGTAGACCAGTTACAATCAAAACCATTTTTCGTGATTATATCCGTTTTATACAATTTTCTATTTCCCCCATTGATTTATTTTTCCTGTCACTTTGCCACCAGGTATAAAAGTTCTATGGGTTACTGTATTCGTTGTTGGATCTACCACCCATTCAAACACGCCATTCCTTATTTCTTTCGACTGTAACATTTCAGGGGCGTTGTTCTTTACTTTTACATATTTGGTTTCGTACTTAACCACCGAGCCCTCTATTTGATACAACGAATCCATATGGCCTTTTCTATTTGGTAAATCAAATCTCTTAGAATGAACTGCGTAGTTGTCAATTATATCATTAAAGCTATGATAAAAATCATCTTTTAATGCACTACCTACTCGTGGATTATCTAAAACTGGATGCTTAAGTTCTCTCGTACTCTTAATGCCCATCTTCCCATGAAACCCTTTAGCCCCAAACGGCAAAAGCATCCCCAGAGCCG
>NZ_ASJD01000029.1 GCF_000691165.1 Bacillus safensis FO-36b | reverse complement strand
CAAGGCGGGGGTCTGCGGGAGGGCTCGCGCGCGCGCGCGCAAATCCCATCCCACTGCCCCCCTTTCTTAAAAATCAGTTGTTCAGGCGCGGGATAGGTTCTCTGTTCTGGGAGGTGGTTCAGCGCGATTGAACCATTGTGCAGACTGCTAGTGTCGTGTTTTCAGGCATGAGCCCCCAGCAGGAAGCCGGGGGCACGGTATCGGCGGTGGTAGGTCTGTGTTCTTAGGAGCGTCAGAGTGCCGCCTGTCATGGCCTTACGGCCATTAGCAGGTAATTTCGTGCCCCTGTGCCCTGAGATAGTCCAGAACCTGCAATGCCGGCCCCATTTCCAGCCACTCAGAAGCCCCGCGAACGTCTGACAATTCCCGCCTGTGGGATTTCAGCATTCCCCTGGCTGACTTTATCCGCCATGAGTTGCCAGCAGTGCGAGCATCGGCAATACGCCAGTTTCGGAGGATGCGGCGAAGCCTGTAATACGCCTCAGAGGAAATATCGAATTCCACTGGGTCGGTGGTAGCCCAGTCACCAGTTTTACCCCAGACGCGCCCGGTTTTCTTCTTCCATGACGGGGGGATGTTCTCAGGGTGTCGCTGGTAGTGCTGGACGCCTCGCGCTGAGTGTTTACTGAGATACTTAAACCAACCCACGGTATCGTTAATCTCCAGTGAGTACTGGCCCCGGAGGGAAGCGCCGAATTCGTTGGCGACAGCAACCCAATTAAGCAGCAACTCCCCACGGGGGACGGAGATTGGGAGCCATAAAGCCCCGTGAAGGTGTGGGACGCCCCTTCGCTGCCATTCGGTGACCCAGTGCACCCGGTAGACCCCCAGACGGGTTAGACGCTTGAAATAGGCGTTTCTGAGCCGTTTCCAGTCGTCGGCAGTGGGTGGGCAGTCCCGGACAGTGAGCGTGATGGCATAGCCCCGGAGAGGCTCCCCGGAAGCGGTGGTGTCTAGGGTGCGTTCGTCGACTGATCGGAGGAAATGAACCATGCGCCGGGTGGCGGATTCTGACCAGCCTTCAACGGTGCCCCGTTTGGCTCTCAGGTGATCGTTTTTCTTGGGGGGGGTGCCCATGGTGACCCCATGGCGGTACAATTTGAGTGTTCGCATGTTTCTGCTCTGCTTAGTGGTTATCAGGATGCGAACCGGGCCCGGGGTGTTGGTAGCACTGCCGGGCTTTTTTATGTCCGCGATATGGGGAATTTATCAGGTAGCGGGAAGATATGTAACTACTAATCAAGGCGGGGGTCT
>NZ_ASJD01000028.1 GCF_000691165.1 Bacillus safensis FO-36b | reverse complement strand
GAAGTGAAGTAAGGAAAGAAGACGAACGATGACCGTTCGTCTTTTTTGTATAGAATGATTCATGAAACACCGTGTGACGTACATGTAACAAGTGCCTTTATATGTGATGACAAACAACATGTTCCTGGCTTATTTACTTACTGACACGTACACATATACAATTTTCATCGTATAGTGTTTGTTCAGCTAAGGAATTGGAGGAAGAACATGATTAAATTAATTATTACGGATTTAGACGGCACCTTTTTAAACCGCCAAGGATCATTTGATCAAGCTTTATTTCAGAAAATAAAAGCATTAATGGAAGAGAAAAATGTGGCGTTCGCTCCTTGTACGGGTAAGCAGTGTGAACGAGTAGAGGCATTGTTTGGTGATGATGCAAAGGATTTTTGGATTTTAGGGGATAGTGCAACGCGAATTAAAAAGGATGGGCAATTTGTTTATGAATCATTAATAAAAAATGATCTAGGTTTATCGATCATCCATAAGCTGGAGGAGATAAGCAAAGAGCAGACGATCATTGCATGTACGAAAGATGGTGCAGTGGTCAATGAGCATTTATCTGAGAGTGAAATGAGATTTGTGACGGGCTCTTATACAAATGTACTCAAGGTATCAAACTTTGCAGACATACAAGATGACTTTGTGAAAATTACCGTTCATGATCCTGAGGCAAAATGCGTACAGACAAGGGAGAGAATAAGTGAATTCTTTGAACAAGTATATGTTGTTGCTTCAGAGGATACGTGGATCGACATTGCCAATATTGGCGTTCACAAAGGAACCACCGTGAAACAGCTTCAGCACATATTGGGTGTGACAGAAGAGGAAACGATGGCATTCGGTGATGGTCGTAATGATCTAGAACTGATGGAATCCGCTCAATACAGTTTTGCTGTAAGAAATGCCATCCAAAAGGTAAAAGATGCTGCTCATTTTATTACGCTTTCAAATGAAGAGAGCGGGGTCATGCATACGATTCAAAAAATCCTAAGCTTGCAGCCTTAATCGTACTCAATTAAGAAGACGAACTTGTCCAGTTCGTCTTTTTCATGTCTGGACATTGACGAGATGAACACTCGGTCGTTATCTGTCTATTAATGAACGGTTAGGGTCAGATTGACAATTGATTGTCATGCGTCTAAAAAGTAGAATATGAGTAACAATAAATAAACAGTTGTTCATTAATGAATAAGTGTTTGTTGTGGTGAGTGATCAGCTGGATAAAAGGTTTTTTCCTGATGTACGTCTTCATACGGTATGCTTTAGAAGCCTTATCTTTCCATCGGCATCGATCATCATGATTCTATGAACAGGGGTCGATCATATGCGAAGTATTCAAAGTTTTTTAGTAGAACAGCTGCTTATTTTGACGAAAAAGAAACTCAACGTAAATGATTATCTAGAAGAACGAAGAAGGGCAAATCAATTACCTTATGAATTGCCTGAAAAACTTAAGAATAAGTACAATATCACTCAAAATCACTCGTTTCCAGTCGATACGTATATGCTGAAATCAAATGTCCAGCCGGATGACCATCAAGTGTTGTTTATACACGGTGGCGGCTATATTGAACAGCCTTTGATTTGGCATTGGCGTTTTTTAGACCGATTGACGAAGCAATTAAATAGTACGGTGTATGTGCCGGTTTATCCAAAAGCACCAAACCATCAGTATATGGATGCGATCGAAAGTGTCCTTCCTGTGTACCAAGCTCTTTTAGAGAAAGGAACGCCTGAAAATATCGTCATCATGGGTGATTCTGCTGGCGGAGGTTTATCGTTAGCCTTTGCTCAATACTTGGCAAAAAAGGGATTGCCGCAGCCAGGGAATATCATTCTTTTATCACCATGGCTAGATGTTACATTAAGTAACCCTGATATCGCTGCTATGGTTCCAAAAGAACCAATGCTCAATCTAGCATTATTAATTGAAGCAGGAAAAAGATATGCGGGTGACATGGATGAAACACACCACTTAGTCAGTCCAATCTATGGAGAGATCAAGTCACTGGGACGAATTTCTGTTTTTATAGGCACTCACGAATTCTTCCTCCCAGATGCCCGTAAATTCAAAGAGATGGCAGATAAGCAGGGGGTTCCAATAAACTATATAGAATATCCTAAAATGAATCACGTGTTTCCGGTCTTCCCTATACCAGAAGCAAAAAAAGCGTTAAACCAAATTGTCGCGATTATTGAAAATAATACCTTTCCTTTGAAAGAGTGCAATGAATAAGAAATAGAAATGAGGATGGCTAGCGCGGCTGGCCATTCTTGTTTCTGTTTGAAGTAGCGAAAAAATTGACAGACATCAAGACCGAACCATTCTCGTTTGCAAGTATGCAGCAGGCAGTCCCTGTACATATTCCAGAAAGACAATACATTTCATCACATGATGGTACAAGCCTTGCGTATTATCCATTTTTATCAGAAAAGAAGACGCAGGCCAATGTGATCTTAATTCATGGCGGTGGTGCTCATAGTTTGGCTGGTTATGAGCATATCGCCCATACGCTGCAGCATGAATTTCATGTGAATACGTTTTTGCTCGATCTAAGAGGTCACGGCCATTCGGAATGAGAAAGCTATTATGGAATGCTTGGGGAACT
>NZ_ASJD01000027.1 GCF_000691165.1 Bacillus safensis FO-36b | reverse complement strand
TTTTGCTAAACAGTCGCCTGGGCCTATTCACTGCGGCTTCTCGGGGCTTTAACACCCTAAGAAGCACCCCTTCTCCCGAAGTTACGGGGTCATTTTGCCGAGTTCCTTAACGAGAGTTCTCTCGATCACCTTAGGATTCTCTCCTCGCCTACCTGTGTCGGTTTGCGGTACGGGCACCTCTCACCTCGCTAGAGGCTTTTCTTGGCAGTGTGGAATCAGGAACTTCGCTACTAAATTTCGCTCGCCATCACAGCTCAGCCTTTACGGGAAACGGATTTGCCTATTTCCCAGCCTAACTGCTTGGACGCGGATATCCAATACCGCGCTTACCCTATCCTCCTGCGTCCCCCCATTGCTCAAATGGTGAGGAGGTGGTACAGGAATATCAACCTGTTGTCCATCGCCTACGCCTTTCGGCCTCGGCTTAGGTCCCGACTAACCCTGAGCGGACGAGCCTTCCTCAGGAAACCTTAGGCATTCGGTGGACGGGATTCTCACCCGTCTTTCGCTACTCATACCGGCATTCTCACTTCTAAGCGCTCCACCAGTCCTTCCGGTCTGGCTTCACAGCCCTTAGAACGCTCTCCTACCACTGTTCGTAAGAACAGTCCGCAGCTTCGGTGATACGTTTAGCCCCGGTACATTTTCGGCGCAGAGTCACTCGACCAGTGAGCTATTACGCACTCTTTAAATGGTGGCTGCTTCTAAGCCAACATCCTGGTTGTCTAAGCAACTCCACATCCTTTTCCACTTAACGTATACTTTGGGACCTTAGCTGGCGGTCTGGGCTGTTTCCCTTTCGACTACGGATCTTATCACTCGCAGTCTGACTCCCAAGGATAAGTCATCGGCATTCGGAGTTTGACTGAATTCGGTAACCCGGTAGGGGCCCCTAGTCCAATCAGTGCTCTACCTCCGAGACTCTTACCTTGAGGCTAGCCCTAAAGCTATTTCGGAGAGAACCAGCTATCTCCAGGTTCGATTGGCATTTCACCCCTACGCACACCTCATCCCCGCACTTTTCAACGTGCGTGGGTTCGGGCCTCCATTCAGTGTTACCTGAACTTCACCCCGGACATGGGTAGATCACCTTGTTTCGGGTCTACTACCACGTACTCATGCCCCCTATTCAGACTCGCTTTCGCTGCGGCTCCGCATCTTCTGCTTAACCTTGCACGGGATCGTAACTCGCCGGTTCATTCTACAAAAGGCACGCCATCACCCGTTAACGGGCTCTGACTACTTGTAGGCACCCGGTTTCAGGATCTAGTTCACTCCCCTTCCGGGGGGCTTTTCACCTTTCCCTCACCGTACTGGTTCACTATCTGTCACTAGGGAGTATTTAGCCTTGGGAGATGGTCCTCCCGGATTCCGACGGAATTTCACGTGTTCCGCCGTACTCAGGATCCACTCTGGAGAGAACAACATTTCAGTTACAGGGCTGTTACCTTCTTTGGCGGGCCTTTCCAGACCTCTTCGCTTATATCATTCCTTTGTAACTCCGTATAGAGTGTCCTACAACCCCAAGAGGCAAGCCTCTTGGTTTGGGCTGTTCCCGTTTCGCTCGCCGCTACTCAGGGAATCGCATTTGCTTTCTCTTCCTCCGGGTACTTAGATGTTTCAGTTCCCCGGGTATGCCTTCTCATACTCTATGTCTTCAAGTATGGATACTGCTCCATTACGAGCAGGGGGGTTCCCCATTCGGAAATTTCCGGATCAAAGCTTGCTTACAGCTCCCCGAAGCATATCGGTGTTCGTCCCGTCCTTCATCGGCTCCTAGTGCCAAGGCATCCACCGTGCGCCCTTTCTAACTTAACCATTTCTTACTTTAGAAAGAATCACTATGTGTGATGAACTTTGCATTGCATTCAATGTGAATGTATTACTTATTGTTATCTAGTTTTCAAAGAACAATCCTGTCTCGCTAGAGACATGTTTTGAAGGAATGATCCTTCAAAACTAAACAAGACGAAAACGTACGCTGCTCCATATATCCTTAGAAAGGAGGTGATCCAGCCGCACCTTCCGATACGGCTACCTTGTTACGACTTCACCCCAATCATCTGCCCCACCTTCGGCGGCTGGCTCCATAAAGGTTACCTCACCGACTTCGGGTGTTGCAAACTCTCGTGGTGTGACGGGCGGTGTGTACAAGGCCCGGGAACGTATTCACCGCGGCATGCTGATCCGCGATTACTAGCGATTCCAGCTTCACGCAGTCGAGTTGCAGACTGCGATCCGAACTGAGAACAGATTTATGGGATTGGCTAAACCTTGCGGTCTTGCAGCCCTTTGTTCTGTCCATTGTAGCACGTGTGTAGCCCAGGTCATAAGGGGCATGATGATTTGACGTCATCCCCACCTTCCTCCGGTTTGTCACCGGCAGTCACCTTAGAGTGCCCAACTGAATGCTGGCAACTAAGATCAAGGGTTGCGCTCGTTGCGGGACTTAACCCAACATCTCACGACACGAGCTGACGACAACCATGCACCACCTGTCACTCTGTCCCCGAAGGGAAAGCCCTATCTCTAGGGTTGTCAGAGGATGTCAAGACCTGGTAAGGTTCTTCGCGTTGCTTCGAATTAAACCACATGCTCCACCGCTTGTGCGGGCCCCCGTCAATTCCTTTGAGTTTCAGTCTTGCGACCGTACTCCCCAGGCGGAGTGCTTAATGCGTTAGCTGCAGCACTAAGGGGCGGAAACCCCCTAACACTTAGCACTCATCGTTTACGGCGTGGACTACCAGGGTATCTAATCCTGTTCGCTCCCCACGCTTTCGCTCCTCAGCGTCAGTTACAGACCAGAGAGTCGCCTTCGCCACTGGTGTTCCTCCACATCTCTACGCATTTCACCGCTACACGTGGAATTCCACTCTCCTCTTCTGCACTCAAGTTTCCCAGTTTCCAATGACCCTCCCCGGTTGAGCCGGGGGCTTTCACATCAGACTTAAGAAACCGCCTGCGAGCCCTTTACGCCCAATAATTCCGGACAACGCTTGCCACCTACGTATTACCGCGGCTGCTGGCACGTAGTTAGCCGTGGCTTTCTGGTTAGGTACCGTCAAGGTGCGAGCAGTTACTCTCGCACTTGTTCTTCCCTAACAACAGAGCTTTACGATCCGAAAACCTTCATCACTCACGCGGCGTTGCTCCGTCAGACTTTCGTCCATTGCGGAAGATTCCCTACTGCTGCCTCCCGTAGGAGTCTGGGCCGTGTCTCAGTCCCAGTGTGGCCGATCACCCTCTCAGGTCGGCTACGCATCGTCGCCTTGGTGAGCCATTACCCCACCAACTAGCTAATGCGCCGCGGGTCCATCTGTAAGTGACAGCCGAAACCGTCTTTCATCCTTGAACCATGCGGTTCAAGGAACTATCCGGTATTAGCTCCGGTTTCCCGGAGTTATCCCAGTCTTACAGGCAGGTTACCCACGTGTTACTCACCCGTCCGCCGCTAACATCCGGGAGCAAGCTCCCTTCTGTCCGCTCGACTTGCATGTATTAGGCACGCCGCCAGCGTTCGTCCTGAGCCAGGATCAAACTCT
>NZ_ASJD01000026.1 GCF_000691165.1 Bacillus safensis FO-36b | reverse complement strand
TGGGCTGTTTTCGTTTTTAAACGTTTTTATTTGGATGATAAGATGCATGATTAAATATAGAAAAATACCGAGGTTGTAATTCTAAAATGCCTCTGAGAGCGTTCAGATTCGATTCTGAGCGCTTTTATTTTTGTTCAGGTGATTGAAATAGGGGGATGCGTCAAAGATAAGGTGCATGATTAAATATAGAAAAATACCGAGGTTGTAATTCTAAAATGCCTCTGAGAGCGTTCAGATTCGATTCTGAGCGCTTTTATTTTTGTTCAGGTGATTGTGAATAGGGGGATGCGTCAAAAACGCTTATAAGGGCTTTGAATGCGTTTTTTCGTTTTGTCTGCTGAATTCATTTTAAAAAACGTTTGCGAGATACCGAAAATTTTCAAAAATGGAAACGCAAGCAAGTTATAGCCGTATTTCATGTGCTAGGATTTAACATAAAAAAGCGATGTATCGGGGGATTGATGGTATGGGAACTATTGCAGCGCCTGTGATTGGTCAGAAGATTAATGAGTGGTATCGGCATATCAAAAGGTTGAATGTGACAGATGCAGAGATTCTCCGTAACGAAGTTAAGAATGAACTGGATTTGATGGAGGAAGACGAACAGGTTGTTCTTTATTTTCAGCTAATGGAATTTCGCCATGAACAGATGCTTGAATACGTAAATCCATCAAAAAATACTGTCAACAAAGCTGATTATTTGAGAGCTGTCGAAGGTGAAGGAAAAAGGCTTACTGGTATTATGGAGTACTACTTCAATTTTTTCAGAGGGATGTATGAGTTTTCTAAAGGGGAGTACATAAAAGCTATTACATTTTATCGCTATGCGGAAAGAAAACTTGATAAAGTAGCTGATGAATTGGAGCGTGCGGAGTTCTTTTTCAAAATGGCAGAAATCTTTTATCACATGAAGCAAACACATCTATCTATGTATTATGTTGAACAGGCTTATCATGCTTATAAGGCAAACAGTATATATCAAGTTAGGTTAATCCAGTGTAGATTCGTGATTGCGGGAAATTATGACGATTTGGTCAGTTATGAGAAGGCACTTCCCCATTTGAAACGAGCTTTACAGGAATCTATTGCACTTGGCCATGATTACATTACGACTAAGGGTTTGTTGAATTTAGGAAACTGTTTTAATAAACAAGATGATGTTGCGAAAGCAACAGTATATTACCAACGTGCATTAGAGTTAGGCGAGAAGATCGGTGCTAAAGAGGTTGTACAAGCTTGTTATGATTTAGCCATCATTTTCTTTAAGCAGGGACGAAAAGAAGAAGCTCTTGATTATTGTGTGAAAGGAAAGAGCTATGCTGAAAAGTATGATGATTCTATGTTTGTCGATCTTTTTAATGTGCTTCATGAGTTATATGTGACGGTTTCGCCTAGTGTTGAAGTCAATCAAAAATTCGATCAACTTTTATATAGTCGTGGTTATCCTTATTTAGAAGACCTAGCTTTAGAGGCTGGAAGATTTTATAATGACATAGAACGACTGGATGATTCTGTATTTTTTTATAAGAAGATGATCCAAGTTCAGAAACTGATTCAAAGGGGCGATTTTGAATATGACGTTTAAAAAAATTATGGCTGCCGTTTTGATTTTAGCTGTGACTGTTGCGCCGGTTTATGGTTTAGCGACGCAAGATAACAGCGTTTCTGTTGCGTCAAGGAATGCAACATGATGTATCGTATTCGATTTGTAACATGAAAATTAACAGACCTTTTAGGTCTGTTTTTTTGTGGAAATATCATGTGTAGTTACTTGAAAATGAGACGTAAACGATTAGGTTTTTGAACGTGCTTACCAGAATGTGATTATCCAGGTTGTGATTATCACGTTCTGGTGTGAGGTTTAGTCAAAAGGCTACAGAAAAGGTGTGGAGTTTTTGATTGGCAAAGCAGAGTCTATGATTGCAAGGTTTCAGTGATTAAAAGCTATAAAAATGGTGTTAAAAGCTAATGAAAGGTTGCAAGAAAAGTGTTAAGGCTTTGAGTTATAAACGATTAGGTTTTTGAGCGTGATTACGAGAACGTGATTATCCAGATTGCGATTATCACGTTCTGGTGTGAGGTTTAGTCAAAAGGCTACAGAAAAGGTGTTTCTGATCGTAAAGGCTACAGAAACGGTGTGGTGTGTTTTCTTGGCAAAATAAACCCTATGATTGCAGGGTTTTGATATGTATTTGAGTGATTAAAAGCTACAAAAAAAGTGTTAAGGCTATAAAAACGGGGGGACTCAATTTTTGAGTAGGGGGGCAAAAAATCAAAAAAAAATCTCCCCCTGCGGGGAAATTTGGTTTAGTCTTTGGTCTTTTAGGTTTTTGGGTTTTGATCTTTTAAAAAGATGGCGGTTTCGCCAGCTTTTTGGGCGATTTTGACGGAGTCAGAATCGTGTCTTTTCTTATCTTGATACATATAGAAACATTGAGATTTTCAAAAAGTAGGATAAATACAGTGGTGCCAAGGTTTTAAAAGCATTTTGACATGTAGAAACTCCCTCTGCTATTATTAAAGTGACCAAACCATAATAATAGAGTGCTAGAGGACTAGCATCAGAAGGAGTTTTTTTCTTGTGTTATTCAGATGAATCAAATTATAGCATCCTTCAGGACAAAACCGCAACAGGTAAAAAGCGGGATTGGCGAGGGAAAAAGGTGAGATCGTCACTTATGGCGGCTCATTATGAAGGACTTGAAAAGCGTACCGGTGCGCCTTACTACGGAAAAAAGGCAGAGAAAGTATGTGATTGTGCGGAATGTCTTGCGTTTAAGAGAGATCGAGAAACGGGCAGACTACGATTATATCAAGCCTATTTTTGTAAAGTGAGGTTATGCCCTATGTGTGCGTGGCGAAGGTCGTTAAAAATTGCTTATCATAATAAATTGATCGTTGAAGAAGCCAATCGGCAATATAATCCAGCATGGATATTTCTCACGTTGACAGTGAAAAATGTTGAGGGTGATGATCTGAAACAGACCATTTCGGATATGATGAAAGGCTTTAATAGATTGATGAAATATAAGAAAATAGATTCTGCCGTGCGTGGATATTTCAGAGCTTTAGAGATCACGAAGAATCATGAAGAAAATACATATCACCCTCATTTTCACGTTTTAATTCCAGTAAGAAAGAGTTATTTTACTCATAATTATATTAAACAATCAGAATGGACAAGCCTTTGGAAGCGTGCAATGAAATTGGATTACACACCGATTGTGCATGTGCAGCGGGTCAAAGGAAAAAAGGGAATCGATGCGGAAGCGATTGAAAAAGAAGTCCGCGAAGCAATGGAAGAACAAAAAGCTATTCTTGAAATTTCGAAGTATCCTGTGAAGGATACGGATGTGATACGTGGTAATGAAGTGACCGAGGAGAATTTGGATACGGTCTATTATTTGGATGATGCATTAAGTGCCAGACGCTTGATTGGTTACGGTGGGATCTTGAAAGAGATTCATAAGGAGCTGAATTTGACGGATGCCGAGGACGGAGATCTGATCAGAATTGAAGAAGATGAGGATGAGGTAGCCAATGAGACATTTGAGGTTATGGCGCATTGGCATGTTGGTATCAAAAATTACATAATCACATAAAAAAGCAGGCTCTTAATTAGTCTGCTTTTTTTATATGGTTATTGATTTAATATTGTTTTTTTAGATAAATTTATTTGATCAATCATTTTATCTTTATTAGAATTTGTGCTTTCTATTTGTAACATTAATGAGTGATCTTTGATTTCTTTTTCTGGCATATTTTCTAGTGTGGCTATGTAATTTGGAACATTTCCACCGTTTTTAAACTTTCCACCAAGGTATTCAGAAAGTTTATAATCTCCACTTTCTGAATACTTCTTTTTGTCCCTGTATAAACTGATTTTGTTTATGTATAAATCTTTTCCTTTATTTTTGTTTCCTGTCCAATATACCTTTGCATAATAAGTGTATTTGTTGTCTGTATTTTTATCGCTTTTTAAGATTATTACTTTCCAATCTCCATTTTCGCTAGTACCTTCAAATCTAGGGAAATTCTGTTTGTTATAATCTGTAATTTTAAAAATCCCTATAAATAAAACTAAAATTATTAAAATTATTAGGGACCATTTAATAAAACTATTATTTTTCATTCTATATCTCCTTTTATTTATATTAATCTTAAAATCACTTTAAATATAATCTAAAAATAATGCTTTAGATTATATTTAATGGTATGTTTTCTTTAAATTTACAAAGGGGGATAATTTTATGAAAAAAATTATTTTTAGCTTTATGTTTGTTTGTTCTTGTTTGTTCTTGTTTGCTAGTAACTCATTTGCTGAAGAAAACCAAATCGATTCTAAGACTATTAAAGAAGCTCAAGATGAAGTTTTTAAATATTTGAAGGATCACAAAATGAATATTAAAGTAGGCACGGATGAGTTTTCAGATTTTTTAATGTCTATACCTTCTTTTGATGATAAAGGTGAATTTGATAAAGATTTGATGCAAGCTTATGCTACTACATATTTGGCAGAGATGGAAGAATATTATTTTAGTGATAAAGAAGATTCTGTTGATGAAGATAAGTTTGAACTAAGTGATGTGGTTTTGGATAAAACCATTTCTCAAGTAAAAAAAGAAAATGAAAAAGAAAATGAAACAGTTGAAAAAGATATAGAGGTTAAACAGTCTACTTCTGAATTAAAAGGAGATATGTCTACTCTTTCTTCGTTCAACCGTACAAAAGCTAAAGACTATATGAAAAAAAATTGGGACAATACGTCTAGTAAGAAATTTAAGTATTTCGGAGGTAAAGGTGGAGATTGTACTAACTATGCATCCCAGGTAGTGTATGCAGGGGGCATGAAACTTAACTATACAGGTCATATGAGACCTGGAATAGCAAAAACAGTGAAGGGTTGGTATTTTGCACCTGCTATGCCTGGATCTGGTGAAACTGTTGATCACTCTACTTCTTGGGTTAGAGTTGTTGACTTTTATAGTTACTGGGCTGGTACTAAGAAGCATAAAGTTTATTCTAATTTGACAGCTGCACAGGTTTCTAAAAAAGTCTCTACTGGTGATGTTATTCAAGTTTACTCGAAAAGCTCATCTAAATGGTTTCATACTGTTGTTGTTTACGATGTTAATAGCAAAGGTGTGACAAGGTATTCTGGTCATTCAAATGAAAAACTATATGCACATCTTCCGATTGAATTCAAAGGCAGTAATTATAAATTCAGAGTCATCAAATTTTAAGTTTAACTTATAATAAAGAGCATCAAGCTTGTAGAGAGCAATTAAGGATTTTCTACAAGCTTTTTTTAATTTAAATTTATTTTTATATAATACCGGCTATTAAGTCGGCTTTTTCTTTACACGCTTGACGGAAATCGAGAGATTTTAGCACGCACATAGGGGTGTGTATAAGTGCGCCATTTTCATGTATGTCCTATTTCCAAAATTGCCACCACTTTTT
>NZ_ASJD01000025.1 GCF_000691165.1 Bacillus safensis FO-36b | reverse complement strand
TGGGCTGTTTTCGTTTTTAAACGTTTTTATTATTTGGATGATAAGATGCATGATTAAATACAGAAAAATACCGAGGTTGTAATTCTAAAATGCCTCTGAGAGCGTTCAGATTCGATTCTGAGCGCTTTTATTTTTGTTCAGGTGATTGAAATAGGGGGATGCGTCGATAAGGTGCATGATTAAATATAGAAAAATACCGAGGTTGTAATTCTAAAATGCCTCTGAGAGCGTTCAGATTCGATTCTGAGCGCTTTTATTTTTGTTCAGGTGATTGAAATAGGGGGATGCGTCAAAAACGCTTATAAGGGCTTTAAATGCGTTTTTTCGTTTTGTCTGCTGAATTTGTTTTAAAAAACGTTTGCGAGATACCGAAAATTTTCAAAACTGGAAACACAAGCACGTTATAGCCGTATTTCATATGCTAGGATTTAACATAAAACGGCAAAAAATAAGGGGGATGTATGAATGGCAGCTGTATCTTCTGCGGAGGTTGGGCAAAAGATAAATGAGTGGTATCGACATATCAAAAAATTCAATGTGACAGATGCGGAAATGCTTCGGACCGAGATTAGGCGAGAACTTGATGTGATGGAAGAAGATGAGCAAGCTGTTCTTTATTTTCAACTAATGGAATTTCGACATCAGCAGATGTTGGAATATGTGAATCCAGTTGAGCAGAAAGTCAACAAAGCTGAGTACTTACGGGCGGTTGAAGGACAAGGTAAAAAGATGACTGGAATTCTCGAGTACTATTTCAATTTCTTTCGAGGGATGTATGAGTTCTCACAAGGTGATTATATAAAGGCCATTACTTTTTATCGCTATGCTGAAAAGAAGCTAGACAAAGTCATAGATGAATTAGAGCGCGCAGAGTTCTATTACAAGATGGCAGAGATTTTTCATCATATGAAACAAACTCATATGTCTATGTATTACATTATGCTGGCTCATGATGCTTATAGAGCTGATGCAAGATACATAAAACGAGAAATTCATTGCCATTTTGTTATTTCAGGAAATTATGATGATCTACAGAGCTATGAAAAATCTTTGCCACATCTGAAAGATGCTTTATCCAAAGCCAAAGACATCAAAGACAAATTTATGATTTCTACCTGTCTATTAAACATGGGTAACTGTTATCAACGATCTCAAAAGTATGATGAAGCCTTAGCAGTTTTGACAGATTCATTGCCGTATCTAACGAGCATAAAGCATGATCACTTGAAAATAGCTTATTATCAATGTGCGTTGGTTTATTTCAAAACGGGTCTTTATGAGACGGCTGTTGAGTTTTTGAATAAAGGCTTTGATTTTATAAGGGGAAAGGACGAGTTGTACCAACATCTGTTTGATTTCTTGAAAAAGTTGTATGTAGAGGCTGATTACGTTGGTCTTGTGGAGTTACTGAAGAATTTTGATCATGCAAGAGGTTATCCATATTTGGAAGAGTTGGCACTTGAAGTCGCTGAATTTTATACTGGAGTTGGGCGTATGGAGGATTCTGTATATTTCTATCAACAAATGGTGTACGCTCAAAAACAAATCCGAAGGGGCGACTGTTTGTATGACTATTAAGAAAATGGCTTTATCTGTTTTGTGCATCGCAGCTGTAGCTATTAGTTTCTCAGCTACTGTGCCAAAGGTGAATGAGTCTGACTTTGCAGTGAGAAATGCGACTAAATCAATCTTTCATGATGAGGGAGTTCAATTAGCTGTGAGAAATGCAACAGGAGCATAAGTAAAGTCACTGGGTAGACCGTTTAAGGTCTACTTTTTTTGTAGGAGTTAACCTTTAGAGCAGTGTTTTTAGGAATCCAAAAGGAATTGTCTGAAGGATTTTTTATAGAGCCTAAGAAAAAAAATTTTTTTTGAATAATATAGTCTTGTTTGGTTAATTATATAATGATTTTTCAATGTTATATTTACAGAGGTGTTTGTTGGTGGTATGATTATTATAGCGAGTTAGCGTAGGTGACTTGCTCCGACGCAACGGCATTTCTTTTGAGAAATGAAAAAAAATATTGCGGCCGCCATCTCCCTAAGGCTTAGTACGGGACTACCTATATTTTACATTGAAATTTCAGAGGGTCTGACAAATTTGTCAGACTCTTTTTTTAGGAGAAAAAAATGTATACGGAAACCTGGGCATCCACTTTTGATGGCTTTAAAGATGAGTCTATGAATCTACATGAATTCGTATTGTTTTTTGATAAGTACATAGCTAATAAGAAGTTTCAATATACTACTGAAGATATTATACTCAGTTCTTTTACGATTGATTTCAATGCTAATCAGTTACCCCATCTTATGGGATTACAGTATTGGAATAATATTCATGTGAAACAACCTTCTAAACAGTATGATCTTTTAAAATGTGGAGCTTGGGATATTGAGTTTTTGAAAAAAGCTGATAATGGTACATTTAAGGAGTATAGGTCTAGGATAGAATCTATGCCTTATTTATATAGCATGTTATATGATTATAACTGTGAAGTTCGAGCTATACACTCATCTATGGATAGTCCATTTAAGAGAAGAAAAATCGATCTTATTTTTCAAAAAAATGGTTCGAAGTTGGCTTTTGTATTAGAGCTTAGAAAGAAAAAATCAATTGAACATATAGAATATGTTCCGACAAGCTTTAGTGTTTACAGCAGAACATCAAAGGCATTAGTGGGTAAACATAAAAAAATTATAATTAAATCTATTAAGATTGATTGATGATATTAAGAGAGTAGTGCTTAGAATTTATTCTAGGCACTACTTTTGTGTATATAGGTCAAAAAATGAAAAAAATTCTCCCCCTGCGGGGAAATTTGGTTTATTCTTTGGTCTTTTAGGTTTTGATGTTTTGGTTTTTAAAAAGATGGCGGTTCCGCCAGCTTTTTGGGCGATTTTGACGGAGTCAGAATCGTGTCTCTTCTTATCTTGATACATATAGAAACATTGTCATTTTGAAAAAGTGCGCTAAATTCAATGGTGTCAAGGCTTTAAAGGCATTTTGACAGCACAAAACTCCATCTGCTATTATTAAGGTGTCGAATCTTAAATAATAGAATGCTAGAGAACTAGCGCAGAAGGAGTTTTTTGCTTTGTTATATTCATCTGAATCGAATTATAGCATCCTTGAGGACAAAACCGCAACAGGTAAAAAGCGGGATTGGCGAGGGAAGAAGGTGAGATCGTCATTGATGGCGGCTCATTATGAAGGACTTGAAAAGCGTACCGGTGCGCCTTACTACGGAAAAAAGGCAGAAAAAGTATGTGATTGTGCGGAATGTCTTGCGTTTAGAAGAGATAACTGAGATCGTCACTTATGGCGGCTCATTATGAAGGACTTGAAAAGCGTACCGGTGCGCCTTACTACGGAAAAAAGGCAGAGAAAGTATGTGATTGTGCGGAATGTCTTGCGTTTAAGAGAGATCGAGAAACGGGCAGACTACGATTATATCAAGCCTATTTTTGTAAAGTGAGGTTATGCCCTATGTGTGCGTGGCGAAGGTCATTGAAAATTGCTTATCACAATAAATTGATCGTTGAAGAAGCGAATCGACAATATAAGCCCGCATGGGTATTTCTCACGTTGACAGTGAAAAATGTTGAGGGCGACCATTTAAAACAAATAATTACTGATATGATGCAAGGTTTTAGAAAGCTGTTTCAATATAAAAAAGTGAAATCTGGAACACTTGGTTTTTTCAGAGCTTTAGAGATTACGAAAAACCATGAAGAGAATACATATCATCCACATTTCCATGTCTTAATTCCAGTGAAGCGAAGTTATTTCACAGGGAAAAGCTATATCAAGCAAGCAGAATGGACAAGCCTTTGGAAGCGTGCAATGAAATTGGATTACACACCGATTGTGCATGTGCAGCGGGTCAAAGGAAAAAAGGGAATCGATGCGGAAGCGATTGAAAAAGAAGTGCGCGAAGCAATGGAAGAACAAAAGGCGATTCTTGAAATCTCGAAGTATCCTGTCAAGGATACGGATGTGATACGTGGGAATGAGGTGACCGAGGAAAATTTGGATACGGTTTATTACTTGGATGGTGCTTTAGCTTCCAGAAGGCTGATCGGTTACGGAGGGATCTTGAAGGAGATCCATCAGGAACTCAATTTGACGGATGCCGAGGACGGAGATCTGATCAGGATTGAAGAAGATGAGGATGAGGTAGCCAATGAGACGTTTGAGGTTATGGCGCATTGGCATGTTGGGATTAAGAATTACATAGTCAATTAGAAAAGCAGGCTGATATCAGCCTGCTTTATTTTATAAATTATTTACGAGTGTTAGAGTCCAAGTTGATCCTCCTCTTTTCAGTGTGACTACTGAAGTTGAACCAACAGCACGTCCTCCTTCAATAGCTGTTTTTTTCCATGATGATGGAGCGTTGTAACTGTAAGAGTTGCCAGATGGGTTTTTTGTTGCTTTTTGTGTTCCACTTGGCCAACCACTTGAACCATATCTTACTGTTCTTTTGGATAATTTGATTGAACTATCATCAATTTTCCATCCACCTGTTATTTTGTTTAATTTTGCATAACGTACATTGTCCTTTTTTGAAATAGTATAATAAATTCTACTGTGGGCGCGTACTCCTAGACTGGAATCCCACTCGCTTCTTCCTTTATCATCCATGGTGCGTATGTTATCGTTACTTTGCTGTTTAAGAGCAACATTATTGAAAACTGTAACAGCTATTTTTTGTTCAACGCTGTCTTCTTTAACAGTTTCAGATAGGATTTGTGTGGTGCTATATTGCTTTACACTAGATGAAGTGTCATTTGTTTTAGAGTTGATGTTAACTGAGCTTAATCCAATTGAATTTTCTTGAAGGTCTGAGATGCCATTAATTGCATCTTCATAGGATTCCTCAATACTTTTTTCTCGATTGAATACGGATTTTGTTTCGCTAGATTGAGCTAGAGATACAGAATTAAAACCGGTTAGAAAAATGATACTAATGACAAGTAAGCTGATAATTTTCTTCATAGAAAACATCCTTTCTAATTAAACATTTCTGTTATATTTACATTAATGGGATTATTTTTTAAAAGCAGAACATTCAAAAAACTAAGGACGGAGTTGTGATTATGAGAAATGATAATAATGAATTTGATAGACTTTTTTTTGGTAAACCAGGTTTTATGATTATACTGATTTTATTGGTTATAGGTGGAACAGTTCTATACAATTATTTCTTCAAATGAGTGTAAATGACTTTCTTTTTAAATGATTGTTTGGAATCTCTTATAATATCAACTCCTATTATGGATATATTTTCATCCTATCACTGATTGATTTTGTTGTGGGTACTTATGAAAAATTTCTTTTTTGGTTGCGGTGTCCGCAATCATTTTTTTATTTTTCAGTGCTTCGTTTTGAGGAATATTTGGTGGTCAATGAAATGTTTGGAGGTCATGGGGTATTGGTACTAATCCTTAAAAATTACATAATTAGCTAATATTTGCAATAAGGTTATTAAACAAAGTATTGTTAATGAATAGTCTTTATTCGAAAGGGGATACTTATGAGAAGTATTTTTGACAATAGGGGAGAAGATCATGAGATTTTACTCATCCTAGTTACTATTTGCTCTCTTCTTACTTTTAAAAAAAATAAAAGGTTAGAACGGTATAAAAGTAAATTGAAAAGCCAATTTAAGTCTTATTAATTTAAAGATAAGGGGATTATCACAATCCCCTTATCTTTATTTGCATAATAAATCTGAAACTACTTTTGGACCACTTTTCTTATATTTAGAACAGTATGCTTTAATTCCTTCTTGCTGCAAATATCTAACTAATTCAGTTCTTCCTGCTGCTAACAGTGCTCGAATTGCTAGAGCAATTACTACTGGTGGTATTTTCTCGCTTGTTATCTCTTCGTCTGGATTATTATTTTGTGTTTGTTCGATGTTGTAATCAGTTGTAAGTGACTGTGCGTTTACTGTTATTGGTGTTCCTATTAGTGTAATAACAATAAGCATTACTATAATTTTTGACATTTTATTCATATAAATCCTCCTTTTGTATTAAATTACAATATTGAGATTATCTGATTAGAATGAGTGTATCAATGGATTTAAGGTAGATTTAAGAATATTGTTTTTTTGGTTGCGTTGTCCGCAATCATTTTTTTTATTTTTTAGAGCTTCGTTTTGATGAAAATTTCTGTGGTAGAATCCGTTCACTGTGGAGGTGAACATGATGACCATTGTAATTAATGTGATGGATTTAGGAGCTTTCATTTTTTGTACTTTGATGTTCATTGCATTGTGGTTTGAAGAATCAGAAGAAGCCGGCTATTAAGTCGGCTTCTTCTTTACACGCTTGATGGAAATCGAGAGATTTTAACACTCACACAAGGGTGTGTATAAGTGCGCCATTTTCATGGGTGTCCTATTTCCAAAATTGCCACCACTTTTT
>NZ_ASJD01000024.1 GCF_000691165.1 Bacillus safensis FO-36b | reverse complement strand
TCTATGAACAACACATGACCTGTAAATGAAGATGGTGCAGTGAGTCCTTTTTGCATTAGAAGTACCTCTGCCCCGCAGTCTTCCAGCATGTAGGCAATACGCTGCGCTGGATAGTCTGCATCAATTGGAACGAATGCCGCACCTGCCTTGAGGACGCCCAGGACAGCGGCTGTCATGTCAAGAGAAGGACGGGTGAGAATACCGACGCGGTCTCCTGGTTTTGTGCCGTTTGCGATAAGTCTTGAAGCGACTACATTCGCCCGGCTGTTCAGCTCTTTATACGTCCAGCTCGTTCCGCAGAAGACCACTGCTTTTTGGTGCGGTGCTACTTGTGCCTTAGCCTCAATCAAGGCATGAACGGTTTGATCTAACGGAACGTTGAGGTGTGGTCCTGACCATTCATTGATCAGCTCTCGTTTTTCCTCTTCAGTTATGAGAGATAGCGCTGAAATTGGCTGATTCAGCTTAGCCAGCATATCGTCTATGATTTTTTCAATATACATGCTCCAGCGCTGAATGGTGCTCTTTTTAAACAGGGCCGCCGCATACTCAAAGCGCAAGCCCACTTGGTCATTTTCTTCAAATACACCAAGCGTTATATCAAATTTTGCATGAACGGTATCTTGCTGCTTTTGCGACAGCTTGAGTCCATTCAAATCCGGTAACGTCAGGTCACGGTCATCTGTTGTCAGCATGACACTAAACAATGGATTACGGCTCGTGTCTTTCGGAAGATCTAACTGAGCCACCAATTCCTCAAACGGGAATTCTTGATGTTCATAGGCTGACAGGCTGCGATCTTTCATTTTTTCAAGCAGCTGCGCTGTCGTTTCTTCTGGCTGCACTTCGTTTCGAAGAGCCAGTGTATTGACAAACATGCCTGGAACCCGCTCGATTGAAGCATGCGTACGTCCTGCGGTCACTGCGCCTATGACGATATCTGTCTGCCCAGTTAACTTGGAAAGGAAAATGGCAAATGCCGTTTGCATCACCATGTTCAAGCTCACACCTTTTTCCGCCATGAGCGTTTTGATGGACTGCACCTTTTCAGCAGACAACCATCTATCGACTCGCCCTCCTTCAAATGACTGAACTTGAGGACGCGGAAAATCAAGGGGCAGTGCTAAGTCTTCCGGCGGCTGTGCATATTGCTCCAGCCAATACTGCCGCTGTTTCTTAAGCAGCGCCTGCTGCTTTTCTTCCTGCTGCCATACCGCAAAATCCTTGTAATGCAGCTGAACTGGCGGTAACGTCTTTTTCTCATACAGCTCTGCGAGTTCTTGAATGAGCAGACTGCGTGTGACACCATCTGCAATGATATGGTGCATATCCATCATAAATACATATTTCTCATCAGAAAGCTTCGCCACTTTTGCCCTCATTAATGGTGCTTGATGTAATGAGAATGGTGTAATGAATGACTCGACGACAGACTGCTCCTGATCGCCCTCTATTTCATCAACCTCTAATGTAAACGGTACTTGGCGATAGACCTTTTGAACGGGTACGCCGTCAATTTCTACAAAGGCTGTCCGAAGTGATTCATGTCTGTCGATCAAGGCTTGAAGCGCTGCTTCCAGCTGCTTCACATCAAGGCTGCCTTCCATCATTAACACGGCTGGCATATGATAAGTGACTGCTTCTGGATGCAGCTGCTGCAGGACATACATACGCTTTTGAGCAGAAGAGACAGGATAGAAATCTTGCTTTTCCGCCGGCTGAATGGATGTCACCACTGAAGAATCCGTTTCTTCCAAGTAGGCTGCCATCGCCCGTATGGTTGGCTTTTCAAAAAGGACTTTGAGCGGCACATGCTTGTTCAGCTTCGCTTGCACCTTCGAAATGAGCACCATGCCCTTGAGGGAATGACCTCCCAATTCAAAGAAATGGTCAAGAACGCCCATTTGTTCAACTCCAAGAACTTCTGACCAAATGTCACACAGCGCCCGCTCAAGTTCCGTTTCTGGTGCCACATGCGCCGTACGGTTCATATGCACCTCATGCGGAAGCGGCAGAGACTTCGCATCCACCTTTCCGTTTTGGGTGAGTGGAATGTGATCGACTTTCACAAAATACGTTGGAATCATATAATCAGGCAGTGTCTCCGCAAGATTTTCTCTAAACGTCAGTGTTCCAATGTGTTCAGGCGCTGTGTAATAGAGTGCAAGCTCCGGCAACCCGGACAGGTGCAGGACTTTTACATAGACTTCTTGAATAGATGCCAGTGCACGTGCGGCATGCTCAATTTCCTGTTTCTCAATGCGATAGCCGCGGATTTTCACTTGATCGTCGACTCGTCCAAGAAACTCAATATCTCCATTTGCATGCTGTCTGACCAAATCCCCTGTGCGATACATTCTCTCTTGAGGATCATATGGATTTTCAAGAAAACGTTCTGCTGTTAATTCAGGCTGATTCAAATATCCTCTCGACACGCCTTCTCCAGATATATAAAGCTCTCCCGGCGCGCCATAAGGGACAAGCCGCTGCTGCTGATTGCATACGAGCGCTCTTGTGTGAGCAATTGGCTGTCCGATCAAAGATCGTTCCTTCAAAGCGTCCAGCTCTTGCGGTGTGATCAGCTTGGTCACTGTACCAATGGTTGTCTCAGTCGGACCGTAATGGTTCATGACTGCCACGCATGGATGCTGCATCATAAATGTCTCAACATCCTCAGGGATCACCGGTTCTCCTCCAAGTACCACCAGGCGTAAAGCATTAAATGAATGTTCCTTAGAATCTGCCATCATATGAAATAAGGATGGTGTCATTTTGATATAAGTCAGCTCTTGTTCATCAATCAACCGCATCAGACGTACAGGGTCTGTATATACGTCTTCACGAGGAACATAGAGTGTCCCCCCTGCTTTTAAAACAGGGAAAATGCTTGTGTAACCAAGATCATATGCATAAGAAGAAAGCAGTGCCGTCCGATCACATTCCTGCAATGTCACCTCATTTATCAGCCAGCTGACATAGTGTGATAGATTACGATGCGTGAGCTGTACACCCTTCGGCTTCCCCGTTGTCCCAGATGTGTAAATGACATAAGCGAGCTGATCAACCGACACTTCCGGCAATTCTAGTGGATGGCTTTGATGCACTGCTTGTTCAACCTGCACCACTTGAATCGACTTATGATTTTGATAGGAATCTGCTAGAGACTCATTTGTCACGATGACTTGTGCACCTGAATCCTCTAATGTGTAGCGGATTCGTTCAGCCGGAAAGGCTGGATCAATCGGAACAAACGCTCCTCCTGCTTTCATCACACCGAGCATGGAGACGATGACATAGACAGAGCGGTCAAGAATCAGTGCCACAGTTTGTTCTTTCTCTACGCCTCGTTTTTTAAGCTCACAGCTAAGTGCATATGACATATCCTCAAGCTCGCGGTAGGTGAGTTTTCTTTGATCATCCATGACGGCGATAGCATCCGGTGTTTCCTTCGCCTGACGTGAAAATTGGACATGGAATGGCTCATGACGAATCGTTTGCCCTTCGCCTTTTTTCTCCAAACGTTCTATTTGTTCATGCTGATCTAGTATATGGAGCAAGCCGATCTGTTCCTCTGGATGACGAACCGCCTCACGAATAATAGCCAGGAGGTGAGTTCCGAACCTGCGGACGGTCTCTTCTTTAAATAACGCCGCTGCATAGTCAAAGCTCAGCTTTAATGCTCCCTCGCGTTCAAATGCTTCTAAAGATAGATCAAATTTGACCGAGTGATGCTGAATGGCATAAGGCGAAATGTGCAGATCGCCGAGCTTTAGCGCTGGTACCTCCATGTTCTGCATGTTAAATGACACGCTAAAAAGCGGGCTCCGAGTTGTATCACGGTCTAATGGAAGATGTGCAATTAACTCTTCGAGCGGATAGCTTTGATGTGCAAAAGCGTCAACACTTGTTTCTTTTATTTCTTCAAGCAGCTGTAAAAATGTTTTGGTTTGTTCTGGTTTTCCGCGCATCGCAATGGTGTTGATAAACATCCCCGGCATGTCCTGGATATCAGGGTGTGTCCGTCCAGCAACAGGCGAACCCACAATGATATCTTCCTGCCCGCTATAGGAGGCAAGAAGCACTTGAAAGGCAGATAACAAGAACATATACATGGTCGTATCGGTTTTCTGAAGCAGCTCATGAATGCGCTGAGTCGTTGCTTGATCACAGCCAAACATGAATCGTTCTCCAATAAAATCACGTTCCGCTGGACGCGGATAATCAGTTGGCAGCTCTAAAACCGGTAAATCTCCTTCAAATTGCTTCAGCCAATACACTTCATGCTCCTTCTGTTTCTCCGTTTCTTCTTCACTTAGCTGCCAGACAGCGTAATCTTTATAATGAAGGACTCGTTCAGCAAGAGCTTCCCCATCGTAGGCCTTCGCCAAATCTTGAATGAATGTCTTCATGGAGCTGCCATCTGTAATGAGATGATGTGCTTCCAAGACGAGAAGATGACGATGCTCACTGACTTTCAGCAGCTGAGCTCGCAAAAGGGGTGCTGCTGTTAAATCAAATGGCGATTGACGTTCAGTAAGAAATGCCTCCGCCTCTTCTTCCTTGATGTGATGAACAGGAAGGTCAAATTCAGTCCATTCATGCACCCTTTGGACAATGTCTTCCCCGTTCATATGAAAGCTCGTTCTTAAGATTTCATGTGTTTGGATTAACTGATTAAATGCTGATTTGAGCCGCTGATATTCGAGTGTTCCTTCAAGCGTTAAGACGATCGGAATATGATAATTCGTGCTGTCTGGTTCAAGTGTCTGCAAAATATATAAACGGCGCTGAGCTGGTGATACCGGATATTCGTCCGCCTGCTCTGCTGGCAAAATAGGATGTCCGGCTTCTTCTTGACCATCCTGATCGATGTAAGCCGCTAATGAGCGAATCGTCGGCTTCTCGAAAATCACTTGAATCGGCACTTCCTTTTGAAGCACTTCTTGAACCTTTGCAGACATCATCATCGCTTTGAGCGAGTGCCCGCCAGCCATAAAGAAATGCTCGTCTACCCCAACCGTTTTCCCAAGAAGCTCCTCCCAAATGTCAGCGAGTGCCTTTTCTGTCTCAGTCTCAGGCAGAATGATTTTGATCTCCTCGCGATGCACATCGTCAGGCTTAGGTAAAGCTTTTCGATCTACCTTCCCGTTCGATGTCAGTGCAAAGGTATCCAGCTTCATCACATGGTGCGGCACCATATAAGCTGGCAGTTTTTGATTGAATACATCTCGTACCTCTTCTTCTGTCAATGTCCCTGTGAAGTAAGCAATGATTTCCTTTTCATCTGAGGAGAGCTGCTGAACAAGTACAACTGCTTCATCTATCCCCGCTTCTTGGTGAAGCACTGATTCAATTTCACCAAGCTCAATACGGAAGCCACGAATTTTCACCTGATCATCGGCACGGCCGAGGAATTCAATCTGACCATCTGCACCATATCTAGCCAAGTCCCCCGTTCGATACATCCGTCCTGACGGCTTAAAAGGATTTGCCATGAATACTTGATCAGTCAAATCTGGACGTTTGATGTACCCTCTTGAAACACCATCTCCGCCCACATACAGCTCTCCTGGCGCTCCAATCGGCTGCAGTCTTTGATAGTCATCTAAAATATAAGCTGACGTATGATTGATCGGCTGACCAATTGGGATCGGACCCGTTTCATCTCCTCTTACTTCGTAAATGGTCGAGATGGTTGTATTTTCAGTTGGGCCATAGACATTCAGCAAGGTAATTGACGGATGCTGCTTTTTCACAAGCTCCGCACTTTTCACATTGATCACATCACCGCCGGTGAATAATGTTTTTAACCCTTTGAACATTTGCGGCCGCTGCTGAGCGAGCTGATTAAATAAACCCGTCGTTAAAAAGAGCGCTGTGATCTGATGTGTTTGGATAAATTGTTCAAACCGGTGAATATCCAATAAAGTATCACGGTCAACAGGATAAAGCGTCGCCCCATTCAGCAGCGTAGTGAAGATTTCAAGGGTAATCGCATCAAAGCTGACAGCTCCTGTATGCGCCATACGATCCGACGTGTTCAAGCCTATTTTTTCCTGAGAGCATGCTAACCTCACAATATGCTGATGCTCAATTTGAACTCCTTTTGGCCGTCCAGTTGATCCCGATGTGAACATGATATATGCCAATTGAGATGGAGACGTCTCGACTGATAACTCTGCTTGTGAGTGATGAGACATGCCGGTCACACAAACAGCTTTGATGCTTTCATCAACTGGCGGCTGGCTGTCAGCATAGAGCAAAATGGATACACCGCTGTCTTCAAGCATCCAACGGATTCTCTCCTCAGGCTGAGCAGGATCAATCGGTACATAAGCAGCCCCTGCATGTAAAATGGCCAAAATAGAGATCACCGCATCTGCTGACCGGTTCATATATACCGCCACAGCATCCCCCGGCTGAACGCCGTTTTTAACAAGACTGCTGGCTAAACGACGGATTTCTTGTCCAAGCTTCTCGTATGTGAATGTTCGCTCGCCTTCGACTAATGCCGGATGGTCAGGCTGCGCCTTGATACGTTCATCGAGCAGCTCAGGAATGGACAGATGCTTCGGATAATCTCGCTCCGTCTGGTTCCATGCTTCAATTTGCTGCTTTTCTTCTTCTGTAATACATGTCACTTCATGAAGACGTACGTCAGGATTGTGAATGATTTGCTTCATGAGGTTGGTCAGATGTTTTGATATGTTTTCAATGACCTTTTCTTCAAAAGCCATCGCATTGTATTTGAATGTCAATGTCCACGTTTCACCCGGATAGACAAGGACATTGAGATCGAAATTCGTTTGTTCAAATCCGTCCTTTACATCAATGGCAAAACCGAGACGTGCAGACATGGTGTCACCAGACAGCTCTTGATCTAAAGGATAGTTTTCAAATCCAACCAAATGATCAAAGAGCTTTCCTCCAGCAGCTGTTTTCTGCTGAATGTCATAAAGCGGCATAAAATCATAGTTTTCCGCTTCCAATGCATGCTGCTGAACCGTTTGAAACAGCTGTTTAAAGGTCTGCTCCTGATCCAATGTCACCCGAACAGGTATCGTATTGATAAACAGCCCTGCCATCCGCTCAATCCCAGACACACTTGGAGGTCTGCCTGATACGACTGTTCCAAATGTGACATCATCTGCTGCATGATAGGTGCCTAAAAGAACGGACCAGACAGCCTGAAAAAGGTTCGGTGCTGTCACTTGGCATTGTCTTGCCGCATCTTGAATGGCTTGTACCGTTTGAGCGTCCCATGTAAACGTCCATTCCCGATGATCATATTGTCCGTTCGCTTCTTTTTGCTGCAGCAGCCCTTGGTGCTGAACAGCACCATCCAGCCGCTCCTTCCAATAGTCTTCCGCTTCTTGTTTGTTTTGCTTTCCAAGCCACTGGATATAGTCCGCATAAGGCTTACCTTGTGAGCGATCCGGTGTTCGGCCGTTCCGATAAGATTCATAGTAATGAAACAGTTTTTTCATCAACACACCCATGGACCAACCATCCATAATAATGTGATGGTTGCTCCAAATCAGGTGCCAGTTTGTTTCATTTAATTGAAAAACAGCGACTTTCAACAACAGATCATTCGTTAAGTGAAATCCTTGCTTTCTCACTTGCTTTTTATATTGATCCAATACCTTTTTCTGCTCTTGATGATTCAGATGAGATAGATCTTCTCTATACACATCTAAATGACGTTCAGCCAGTACAACCTGACGAGGCTTTTGTAATTGCTGATAAACAAAGGCTGTACGCAGAATGTCATATGTCCGTACGAGTTCATTGAGACTCTTTTCAAAAAGATCGAGATCAAAATCTCCGCTTATTCCAAGCTCAAGCTGTGTGAAATAAGAGGAGGAATTAGGGTCTAGCATGGCATGATACAGCATGCCCTCTTGCATTGGTGTTAAAGGATATACCTTTTGAATTTTCTGCTTGCTCATAAGTCCACCTCTTCATTTTTGCTTAAAATAGATCCATTAGCTTTTCAAGTTCGTCCATGGTGAGATCCTCATCTCCCACATCACTAGGTGTGATCTGACTCTCATCCTGTGATAGACAATGTGAGATCAGTGCCTTCACATTCTTTTCTAAGAGTTCCTTGAACTGTTCGATCGTACGTTCTTCGAATTCAAGGTGATGATAGGAAATCGTCACATGGAGCATTGCTTGTTCTACGAAACCAACAATATCCAGCGCATGAGGTTTCTCAGATTCAGGGCTCAGCGATTGTCCTGCATGCCATGGAGAACGCCTCAATTCACCGCCGCCGATCTGTTCATCAAACTGACCAAGATAGTTAAAGCTGATATCTGGTGTGACTTGAAAATCGATATCGTCCTTCATCTTGTCAGGTGTTAAGTATTTTAAAACGCCATAGCCGATGCCCTTGTTCGGAATGTGTCTGAGTTCCTCTTTTAAATACTTGATCTGATAAGAAAGATCGTCTGCATGCGACATATCCAATAACACAGGATACATACTAGTAAACCATCCGATGGTCCGTGATACATTGACCGCAGGGAGGATGTCCTCTCTCCCGTGTCCTTCAAGATGAATAAAGTGCCTGTCTTCACCTGTCCACTCTTTCATGGACAACCCTAATGCCGTCAGCAATATATCATTGATTTCTGTTTGATAGGCTTCATGTACATCCGTCAGCAGACTGCGTGTTTCCTCTTCAGACAATGCAAAACGAATGGTCTGTGTATGAAGCATTCGTTGATCCTCCGTGACATGATCCTTTTGAAGTGGAGGAACGGAATGCGCAAGCACCTTTTTCCAATAACCTCTTTCCGATAGCAGCTCATCTGACACAGCGTATTCAGTCAGCTTCTGGGCATATTCTTGGAAGGAGTGTGTTTTTTCAGGAAGGGTAAGAGTTTCCCCGCGCTTCGACTGTTCATAAAGAGCCATGAAATCTTCAAGGAAAATGCGCCATGACACACCATCAATGACAAGATGGTGTACAGCCAGCAATAAATGATCCCCTTGATCCGTTCGGAAAATGGCAGGTCTCACTAAAGGCCCGTCTGCTAGCGGTATACTCGCCTGCACTTCATTTGCCAGCTTTTCTACCTGCTGGATTTGCTGCGACAGCTCTCCTGTTACTTCCACCACATCAATTGCCACATTATTTTCCTCGATTCCTCGATGACGCTGGATGACGCGCCCTTCTTCGAGCGGATACACCATTCGCAAGGCATCATGATGAATCATGAGCTGTTCCAGTACTTGCTGAACGTTTTTCTCATTTAAACCATTTGGCGCATGAAGCATCATCGATTGGTTCCAGTGATGCTGATTCGTAAAGTTTCGTTCAAAGAACCAGCGCTGAATCGGTGTTAAAATGGCTTCTCCTTCGACAGGTGATTGGTCGGCTGT
>NZ_ASJD01000023.1 GCF_000691165.1 Bacillus safensis FO-36b | reverse complement strand
GTCTTGTTTAGTTTTCAAAGATCATCTTCGTCGTCTCTCAGAGGCGACTTTATTAATATAACATTCTATCAAGATAAAGTCAACAACTTTTTTCTTAATGTTATTTATCAACCGCGCTGTTTCAGCGGCGAATACAAATATAACACCTTTTGAAAGAAGAAACAAGTATTTTTTCTAAATAATTTATTTTTCCTTATCTCTTCCTATATATTGATACAAATGCTGATTATCTCGGGAATTATCTATTGTTGATCCTGCAGGTCTTTAGTATATTTATAATAGATTGAAACTAAATAACCGCAGGGGGAGCTTTGTGCTGAGAGTGAACATTCGTTGTTCTGACCCTTTGAACCTGTCAGTTAATACTGAAGTAGGAATGTGGAATCACTTGAATACATACGGTGTATTCAAATCGATATGTTTTTCTATGAATAACATACTCATCCTTACACGGTCTCTCCTTGCTCAATTCATGAAAAAGGAGATTTTTTTATGCAGCAATCAAATCAATTGGTACGACTGATGGAAATCGCGATTATGACTTCACTTGCACTTGTATTAGATTACTTATCAGGTCTCTTTTTAAGAATGCCCAATGGCGGTTCTCTTGCGCTGATTATGATTCCCGTCATTCTCATGTCTATTAGATGGGGAATATCTACCGGATTTATCATCGGTGTGTTAATCGCAGGTCTTCAGCTGATGAATAGCCCGATCATCGCTACACCTGTTCAAGGATTCCTCGATTACTTCGTTGCATCTGTTGTCATTTCTTTAAGCGGCCTGTTTTCTGGACTGATCAAAAAAGCCATTCAGGATCAAAAGCGAAAACAGCAATTCTTCTATATTACCTTAGCTGTTTTTGTTGCTAGTTTATTCAGGTTACTGACGTTCTTTATTTCTGGCGTCGTTTTCTTCTCTCAATATGCACCGAAAGGAACACCAGGATGGGTCTACTCTTTAATTTATAACAGCACATATATGGTTCCTTCATTTATTATTTGCAGTATCGTTCTTTGTATACTCATCCCAAGTGCATCTCGTTTGGTTTTTCCTCATCAAAAATAACCGGCTGATTTCAGCTGGTTATTTTTTTATGCATAATTTGCTGCTCTATGGAATCTATTAATAATAGAAGATTTCATGCTGGAGGTACGACAATGAGCCCTTACTCCATTATGCTGTGCTGCTATATTCTCAGTCTTGCTTATTTTTTGGCAGGTTTCTATGAAGCTTTAAAAATAGCAGGCGTGAAAGGAAAAGTAGAAGCTTCACCGTTTATTTCTTACATGCTGCTTGCTGTGCTCTTCACTTTTTTCTCTCATTATTACTGGAAGCTGACGATTTAATCCGCTGTACATGGTTATTCAATATAGACAGCTCCCATCCATACCCTATTTCATTATGGTTCTCGCCAGCCAGCTCGAACTGGCTGGTAACGACAAAACTAGGTTGAAGTTTTTGATAAAATTGTTTTGCCGAATTTTGCTCAAACACCCATAGCATCAACCTCTGATACCCTTTTTCTATTAAATAATCGACACCTTTAGCAATTAAAGCAATACCCGCACCTGATTTCTGTTTCTGTTGTAATAAATAGATGGCATACAGCTCTCCATCATATGTAGAATAACGTTCGTCACGTTGTTTTCCGAAAGAAGCAAAACCAAATACGCCATCCGCATCTTCTGCGACAAACGTGCCTTCAAGCGATCTTTTTCTCCAGCTCTCTTTCCGATCTTTTATATTTAAACCATCCAAATAATCCTGATTAATAATGCCTTGATAAGTCGTTTGCCAGCTCTTCACATGTATTTCGGCGATTTTAGGAATATCTTGATGTACAGCATGTCTCACCTTCATCCGCACCACTCCTTTTAGTTTTTTACACCCTATCTTCATTATCATAAATTCCTATTACGTAGAATTCAATGGTCTGTATTTCAATGGTTAAAACTTCTTCTATAAAAAATAGACACCTTCTGCTGGAAGGTGTCTTTTGATTTTATTCTTCTATTTGAGTATCAGCGATCTCTTTTTTTCTTGGTTGTTTGATTTCATTGGTTAGTTCTTGAATGCTTTGCTTCACATTTCCTTTGCCGGAAAAGTTCTCAATTATTTCTTTCACATCTATTCCAGAGGATGCTTTCAGGCTTTCTTGCAGACTGGACATGAGGTTTGTGGCATAGCCTGTAACTTTATTGGCACCGCTGCCTTCCCCGTTACCGCCCGTATCCACAACAGTAATTTTATCAATGTTAGAAAGTGGTGCAGATACTTGCTTCGCATATTCAGGTAGCATTTTCACAATCATATCAAGGATCGCTGCCTGACCATACTGTTCGAATGCTTCAGCGATTTTCTCTTTCGCTTCCGCTTCTGCAAGTCCTTTTAGTCTAATGACTTCCGCTTCTGTTTCCCCTTTTGCACGATCAGCTTCCGCTTTGGCAAGCCCATCAATTCGGACTTTCTCAGCTTCTGCTTTTGCCATTGCTTCAATGCTGTATTTCTTCGCATCTGCTTCAGCAAGGCGTTTCGCTTTTTCCGCGGCAGCCGACTGCTCAACAGCATAACGGTCCGCATCTGCTTTCTTTTTCACTTCAGAATCGTATTGACGTTCACGACGCTGAATCTCTTTTTCTTCTAATTCAATTTGTTTCTGACGCTCAATGATTTTGACTTGCATTTCTTGTTCAGTTACGTGCTGACGGTTACGAGCTGTTTCTAGATCGTACGCTTGGTCAGCACTTGCTTTCGCCGTATCCTGTTCACGTCTAAATTCTGCTCTTTTCAGCTCATTGATTTTTTCTGCTTCAGCGATTTCAGTAGCACGCTCAAGCTCAGATTTCTTCGCATCTTTATCTGCTTCGGCACGTTTGATACGTGTTTCTTTATCTGCTTCAGCTGTTGCAATATCTGCATCGCGTTTTACTTGGGCAATTCTTGGTTTACCTAGAGATTCTAAATAGCCATTTTTATCACGAACATCTTTAATCGTAAACGAAACAATGACTAGACCCATTTTCGCTAAATCTTGAGAAGCAACGCGTTGTACTTCTTGTGAAAATTTCTCTCTGTTTTTATAAATCTCTTCAACTGTCATTGACCCTAAGATGGAACGAAGGTGACCTTCTAATACTTCTCTCGCTTCGTTTTCACGGTCTTCTTTTGTTTTCCCTAAAAATTGCTCTGCAGCAGTAGCAATTTCTTCAATCGATCCGCCAATTTTTATGATGGCCGTTCCATCCGCCATGACCGGTACACCTTGTTCGGTATAGACTTCAGGGGTTGAAACATCTAGCTTGCTAGATAGTAAGCTGAGCGGCTCTGCTTGTTGAAAGACTGGAAGTACAAAGGTACCGCCGCCTCTTACAATCTTAATCTTGTTTCCACCTTCATCCACGTGGACATTTTTACTTCCTAGGTAACTTCCTGTAACGATTAATGCTTCATCTGGACCTGCTGTCCGGTATTTAGAAACAAATACACCAATAAGTGCAATAAGAATCACAAGCACAATTCCAATGATCACTAAAATAGTTGTTCCTGGCATAGCATTCCCTCCTAGATTTCTTCATTTGGTATAACAGATAAGACGCCTTTGTTCACTTCGACAACTAGCACACGGGTTCCATATGGAATCTCCTCTTGGTCGAAACTGACAGCTGGCTTTGAGATTTTCCCGCTATTACTGATTAACAGCACTTCTCCAAATCCGTCTTTTGGAACAGATACAATGATCTCCCCAGTTCTTCCTTTTAAATCGGCTTCCGTATAAGAGAGAGATTCTTCAGCAGAGGAAAGCGGGACTAATACAAATACATTCAAACAGGTCACAAGGATCACTGCGAGGATGGCAGATAATACTGCGCCAAGTCCACTTCCTACAATTGCTGTTTTTTCAGAGATAAACCCTCCAGCCGAGAAAAAGGTAAGAAATGCGAGGATCAATGTTGGTTGAAGGAATGGAACAGGGATCGCTTCAAATAATCCATCAAATACATCGCCGAAAAAGACGAAAACAAGTGTCAGGATTCCTGATATCATTAATATGTATAAATACAGCGTCTGAAGAGGCAGCCCGAACACATCCATCTTCCTCATCCTTTCTTCATGAAATGAACATCTTTTGTTTCATTTAGACCTCACCCACCTCCAATGTATTCCTTCTAACAGGTAATACGAACCACTTTTGTAAAGGTTTCATATTTCATCACAATTCTTCAAAGGGATTTTCGGATAGCTCAAGAATGATTGTCATGTACCATTATGTTAAAATTTGATCTTGAGGTGATGAGAAAATGAGTATATTACATGAAGCGAGACAAGAATTGTGGCACGAGCTGCAAGGTTTGAGCGAAGAACAATTGAACCAAAAATTATCTGATGATACTTGGAGTATTCAAGAGGTAGCAGATCATTTAAAGAAAATGGACCTAGTTGCAGCAAAACATCTAGCTGCTGAGGGTAAAAAAGCACCGATTAAAGAATATGAACCAAAGCCGGTAGAAATGGCAGAGGACCGTTCGAAAAAAGCCACTGCGCCTAGTATTGTTGAGCCTGAACGCAAGCATGTAACACCTACACATTTAAAGGATGAGCTCGATACTGCACGTGAGCAGCTCAATCAAATTTTATCCACATTTACTGAGGAAGATTTCAAACGCGTCATTGCACATCCTGTGTTTAAAGAGCTATCCCTTAAGCAATACCTTGATTTTATCGGCGCACACGAAAAACGCCATATTCATCAAATCAAAGAAATTAAAGAACAACTATAGGCATAAAAAAGACTCCCTTTTGGGAGCCTTTTTTCATTGTTACACCGTTTTAGGTGTTAACTCAAAGCAGCGAGCATAAATCCATTTGTACGCTTTTTCGTTTAAATCTCTTGGGTTTCCAACTGTTTGCGGATCTTTCATTGCTTCTTTAGATAAACGATCAATCATATCTTTTGATACACCTTGTTCTTCTAATGAAGGAACTTCTAAATCCTCTACTAAATCATACATCCAGTTCACAGCTGCTTTGGCTGCTTCCTCTGTTGTCATTCTGCTTGTATCAATCCCAAACGCTTGCGCAATTCGAGCGAATTTTTCCGGATACCCTTTCCAGTTATACTCCATCACTGGTCCCATCATCGCTGCAACACACTGACCGTGAGCGACAGGAATAATACCTCCGAGTGTTTGACTCATCGCATGTGCAGCTCCAGCTGATTCACTTCCATAAGAAAGCCCGGCAAGCATCGCAGCTTGTGCCATTCCATATCTTGCTTCTAAGTCCTCGCCATCAGCAAAGGCACGGCGAATATAATGAGCTGCATATTCAATTGCCATGAGCGCTACCGCATCTGTAATCGGCTGAGCAAATTTCATCGTATAGCATTCAATCGCGTGAGCAAGCGCGTCAATTCCAGTCATTGCTGTCACATGAGGCGGCATGGACACATGAAGCTCTGGATCAATGACTGTTAGATGAGCTGCAATGAGAGGTCCACCAGTATTGAATTTGAATTCTCTTTCTTCATCAGTAATGACCGCCCACTGCGTTACCTCTGAACCTGTACCAGCTGTTGTCGGAATAGTGGTTAAAGGAGGGATTCTGTTTTCTAGCGGTTTTTTTCCCTCTGCCGCTTCGTAATCAAGGACTGAGCCTTCATGAGTCGCCTCTACTCCGATTGCCTTTGCTGTATCCATTGAACTGCCGCCGCCTACTGCGACTAATCCATTACAGCCTTCTTTTTCATATAAAGCAGATCCTTCGTTCACTAGACGGACTGGCGGATTTGGCTCTACTTTATCAAATAGAACGACATCGATTTGTGCTTCTTTTAATGAAGCAATTACTGGGTCCACCACGCCGGCTTGATAAATACCAGGGTCTGTTACAAGCAATACCTTTGAAACGCCGTATGCTTTTACTTCTTCCCCAACATGTTTCACTGCACCAATGCCGTGTTTGATAACAGTCGGTATTTCAAATGTGTGGAATTTCTGCATGCTTTCAATTTTCATATTTAGTGTCATAAAGAATCTCCTCCAAATGCTTAATTTTTATTTAAACCAATGAACCGCTTCAGGTTTTGTATTTCGATATAAATGCTTCAGTTCGGTATATTCTTCAAGTCCCGTGCGTCCTAATTCGCGCCCAATGCCTGATTGCTTGTAGCCACCCCAAGGTGCTTGAGCGAAATAAGGATGGAAGTCATTGATCCAAACCGTGCCCAATCTTAATTGTCGAGCCACTCTTTCGGCCTTGCTGATATCAGAAGACCACACAGCTCCTGCTAATCCATAAATCGTATCATTTGCCAGCTTGATGACTTCTTCCTCTGTACGGAAGGATTCGACTGTCAGGACAGGTCCAAAGACTTCTTCCTGTACAATCCGCATATCTGACGTGCAGCCTGAGAAAATGGTCGGCAAGTAGAAGAACCCATTTTGCAGCTCCTCTGCGTCAGGTCTTTTTCCGCCTGTCTCTAACTTAGCGCCTTCTTCTAAACCGATGCTGACGTATTTTTCTACTTTTTTTCGATGCTCAGCTGAGATGAGCGGCCCGCTCTGGGTATCTTCATCAAAGCCGTTGCCTAGCTTGATTTTTTTCGTACGCTTCACCAGTTCTTCTAAAAATTCATCATGAATAGATTCTTCCACCAGCAAACGTGAACCTGCTGAACACACTTGCCCTGCATGGAAAAACACAGCATTCATCGCCTGGTCAACCGCTACGTCTAAATCAGCATCTTGAAACACAATATTCGGATTCTTTCCGCCGAGCTCAAGGGCTATTTTTTTCACATTCCCGCTGGCTCCCTGCATAATTTTCTTCCCTGTTTCAATACCGCCTGTAAATGAAATCAGATCTACTTGATCATTTACAGCAAGCTCATCTCCAACGGTTGCCCCAGGTCCAAGCACTAGGTTTGCAACACCTGCTGGAACGCCCGCTTCTTCCATGAGTTTAAATACTTTTATTGTGGTGAGTGGTGTGATTTCACTTGGCTTTAAAACGATAGTATTTCCCGCCGCAAGTGCAGGAGCGATTTTCCAACTTGCTTGAAGCAATGGATAGTTCCAAGGAGTGATTTGTCCGCATACACCGACAGGCTCTCTGACTAATTCACTTTTCGAGTTTGGAATTGGCGATGCAATGATTTCCCCGCCCTCTTTATCAGCCAGACCTGCGTAATATTGGAACACGTTCGCAATATCGTCCATATCTGCTTTGCTTTCCTCTAATGTTTTGCCTGTATCAAGCGATTCCAATTTGGCTAGTTCATCAAGATCACGTCTAATCAATTCAGCTATCTTAAACACAATATTTCCTCTTTCAAGTCCAGGCATGTTTGCCCAGTCCCCTTGATCGAAGGCTTTTCTCGCTGCTTTAATGGCTAGCTGCGCGTCATTTCTAGATCCTTCGCTGACTGTCGCGATCACTTCTTGATTGAACGGATTGATGATATCCCGTGTGTCGTTACTTTTAGCGCCAACCCATTGTCCGTCTATAAATAGTGTTTGACTCATAGAAGGAACCTCCTCTGATTCTCTTTGGTAAGTTTGTTAAATAAAAATTTAACGTTTTGAACATAATTAACTTATCATGTTCAAATTTTTCTGTCAAAGGGAGATATGCTTCATTTATTTTGACATTTTGTATTCTTTCGTTAACATATAGTCCATAAAGATTTTTTTGAACGGATTGAATTTTCTTAATAGAAAGCAGGGACAAAATGAAAAAGCAGGAAAAGCCGCAAGCAGAAGATCGTATTTTAGCTGCTAAAGATCTAGTCATTGATTCCATAGCTGAAACGATGGATCTCTATGGCATTACAAGAAGTGCAGGTATTCTATATGGAACGATGTATTTAAATGAGGAAATGACACTGGATGAAATGCGTGAAGAGCTGCAAATGAGTAAACCGAGTATGAGCACGGGTGTGAAAAAGCTGCAAGACATGAATATTGTCAAAAAGACGTTTCACCGTGGCCGAAGAAAACACAGCTTTGTTGCGGAAAAAGACTTTTTTAAGTTTTTCACGAACTTCTTTCCGCAAAAATGGGAACGTGAGGTCGAGGTCAATTTAGCGGCAATTGAAGAAGCGCAAGAGCGGCTTCAAGAGGTGTCGCGTGATGATCAGCTGGAGGAACATGTAAGAGAAGAAGCGCAGCAGCTCATTGAGCAGCTTGAAAGCTCAAAAGCCTATTATGACTGGCTGAGACGATTAGCCCATTCTGTTCATTCTGGTGAAATATTTGACTATATTCCGATTGAACAGAAAGAAAAATAGACGATGTGTTTACGTTTTACAGCTTGAATTTCAGAGGAGGATTGATTATAATAAATTATGTCGTCATACCTCGGGGCATTAGCTCAGCTGGGAGAGCGCTACGCTGGCAGAGTGAACGACATCACCCGAAGCAAACAGACGTTCTCTGAAAAAAACTGAATTAATAAGGTTCTATGATGAGCCTTTCTGAATAAATATTTTCATTTCTGAACAAAACTGAAAGGGTTGGTCCCCAATCCGTCCCCATAAAAAACAGACCCCTTAAGGTCTGTTTTTTTAATAAAATTCTTTTAGCCTATCCAAGTTACTCTATATGTCAATTCAACTAGTAAGTAATAGTTACATTATTAATAACTAGCTCTCCTAGTGAAGTTCTATATGAGATCGTAACTTTTCCAGGAGAGACAGCCCGCATCACAGTAAAATTAGGTGATCTTTCTTCCACCTCAATCGCAAAAATATTTCCAGTAATGGTAAATCTACTAGCAGGAAAATTATATGGATAAATGTCTCCAACACGACTTTTGGTATTTATTACAATTGCTTTTGTACTTGCAATAGGTTCTTGGAAAACAGATTCTTTTGATTCTGAAGAAGAGACAGCGCTAGTGTTTTCTGGACTAAATAATGATAGAGTACTAAATACAGCAAGAGACATTGTAATTACTTTGAATGATTTTTTCATTGACTAGAACAATCCTTTCACAATAGATTCACACAACCAAATTATAACATATTATATATTTATTTGTAATAACTGAATTTAAACCGACTTTTCAACGTACTATTTATATTATGAAACGTTCACATCAGAGCTAAAGCGTAGATGATCTGAGAAGCCACAGATAAGATGAGTAGATGATCCATACAGCGGTTAAGAATCTTATATCTCGAAAAGAGCTTGTTTGGAATAAGGAGAACAAGGAATGGCGGTTTAAATAAAAAAGAAGCCCCGAAAAGGGCTTTTTTTAATGGAATTTATCATAACCGATACTTGATGTGTGTCCTCTAATAGCTTCATCATGGTTTTGTGAAAAGGCGAAATAACCAAGCGTGCTCAAAGTGCCAATAATGATGAGGGTTGCTACTACTGACTTAAATTTCATAAAGGCAATCGCTCCTTTTAATTAATTGTTGGAAGTAAAGAACCTTCTCATAGAAGTTCGACGCCTTGTCTTTATCTCCTACTGTTTTATATCTCCTTGCTGCATCTTTCGATAATTCTTCAAGAATTGCATACATTCCTCTTTCGGTTAAATACTCGGTATCACTCAAGACCTTATCATAATCACCTTTGACATAAAGCGCCTTGTAAAAAGTGAATACTTTAAGCATTACGTCATCATTTAATTTTTCAGCCAATTCTATGCCCTGGTTGAGAGCGTATACGCCTAGATCGTTTTCATGAGATTGAAAATATGACCTTACAAGCATACTTAAAGGATCGAGTATTCTGTTAAAATGCTCATATCCTCGCTCTTTAAAAGCATTGATTGAATCATTTAAATATTTGATTGCGGCAGCTATTTCATCATTGTGGAAATAACTTAAAGCCAAATTATACAGCGCTGATCCTATCAATCTTTTGGTGTCGCTTTCCGTTGCTCTTTCTAGTGCGTGATTAAAATGAGGCTTTGCTTTTTCGGGGCAACCCATATCAATATAGTTTAATCCAATGACAAAGGAACATTGTATCTGTCTAACAGTATAAGTTTCTTTTTCTCGATAACATTCTATTGCTTGGGCTATATGGTGCATGGACATGTGGTTTTGTTTCATGTGGTAATAGATTTCAGCCAT
>NZ_ASJD01000022.1 GCF_000691165.1 Bacillus safensis FO-36b | reverse complement strand
GACCTGCTGCGTCATCTCCTGCACGGTTGATACGAAGTCCAGAAGAAAGCTTCTCCATGTTCTTTTGCCCTGCACCATTGTTGGCAGACAAACGGTTCAGTGTGTTAAGTGCTGCGATATTGTGGTTAATTCTCATGTTAAATGACCTCCATGTGTTTGAACCAATTGGACGTCCTTATCCAAAAGTTCTAAATTAGAATTTTTTTGTAAGCCTTACAATCCATTTATCGAACATTTATGGAATATGTTTAACAAAAAAAGGAATAAATAAGGATAAAGTCTTATTCACTATGGTCGTTTCGCTAGAGTATTCCAAATTTGAAGGTCATTTTTCATGATTTATAACAGGGGTTTAAGAATCATAAGACTGGAGAAAACACGAAGAAAAAAACATAAAAAAAAGCCCCATAAAGGGGCCTGTCATTAACGTAGTAATTGAAGTACGTTTTGTGGCTGTTGGTTCGCTTGTGCAAGCATTGCTTGAGACGCTTGAGAAAGAATGTTGTTCTTTGTGAACTCACTCATTTCTTTCGCCATGTCAACGTCACGGATACGAGACTCAGCAGCTGTTAAGTTTTCAGAAGAAGCACCAAGGTTGTTGATTGTGTGCTCTAGACGGTTTTGAACTGCACCAAGTTTACCACGTTGAGCAGATACTTGGTTGATAGCAGCATCAACGATTTTCAATTGTGTATCAAAACCTACATCAGTTGCAGTTGCAGCATTATCAGCAAATTTAGTTACATCAATATCTTTTACAGATTGATTAGCTAAGATTGTTCTTCCAGTTGTATCAGCTGGATCTTTAACTCCTAGTGCATCAGTGCTCATTTTTTCGATGTTCACTGAAATTTGTTGAGTTGCATTAGCACCGATTTGGAATACTAAAGATTGCTCACCAGCAGCTGGTGCTGCAGGATCAGCAGGAGCTTTAAATGTACCATCTAACAATTTCTTACCGTTAAACTCTGTACGATTTGAGATACCATCTACTTCTTCTTGTAGAGCTTTAATCTCATCTTGAATAGATTGAAGATCAGTAGTTTTATCCTGTGTACCAGTATTTCCAGCTTGTACAACTAGTTCACGAACACGTTGAAGGATTGAATGAGTCTCAGTCAATGCACCTTCAGCTGTTTGGATAAGAGAGATACCGTCTTGTGCGTTTTTAGAAGCCATTTCTAATCCGCGGATTTGTCCACGCATTTTTTCAGAGATTGCAAGACCTGCTGCGTCATCTCCTGCACGGTTGATTTTAAGACCAGAAGAAAGTTTCTCCATGTTCTTTTGGCTCGCACCGTTGTTTGCAGACAAACGGTTTAATGTGTTAAGCGCTGCGATATTGTGGTTAATTCTCATTTCCTATTACCTCCATGTATGTGGGACCTGACAGACGTCCTTGTCTGAAAAAAGTCCTTTATTCTAGGGCTTATCAACCCTGACAATTCTATTATCGGATTTGTTTATAGGATGTTTAGCAGATTTTTTAAAAAATATCTTATTTTTTTCATGACGTTGATCCTAATTTTAACAATTCTATCAAAATAAAAGCTGCTGATCTCTTATCAGCAGCTTTACAATTTATGAATATCAGTATTGCTTGATATCAAACATTAAGATATTTTGGTACACAACGTAATCCTTCTTACTTGTGAAAGGACCTTTATTGTGTTCATCATTGATTTCATAGAAGTTCATGCCAATTCCAAAACTTCTCTCTTTATACCAGTTTAGAAAATCGTTGATTTCTTTCATTGAAAGCAAATAATCCTTTTGCAGCCCGTTTATCATGGTAATTGAAAGTATACCTTTTGTTGCTTCTTCACCAGGTTTTGTTCCGTCTTGATCCTTTGGTTCTTCAGTTGAACCATCACCTGGTTTTGTTCCGTCCTGATCTTTCTGTTCTTCGGTTGTGCCATCATCTGGCTTTGTTCCGTCCTGATCTTTCTGTTCTTCGGTTGTGCCATCATCTGGCTTTGTTCCGTCTTGCTCTTTCGGTCCTTCAGTTGAACCATCACCTGGTTTTGTTCCGTCCTGATCTTTCTGTTCTTCGGTTGTGCCATCATCTGGCTTTGTTCCGTCTTGATCTTTCGGTCCTTCAGTTGAACCATCACCTGGTTTTGTTCCGTCCTGATCTTTCGGTTCTTCGGTTGTGCCCTCATCTGGCTTTGTTCCGTCTTGATCTTTCGGTTCTTCGGTTGTGCCATCGCCTGGCTTTGTCCCGTCCTGATCTTTCGGTTCTTCTGTTGCGTCATCATCTGGCTTTGTTTCACCTTCAGCAATTTGCAAATCTTTTAGTGAGATAGAAATCACTGATTTGTAATCACTTTTAATCGATTTTGAATGATAATCTTGCTTGAAATTTCGACCACCTATGATATATATGGTATCCTCAATCGTTACAGCACTTGAACCTACTCTAGCTTCAGGTAAATTGATCGAGCTTCTTTTCACAGAATTCGTTTTAGCATCATAAAACTGTGTGTAAGGTGATAATAGACTAGATCTGTCGTCATACTGACCTCCAGCCATAAACAATTTCCCCTGGTATGTTGTAAATGCAGCCCCTAGTTGATAAAAATTCAACTTTGATTTCGTTTGTACCCATTGATTTGTTTCAATGTTATATTCATATACTTGGGCATTATGGAGATTACTAACTGTTCTTTCTCCACCTGTGGCATAAATCTTGTTGTTAATAACTTCTGACATAGACATTCCCGTAAATTGCTGAGGAAACATTTTTAATTGTTCCCATTTATCCGTTTTTGTATCATAACTATAAAAATTATGTTCTTGATAAGGGCTTTTATTCGTTGCAAGAATATAAATCTTATCATTTAAAACACTCGCACTTATATCACCTTTTGTTACAGCTAAGTATGGAATATTAATTGGTGTTTCTACCCATGTATCTAACTCTGCATCGTAAATATCAATCGTATTTGTACTATCTTGATATGCTCCTCCAATAACATATACTTTTTTACCTATCGCCACTGCCGTACTATCTGTTCTTTCTCTTGGCATATCAGCTTTTGAGCTCCACTCATTTTTGTGAGGATCATACATGTAGGTATTTTTATTACTATATGATTTTTCACTACTTCCCCCGAAAACAAAAATCTTCCCATCTACTACTGCGGAACTAGAATGAAGTCTCTCTTCCGGTAAGTCCGCCCGCTTCGTCCACCCATTTGTTTCAGCTGCATGAGCTTTTAACGGATGAATTGTGACCATCATAAAAATAGTCAAAAGCACTAAAAATAAACCTTTTTTCATCGTTTCTTTCCTCCATATCTTAAATATCCCTCCTTTTATCGACATATTTGTAATAAAATTTAATTTTTATCATTGTACACCAGAACAAATATCCTCAAATCGCACCTGTTATTTACCCTCACACATACATCACCGGCGTTGATATTTTAATAATCTTTCCGCCGCGACGATAAAATCTTGGGACGCGCCGGCTTAAGGTGGCGATGACTTCGTAGTTGATCGTATTGAGCATTTCGGCGATTTCATCGACAGAAATTTCTCCGCCCTTTTGACGACCATATATGACGACTTCTTCGCCTTGCTTTGCTTTCATTTCTCCTAAACTGATCATCGTCATATCCATGGTGACGCGGCCAGCAATCGGCATTCGTTTTCCACGGAAAAGCATAAATCCTCGATTGGATAATGCTCGTGAGTACCCATCTGCATAACCGATTGGTATGGTTGCTATAACTTCATCAGGTTTTGCTACATAGGTTGCCCCATAGCTGACGGTCCTTGGCTTTGTCACCATTTCCTTCACGAATGCAATCCTTGCTTTTAAACTGAGAGCGGGCTCTAGCTTAATAGCATCTAAACTCTCAATGTATTGCGAGGGATACAGTCCATAAAGTCCGATGCCTAGCCGTATCATATCTGCGCTAAATTCAGGAAATGCGATGGCAGCCGCTGTATTGTTCATATGTACAGTGGGCAAAGTAATGCCTTCTTTTTTTAAGAAACGAAGAAAATCAATAAAAATGCTGTGCTGCATTAGTGTGAAATCAGGGTCAGGCTCATCCGCAGTGGAGAAATGCGTAAATATTCCATCCCACCTCAGGTTTTCACTCTTTTCAAGCGCCTCCACCACCTCTAACAGCTCTTCCTTTGTCCGTACACCTAATCGTCCCATCCCTGTGTCAACATTGACATGAATCCCAAGGCGATGCTGACTCTCTTCTTCCGCTAAGATCTCATTTGCTTGAACAATCCAGTCTTCTCGAAGGCCGGATAGGTCAATTCTCCAGGCTGCGGCCCTTTTCACACAGTCGAGCGGGGTAAATCCAAGGACCAGAATCGGTGCTTCAATTTTTGCTCTCCGCAATACAATGCCTTCTTCCAAGCTGGCAACCGCAAGCTCTGTCGCACCGCTTTCTAGTGCCTGCCGCGCTACTTCAACTGAACCGTGTCCATAAGCATTTGCCTTTACGACAGCCATGATCTTGCTTTTCCTTGGAATATGCGCTTGAATGGCTTCGATATTTCTTTTAATCGCGTCAAGATTGACCTCGATCCAGACTTCCCTGCAAAGCTTTTGCATGTATGTTTCCTCCAGTCATTTTTGATAACAATATTCGTTTCCGTGTCTAGTCTATCTTTATTCATTTTTGAGAAAAACATTCAACCGCAATGATTGAACCAGCTTTTGTCTTGATGGACATAAAAAAAGAAACCACCTCAAACTGTGATTTCTTCTTTATGAACAGTCATTTATTAAACCGCAGATTTCATCATTGAATCAATTTCATGATAAATCTCCTTCAGATTTTCTCGTTCAGTCAAATATTCGGCATTACTCTTACGAACAGGCACATCAAATGCCAGAAAGGCGAGCGTTATCGTTGATGATTCCTGATCATTCATAGTTAATCTCAATTCAAGTGTCGAGATCTCTTCATTATTATCACTCTCAACAGATTGTTCAATCGGTACACCATCTTCTAACATGTCAACTTGCTTCAACTCTTTCAAGGAAAGCTCAGTGACTTCAAACCTGAATTTTCGAGATGAGCCGCCAGGTTGATGTGTAATAAAGCGCATTGCCTTTCGCTCATCATCAATTGCAAAGCCTTTATCAACATTTTGTGAAAAGATGTATGTTGAAGCCTGAAACCCGTCTTCTTGAAAAAGCATCATCATTTTATCTAATAATATATTTGGATCATTCTTTTCCTTTTGCCTTTGCAGCCTACCCGCTATCCATAAAATGACCATTGCACCGATGATGCTAAAAACCGTTCCCAGCCCATTACCTACATCTACGAAAATAGTAAAGCCTAAAATAGCAACAATAAAAGCGATTACAATGCCTATGATGAATATCACTCCATGCTCCTCCTGTCATGACCCTCATTGTTATTTTGGTTTAATCAAGTATAGCATCTGGATTTTGATCGAAAAAAAATCTACTATAGACTAAACAGATACTATATTCATTTCGCTTTTAAATAGAAAGGATTTTTATGATGAACCTCTACACGACAGACGAAATCATTGATGCTCTTTATAAAGCCTGGTCCTCTCAATCTAGTTCAAAATGGAGTGAAGACAACCCGGCCAATGGACAATGCGGTGTCACTTCTTTAGTCGTCCATGATCTTTTAGGCGGAAAAATAAACAAGACCGCATTACCTAGCGGATGGCACTTTTACAACGTAGTGAATGGAAAAAGAATCGACTTTACTTCTTCACAATTCTCTGAGGAAATCGTTTATATGGATGTCCCTTCAAATCGAGAAGAAGCATTTCAAGATACGAATGAGGATCAATACCGATATTTAAAGGAACGAGTCCTAAAATATTTAAACATTTAATACTCATAAAAACAGACCATATGAGGTCTGTTTTCATTGCAGTTTGATAAAGTGTTTAAAAGATAGGCAGTAAGAATTCACACACCTTATCTTCGCCTTCTTCTTCTCTATACCTTTCCATTATAGGGGCCTGACGCATGTTTAATCGATTGTTTTGGATCATTTGAGGCAATTGTCTCCAAAACAAATTCACTTTTTCGATTGTATGTGTCACCGTGAACACAGCATACTTTCCTCCTTCAAAATGACCAGTCTGAACCATTTGATCTTTTGTGAAATCTCTATTTGTCATAAGCATGAGGTCGTATCTGCATTTTTCTGATGGAATTTTTCCAGGATCATCTTGAGGAACACCATATATACCATATTCCTTTAATTCATCATTTAAATGATGTTGCTTAATCCATTTTTTCAATCTCTTCATCATCTCAAAATTCTCTTTGCTGCCATATGATCCGATATTTCTCATATACACCATTTTCATATTCGTTAACATTTCAATTTTGTAATTCATGATTTCCCTCCAATTTTTATTGGAAGACTGGCCAATCATTCCTTACAAACAACGGTAACATCCTTTAAAATAGAATGCAGTAGGATATTAAAAATAATGTAATGTATGATGAAAAATACATATTTTTCAAGATTTGAATCTTTAAAACAAAAAAGAACGGACAACGGCCGCTCCCTTTCTATTACGATTCATTTTTTTAAGGCTTAGCACATTGAAAACCAAAAAAGCCATTATAAAGGCTCTTTTAGTTTAAGCAAAATAACCGATACTAGATGTATGTCCTCTTTGGGCTTCATTATGGATATCGTTTGACGAAACATAGCTAAAAGCACCTAACACACTGACAATTATAAATATGGTTGCTACTGACTTAAATTTCATAAAGACAGTCTCCCCTTTTAATTTGGTGTTGGAAATATAGAATCTTCTCGTAAAATTCGTTTGAGCGTTCTAAATCTCCTGCTTTATTATAATGCTTCGCTGCATCTTTCGCTAAATCTTCAAGATTTGCAAAAAAAGACTTTGATTCCAAATAAGCCATTGACTCTGTTATACGATTCACATTGTTATCTATATATAGTGATTTCAACATAATGAATGTATTTATAAAAATATCATCCTTTAATTTTTCAGCTAACTCGATCCCATAGTTTAATGCATATAAACCTAAATCACTCTGATTATCTTTAAAGTATGATTTTGTCAACATGACTAGCGGATCAAGGATTTTGTTTAAATGCTCATATCCCTGTTCTTTAAACGAATGAATAGATTCATTAAAATATTTAATTGCCATTGAAAGATTATTGTTATGAAAATAACTCAACCCTAAATTATAGAGTGCTGATCCTTTTAATCGTTTGGTTGAGTTGTCGGCGGCTTTTTCTAGTGCGTGCTGAAAATGGGGTATTGCTTTTTCGGGGCAGCCCATATCTATATAGTTTAATCCGATCACAAAAGAACATTGTATTTCTCTTACTGTGTATGTCTCTTTTTCTCGATAGCATTCTATCGCCTGAGCGATATGGTGCATGGACATGTGGGTTTGTTTCATGTGGTAATAGATTTCAGCCATCTTGTAATTGAACTCGGCCCGTTCGATATCGTCACTGACAAGAGACAGCTTTTTTTCTGCCCGTTTATAGAAGGTAATCGCATTTAGGTATTCATAGTTTTCAAATTCATACATGCCGTAGAAAAAATTGAAATAATACTCGAGCAATCCTGTTAATTTCTCTTGGTCTCTTTTGATCTTCATTGCGAGTTCCTTGAAGTTGGCCCGCTCTTTCCCATTTTCTAAAGGATTCAAGTAATCAAGCATTAATTTATGTCTGAACTCCATGAGTGAGAAATACAATAATAAATCTTGATTTTCTTCCATATGATCAAGCATTGATTTGATTTCCTCTTTATATGCTTCGGCGTCCGGTACGTTAAATCTTTGAATATGATAATACCATTCATTGATTTTCAAACCGACGTGAGAAGAAAGCACTTTCTCCATCAGCCCTTACCCCTTCCTCTATTTTCCCTATAATGACATATATTATCATTTTATATACCATTCGACACCGAAAAGAAACCGCAAAAAGGCCCAATAAAGGGCCGTGAAATTGATAAAATAAAATGACTTCTATTCATAAATAAGCACCCAGTATTCCGCCCCAGGTTCTCCTTCTTCCACAACAGCCTTCCACCCTCTTTTTTGATAAAAAGATAAAGCTTTGTGATTGTCGGAGACACATTTGAGGGTGACCGGTGTGCCTAAAACTTTTATAGCCTGTTTGAGCAGCAGATCGCCAGCCCCTTGACCAGCAGCTTCTGGATGTACAAACAAAAGGTGAATAAAACGATCTGGTACATATAGAGAAATGAATCCAAGAATTTTATTGTTCTCCTCAGCTAAGAAAATTTGCTCTTCCTGCGTATCTTGATCAAAATCTTGCAGATGGAGTTCTTCTGGATTGAGCCAGTGAAAGCTCTGGCGCCGGGATTCTAAATAGATTTGTCTTAATTGTGGATAATCGATCGTTTTTGCTTCTCGAATGAGCAATAGAATTCCCCCGTTTATATTGAAATGTGAAGCTGCATCATTTAACTCGACACTTCTTCTTTTCTACCAAGTTTCAATGATAACTGAACGCCAATCATTAACGAGACGATGACAAGCATTGCCACAATGGAAGCATAAAAATGTCCGCTTAAATCGAAAACCAAGCCAATGAAAAACGGACCGAATCCACCCACGATGTACCCGCCCATCTGCGACATCGCGGACCAGGTTCCGGCTTCCTCCGGAGTACTCGTCTCCATAATCGGGAGCATAAGCGCTAAAGGAAATAACCCCCCGGCACCCATACCTAGGAAAATGACGGCTGGCAAGATCGGCATTGGCAGAAGAAGAAAGATAAGTCCAATGAGTTCAGACAGACTGCATAAGATGAGAAATAATTTCGGTTTTCCTAACCGAGTAACGACCGCTGGAACGAGTAGTGCCACCGGAATCTGAATGAGTGTAAATATGGTCAAGAGCATGGCAGCATATTGCGGACTGTTTCCAAAACTAAGAGCAATCGGTGAAATCCATGCCGTCAAAGAATAAAACATACTGGACATAAAGCCAAAGAACAAGGTGAATTGAATGGCCTTTTTGTTTCTCAGCGGCAATTTTAACGGCAATGTTACATGATCACTCTGCTCATTTTTGCGAACTAAACCTATCCATAGAATAAGGGCAATCACCCCTAGAATAGCCCAGCAGGACAATGCAAATGGAAGATGATGCTGACTGCGTAGATAAATCGGAATCGTGAAACCGGAAGCGAGCGCTGCACCTATTGTCATCGAAATTGAATACACACTGACAATACCAGGATTTCTCGGGAAATATTTTTTAATAAAACTAGACAATAAAGGACCTGCGAAGCTAATCCCTACCCCTCCAGCAAACGCAGTCATGAGCAGGATAGCAACCGATTGGCTAGTACCACGCAGTGCAGTGGCAATCGTGATAAGAAGAATCGAGAAAAACAGCGTTCTCTCTAAACCAAAACGCCGGCTGAGTATCGTTGCAACGGGAGCAAATATTCCCATACAAAGGACAGGCAAAGTGGTCAAAAGGCTTGCTGTCAGTGCGTTTACTCCAAGCTCTGATTGGATCATGCTCATCATGGAAGCCACGGAAGTAATGATCGGACGTAAGTTTAAAGGTGCTAAAAATAAAGCGGCTAAATAATATATTTTTTTCATCAATACCCTTCTTTCTCTCTCATCTTGTTAAGGTTACTTTGAGTATAAATCTGCCGCATTCATTGATCAATACAATAAATCGTATTATGATGATAGGAAAAGACTATCATTTATGAAAGGTGGACATATGGATACCCGACATATTACCTATTTTATGGCTGTATTCAACCATTTGCATTTTACAAAAGCCGCTGAGCAACTAGGTATATCACAGCCTACACTTAGCCAGCAAATTCGACTGCTTGAAGCAGAAGTTGGGATGCCGCTCTTTGATCGAATCGGCAAAAAGGTCGTTGCTACCGAAGCTGGTTCGCTGCTTTATCAATATGGCGTGAAAATGCTTCAAGCTGAAAGAGATGCAAAAAATGCGATGAAAGAACTATTATCGGAAAAACGAGGAACCGTTCGTCTCGCAGTACTCCCTTCAGATCTTGATTTTCAGCTGGTGCCACTATTTGTAGAATTTAAAACTCTTTATCCAGAAACCAATCTAAAGGCATATTCAAATATCTTCGTTCGTGAAGAAGTCCTTTCGCATAAAGTGGATCTCGGCATCGGACTGCGAGGGCCTGCGGATAAGCGTCTCGTTCAAATTCCACTTGGAAGTGAGCCTTACGAATTATTTGTTCATTCAGAAAGTGATTTGGCCCAAAAGAGCGAAGTGTCATTAAAAGAGCTGACTCACCGTGCGTTGGTCATGTATCCGAAGGGATATCTAGGAAGGGATTTAGTAGATGACGTATGTAAAGAACAGGGTGTTGAACTGGACACTGCCATGGAGGTTGGGTCCGCGTTTTCGCTATTGCAGCTGGTTGAAGCCGGCATCGGTGCAACCATTCAGCCAAGAGGATTACTAAAGCAACATTCGATGTGGCCTAATATTGTTTCGATTCCTATTGCTGATCCAGCACCTGTCCGGCACTTGGAATTAATTTATTATGCAGATCGTTTTGTCAGCAAAGCACAACAGCAGCTATCTGAATGGCTGATAGACTTTTTCAAATCAAGAACTAACTAAAAAGTGAGGTTAACACATGAAGAATGCAAACAGCATATTTACAAGAACAAACCGGGTTGTTATTCGTCAATTTGATAGACAGGATATTGAAGCATTTTATCAATATCGAGCAAATCCTTCTATTGCAAAATTTCAATCTTGGGAAAACTACACGTACGAAGATGTTGAATCATTTGTTCAACATCAAATGACGCAAAAACCTAATCAATCGGGGACGTGGTTTCAATACGCTATTGCCTTATCTGAGTCCAATCAGCTGATAGGAGATTGTGCCATCCATACACTTGACAGTGAACCTAGAATCGTTGAAATAGGTTTTACCCTCGCGCCTGAATACCAAGGAATGGGCTATATTCACGAAGCTCTCAGTTCAATCTTCCAATATATTTTTTTGACATTGAACAAACATAAAATCATCGCCTTTACAGATGTGCGCAACGAAAAGTCCATTCGAGTGCTGGAACGTTTAGAAATGAGACGCGAAGGACATTTGCTGCAAAATTATATGTCGAAGGGACATTGGGTCGATGAATATCAATATGCCATGCTTCAATCTGAGTGGGCCGCTAAGCGTCATTAAACATTTATTTCCTATTCAAAATTCCTAAATAAGCGCTCCATGGACCCACATCGGTTCGATATCGTTCCGCCATGACCCGAACAATCTGGGACATGTGTGTGAAGTCATGGACAACCCACGCAGAAAGTAATTCGCTCACTTGCACGACCCCAAACTCCGGATGGACGCCCTTTTTCTCTAAATCAAGGCCTGAATGTGTTATGCGCTGAATGTATGCCACATTCTCCATCCGCACATGATGAAACTCAGATAGTGCTTGTTCTATCTGTCTTTCAGTTTGATTCAAATGAGAGTAGCGGTCAAACGCAGGAAATGGTGTATTCTCTCCATCAGCAAGAATCACATTTAATCGAGGAATCCAATTGAATTTCTCTGCTTCAATCAAATGTTCAATGACTTCAACTGGATTCCATGTTCCCTCTCCTTCACGGCTGTGAAGCCAATCATTCGATAAACCGGACAAAAGACTTTCTAACATGTGAGGAGTTCGACTCAACATATCCAAAGCTTCATTTAAATTGAAATTCATATGGCTGCTCCTTTGTCAATTTTCTTTATTCTAATGTTTTTTGAATAGATTGCAACTCATATTTCAAGACAGATAAATGCGCTTTTCATCAACCTTCTATATACAAATAGAACTTTTCTATAACGATTACCATGCTTTCTTTTTTTATAATAGAAAAAAATGAAATGTGGTGATATCTATGTCTATAACGATTGGTATTATGGGCGGGATGGGTCCTTTAGCAACGATTGATCTGATGAAAAAAATCATTTCACATACACCAGCTATTAAAGATCAGGATCATTTACATGTGATTGCTGATAATTTCCCTCAAATTCCTGATAGAACCACTGCAATTTTTGGGAAAGGCGACGATCCTACAGAATATATGATTGAATCAGTAAAGAGATTAGAACGTGCCGGAGCGGACTTTATTCTTATTGCATGCAATACCGCACACTTCTTTTTAGAAAACGTACGACATTCCACTCATATCCCTATTATGAACATGCCATTAGAAACCGCAAATTACCTAAACAAACATTACTATACATCTGTGGGCTTACTATGTACTGATGGAACATTAAAAACCCAGCTCTATCAAAAGGCTTGTGCTCATCACAAGATTGACGTCATGACTCCTAGTGAAAATCTTCAGAAAAACGTGATGAATGGGATATATGCAGTGAAAGCAGGAAAATTAAGTAAAGGCGAAAGTGAATTGGCGTTAGCTGCAGAAATTTTAATCAACCAAGGAGCAGAAGCCATCATTGCCGGCTGTACAGAAATCCCCTTAGTCTTAAGGTCAACTAAAGATGTGAAAGTGATTGACCCTACTGTCATTTTGGCGAAAGAGGCTGTAAAATTAGTGTATGAGCTTGAAAAACTAAACATTTAAAGAACGTCATATAAGGGGATAACATGAATATTGAGAATATAGAAGCGTTTATTTATGTATGCCAGCTAGGCAGTATCAATAAAGCTGCGGAAGCACTGTATTTAACCCAGCCTTCTGTTTCGGCACGTATTCAATCATTAGAAAAGGAATTAGACCTGAAATTATTTGATAGACAGAGAAATAAACTATCTCTGACGGAAAAAGGTGAACAGTTTTACCCGCATGCCAAAAAGATTCTCCATTCTTATCAAGAAGCAAAGCATAGTCTCAAACAAACGATGATTCCTTATGAATTGACGATTGGATGCGCATCCTCCATTTCCAATAATCTATTGCCTAACATATTGCCCGCCCTAAAAGAAAAATACGAAAACCTGAAAGTGAAAATCGTAACAGGACATTCAAAGGATGTTGTCCAAAAAGTGATTAACAACCAAGTAGACTTTGGGATTGTGAGGACTGAAACACATCCTCAAATTGAATCGATCCCAATTTTCAGCGATCCAATCGGGCTGTTCGTCCCAACTCATCACCCGCTTGCCAGCCTTGACAACATCAATATGAAAGAGCTAGAAGAACAGCCTTTTATTTTCTTTGACTATGGATCATTTGATTGGTTGATGCTCCACCGATTATTTCAAAAAAACAACATCACACCGAACATTTCCATTGAGGTTGATCATATGGAAACTGCAAAAAATTTAGTGCTGCAAGGAATGGGACTATCATTTCTACCTCATCATTGTGTTAGAAATGAGCTAGAACAAGGAACATTAAAACAAATTTCAATAGACCCATCCATTGATTTCAACATCAATATCGAGTTCATTTATAAAAAAGGAAAATCCAAATCCGTTTTCATTGATCAACTCAAACAGTTTTTTCATGAATTAGATTAAAAAAAAGCCCTTTTCAGGGCTTTTTTTGGATTCGTTCTGATTGATTAGCTTTCGTTTGCCAACATGTATGCTGCAGTTTCATGCATATCTTTCAATCCTGATCTCTGTGCGTACTCGGCCACAGTAATCGCACTTGTCATCAGAAGTTCTATTATATGTTCATCCATTCCTGGCCAAGTTCTCCCGCCTGCTTTTTCATACGCATGGATAAGTTTTGTTAACCCTTCTTTCCCAAAGAGAAGTTGATGAGACAAAAAGTCTGCAGATACATCACCAACCCCCACTTCAGACCAATCAATCACACCCGTCACACATTGATTTTCATCAATCAGAATGTGGCCGGGATGCAAATCTCCATGCTTCACTCCCACGAAAGGCGGCCATAAAGAATCTTTAGCTAGCCATTCTTGCCAGCGCTCCCATAACCCGCTGTTAATGGTGTATTGCGATTTGACACGTTCCATTCGCTGTTTCATTGATCCTCTTAATTCATGAGCACTGAGCATCTCCACACCGATCGTTTTAAAAGGCTGTTGATCTAAGGAATGTACATTCGCTAGAACTCTTCCTAATGATTCATAATAAGCTTGCGGTACTTTCGTTTGATCAAAACTCCACACATATGATTGCTTCTCCACATCAATACTAGCCGCCGGTACCCCCTCTAATTGTTTATAAGCAATCAGACTTTCTGTAAAGATAGACCACTGAGGGACCTGAAAGTGAACCTGCTTACTCATATGATCTAATGTCTTTTTTTCTTGTAAAGTATGTTTCATTGATTCAGGTCTGCGAGGCACTCTTAATATCCATTGGTCACCATGTAAATCTTCGACATGTGCGACACGGAAATCCACACCTGATTCATTTATTTTGATGGTATTCTCTGAAATTTCTAATCCGTGATGATTGGCTAACTGCTTTAATTCTAGTCTATTCATATTCATTCCTCCAATTGCTCATTTAATCATGATCAATAGGCGTTAAGAAAATCATCAAAAAAACCACAAATAGGCTGCTATCTGTGGCTAGAGTAAACACGGCTAGACTCATATCTCTCTTTTTATCAATAAAAAATTACAAAAAAAGACAGAAATGATATCTGTCTGTCTTCAAGTAAAGTTACATACTTGACCGCTGAAAATGATTAAAAATGTGCAGACTACCCCGTTTACTCTGTTTGATGAAAACAGAGCCTTTGAACATATGAAATTATTGATTGTTCAAAGTTTTCTGGCGTAATCTTCCTGCATGCATCATTTTTAACCATCCTCCTCTTCATAATATAAAACTACTATACTTCATTTAAATATGACTTTCAATAAGATTACAAAAAGAAGCCCTTTTCAGGGGCTTTTCTTCTTTCACTATCGTTTTTTCACAGGATGAATGTCCTCTCCCAAAAAAGCGGTATCAGGCTCACCACTATTTTCTAGAAACTCCGCTATTTCTTTCAGCTCTTGATTGATAAGGTCATTTCTTTGCATATCCGGGTTTAACAGAAGGATGGAGTGAATCGTTGTCGCTGCTTCATACAAAATATGTTGATCTTTTATCTGTTTGATGCATTTTTTCATACGATCGAAAAACCATTCAATCTCTTCAATTTCTTCCATCGGATAATGTGCCATTTTAAAGAGATTCTGCTGACAAAGGTCTTGTCTCTCAAAAATTTGTTCAAGCTCTTCTTTACTGATATACAAATCCGAGCATTCCTCATCAATTTCTACTACCTCGATCATGGCGTCTTCAGCTGTATATAACTGCTCAATAAAATCATCAAAAGTATCTGCCAGCTTAAAATCCACTCCCATCTCTAAATCAAAATAGTAGCGGGTGTTCTTTCGTTTGTCGATAATCCATTGCGATCCATGTATCTTCCTCTCCGCTGATGATCACAAGTCCCTCCGGCAGCTCCAATTCATCACTTAACTGGGAACTATTCATGATGCCATCATCTTTGGCGATTCCTCTTAGATGATCAAATTGAACATGACCCTCAGCCCATGAATTCGGTTGTTCCGTTGGAAAAGCATTACGAACTGTAAAGCCACCATTCCATTCTAAGATGAGCTTTTTTTATGTATCAGGTAAAGCGACACCAAGTCTCACCTCTGCTTCACGAATTTGTTCCTCATCTATCTTTTCTAACGTGAAAGGACTCTCTTCTTCTTTCTCCCAGAAAGGTTTCAAAGTGGGGACCTCCTAGTTTCTAATGAGATCAGTATATCATTGACCAACTACTCATTTACCATTTTAAAACCTCAAATTACAAACTCGTTCAATTCCTTCATCCAATAAAGAATTTATCAGTAGATATAAAAAAGATCTGGCTGGAGTGCCAGCCAGGTACCAGGCACTTAAAATGCTCAATGCCAGCATCCGCATGTTATTCCTTCTGGACAAAATATTCACGTTCGTTTTGTTTATCTATATCATACGATGATCCGCATAGAAAAAAGATCCCCTTTTTCTTGATTTGATGACCAATTGACACAAAAAACCTTGAAAGGCATTGGCCGATCAAGGATCATTTTGTTACTTCATTTTCACTGCTTCTTTCATTTCCTCTACTATTTTATTAAACCACTGTATAGGATTTAATGAGATCGCCGGAAAATAGATTTCTGCATTATTTTCGATAAAGCTTTCTTTTTCTTCTATTGTTAAAGTACCATTCAAAAAATCCTGACAATCCTTTATAGTAGACAGCAGACATTCTTTAGTAGCTTCATGAATAAACTCCTCTAACGCTTCTTCTGGTGAATCGATATCCTGATGAAATGTCCCACCTAAAAAATCTTCTAACTCCTCTAAATAACTGTAACTCTCATTCATTTTATCATCCTTCTTTCTATTTAACAGGGTATCCTGTTAAAATAAAACCGCCATTCTCATCTTTTTTCAGTATAATTTTTGCATTTGTAACATTCTCAACTACTTCTGAATTTCTCGAAACACTTCTTCCAATTACCTCCCCATCACCCTTATATTTTAATGGTAATGTAGGTCTACTGTTGGGGTCGGATAACCACTTTTGTATTTTATCAACACTCTTCGGATCACCCAAAACTGAATCAGCAACTCTTTCTGCAGTCATTCTATCGTTAAAAGTAGAAGAACCCGTGATTTTAGGATTACTTTTCAGCCTTTCTAATAGTTCTTCATCTGTTTTCCCAACATGTCTCTCTATTAAGTGCCCACCTCTGGATTCATGTGTAGCTAACCCATTACCTGGAGATAAAGGATTTTTCTCACCTTTCTTGATTCCCATCTTACCATGAAACCCTTTTGCACCAAACGGTAAAAGCATCCCCAGCGCCGCATTCATACTCGCTTCCTGCTGTTCTTTCGAGATCTTGTTTCCAAACATGTCTCGGCCTG
>NZ_ASJD01000021.1 GCF_000691165.1 Bacillus safensis FO-36b | reverse complement strand
TTCCAGTCGGAACTGGTCTTTTTTGTTTTTTCTTCTAACAGCATCATGATGTATGCTGGGAACTTCTCTTCTGCAATCTCCATGTAGCGTTCAATCATGACGTAATCATCGCTAATGTATTGAGACAGCAGCTCGTACCACCATTCTGTTTCGTAGCGGGCAATCATACTAAGGTTATACATCAATAAGTAATGGCTGATGATTTCAGGAATCCCTAGAAAAGCATCTCGTGTTGAGGGTATAAACCATTGATCCATTTCTAAATCATAATGAAGATGAGTAGCAAGTGCTGGGTTTTCTTCAAGAAATACATCAAACGTCAGTTTTTTAGCCTCTCTCTGTTTGAGTTTCCAGCTTGTATGAAACTTAAAGTATTCAATAAAGCGTTCAGCAGACATGTTATAAAGTAATGGAATATGATCTTGAATCATCATTCCATTAGCCTTTTCTACTTTAACTAAAGTCGAGGGCTGCTTTTGAAACTCAAGAATATGACTCATTTCAGGTATTTTAGACAGGAGATGGATCATCGTAAATCGTTCATCTTCAAGACCATTTAATTGAAATAGATGCTTTAACACATGCATACATAGCCCATTTCTTTGGATTTTCACCTCATCTTCACTAAAACGGTAATGCTGTTTCTTTCTCTTTCTCGATGTTACGCCATGAGCTAAAACAGAGGTTTGAGAAGGATAATGGGGATCCACTGTCAGCAAACATGCTTTTAGCAGCTGTGCCATTCCATAAAACAATAAAATGGGTTTAAGTTCTAGAGGCGCGATCGCTGCCTGTTCATAGAACGTATGGCCATGTTTTAAAAAGTAAATAAATCGTTCACAGTTTTTATAGGCTTGCTGGTTTGCATCTTGAATGTTCCGTTTCTCATATTGTTGAAATAGAAACTTTTGGGAGGTTTCGAGCGAGTAAAAACGTTTTAAATCCTTCCATCCTGAACTTTTCATCTTCTTCCTCAACTCTCTTTATATTTTCTAAAAATTGCAACTGTTTGTTGCTTCCTTGACATGCTGTTTGCTAGTTGATAATCTACATATAATATTTTGCCGAAAAGAGGGGGATTTACTAATGTGGGAAAGTAAATTTTCAAAAGAAGGTTTGACGTTTGACGATGTTTTGCTTGTTCCAGCAAAGTCTGAAGTACTTCCGCGTGATGTCGATTTATCAGTGGAGCTAACAAGCACATTAAAGCTAAACATTCCAATTATCAGTGCGGGAATGGACACAGTGACGGAATCACAAATGGCGATTGCAATGGCACGTCAAGGTGGTCTTGGTATTATTCATAAGAACATGTCCATTGAACAGCAAGCAGAACAGGTGGATAAAGTAAAACGTTCAGAGCGCGGCGTTATTACAAATCCATTCTTCTTAACACCAGAGCATCAAGTATTTGATGCAGAGCATTTGATGGGTAAATACCGTATTTCAGGTGTACCGATTGTCAACAATGAACAAGACCAAAAGCTTGTTGGTATTATTACGAACCGTGACCTTCGTTTTATTTCGGATTATTCAATGAAGATTAGCGACGTGATGACAAAAGAGGAACTTGTGACAGCTTCTGTTGGTACAACATTAGAAGAAGCTGAAAAAATCCTACAGCAGTACAAGATTGAAAAATTACCTCTTTTAGATGACGAAGGAACGTTAAAAGGTCTTATCACAATCAAAGATATTGAAAAAGTGATTGAATTCCCTAACTCCTCTAAAGATGCACATGGCCGTTTAATTGTTGGTGCCGCTGTTGGTGTCACTGGCGATACAATGACACGTGTGAAAAAATTAGTCGAAGCCAATGTAGATGTCATTGTCATTGATACAGCACACGGTCATTCTCAAGGTGTTCTAAACACTGTATCGAAAATCCGTGAAACGTATCCTTCTCTTAACATCATTGCTGGTAATGTTGCAACAGCTGAAGCAACAAAAGCATTGTTTGAAGCAGGAGCAGATATTGTGAAAGTCGGTATCGGACCAGGATCTATTTGTACAACACGTGTTGTTGCAGGTGTCGGTGTACCACAAATCACAGCGATCTATGACTGTGCAACAGAAGCAAGAAAACATGGTAAAGCTATTATTGCAGATGGTGGAATTAAATATTCAGGTGATATCGTGAAAGCATTAGCATCTGGCGGACATGCTGTTATGCTGGGAAGCCTTCTAGCTGGTACATCTGAAAGCCCAGGAGAAACAGAAATTTTCCAAGGTAGACGTTTCAAAGTTTATCGTGGTATGGGTTCTGTCGCTGCAATGGAAAAAGGAAGTAAAGATCGTTACTTCCAAGAAGATAATAAAAAATTCGTTCCTGAAGGTATTGAAGGCCGTACACCATACAAAGGGCCAGTCGTTGATACAGTGTATCAACTAGTTGGCGGTATTCGTTCTGGTATGGGCTATTGTGGAACACAAGATTTACGCACTCTTAGAGAAGAAGCACAATTCATTCGTATGACGGGTGCAGGACTTCGTGAGAGTCATCCACATGATGTACAAATTACAAAAGAATCACCAAACTACACAATTTCTTGATAAATTGTGACAATCAAATTACATTTGACAGGGTCTATGACTCTGTCTATTTTTTTTGTCTTTATTGTGATAAAATTTATACTGTTGTGTTGAGATAAGCCCTTGTGGATTACATATATATGAAAAACGTCGAAAAAAGATGAATACGGAGGTATGACGATTGAACAGCAAGATGATGAAACAGCTTATGGTCTCTATCCTTGCATTGGCATTGATTGTTACAGCATTTACACCAATGTCCAAAGCAAAAGCTGCTGAAGATCCATTCAGTGTGAATGCGAAAGCAGCGATCCTTATTGAAGCTTCTACAGGTAAAATTCTTTATAGTAAAAACGCAGATCAAAGACTGCCTATTGCAAGTATGGCAAAAATGATGACAGAGTATCTATTACTAGAGGCAATTGCTGAAGGAAAAGTGAAATGGGATCAAAAGTATACGCCAGATGATTATGTATACGAAATTTCTCAGGACCGCAGCTTATCCAACGTTCCTTTGAGAAAAGATGGTTCGTATACAGTAAAAGAACTTTATCAAGCAACGGCTATTTATTCGGCAAATGCAGCAGCGATTGGTTTAGCAGAAGTGATCGCTGGATCAGAATCGAAGTTTGTTGAAAAAATGAACGCAAAAGCAAAAGAACTTGGTTTAACAAACTACAAATTTGTGAATGCAACTGGTCTGGAAAATAAAGACTTACATGGCCAACAGCCAAAAGGTACAGGTCCTGATGAAGAAAGTGAAGTATCTGCAAAAGATATGGCTTTGCTTGCACAGCATCTCATCAAAGACCATCCAGAAATTCTTGAAACAGCAAGTATTGCGAAAACAAAGTTCAGAGAAGGCACTGACGATGAAATGGACATGCCTAACTGGAACTTCATGCTTAAAGGACTTGTGAAGGAATATAAAGGTGTAGACGGGCTGAAAACAGGATCTACAGATTCAGCCGGTTCTAGCTTCACAGGTACAGCAAAACAAGGTGACATGCGTGTCATCGCAGTTATCTTGAATGCAAAAGGTAATCTTCATACAGCACGTTTCGACGTGGCAAAAAAACTATTCGACTATGCGTTTAAAAACTTCACGATGAAAGAAATGTACAAAAAAGGTCAACAAATTAAAGGACATGAAAACATCGAAGTGGATAAAGGCAAAGATAAAGAAGTACCTGTTGTGACGAAAGAAGCATTTTCTGTACCAGTTAAAAATGGTGACGAAAAGAGCTATAAAGCAAAAGTAAATATCGAGAAAAAGAACCTAGAAGCGCCTATTAAAAAAGGAACGAAGGTTGGCATGCTGACGACTTCTTATTCTGGTGATGAGAAGGACTACGGTTATTTAAATAAAGACCAATCAGGTGTTGAGCTTGTGACGAAAACAAGCGATGAAAAAGCAAACTGGTTCATCCTTGCAATGCGTGGTGTAGGTGGATTCTTCGCTGGCATTTGGGGCGGAATCGTTGACACAGTAAAAGGCTGGTTCTAATAAAAAACTGCTCTCTATACACGAGAGCAGTTTTTTTATCGTTAAAAGAAGAGCGATTGCTTCTGATTTTGAGGAGTGGACAAGGCTTGCTGAAAAATACCACATAACTTTTCCACGCCCTCTGCCAGTGCTTTTTCATTCACATAAGAAAAGCTGAGGCGGATATAATTCTGTTTCGGCTCTCCAGGATAGCAGACAGAGCCAGGTAGAAAAGTAATTTGCTGCTTACGGGCCTCATGTAACAGTGCGCGTGTATCGACCCAGGAAGGAAAGCTGAGCCATAAATTGAGACCGCCCTGTGGAATTTGCCACGTTACATCTTTCGGTGCGTGCTTCGTTAACACATCCATCATCAAATCGCGTCTCACCTTCAAGGCGGTTCTTAGCTTCTTCGTATGATCAATCATTTTCTTCGATGTCAGAAACGGCAATATAGCCTTTTGTGTGAGGAGAGGGCTGCCTAAGTCATTATTGGCCTTTGCAGCTAATAAGCGGTTAAATATCGAGCCTGATGCGGTGATAATCCCTATTCTGCATCCTGGAGCCAGTGTTTTACTTAATCCTCGTAAGTAAATGACGTGTCCATCATGGTCCAAGCTTTTAATAGGTGCTGGCGGCTTCTTTTCAAAATAAAGCTCACGATAAGGGTCATCTTCTACAATGAGACAATCAATGCTTTGAGCCAGTAAGAGAAGCTGTTTTCTACGTTTCATCGACATACTGGCCCCTGTTGGACTGTGGAAAGTAGGAATCGTATAGATCAGCTTCGGTTTATATTTATCACAAATGCTTTGAAGCTGCTTCATGTTCATTCCTTCATGATCGACAGGGACGGTAATGATTCTTGCTCCTCTGCCCATAAAGACATCAATGGCCCCAGGATAGGTCGGTGCTTCCATGACAACCACATCATCCGGCCCAATAAACGTACGTGCCACCAAATCAAGCCCTTGCTGAGAACCACTTGTTACAAGGATATTTTCAGGTGTAGACGGCACATCCAACTTTTCTAAAAAAGATTGAATGACCTGCCGCAGCTGAAGATCACCTTGTATTTCTCCATACTTCGACATGATTTGAGGATGTCTGGCTAGTACATGCTGCATTTCTTTTTCTAAATACCGGTTTGGCAAAAGCCCTGGATCGATCATAGAGGAAGAAAGGTTAATGGCTTCTTCGACATAGTGATACTGAGCGAATTGAGACCGTGGTAAATAATCTGGAATCGACAACTGCCAATCGAAAGAGGTAGATGATGGAACCGGGGTCTCTGCCTGCTCTTGCTGCTCATTCACAAAAGTTCCTTTACCTTGCACCGTCGTTAAGTATCCGTCGTCTTTTAATCGGGTGTATGCCTTAGCTGCCGTGACAAGACTCACATTGAGCTGCTTAGCTAAATCACGGACAGTTGGCAGCTTTTCTCCTTGCTGAAGCAAACCCGATTGAATGTGATCGATGATTGAAAAGTAAATTTGATTTGAAAGAGATGTATCAGAGTGTCGATGGATATCAATATGCATGAAACCCCTCCATTGAATGCAAAATTGTTATACATGATTTTTAATTGTTATAGTTGCATTATAACATGTAAATCTCACTTGATAGAGAAAATGACATGTTTTTAGCTGAAAACCCTTTATATACAAGGATTTATTCTTTTTTATCGGCTGATTGAATTGTTATACTATTCTCTTTATTGTTATACTTCCTCGCTTGTATGATAAAGATGTTGAATGAATCGAATAGACAAATGGGAGGAAACTATTGTGATCAATAAGGGAACTGAACGAGTGAAACGTGGAATGGCAGAAATGCAAAAGGGCGGCGTCATTATGGATGTCGTCAATGCGGAGCAGGCAAAAATTGCAGAAGAAGCAGGTGCAGTGGCAGTCATGGCACTAGAACGAGTACCAGCTGATATCCGTGCTGCAGGCGGTGTTGCCCGTATGGCAGACCCAAGAATCGTAGAGGAAGTACAAAATGCAGTAACGATTCCAGTCATGGCAAAAGCACGTATCGGCCACATCGTCGAGGCTCGTGTTCTTGAAGCACTTGGTGTTGATTATATCGATGAGAGTGAAGTGCTGACGCCCGCAGATGAGGAATTCCATTTAAATAAAAATGAATACACAGTACCTTTTGTCTGTGGATGCCGCGATTTAGGTGAGGCAACCCGCCGTATCGCAGAAGGCGCTTCTATGCTTCGCACAAAAGGAGAACCTGGGACAGGCAACATCGTAGAAGCTGTTCGTCATATGAGAAAGGTCAATGCTCAGATTCGTAAAGTATCGGCTATGAGTGAAGATGAACTGATGACAGAAGCCAAGAATCTTGGCGCGCCTTATGAATTATTGCTGCAAATCAAAAGAGACGGCAAACTGCCAGTTGTGAACTTTGCAGCAGGAGGCGTTGCGACACCAGCAGATGCTGCATTAATGATGCAGCTAGGCGCAGACGGTGTATTTGTCGGATCTGGTATTTTCAAATCAGACAATCCAGCTAAATTTGCAAAAGCAATTGTTGAAGCAACGACTCATTACACTGATTACCGTCTCATTGCAGAACTTTCAAAAGAGCTTGGAACAGCTATGAAAGGAATTGAAATTTCAAATCTACTGCCAGAAGAACGTATGCAAGAGCGTGGCTGGTAATTAAGGGAGCGCAAACGAACATGCTGACAATTGGTGTACTAGGGCTTCAAGGAGCGGTGAGAGAGCATATTCAATCGATTGAAGCCTGCGGCGCAGAAGGAAAGATCATCAAACGTGTAGAAGAGCTAAAATCCGTTGACGGTTTGATTATCCCTGGTGGAGAAAGTACGACGATGAGAAGACTCATGGATACGTACCAATTCAATGACCCGATCAAAGCGTTCGCTGCTCAAGGGAAACCGATTTTCGGGACATGTGCCGGTTTGATTATGCTGGCAAAGCATATCGAAGATCGAGAAGATGCTCATCTTGGACTGTTAAATGTATCTGTTGCACGGAATTCTTTTGGCAGACAGGTAGACAGCTTTGAAGCAGATTTAGAAGTAAAAGGACTGGATGCGCCGTTTACAGGGGTATTCATCCGTGCGCCTCATATCATCAGCGCAGATGATGACGTAGAAATCATGGCTGAATATGATGGCAGGATTGTGATGGCGAAAGAAAACAATATCTTAGGCTGCTCTTTTCATCCAGAGCTGACAGACGATCACCGGTTAACACAGCTGTTTGTAGACATGGTGAAGTCCTACAAAACGAAGCTTGCTGTATAAAACGGTTGAAAAGAGATAAAACTTATAGTACATTAAAATCACAATCAAAGATCGAAAAAGCGTTGACGGGAAATAGTAAGAAGCCCCTCTTTCTCAGAGAGCCGATGGTTGGTGAGAATCGGTGAAAGATGCATTCTGAATCCATCCTTGAGCGAAATGCTGAAACTAGAGAAGTAAGCATTTACGGTGATACCGTTACAGAGGAAAGAGGAAAGCATGTCTTTGCATGTTTTCAATCAGGGTGGCAACGCGAGAGCTCTCGTCCCTTTCATGGGATGAGGGCTCTTTTTATTTTTCGATAAAAAAAGGAGTGTTACACATGCTGGATATTAAACAACTGCGCACGGACTTTGATCAAATCAAAGAAAAATTAGCACACCGAGGCGAAGATTTAGCGGATTTTGATAAGTTTGGTGAGCTAGATCAAAAAAGAAGAGAATTAATCGGGAAAACAGAAGAATTAAAGAGCCGAAGAAATGAAGTATCACAGCAAGTGGCCGTTCTAAAAAGAGAAAAGAAAGACGCCGATCATATTATTCAAGAAATGCGTGAGGTAGGAGATGAGATCAAGAAGCTGGATGATGAGCTAAGAACAGTAGAAGAAAGCCTGCAGCACATCCTGTTCTCAATTCCAAATATCCCCCATGACTCTGTACCAGTTGGTGAAACAGAAGACGACAACGTGGAAGTGAGAAAATGGGGCGAACAGCCAGCCTTCTCATTTGAACCAAAACCACATTGGGACGTAGCTGATGAGCTAAAAATCCTTGATTTTGAACGTGCAGGAAAAGTGACAGGAAGCCGTTTCGTTTTTTATAAAGGGCTTGGCGCACGCTTAGAACGCGCATTGTATAACTTTATGCTTGATTTACATGTGGATGAGTTTGGTTTTACTGAAGTGCTTCCACCTTATATGGTCAACAGAGCGAGCATGACAGGAACTGGTCAGCTTCCAAAGTTCGAAGAGGATGCCTTTAAAATACGTGAAGAAGATTACTTCCTCATTCCAACAGCTGAAGTGCCAATTACGAACATGCATCGTGACGAAATTCTCGAAGGTGAGCAGCTGCCAATCAACTATGCAGCATTCAGTGCTTGCTTTAGATCAGAAGCAGGATCTGCCGGAAGAGATACACGCGGACTCATCCGTCAGCATCAATTTAACAAGGTAGAGCTTGTTAAATTTGTCAGACCAGAAGATTCTTATAAAGAATTAGAGAAACTAACAAATCAAGCAGAAAAAGTTCTTCAGCTATTGAACCTGCCATACCGTGTCATGAGCATGTGTACGGGAGATTTAGGATTCACAGCTGCGAAGAAATACGATATCGAAGTGTGGATTCCGAGCCAGAATACGTACCGTGAAATTTCTTCTTGCAGTAACTTCGAAGCATTCCAAGCAAGACGTGCAAACATTCGTTTCCGTCCAGAACCTAAAGCGAAGCCAGAACATGTCCACACATTAAATGGATCTGGATTAGCGGTAGGAAGAACCGTAGCGGCTATTTTAGAAAACTATCAACAAGAGGACGGCACAGTAATCATTCCTGAAGTACTGCGTCCTTATATGGGAAATAAAGAAGTGATGAAATAAGATGCCGTCAAGGCATCTTTTTCTTTTTACCAAAAGTCCTACAGTTTTCCTGAATTTAGCCGATAAAAAAATTAAAAGCTTCTAGGAAAGAAGGAATAACCGTGAATAGGCTTGACTATTATGTTGAAATGGCTCATTTACTTAGAAAGGTACTAGATGAAAGTATTCTTTTCGGCATCACAGATACAGAGAAGATACTTTGTTATTACCCGTCTAACACAATAGATTTTGGTATGAAAGTTGGAGACCCATTGAACCCAGAAGACCAAAATGTGGCGACGACATTAAGAGGACAAGAATATGACGGTCATTTACCAGAGCATTTATATGGTTATGAAATTGCTGTAAAAGGTTACCCGATTTTTGATGAAGATAGAAAAGTAATCGGCTCTTTTTTAGTGGCATTTTCACATCATCGCGAAAAGAAATTAAGCGGTTATATGGAGCAAATCAATAAAGTAGCGAAAGAACTCCAAGGTGGAATTGAGCAAATTGCTGCACATTCACAAGAACTGGCTGCCACAAGTTTAGAAATAAGCGAACAGGCAGGAAGAGCGGAAGAGAAATCTGCGAATATTGAAGAAGTCGTCAAAACCATTGGCGGAATTGCTAGACAAACAAATCTGCTTGGTTTAAATGCTGCAATTGAAGCCGCAAGAGCAGGTGAGAACGGAAAAGGGTTTGCTGTCGTTGCTGATGAAGTTCGCAAATTATCAGATGGCTCGAAGGAAGCGGCTGAAACCATTAATACATTTTTAAAAGAAATCCAAGACAGCATTGGCACTTTGTCTGAAAACATCTCACAAATCAGCAGCTCAACAAATGAACAAGCCAAACAAGTGACAGACTTTACGAAGATTATCGAGTCATTAAATGAGTTTAAAGTAGAGATGAATCAGTTTATTGAAGAAATTAGACAGGATACGAAATAGATCAAGAACAGCCGTCAATGGCTGCTTTTTTATAGGCAAACATCATGCAAAAATCACATATTGAAATTTTTTTACGAAAAGGTGTTGACTTCAAATAAAATGATATGGTATATTAATTCTTGTCGATACGGAGGAATACCCAAGTCCGGCTGAAGGGATCGGTCTTGAAAACCGACAGGGGTGTCAAAGCCCGCGGGGGTTCGAATCCCTCTTCCTCCGCCATATTGATTTTTTACCTTAGTTGAATTGAACGCAAGCATAAAAATTGGAAATTGTCAAACCGCTGCATTTCGCGAATGCAGCGGTTTTTTTATTTTGTTTTATTGCGATTTTTTTGAATAACAGAAGCTATTTCATGAAGAATGGGATCAAGTGAGCTTTCATCATGAAGTAAGTCGTAATCTTCAATATTAATTTTAATCACTGGGCATAAATCAAATTGTTCGATCCATTCCGTGTATCGAGTGTACATTTCTTCCCAATAAGCCCGGTCAGTTTGAGTTTCCATCTCTCTGCCGCGTTCCTCAATACGATGTAAAATATGATCTAAATCCCCGTGTAGATAGATGAGGACATCAGGGTGAGGGAAGTAAGGTGTCATCACCATCGCCTCAAATAGGCTTGTATACGTTTCATAATCGACCTCAGACATCGTACCTTTGTCCGCATGCATTTTTGCAAAAATGCCAGTGTCCTCATAAATGGAACGATCTTGTACATATCCTCCGCCAGATTCAAAAATCCGCTTTTGCTCCTTAAAACGCTCAGCTAGGAAATAGACCTGTAAGTGGAAGCTCCATCTTTGGAAATCTGAATAAAAAGGCTCTAAATATGGGTTATCATCTACTTTTTCAAGAGAGGTTTGAAACCCTAGCTTGTCCGCTATTGTTTTGGTCATAGTTGATTTGCCGACACCAACAGTCCCGGCAATTGTGATGACTGCGTCCTTTGGTATTTTGATATTGTTCATAGCACTTGCTCCTTTATGTTCTGTACAATTTGCTGGTAATCTTGCTGTGAGGAAACGAAGTCTGTATGATCTCCTTCAATTGTAATGATGGGAAGCCCTGGCTCAGTCTGTTTTAAATGTTCAATGGCCAGCTCGTAATCTTCAATGAGTGTTTTTAAATAAGCTGGGTCAATGTCTTCTTCAAAAGAGCGTCCTCTCATCTGTATTCTTTCAAGTAAGGTGGGAAGGCTGGCTTTTATATAGATCATGGCATTTGGTTTAGGAAGATCATCTGTTAGCAGGTGATAGATCTTTCTGTATTTATCCATGTGCTTTTTTGATAATGTTCTTTCTGCAAATATCATATTTTTATAGACGTGATAATCAGTGACAACCGGCTGCTGTTTATTTACATAGTTTTCTTCAATTGATTCTAACTGTTTGAACCGATTGCATAAAAAGAACATCTCAAGCTGAAAGCTCCATTGTTCCATATCTTCATAAAATTTATCTAAGAATGGATTTTCTTCTACAATCTCTTTTACTAAAGGAAATTGAAATTCCTTCGCAAGCATTGTAGCCAAAGTTGTTTTTCCGGCTCCAATTGGGCCTTCCACTGCAATAAAAGGGGCAGGATACATAGGCGTTCTCCTCTATCTATAAAGTTAAAGTTGTCAAACCAATGTATATTGTACCATACCCCTTCTAATTGATAGAGTGAATGGATTACGATGTCGTTCTTTTTTCAATATTAAATTGATCTGATAATAAGAGCCAATTTTGTGGGAAAGATAGACCTAATTTCCAATAAGCAATGCCGTTCAATTTTAGCTCTTTGATGAGATTGAATTTTGCTTGAATCGATCTAGCGTCTTCGAACCAGACCTCATGCTCTTTGTTGTTGGCATCTGTATAACGAAAATGGGGTGCTTGTGCTGTTTCGTCGTATAAGATAGAGACATTGTGCTCTCTAGCAAGTGCAATTGCTTGTTGAGGACTGACGGCTTTGGCGATGGGGCCGCCCTGGACGAAAGGAAGTGTCCAATCATAGCCGTATAAATTCTGCCCCATTACAATTTTATTGGCCGGTATGACAGTTAGTGCATATTCAATGACTTGGCGGACAGGTCCAATTGGAGAGACAGCTTGTGGAGGGCCGCCGCTGTACCCCCATTCATAGGTCATCAGCACAACATGATCGACGATCTTACCGATCGCTTCATAGTCATGGGCTTCATACCATTTGCCCTTTTGCTGACTACTTGTTTTTGGTGCAAGTGCAACAGATATTGTCCATCTTTCTTGATGGAAACGGGCTGTTGCTTCTCTTAAAAATTGAATATAAGCATCTTTATCAGCAGGGCGTAAATATTCAAAATCAAAATGGATTTCCTTGAATTGATACTTTTTGGCAACACGAACAATTTCATCTAAAAATGCCGTTTTAACAGATTGGTTAGTTAAAAGAATACGCCCAAGTTCATCACTGAATTTTTCATTCTCTAGATTTGTCACCACCATGGTTAATACAGTTCTGTTCTGAGCGGCAATCTGGGGTAGTTGGTCTAACGGTGGTTCTCGCAGTGTCCCATCTCTTTGTGCTTGAAAACTAAAGATGTCTAAATGGGTTAAGTATGGGGAGGCCTCTCTAGCTGCCTGCTTTAAGTTTTCACTGACTTGATTTCCCCGTGGTTCAATATAAGCATTGGAATTAATGTTCCTTTTCGGTCTTTGTGGAATATAGAGCAAGAAACGAACAGGCAGTATCGCTTCAGGCCGAATTCTGTTCACGCGTGCCAATTCTTCTACTGAGATTTGAAACCGTCTACCAATTTGATATAGTGTGTCATTTTGTTTGACCTCATAAAATTGACCTCTAATTGGAATGACAATTGTTTGTCCAATGACGAGTTGATTTGGTGTTTCGATTTCGTTAGTACGGATGATTTCATTGACTGTCGTTTTAAAACGCATAGCAATGTCGTTTAAAGTATCTCCTCTTTTGACAACATAAATTTGAATAGTCAACGCCCCCTTTGTTATTGCTAACAATTTATGAGGGTTATGGCTAAATCATGTTTGATTTTCATTCGTGATTTCCTTAGCGGTAGTGATTTTGGCTAGAAGAACGTTCTCCATCATTGTTAAAGCGTAGTCGTTATCTCTGTCGTCGTTTGAAGCGATACAATCTTTAGGTACAATTAGATTGTATTCTCGCATGTATGCGTCATTTGCAGTGAACAAAACGCAAATGTTTCCGGCAATTCCAGTTAGAATAATGTCCTCAACACCTAATTCATTTAAGAGTGTCTCTAGTGCAGTACCGTAGAAGGCAGAATGCTTAGGTTTAATTAAGAAGTAATTATCTTTAGATGGTGTCATTTTCTCTAAAATAGGAGCGCTTCTTTCATTTTTGCATGTTTCCAGGACAGCTTGGATATCAGCCTTCCAAAGTCCGTAGTGATCGTTGATATAAATGATTGGCCAATTTTCCTTGAAAGCATGTTGTTTAAGAGCTAAAATTTTATTGGTCATTTGCTCTGTTTTTTCTGCAAGCACATGTCCCATTTCAAAATCAAAATCATTAATCATGTCGATAATAAGCAGCGCCTTTTGGTGCTTTGACAAAATAAGACCCCCTTTAAAAGATTGTGATAATATGTTAACCTCAATTTCCTTTTAAAAAACATGAAAAGAGAGCCGTGCTATGACGAAAGATGAACAGTTTATGCAAGAAGCCATTTCTGAAGCCTTAAAAGCAGAACAAATAGGGGAAGTGCCGATTGGTGCGATCATTGTTGTTGATGATCAAATTGTGAGCCGGGCTCATAATTTAAGGGAAAGTGAGCAGCGTTCGATTGCACATGCAGAATTACTTGCTATTGATGAAGCATGTAAAGCGACAGGGAGCTGGCGTTTAGAAGATGCTGTGCTTTACGTTACGCTTGAGCCATGCCCAATGTGTGCGGGTGCTATTGTTCTCTCTAGAGTGAAAAAGGTCGTTTTTGGTGCATACGATCCAAAAGGTGGATGCGCAGGTACTTTAATGAATTTACTGGATGATGAACGGTTCAATCATCAGTCTGAGGTCATCGGTGGTGTACTTGAAAATGAGTGTGGTGAGCTGTTAAGTCAGTTCTTCCGAAATCTCCGTCAGCGAAAGAAACAAGCCAAAAGTAAATGAATGGATGCCGTTTGCAATTTGAGCTATAAGAAGGTATACTTATGTCTGCGTCACTAACAATTTAATATTCATTTTGCCGTGCTAAGCGGGGAGGTAGCGGTGCCCTGTACTCGCAATCCGCTCTAGCGAGGCCGAATCCCTTCTCGAGGTTCGTTTACTTCAAGGTCTGCCTTAAATAAGTGGTGTTGACGTCTGGGTCCTGCGCAATGGGAATTCATGAACCATGTCAGGTCCGGAAGGAAGCAGCATTAAGTGAAACCTCTCATGTGCCGCAGGGTTGCCTGGGCCGAGCTAACTGTTTAAGTAACGCTTGGGGTAGCGAATCGACAGAAGGTGCACGGTAAATCAATATTAAATGTAACTCATCTAGTTTAACTAGGTGAGTTTTTTGTTGCTGTTCAAAGAATAGCTGAATTGCTTTGGTTATACAAATAGATAAAAAGTCTTTTTGGTTCCATTTGTTTGTTTCATTAATCGCAATAAGAACTGGTGTTCTGATTGGGGTCTCGGGTCTTTTTACAAAGCTAGAAAATACGTTTTTAATGCATGGAAAGTAGAAAATCTATAGTTGAAATCATCTTTTTGGCATATTAGAAAATAAAGGTGTGCTTTTGAATTGATCGGTGCATCATGTATAATGAAAAAGATGATAAATGGAGGAGGGCGTATTTGTGAGTTATCAAGCTTTATATCGAGTGTTCAGACCTCAAGTTTTTGAGGATGTTGTTGGACAAGAACACATCACAAAAACGTTGCAAAATGCCCTTTTGCAGAAAAAGTTTTCTCATGCTTACTTATTTTCAGGTCCTAGAGGAACAGGTAAAACAAGTGCTGCCAAAATCTTTGCTAAGGCAGTGAACTGTGAAAAGTCACCTGTTAGTGAGCCGTGTAATGCATGTGATGCCTGTAAAGGGATTACAAACGGTTCAATTTCAGATGTGATTGAAATAGATGCTGCCTCGAATAACGGGGTAGATGAAATCCGTGATATACGTGATAAAGTGAAATTTGCTCCTTCGGCGGTTACGTATAAGGTTTATATTATAGATGAAGTACATATGCTCTCTATCGGTGCATTTAATGCCCTCCTTAAAACGCTGGAAGAACCGCCTGCTCATTGTATCTTTATTTTGGCTACCACAGAGCCCCATAAGATTCCTCTTACCATCATATCTCGTTGTCAGCGATTTGATTTCAAACGAATCACGACTAAAGATATTGTTGGAAGAATGGAGAAAATTGTAGATGCAGAAGGCCTTAACGTACAGGAGGGTTCGCTCGAGATTATTGCTAGTGCAGCTGATGGCGGTATGCGTGATGCACTAAGTCTCTTGGATCAAGCGATTTCATTTAGTGGTGAACAATTGACAATTGATGATGCGCTGCTCATTACAGGTGCTGTATCTCAGCATTTCATTAGTCAGCTTGCTGAAGCAATTTTTGATCAAAATATTGCGACAGCGTTAGATACATTAAATGAGTTGCTCCAGCAGGGGAAAGATGCTGCTAAATTAATAGAGGATATGATTTTTTACTTTAGAGATATGCTGCTTTATAAAACGGCACCAGATCTCGAGGGGGTCCTTGAAAAGGTAAAGGTCGACGAAAGTTTCGTGGCGCTGTCAGATCGTGTGACACCTCAATTTCTGTATGAAACAATTGAAGTCCTGAATAAAAGCCACCAAGAAATGAAATGGACAAATCATCCAAGGATTTTCTTTGAGGTAGCTGTTGTAAAGCTGTGTCAGTCAACAGCAGGATTGACACAAGGTCATGCTGACGCTGATATAACGGCGCTAACAGATAAAATAAACAGGCTGGAACAGGAACTATCAAGGCTAAGAGCCGAAGGTGTACCAATGTCTCCATCTCATAGCCCTCAAGAAAAAAAGGAAGCGCCTCGACCACAAACAAGTAACAAAAATGGCTATCGTGCTCCTGTCGGCCGAATTCATGAGATTCTAAAAGAAGCGAAACGGCCTGAGTTAGAAAAAATTAAAGGCAAATGGGGAGAGCTCCTTGCCCAGTTGAAACAGCAGAATAAGGTGTCTCACGCTGCGTTATTAACGGACAGTGAGCCAGTTGCGGCTGCTTCGCATGCCTTTGTTTTAAAATTCAAATTTGAAATACATTGTAAAATGGTTGCTGAAGATAAAAGTGGTGTTCGGACCAATCTTGAACAACTGCTAGAGTCTATGTTAGGAAAAAGAGTGGAATTAGTTGGCGTTCCTGACGCTCAATGGGGTAAAATAAGAGAAGAATTTTTAAGAGATCATCAGCCGGATGAACAAGCAGATGGTCAGGGAACTTCTTCTGAAGAGGATCCATTGATTGCGGAAGCAAAGAAATTAGTAGGAACCGATTTAATTGAAATTAAAGATTAATAAAAATGAAAGAGAGTGGTGTTCATATGCGCGGTGGAATGGGAAATATGCAAAAAATGATGAAACAAATGCAAAAAATGCAAAAGGATATGGCGAAGGCTCAAGAGGAGCTTGCAGAAAAAGTCCTTGAAGGTACAGCTGGTGGCGGTATGGTCACTGTAAAAGTAAATGGACAAAAAGAAGTCGTTGATGTAGCAATTAATGAAGAAGTTGTTGATCCAGAAGATATCGATATGCTTCAAGATCTTGTACTTGCTGCGACAAACGATGCATTGAAAAAAGTCGATGAGCTAACGAATGAAACGATGGGTCAATTCACAAAAGGAATGAACATGCCAGGTTTATTCTAGGAGGAATAACTGAAGATGCAATATCCTGAACCAATATCAAAGCTGATTGACAGCTTTATGAAATTGCCAGGAATCGGACCAAAAACTGCGGTCCGTCTGGCTTTTTTTGTTCTTAGTATGCAAGAAGATGTCGTACTAGATTTTGCGAAGGCGCTTGTAAATGCAAAGCGTAATTTAACTTATTGTTCGGTATGCGGTCATATCACAGACCAAGATCCTTGCTATATTTGTGAAGATACAAGAAGAGATCAATCTGTTATCTGTGTAGTGCAGGATCCAAAAGATGTAATCGCAATGGAAAAAATGAAAGAATACAACGGCTTATATCATGTGCTTCATGGTGCCATTTCGCCAATGGACGGAATTGGCCCAGAGGATATTAAAATTCCTGACCTATTAAAAAGATTGCAAGACGATCAAGTGACAGAGGTGATCCTTGCAACCAATCCAAACATTGAAGGAGAAGCAACAGCCATGTATATCTCCAGATTGTTAAAACCATCAGGAATTAAACTCTCTCGCATTGCTCACGGACTTCCAGTAGGCGGGGATTTAGAGTATGCGGATGAAGTTACACTGTCTAAGGCTCTAGAAGGCAGACGTGAGATGTAGGAAGGAGAAGTACGGTACATGGGTTTTCTTCGCAGAAAATCAATTCGAAAAGAATTCGATGAGAAATTAATTCAAGAGCTTTTTAAGCAAAAGGAAGAATGGAACAGACAAAAAAAGCTTGTCGCAAATAGCGTTGAGCCTTCACCGGACATTCTATTCGAATTAAAGCTTGCTCAAGCGAAGTACTTTTTCTATCTGAGAGAAGCGAAAAAGAGGAATTTACGTTTAAACAACTGGAAATAGCAGGTCTATTATACATAGTCCTCTCATATGCTTGTACTATTCATATGAAGAGGAGATGAGAGGATTATGGAACCTGTTATTGTGATCGGGTCAATTTTGCTAGCTGTGCTATTGTTGTTTATGTCAGGTGTGCAGGCGAATCCATTCAAATGGTTAGGGCTTATCGGAGTGAAGTTTGTAGCAGGCGCTCTTTTTTTATTTTGCCTCAACTTATTTGGCGAGAGTCTAGGATTACATGTCTCTATTAACCCTGTAACGAGTGGAATTAGTGGTTTATTGGGTATTCCGGGCGTAGCAGCTTTAATCGTCATTGAAAAGTTTATTATTTAATGAAAAATATTATTGACTTTGATTGGATAGGGTGGTAAATTAATATACGTCGCTGATGACGAAGAAACGAAAAAACATAATAACAAAAAAGTTGTTGACACTAACAACTTGGATGTGATAAGATGTTCTAGTCGCTTCTGAAGCGGTAAACAAGTTCTTTGAAAACTAAACAAGACAA
>NZ_ASJD01000020.1 GCF_000691165.1 Bacillus safensis FO-36b | reverse complement strand
CGTTTTGTCTTGTTTAGTTTTCAAAGATCATTTTCGTTATCGCTCGTAAGCGACTTTAATATCTTAACATTTTGCGTCGGTTAAAGTCAAGAACTTTTTTCAATTTCTTTTTTTAACCTCGTTGCTGTTTTGCGGCAACGAATAATAATATACCATCTGTATTCTTTCCTTGCAATAGTTTTTTTAAAAAAAGTTTCATTTTATGAAAAATAAAAAGCGCCATAGATAAAATGGCGCTTTGATTGATGTATTAGCGGTTTCTCATTTGCGGGAAAAGCAGTACATCTCTAATTGACGGAGAATTTGTTAAAAGCATGATTAATCGATCGATCCCGATTCCTAAACCACCTGTTGGAGGCATGCCGTATTCTAATGCTTCAACAAAATCGTCATCCATTAGGTGTGCTTCGTCATTTCCTTCTTCACGTTCTTTTAATTGAGCTTCAAAGCGTTCTCTTTGATCGATTGGATCGTTTAGCTCTGTGAATGCATTTGCATGCTCACGGCGTACGATAAACAGCTCAAAGCGATCTGTGAAGCGAGGGTCTTCAGGATTTTTCTTAGCTAATGGAGAAATCTCCACTGGATGTCCGTAAATGAATGTAGGCTGAACCAATGTTTCTTCTACTTTTTGCTCGAAGAACTCATTGATAATATGACCTACTGTCATATTTTTCGTGATTTCAACACCATGATCAGCAGCATGCTGTTTTGCTTCTTCTACAGACATCTCCTGCCAGAAGTCTACACCTGTTGCTTCTTTGACTGCTTCAACCATATGCAGTCTCTTCCATTCAGGCTTGAGATCAATTTCATCTTCTCCATATTGAATGGTTGTTGTTCCCAGCACCTCTTGGGCAATATGGGCAATTAAGTTTTCAGTCAGATTCATGATATCTTTGTAGTCTGCGTATGCTTCATACAGCTCAATCATAGTGAATTCTGGGTTGTGGCGAGTCGATACCCCTTCATTACGGAATACGCGGCCAATCTCATATACTTTCTCTAGACCACCGACAATTAGGCGTTTTAAGTGCAGCTCGATCGCAATACGCATATAAAGCGGCATATCAAGTGCATTGTGATGAGTAATGAAAGGACGCGCTGATGCACCACCAGGAATGCTGTGCATTGTTGGTGTTTCAACTTCTAAGTATCCTTTAGAATCTAAGTATCTTCTCATGGATTGAATGATTTTGCTTCGCATAATAAACGTCTGCTTACTTTCTGGATTTACAATGAGGTCCAGGTAGCGCTGACGATAGCGTTGTTCAACATCTTTTAATCCATGATATTTATCAGGAAGCGGGCGAAGTGCTTTTGTCAGAACCTCAAAGCTAGTCGCTTTAATAGAAAGTTCTCCTACATTAGTTTTAAAAACAGTTCCTGTTACACCAATGATATCGCCTAGGTCTGAGCTTTTGAATAATTCATAAGCTTCTTCCCCTACACTATCTTTACGAACATAGATTTGAATTTGTCCTTCTAGGTCTTGAATATGCGCAAAGCCAGCTTTTCCTTTTCCGCGCTTTGTCATCATACGACCAGCGATTGTTACTTGAGCCGCTTTTCCTTCTAAGTCTTCTTTAGAAAACTCGTCATATTCAGCGATAATTTGCGCAGATTGATGAGAACGGTCATATCGTTCACCGAATGGATCGATACCCTCTTCTCTCATTTTATTCATTTTGTCACGTCTGACCTGGAATTGGTCATTTAATTCTTCGTTATTAAGCCCTTCATTACTCATTTATATCACTCCAATAATGTATTTTGCAGAGAAAAGCAGAAAAACTGCCAGTACATGCACTAGCAGTGAGCTACAAAAAGAAAGATAGTCTTATCCTACTTTTATACTTTGAAGCTCTTTTGCCTCGGCTTCGATCGTAAAGTCATCAAGAACTTGTACAAGCTCCGCTCTCGTTTCACTTTGATTGATTTGGTTTCTTACATCAGCGTTGCCGCGGACCCCTTTTAAGTACCATGCTGCATGCTTTCTCATTTCTCTAACAGCGACATGCTCGCCTTTCAGGTCAATGAGTCTGTCTAAGTGAAGTTTGCACACTGACATTTTCTCACGCACGTTTGGCTCTTCTTTCAGTTCACCCGTTTCTAAATAATGAACCGTTCGATAAATCATCCACGGGTTTCCAAGTGCGGCTCTTCCGATCATAACAGCGTCCACACCTGTTTCATCAAGCATACGTTTTGCATCTTGAGGGGTTTTGACATCGCCATTGCCGATGACAGGAATTGATACAGATTGTTTAACCTCTTTTATAATATCCCAATTCGCTGTTCCTTCGTACATTTGCACACGTGTCCGTCCGTGAAGCGCAACCGCTTGTCCACCAGCTCGTTCAACAGCACGGGCATTGTCGATAGCAAAGATATGGTCTTCGTCCCAGCCCATTCTCATTTTCACTGTAACTGGTTTGTCTACAGCTTCTACGACAGCAGAGACCATTTCATAAATCTTGTTTGGATCAAGGAGCCATTTCGCTCCTGCATCACATTTCGTAATCTTTGGTACAGGACAGCCCATGTTGATATCAATAATATCAGCTGTGGTATTCTGGTCTACGAACTTTGCCGCTTCGACGAGTGTGTCTTTTTCCCCTCCAAATATCTGAAGGCTCAAAGGCTTTTCCCGTTCATCAATGTATAGCATACCCATTGTTCTCGCGTTGTTGATCAGGATCGCTTTGTCACTGACCATTTCAGCGCAGACTAAGCCCGCTCCAAACTCTTTCACCGTCAGTCTGAAGGCAGAGTTGCACACACCAGCCATTGGTGCGAGCACTACTTTGTTTTTAATCTCGATATCCCCGATTTTAAACATTTTTCCCCCTCCTTTCTTCTTCAAGAATTGGCGAAAGTTCTTCCACCGTTATATTTAAAGCATCTGCTATTTGACCAACCAATTGGTTTGTTGGTAATCGATTGCCTCGCTCAATTTCTCCTAAGACAGAGACAGAGATGCCTAGTCTTTTCGCGAACCCTTCCTGAGTATACCCTTTTAGCTTTCGGTATGCACGAATTCTTCTACCCCACATGTCTTTTTCCATATGCTTACACCTTCTTGGTCTGTTACGGCATTTATTTGTACTTCGCCGATTTCTGGGCAAATCTCACTCATCGGGACAAGAACGAATAAACGTTCGTACATTCTGGGATGCGGCACTACAAGTTGTTCTGTTTCAATATTTTCACGATTATAAAGTAAAATGTCAAGGTCAGCCGTTCGCGGTCCCCATCTCACTTCTCTTGTTCTGCCTAACTCCTGCTCGATTTTCTGAGTAAGAGACAGTAGTTCCTCCGGACGAAGTGAAGTGGTAATTTTCACGGCCATGTTTAAAAAGTCATCTTGGTTTTCATAGCCTACAGGTGCTGTTTCATATATCGATGAGATTAATTCCACTTGAACCTCTGGATGTTCATGCAGTTTTTTGACGGCTTCTTTTAAATAGGTTTCTTTTTTACCTATGTTTGAGCCTAATGCGATGTATGCTGTATTGTTCATGTGCGCGATCTCGTCATTTCAATTGCAACGGACTGATAATGTCCTGGAATTGGGGGATCTGGTTTGATCACCTTCACTGTACATTCCTGAACTGTCGGAAAGTCCTTTAACACTTGGTTTGCAATTCTTTCTGTCAGTGTTTCAACAAGATTGACCGGCTCGCCTTCTACAATGCTTTTGCAGATTTGGTAAAGCTCTGCATAGTTGATGGTCTCATTGAGGTCATCAGTTTGTCCGGCTTTACTTAAATCAAGTGAAGCTGTTAAGTCCACGCGGAATCGCTGCCCCAGTTTATTTTCTTCTGCAAATACACCGTGGTACCCGTAAAATTCCATTCCGTTTACATATACTTTATCGATGATAAGCGCCTCCCTTATTCAGCATGGCATCCATCATTTTTGCCATTCTTGCTATTTCTTTGACATCATGTACACGGACCATCGCACTGCCCTTTTGAATCCCAAGGCAGACCGTCGCACCTGTTCCTTCAGTACGTTCTTCAGGCGGCAGGTCTAAGACAGCACCAATGAATCGTTTTCGAGATGTAGCCAGCAGCAGTGGATACCCAAGGTGACAAAAATGTTCGAGTTCATTCATGACCTTCAGGTTGTCCTCTTTATTTTTCGCAAATCCTACACCTGGATCTAATATGATCATGTCATCACGTACACCCGCTTGCTGGGCAATTTGGACACTTTCTTTCAAATCGGCGATCATATCTGAAATCAGATGTGTGTAGTTTCGTTCTGGCCGATTGTGCATTAAAATGATTGGGACATTGTGCTTCGCCGCCACATGTGCCATTTGGGGATCTGCCTTCGCTCCCCATACATCATTAATGATGGAGGCTCCAGCTTTCACCGCTTCATCTGCAACACGGGCTTTATACGTATCAATAGAGATAGGGATATCTAAATCTTTTGTGATTTTCTCAATGACAGGAATGACCCTTGAAAGCTCCTCTTCTTCCGAGACAAGTGCCGCTCCCGGGCGAGTCGATTCTCCGCCAATATCAATAATATGCGCCCCGTCTTCTATCAGCTGCGCTGCATGAGCCAGTGCTTTATCTACTTGATTAAACTTTCCTCCATCTGAAAAAGAGTCAGGAGTGACATTTAAAATGCCCATGACCAATGTCTTTTCTTCATAACTAAGGGTGTGATGCTTGGCCTGAATGATTTTAGGCTGTTTTATCAATTGTTGTGTCATTGTGTCCACCTACTCTTTATGGTCTTGACGTTCTTTTGTGTATTGCATTCTTAACTTTGTTGAGATGGTCCGGCTGTTTTTGAGCAAGTGGATGTCTCCTATACACCCGAAAGGTACAACTCCCTGAACAGAATTGGTCATCCATGCCTCATCAGCTGAGAGCAAATGTGAGACTGGGTATCGTCCTTCCTTTAGCGAGACCCCCATCGCGTGGAGCGTTTCCATACAGTATCGACGAGTGACCCCATTTAAAATGCCTGTATCAAGTGACGGTGTATAGACCACATCATCTTTTCGCCAAAATACATTCGAGGTAATGCCTTCTGCCACATCATCTTCTTTTGTTAAAAAGATGCCTTCTAACGCCGGGTCGTTCCCCACTTCTCTTTTCGCGAGCAGGTTGTTCATATAGTGATGAGACTTGAGGCGCCTTGGCCCTTCCGGTGTGTTCCTTCTTGTTTGAAGAACGAATCCCTTTTTCTCATCCAAAATAGATTCTGGACGGAATGGAGAGATCATGACAAAAACGACAGGCTCTTCATAAGGGTCTGCAGAAAACCCATTGCCTCTGCCCGCAGAAACATTCAAGCGAATTCTCGCATGGCCGCCGGCTATTTGGTTTTTATTTAGTAAAGTATGAATGATGTCGAGTACAAATGGTTTCTCTATTGTGGATTCGATGCAAAGGTCACGTAATGATTGATTGAGCCTTTCAAGATGCCAATCTAACAGGAAGACTTGTCCTGCCAGGCTGGTAAATGTTTCGAATACACCGATGCCATATAGAAAACCATGATCAAAAGGAGAAAGAGTCGCGTCTTTCTCCTCTATATACTGACCGTTCAGATAAATGATCATGCGTTTACTTCATGCCCCTTTTTACGATAGGTTTCAATGAAATTTTTCAGCATTTCTTTTCCGAAGGACGTCATAATCGATTCAGGATGGAATTGCACACTTTCAATCGGCAGTTCTTTATGACGAATCGCCATGAGCTCGCCTTCCTTTGTGCTGGCTGTTGCGTCAAAGCACTCTGGCAGCGTCTCGTTTTTGACAATTAATGAATGATATCTCGTTGCGACGAGCGGATTTTGAAGTCCTGTGAAAACACCTTTTCCATCATGTTTAATCTCTGACGTTTTACCGTGCATTAGGCGCTCTGCTCGAACGACATCCCCGCCAAAGACTTGCGCGATGGATTGGTGACCTAGACACACACCGAAGATTGGAATGCTTCCTGCAAAGTGCTTGATCGCCTCCATACTAATTCCCGCTTCATCAGGACTGCATGGTCCTGGAGAAATCATGAGAAAATCCGGCTTGAGCTCTTCAATTTCTTGAATGGTTACTTGATCATTCCGTTTCACGATCAATTCTTCTCCAAGCTCACCTAAATACTGGACCAGGTTGTACGTAAATGAATCATAATTATCAATCATTAAAATCATACTCTGCTCACCTCTAACTCAAAATAGTCTCTTCTTTGCTCAGCTGTAATGCTTTTTTCACTGCATAGGCTTTTTTAATCGATTCTTTATATTCGTGTTTAGGGACAGAATCTATGACGATCCCCGCACCTGACTGCATAAAGGCTTTTCCTTCTGTACAATACGCAGTACGAATGACGATATTAAAGTGCATATCTTGATTGAATCCAAACCAGCCTATAGATCCAGTATAAAGCCCACGTCTTGTTGGCTCAAGTTCTTCTATGATTTCCATCGTCCTCACTTTTGGAGCACCTGTAATCGTTCCACCTGGGAATACAGCTCTCATGACATCTACCGCGTCACATTCATCACGCAGCTCTCCTTGTACATTGGATACAATATGCATCACGTGCGAATATTTCTCAATCGCCATAAATTCGTTCACTTTTACGGATCCATAAGTGGATACGCGTCCAAGATCATTCCGCTCAAGATCAACGAGCATCACATGCTCTGCGCGTTCTTTTTCATTTTCAATGAGCTCTTTTGCCAGCGCTTGATCCTCAGCGTCGTCTTTGCCTCGTGATCTTGTTCCGGCAATTGGTCTTGTTTCTAGCTGAGTTCCTTTTTTCTTAATAAGCAGCTCTGGAGATCCACAAACAATCTGGAAGTCAGGCGTATGCAGGTAAGACATATAAGGAGATGGATTTACTTGACGTAACGTTTTGTATAAATTATACGGGTGAGTGTGAAGCTGTTCATCTTGTCTGATGGATAAGTTCACTTGGAACACATCACCGTTTGCGATATATTGCTTAATTTTCTCTACTGCTTCCCCAAAGGTTTCTTCAGTGAAAGGTGCTGCTGGTACAAATTCTGTGGAAGATTCATTGACAGGTGATTGTGCTGATTCTTCTGAAGAGCTTGTCCATTTTTGCTTCCATTCTTCAAGCCTTTGGTTCGCTTCACTCCCTGATTCCGCTTCCTCTATGTGCGTAATCAGCCACAGCGCGTTTTCTTCATGATCAAAGACTGCAACATCGTTAAATACGAGGAAATAAAGGTCTGGTGTTTTAAGGTCGTCAATTGCCAGCATCTTAAAATGCTCGATGTATCTAGCATAATCGAAGCTTAAAAACCCAATCGCTCCGCCTTGAAAGTCGGGGTATTCGTCGTTCGTTTCGGTTTGAAGGGTTTGAAACCAATCCGTAAACGCTCTGAATGGATCACCTTCTTTGAACAGCACCTCATCTTGATAATGGATGGTCGTCATCCCATCTTTCCCCTTCGCTTTAGCGATCGGGTGAATACCAGCGATGCTATATGAACCGCCGCGTGCACTTTCAAGAAGCACATGATGTGTTTCACGAGCAGTTAATTGTTCGTATCTTTTCAAGAATGCATCTTTCGTAAAAGGAATTTTGATGCCCATCGGCCTGCGTTGTGTCATGTTATCATCCTTTTTCATTTTCATTAATCTTATTGTAATGCAATCCAATTTATTTAGAAAACAGTATTTGCTTTCCATCTTCAGAATTCATGAAAAAACCCCAGCAAATGCTGGGGTGATTGGTTTAATCGAATTGATAAAGAGGTGTACTGAGGTAACGCTCTCCATTACTTGGGATGATGGCGAGAACCTTTTTCCCTTTACCAAGCTTCTTCGCTGTTTGAAGCGCTGCGTAAATAGCTGCTCCTGAAGAAATACCGCCAAGAATTCCTTCTTCTTTCGCTGCTTTTCTTGCAAGCTCAAATGCATCTTCGTTTTTCACTTGGATGATGCCGTCATATATTTCTGTGTTCAAGATTGAAGGAACAAAACCTGCTCCAATTCCTTGAATTTTATGCGGACCCGGCTTCCCGCCTGACAATACAGGGGAATCTGTCGGCTCTACTGCATAAAGCTGGATGGATGGGATGGCTTCTTTTAGGACTTCACCAGCACCTGTAATCGTACCGCCCGTACCAACACCTGCAATAAATGCATCAAGCTCGCCGTCAAATTGTTCAAGGATTTCTTTCCCAGTTGTACGACGGTGAATCTCCGCATTGGCTTCGTTGCTAAATTGCTGAGGCATGAAGTAACCATGCTCCTCTGCCAATTCTTCCGCTTTTTTGATGGCACCTTTCATTCCTTCTGCACCTGGTGTTAAGACAAGCTCCGCACCATAAGCGCGTAAAAGGTTGCGGCGCTCCTGACTCATTGTGTCCGGCATAACCAAAATCGCGTTAATTCCTTTAGCAGCCGCTACCATTGCAAGGCCGATTCCTGTGTTTCCGCTTGTTGGTTCAATAAGCGTATCGCCGGCTTTTAATGTTCCTTTTGCTTCAGCATCTTCGATCATCGCTAAAGCAATACGATCTTTGACACTGCTGCCCGGGTTCATATATTCAAGTTTCAAGTAGACATCCGCACTGTCTTCATCTACTAAACGGTTTAATTTAACGACTGGTGTATTTCCTATTAGTTCAAAAACTGAATTTGCAATACGAGCCATCACTAACACCTCTATCTCCGAGTAATTTTATTGTATTAATATTAAATTATCAATTTCAAAAAATTTTGTCAATGCTTTTAGTCCTGCTCTCCATCGTAAAACCATGTGACTTTTGCTTCTTTCCACAGGGTTTTGACATTCGCCTTTTCACCTAGATCTTCCATGGCGATCTGCCTTTTAATCTGGTCTTTGACTTCGTCATAGGAGAAAGAGCGGCCATTTAATTTTTCTTTTAACTGAATAATGGCATACCCGTTTTTGGTCTGAATCGGCTCTTTCGTCCATTCATCTGGCTGAAGCTTTTGAGCTTCTTGTATGTATAGGGCCGGAATACTTTCCTGTTCTTCTGTCACAAATCCAAGATCTCCGCCGTATGGTGAGGTGTAACGGTCGATTGAACGTTCAGCTGCTACGGCTTCGAAGCTAGATCCACCTTTTAAATCTTTCAATACATTTTCAGCCTCGCTCTTTGTCTTCACGACGATATGGCGAATGCGGTATGAATCATCATATTGATATAAGTCCTTGTTTTTTTCATAAAACGATTTCGCTTCTTTTTCAGAAACGACGGCATCTCTTGTTAAAAGCTGCTCCAATAAAATTTGATAACGAATCTGTTCTTTCCATTCCTTCTCACTTGTATGTCCATCTTCATAGAAATTATTAGACACCGCTTTGAGCATGAGCAATTCACGATTGATCTCTTTTGAAGACACCTCCAGCTTGTTTTGCTTGGCAAGCTGATTGACCACCTTTTGATTGATCATTTGCTCAAGTGTCGCCTTTCCGTAGCGGTCTTCCATTTTCTTTAGCCATTCTTGACGCGTCACCTTCTCTTTTCCAATCGACGCAATTTCTTCACCGCTCTTCCCGTTAGAAGAGGCCTGTGACATTTGTGACTTTGTTAATACATATGCAATGACAACGGCATTAATCATGAGCAACACGAGGATAAATGTCCATACCACTCTTGCTTTTAGTCTCATCTTTCGGCTCCTTTCCATTCTAAAAAGAAAACCCGCTGCTTAGAGCTTAGCGGGTTAATTCTTCACGTAGCTCTTCTAGCTCTTCTTTTGTAAATACATACGTTTCGTTACAAAAATGGCATTGAGCTTCTGCTTGTCCGTCTTGTTCAATCATATCATCAATTTCGGCTTTTCCTAGGCTGATAATGCCATTTGCAAACCGTTCTTTTGAGCAGTTACAAGAAAATTCGACGGGTACAGTTTCTAAAATTTGAGGCTTTTCACCGAGTACTTCTTCTAATATTTCTTCTGGTGTCATCCCTTTTTCAATGAGTTTAGAGATTGGTTCAATGGTTGACAGGCGCTTTTCTAGTCTTTCAATGACAGCATCTTCTGTACCAGGCAGCAATTGAATGATGAAACCGCCTGCTGCGAGGATCGAATTATCTGGATTGACAAGGACACCTACGCCTACAGAGGAAGGCACTTGCTCAGAAGAAACAAGATAATAAGTGAAGTCATCTCCAATTTCACCTGAGACGATTTCCGTTTGTCCTGTAAAGTGGTCCTTCAGCCCGATATCTTTGACAACACTTAACGTTCCAGATGTTCCGACTGCACGTCTCACATCCAGCTTGCCATGTTCATTTAAGTCAAAGTGAACTTGTGGGTTTGAGACATATCCTCGTACCTGGCCTTTTGCATTTCCATCAGCAATAATGGCGCCGATTGGTCCACCGCCTTCTATTTTGACAGTTAGCTTATTCTCACCTTTCAGCATAGCACCCATCATGACTGTTGCTGTCATCGTTCTGCCGATGGCTGCTGATGCAGTCGGCCACGTATGATGTCTTCTTTGTGCTTCGTTGATTGTATCTGTTGTGTTTGCAGCATATGCACGGACTTTTCCGTCATATGCTAACGCTTTAACTAAGTAATCCATTTGATTTAAACCTCCTATAATACACCGACACGATTACGTTCATAAATGAGCTGCAGTCCTTTTAATGTGAGGAACGGATCGACAATATCAATACAGTCTGATTCATTTCCAATCAATGTAGACAAACCGCCTGTTGCAATGACTTTCGGTGTTTGTTTGGCCTGCTGCTTCATCCGTTTCACTATTCCCTCGACTTGGCCAACATATCCATAAAGGATGCCGGATTGCATCGCACTGATGGTGTTTTTTCCAACAATGTGATCTGGACGGACAATTTCAATTCTCGGCAGCTTCGCCGCTCTTGTATATAAAGCCTCAGTTGAGATGGTAATACCCGGTGCAATCGCTCCACCCATGTATTGTTTTTGTTCATTGATATAACAGTAGGTTGTTGCTGTTCCAAAGTCTACCACAATAAGAGGCGCCCCATATAGGTGAATGGCTGCTACTGCATTGACAATTCGATCTGCCCCGACTTCCTTTGGATTGTCACACATAATGTTTAATCCAGTCTTCATTCCAGGCCCTACAATTTGGGGTGTTATGTGAAAATACTTTTCGCACATTCTTTCAAGTGCGAACATCATAGGCGGGACAACAGACGAGATGATGATCCCTTCTATTTGGTCAAACATCAGCCCCACATAATCGAATAAAGCCCTGATGGACATACCAAATTCATCTTCTGTTTTATGACGGCTTGTTTCAATTCGCCAATGGTAGTTTAGATCGCCATTATGATAAACACCTAAAACGGTATTTGTGTTTCCTACATCTATCACGAGTAACAACTTCATCACCACTTTGAATAGTTTCTCAAAAAGAGCAATTTTCGACTTTCTATCATACCATACACGAATTGAGTTCCATTTGTAAACAATTCAAAACCGATCCATTCATGAATCGAAATAAAAAAAGCTGCCGGTGATCCCGGCAGCTTTCACAGAAGGAGATTAGATCTCCTCATCTTCTTTTTTCTTGATGTTTACTTTCACATCATCGTTTTTCTCTTCGTCATCTGCGTATACACGCTCTGGAAGCTTTCCAGTTTCGTAAAGAGATTTAATTTGCTCAGCATCTAATGTTTCAACTTCTAGAAGGGCTTGTGCGATGATTTCTAGCTTATCTTTATTCTCAGTGAGAATTTGCTTCGCACGTTCGTAGCTCTCCTTAATGAAACGCTGAACTTCTTGGTCAATTTCGTAAGCGATCGCTTCACTGTAATTCGGCTCATTGTTGAAATCACGGCCAAGGAATACTTGACCTCCTTGTGATTGACCGAATTGAAGCGGACCAAGTTTATCAGACATACCGAACTCTGTAACCATTCTTCTTGCAATGCCTGTTGCACGCTGGAAGTCGTTGTGAGCGCCTGTACTTACTTCGCCAAACGTAATTTCCTCTGCAACACGACCGCCGAGCAAGCCGACAATTTTATCAAGAAGCTCTGGTTTCGTTTGGAAATAACGGTCTTCCCTTGGAAGCATGACCGCATATCCGCCTGCCTGACCTCTAGGAACGATCGTTACTTTATGCACCATATCCGCTTCGTCTAGGATAAGACCAATGACGGTATGACCTGCTTCATGGTAAGCCACGATATTACGTTCTTTCTTCGAAATGACGCGGCTTTTCTTCGCCGGCCCAGCGATGACACGGTCAGTCGCTTCATCGATATCACGCATATCGATTTTCTTTTTGTTTTGACGGGCAGCAACAAGTGCTGCTTCGTTTAGTAAGTTCTCAAGATCTGCTCCAGAGAACCCTGGTGTTCTGCTTGCAATGGCTTTTAAGTTGACTGACTCGTCAAGCGGTTTGTTTTTCGCATGAACTTTCAGTACTTCTTCACGGCCAATAACATCTGGGCGGTCAACCGTAATTTGACGGTCAAAACGTCCCGGACGCAGCAATGCAGGGTCTAGAATATCTGCACGGTTCGTCGCAGCAATGATAATAATACCTTCGTTGGCACTAAAACCATCCATTTCAACAAGAAGCTGGTTAAGCGTTTGTTCACGCTCGTCATGACCGCCGCCAAGACCGGCTCCACGCTGACGACCCACTGCATCAATCTCATCAATAAAGATTAAGCAAGGTGCATTCTTTTTCGCATTTTCGAATAAATCACGTACACGTGATGCACCGACACCGACGAACATCTCGACGAAGTCAGAACCACTGATGCTGAAGAAAGGAACGCCTGCTTCTCCTGCAGATGCTCTCGCAAGCAATGTTTTACCTGTACCTGGAGGTCCTACTAGTAAAACCCCTTTAGGGATTCTTGCGCCAAGCTCCGCAAATTTACGTGGATCCTTCAGGAATTCAACCACTTCTACAAGCTCTTGCTTCTCTTCATCTGCACCGGCAACATCTTTAAATTTCACACGTTTCTTCTCTTCTGTGTAAAGCTTCGCCTTACTCTTACCAAAGTTCATGACTCGGCTTCCGCCGCCCTGAGCTTGGTTCAATAAGAAGAAGAACAGGATAAAGATGATGATAAACGGAATGATGGTTGTCAGAACTTGCAGCCATCCATTTGTTTCAGGTGCTGGTTCTACTTTTACATCTGTATTCTTCAGTGCACTGTAAATTTGGTCAACACCTTGACCATCTGGAACATGGGTAATGAAGTATTGATCTTTCTTCGCGCCATCTAATTGACCACGAATTTCATAAACCCCTCTTACAGGCTGAATGGAGATACTCTCCACTTTTCCCGCACTTAGATTTTGCGAAAATTTGCTGTAAGACATGTTCTCAGGCTTTTGATTTGGGGATCCTAACCAACTGACGACCCCTATCACAAGTAATAAAATAAGTATATAAAAAATCGTATTACGAAAAACCCGATTCATTCCTTACCTCCTCCCACAGTAAGCACAACTATGTTCAATAGTATCATAGAAAATCATTCCAACACAACCAATAACCTCATGTATACGTATGCTGATCAGCCTTCGTAAACAGATGGTTTTAACACTCCAATATACGGGAGGTTTCGGTAACGTTCAGCGAAATCCAATCCATAGCCGACAACAAATGCATCTGGCACTTCAAATCCAACATAATCTGCTTTGATGTCTGCTTTGCGGCCGCTTGGTTTATCAAGCAATGTCACAATTTTAATGGAATTTGCTTTACGGTATCGGAAAAGCTCTACCAGATAGCTCAAAGTTAACCCACTGTCGATGATATCTTCCATAATCAAAATATCTCTTCCTTCAACAGAAGTATCTAGATCCTTAATGATCTTTACTTCTCCAGAAGATACGGTAGACTTTCCGTAGCTAGATACATCCATAAAATCAAGTTCTAAATATGTATCAATGTGTTTGATCAGGTCTGCCATGAATGGAAGAGCCCCTTTCAAAACACCAATAGCCAGGGGAAATTTACCATCATAATCGCTGGTTAATGTTGCACCCAGTTCCTTCACTTTTTGCTGGATCTCTTCTTCTGAGATCAAAATCTTTTCAATATCTTGTTTCATGCTTTTGCTTGCCCCCTACAAATTTTCGTGCTGTCTATATTGTAATACAATGAGATCGCTGTTTGTCATATCAATTTCTTCAAAAACGGATTTTTTCAGACCTGGGATCCAGATGATTTGATGATCCGAGTCAGTGACGATCGGCCAGCTGTCTCTTTCTGCAAGAGGCACTTTTTTATCAATAAATATATCCTTCACCTTTTTTGATCCATTCATCCCTTTAAGTTTGATTCGATCACCATTTTTTCGTGAGCGAATGATCAAAGGGAGACGAACATGATCTTTTTGAAGCAAGAAAAAATGGTTTCCGTTCCGTGCATCCTTCGGAACATGATTTGATACGACGATAGACTGTCCATTTGGGAGAAAAAGCTCTTCTCCGAGCTCAACCTTTAAGTGAAGAGCATAAGACTGGTCTAATACATGCGATCGTTCAAAGGTAAACATACAGTGATCATAAGACTTGACAGCTTGTAAACCTTTTGGCAAATCTAATGATCCAGACGGTTGATCTGTATGAGATAACCAGTCTAAAGTCCCTAGAATATGCTGGTTTGAAAACGCTGATTGAGTGTTTTCATAAAGATAGTTTAATATTAGTTGAATGCCTCTTCTTTGTAAAGGCAAAGGCAGGTCAAGCAAAGGCTTCGTTTTGATCTCAATTTGCTTAGGCGATTGACTCGTTATCACTTGGTTCATTTGTTCCTTTGTTAAAGCCTGCAAGTATTGCTCATCCTCAGTCAGCATGTCACTTACAAACTGAAAGCTTTCATGTACATGAGGTGCCTCTTCTTTTAACACGGGAAGAATATGTCTTCTTACCCGGTTTCTCAAGTAGTCATCCGTATAATTGCTTTGATCAATGACATAGGGGACATGTTCTTTTTCACAAGCTTTTAGCACGTCGTCTTTAGAGTATCCAATGAGCGGACGAATCAGCCATCCGCCTTGAAAAGGACGTTTTGCTTGGATACCCGCGAGTCCAATACCAACAGTCCCTCTCACAAGTCTCATCATCATTGTTTCTACTTGGTCGTCTCCATGATGTGCAAGCGCTATAAATTGAGCGTTGTATTGCTCCATCAATTGACGAAAGAAAGTATATCTGCACTCCCTTGCAGCTGCCTGTTTGTTTAAGCGGTTTTCTTTTGCATATTGGGTGACCTGTATGCGGGACGATTCAAAAGGGATCTCGTGCTCCTTACAGTAAGCCTCAACAAATGCCAAATCAGCGAAGGACTCTTCTCCTCTGAACATGTGATCTACATGGGCTGCAATCAGCTGATAGGAACCTTTGCGACGCTTGTTAAGTTCATGCAGTAAGAGCATGGAATCCGGTCCGCCGGAAACCCCGACAATGACTGTCGTATTTTCAAGGTAAACATCATGTTTTTTCAAAAAAGATTCAATTCTACTCACAACTTCCTCCTCACAAAAGAGCAGGTAATTTAAAGATATACATATCCTATCACTTTCAGTAGCTCCAAGCAAAGAAGAAGCCTGCTTTTTTCCGGCTCTACAACAGGAACAAAACCACATATGCACAGTAAAGAGCGAGTACACTGCACACGATAAGAATGGTTTCAAAAAGTCCGCCTGATTTTTTACGCACTGACGTTCTTTTTGCTGCTGCAGCCCGCGATCGTGAGGTCACTTGTTGATTTTGATTAACAGCAGGTTTTGGCGCGTTTTTTTGCTGCTGCTTCTTCTGGCGCGATTTCCTTGATGCAATCAGCTGTCCTTCTTTCAGCATCGCACTTTTCATGTCTGCTGCTGATTGATATTTACCTTGTAGAGCAGCCTTTAACACCCTTTCATATCGCTTTAATAAAGGATGTCCTTCAATAGCTCGATAAAGCTGCTTTTCTGGTTCTGCTCCTTTTTTGAATTCTTTCTTATACGCACAGTTCACCATCACCATCGTCAGAGCAAATAAATCATAAGTTGGTTCAGCTTTTCGTGTACCGAATCCCCAATAGCCTCGATCAAAAAACTCGGTATACTCCTTAATTGCCCTGCCCGCTTTCGTCGTTCCTCCCACATCAATGCACCGGATCGTGGCCGGGGGCCCAGAAACAATGAGATTATCCGGCTTTAAATCACCAAAAATCCAGCCTTCCTGATGTAAATGAGCCAAGCTAGATAAAAGCTGAATCATTAAAACCACAATCCACTCATCACCCTTTTGTTTCACAAATTCAAGCAGTAATGGGCCTCTGACATATTCCATCACATAAAAAGAGCGTTTTTGAGGCATACCAGGATAAATCGCATCATCCATATCATAAAAAGAAGGCCCCATGGTTTTCACAGGAGCCTTTGAAAAGGATTTTAAAACATTGACTTCAGATGCAATGAGCATACTGTCATCACTCACTTTAAGGGCCGCTTGCCCATGTGGCGATTCGGCCAGATAGACAACACCGTTCGCCCCTTTTCCAAGCTCTTTTACAATACGGTAATGATGGTGGTGCCATTTCCCTTGAATCACCGTGCCTAACGGGATGTTAGAAGCCGAATTCATCATCATGCTCTTCCTTTGCTTCAAGCAACCCTTTGCGTGAACGAACTGATTTGAAATGCTGAAGTGCTTCCCGAAGCGCTGGTCCCGTTGGGGTGATTCCTCCAGTGGTCAGTTTTGGGAAAATAGATGATAATGAATCGAATCGAGGCGTCCAATTCAACACAATTTCAGCATCTGAGTTTTTCCCGGGAAATACACACATCCCAAACTGATTTTCTCCAATTCTTGAATTTAAACTGATGGAAAGGTCGATGAGTGCTTCTTTTACGGTCGGCAGCTTCGGTTTCATACTTGCACTTGTATCAACAAGCACGAGTACTTGAAGGTGAACCGTCTCTCCTAACTCATCTACAACCTCCATTACTTCCCCGCGCTTATCAGGTGGAAGCTCTTCAATTTCAGCATCTTTGCCGAGAATTTGCTGCAATTCTTTATTCACAACACCTTGCAAGGTTTGTGTCATCGCTTTTTTTGTGACCATTTGTACTGTTTGAGATAACTGCTGGACGTAGACGACTTGATGGATGCCTCCGCCTGCGAGAGCAATCCCCTCTACTTCCTTCATCGCTTCATGATCGTGTCTGTTTTCTTCCATAATGCCAATGACATTGACTGTAATCCCTTGTTCCTTTGCCAATGAGGCAATCGCAAGCGGATCTTCCCCGTGGTTTGAGCAGCCATCTGTAATCAATAAGATTTGGTTGACGTGACCTTTTCGCATCTTCATTCCTCCTGGGATTGTAACTGAATGCTTATATCCCCATCATCGCCAGAAGAAATTCATATTATACGATATTTTAAGAAATCTCTTGTTTCTCAAGATAGAATGTACCGGTCGGAATGGAAGCCCATTTTGGTGTGTTGTGGTCGAGCCTGATGACAACAACTGTCATATCGTCATCAATTTGGCCTGCTCTTGTTCGAATGACCTCTTCCATTAATAAATCAGCAATTTCTTGGGGATCTTCTGTTTTAAAGCTTTTCATTTTCCGTTTCACCCACAGATCATGATTTTCAATATGCTTTGGCCCTTCAAAAATGCCGTCACTCATCATAATCAATAGATCTCCTGCCTTCATCTGTTCACTCACAACCTCGACTTCGAATTCATCAATAATACCGATTGGCAAGTTGCTTGCTTGTACCTTCATCACCTGATCACCCCGTTTAATAAAGCTGGGTGTTGAACCAATTTTGAGGAACTTACAGCTCGCATCCTGTAAATCAATGATCGATAAATCCAATGTTGAATAGATCTCGTCCGTCGTTCTTAAAGATAAAATACTATTAATGGTTTTAATCGCCACTTTTTCATTGATACCTGACGCCAATATTTTTTCTAACAGCTTAATCGTTTCATTGCTTTCAAAATGAGCCCGTGCTCCGTTGCCCATTCCATCACTAATAGCTGCAGCATACTTGCCCGCACCAAGCTCCATCATGCTGTAGCTGTCTCCAGATACCAGTCCTCCGCCTTTTGCTGCATGTGCCACGCCTGTAGCCACTCGATATGATTTAGCAGAGCCAAATACAACGTGGCAATAGCCTGTTGGGTGCTCTGCACACTGCTCTGCTTTGACTAAAATCTGTTCTTCTAAAATATCTGAAAGCATTGGAGCAATGATTTTTTCACATTCCCCATGCCCTTGGCAATATGGGATTCTCATTTCAATATCCACATTTCCCTGCTCCAAGCTATAGATTTCTACTTGCTGGATTTCAATGCCAAAGTGCTGAAGCGCTTCTATCATCTGCTCTTCCTGAATAAAATGCTGTTCTCTTTCTCGTTTTATTTCCCGGGAAAAATCCTCCATTACTTGCGAGACCCCCATCAGCTGTTCAGCCACAAGACGTCTGCTGTCTTGAACTTTTTTCTTCAATGTCTGATTGGCTTTATAGTAAGCGATCTCCTCTTCGATCAATTCCTCGACATGTTTTGATTTTGAGCAGTGCTGACTAAATTTCTTTTTCAATTTTCGGTTATGCTCATACGTTTTTTCATCAGATTCATGCATAACTTGTTTCATTAGTTCATAGGTTGTATCAAAGTTCTGCACCCAGCATTTATTTTTCTTATAGCACGTTTGACAGGATCGTTCTGTGATCGTACTTAAAAAAAGATCTACATCCTCTTCCTGCTTCTTCTCTTCAGGAATAGATTCGTAAAATGTCGCAAAACTCTCAGACAGCGCATGAAATACATGAGAGAATTGATCTACCTTTTTTGCTGTCACGTCTCGTACCTTGCGAGCATATTGCTGCTGCTCTTGTACATGCTCTACCGTACCAGGAATGTATTTCGCTACCTTGGAGGTGACTGATTGCGGCGTGAGCAAAAAGAGCGCAACCGCTATAAGTGATTCATACAGTGTGGTCATGAGACCTGCTGATCCTTCCCCGTACAGTGAAATGAGTAAGGAACCCACAATTAAGCCGATGGCTGCCCCTGCTTTTTTCCCTTCTTTCAGCAATCCGCCTAATAAGCCTGAAAAGGCAAGAAGACTCATCTGATAAAGGTTTCCGATGTTAGCGAGACCGAGAATTAATCCTGTCACAACACCGACCGTACAACCGATACTGGCTCCGCCAATAAAGGCAAACGTCAGCACTACATAACGTGACAAAATATGCTCTGCCTGCATTCCTTGAAATGTGATCCCAGCAAGGCCAGTTAAAACTGAGGCAATTAAAATCATAAAACAAATAATTTCTTCGACCTTTAAAGAGTGTTTAATTTTCCTGACTGTAAAAATCGGCAGGCTTTGAAGAAAAATCAGAGTCAAAATGAAGGCAAGTCCTGCTTCGACACCCGCCATGACGTAATCATAGCTTTGCACAGCACCTTGCTCTAGGTAAACAAACGCTCCTCGGGTGATCAGCATTGAGAGAACAATGACAACCGGTAATGTTTTCACTGGGTCTTTGATGATGAAAGAAACCACCTTTGACATAAGGAGAAACATGAGCAGCGACGCAAACACAAACAATGCATTTTGAGGTGATATCGTCATCGCCCCTGCGAGTAAAGCTAGACAAGCAAGCATCGCCTTATCTCTTTTAATAAGCAGCATGGAACCAAAGAAAGGCAGAGCAAACGGCATAATTTCAGATAATATAAAGGCTCGTCCTAATAAAAAGCCTAGAACAACATAAATAAACCCTTTATAGAAAAAAAGAGAATGCGTGTGATGAAGAAACAGCTTTTTCATCTTTTTTAATCCCGCACTGATTCTTTCAAACCCCGCTCCTGTTAAATCAGTTCTTCTTTCTAGTTTTTCCATCTTCTCATCCCCCACCTGATATTCGTTGCTTGTCATTATAGCGAAGGTGAAAAAGAAATTTTGTCAAAAGAAGTTGTCGTTTCCATAAAACGTTCGACGCTTTATTCGTCAAAGAGGCATACTTTCATGAAAGTCGATGTCTTTCATCAGAATTTTACGAAGGCACAAAAAAACAGCTTTCCTATAGAAAGCTGTTTCGAATATGACCCGTACGGGATTCGAACCCGTGTTAC
>NZ_ASJD01000019.1 GCF_000691165.1 Bacillus safensis FO-36b | reverse complement strand
ATGCGTTGGTTCGAATCCAGCTAGCCCAGTTAAGACACCTTTTTGAAAAAGGTGTCTTTTTTTATGTTGGCAGAGGGACTGTATAACTATTCAAAATGTTGTCGAGTTGAGTCAGAAGGCATCAAGAAAGTAAAATATAAGCATGAACGGAAAGGGGATGTACATATGGGAGAGCAAAAGAAGGTCACGATTATTGGAGTTCCAATGGACTTGGGTCAAACGAGAAGGGGCGTCGATATGGGCCCGAGTGCGATTCGTTGTGCAGGCGTAAAAGAAAAATTGGAAACGCTCTCATTTGATGTAGAGGATCTTGGAGATATTCCAGTTGAACAAAGAGATGATGAGAAAGGTTTATATACAAGTGAAAAGCTGAAGAATTTGACGGAGAATGCTGGTGCAAATCAGCTGCTTGCTGAGAAGGTTGACAGTATTGTGCAATCTGGTTCGTTTCCGCTCATTTTAGGCGGTGATCACAGCATTGCGATAGGCACACTTGCTGGGGTAGCCAAGCATTATGAAAACTTAGGTGTCATTTGGTATGATGCACACGGGGATTTGAATACGGAGGAAACCTCTCCTTCTGGAAATATTCATGGCATGCCGCTTGCTGTCAGTCTCGGTTTTGGACATGCAGATTTAACGAACATTGGCGGTTATTCGCCTAAATTGAAGCCTGAAAATGTCGTTATAATTGGTGCTCGATCTTTAGATGAAGGAGAGCGGGCATTGATTCGAGAGAAAGGCATTAAAGTGTATACGATGCATGAAATTGATCGTTTAGGGATGACAAGGGTGATGGAGGAAGCGATTGCGTATCTAAAGGAGAGAACCGATGGTGTCCATCTGTCGCTTGATTTAGATGGATTAGATCCAGCGGAATGCCCTGGTGTAGGTACTCCGGTAGCAGGCGGCATTAGTTACCGGGAGAGTCATCTCGCAATGGAGCTTTTAGAGGAGGCGGGTATTTTAACGTCTGCTGAATTTGTTGAAGTAAATCCGGTTTTAGATGAGAAAAACAAAACCGCTGAAGCGGCAGTTGCGTTAATTGGTTCATTAATGGGTGAAAAGCTATTGTAGGTAGAGCGGGACTTGTTCCCGTTCTTTTTTGTTTTGGGAAAATTTAAGGATATGTTAAGGTTTTTACCGGTTGATAAGCGTAACACACTGTCAAAAATTTGTTACACTATTTTTTAGAGGAGAATGAAACCTTTTGGAAAGAGGTTCGTATACATAAAGACCGGTGAAGGCAGAGGTTGAATATACTATGGACACAATGATTAAAAAGAGAATTAAGCAAGTGAAAAAAGGCGACCAGAACGCATTTGCAGACATCGTAGACCTGTATAAAGACAAAATTTATCAGCTGTGCTACCGTATGCTTGGGAATGCACACGAAGCGGAGGATATTGCGCAGGAGGCGTTTATTCGAGCCTATGTGAATATCGAAAGCTTTGATGTGAATCGTAAGTTTTCCACGTGGCTGTACCGCATTGCAACCAACCTGACCATCGACCGTATTCGCAAAAAAAAGCCGGATTATTATTTAGATGCAGAGGTGGCAGGAACAGAAGGATTAAATATGTATTCTCAAATTGCTGCTGATGGCATTTTGCCAGAGGATGAGGTGGTATCTCTTGAATTATCGAGTACCATTCAGCAAAAAATTCTAAGGTTACCCGACAAATATCGTTCGGTCATCGTATTAAAGTATATTGATGAACTCTCGTTAAAAGAAATTAGTGAGATTCTCAATATACCAGTTGGTACGGTGAAAACGAGAATACACAGGGGTAGAGAGGCTCTCCGGAAACAGTTGAGAGACCTTTGAGTGAGGTGATTTTGATGAGCTGTCAGGATAAAATCGTCCAGCTTATGCATCAGTATTTAGACGGGGACATTGAGCCCCAAGACGAAAAAGAATTAAAAAGCCATCTGCAATCGTGTGAGGAATGCCGTACTCATTTTCAACAAATTGAGAAATCCATCGCGCTAGTGCAGAGTACATCTCATATAGAAGCACCATCTGATTTCACTGCAAAGGTGATGGCAGGTCTTCCAAAGGAGAAAAAGCGTGTGTCGGTTCAAAGATGGATCAAAGCTCACCCGCTGATGGTAGCCGCTGCCCTCTTTCTCATTTTGATGGGAGGCAGTCTGTTTACAAGCTGGAATACCGATCATAATTTCAGTGTGTCAAAGCAGCCGAATCTCGTCGTTGAAAATGATACAGTGACCGTACCTAAAGGGGAAACCGTAAAAGGTGACATCACTGTCAAAAATGGCAAGCTGATTGTAGAAGGCAAGGTTGATGGAAATGTCACCGTCGTCAATGGGGAACAGCTGACTGCTTCTGCCGGACAAGTCACTGGTCAAATTAATGAAATTAATGAAGTGTTTGATTGGATCTGGTACAAAATGAAATCAACAGCACAAAACGTGATGCGGGTCATTGGTCCAGAGGAGCAAAAGTAACTCAAGCGGTTTAAGAGCAGTCTCTAAGGGGGGCTGCTCTTTTTCTATACATTGCTGAGATTCAAGCATACTAGCAAGTCAGCCAGATATGGCAACTATTTTCCTTGCTGAAACAAAATGTGGTATAATAGCCACGCTATGTATTGATACATAGGCTCTTTTTTTATTAAAAAATGCATCAAACGAAGAATAACTGAAAATTCTGGAGGACGAGGAAATGGCTTTAGGGGATATTCCTTTTTTGCAGTACCTCGGTAATGCTGTTGATATTCTCGTTGTTTGGTATGTGATATATAAATTAATGATGGTCATCCGCGGAACAAAAGCGGTTCAGCTTTTAAAGGGAATTGTGGTCATTGTTCTCGTCAGGATGGGAAGTGCGTATCTCGGTCTTAACACACTTCAATGGCTGATGGATCAAGCGATTACGTGGGGATTCCTTGCGATCATTATTATTTTTCAGCCAGAGCTAAGGAGAGCGCTTGAGCAGCTTGGGCGCGGCCGTTTCTTCTCAAGAAGCGGGACACCTGTAGAGGAACAGCAGCAGAAAACGATCGAGGCAATTACAAAAGCAATTAACTATATGGCGAAACGCAGAATCGGCGCGCTGCTGACAATTGAGCGCGATACCGGAATGAATGATTACATAGAGACAGGAATTCCTTTGAATGCAAAGGTGAGTTCAGAGCTGCTCATTAATATTTTCATTCCGAATACACCGCTTCATGACGGTGCTGTCATTATGAAGCGGGATGAGATTGCAGCTGCAGCTTGCTATTTACCGCTGTCAGAAAGCCCTTTTATCTCTAAGGAGCTTGGGACGCGTCATAGGGCGGCAGTTGGGATAAGTGAAGTGACAGACAGCTTAACTGTCATCGTTTCTGAGGAAACTGGCGGTATTTCTGTCGCAAGGAATGGTGATCTCCACCGAGAATTGACAGAAGAAGCGCTTGAAGAAATGCTGATTGCTGAATTTAGTAAGAACAGCAAAGATGCTTCCTCGACCAAATGGTATTGGAGGGGCAAGAAAAATGGATAAGATTTTGAATAATCGCTGGGCCGTTAAGCTTCTTGCATTGGTCTTCGCTTTATTGCTGTATGGTGCAGTCAATTCAGCGCAAGCGCCCACGCCGAAAAAAATCGGTGAATCCTTTTTCCCAACATCGACGACAGATGAAGCAACTTTAACCGACATTCCTGTTAAAGCGTATTATGATGACGAGAAATATGTCGTCACTGGTGTGCCGCAGACAGTCAATGTCACGATTAAAGGATCAACTAGTGCTGTGAAAACAGCAAGACAAACAAAGAATTTTGAAATTTACGCAGACATGCAGAACTTATCGACAGGTACACATAAAGTGGAGCTGAAGGCAAGAGATGTATCGAAGGGACTCACACTATCGATTAATCCATCTGTGACGACTGTGACGATACAAGAAAAAACGACAGCTGAATTTCCTGTTGAAACCGAGTTTTATAATCAAAATAAAATCAAAGACGGCTATTCACCTGAACAGCCCATTGTGAATCCGAAAAAGGTCACAGTTACTGGATCAAAGGACGTCATCGACAAAATTTCTGTCATTAAAGCTTTTGTAAACTTAGAAGATGTCGATCAGCAAATTGAAAAAGAAGCGAAGCTCACTGTGTATGATAGCAGCGGGAATGAGTTGCCAGTTGAAGTAAGTCCGTCCGTGGTGGATATTACGGTCCCAATCTCTAGTCCAAGCAAAAAGGTTCCTTTTAAAATTGAGCGGACGGGCAGCTTGCCAGAAGGGATCAGCATCTCAAGCATTGAGACAAGCCCGAGTGAGGTCACAGTGTACGGCTCTCAAAAGGTGCTGGATGCACTTGATTTTATTGATGGCGTCAAGCTGGACTTAAGCAAGATCAAAGATGATAAGGAGATTGATGTCGATATTCCCCTGCCAGATGGTGTGAAAAAGGTATCACCCGAAACTGTTAAGATCAAAGTGAAGGTTGCAACAGCTGAAGAAAAAAAGATCGATAATGTACCGATTTCTGTCGTGGGTTTGAGCAAGGATCTCACTTCTGATTTTGTGAGCCCCTCTTCTGGACGGCTCACGTTAACAGCAAAGGGATCAAAGAGTGCGATTGATAAACTAAAGGCTTCAGATGTTGAAGCCTATATCAATGCAGGGGACTTGAACGAAGGAACCCATGAGGTCAAAGTTCAAGTGAATGGTCCTCAAAATGTGACTTGGACATTATCGAGATCAAAGGTCAAAGTGAAACTCACTTCTACTGAAACAGAGGATCAGCCGGCTTCGACGAATGATCGGAAGAATCAAAAAGATCAACAAGATCCATCAACTGATGACGATGATCAGGGTGAGAAGAGTAAAGAAGAATCCACGCAAGATAAAGCAAAGAAAGAATCGAGTCAAAGACAGCGGGTCAAAGAAGATAAAAAAGAGGACGAAGCGTCCTCTTGAATGGTAAAAAAGGAGCGATTGAAACATGGGCAAGTACTTTGGAACTGATGGTGTAAGGGGTGTAGCGAATAGCGAATTAACGCCAGAGCTCGCATTTAAAGTTGGGAGATTTGGCGGCTATGTGCTCACGAAGGATAAAGAACGTCCAAAGGTACTCGTTGGTCGAGACACACGTGTATCTGGTCATATGTTAGAAGGAGCGCTTGTTGCAGGCTTACTTTCAATTGGAGCTGAAGTGATGCGTCTAGGTGTGATCTCAACACCTGGTGTGTCTTATTTAACGAAGGCAATGGATGCTGAAGCGGGTGTCATGATTTCTGCTTCACACAATCCAGTTCAAGACAACGGCATCAAATTCTTCGGCGGTGACGGCTTTAAGCTGTCAGATGAACAGGAAAACGAAATTGAGCAGCTGATGGATCAGCCAGTCGATCAATTACCACGCCCAGTTGGAGCCGATCTTGGAACGGTGAACGACTACTTTGAAGGCGGTCAGAAATACCTGCAATTCTTAAAGCAGACAGCGGACGAGGATTTTACAGGTATTCACGTGGCGCTTGACTGTGCACACGGTGCAACCTCTTCTCTAGCGACACATTTATTTGCAGATTTAGATGCTGATGTGTCCACAATGGGAACATCTCCAAACGGATTGAATATCAATGATGGTGTAGGTTCCACTCATCCAGAGGCACTTTCTGCTTTTGTGAAGGAGAAGGGTGCAGATATTGGTCTTGCGTTTGATGGTGACGGTGACCGTTTAATTGCAGTCGATGAAAAAGGTGATATCGTAGACGGCGATCAAATTATGTACATATGTGCACGTTATTTGAAGGATGAAGGCCGGTTAAAGGATGATACCGTCGTGTCAACGGTCATGAGTAACCTTGGTTTCTATAAAGCGCTTGAGAAACAAGGCATTAAGAGCATTCAAACAGCTGTTGGTGACCGCTATGTGGTCGAAGCGATGAAAAAGGATGGCTATAATGTCGGCGGTGAGCAGTCAGGCCATTTGATTTTCCTTGATTACAATACGACAGGTGATGGCATGCTTTCTGCGATCATGCTTGTGAATACGCTCAAAGCGACAGGGAAAACATTATCAGAGCTTGCAGCGGAAATGGAAAAGTTCCCACAGCTATTAGTGAATGTGAAAGTGTCTGATAAATATAAAGTAGAAGAAAATGAAAAAGTAAAAGCGGTGATCCAAGAGGTCGAAAAAGAGATGAATGGTGACGGCCGCATTCTTGTTCGTCCATCTGGAACAGAGCCGCTTGTACGTGTCATGGCAGAGGCGAAAACAAAAGAGCTGTGTAATGAATATGTGGCTCGAATTACAGCTGTTGTGAAAGAAGAAATGGGTATTGAGTAATAGATGAAAGCAAATCGCTAACAGCGGTTTGCTTTTTTTTCGAATAAGCGACATAAATGGATGGATTTGTACGAATCTTATAAGCGAGGGCAATTTGCCGCTGTCTTCATACATAGGAGAGCACATCAAAGGTAGAACGAGACAAGCCTCATCGCATATAGTGTATGGAGGTCTCACTTTCTCAAATGAAGGGGATCACCCGCACATTGTGATTGACGGAGGTCAGACCTTATAGTACAATCATCCTTGTGTTACTGGATTTTTATTCTATCAGGAAAGGCAGGGTAGATGTTCAGAAACTCTCTTATAATTATAGCGCCCGAACTAAGCGATCGGACGAAAGATGCTTAGTTGACGAGGATGGAGGTTATCGAATTTTCGGCGGATGCCTCCCGGCTGATCAAAAAAAGAGATCACAGCCGTAAGTGTTTCTTTAAAGCAAAGAGGTGACTCTTTGTACAAAGGGAATACACATGATCTCCCAAATTAAACATGTAGAGAGGGACGAAGAAATGTCCCTTCTATTTTAGTAGGCTTTCTTTGTCCCTTTCACATGATCGGGAGGAAGAAAATTTATGTGTGGAATCGTAGGTTATATTGGTCAGAATGATGCGAAGGAAATCTTACTAAAAGGTTTAGAGAAGCTTGAGTACCGCGGGTATGATTCAGCAGGTATCGCTGTGGCAAACGAAGATGGTGTGCATGTGTTCAAAGAAAAAGGACGTATCGCTGAGCTTCGTGAAGTCGTGGATGCAAACGTGGCATCTTCAGCAGGAATCGGACATACACGCTGGGCAACTCACGGTGTACCAAGCCATCTAAATGCGCATCCGCATCAAAGTGTTTCTGGCCGTTTTACGCTTGTTCATAACGGTGTCATCGAGAACTATGTACAATTGACACGCGAATATTTACAAGACGTCACACTAAAAAGCGACACAGATACAGAGGTTGTTGTTCAAGTCATCGAACAATTTGTAAACAGAGGTCTTGATACAGAGGAAGCTTTCCGTCAAACGCTTCTTCAACTAAAAGGCTCTTACGCGATTGCCCTTTTCGATAACGAAAACAAAGAAACAATCTATGTGGCGAAAAACAAAAGCCCATTATTGGTTGGTTTCGGCGAAGATTTCAACGTTGTGGCTTCTGACGCAATGGCGATGCTTCAAGTAACAAACGAATATGCGGAATTAATGGATAAAGAAATGGTCATTGTCACAAAAGACGAGGTTATTATTAAAAACCTTGACGGTGATATCATGACACGCCCTTCTTATATCGCTGAGCTTGATGCAAGCGACATTGAGAAAGGCACATATCCTCACTACATGTTAAAAGAAACGGATGAACAGCCGCTTGTTATGCGTAAAATCATCCAAGAATATCAAGACGAAAACGGCAAGCTGTCAGTTGCTGGCGATATCGCAAGCGCAGTAGCAGAAGCAGACCGCATTTACATTGTGGCTTGCGGAACGAGCTACCATGCTGGACTTGTCGGTAAACAATACATTGAAGACTGGGCAAAAGTACCTGTAGAAGTCCATGTAGCAAGTGAATTCTCTTACAACATGCCGCTTCTATCGAAAAAGCCGTTGTTCATCTTCCTTTCTCAATCTGGAGAGACTGCCGACAGCCGTGCTGTACTTGTTCAAGTCAAAGAACTTGGTCATAAAGCATTAACGATCACAAACGTACCAGGATCTACGCTTTCTCGTGAAGCGGACTTCACATTGCTTCTTCATGCAGGACCAGAAATTGCAGTGGCTTCAACAAAAGCCTACACAGCACAAATCGCTGTACTTGCAATCCTTGCATCTGTTGCAGCTGAATTAAACGGTCAATCTCTTGACTTTGATCTTGTGAAAGAGCTTGGTATTGTAGCAAACGCAATGGAAGCCCTTGTGGATCAAAAGGATGAAATGGAACAAATCGCTCGTGATTTCTTCACAGTGACACGTAACGCATTCTTTATCGGAAGAGGACTTGACTACTATGTGTGCCTTGAAGGTTCACTGAAGCTAAAAGAGATCTCTTACATCCAAGCAGAAGGCTTTGCTGGCGGAGAACTCAAACACGGCACAATTGCTTTAATTGAAGAAGGCACACCGATCATTGCCCTTGCAACACAAGAGCACGTGAACCTCAGCATTCGCGGTAACGTCAAAGAAGTCGTTGCACGCGGAGCAAACCCATGTGTCATCTCACTAAAAGGCCTAGAAGACGAAGGCGACCGTTTCGTCCTTCCAGCTGTACACCCAGCACTTGCACCACTTGCATCTGTTGTTCCATTACAGCTGATTGCTTACTACGCAGCCCTTCACCGCGGGTGTGATGTGGATAAACCACGTAACCTTGCGAAGAGTGTGACGGTGGAGTAGGGATTAAATAAAATTGAATTTTTGATACCCCTTTAGATATGGTTTTCTAAAGGGGTATTTTTGTGTCAAAAGAACTAAGGAATTATAGATTTGATCGTACGATGTTCTTTGTTTCAGGGTACAATATTAGAAGGCCGATTTCTTTATAAAAGATACATCCGTTATCAAGGGGGAGATGTTATTTTTAATCGATACTTAAAAAAAGAAAAATGGGGAATTGTTTTTTTCTTAATTGGTTATATCGCATTGTTTATCATTTCTTATTGTTTAATTGGCGGTCCTGTCTCAAGCGGAGGACCAATTGGTGTATTCCTTGGATTTTGTATCGTTCAATTTCTTAAATATAGGGCTTTCAAAAAAGATGAAGAGAATAAAAAGGGAAATAGTAAAGGTGTATCTCATCGTTTTTAAGTTGTATTAATAGCCTGGTTATCATGTGTAAGTACATTGCCAAAACAAAGCTTGCGCAAGCATTACAAGCTAATAGCTAATATAAAAGGAAGAGAGAAGAACTCATGACCAAACATAAAATTTACACAATGAGTTTTGCAAAGGTCTATCCTCTCTACATCGCAAAGGCAGAGAGAAAAGGACGAACGAAAGCTGAAGTTGATACGATTATTTGTTGGTTGACGGGGTACAGCCCAGAAGAGTTACAGGAACAGTTGAACAAACAGATAGTAGTTGAAGCCTTTTTTGCTGAGGCTCCTGAGCTTCATCCTTCCCGCAGCTTAATTAAAGGAGTCATTTGTGGTGTTCGAGTAGAGGACATTGAAGATGAAACTATGCAGAACATTCGTTATCTAGATAAGCTGATTGATGAGTTAGCGAAAGGGAAGAAGATGGAAAAGATTTTGCGGGATTCTTCATGACCATCACAAGCAAGCCCAGTGAATAACCTTCACTGGGCTTTTTTATTTTATAGCCCAATCGATTGATAAAAATAAAATCCATTTGAACGAATTCCCTCTTCATGTCGTCAAAAGAAGTGATATCAAAACAAGTTGGCGTTTGAAAAGGGAGTGGCGTGGATGGATATGAAGATGATATTACCTCTTATTTTGCTGCAAGCGATTTTGATGGTGATTGGTTTGTTTGATTTGCTGAAAAGAGATCCATCGAGGATCAGAGGAGAGGTGAAGTGGGTTTGGGCTTTGGTGATTGTGTTTGTGGCGAGTGCCGGTCCTATTGCGTATTTCATTTTTGGTCGTAAACAATCTTAGTAGGGGGGATTCGCTTGAATATGTTGGAGTGTCACGGGCTGACGAAATCGTATGGACGGCATGAAGTGTTAAAAGAGGTTTCTTTTTCTGTGGGGGAGGTTGGATGTGTTGGTTTTTTAGGAGCCAATGGAGCGGGGAAGACAACGACGATCCGGATTTTGACGGGGCTTGCTCGTCCTACTTCTGGGGTCGTGAAGGTGGCTGGTTTGGATGTCGCAAAGGAGATGGACCAAATCAGTCATGTGATTGGGTATTGTCCGCAGCATCCTGCATTTTATCAGGATATGACGGGGCAGGAGTGGATGCATTGGGTTGGCGGGTTATTTCACTTAGAGAAAAAAATCATTCGTTCCAAAACAGAGGAGCTGTTGAAGCTTTGCCGGGTGTATGAGGCGAAGGATCGTGCCATTGGCAGCTATAGCGGAGGCATGAAGCAGAGGCTTGCCATTGCGCAGGCGCTTATCAACAGCCCGAAGGTTCTCATCTTGGATGAACCTGTGTCTGCACTTGATCCCATGGGGAGAAAAGACGTACTGACATTAATTGAGCATCTGAAACAAGAGATGTTAATCTTTATGTCGACCCATATTTTAGATGACATTGAACGTGTGGCAGATCATATTATTATGATCAACAGTGGCAAAATTGAGATGTCTTCTTCCATGAAACAGATCAAAGAAGACTATATCCAGCCAGTGATTGAATTTCAATTAGAACAACAGGATACGAAATTATTGGCTTTGTTAAAAGAGAGGGATTGGGTGGAGGAATGCTTTGAGACAGGAGATGCTTATCAGGTGCGAGTGAACGATCAACAAATAGCATTGAAGGAGCTGCCTCGTCTCATCACTGAATCTGGCGGTGTTCTCCTCCATTATCGACTATCTAAGCTGACGCTTGAAGATATTTTCATGAAGGTTGTGAATGCATGATGATGTTGAAAAAGGAATTTAGGGAGTTATTCACTAGTTATAAAATGTTGTTTGTGCCAATCATTTTTACGATTTTAATGATCACACAGCCTATTACGCTCAAAATGCTGCCAGATCTTCTATCGAAATCAGCTAATTTACCTGAAGGATCTACATTTTATATACCAGAGCCTAGTGCAGGAGAGGCTTTGGCGAGTGCATTGAGTAAATTTGATTCGCTAGGTGTGTTTATCCTGATTATGATCGTGATGGGGACGATCGCTGGAGAGCGTGCCTCTGGAGTAACCGCGATGATTATGGTGAAACCGATCAGTCGAACGAGTTACTATGTCTCGAAAATATGCGCCTATGCCTGTTTGACTTTGTTTAGTTTGGTGGTGGCGGTGCTTGCCTCTGTTTATTATGTGGACATTCAATTTGGGCATGTGGATTGGGTCAATGTGTTAAAAGGAACACTTCTTTATTATCCAAATTTATTGCTGATTGTGGTATCGACCATTTGTGCTTCGGCGTTCTTTCAACGTTCTGTCACAGCTGGCGGTGTGTCGCTTTTGATCAACCTTATTCTGTTTACCGTACCTTCATTTTATGAAGAGACATTAGGGAAGTTTGCACCTAAAGGCGTGACAAGTGCAGCCGAAGAGATGATTCATAAGGGGACTTATTCGGATCAGGCACTTACAAGTTTTCTAGGTGTATCGGTATTAATTGTTTTCTTTTTTCTTATCGGATGGTTTCTTTTTAGAAAACAAGAATTATAGCAGGCTGTTGCGATTGCTTCTTCAGGTTTACTATGAGCATAAAAATCTGAAGAAGGTAGAAAATTTGATATGATGATAAAAATTGACTGTATTTTCAGAAAAGGAGTTTTTATTCATGAGAATACTACGTAATCCTGAGACCATTCATCCGCCAGTCGCACCATATACCCATCAAATAGAGACAACAGGACCACAGCGGTGGCTAACCTTATCAGGTCAAGTGGGGATGGAGGTGGATGGAACAATTCCCGAGAGCCCGTTGGAGCAGCTCGAACTAGCGTTAGAGAATGTGAGACGAAATGTAGAAGCGGCAGATATGGCTGTGGAAGATATAACGAAACTAGTATTTTATCTCGTGGGAGAATTCGATGCTGAGAGCAGGAAACAAATTATGGGGCAGTTTTTAGGCGATCATCTGCCTTGTATGACAATGATTTATGTGGTGGCATTGGCTTCTCCTGCTTTAAAGGTAGAGGTGGATGCTTGGGCGTGTCAGGAGATCGTTTTGGGTTAATAGATAAAAGATTGGGATACTGCAACCCAATCTTTTTTTATTTTGTACATAATCTATTTTCTTTTTCCGTTGTATATAGAATAGATTACCTCATTCCTATTACCTTGTTATTCTCTATATGGTAATATTAGGTTTAGAGATTAGTGGGTCTAATGACATTCGTTTTTTGATTTTATAACACACCATAGATAAGCATACATCACTCTAATCAAAGGGAGAGATTTGATGCCATTCATGGAGGTTCAGAATGTAAGCAAACGATATAGCAATGGTGATGGGATAGAGGATTTGTCGTTTTCCATCGAAGCAGGTGAGGTTGTGGCACTGCTTGGGCCTAATGGTGCCGGGAAGACGACAACGATTCGATGTTTAACGGGTCTATATAAGCCAGATGGAGGGGAAATTCTCATAGAGGGTTTCCCGCCTGGTCATTCCCATGTTCAAAAACAAGTCGCGCTTATTCCTGATCACCCCTATTTGTATCCAGACCTAACGGTTGCTGAACATGTTCAATTCCGTGCACGTGGATATCATAAAGGCTTAAAACAGATCAAGGAAAAGGTATATGGAGCGTTGAAAGAAGTAAATATGGAAAAAAAGATGAATGAACTGTGCGGAAGGCTGTCAAGAGGCCAAAAGCAGCGTGTTGTCTTAGCAGGGGCCATTGTTCAAGATGCCTCCCTTTTTATATTAGATGAACCGACTGTTGGGTTAGATATACCGTCAAAACAGTGGCTGTCGGATTGGCTGAGACAAAAAAGCAGTCAAGGTGGCTCGGTCTTTGTGTCGACTCATAGTCTGGAGTTCGTTCTCGATACGGCCAGCAGGGTGGTATTGATTCGAGATGGTGCCATCATGAAGAACATGGATGTTCCTCAATTAAAGGAAGAACAGAGTGAGTGGAGGGCAGAAGTCATTCAACTTCTGGGGGAGTGGTCAAGTGAATAACACACTCTCCCTATTATGGATGAAATCTCAAAGGCGCTTTATCAGTAAAAATCAAGAAAAGAAAATGCCTTTTCTGATCTTACTTCTTTTCATTGCGGCAATTGGTTTTCAGCTAAGCGCAGTTTCAAGTATGGGTGATTGGAATGCGGTTGCAGCTGGGTGGATCATTGTCTGTTTGTTTGTTCTCTATACGGGGTTTGGTTTGTTTACGAATCGGCTGCCTAGTCAGATGAACGATATCATTTGGTTATATGGAAATGGCACTTCTTTATGGACGGTTGTTATCAGTGTGTGGATGTATCATATTTTCTGGCGAGGGGCTCTTCTCATTATCTCTGCTTTGGCTGCGGATCTTCTTCTGTTTTTTATGACGCAGCAGTACCCGTTTCTGCTTGGCAAATCACTCATCCTGACAGGGCTGTTATGTTTGGTCGAAACTTGGATAATTGCGGTGTCTTGTGCTAGAACCATTAGAGTATACAAGCGTTTGCTCTTAATCAGTTTTTTATTGATGTTTTTCAGCTTTGCACTGCTCGCTTTGAATCAGTTGATGATGAAACAGCCCTCATTGATGAACATTGCTGATTCTTTGATGTTTCAAGCTGGACGTATGATCGAAGAGTTCTCCATTCTTTCTGTCTTCATCTTTATTGGAGTGATGTTCCTATCTTTCATGATGATGTACAGGGCTAGTCATCGTTTAGAGATGAAGGGGTCTTTAGTCAAGGAGGCAGTATTTTGGGAGGAATTTGAGGGAAAACATATTCAATCAAGTCCAATGGTTCAAAAAAAGGGCAAGACATGGTGGGGACTTCCGGCATTAACGGGCATTTGGGCTTTTCTTTGGATTGAATTATTGCTGATAAAAAAATATATCACCTTCCATGTGCTATTTACCATGCTGTTAATTGGTACTTACTATGTCGTCTTTACTTATTTTTCAGATTGGCTGAATCTATTCTTGATCGTCATCGCGGCATCCGTTCTTTTTAGTTCATATTATGCAGGGATTGTAAGACACGCACAAACAGGAGTGCTCTACCTTTTTCCAGGTGCTTTATATCAAAAAATCATTCTGTTAGAAGTGTTTCAAACCTTTTGGCTGTATGCGTTCTACTTGATTTCTCTTTATTTGGCTGAAATTCAGGATGTATTGTATTGGACCTTATTTGGTGGAGGAGCTTATATATGGTTTTTGGCCATATGGCTCTTTGCCTTTATGCAGCCTCTGAGACGAGAAAGGAGTTTTGCTTTGGCCGCCTATTATCGATCATTGCTATTTGCGTCTGTGATCAGTGCTATGGTCATGATTAGTATTCATCTCATCACTGATGGCTTGTTGACTACAATTGTATCCCTAGCGGCTGGGGCTGGATTTTATGTGCTTTGTTATCGATACCGTGCGGTTCATTAAAAGGAGGAGTTGATTGTAAATGAAACCAGAAAATAAGCTGTCTCAATCAGTTCAACAATTGGCCAATACAAATGAAGTAACGATCGTTCAAGCAATAGGAGATTTAAGAAAATATGGAAAAGATGCAGTGCCCGTCCTTGTTGAGGCTTTAAAAGAAAAAGGCTCTCTGCGGAACATTGCAGCAGCTGTACTTGGTGAATTTGGAGCAGATGCGGGGGACGCAGCAGAACCGCTAGCTCGGCTATTAGAAAGTGACGAAGAAGATACAAGAATGGCCGCTGCCATGTCACTCATGAGGATTGGGCAGCCTAGCTTGCCATTCCTTCTGGCACTGGCTAAACGTTATGAGGGGCCTACTTGTTTCTGGGCATCATGGTGTATCTCTTGGATTGATCCATCAAAAATTGAAAAAAACATGTACGAGTGCTTAAAACAAGAACAAGAAAATCCAACAGGCAGCGTCACTCCTTTTGCAGCAGAGGAAGCATTAGGAAAAATCATCGCCTTTCAGCTAAAAGATAAGGGGGAAGAATAGTGGAAACACAGAAACTCAACTGGCCTGAGAATCTTCCTTGGATTTACCCTTCAGATCAAAGGAGTGTACCTAAGGGACAGCATCAGCTTCTTTATTTTTGGTCAGTCAATTGTCCTCATTGTGAAGAATTAACCAATCATATCCTACAACGTGTGAATGAGCTGGGTATTCATTTAACCTGTGTCCATGTTCCATATACAGAAGAGGAAAAATCGGCAGATGTTGTTTCAGAGTATGCAGAGGAAAAGAATATGAACGCTCCTATTGTATTGGATCAAGATTATGAGATTGTTGCAAAGTATAAGATTCAAGGATTACCTAGCTTTTGTCTCATAGATCAACAAGGGCAGTTAATAGATCGAAAAATGGGAGATACCGGCTGGGAAAGAATTTTGAAAAAGTTAGAAAAACATTCAATTGGATAAACAGTGGAGGAGAGAGTGTTGTTTCAATCAAACCAAGAATTAAAAAGAAACGTCATTTTTTTCGCAGGTGTTGGAGCGGTTTTGCTGATTTTAATGATGCTGAAATGGCTGCCGATTTCTGCAGAATTGGAAATGGCGTTGATTTTATTCGGTTTGGGAATTTTGTTTTATTTGAGGCGTGTGCTGCGGGAAGAAGAAAGTCATAAGTCATAAGTCATAAGTCATAAGTATTTAGTGTGATACCTAGAATATAGATTCTAGGTTTTTTTATTAAATTTACCTTAAAACACACTTTTTCACATGGGGATATGAACCAATTTTTTAAAAGTGTGGTAGGATAAATATGCTTTATCTTTATATTGTCTGAAGGAGCTGTCGTGTTGAAGGGATCTAGGGTTGAGTTTATTGATAGTTTACGTGGTTTTAGTTTATTAGGTATTTTGATTGTGAATATGCTTAATTTCCAATATGATTATGATTTTGAGAAGATGTTTGATTCGAGTTTTTGGGGACAGGAATTTGGTGTATATCTAACGGAAATTTTGTTCCAAGGGTCTTTTTATCCGATTTTTTCCTTTTTGTTTGGGTATTCTTTTATCAAGTTGATTGAATCGACGAAGGCTAAGGGACTAAATACGAATGCCATTGTCGTTCGCCGAGGGTTTGGTCTGATTGTGCTTGGGATGCTGCATTACATCTTTATTTGGAATGGTGACATTCTTCTTTATTATGGAGCTTGTATGTTTTTCTTAATGATGTTTTTGAGCAGCCGGATCAAAACAATACTAATTTGGTCGGGTGTGTTAGGTGCATTGTCATTAGTCGTTTCGCCATACATGATGAAACTTGTTTATGGGACTGATGAATTATTAACTGATGTGTATGCGAAAGGTGCTTATGGAGATATTTTGCTCAGCCGAATTACGGTTGAAGACGATATGATGATTGTGACCGTTATTCTGGCGATCGTGACTATTGCGCTTATGCCGATATTAGGTTTTCTTTTTGGTACGATCATGGTTGGCCCGTTTGCACTGCTTGGTATGGCGGTTGGGAAACGAGGACATCTGACGGAAGAAGATCGAGGAATGGCCTATCGAAAAGGCTGGGTGTGGATGATTGTGATCGGGCTTGCGCTAAAATGTGCGACGTTCGTTGATGCTCCTTGGAGTGAATTCGTGATTACATTCGGTGCTTATGTTCTGACGATTGGGTATATTCAAGCTTTTATTGTTTTCTACTATTCGAAGGCAGCTCAAGGTTTCAAACGTCTGCTTGCAGGACTTGGCCGTTTGTCTCTATCAAACTATTTAGCGCAGTCGATTATTTGTACAACGATTTTCTATTCTTATGGACTTGGTTTATTTGGACAATTGGGGTCAATGTTTGGGCTGCTGCTTGCTGTCGGACTGTACACAGCACAGCTGTTCATCAGCTATCTCTATTTGAAAAAATGGAGAAGAGGTCCTGTGGAGTGGCTTATGGGAAAATGGGTATATTGGAAATAAAGCATTTTGTTAAAGAACCGTATGGCTTTTGGGCTGTACGGTTTTTTATTTTAAAAAAATGAGGAGAACATTTTTTAAAATGGTTGAATATTCTTTTAGTGTGTATATAATGTATATATAGTGTATATACAATATTTTTTTCTAACTATGTGAAAAAAGAGGTTTTTATATGCAAATTACGATTTCAAACCATTCTAAGGAGCCCATCTATGAGCAAATTACGAATCAAATCAAATCGATGATTTTAACGGGTGAGCTTGCGGAAGGTGCAGCGCTGCCGTCTATTCGAAAACTGGCGAAGGATCTACAAATTAGCGTGATTACAACAAAGCGAGCGTATGAAGAGTTAGAGAAAGCGGGATTTATTTATTCGATTGTAGGCAAGGGATCTTTTGTTGCGGAACAAAACTTAGAAGTGATGAGAGAGAAGAAATTGAAGGTGATCGAGGAACAGCTTGGAGCGGTTGTTACAAACGGGAAAGAATTAGGCTTATCTTTTGATGAATTGCAGCAGTTATTAAAGTTCTTATATGAGGAGTGAGATGAGTGGAGCATGTGATTGAATTCAAAGGAGTATCGAAACGATTCAAGGACTTTTCCGTTCAGGATCTTGATTTACGGGTTAAGAAAGGCTTTGTTACAGGGTTTATTGGAGAGAATGGAGCGGGTAAGTCGACCACCATTAAAATGATCATGAATTTGTTAAAACCCGATTCAGGTGACATAAAGGTCTTTGGATTGGATTATCATACTCATGAAAAAGAGATTAAGGAACGAATCGGATTTGTTTACGATGCCAATGTTTTTTTTCCAGGATTGAATTTAAAGGACATCAAACGGATTGTGGCTCCTGCCTATAAACGTTGGGATGACCAGCTTTTTGATCAATATATTGAACAGTTTGGTCTGCCGCTGAATAAAGCGATTAAAACATTTTCAAAAGGGATGCAGATGAAGGCTTCACTTGCGATTGCGCTGTCACATCATGCAGAGCTGATTATCATGGATGAACCAACTGCTGGTTTAGATCCGGTTTTTAGAAGAGAGCTGCTCAGCACGTTACAAGAATTGATGATTGATGGAAATAAGACGATCTTTTTCTCGACGCATGTGACGACTGATTTAGATCGGATCGCGGATTATATTGCGTTTATACAAAACGGAAGATTGGTCTTTCAACAGTCGATTCATGAAGTGGCAGAAAGTTATACGCTTGTGAAAGGGAGCCTGGAGTTATTGGATCGAGACACAGAAAAGGCGTTTATCCATATTCAGCGTACATCAGCAGGTTTTGAAGCATTATCAGATCGGATTGATGAGGTGAAACTTATTTTTGGGGATGCTGTTGTGATTGAACCGGCGTCGCTTGAGGATATCATGTTTTATTTGAAAGGCGGGGTTGCGCATGTTTCATTTAATTAAGCGTGATGTGATTTTGCAAAAGAAGCAGTTACTTATTTTTATTCCGTTTATCTTATTTTTTATTTTCATGGATGTCCATCCAGTATTGACGTTTCTAGTCGCTAGTGTCTTCATTCCATTTAACACATATGCGTATGATGAAAAGGCAGAAACGAATATTCTATTAAACTCCTTGCCCTATACACGTAAAGAAATTATCGCATCACGTTATCTTGGCGCCATTTTCTATATGAGTATTGCGATCGTGCTGACAAGCGCTGCATTATTTGTGTTTGGGAAGCTGTTTTCGCTGTCAGATATTGCGATTGGCAGCGGGTTGTTTTTATTGTTCGCGGCGTGTACGTTTCCATTGTTTTATATCTTAAAGCCTGGTTATATCACAACGGCAGTGATCATTGGCTTTATCGTATTATCTGCTATGGGACCGCCTGTTGTTCTCTATTTAGCAGAGCAATTTAGTGGGATCACTGATTTTATTATGAATTTATCGATCCCTGTTTTATATACGGGGTCAGCTGTGCTGATTATGATCTTCTACTTGCTGTCTTGGGGACTTTCTACTGTGATTTATCAGAGGAAAGTGTTTTAGGAAAGCAATTGCTGATGTTCCTATAAATTTACAGTTTGAGCTTAGAAGACCGTGTGAGCGGTCTTTTTTTGAAGATTTTTCTGGTTATTGATTATATCAATATAAAACAATTTGAACTTAATTTTATGTCAGAATATTTTGTTAATAGTGTTTTCCTCAAAAAAACAATTGTTTTTTAAGGGTAGATTTATTATGATAATATACATCGAAAGATTGATGTTTCTCAATCAGAATGAAAATTCTGATTTTTATTTTTTATGTTGTTTGTTGATGAGGGGGAAGAAAAGTGGCTCAAAAGGAATTAAAGAGAGGGTTAAGTGCCCGCCATATTCAAATGATCGCTCTTGGCGGCACAATCGGTGTTGGCTTATTTATGGGGTCAGCGAAGGCCATTCAGTGGACAGGTCCATCGGTTCTTCTAGCGTACGCAGTGTGTGGTATTTTTATCTTTTTTATTATGCGTGCGATGGGAGAAATGTTATATCTTGAGCCGAGTACAGGGTCGTTTGCTACATTCGGGCATCAATATATTCATCCGCTTGCAGGGTATATGACGGCTTGGAGTAACTGGTTCCAGTGGGTCATTGTCGGAATGTCTGAAATTATTGCGGTTGGGGCTTATATGAAATATTGGTTCCCAGAGCTGCCTGCGTGGATTCCAGGGTTAATTGCGATGATCATTTTAGGAGCGGCCAACTTGATTTCGGTTAAGTCATTTGGTGAATTTGAATTTTGGTTTGCGATGATCAAAATTGTGACGATTATCTTGATGATTGTTGCAGGTTTAGGCATTATTTTCTTCGGTTTTGGAAATGGCGGAACTCCTATTGGGCTGTCTAACCTTTGGGCGCATGGCGGGTTCTTTACAGGTGGGTTTAGCGGATTCCTGTTTGCATTGTCTCTAGTTATTGCTGCTTATCAAGGTGTCGAGCTGATTGGGATTACAGCGGGTGAGGCGCAAAATCCGCAAAAGACGCTGACAAATGCCATCAAAAGTATCATCTGGCGTATTTTGATTTTCTATATCGGTGCGATCTTTGTCATTGTGACTGTGTATCCTTGGGATCAGCTGAATACCCTTGGCAGTCCATTTGTGGCGACGTTTGCGAAGATCGGGATTACAGCAGCTGCTGGTATTATTAACTTTGTTGTCATTACAGCAGCGATGTCCGGCTGTAATAGTGGTATTTTCAGTGCGGGCCGTATGCTTTATACATTAGGTGTGAATGGTCAGGCGCCTGCTTTCTTTACGAAAATTTCGAAGAACGGTGTACCGTATTTTGGGACATTCGCTGTGCTGATTGGTTTAGCGATAGGAGTGGTCCTGAATTATGTTTCTCCGCCAAACATTTTCGTCTATGTGTATAGTGCGAGCGTCCTTCCTGGGATGGTGCCTTGGTTTGTCATTTTGATTAGTCATATTGGCTTCAGAAAGGCAAAGGGGGCAGCGCTTGAAAAGCATCCCTTCAAGATGCCGTTAGCACCGTTTTCGAATTATCTCACAATCGGTTTCTTACTGATGGTGCTTGTGTTTATGCTCATTAATCAGGATACTCGAATTTCTCTCATTGTGGGAATTGTGTTCTTGATTGTAGTGGCACTTAGCTTTTTTGTATTTGGGATTGGAAAACGGAAGCCGTTTGAAACAGCTTCTACTGATCAAGCGGTGAAATAATCAAAAGCCTTGCGGGATGGACCGCAAGGCTTTTTTATTTAGAGTGAAGCTTTTACACGGTTAAAGACATCTGGAAAGTTGGTGAAAAGACCGGTGACGCCGTATTGCAGTAGACGGGTCATGTCTGCTTCGCTGTTGACTGTATATGGATTAAGGAGGAGTCCGTGGCTTCTGACCTGCTGGACGTTTTCAGGTGTTAATGCTCTGAAATTCGGTCCAACACCCACGGCGTACGTTTTGATAAAGTCGAGCTGATCGTCTGTGATGGATGTCATTTGGTTTCTGTCTAATAGCTGTACTTTTGGCAGGCGTGGAGCTAATTTCTGCAGCTTTATCAGGCTGTCCTGACTAAAGGATTGTATGATAACCTGCCCTTTTCTTGTGTGTTTCCCAAGAAGATGATGTTTCTTTAAGGCGGCCAATAGTTTTTCTTCCATTTGCGGATAAAGGTCTGGTTTTTTTGTTTCAATATAATAATTCTCTCGTTTACCGAAATAGCGCAGCACCTCATCTAATGTCAGGACTCTCTGTCCGATATAGTTGGCATTTTGTCTGTCGGGATTTGCTTCGTTAAACCATGTACCAGCATCAAGCTGTTTGATTTCGGCAAGTGTGAGGTCTTTGACCCAGCCTGTTCCGTTTGTGGTTCGGTCAACGGTTTCATCATGCATCACGATGAGATGTCCATCCTTTGTCATTTGAAGGTCGAGTTCGAGGTAATCTGCATTCATTTTTTTGGCGAGCTTGTAGGAAGCCAGGGTATGCTCTGGTGCATACCCTGATGCTCCGCGGTGTGCAACGGTTAAGATGCGATCTGGAGATAAAAGGTTTTCATGTGCCGATACGGTGGCCGGCACCCACGCAAAAGACAGTAAAGCAAAAGAGAGCAACACGAAAGCAAGTAATCTACTTTTCTTCATATTTTATCCTCCTTTTACGGTAACTGCCTCTATCATAAGAAATAGATGTAAAGAGCATGTTGGGCAGATATGAATCTTTTATGTGATTTTCATTAAGCTTGCTCTACGCGCTTTCCTGTATTCCATGTCATGGCGAGGAAAACAATCGCAAGCACACAAGAACCAACCAGTAAAATGAAGCCTCCTGTCCAGTCATAGTGATCCACGACGACACCCATCATGGCATTGGCAAAGGCAGAGCCGCCAATGTAGCCGAAGAAGCCTGTCAGTCCGGCAGCAGTGCCAGCCGCTTTTTTCGGAGCGAGATCAATGGCTTGAAGTCCAATAAGCATGACAGGTCCGTAAATCAAAAAACCGATGCTGATAAGGGCAATGTTATCGACCATTGGATTGCCTGCAGGATTTAGCCAGTAAACGAGAACGGCAATTAACACCCCGGCCATAAAGATGACTCCAGCTGGTGCGCGGCGGCTTCTGAAGAAGCGGTCACTAATCCAGCCGCACAATAATGTACCGGGAATGCCTGCATATTCATAAAGAAAATAAGACCAGCGTGAATGCTCTGGTGAAAAGCCCTTTGCTTCTGTTAAGTAGGTCGGCGCCCAGTCAACAACACCGTAACGGACGAAGTATACAAACACGTTGGCAATGGCGATATACCATAGGAATTTATTGTTGAGTACATATTTAAATAAAATTTCTTTCACTGTTAATTCTTTTTCTTGATCCTCATAGTTTTGTGCCGGATAGTCATTTCGATATTCCTCGATTGGCGGAAGACCAGTGGATTGCGGGGTATCCCGTACAAGAAGAATGATCACGAAGGAGACGATAATGGCAATGATGGCAGGGAAGAAAAAGATGCTTTTCCACGTCGCAAACAGTACAATCCCTAATGTGATAAGCGGTGCAAGAATCCCTCCGCCGATATTGTGAGCGACGTTCCAAATGGACATTTTCGTACCACGTTCACTAACCGAAAACCAGTGCGCCATCGTACGTCCGCATGGCGGCCACCCCATGCCTTGAAACCAGCCGTTTAAGAACATGAATAAAAACATGATCCATACACTGGATGTGACCCATGGAAATGAGACAAATAGGATATTGATAAGAGCTGATAAAAAGAGTCCGGCGGCTAAAAAGTATCTGGGGTTACAGCGGTCTGAGATCATCCCCATGATGAATTTACTAAAGCCATAAGCAATGGATACGGCTGCGAGTACAAAGCCTAATTCACTTTTTGTGAACCCCTCTTCCTGTAGATATGGAATGGCAAAAGCGAAATTTTTGCGCAGCAAATAGTAGCCCGCATACCCGATAAAGATGCCTAGAAAGACTTGCAGCCGCAGCCGCTTATACGTCTCGTCTGTTTTGGCATCATCAAGCCTGTCGATATGCGGAGCAGGTTTAAACCATTTGAACATAATGATCCTCCTTTTGTAGATGTCCGATTGACTGAAGCAAAAGTACGAGAATTGCTTTTGATCCTGTACCTTTTCAGAGACAAAAGAATTGTTAGCGCTTTCTTTTGTACTCCCATCATATCGGATGGAAGAGACGTTTATGATGAGGCTTTTGTCATAAATTTGGAAAAATAGTTCATGAAGTAACAAAAAAATCCGCACAATGGCGGATTTTTTCTTAGCGGTTATAGAGAAACATTAATTTTCGCAGATTTCTTTAGTTTTTCAATTTCTTTTTGGATTTCTTTTTGCTTTTCTTGAGATTCTAGCTGTTTTTTAATTTGTGATTTAACCTCTTTGTATTCTGGTGCTTTTTGCTTTTGTTTTTTCATTTGGTCTGCGTATTGATCATAGTACGCTTTGACGTCTTTCTCAGAGACGGAGGCTGATTTGATTTCTTTATCGACATATTGGCTGTATTTGATGCTGTCGGCAATGTCACTCTTCAGCTGATCCAATGTGAGTCCGCTCTTTTTAAGTGCTTCTTCAAATTGAGCGTTGTCTTTGAACTGTTTCTTTTCTTCCTTTAGCTGCTTATCTACCTCTTTGTCAGAGGCTTTGAAGCCCTTCTTCTCAGCATCTTGCAGGATGAGCTCTTGTCCTACGAGCGCATCAATGGTTTGTTTCTTGACTGCTTTCTCGCCTTCTTTAGAAGTTGGGTCTTGCCCGGATTGCTGAAGCTGGCCTTGAATGGTAGATAAGGCGCTATTGTATTCACTGCCTGTGATTTTGTCTTTGTTGACGGTCGCAACGACCTTTTGATCATCGATTTTTTGTGCGTCTAATTTCTTTTGCATTTCTTCCATTTGCTTTTGCTGCTCTTTTTGATCAGCCTGTGTTGTTTCCTTGTTTTTGGCTGCGTCTTTTTGCTTATCTTGTTTGGCATCGTTTGACGAGCAGGCTGCAAGTCCAACAGATAACAAACAAGCGATGAGTGTGTATGATACCTTTTTCATCATTTTCTCTCCCTTCGGTATGAGAACGTCTAGTGCGCATTCTAACCGTTTTTTAGGAAAAATAAAACCGTACAGACAATTTGTTAGCGGATTGACATGTTTTTTATCTGTTTGTCCTCATTTTGTCTTCTCATAGTCATCTCATGACAAACTCAATCGTGGCATAACTGTTTCATCGCCTCGTCGATATTGGTGATCGGCTGGCGGCAGCTGTAGTTTTCACAAATATACACGGTGGTTTTGCCATCGATTGTTTTGTAATCTTTTGTAAAGGGCGCGAGCTTCGCTAATTCTTTCCCTGTTTCGGCAGTCAATATGATATCAAATGGAACGAAGCGTTTTTGAAGCGCCTGTAAAAGCCGTTCTTTTTGAGGGTCGCCGTTTTTTCCGAGAATGATGATTTCTCTTTTCGCCGCATATTGACTTAGGAGCCCTTGCAGAAATGCTGTGTGTCCGCTTGGGTAGGCAGAGACATCCACATAAAAGGCTTTGAACATCTCTTCTAAGGTTTTCAGCCAGTCTTGACGTCCTGTCATTGTGCTGAGTTTCAAAAGCTGATGGAGTGCGGTGCTGTTACCAGAAGGCATGGCGCCGTCGTACACTTCTTTTTCTCGAACGAGGAGCGCTTCCGCATCTGATCCCGAGAAGAAAAAGCCCCCTTTTTCCTTATCCCAAAACAGCTCAAACATGTTCTCGGCAATGGCTGCCGCCTTTTCCAGCCACGCTAACTCAAAGGTCGCTTCGTATAAAGACATATACGCTTTTAGCATATGCGCATAATCCTCGATAAAGCCGAGATGCTTCACGTCACCTTCTCTGTAGCGGACCATGAGCCGCTCATGTTGAACAAGATGTGTTTCTAGAAAAGACATCGCCTGCTTCGCCATATGGATCGCTTCCTCTGCATCAAAGACCCTTCCTGCTTTGGCGAGAGCTGCGATCATCAGCGCATTCCAAGATGTAAGCACCTTGTCATCGACAAGCGGCGCGGGTCGCTGCTGTCTGACTGATTGTAAAATATGCCGGGCTTCTTGCAGCTTGGATTGAAGGGTTTTATCGTCGATCGAAAAAGAGGCTTTGATGTCCTCAAAAGAGGTAGAAATGGTATGAGGGATGTTCTCCCTTTCAAAGTTCCCCTCTTCTGTGATGTGATAGACGTCGCAAAATAAAGCGCCAAGCTCCTCCCCTAAATGGGTGATGATCTCATCTTTTGCCCAGACGTAATATTGTCCTTCTTTCCCTTCAGAATCTGCATCTATCGCTGAATAAAAGGAGCCGCTAGAATTCATCATATCTTGTTTAATGAATTGGATCAGGCGTTGGACAAGTTTTTCATACTCAGGTTTTGAGGTGAGCTGATACGCTTCTGTGTAAGCTTCCATCAGCAAGGCATTATCATACAGCATTTTTTCAAAATGCGGCACAAGCCATTTCTCGTCTGTTGAATAACGAGAAAAACCCGAACCAATATGGTCATATATACCGCCATTTGCCATCCCATCTAACGTTTTCGTGACTGCATACAGCGCATTCTCCTGTCCTGACCATTCGTAATAGCGCATCAGAAATGAGAGCATATGAGGTGCAGGAAATTTCGGTGCGGAGCCGAATCCGCCATACAGTGTATCAAAGCTGCTCATGAGCTGGTAATAGGCTTTGTGAATTGCCTCTTGTGACAGCGTGTTTTCTGTCTGCCCTGCTGCTTTGATCCGCAGGTTATTTGTCGCCTTCTCTGCCAATGATTCAATATGATCTCGGTCATTATGGTACGCATCCAGCAATTGTGTCAGTGCCTCGATGAAGCCAGGCCGCCCGTAAGCACTTCTTTTCGGGAAATATGTCCCAGCATAAAAAGGCTTTTGATCCGGCGTGACAAACACGTTCAACGGCCAGCCGCCTTGCCCCGTCATCATCTGACAAACCGACATATACATCGAGTCGATATCTGGACGCTCCTCACGATCGACTTTGATTGAAATGAAATGCTCATTTAAGATGTCAGCGACTTGTTGATCTTCGAAGCTTTCGTGTGCCATGACGTGGCACCAGTGGCAAGTGGCATAACCGATGCTGACAAGCACTGGTTTATCTTCACGTTTGGCTTTATCGAATGCTTCTTGCCCCCACGGGTACCAGTGAACTGGGTTGTGAGCGTGTTGAAGTAAATAAGGAGACTTCTCAGCGATTAATCTATTGGGCTTATTGTTAGTGGGCATTGGTTCACCTTCTTTCACTTTTCATTATTTGTTTTTATGTTTACTGTACCATAGTGCAGTTTAGTTTATATCTTATTAGATTATCTAGATTAGATTTTATCTACTGGACTAAGGATCACCAGTCATTTTGCGCACAATTTTTTTGAAAAATAAAGACTTAAAAACATTTTTGGTTTCTTGTAAAGTTGTACTTAATAAAGATTTAGTGAAGTAAACCTATAAAGGTTTAATACAGTTTTTTAAGTCGTTGATTTTTTATACAGGAGGAGAGAGTAATAATGGCATATTTATATTTATTGCTCGCAATTATTGGTGAACTTATTGGTTCTTCTATGCTCAAGGCTGCAGAAGGCTTCTCAAAACTTTACCCTACTATTGGTACAATTATTTCTTTTATAGGCTCCCTGCTCTTCTTATCACTTGCAATGAAGACCATACCTTTGAATACCGCCTATGCACTTTGGTCTGGTATAGGTATTATTCTTACTACAATAATCTCGATTTTGATTTGGAAAGAAAAAATTAACGTTGCCAGTGTTACTGGGATTGTTTTGATACTTGTAGGAGTTGTAATATTAAATCTTTTCGGGCCAGGTCATGGTGAAGCACATAGTGTTGAAAACGCAAGCGCTACAACAAACAATGAAGCTGAGTGATTAGAAAAGCATGAACATAAATATTAAAGCGGAGGATAACTTTTGTTATCCTCTTTTCTTTTTTTTT
>NZ_ASJD01000018.1 GCF_000691165.1 Bacillus safensis FO-36b | reverse complement strand
GTCTTGTTTAGTTTTCAAAGATCATCTTCGTTATCGCTCAGAGGCGACTTTCTTAATATAACATTTGAGCACCGTGTGCGTCAAGCGTTTTTTAGAATTTCTTTTTGTCAGCTTTTCTTTCAAAGCAACTCAGTTGCTCATTAGCGACGTTTAATAATATACCATCATAATATTCATGCGTCAATATCTTTTTTCACAAAATATCCTCGATGATAGATTTTTTGACCCTTTGTCTCAATCGGCTCCACTTGAACAATTCCTTTTTCCACAAAGAAATCAATCATGACGCTAAGGTCAGGCGTGAAATACTTTAGATCAGGGTGTGCAAGAAGCTCACCAAAAAGCCATATATCCTTCTGTTCCATGACATGACGCAAATGAGCGGCACCAATTTCTGCTTTTGAATGGATCAAAAAATCATTTGCTAAAAATAAAAGTTCCAAACGTTTATGCAGACTTTCATGGCTTTCAATCAGTTCTGAATAAAGTTTGTATACTTCAGGTTCCATATGACGCACTTGGTTCCAAACGGTCACTTCTGGGTGGAAGCCTTTATCAATTACTTCAATACGTGCTAGGTGATGCAGGGCATGCACAATGGAATTATATGCATCAAGGAATTGATTTGACTCAAAAAATGCTTTTCCTTCTATATATCTGCGAATGAGCTTGCCATATTCTAAACCGATTTTGAGCTTGCGGTTTGAAAACGGGAATGTACTTAGTTCATCAATTAAGTTGAAGATATATTCATTTCGATCAAACAGGACTTTTCCATTCAAAATCCAATCGATGATTCGGCGGTTAGTGCCGAGGGTAATCCATTCCTTCAGTTGATCATCTGTGACAACATTTAAAGAAGCTGTTTGGTGATCGGATTCATAGTGCTTGATAAATAACGGCTCTTCCGCTTCTTTTACGATGACCAAAAGTGCTGCATCAAAGTTATCCGTCTCAGAAGATACTTTATGTCTTCTTTCTACTATAATCACAGCTAATGTGTCTGGATGGCTTGCTCTCTCTTGATAAATAGGACGGAGAAGATTTTCCATAGTGATTCCTCCAATACTCGGGTGTAAGGTTCTTCTCTAATGCTATGTATTTCTCCTCATAGAATCAAAATTCCTTCAATACATGAAAAAAGATCATTGAATCATTATAAGCAATTTATTCACAAAACTCTATAACTAATTCAAACGGAAAGGTAAAATGTGCTATATTGGAGATAAGGGGGACTAGGGATGGCGAAATACTCCAGTAAGATTAATAAAATCAGAACATTTGCACTTAGTTTGGTTTTTGTTGGCTTTCTGATCATGTATATCGGTGTGTTCTTCAAGGAATCGATTTGGCTGTCGACTTTCTTTATGCTGCTTGGCGTCTTATCGATTGGATTAAGTACAGCCGTTTACTTTTGGATTGGTATGCTTTCTACGAAGGCAGTACGTGTCGTTTGTCCAGGCTGTGAGAAGGAAACAAAAGTGCTTGGGCGGGTTGACATGTGCATGCATTGCAGGGAGCCGCTTACACTTGATCCAGCATTAGAAGGTAAAGAGTTTGATGAATCCTACAATCGAAAAAAGTCATAAAAATAAGCTGACCTTTTAAACGGTCAGCTTTTTCATTAATGATTTTCTTTTTTCGCACATTCTTGACAAGTTCCATAGATCTCCAAGCGATGATGACTGACTTTAAAGCCTGTCACATGGGATGCAAGCTGTTCAACTTCATCAAGGCCAGGATAGTGAAAATCTACGATTTTTCCGCAGTTTTCACAAATCGCATGGTAGTGGTCAGATGTCGCAAAATCAAATCGGCTTGAGGAATCACCATACGTTAATTCCTTTACTAATCCAGATTCCCGGAAGACTCGTAAATTGTTGTAAACCGTTGCGACACTCATGTTTGGAAATTTTCCTTCAAGTGCTTTATATATATCGTCCGCGGTTGGGTGTGTCATAGAATTTACGAGAAACTCCAAGATGGCATGGCGCTGCGGAGTAATTCGAACACCGGTTTCTTTTAGAGCATCTAAAGCGTCTTTTAGTTCGTGAGCAGCCATTTCATCATGCACCTCTCTTCAAAAATATTCTTATATTATAATCTTTATAAATAGTGTACCCCCAGAGCCGAAACTTTGTCAATTACAATCCTCTTTTTTACCTATTCTTCTTTACAAAAAAGACCGGCATGACTGCCGATCTCATCCTGTGAGGATATTAAGCGTGAGCTTTCAATTCCTCAAGCGCTTCCTCTACGTGGTCTTTTACCTTTACTTTTCGCCATTCTTTCACAAGCGTGCCTTCTTTATTAATAAGAAACGTTGAACGCTCGATTCCCATATATTCTTTGCCAAAATTCTTTTTCAGCTTCCATACCCCAAAGGCTTCAGACAATTTCTGTTCATCGTCTACAAGAAGAAGAAACGGCAAATCATGTTTTTCTTTAAACTTTTGGTGCTTGTCCTGACTGTCTGGGCTTACGCCGATAATGACAGCATCTAATTCTGCAAAGCTTTGATGGCGGTCGCGGAAATCACATGCTTCTGTTGTACAGCCTGGTGTCATATCTTTTGGATAGAAATAAAGAACAATATGTTTTCCTTTAAAATCAGAAAGCTTTACTTTCTCCCCATTGTCACCGGTTAATTCAATGTCAGGTACTTGCTGCCCTACTTCGATTGTCATGACACAATCCCTCCAACCTATTTTTTAATTAGCCTATCCAATTTTGAGAGGATATTCAACTAAGGACGCTTGCATCGGCATGTTAAAATAATGATAGACGACGTGATACGTTGAGATAGGAGGCTATTTATGAAATTCACAGAATCAGAAAAATTACATCAAGAGGCGCTGGAGCACATTGTTGGGGGTGTCAACAGCCCGTCTCGTTCATATAAGGCAGTAGGCGGCGGTTCACCCGTTGCGATGGAAAGAGGAGAAGGCGCTTATTTTTGGGATGTTGACGGAAACCGCTATATCGATTATCTGGCAGCATACGGTCCAATTATTACAGGACACGCCCACCCGCATATTACAAAAGCCATCACGAAAGCGGCTGAAACAGGTGTCCTTTACGGAACACCAACGAAGCATGAAGTCACTTTTGCTAAAATGCTGAAGGAAGCCATGCCTGCTTTAGACAAAGTTCGTTTTGTCAATTCAGGTACAGAAGCGGTGATGACAACAATTCGAGTGGCTCGCGCATATACAGGCAGAACAAAAATCATTAAGTTTGCCGGATGCTATCACGGCCACTCTGATCTTGTGCTAGTGGCTGCAGGCTCTGGTCCTTCCACTTTAGGAACACCCGATTCCGCAGGCGTACCAAAGAGTATCGCCAATGAAGTCATTACCGTTCCATTTAATGATATTGACAGCTATAAAGAAGCATTAGATCGCTGGGGAGATGAAATAGCAGCTGTCCTTGTCGAACCAATTGTCGGGAACTTTGGCATCGTAGAACCTAAGGACGGTTTCCTGCAGCAGGTCAATGACCTCACACATGAAAAAGGCGCACTGGTGATTTATGATGAAGTCATTACCGCTTTCCGCTTTATGTATGGCGGTGCACAGGATTTGCTTCAAGTAAAACCTGACCTCACTGCATTAGGAAAAATTATTGGCGGCGGACTTCCTATCGGCGCTTACGGCGGTAAAAAAGAAATTATGGAACAAGTTGCCCCGCTTGGACCAGCCTATCAAGCTGGCACAATGGCAGGAAACCCTGCATCCATTCTTTCAGGTATTGCCTGCTTGGAATTGTTAAAAGAAGACGGCGTTTACGAGCGTCTTGATCAGCTTGGCGCTATGTTAGAAGAAGGCATTTTAGCCCATGCCAAAAAGCATCAAGTAGATATTACAGTGAATCGCTTAAAAGGAGCGCTCACAATTTATTTCACAACAGAAACGATTGTGAACTACGAGCAGGCTGAAAATACGGATGGCGAAATGTTTGCCCGTTTCTTCAAATTAATGCTCGCGCAAGGCATTAACCTCGCTCCTTCTAAATATGAAGCTTGGTTCTTAACGATCGCACATACTGAAAAAGATATTTCTGAGACGCTGCAAGCAGTAGATCATGCATTTGCACAGCTGAAACAATCATAATGAAGTCCCAAACAGGCGTAAAAACATGCGCCTGTTTTTTTATTTACCAGCTCTTGTTTGTCAAAAGCGTGCGAATCTGTTACATTTCTTCTCAATACCTTCTTTTGATGTTTTCATGAACTTTCAAAAATCACTTGAATATTTCGGAAGACCGCTGTATATTACTTAGTTGTTTCATCAAAATATGAATGATAAATGACGAGTGATCATCTATTATCGAAAAGAAAGGAATGCAGGGACAAAACCAATGAAACTTGGAGCCCGTATTTTAAAAACTGGTATTGCCATTGTACTCGCGCTTTACCTGGCAACATGGCTTGGGTTGCCAACGCCCGTCTTCGCGGGAATTGCAGCTGTATTTGCTATCCAGCCATCTATTTATCGATCTTTTTTAACCATTGTTGATCAAGTGCAAGCCAATATTATTGGAGCAGCGCTTGCCATTACGTTCGGTCTGCTTTTTGGCACAGGACCAGTCATTATCGGTTTAACCGCCGTCATGGTCATCGCCATTAATTTAAAGCTGAAGATTGAACACACGATTCCGATTGCACTTGTAACCGTCATCGCGATTTTAGAAAGTGCAGGGGATCATTTCCTTTCCTTTGCCCTAATCCGAACAGCTACAGTGGTGTTAGGAGTTCTTTCTTCATTTTTAGTGAATTTAATCTTCCTGCCGCCAAAATATGAAACAAAGCTTGTTCATCACATTATGGAAAATACGGAGGAGATTTTAAAATGGATCCGTCTGAGCTCCAGACAGTCTACTGATCATTCCACATTAAAGGATGACATCGATCAAATAAAAGAACGCATGATCAAATTAGATCATATTTACTTGCTATACAAAGAAGAACGAAGCTATTTAAAGAAAACCACGTATGTCAAATCAAGAAAGCTTGTTTTGTTCAGGCAGGCCATTATGACATCGAATCGCGCTCTGTATTTACTGAAAAAGCTTCATAAATTAGAGAATGAAATTCATTTAATGCCAGAGCATTTCAGGGAAAGCTTAACGGATGAAATTGATTATTTACTGTATTGGCATGAGCGCACCTTGATGAAATTCGTCGGAAAAATGAAGCCGCAGGATGATGAATTTCAAAATGAATGCTCTCTTCGCCTTGAGACGTTAACGAAATCATTTATTCAGCATCAGCAAAACCAAGAAAACGACTTGCTCGATTACAACATGCTGAATGTCATGTCCAGCATCATCGAATACCGTGATGAATTAGAGCATTTAGATACATTGATTACAAGCTTCCAGACGTATCACCCAAAAGATAGTGAAATTGAGACAGAAGAAAAAGAAGCATAAACAGAAAAGACCGATTCCTAGAATCGGTCTTAAATTGTTGACAAAGAGCTAAAATGATCTTGATTTTAGCTCTTTGTCTTCTTTTCAGCGTAACCTGAAAACCTTTGCAGTCTAGGAAGAACGAGTACCGGAGCGGAGCGAATTGAGTATTCGTGAGCACCGGCACGCAGGACTGACACCGAATGCGAGGGTTTGCCTGCAGACCGATTCTGAGAATCGGTCTTATTTTATTTTCTTCATTTTCGGATCCAGTGTGTCTCTTAATCCATCTCCCATCAGGTTAAAGCCTAGAACCGTCAGCATGATCGCTATTCCTGGGAAGAATAATGTCCAGGGGGCTTGAACGAGATAAGGTCTCGCATCGGCGAGCATTTTCCCCCATTCTGGACTTGGCGCCTGTGCACCCAATCCTAAAAAGCCTAAAGCCGCTGCCTCAATAATTGCCGTTCCGATCGCTAGTGTTGCCTGTACGATGACTGGCACCATACTATTTGGCAGAATGTGACGCAGTACGATGCGGCGGTGTGACATCCCCACCGCCTTTGCTGCCAGCACGTATTCTTCTTGTTTAATACTCAGCACTTTTGAACGAACGAGCCGTCCAAAGGTTGGGACATTAATTATCGCAATGGCAATAAGGGCATTTTGTAAGGAGGGGCCTAGGATGGAGACAATAGCAATCGCTAATAGAATGCTAGGAAAAGCGAGTAAAATATCAAACAGTCTGGAGATCACAGCATCTAGCACTCTTCCGCCATAGCCTGCTATCAATCCAAGCAGTGTGCCTAAAATGACAGACCCGAGAACCGAGAAGAAACCGACCCATAAGGAAATCCGTGCTCCATGCACAACTCTTGAAAATATATCTCTGCCGAAATCATCCGTACCAAACCAGTGCGCAGCTGAAGGGGCACTAAATCGCTCACCAAGTGATTGCTCATTGATTCCATAAGGAGCAATGAGCGGTGCAAAGATCGCTAGGATCAGAAATAAAAAGACAATCACACTGCCAATGACCGCCAGCTTGTGCTGAAAGAACTGCTTCATTGATTCAAGAATCAATGATTGAGAGCGTTCATCTTTTGTCTGAGGTGGTTCAAGCTCTTTTTGTGCTTCCATATTGTCACTCTCCCTCCCTAATATTTAATCCTTGGATCAATGACCGCATACAAGATGTCCACAATGAAATTGATCAGGACAAATATAAGCGCAACGACAAGAATACCTGTTTGAATGACTGGGTAATCACGATAACTGATGGCGTCATATATATACCGTCCGATTCCCGGCCAAGCAAAAATGGTTTCTGTTAAAATCGCTCCACCAAGCAAGAGGCCTGTCTGAAGACCAATAATCGTCAAGATCGGAATGAGCGCATTTTTCAGGCCATGCTGATAAATGATAAAAAATGAATGTACTCCTTTTGCTTTTGCTGTTCGAATAAAGTCTGAATGAAGCACTTCCAGCATACTTGCCCTTGTAATTCTCGCAATAATCGCAGCAGGAATTGTTGCGAGTGCTGTACTTGGTAAGATCAAATGCTTGATGCTGTCAGTGAATTGATCAAACCGGCCTTGCAAAAGCGTGTCCAGTGTATGAATATACGTGATCGACTCGACTGGATTCCTTACATCTTCTCGGCCTGTTGTCGGCAAAATACCTAATTCGATCGAGAACAGCCACTGCCCCATTAAACCTAACCAGAAAATCGGCATGGACACTCCGATGAGTGCAATAAACATCGCGGCATAATCAAAGAAAGAATGCTTAAACCAAGCACTAATGATTCCGGCATTCACTCCCACAACAATCGCCAGCACCATGGCAAAAAAGGTCAATTCTAACGTCGCAAATAAGTAGGGCTTCATTTCCTGGGCAATAGCCGCTCCTGTTCGAATGGAAGTTCCTAAATCCCCTTTTAAAAGGCCAAGCATATAATGACCGTATTGAACGTACCATGGCTGATCTAAACCGAGCTGGATCGTTAATTGTTCTACTGCCTCTTTCGTTGCCCGCTGTCCTAAGATGACCTGCGCTGGATTTCCAGGTATAAAACGAATAATTGAAAACACGACCAATGTCATTCCGATGAGTACTGGGATGAGCATTCCTGCCCGCTTCATACAATAAGCAAACAAACAGCTTTCACCGCCTTTTTCTTTGTTTGAATAAGGGAGATACAAGATCTCCCTTATTTGCTTATTCGAAATACACGTCAGTTAAAGCTTCAGAACCAGTTGGATGCGGCTGATAGCCTTTTAAATCATTAGAAGCGGCAAGCATTGGAATCGAATGCACCAATGGAATCCAAGGCGCTTCGTCATGAATGATTTCCTGCGCTTTTTTATACAGCTCATTTCGTTTCTTTTGATCTGTGTCTGTTTGCGCTTCAATTAAAATGTCATGCATTTTATCATTTTGAAAAAATGTATAGTTGTTGCCGCCAATGCTGTCTTTGTCCAGCAGTGTGTAAATGAAATTATCAGGATCGCCATTGTCCCCTGTCCAGCCTAATAAGAACACATCTGCTTCCCCTTTACTTGCTTTATCTAAATAGGTCGCCCAGTCATATGTGACAATTTCTGCTTTGACGCCGACCTTTTCAAAATTTGACTGAATGACTTCTGCTACCTTCATCCCATCTGGCATGTATGGACGTGGTACAGGCATTGCCCAAAGCTTGATGCGAAAGCCATCAGGGAAGCCCGCTTCTTTTAATAGTTCTTTCGCTTTTTCTGGATCATACGGATATGGCTCAATGTCGTCATTGTAGCCTTCTAAAGCTGGAGGCAATGGATTTTTTGCTGGCTCAGCAAGTCCGCCATAAAATGACTCAATAATCGATTCTTTATCGACCGCATAATTGAGTGCCTGACGAACGAGCTTGTTATCAAGCGGCTTTCTTGTGACAGTCAGTCCGATATAGCCTACGTTCATCGATGGTCTTTCAATGAGCTGGAGTGCTTTGTCGGTTTTAATGCCATCTAAATCAGACGGATTCACGCCATCCATTAAATCGATCTCGCCTGTTTTAAGGGCATTTAAACGAGCAGAGTTTTCTGGAATGGAGCGGAAGATGATTTGATTCAGCTTTGGCTTATCCTTCTGCCAATAATCCTTGTTCTTTTCTAACACGATACGGTCGTTTTGCTTCCACTCTTTAAACTTGAATGGTCCTGTCCCCACTGGATTTTCTCTAAATGAATCGCCGCTTTTTTCAACAGCCGCTGGACTTGCGATGCCAAATGGTGACATAGCAATGTTTTTGAGGAATGTCGCCTGCGGGCGCTTTAGCTGAAATTCAATTTCATGCTCGCCTTTGACGATGATGTCTTTAATGACATGCCCTTTATCTTTTTTATAGCCGCCAAACATACCATAGTAAGGAAACTTTTCTGCGTCTCCATTCATCCAGCGCTCAAAATTGAATTTCACTGCTTCTGCGTTAAAGTCTGTGCCATCGTGGAATTTCACACCTTTTCTTAAGTAGAACGTGTATGACTTTCCGTCCTTTGCAACATCCCATTCTGTTGCGAGGCCAGGATGGATGGTCGTGTCTTTCTCACCGTAATTCAAGAGCTTTTCAAATATATTCTCTGTGACCTTAAAGGTTTCGCCTTCTGTTGTTGTGATTGGATCTAGCGAAGTGGAATCTCCCCCTCTGCCAAATACGAGGGTATCTTTTGTTGCCTTTTCTTCTGATGTCGGTGAAGACGAGCATCCCCCTAAAAAGAGCGCCAGTGCCAGCACAAAAATGAAACTACTGAATAACCATGTCTTCTTCATTGTGTTCCTCCTTTTGATATAAATAACACGCGGCTGCGTGCCCCGGTGCCTCCTCATACAAAGCAGGAACTGCTTTCAGGCATTTCTCCAATCTTTTTGGACACCTTTTGTAGAAAGGACAGCCGCCGCGTTCCGTCATTGTGGTCTCTTCTGCTGCCACATCTTGCGCCTCTAGTACGTGATCCATATGTGGAATGGATTTCAGAAGCAGCGACGTATAGGGATGAAGCGGACTGTGAAACACATCTTCGGCAGGCCCCATCTCGACAATGCGCCCAGCATACATGACGGCGATCCGGTCACTCATATATCTGACAACCCCAAGGTCGTGAGAAATAAACAGATACGTCAGAGAAAGCGTCTTTTGCAATTCAAGCATCAAATTCAAAATTTGCGCTTGAACGGATACATCCAAAGCCGAAACTGGTTCATCGGCAATGACAAGACTTGGGTGCGTAATAAGTGCTCTAGCAATACCGATACGCTGCCTTTGCCCGCCGCTGAATTGATGCGCATAACGTTCTCCGTAGGAAGGATCAAATCCAACAATGTGCAGCATCTCTTTTACCCGTTTCCGTCTTTCTGCTTTCGTCCCATGCTGATGGACAATCAGTGGTTCCTCTAAAATATCTTTGATTTTCATTCTTGGATTTAAAGAAGCATATGGATCTTGAAAGATCATTTGAATGTCTTTTCTTAAGGAACGCATATCTCGTTCTTTTAGAAGGGTGATCTCCTGCCCTTTTAATTGAATAGAGCCTGACGTCGGTTCAGTCAATCTCATTAGGCTTTTGCCAAGTGTTGATTTCCCGCAGCCTGATTCACCAACAATGCCAAGCGTTTCTCCTTCCTTCACGTGAAAGGACACTTGATTTAAAGCCAAAGTCGATTGTTTATGTTTAGAAAAAAAAGCGGCTGTGTCATACCGTTTTGTCAGCTGATTCACTTGCAAAAGTGGGTGACTCAGTGTCTTCTCCTCCTTCCATTAGAAAACATGCCACGCGGTGATTCTGTTCAATGGATTGTAAGACTGGATCTTTTTCAAGACATTGCGCCATTTGATATGGGCAGCGTGGTGCAAATTGACAGCCGGACCGGATGGCCCCTGGCTTAGGCACATGACCTGCAATAGAGATGAGCTTTTCTTTTTTCTCTTTAAACGATGGAACTGAGGCGAAAAGACCTTTCGTGTAGGGATGCAGAGGTTTTTGATAAATACGGTCAACGGTTCCTTCTTCTACAATTCGACCGGCATACATAATCATGACTCGCTGGCATATTTGCCGCACGACGCCTAGATCGTGGGTAATAAATAAAATAGCAGTGTCCATCTCTTCGTTCAGCTTTTTGAGCAAACGAAGGATTTGCGCTTGGATGGTCACATCAAGTGCAGTTGTCGGTTCGTCAGCGATCATGAGCTTTGGATGACAAAGCATTGCCATCGCTATCATGACTCGCTGGCGCATGCCGCCTGATAATTCGTGTGGGTATTTTTTAAGTAACGATTCCGCTTGCTTCAACCCAACTGTTTGAAGAAGATCAATCGCCTTCGCTTTTGCTTCTTTCTGACCGATTGATTGATGTGTAAAAAGGGCTTCCGTCATTTGTTTGCCGATGGTCATTAATGGGTTCAGAGATGTCATTGGCTCTTGGAAAATCATCGAAATGTCATTTCCTCTTATCTCTCGCCACTGTTTCTCTGAAAGTGACAGCAGATTTTGCCCTTCGAAATAAACCTCGCCCGTTGTATCAGTTTGCTGATTCAGACCCATTAATGACATGCTTGTGATACTTTTCCCGCAGCCAGATTCGCCCACAATCCCTAACGTTTCTCCTTTTTGAATCGAGAACGATATGTGATGGACGATGGGCACTTTTTGCTTTTTCTGCTGAAACGCAATGGACAGCTGTTTGACATCTAGCAGCACGTCTTGTTCTTTCACATATTCACCACCCCGTCATACTTTTTAAAATTGTATTGAGACAAGCTGGGAAATATGTCATGTTTTTGACAAGCATAAAAAAGCCTATCCGCTAGAATCGGATAGGCTTCTACTAATTTAAAGTTTGAATGGTAAATAAATGACGATAGTGGCTGTCTCGGTTCATTAATTCTTCGTGTGTTCCTTTTTCCACAATTTCGCCTTGTTCCATGACCACAATTTGGTCAGCATGTGTAATGGTTGATAATCTGTGTGCGACAATAAAGGTTGTGCGATCCTTCGCCAGCTTTTGCATCGCTTCTTGAATGTAATGCTCACTTTCTAAATCAAGTGCAGACGTCGCTTCGTCTAAAATCAAAAGCGGTGGATTTTTAAGAAATACCCTTGCAATGGAAATCCGCTGTTTTTGTCCGCCTGACAGCTTCACGCCCCGTTCTCCTACTTTCGTGTCATATCCTTCAGGAAGAGACATAATAAAATCATGCGCATTTGCCGCTTTTGCAGCCGACACGATATTTTCAAAAGGTGCTTCAGGGTCACCAACCGCAATATTTTCTTTAATCGTGTCACTGAATAGGAATGTATCCTGCAGCACCATTCCGACTTGATTTCGAAGACTTCTTGCTTTGTACTCTTTGATATCAATGCCGTCAATTTCAAGTGACCCGTTTGTGACATCATAAAACCTTGGAATTAAGCTGACGAGTGTCGACTTCCCTCCACCGCTCATTCCTACAAGCGCAACCGTTTGTCCTTTTTCTACTTTCAAGGAGATATTGTGCAGAATCTCTTCCTGCGTGTGTTCATAACGAAACGACACATTTTTAAACTCTACCTCTCCTTTTAAATGATTGGCTTCTTTTGCATTCGGCCGGTCTGTGACCTCATATGGCTCATCAATAAACTCAAAGATCCGATCCATTGATGCAACGGACTGGGTTAACGTCGTGGATGAGTTAATGAGACGGCGAATCGGATTGTACATCCGGTCAATATAGCCGACAAAGGCGATCATGGTCCCAATCGAAAGCGATCCATTAATCACAGTGTAGCCAGCAAATGCAATGATTAACAGCGGTGCAATGTCAGTGATGGTATTGACGACGGCAAATGTTTTGGCGTTCCAATTCGTATGGTTGATTGCTTTGTTTAAGAAATTTTTGTTTTCATCATGAAAATTCTCTTGTTCATATTCTTCAATCGCAAAGCTGCGAATGACCGGCATTCCTTGTACCCGCTCATGCAGATGCCCTTGCACTTCAGCCAGCGCCTGTGACCGCTCTTTTGTCAGCTTGCGAAGCCGTCCGTAAAAATACTTTACTGCAAACGCGTATAGCGGAAAAATAATGACAGACACGATGGTGAGCTTCAGATCCAGTGTACACATAATAGCGATCACGATCAGTACAGTCATCATATCCAGCCAAATGTTCATGAGCCCTGTGATGACAAATTCCTTTGTCTGCTCCACATCGTTGATCACTCTTGAAATAATTTCTCCTGTTCTCGTGTTGGCATAATAACGAAGACTTAGCTTTTGAATATGCGAGAACAGTTTTTCCCGAATATCAAATAATACCTTACTGCCTGTCCACTGAGCGTAGTATTGTCTATAGTATTCAACAGGCGGCCTCAACACTAAAAATAATACGAGCATGATTCCCATTATGATCAGTAGAGTTGATGTCTTTTCTTCAGCTGACCCCGAGCCTTGAATGACATCATCAATGACATACTTTAAAAGCAGAGGCAAGGTTAAGGGAATCGAGAACTTAATCATTCCGATGACCATTGTCAATGCAATCTGTTTTTTATACGGTGTTACAAAAGCCATGTAGCGTTTAATGACCCCCATGTAAATCTCCTTCCCAATCTATCAGTGCCTCTTATCCGTACGCAGTCAAAAACCTGTTAGCCTAAAAAGCCAAACAGGTTTTTTGATGCTCTTGCTTATTTTGTATAATGTAAAAAACGTTCATACCACATATCCACAAATTCAGGAGCAAACGGACCTTTCCGCTGGTGAATCCAATGCAGTAATGTATTCAGATGCTCTCTTAAGATACTATCGATTTCTTTTGGATAATTCATCTGCCTCTTATGATCTGCATATTCGTCCTCATCCAAAATATTGTACGTCATGTCTGGAAAGACTTTGACGTCTAAATCGTAATCAATATACTTAATTGCCTCATCATCTGTCGCAAAAGGAGAGCTGATGTTGCAGTAATAATATACCCCATCATCTCTAAGCATCCCAATTACATTAAACCATTGTTTTGCATGGAAATAGCAAATAGCCGGTTCTCTCGTCATCCAAGTACGGCCGTCGGATTCAGTCACCATTGTACGGTCGTTTGCACCAATGATACACAATTCCGTTGCTTTCAGAATGGTGGTTTCATTCCAAATCCTGTGGATCAAGCCATTATGTTTATAGCTTTGAATTTGGATGGTTTCTCCTTCCTTGGGATAGCCCATATTTTCTCCCCTACTTTCTATAACAAACAAACCTAACAGTCCAAAGACCTAATTTCCCAACTAAACATGTCTCTATTATATTATACCGTTACATCATTAAAAAATGAAATGAAAAAGCCATTCAACCCAATTGAACGGCACACTGACTTACATCACGCTAGAACTCTTTTCCATCTGTTTATATGAGTTGATGACCTCTTCTGTCTGTTTTGTAAATAAGGTTTGCACTTTTTGCAGTTCCTCACGTTTCTGTTTGATCTGATCACAAAGCCTATGCCACTCTTCTTTTTTTTCATCCTGCTGCAATTGTTTTTCTGTTTCTAAGCATAGATCGAGTTCTCCCTGCACATCGAGCAGCTGATCCATGAGCTGCATTTGTTCTTTTACAAGCTGATCGAAATCAGACATCTAACTCCTCCCTTTTCATCGAATCCACTTTTTGTCTGTATACCATTTCTTGAAAGAAAGAAGAAATCCTTTGACTGTTTATGTAGAGGTTTTACAGGTTTTGTCGGATGGTGATGAGAGGCAAAAAAGAAAAGCACTTCATTCGTATATGAAGTGCTTTCCTTTGTTTCAGTGATTAGCTGTTTTGTTGTTTGTTTTGCTCAGCTTTTTGGTTGTATTTTTTTACTTGCTGTACGTCAGTCTCACTAGCAAATTCAGTACCAAATTGACCGCCTTGTGCAGAAGCTTGGTTTTGTTTCTTCACTTGTTGCGCGTTTGTTTTGTTTTGTTGTTGATCCATCATTATCACCTCCACGCACATTAATTTGTGCAGAAGGTGCAGATCCTATTCATGATTTTTTTAAACAAGCAAAGAACGTCCGCCATCCACAATAATCGTCTGGCCTCTAATCATGTCTGCTTTGCCTGATACAAGGAATTCCACGCTGTCGACCATGTCTTTAATTTCCACCATTCGGCCGGCAGGTGTGTTTTTCTTCGCATCTTCTAAAAGCTCTTCTCGGTTCGGGAAGTGCTTGAGTGCATCGGTATCGATCGCGCCGCCTGATACGGCGTTGACGACGATATTTTTTTGTGACAGCTCAACAGAAAGGTAACGTGTCAAAGCTTCTAGTGCTGCTTTTGATACGCCGACTACTGTGTAATTTTCAAGGTAACGGATGGAGCCAAGTGAGCTAATGCTGACGATATGTCCGCCGCCGTTTTTCTCCATTAGTTTTGCCGCTTCTTGTCCGCAGAATAACAAGGCTTTCGCATTGATATTCATTGTCCAGTCCCAATGATTTTCTTCAAGGTCCATAATAGGACGCTGAACACCTGATGCCGCATTGTTCACAAATACATCTAAACGGCCAAAGGTTTCGTCGATTTGCTGAAACATGTCTTTGATTTTCTCAGGCTGGCCTACATTGGCTTTGACAACCAATGTTTTAACACCCATCGCTTCAATTTCTTCCGCTGTTTCAAGTGCTGCTTTTTTGCTTCTCGCATAGTTAATGACAATGTCATATCCTTTTTCAGCGAGGCGGAGGGCTACCTCTTTCCCTACTCCTCTGCTGCTTCCTGTAATTAATGCACATTTACGTTGACTCATTATGGTTCATCTCCTGATTTGAATAGTTTTCGTTCATTCGCTTCACACTAATAGGAAAGTTCCTATTAGGAGGTTACATTCATGTATGTCGGACGCGATTTAAGCCAGCTTGGTATGATGTCCAAGGATCAATGGAAAGATACTGAGCTTGCTTACTTTCATCATGCTTTCCAACAAATTTTACCTTATTTGAACGAAGAAGGGCAATCTAAGTATCGAGAAATCATTTCTGAAATTGAAGACCGCGGGGGTTTGCACCGAAATGAAGCTGATTATACCCACGGTACAACGGTTAAATACGACTAGGCTGCTCAAGTGCCAGCTTCCAAATTTTTTGGTGTGAGACTGGCAGAGCATATGCCTCAAATTCTTCTGTTGTGACTTTTTTCAGCTTCGTGTCATCAGATACAGAGGTAACTCGTCCAAAGAAAACAGAAATATTCCAGATGAGGTGGGTAAATACATGCTGAATGGTGCCTTCTAAATCACCAAGCTCCGCTTGTACACCCGCCTCCTCTTTTAAGAAATCAATCAGCTGCTCTTTTTCCGTTTTTCTTCCCTTCATGGTTTCCATGTTAGGAAATTCCCATAAATTCGCAAGGAGGCCTGTACTTGGCCGCTTATGAATATATAGGTTGCCTGCGTCATCAAATAACACCGCTGCTGCCATTGATTTTGCAGTCGGCTTTTTCTTTTTGCTTTTCACTGGGAGCTCATGCTGAACGCCTTCCTCGAGTGCCGAGCAATGCATGTTCACAGGGCAAATGAGGCAGGCAGGGGATGTTGGGGTACAAATGAGCGCACCAAGCTCCATCAGCCCTTGATTAAATTCTGACGGCTTTTCCCGGGAAATGAGCTGATCGACCGCAAATTCGAAAATGTTTCTCGTTTTTGGTTTTGCAATATCATCCCATATGGACAAAATACGAGAAATGACCCTCATCACGTTGCCGTCTACCGCAGGATACGGCTTGTTATAGGCGATACTCAGCACTGCGCCGCTCGTATATGGGCCTACACCTTTGAGCTTTGAAAATTGCTCTTTCGTATCAGGGACAATGCCGCCGTAGGATTCATATACTTCTTTCACAGCTGCCTGTAAATTACGCACTCTTGAGTAGTAGCCAAGACCTTCCCATGCTTTCATGACCTTTTCTTCATCAGCTAAAGCGAGATCTTTCACCGTTGGGAATTGCTCCATAAACCGGTTGAAGTACGGAATGACCGTATCTACTCTCGTTTGCTGGAGCATGACTTCTGATACCCAGACGCGGTATGGATCTTGATTTTCACGCCATGGCAATGTTCGTTGTTCTTTTTCATACCAATCAATTAAATCATGCTGAAAGCCCGCAATATCTTTGCGGTCCAGCTTTTCTTGAATGTCTTTCATATCTATACTCCTTCTCATTGGACCGAGGGCTAACGTTCTGAATAGAACCTTATTTGTTGTATACTGTTTGTAGATACGTTAACATGTTACATTAAATCGGGATAAAGCAAAAGTGATTTTGCACATAGTCTTGATTGGAGACGTATACTTTGTATGATTGTTCCTAAGCATGACAACTAGGAGGTAATCAATTGGACACTGGTACTCATGTAGTAATGGGCATTTCTCTTGGGGGACTTGCACTTTTAGATCCAGCCGTCAGCGCAGATCCACACATGGCACACGCCGTGATGATCGCGACCATCGCCGGCTCCCAAGCACCAGACATTGATACTGTGCTAAAACTAAAAAATAATGCGGTTTATATAAGAAATCACCGAGGATTTACACATTCCATTCCGGCTGTACTGTTCTGGTCATTGCTGATTCCGGCTGTGATTTTCCCATTTGTGCCGGGGGCGAATTTACTTCACCTTTGGTTATGGACACTATTAGCCGTTGTACTCCATGTGTTTGTCGATATATTTAATGCATACGGCACACAGGCCATTCGTCCATTTTCAAAGAAATGGGTAGCACTTGGGATCATTAATACGTTTGATCCGTTTATCTTTTTTACACACATTGTCGCCATTGTCGTTTGGGCGATTGGCGGACATCCCGGCTATACGTTCATAACGCTGTACGCGGTGATTTTCTGTTACTATATCGTCAGGGTCATCATGCAGCTTCAGATCAAACGTCAGCTACGTGCACGATTCGATGAAATTGAAGACATTATTATTTCGCCTACGATGAAGTTCAGACAATGGCGCATTGCCGTGAAATGTAAATCCTCTTTCCATGTTGGGCGCAGTATGAATGGAGAGGTCGTCATTTTAGACACCTTTAACCGGGTGCCGGTCCCTGATACTGAAATTATGAAAATTGCCAAACAAGATGAAAACATTTCAGCCTTTCTCTCCTTCTCCCCTGTTTACCGGTGGGAAGTGGATAAATACAAGGATCATTATGAGGTGCGGTTCATTGATTTGCGCTACCGCAGCAAAGGTCATTATCCTTTTGTCGCGATCTGCCATATAGACATGGACCACCAAATCAAAAATTCCTATACCGGCTGGATTTTCAGTGAAGAAAAACTGCAAAAAAAATTAAGACTCGGCTCTGTGTGAGCGAGTCTTTTTTTTGTAAGGCTTGGATTTAGGGGGGATAGATATTTGAATTTATGTAATTCGCAGAAACAGTGATCTATGCACTTATGTTGAGTGTGACACCAGGCTTTCCTGTCTTTTCCCACCATTCACCATTTCAATCCATGCACTCATGTAGAGTGCGACGGCTGTGGCGCCTTATTACACACCAGTAAAAAAAATTTCAATCCACGCACTCATGTAGAGTGCGACAATTGCAGGTAAAATAGTGACGGGGTTTTCAGAAGATTTCAATCTACGCACTCATGTAGAGTGCGACTGCGATTTCTGCCCTAATTATAACATTTTTTAGGGAATGATAGCCAAAACCCTTAATTTTCTATATGGAATTTTGTTTTCACCTCTAAATAATATACATTTTTTCTCAATTTTGTCGAATAAAAAGGTGCGAATGCCCCAGGGATTTTATGTTCACCTCACATTCGCACCGAATCTTTCTTAATCCTATTTAATTAAAAACTATTATTGATGATAATCATACTTATTTCGCTGTTTCATCAACAGCTTTGAATTCATTAATAAAATGGGTGAGACAGAGTTATGTTTTTCACACCTATATCAAGCGCAATTGTCAATATATCTTTCAAGCTACCTTCTGACAAGAATTTTACTCCTCATACTCATATAGAGTGCGACGACGGTTCGAATCCTTCCTGATCATTAACAGAGAATTTCAATCCACGCACTCATGTAGAGTGCGACGATATGCCGTCAGCTCGTCAATTGAGACGTGCGCTTATTTCAATCCACGCACTCATGTAGAGTGCGACACAATCAACAAGTTTTTATAAATCAAGAGAATGATTTCAATCCACGCGCTCATGTAGAGTGCGACTGCGATTTCCGCCCTAATTATAACATTTTTTAGGGAATGATCGTCAAAACCCTCAAGTTTCTATATAGAAATTTGTTTTCACACCTAAAAAATATACATTTTTTCTCATTTTTGTCGAATGAAACGGTGCGAATGTTCCAGGGATTTTATGTTCACCTCACATTCGCACCGACTTTTTCTTAGTATGAAATCTATTGAAACTTGTTAATCATACTTCTTTATATTTCAGCAACAATTGAATTCACTTAGATTCATGACTACTGAGGCAGGAGGCAGAGTTATGTTTTCGCAATTATTAATCCACCCACTCATATAGAGTGCAACTATTATCCGAAGTGGAGATAACCTTCATTGGTGGGATTTCAATCCACGCACTCATATAGAGTGCGACAATTGCGCTAGATAAAAATCTTGGAATGCTAACATTTCAAGCCACGCACTCGTGTAGAGTGCGGCCTATGATCTGAAAGGCTGGATGAAACACACTCAAATTTCAATCCACGCACTCATATAGAGTGCGACAATTGCGCTAGATAAAAATCTTGGAATGCTAACATTTCAATCCACGCACTCGTGTAGAGTGCGACCTATGATCTGAAAGGCTGGATGAAACACACTCAAATTTCAATCCACGCACTCATGTAGAGTGCGACATTAGTCTAGGGTTGGCGGGCGTTTTAGTTGGTGATTTCAATCCACGCACTCATATAGAGTGCGACAAAGGAGAAGGCGAGCCGCAACCTGATCCGCAAATTTCAATCCACGCACTCATGTAGAGTGCGACATTAGTCTAGGGTTGGCGGGCGTTTTAGTTGGTGATTTCAATCCACGCACTCATATAGAGTGCGACAAAGGAGAAGGCGAGCAGCAACCTGATCCGCAAATTTCAATCCACGCACTCATATAGAGTGCGACAAAGGAGAAGGCGAGCAGCAACCTGATCCGCAAATGTCAATCCACGCACTCATGTAGAGTGCGACATTAGTCTAGGGTTGGCGGGCGTTTTAGTTGGTGATTTCAATCCACGCACTCATATAGAGTGCGACTGCGATTTCCGCCTTAATTATAACATTTTTTAGGAAATGATCGTTAAAATCCTCAAGTTTCTATATAGAATTTTGTTTTCACACTCAAAATATACATTTTTTCTCATTTTTGTCGAATAAAACGGTTCGAATGTTCCAGGGATTTTATGTTCACCTCACATTCGCACTTAGTCTTATGAAATGACGTCGTCCATTTTAAGTCTTCCATAACCTGCATTTGTTTTAGCGCCGATTCCTTCGTGTTCTAAAGCGCCTAGTAAGATGGTTTTGGCGAGTTCGAGCCATTCCGCATCTTCTGATAGATTCTTTTTTGTTTTCAATAGAAGTTGAAAGCGGCCGTTGACCACCGTTAAGAAATGAATCGGTGTTGGTGAGTCATCGTCTCGAGGGGCTGGAACACTTCCCCCTTTGTTCATCTTATCTAGCTTGACGCTGTTATAGTCTGAATGATGTGGGGTCATGACATCTACTTTGAATGTTTCTCCTACCGTCTCTGGTATCATGAGCGCATCATGAAATTCGATGATGCCGGCACGTTCGTTTGTTCCAAACAATGTGTTGTAATCACTACCACCTTGTTTTAGTTCTTCAAAGTTTTCACCTAATACAGAATGGGCATAATGAGAGGCTACGCCTTTTAAAGCTGTTCCTGGTAAATAAGGAACGCCGTATATCGGGTGTAATAATAATCCCGTTTCAAGTACACCCTCTCCACCATGTCCAATGACTAACGGCGATATGGATTTGACTAAGCATGTGGGGCTAGTATCGGTATAATATCGCTCCACAAATTTTTCATACAATAAGCGATTTTTTCCCCATTGCTTTCGATGTAAACTAATCACATTTTCATAAAATGACTGCTTCTTCGCACTGTCATTTATGATGTCCGACAATGTAGAACCACCAATCTCCCATTTGCTTTTGTTTAAGGTTAATGACAGATTCATTGGATGTCCTCCACATTTTCCGCCCCTTGTTCCACCTTTAAAATAGATTCCGCATATCTTTTTAACCAAACAGATGCACTTAAAGCTTGTCTTGATTTGATTAAGTAATTTCGATTAGAAGCTGACCAATCTCCTTGTATATCTAGTGTTTCTTTTATATCCTGAACGAATTGTTGATAAGCATTTCCTTTTTTTGATTTTGCTTCAAAAAATGTAATGGTGAGCCTTAATCCATTTGTTAAGATCATTGAGGCGAATCTGTGACAGAGTTGTCCATATTGATTTGAGAAATTCTCCTCTTTCGTTTTGGCATTCATCACATGTTGATACGCTTTCTCAGCATAATGATGTTGAATGAGTTTCATGATCCCTCCCCTCCTGTCATACGCCAGGATACTCTTCCTTTACCTACGTTTGTGTTTCCACCTAATTGAAGATACATCTGTTTTTCTAGTTGATTTAAAAGTTGGTGTCTAACAGATAAATCATTGCTTCCATCGACACGATCACACCACATGAGCCCATAAAATATGGCTTCTGCTGGTACATACTCTTCATACCAGAGAGCACCTTTACTAACTGTTTGGGTTTCATGATCAATTCTAATACGAGGTGTCACTTCAGAATTCATGGTGACAATGTATTGAAAAACGTCATCACTTACAATCACAAATCGTTCTATCCAAAGAGTTTGTGATTGTTTATCGTCGAATAAAAGTTTGGCCATCTTTTCAGCAAAATCGGTTAGTTGTTGAGATTTTTTCGCAGCCCCTTGAAATTCACCTAGATATAATTCGTCATTCTCTACTAATTTAGAATTCATGGTGACTAGCGTGCTTGATTCTTCGATGAGATCAGGGATATCCAGCGATACGCCTAATGCTTTTGCATCGCGGGCTAATCTTTTCAATATGAGTGGACTTGCCACATATCCAAATGTACCGTATCTACTCGCCACCGGGAATGAAAATAACCGGCCATCTGTCATGACGACTGCTCCTGCGCTTCCATCTTGATCTCCTTGTGTACCAAATACTTTTTGTACGAATGTGTCTTGTCCTTTCGCACGATAATGTTCACGCTGCACGCCTTTGATACTGCTTCCAGGTATAATCGGCCATTCTGTTACTTTTTCTCGTTGAATGGGCATATCAATCACGCCAACTCCTTCACCCGCTCCAATATGAAGGGGGGATAAACAATGTATCCAAAACCAACGGCTTGCTTCCATCATCTCACTCCTCTTATTCATTCGGCTTCCATGTTCCCCAAAGTGCTAACCCGCAGCCATCTTCACGATCAAACGCTTCTTTGCGCCGGTTACGATCAGATACTGATTGAAGCCACATTTTTTCGGCCAGTTCTGCTGGATCTCCTTCTTCTACTGTAAAGAAGTAAAAACTACCTGCGGGGACTAAGCGGCGTATTGCTTTTTCACGCCCTTTGTCTTTATTTGCTAAACTCCATCCAGAGATAGGCTGCCAATATGGAACAGATGCCCAAACCAATTTGAGTCGTACATTTGTATCAAATAGTGGTTTTGACATGAGCTGTTCATCCAGCCAGCCGGGCTGCCATCCTTTACTGAAATAAGCAGGTGTCGCCAATATCATGCGAACATACGGCTTGTTTTTGAGCGATTCTTTAATAGCATCCGGACATGTCCAATCTTGTTGGTATACATGAGGCCTGTCTTCTATATGAGCCAGCCGACGTTCACCACCTATCGGATGAATGCCTGAGAAAGACTTTAACCCTTCTGACTCTTCAGTAGATAACTCTATTCCCGCCTCCAGTTTAAAGTCATCTGGGAATAAGAGCGATTCTGTTGAAAATAGATGCTGATCTTTTGCCTTTTTACTGCCAGTTTCCACCTCAATTTGTGTTCGTTCCTGACGCTGTAATGCTGGAATAAATGCCGGTGGTGTTTCCTTTTTGAAAGAATGATTTTCCTTCTGCATTTGTTGGTATTCAGTCAAGGCTTCCTTCACCTGACTCTCATCCACTGCGTCTGTCAGCCAGTTCACCATCCACTTTAGTGATACAAAAGCAGGCGGCGATTTCATTTTTTTACGAGCACCAGCTCCAATTGGCGGCCATAATGCCTCACTAAAACGGCCTGTTTTTCCTGTACCATAAAAGCCCTGGCCTTTCGACATCATTGGCTTCGGTCTCACTTGATACATGCCATACTCATCATCAAATAACTCAAGGTCATGAGGCATTGGCACATATAAATGATCATGCCAGCGATATAAAGGACCTCGCACAAGAGATTTTGCATAATAAGAAAGTGGCGTCGTGTGTTTGATTGATTGTCGTTTCTTCGCTAGAGCTGTACGAAGTGTTCCTGCGACCACACTCGGCGGAACATCGTTTAATGAACGCGCCCGTATACCCGGTACACTTTGAAATGGGCGTGCATCACGAATAAGCAGCGGATCAAGCGGTTGAATGTGAAACCATCTTTCAGGCATGTCCACTTACCTCCTCTATTTGAAGAGCAATGATCATACATTCAGCGATTGTATGTAATTCTTCTAATGTATTCTTCTTCGGTATATACTTCGCAATCAATTGATCGATCCACTCTTTCGTTTCTTGCTCTGTTTTTGCTTCCGTTTTCTTTTTGAATGCAAGACGGCTTATCTCTAGTGGAATGAGTTCATCTAAAATTTCCGGCTGTTTTCTAAAAGAAGACTGTTCGTATGTTTGATACAGCTCTCGTAAGCCATATGCAAAGCCAGATGTGAAATAAGACTGTTTTAACCACGTCGTCATCTCTTGGATAGAGGCCACTGGATCTATTTGAAATGAGACTGAGATATTCATTGTGTCTCCTCCGCCTCGCTTTTGGAAATGAATCGCTAATGAATTTCGCTCTTGTTTTGCATATTGTTCAGCCTGACGTGCCATGCTTCTTACTTCTTCAAGAGGCTCAAGCATATGAACGATGGCGATGCCAATTGAAATCGAAGGAGGTATTTCACTATGTTGATGAGCCTTCATCGTTGAAACAAATTCACTTTGTAATTTCCCAGCTGCTTCTAAGCATTGGTGCACCGGTACATAAGCCATGACATCATCTCCACCGCCGTAGATCAATGTACCTTCACATTCGGAAATAATCCCACGAGCCTTTGAAGCAAAAGTTGAGAGCGTTTTAGAAAATGCAATATGGCTTTCTACATGCTGTATATTTCGTAGTTGGCTGCCCATCTTATCTCCATCCGCCATGAGAAAGGCATAGTAAGGTGAAGGTACTGGTGGTTTGATCGGCTGGCCGTGATGCTTGCTGTATTCACCTTTGAAATATTTTTCAAGCAGCTGTGTGATGTTATTTTTTGCTTCTGTTCGTGCTATTCCAACAAGTCCTCGCTGTTCAAGAAAATCTTCTATTCTTCTTTCATAAAAAAGCGATGCCTCACTCCAATCAATAGGAGCTACTTTTAGATTCATATTCTCAAGATATGTTTCTACATCTTTCACATATTTTATGGCTGCTTGCTTCATCTGTTCATTTTGGTCCAACATATTTTGATAGGGAGCAAAAGCTTTATCACATACAGATGGAAATGTCATACTCGGATGCTTATGTAAGGACAATCGTTTGATCACTGAAATCGCATCTAATGATTCATGTTCACCAATTCCCCATTTCGCTAGTTGCGCCACTTGCTGTGGTGTTTTTTGCTTTTGGAAAACAGACTCTCGTCCACCATCAAGTGATGATTTTGGTTCACCGAATAACGCCCCTGGTTCATTTTGTTTAAAATCTCTTAAAGTCTTCCGTGCCGCCATTAAACCTTCGACTTCTTGAAGAGCCAAATGATATGGACTTGCGGACGCATTTGCCGCTTTGTCTTGGTTTTGCACCTCAGTCCACACAGCATAAAATTCCAATAAATCATCTACTTGTCGATTCCATGTGCCTATTTGAATATAAGGATCAACTATTTCTCTAACAAAGTCTGCGTATTCCTTCCATTTGTCATAGATTGCTTTTTTCACTTGTCTTGCAATGGAGGAAGGCTGTTCGTGTGAAATTTCTCCCAATATTTTGTTTGGTGCGTTGTTTGTTTTTGCAGAGGATTCGTTGAACACAGGGAAAATAAGCGTTCCACCCAGTTCTTGAAATTTCTTCGCACCTGCTTTACTTAATTCAGATAGAAGAAAAGAGCCAAACCATAAATCACGCGTCCGCCGTGCTTGCGCAATAAATTCTTGAACGGGCCCTATCGAAAATAGCATTAATGTTTGTTTTTGTAATTCTTCTGACAAAATGTTTGCACCTCCTTGCTATGTAAAAAAGCTTGAATCGCCGATGAGTGCGTCCGGCCACTCTCGTCTTGTAATGGGTTTTTTGAGTAGGTGGCTGTTGGATAGATACTTTGTTCATCTGTCACATCGGGCAAAGGCTTTCTGTCCCCTAAAAGCGATAAAGCTTCGATCTTTGGTTGCTGCAACACCATCACCATGCCCACCGATTCCTTTTGATTAATAGCCAATGGTTTTAAGATGAGTGGTGAAGCCAAACGATTTTTATTTCGCGGGACTAACGTCTTTGTATTAGGCTCCTTTTGAAACCATTTTCTTTTTGCTATTTCTTCTTTGCTTCGCTTCTTATCTTTTTTCGATTCCTTTTTAAAATTAAAAACAATCGGCATACCAAATTGCGCCCTAGGAAAAGCGATATATCTCTTTGGTTTATTTGAAGGATACGGTAATTGATGATCAGGATGTGACATATTCGTTAGATGACGTATGGAATCTGCCTCAGGCCAATAACTTCTCCCAGCCTCCCCATTTTGGATATTATGTTTTTTACGAAATTTAATGTATGTATCCATTGTTCTCGTCCAGGATACATGCGTTTGAGAAGCTTTATTTTGTAATCTAAACTCCCAGCTTAGCGTTGCCCATTCACGAGGCACTTCGGGAATAGAGATAGCATATTGACATATCTTCTCTTTAAACCATTGATCAAATCGCTCCTTACTGACTTCTTGCTCTTTAGGAGAAAATGTTTCACAGTATAAACTCCCACAACCACGTCTCGTTCTTGCACCAAGTCCCCCAAAATTGATCCACGCCCATAGTGCAGCTTCGATTTCATTGCCTAACTTCTTTTTGTCTTGTGAAGTCATTGAAGCACTCTCGGTCAAATACACATTCATTTTGAAATATCCCATAAACATTTTATTTGGTGTTTTTTGAAAAATATATGTTGGAGGGAATTTGATTTGTTTTTGTTCTTTAAATATTTCTTCAACGATTACTTTAATTAAGCTGCTTTTTTCTGTATGACCAAATATCTCTGCTTCTCTTTTAGATAATTCATTTGCATTTTTGCAGGCAGCTCCTCGAGTTGCACGCCACCAGAAACGAAGATGACCACGAATTGCACTTTCTCGAATCGGTCTGTCTTGATCAATTGAGTTTGATTGGGGCCCTCCCCCAAACATTGGCGTAACCAAATGAATAGTAAGCGGCTCTTTAAAAAGTTTTTGGTCTTCATGAATGTTTGTGTCGATCGCATGTTTCACATCATGCCAATTCGTTTTGGGTTTTCTAGATTCCCTTGTCATGTCGCTCTCCTTTCTTCACTTTGTTATCTGTTTCTGAAATAGCTCGGCATATGCATAGTGAGGGAAAAACATGGGATTATTGATGAGCATCAGCAATTGATTTAATTGGAAGTTTAGCGTTAACAGCTCATTGTGATCAATACGTAATTCACTGAGTTTGTTCAAAATCACTTTGTCTTCACTATCATCTTCATTATTTTCTTTCTTTTCTTCATCCTCTTGTTCCCTAGACCTTTCTGGATCATAACAATTTAATTCATTAGCCCACCATCCTAGGTGTTTATCTTCATTAGGAGCTCTTAAATGAAATACACTCTTTTGTTTCATAAGTATAAAGTCAAATGCTTTGTCTAATATTTCAAACATCTTTGAAGATGAATTTGCTGTTTGCCTTTTTAAATTACTTGCTAAAATTAAAATAGGACGTGTTCGTTTCTGTGTATCATTTTCAACCATGACAACCCCTTGGGCGGCCATCCTAGCTATTCCTTTTGTTTTCGGTACTAATTTTTTTATATTGTCAGACCAAACTTTTAAATTATCAACATCGAAATTTGAACTTTTACATTCTATAGCAACCGCAACCGCCTCAATCGGTATAAACTTCAACGAATTGTGTTGGAACACATACGGCGTATACTGCTCATCAAAAACGGCAATATCGACTTCGTTAGAATGATTTCCTTCTGAGTCAATAATGATGACACCTTGTGCTAATGAATATTTTTTAGGAATGATTTTCCGAAAAAACTCCAACCACATCACTTCTCTAGAATCTCCTGTCAGCCCGCCATGATTAGAAGCAAAGTCGACTTCTTCGGATATCATGCTGTTTAATCTTTGATAATTCTCTAAGATCAGCTGCTCAACTTTACCGGTTCGCTCCGTTTCACCCAAACCAATTCCTCCTTCACCACATTACGAATGGATAAAATTTGAATCTAAATGACTACTTTTCATTTCGACTTATTTTGAGATTTTTTAAGGTTTATTTAGGAAAAAGAAGAAGAAAAAAACATGACTGCAAGGAGTCATGTTTTCACTGTACAAATGAACAGTATATTTGATGGCTATTTGAAAGAGGATGTTGTAAGAAGATGATCTTTAAGGTAGTCATAACCGTTTAAGACACAATCATTGAAAACCATGCGCACCTCATATATGGGTGCGACAAATACTATGAAGATTTAACAGACGAAGAAATCATTTCAATCCACGCAATCATGTAGAGTGCGACGGCTAAGCGTGTGCCAATTGAGCGCGAAATTAGCATTTCAATCCACGCACTCATGTAGAGTGCGA
>NZ_ASJD01000017.1 GCF_000691165.1 Bacillus safensis FO-36b | reverse complement strand
ACAGCCGACCAATCACCTGTCGAAGGAGAAGTCATTTTAACACCGATTCAACGCTGGTTCTTTGAACGAGCATTCAGCGATCAGCACCATTGGAATCTCTCGATGATGCTTCATGCACCAAATGGATTTGACCTTTCCATTACAGAACAAGTCATGGAAAAACTGCTTTCACATCATGATGCACTGCGTATGGTATACAAGCAGGAACATGGCGGCATCCTGCAATACAACCAGCGAGAGCTCATGGAACCGCTGGCGATTATTTCTCATGATGTCTCAAAAGAGCACGACGTGAAAAAGGCTGTTTCCACATATGCCAATGAGTATCAGCGTCAGCTGAACCTCGAAACAGGTCCGTTAATGAAAGTGATTTGTTTCCATGCAGAAGATGGCGATCATTTACTCATCGTGACACACCATTTAGTCATTGACGGTGTCTCATGCCGGATTTTACTAGAGGACTTTATGTCTCTATATCAGCAGGCAGTTCAGGGACAAAAGCTTGTCCTGCCGCTGAAAACTCATTCCTTTAAAGAATGGGCAGAGGCCATTGAACGTTATGCACAGTCACAGCCTTTAAAAAGTCAGCAGGAGTATTGGGCAGAAATTGAAAGCAAACCATTAACCGCATTACCTGTGGATCATGAAGTGACGAAAAGAAAAGTTGCCGAAACCAAATCGGTTCAAATGCAGCTGACAGAAACAGAAACTGAACATCTTTTGACCGATATTCATCTGCCGTACACTACGGAAATGAACGATATTCTTTTATGTGCTCTCGGTCTTGCTGTTCAAGAGTGGACAGGTGAGTCCCATGTACATGTGCAGCTTGAAGGTCATGGTAGAGAGGATATTTTATCAGGGCTGGATGTCTCTCGCACAATTGGCTGGTTTACGAGTATGTATCCAGTTGTTCTTGAAGCGAAGCCGGATCAGACCATAGCTGATGCTATTAAAGGAACGAAAGAAATGCTGCGGCGTGTGCCAAATAAAGGAATCGGCTACGGGATCTTAAAATACATGACAGCCGCTGAACCGTCAGGACAGCACGTACATCCTGAAATCAGCTTGAACTATCTTGGACAGATTGATCAGGAAGTGACGACAGAACTCTTTGGGCCGTCGACTTATGATATGGGACGACAAGCAAGCCCTGATTCGGAAGCTGTTTATAAGCTGAACCTTAGTGGTCTTGTTCAACAAAATCGATTCATTTTATCTTGTTCCTATTGTGCACGTGAATATGAAGAACAGACGATACAGCAGTTCATGGCATTGTTGAAGGGGAAAATTCAATCTATCATCACTCATTGCTTAGCGCAGCAAGAACGGGAATTTACGCCAAGTGACTTCTCTGCGGCTGACCTTGAAATGGATGAAATGGACGACATTTTTGACATGCTTGAGGAGAAATTGACTTAACAACACGAGATGAATCATAAAAAAGGAAGGGAGGATGAAATAGATGAGTCAATTTAAAAGGGATCAAGTTCAAGACATGTATTATCTGTCACCGATGCAAGAAGGAATGCTGTTTCATACCCTCCATCATCAAGAAAAGGGCTTTTATGTAGAGCAAATGGATATGAACGTTAAGGGCACACTGCGTTATGACTTACTTGAGAAAAGCATGAATATCATCGTGGAGCGGTACGATATTTTTCGTACCGTGTTTCTCCACGAAAAAGTAAAGCGCCCTGTCCAAGTTGTACTAAAAGAACGTCCTTTTACACTTGATGTTGTGGACTTGCAAGATCTTTCTGAAGACGAACAGCTTGAACGTATAGAGAAATTCAAACAACAGGATCAGCTGAGAGGATTTGACCTCTCGAAGGATTCTCTCATGCGGGCATCTGTTTTCCAAACGGGCCCTGCCAGCTATCGCTGGATATGGAGCTATCATCATATCCTTCTGGATGGCTGGTGCTTTGGACTTGTGGTACAGGAGTTATTTGCGATTTATCATGCACTTTTACATGACGTCCCTTACAAGTTAACGCCGGTCAAACCATATAAAGAATATATAAAGTGGCTGGAAAAACAAGATAAGCAAGCATCACTTCAATATTGGCAGCAATCATTAGCGGGGTTTGATGGACAATCGACCTTTAAAGAGCAGCGGAAACAGACGAATGAACATGAATTAGGCGAAATTGAATGGTCCATGAGCAAAGAAGAAACGGCCGCTTTATCAGAGTTAGCGCTGCAGCAAAATGCGACGTTAAGCAGTGCGCTTCAATCAGTCTGGTCGGTTCTGCTGAGCAGGTATCAGCGGTCAAATGATGTGCTGTTTGGAACAGTTGTGTCAGGACGTCCGGCAGATTTGGCTGGCGTTGACAGGATGGTTGGGTTGTTCATCAATGTCATCCCAAGAAGAATTCAGCTGACAGATCACATGACATTTCGTGCGCTCCTGTCAGAAACACAGCAGCAGTCTCTTGCAGCCGAGCCGCACCAATATATTCCGATTTATGATATTCAAGCAAAGACAGGCCAGCAGCAGCTCATTGATCATATTGTCGTGTTTGAAAATGTCCCAGCTGCAAAGAAGGACGAGCAAGAGGCACGGTTAGGGTTCACGGTGGAGGATATGAATGTCTATGAAAAATCAAACTATGATCTCAATCTGCTCGCATCGCCTGGAGAAGAATTACTATTGAAGCTTGCCTTTAACCAAAGAGCGTTTGATCCTCAATTTGTTCATAAGTTAAAGGAACAGCTCAGCCTATTGATCAATGAGGCGGTTAAGCATCCCGATCAATCGGTTCATACACTCCCACTCGTCACAAAACAGGAAAAACAGCTGATTCTTGAGGAATGGAATGCACCTGAGCTTGAGCATGACCAGCTGTATTTATCGAAATGGTTTGAGCATAATGTCCGCAAACAGCCAAATGCAGTGGCGCTATCAGCAGAAGAGCAGACAATGACATATGCTGAGCTGAATGAACAGGCCAATCGATTGGCAAGGCATTTGCAAAAAAATGGAGCCGAACATCAAACGGTCATCGCCATTTTAGCCGATCGAACGCCTGAACTCATTGTCAGTCTGCTTGCTGTTTTAAAAGCAGGCGCAGCCTATGTGCCAATTGATCCTGATTATCCAGAAAGCCGCATTCAATACATGCTTAAAGACAGCGGAGCAACACATCTTCTGACTCACTCATCCTTTATTGGTCAGGCGAAGGGACTCGCGTTTGATGGCACGTATCTGTTTGCAGATGATCAGGAGATTTCACTAATGAGCTCAGAGAATCTGCCGCTGGAAGCAGGTTTACACGATACGGCATATATCATGTATACATCAGGCACAACAGGTCAGCCAAAAGGCATCATGACAACCCATTCCAATATTGCCCGGGTGGTCAAAAATACGAACTACTTAACCATTTCAGAAACAGATACACTGCTGTCGCTATCCAACAGCGTATTTGATGGCTTTACCTTTGATGTATATGGTGCGCTTTTAAACGGAGCAAAGCTTGTCCTGCCGAAAAAAGACACCATTTTAGATATGCACGAACTGACGGAGCTGATTAAAAGAGAAAGCATTTCTGTCATGTTTGTTCCAACTGCTTTATTTAATCTTCTTATTGATGAAGAAACTGATTGGATGCGCAGTGTGCGCAAGGTGCTGTTCGGAGGGGAACGTGCATCTGTACAGCATGTGAGAAAAGCCTTTGATGTCATGGGGAAAGGCAGACTAATCAATGTCTACGGTCCAACTGAATCAACGGTTTTCGCCACCTATTATTCTGTAGATGAAGCTCCGCCGATCGAAGCTTATTCTATTCCAATCGGAAAGCCGATTAACCAAACGGGTGCTTATATATTGAGCCAGCAAGGACAGCTTCAGCCGATTGGAATGGTCGGAGAACTTTGTCTCAGCGGCAAAGGACTTGCGAAGGGATATTTGAACCGTCCTGATCTGACAAAAGAAGCCTTTATCACACATCCATTTGCTGCGGGAGAAAGGCTGTATCGTACGGGTGATTTGGCTTATTTTCGAGCAGACGGTCTGATTGAGTATGCAGGCAGAGTGGACGATCAGGTGAAAATTCGCGGACACCGAATTGAGCTGACAGAAATTGAAGCCCACCTTCTCATGCATCCAGGCGTAAAGCAAGCTGCCCTTATAACGGATCAGCATGGCTCGTCACAGCATACAAGACTGCTCGCCTATATGACGTGTGAGGATGAGTGGAAGGACAAAGTGGATGTGATCAAGTCAGGGCTGAAGGAGAAACTTCCGGCATACATGCAGCCTCATGAGCTGATCAGACTTGAGAAAATGCCGCTGACACCAAATGGAAAAGTTGATAAACGTCAGCTGCCAAAGCCAGAGGCGCCTCAAGGAAACCGCCATGTGAAGCTTCCGGCCAATGAGGTAGAACAAAAGCTGCTTGTCATGTGGTGTGAAGTGCTTGAACGAGATGATATCAGTACAGATGACCATTTCTTTGAGATTGGCGGACATTCTTTAAAAGCGATGTCGCTTTTATCAAAGGTGTCGAAGGAATTCGATGTTCAGGTGCCTATTCACTTGCTGTTTGAGACGCCGACAATTGAAGCCATCAGCCGTTATATTCAACAGCAGGATCATGAAGCTGCCGGCTATCTTGTATTCAATGAATCTCAAACTTCAACAGTCTTTGCTCTTCCGCCATTACCTGGCTACGGCTTTATCTATCAGGAAGCCGCCAAAACGCTTGATAGCGTTCGTTTGATCGCCTTTGACTTTATTGAAGCTGATCACCGCATGACGCAATACGTTCATCATATCCAGCACCTTCAGCCTGAAGGACCGCTGACTTTGATGGGCTACTCTGGCGGCTGCTATCTGGCCTTTGAGCTCGTTCAATCGCTTGAACAAGCAGGACGGACGGTGGAAAAGGTCATCATGATCGATTCCTATAAGAAAATTGGAGAAAGTGATTTAGAAGGACGATCCATTGATGACGATATCGCAGCGATTGTCCATCAATCAAAGCAAAGTGAACTTGCCCAAGAAGAGCTCGTTCAAGAAGCGCTTGCTCAAAAAACGCGGGCCTATTATGAAACATTTGTTAAGGGGGTGAATCAAGGAAAGATACAAGCAGATATTGATTTCATCCAATCAGAAGAGCAAATTGAGATTCCAGATTGGATGGATCATTGGGAAGAAGCGACCACCGGTGCTTATCGCTATTATCAAGGCTACGGTGAGCACGCTGACATGTTCAAAAACAAAGAATGTGCAGCTCAAAATGCCCAGCTGATCCAAAAGATAATTAATCAAAAAAATAGAGAAGCCGTTTTGTAAACTTTAGTTCAGGCAGGGGTGCATATTGGCAGCCCTGCCTGTCAAAAAAGGAAAGGAACTCATATGAAACCATCAATTATGAACGAACCAAATGTACATGAAACAATGGATACGATTTTACAAGATGTACAGAGAACCATTTCACAAACCAACGAAATCGAACGCTTCGCTGTTTTTTCTCGTGAAAAAACCATTCGACCGCGGCCATATCACCTCTCTCATTTATTTCTCGACAATCACATGGAGCAGGAGGCCGCAGCTGAATCGATACAGACGCAAACGGCTTCCCCTGCTTTAGCGGACATGCCGCCCGCCCTTTCCTATGGAGGGGATCTAGATGTTAACGCAGGAGCCCAAACCTTACAGGACGCCTTAACAGAGGCGGCAAAAACGACAAATGGTCTGACTTATATCGTCAATAGTAAGAATGAACTCACGCAATCCTACGCGCAGTTAAAGGAGGACGCTGAGCGGGTTCTGACAGGTTTGAGGGCATTAGGACTTGAACCGGGTGATCCTGTGTTCTTTCAGTTTTCATCCAATCACGCGATGGTAACAGCCTTTTGGGCGTGTGTGTTAGGCGGATTTGTTCCAACACTAGTGTCCGCTGCACCGACCTATTGGGAAATGAATGCCTCCGTGAAGAAACTTCATCATGCGTGGCACTTGCTGGAGCATCCGCTCATTTTAACAGATGACTCGCTGATTGATGAGGTGCAAGGCTTAGCTTTATTGTGGCATACAGACAAGTTACGTGTTGCAGCCGTTGAGCCGATGCTTTCTTTAGCAAGAGATATAGAAGCTTATCCCGCGTCACCGGATGATTCAGTCTTTTTTATCTTAACGTCTGGAAGTACAGGGATGCCCAAATGCGTAGAACATTCTCATCGAAGCGTGCTGGCGAATGTCAAAGGAACAGTGGCAGCCAATGGGTTTACACAAGAGGATGTGTCGTTAGACTGGATGCCTTTAGATCATATTGGCGGTATTGTGATGTTTCACCTAGTCAATGTGTATACGGGCTGTGAGCAGGTTCGGGCAAGAACAGATGATTTTATCGCTCAGCCGCTGCGCTGGCTTGACTGGATGGACCGCTACCGTGCAACGAAAACATGGGCGCCTAACTTCGCATTTGCGATGATCAATGATTATGAGAAAGACATTTCGTCAGGATCTTGGGATCTTTCTGCTATGACTTGTATGATCAATGGGGCAGAAGCGGTCGTACCGAAGACGATTCACCGATTTTTACACTTGCTGGCTCCGCACGGCTTAAAGGGAGACGTCATTAGACCGGCATTCGGCATGTCTGAAATCTCTTCAGCCGTTGTCTTCTCTTTTGCGATAGAGCGGGGAGATGAAAGCAGCGGGGTTCTAACCTTTGAGGAAACATCACTCACAGAGCAGCTAAGACCAGCGGAGGCACGTGAGATAGGAACCGTCAGCTTTACAGAGCTGGGAAGACCGATTCCGGGTATCACGATTCGTATCGTGAATCATCAGCATGAGCTTCTTCCCGAAGATCATATTGGCAGTGTGCAAATTAAAGGGCCGACGACAATGAAGGGCTATTACAAGAATGACGAAGCGAATCAAGAAGTCTTTCAAACAGACGGCTGGTTTCACACGGGGGATTTAGGTTTTCTGCACGAAGGAAGGCTGACATTAACCGGAAGAGAAAAAGACATGATCATCATCAACGGGAAAAATTATCACAACTATGAAATAGAAGTCATTGCAGAGGAAGTACCCGGCGTCGAAACGAGCTTTGTAGCGGCCTGTTCCGCCCGGATGGAAGCATCTGCATCCGACGAGCTGATTCTCTTTTTTACACCGAAGCTGTATGAACCTTCTTATATCATGAGGGCAAGTCAGGATATTAAATCCCATATTGCGACAAAAATGGGGCTGTCTGCATCGCGCGTGATTCCTGTCCAGAAGCATGCCTTTCCGAAAACAAGCTCTGGAAAAATAGAAAGGGCACAGCTTAAGAAGCGATGGCAGGAAGGCGAATTTGATGAAATCATCAAGGAGCTGGACATTAGACTTGAAAATGAACACACCTTGCCTGATTGGAGTTTACAAAAGGAGTGGACACCTGCTCCGCTTCATGAAGCTGAAAAACAAACAGCAGGGAACATGGTGATCTTTGCAGACACATTAGGGCTGGCAGATCAATTAAAATCCCTTTCAAGCAATGAACAAACGTATATTACGGTTGAACCGGGTCAAGCATTCACACAACTCACACATACACACTTCATCATCCACCCGAATCGGCCGTCTGACTACGAACAACTCTTTGAGACACTCCGTTCGTATGGCGTTTCGGTGAAACAAATCATTCACCTTTGGAACTACACAACTCAAGAAGACACACTTCATGCAGCGTTGGCAAAAGAAGCACAGAAAACTGGCAGCATGAGTGCCTTATATGTAACAAAAGCGATCGCTGCCTATGAGGAGCCGGTAGAGATCACCTTTGTCTCTGCTCATGCGATGAACTTGCCGGAAGATCAAACACATGATGTGGAGAAAGCAACGACAGCAGGACTGATGACAGCTGTTCAGCATGAATGGCCATTTATCAAGGTGCGGTGTCTTGATTTTTCTCTGACAGAACCCGATGCTGGCCGTTCTCATGCATCATCGATCATGACAGAGCTCACACATGACACAAGCCATCATATCGCCGCTTATCGCGAAGGTGTTCGTTATACTCCTCTTTTAACACCGCTTCATCTAGAAAAAGAACAAAGGGTGAAGAAACCGCCATTTGAATCTTCCGGGCTTTATGTGATGACAGGCGGGCTTGGCGGCATTGGACGAATGCTGAGTGAGCACCTGCTGACATCCTATCAAGCGCATCTTGTGCTGGTTGGAAGAAAGGCGCGAGAGGCTTTATCTGCGGAGCAGCATGACGTATTGATTTCACTTGAGAATCTAGCGGAAAAGCGCGGCGGCACAGTTCTTTATGAAAAAGTAGACATTACTGACGCAAAAGCCATTGAAACCCTGATCTCAAGAGAGGAGACGGCTTTAGGCAAAAGGCTGCATGGCGTTATTCATTTCGCTGGCATCATTCAAGAAGAGCTGCTTCGTGACATGACGTCTGTTTCATTACATGCGATGTACGAAGCGAAGGTATATGGCACGATTTCGCTTCATGAAGCAGCATCTAAACGGCACAATGTCTTATTCCTTTCCAGCTCGTCAGCTCGAACGTTAAAGGGCGGTATGACCGTTGGCGCTTATTGCGCGGCCAATGAGTTCGTTGAACAATTTGCTCATTATCAGAGGCTGACATCTACTGTAAAGCCGTATTGCTTTAGCTTTAGCATGTGGGATGAGACCGGAATGAGTGAAGGCTCAATGATCAAAGGCATGCTAAAAGAAAGAGGTTATTTCCCGATTCCAAAACGGGCGGGCATTCAAACAATGCTGGCATGCTTGATGACAGATGCTCCTCTCATTTATATCGGGCTGGATCGGTCGAAGCAGGAAATTCAAGAGATGATACAAGGGGAAATACAAACAGAGCAGGCCGTATATGTCTTTTTCAAAACCGATCAAACAAAGGCTTTTGAAGAAAGGCTGTATCAATCCATTTATACGTGTATACAGTCTCGTCTCTCTGGTGAATGTTCCGTCCATCTATATCCTGAAGAATACTGGAAAGAAACAGAGGATGGGATGCCGGACGAAGTGTATTTCAATGAATTAATAGAGGAAAGTGGACATGATTCAGAGGACAGAGCACCTCAAACTAAGACGGAGAAACTTTTGGCACATATTTGGTCCGAACTGCTTGATGTCTCAAACATCAGCTGTGGTGATCATTTCTTTTTACTCGGAGGTCATTCGCTCAAGGCAACGCAAATGCTGTCTGCTGTTAGACAGAAAACGGGATTTGACGTGCCGCTCGCTGTTCTTTTTGAGCATACGAGACTTGGAGAGTTAGCCGACTGGATTGATTCACATGCCAAAGCCGATGAAGCGATTCCGATACGGAAAATAGAAAAGGGTCAGGAGCTTCCGATGTCCTATGCTCAGCAAAGACAGTGGTTTCTCTATCAATTACAGCCTGATCTGCCATTATACAATAATACGATTTCCTTTCGGATGAATGGACCTTTAGATGTAAAGGTGCTTCAGCGCAGCCTGCAGCAAATGGTGCAAAGGCATGAATCACTCAGAACATCCTTTGCAATGAACGGCGATGAACCGGTACAGATCATACATGAGCATATGACTCTTCCAGCGCTTGAGGTTGTCGATGTATCAGATCTTTCATCACAGGAAGAAAAAGAACAAAAAGCGGCTGAGTGGGCGAAAAAAGAAGCGGGCACACCTTTCCGCTTAGAGCATGATGCACTTTTTCGCGCGAAACTAATTCGGCTGTCAGACACAGATCATTTGCTGCTGATGTCCATTCACCACATCGTGTCAGATGGCTGGTCGATTGGCATTGCCGCAAAGGAGCTGTCCGAGTGGTATACAGCGATGATCGAAGGGAGGGAGCCTGATCTCTCACCGCTGCCGATTCAATATGCAGATTACGCACTTTGGCAGAAGGAGTATTTGACGGGAGAAACGCTTCAGAAGCAGCTTTCCTATTGGAAGGAGCAATTTGCGGTACCTGTGGAAGAGTTGATGCTGCCGTATGACTACACGCGTCCGGCCGTTCAATCCTATAGGGGAAAAACGAAAAAATACCGCTTGTCGAAGCCGCTGTCTGACCAGCTGGCTGCTCTTTCTAAAAATACAGACAGCACCCTTTATATGACATTACTTTCGGCTTTCTCTACCTTGCTGCATCGATTGTCTTCACAGGATGAGTTTGTCATTGGATCCGTCATTGCCGGGAGAAATCGGACGGAGATGGAGCAGCTCATCGGATTTTTCGTGAATACACTGGCACTTCGGATTGATCATAGCGGCAATCCAGCTTTCACAGAGCTATTAGAGCGAGTGAAGGAAACAACAATGGGCGCCTATGCGCATCAGGATGTGCCGTTTGAGATGGTGGTAGATGAGCTGAATATTGTACGTGAGGCTGGCAAGCAGCCGCTGTTTCAGGTCATGTTTGTTCTGCAAAACCTGCCCCTTGAAGCTTCTCCGATGGGCGAGGCGACATCCGTTTTAGCCATTGAAGATAACGATACGGCTAAATTTGATCTATCCCTGTTTGTTTTTGAAGGGGCGGAGGGTCTTCAAGTAAAACTGGAGTATGATGCAGACTTATTTTCTGACGACACGATGGATCGGTTCCTTCGTTACTACGAGCAGCTGCTTGCGTGTATTTGTGAAAATCCAGCACAGCCAATCAGACAAATGAATTACCTGCCAGAGAAAGAGAGGGATCAGCTGCTTTATGAATGGAGCGGCAGCACAGAACAACCAGCAGGCCCGCTTCTCATCACAGAACGGTTTGAAGCGCAGGTGAAAAAAACACCTCATGCGATCGCCCTCGAATCTGGGGAAAAACAGTGGACGTATCAGGAGTTACAAGAGAAAGTCGACCGGCTTGCTGCTTATCTGCAGCAGCGAGGAGTGAAGCCGCATGAACCAGTAGGGCTTCTAATTGACAGGTCGCCTGAAATGATTTTTGGGGTGCTGGCGATTGTGAAAGCAGGCGGGGCCTACGTCCCAATTGATCCTGAATATCCAGATGCACGCATTGATTATATGCTGAGGGATACAGGTATTCAGCTGTTACTGACAAAAAATGAATGGCTGAAACAAGTCTCGATCAGTCAATCCGAGCTCATTTGTCTTGATCAGGGGTATGAAGAGTTTTTATCAGAGGCAGAACTCAAGTCTGCTGCTTTAAAACCTAATGGACTCGCTTATATCAATTACACATCAGGATCAACCGGTCAGCCAAAAGGAGTTTTAATTCCGCATCAAGCGGTCATCCGGCTTGTATGTGAAACAGATTATGTCACCCTTAATGAACAAACGCGTATTTTGCAAATCGCGAGCTTTTCCTTTGATGCCTTTACGTATGAAATATGGGGAGCCCTGCTCAACGGCGGAAGGCTGATACTGACCGATCGAAATACGATCTTATCAATGGATACACTGGCTGACACGCTGACATCTTACAAGATCACAACAGGATTTCTGACAGTACCGCTGTTTAACCGATTAACAGAGGAACATCCAGAAGCTTTATCTGGATTCGATGCATTATTGGTCGGTGGTGATGCTTTGTCAGCTGCTCATATCCGTAAAGCGCTGCCGTATCTGCCTGAAGGCCTATTAAACGGCTATGGACCAACTGAGAATACGACGTTCTCCTGTGTGCATCACATTCGGGCAGTGGATGAGGGGCAGACCTCGGTTCCTATCGGTCAGCCAATTGCGTATTCACAGGCCTATGTACTAGACGACCAGCTGCAGCCGGTTCCGCAAGGTGTCATTGGAGAGATCTACGTAGGCGGTACAGGGCTCGCACTCGGATACCTTGGAGATGAAGAAAAAACATCGCAATCATTTATCCCGCATCCTTTCCAAGAAGGAGCGCGTTTATATAAAACAGGCGATATGGGCCGCTGGCTGCCAAACGGCATCATCGACTGCCTTGGAAGAATCGACCATCAAGTAAAAATTCGCGGACACCGCGTCGAATGCGGAGAAATTGAAGCCGCCATGCTGCGCTTTGAAGACATCATAGAATGTGCGGTCATTCCGCATCAGCATGAGAGTGGTCACAAGCGATTGATCGGTTATTTTGTCCAAAAGGGCAGCATGACCACGCAAGACATTCGTTATCAATTAAAAGAAATACTGCCAGATTATATGGTGCCAAGCCTATTAATAGAGCTGGAGGAACTCCCGCTCACGGCAAATGGCAAGGTAGACCAAAAACGTCTCCCGCCGCCAGAGTGGAGACAGGAAGAAGTGGACATACCGGCTGACAGGGCACTCAGTGAGGAAGAACGCTTACTGGAAAAAGTGTGGACTCAGCTGCTCGGTACGCCTTCGATTGGCGTACATGATAACTACTTTGAGCTTGGCGGGGATTCGATTATTGTCATACAAATGGTGGCGCGCTTAGCACAGGAAGGCTACGTCATTCAGCCGAGAGATGTATTTGAAAAACAGACGATTTCACAGCTGGCACTCGCTATGAAAAGGTCAGATGCTGCTGCGTTCTATGATCAGTCGCCTGTCACAGGAGATGTTCGTCTGCTTCCAATCCAATCATGGTTCTTTGAGCAATCAATGACAAACCAAGATTATTGGAATTTATCAGCGCATATGGAATTCAAGCAATCTATACAGCTAAAGCAGCTGACACAGGTTCTCTCAAAAATTGTCGATCATCACGATATGCTGAGAGCGATGTATACAAAAACAGCAGATGGATCATGGATTCAAACCATTCGTGCGCCTGGCATCACCCCTTGTGTCACCTTTTTTGATTTGACGAGTGTTTCTCATGAGGAAGCGCTGGAACAAATCCGCATGGAGACCGCCGCTTGTCAAGAAACGTTGTCATTAGAGCGGGGAGAAGTAATCAAAGCCATTCTTTTTCACACAAGTGATGGTACGTCTGAACTCTTTATCGCTGCCCATCATCTTGTGATGGATGGAATCTCATGGCGCATCATACAGGAAGACCTATTAAATGGACTGAAGCAGCTTGCGGCAGGGCAGGAAATCGCGCTTGCAAAGAAAACTGCGTCCTATCAGCAGTGGGCAGATGCTCTTTATGAATACGCACAAACCGATCAATTACAAGAGCAGGTTCCTTTTTGGCAAAAGATCACGAGCCAAGAGGAAGAGGGTTCTCCTTTTCAAACACCTGCACTTTTCAATATAGAAGAACATGCAGAGATTTTGTCTATTCAATTGACGAAGGATCAAACAGATATTTTACTAAGGCAGGCATCACAAGCGTACCGAACAGAGGTAAACGATTTACTCTTATCCGGACTCACGCAAGCCGTTGGAAAGCCGCTGCTCATAACGTTAGAAGGGCACGGACGCGAGGATTTATTTGAACAGATGGATTTGTCACGAACAGTCGGATGGTTTACAAGCTCTTATCCTATTTTTATTCCTTTTATTCAAACCGATATTGAGAGACAAATCAAAGATGTTAAAGAAACCTTAAGAGCTGTGCCGCAAAAGGGAATCGGCTATGGCTTGCTTCAATACATGACAGCATCTCGTTTACTCAAAAAGGCAGCGCCGCAGATGAGCTTTAATTATCTTGGACAGTTAGATCAAATATACGGTGAAGCACATCTTTATTTAGCAGATGAACGAAATGGACTTGTACATGATCCAAAAGCAGAAAGACAGCATTTGATCGATGTGTACGGATATGTTGTGAACGGTCAGCTTCAGATGAATTTTATGATCCATCGTGAACTGCTTCAGTATGAAGAGGTGCGCCTGTTACCTGAACGGTTCAAAGAAAAAATGAAGGATATTCTGACGCATTGTGTAGAGACAAAAGGCGGCTTTACGCCATCTGATTTTCCAATGGTTCAGCTGACGCAAAAGCAAATCGATGAGCTTCCAGATGGTGTAGTGGATGTGTATCCACTATCTCCAATGCAGCAAGGGATGCTGTTTCATGCATTATTAGATCAAGCGTCACAGGCGTATTTTGGTCAAGTGCATATGACACTCGAAGGCTTAACGGACGGCGCAGCCTATGAAAAGGCATGGAATCTGCTAGTAGAGCGTCATTCGATTTTGCGGACAACATTTGCTTGGGAAGGGCTAAAGGAGCCTGTTCAGTTGATTCAATTAGAAGGAAGTATTCAGCTCACTCAGCACGATGTGCGCCACCTGAGTGAAACGGATCAGAAGGAAGCCATTCAGCAATATTTGCAAACAGATCGGTCAAAGGATTTCAAACTAGAAAATACGGATGAACCGCTGATTCGTATTGCTTTATTCCATCGTGATGAAAACACATGCACGTTTGTTTTTAGCTTTCATCATATTTTAATTGATGGCTGGAGCTTGTTCAGTTTTATTGAAGAATCCTTTTCTTTGTATCGCTCTCTTGTGGATGAACGGGAGGTGGATCTTCCTGCTGTACGTCCATATAAAGATTTTATCGAGTGGCTGCAAAAGCAGGATCAAGAGAAGGCGCTAGAGTTCTGGAAAGGTTATATGTCAGGAGTAGAGGAGGCTACACCGCTTCCAGGAGACGGCGGGCATGCTTCGGATCAAGAAGCAGGTGTTGATCAGCTAAGTATCAAACTAACGCCCGAGATGCAGCAGAAACTCGAAGAGATGACAGGCACGCAGAAGGTGACAATGAGCACCCTGATTCAAACAGCGTGGGGGCTGCTTTTGCATCTTCATTCAGGGTCAGAGGATGTTGTATTCGGAGTGACAGTATCAGGACGGCCGGCGGACTTACCACAGGTTGAAAGCATGACAGGGCTCTTTATTAACACATTGCCGCTCCGTTTGCCGATCACGCCAGAGTGGACCATTTCCAAGCTGCTGGCACATACGCAGGAAACAGTTTTTCAGATGCGGGAATTCGAATATACCGTACTGCCGGATATTCAGCAGCTGACCCACATCCCGAATGGAGATTCATTGTTTAACAGTATTGTCGTGTTTGAAAACTATCCGATTGAATCTATCGAGCCATACGGCGTACGCATTTTAGACATTGCGAGTCATGAAGAAACGAACTATGACCTGACCCTTGTGGCAGTTCCGGGGGAGACGCTGGAGCTGCGGGTCACATACCGCTTCAATCAATATACAGAAAAGCAAATACAATCGCTGATGCAGCAGCTGATCCACACACTTGAAGCCATGACAGAACAAATGGAGACACCCCTCTCTTCCTTCACGATCGTCACGAATGAAGAAAAAGAGCGGATGATCACCGATTGGGCGAAAAATGCACAAGTCAGCGTGCTGTACCCAGATCAAGAAGAGGTCTATTCAGGTGTGCATGATCCTTCCTGTGAAACGGAAATATATGTCCTGAGCGAAGCGCATCAGCTCATGCCGGTAGGATTTCCTGGAGATATTTTTATCGGCGCAAAGGACATCAAAGCATTTTGCGGGGAGCTTGCCGATTGGATGGAGACGCATAAAATTCCGCATCCATTCAAACATCAAACTGGTGAATACCTCTATCCGACAGGGGATGTCGGCGTTTGGACTGAAGAAAACAAGATTCAGATTTTGGATTGGATGTAGGAGGAGAAGAAACGATGTTAGTGAGTAGACGAAAAGGACATGCAGCAAATCATATCGTCAGAATCAACGGAAAACGAATGGATCTCAAAGCATTAGAGCAAGTCATGATGCTTCATTTTCCGCTTAAGGAATGTGCAATCATTCCGAAGAAAAATCAAGAAGGCAGTCTATCGCTTGTGCTATTTGCACAGGCGAAGGACCCTTCGCTGACAAGAGAGGATCTGATGAAAGGTCCGCTTCATCCTCATGAAGTGCCAGCCGCTCTCGTCTTATTACCTTCTTTGCCAAAGACAGAAAGTGGAGCAGTCGACAAAGAGGCACTGCTTTCAATTGAAATCATAGATCAAGAGGAATTAAGAAAGATAGAAGAGCGCACCAAAGCTATAGATGGTGTAGAGGAAGCGGCTGCTTTCATTGAAAGTCAGCCAGAAAAACGAACGCCCTATCACTTAGATGATCTGTTTCCTGATCGACAGCGTACCCAAGGGAATGTACCGCTTTCGAAAAGTGAAGCGAGCGAAACAAAACCATCATCTGTCCATGAGAAGCCGCCCGCACTTGTGTATGGCGGAGATGTGATCAAAAAACCAGGCACACCTGTCACACTGACAGAGGTGCTGATTCGATCAGCCTTTATGTCACCAGACCGCGGGGTGACCTATATGAAAGAAGACGGGCGTACGTTGACCCAAACCTATCCTGAATTACTAACAAGCGCTGAACGGGTTCTGTGCGGTTTAAGGGCAGCAGGACTGACAAACGGTGATCAAGTGTTACTTCAATTGAAAGATCATCAAGATTTTATCACGGTATTCTGGGGCTGTATTCTCGGAGGAATCATTCCGACCCCGGTCTCTGTGCCTCCTGTTTATGATGAAATGAATCAAGGTGTGAATAAGCTGAAGGGCGTGTTTCAGCTGCAAAATGAACCTTTCATTATTACGAATGAAGCAAGTGCTGAGGACATTGCTGGGCTGCGCGAGACATTTGAAGCAAAGATCATGCCTATCTTAACAATTGAAGCATTGCTGGCGTATGAACCAGATGAACAGCATTATGAGCCGGAGCCGGATGAGCCTGTGCTGCAGCTCCTGTCTTCAGGAAGTACGGGTGTTCCAAAGTGTATCCGTCATCATCATCAAAGCATTTTATCTAGAATTATTGCTTTTGAGCAGGTAAACGGCTTTACACATGAGGATGTGTCGCTTAACTGGATGCCGCTTGATCATGTTGGTGGAATTGTCATGTTTCATGTACATGACGTCTACCTTGGCTGCCAGCAGATTAGTCCATCCATCGATCAATTTATCGAGCGGCCGATGGTGTGGCTGGATTGGGTAGAAACCTACGGTGTCACAAGAACATGGGCACCAAACTTTGCTTTTGCCATGATGAATGAATATGAGGACGACATTCGTAAGGGGTGCTGGGACCTGTCTACTCTGACTTATATCATGAATGCAGCCGAAGCGGTTGTTCCGAAAGTCACGCAGCGCTTCATGCATATCATGGGGCAGCATGGATTAAGCCGTCATGCGATGGTACCTGCTTACGGTATGTCAGAAACATCCTCAGCCATTGTTCAGTCAAAGAAATTTATGCGGAACAGTGAACAGGATGGACAGCTGACGATTGATCAGACCTCGTTAACAAGTGAGATCGAATATGTGACGCACGATCATCCGAACAAGATGACGTTTACAGAAGTCGGCACGCCGATTCCTTCTGTATGGATTCGAATTGTAGATGAGCATCACGAGGTGCTGCCAGAAGATCAGGTTGGGCGCTTGCAAGTGAAGAGTCCAACAATTATGATGGGCTACTATCAAAATGAAGAAGCCAATCAAGAAGTTTTTGCGGAAAACGGCTGGTTTCACACAGGGGATTTAGGTTTCATTCATGAAGGGCGTCTCGTTCTGACAGGTCGAGAAAAAGACATCATTGTTATCAACGGCGCTAACTATTTGAATTACGAAATTGAAGCGGTTGTTGAAGAGGTGGACGGGGTTGAAGTCACCTTTGCCGCTGCGTACGGCATTTATAATCCCGAATCAAGCAATGACACGCTTGCCGTCTTTTTTGTCTCACAAAGGGATTCAATAGAGGAACAAATCACGATAATTCAACAGATGAGAGAGGCCATCATTCGAAAAATCGGAATAGAGCCTGATCACATCATTCCGGTGAAAAAAGACCAATTTCCAAAAACGGAGAGTGGGAAAATCCAGCGTGCCCAGTTAGGCGCAGCACTAAAAGATGGAGCATTCCGTGACATTGAACAGGCACTGGATCTTGCTTCTGAAAATGAACAAACACTCCCAGACTGGTTTTTCAAACGCATTTGGGCTAAGGAGCATATCGGTCCAACTCAGCCTTTTGCTGACCATGTTCTCGTTTTCGAGGATGAAAAAGGACTTTATCAATCGCTTTACGCACAATTTGAGCAAAAGAAACAGCCATATATTTCTGTGAGAAAAGGGCATGAATTTTTGCGTCTGTCCAAAGGGATGTACCAGATAAATCCGAGAATCAAGGGGGATTACGTCAGGCTCGTTGCCGCACTTGAAGCAGATGAACTAAAGACCGGGCGCATGCTCCATCTGTGGAATGTGTCAGACAAAGAAGACATCGTGGATCCTGCGCAGTTCAAAGAGCTGCATGCCAGCACGGGTCAATCCATTTTGTACTTGTATCAAGCATTGCGACAAGCAAATAAAGAGCCCATCCGTCTTGTCGTTGTGACAAAAGGCGGTCAATTTGTGAAGCCTGGAGACGATCTTCATGTGGAGAAAACGCCGCTTGTAGGCCTGCTAAAAACCATTCCGAAAGAATGGGAAGGAGCAGAGGTGTCTCATCTTGATATTGAAGCGGAGGATGTAGAACAGGATGCCAAGCATATTGCGGAAGAATTGTCTGCGATTCATATAAAAGCAGAGGTTTCTTACCGAAATGGGGACAGATTCGTACCAAAGCTGGAAAAAGTCAATATGATTGAAGCGGCTCAAACAGAAGGATTTTTAGAATATGAAGGTCTTTATTTATTGACTGGAGGACTTGGCGGAATTGGGTTTGAGCTGTCTAAGCAGATGCTCCAATTTGGCTTAAAGCTCGTATTGATTGGACGGACATCTCTGGAAGATAGCTTGGAAAAGAAAGAAGCCTTCTCACAGCTAAAAGATGTTGGTGACGTCATTTATATCCAAGCAGATGTGACCAACTTACGTGACGTCGAACAGGCGATTTATCAAGCAGAAAAGCATTTTGGACAATCGATCCGGGGTGTGCTGCATTTGGCCGGTGCTGGTAATGTGTCTGAGCATTTTCAGCAGGCGGACAAGTATACACTGGCTCATACGTCAGAAGAGGATTTCACAAAAGAAATGTCAGGGAAAGCAGACGGGGCATGGGTCCTGCAGGAAGCCTTTAAGTATGATCCGACAGTACCGTTTGTCTTTTTTGGATCGGTCAATGGCTTTTTTGGCGGCACAACATTTGGGGCATACTCTGCGGCCAACAGCTTTTTAGATGGACTCGCGCACGCTCTCACCTTTCAAGAAGGAAGACGAGCAATCTCTTTGAACTTCAGTATGTGGGATAATCTCGGTTTGTCTAAGGGGCATACCGGAGCAGCTCTCACCGTTCGCAAGGGATTTCAATTGATTGGAAAGAAACAAGGTCTCCATTCATTATGTTTAGGTGTCCGGCTCAATGAAGCGCATCTATTTATTGGTCTGGACGGAGCAAACCGAGACATCGCCGGGTATCTTCAGCCAGCTCCAATACCAGTCTTTGAGAAAAAGCTTTTTTACACCGTTCAGCCTGGCAAAGAAGTGCATGTTGAAGAGATCACGAGCGCCGCAGCAGGCAAATGGGACATTCAGCAAGTACGGGAAATACCGAAAAAACAAGATGGCTTTATTGATCATGAAGCCCTCAAACTGAATCATCACAAAAATGGACAAAGTCTTGAAAAGCAATTACCAGAAACGAAGACAGAGCAGGTTCTTGCCGCCATATGGCAGGACATTTTAGATGTAGATCGCGTGTACAAAGAGGATCAATTCTTCGACCTTGGCGGACATTCACTAAAAGCGACTCAAACCATTTCCCGGATCAATCATGAATTTTCAATGAAGGCGCCTTTAAAAATATTATTTGAAAGCAAACATCTGGCACATCTGGCGCAAATGGTTGATGACATCAAAGGGGCGCCAGCCGTTCAGGAGGCTGAAATTCCAAAGCTTGAAAAGCAAACAAGCTATGAACTGTCTCATGCCCAGAAGCGTATTTGGTTCTTATCCACATTAGAAAAGAGCCATCATTACAATATATTAGGTGCTTGGAAGCTGATAGGACCATTACACATTCAAGCATTAACAAAAGCGATTGGTCTTTTAACAAAACGGCATGAAGCACTTCGGGCAGTATTTAAATCACTTGGCGGCAAGCCGGTTCAACTCATTCGTGAAGACCTTCCGCCATCTGTGACAGTGGCAAATTTCTCGTTATTTAATGAAAAAACAAGAGCGAGAAGACTCAAGCAGCTCATTCAGCAAGAGGCAGAACGTGTCTATGATTTAGAAAGAGGGCCTCTTGCGCAGTGGACGATAGTAGATATGGGCAAGGAGGAGTATTATCTCCTTTGCGCGCAGCATCATATCATTTCAGATGCATGGTCACTCAGCCTGCTCATTCAGGAATTAGAAGTGGCATATGACGCACTGCTTGCAGATGAAACGCCGCAGCTCCCAGCCTTAGAAATCGAATGGACAGATTATGTACATTGGGAAAATGAACAATTAAAGCATCATCAAGAAGACCAAACCTATTGGCTCAATACGTTACAAGGTGAACTTCCAGTGCTGGAGCTGCCGTTTGACCGTCCTCGTCCGCCGGTTCAAACATTTAACGGTGCTACAGAGCAAATTGTACTGGATGAACCGCTTATCCGCCGCTTGCAGGCTTTGTCCAAAAAGCAGGGCACGACTTTGTTCATGACGATGCTGTCCGCGTACTACGTCCTGCTTCACAAGCTATCCGGACAGACGGATATCATCATTGGATCGCCTATCGCGGGCCGGGATGCCAAGCAATCAGAGAAGCTTGTTGGGATGTTTGTGAATACACTTGCGCTGAGACAGGACGTCTCAACAGCAGAGACGTTCGCTGATCTCTTGGAAAACGTGAAAGAGATGACGTTAAAAGCCTTTGAACATCAGCATTATCCATTTGACAAGCTTGTCGATGACCTTTCGTTAGATCGAGATTTAAGCCGGTCACCTATTTTTCAGGCGGCTATGGGGTATGTCACCGATTCGCTCGATGTAAACCTTAAAGGGCTGACAAGTGAACATGTGATGGTCCATCATACAGTATCTAAATTTGATCTCACCCTTCATATATTTGAACAGGAAGAGCAGCTGTCGATTCATGTGGAATACAATACGGATTTATTTGATCAAGAGACCATTCATCGTTATATGAACTATTATCTCCATGTGCTAGATGGCATGACGGCACAGCCTGAGCGAACATTTGCTGATTATTGCTTAATGGACAAAGTAGAACAGGCGGCCATGATTCTAGGAAAAAATCAAACAGATACGCCATATCCAAAGCGGACGCTTCAAGAATTGTTTGAAGAACAGGTGAAGCGTGATCCTTATCGTATTGCCTTGTCCTATATGGATGAACACATGACGTATGAAGCCTTGGATAAGAAGGCGACAAAGCTTGCTGCTTACTTGCAGTCAAAAGGAATTGGACCAGGATCCCTTGTACCGATGCTATTTGATCGCTCCTTTGACATGATTGTGTCGGTACTAGGAATCATCAAATCTGGTGCTGCATATGTTCCGATGTCACCTGAATATCCTGATGCACGCATCCGTCTCATCGTTCGTGATACGCAAAGCGATGTGATCATCACCCAGTCTCATCTTGCAGATCGTCTAGTAGGCTTTACAGGTACAAGGATTATCATGGACAAGCCAATACGAGAAACAAATGCAGTGTATCAAAGAGAAGCATCCATCATAGGTGAAGACCAGATCGCCTATGTCAATTACACATCAGGCTCAACAGGTACACCAAAAGGCGTGATGCTCCCTCATGCAGGAGTTATCCGCTTAGTGAGAGAAACAAACTATATCAAGCTCGGTCCAGATGACAAAATGCTACAGCTATCAAACTATGCTTTTGATGCCTTTACATTTGAATTATGGGGAATGCTGCTGAATGGCGGTCAGCTGATTCTGCTCCCAAAATATGCAGCACTGAATATGGAAGAATTAACGCAATTCATCAAAACGTATCAAGTGACAGCCAACTGTCTGCCAACCGCATTATTTAATCGACTGGTGGAGCACGATCCAAAAAGTGTGGCAGGCTACCGCACATTACTCGTTGGCGGGGAAGCCATGTCTAGTGAGCATGCACGAAAAGCATTGCCGCATATGGAAGGTGTGCTCGTCAATGCTTACGGTCCAACAGAAAACACGACCTTAGCCACAACACATCAAGTCACACACGTGCCAGCAGGCGCAAAATCGGTTCCAATTGGTGTGCCGGTGTCGAACTCAACTGTTGTCATACTAGACGAAGCGCTCAATCCAGTACCAGCAGGCGTCAAAGGAGAAATTTATATCGGCGGAACCGGCCTTGCTAAAGGCTACCTTCATGATCCAGAGCAGACAAAGGAGCGGTTTATTGACAATCCTTTTCCTGAACTAAAGGGAGACAAGCTGTATCGTTCAGGCGACCTTGGTACATGGCGGTCAGATGGCACCATTGAATATCTCGGCCGAAAAGATCACCTGGTGAAAATTAGAGGCTACCGAATTGAATGCGGAGAAATTGAGACAGCCCTGCTCAAGCATCCACAAGTCAAAGAATGTACAGTCATCGCCAAAACGTATGGCAGCTCAAAACGGCTGGCGGCCTACCTTGTGACAGATGGAGAAAATCCTGTCCCGGGCTGGAAAGCCTTTTTGCAGGAAAGCCTGCCAGGCTATATGATTCCAAGTTACTTTGTCGTACTGGATGAAATGCCGGTGACAACGAACGGAAAGGTTGATCAAAAAGCATTGCCAGAGCCAACAGAAACAATGTCCCTTTCCCATGATGACGACAAACCGGTCACCGAAACGGAGGAGCGGATTGTCGCCGCTTTCAAGGAAGTGCTTGGTGTGAAGCAAGTGGGTATGCATGATTCCTTCTTTGATCTGGGCGGCGATTCCATTATGAGTATTCAGGCTGTGGCCAAATTAAAAGAAAAAGGTGTTCGTGTTGATCCAAAATGGATTTTCATGCACCCGGCGCCTGCGCAATTAGCCGCACATTTGGACGCAGTGCCAGAAGCCGCTGAGAACGTCGAAAGGTCTCCGAAGGACTACGTGATCGAACTGAAAAAAGGCGATCCAGCCGAACCGAGAATATTCTTTGCGCCGCCTGCTGGTGGAACGGTGATGGGCTATATTGATGTTACTAAGCTCATGACACATCAAGGTGCTGTGTATGCCTTGCAGTCTCCTGGCCTATATGAGGATGAAGAGCCGCAATTCCTCCATTACACGGAGCTTGTAACCCTTTTTATTGAAGCTATTGAGACGTTCTACCGTCCGGGGATTGACTATCTCGCAGGGCATTCAATGGGCGGGCATCTTGCCTACGGAATGAATCAGCGGCTCTGCCATGCAGGGAAAGCACCGAAAGGGCTCATCATTTTAGATACGGTGCCAGTGCTAAGAGATGAGGCAGATCAGGCACTTCATGCCGATATGAACGAAGAAGAAGTGAAAATGCTCGCGCTTGTCCTTGGAATGGGGAATCTGGTCGGCATTCAGCCAGAAGCTTTACAAGGATTGACCTTCCAAGAAGTGAAGCAGAAAATTCTCAAAGAGGCAGAAAAGGATGAAGTTGTTCATCAATTCATGAATGATCAATATTTAGATAAATATTTACAAATGCAAACGCATAATACGATCATGTCACAAGCCATTGAATTAGAAAAAGAACCATTCCCTGTGCCATTTTATATTGTCCAAAGCAGTGATCACGCAAGCGATTTCCAGAAGAAGTTCGCAGACTGGGAGGCTTATACGAAAGAGTCGTGCTCGTATTACCACATCAAAGGCGACCATGTCACCATGATGAAAAGACCGCAGGCAGATGAACTGGCACGGATTCTTCAAACGATTATAAAGGGGTAAAGACGTATGAATCAGTTATTGAAAACCTTTGAAAAAAAATCAGATCTCATTCAGCTTATTTGTTTTCCTTTTGCCGGCGGATATTCCGCCTCATACCGTCCGCTCTTTGAACAGCTAAAAGACGTGGCCGAAATCACAGCAGCAGAGCCCCCAGGGCACGGCACCAATCTCATGCCGCTTGAATCAAGCATTGACCGGCTGGCAGAGCTGTACAAAGAAGGACTCACGAACAAATTGAACCGCCCATTTATTCTGTTCGGACATTCAATGGGTGGGCTTGTGGTATACAGACTAACCCAGCTGCTAGAAAAGGAAGGAATTTATCCTGCAGCAGTGGTGATCTCAGCCATTCAGCCTCCGCAAACAAAACGGCAGATGCTGACGCATTTATCCAACGAAGCATTTGTACAGCATATTGCCGAAATGGGCGGGATTCCAAAGGAATTACTAGAGAACAAACCAATGATGGATTACTTTACACCGTCCTTGCGTGCAGACTACCGGGCACTGGAAACCTTCCAGCACACAGATCAATCGATCATCGACACACCTGTTTATTTATTCAATGGGAAGCAAGATGAGAAATGCATGCAGGATGCCAGCGGCTGGCTAAAATGGGCAAAAACCATCGAGCGCACTAATTTCGATGGAGGCCACATGTATATCAACACACACCTTGAGCAATTTGCAGAAGAGATGAGACATGTCATTGAGCTTACAGCCAAGCAGCAATTGATTAGACATTAAAAAGAAAGCGGCCCTCTTTAATGAGGCCGCTTTTACTTATGAATGCTGTTTCTTCACCACATTCCCGCCAATCACCCCGCCAATGACCAGCACCCCTCCGATGAGATGATACCAATCAATCGTTTCGTGTAAAATGAGAACCCCGGCGGCGACCGTGATAAACGCGGATAAATTGTTAAAGATGCTGACCTTTGCCGCTTCTAGCTGCGAGAGTGCATAGTTTGATAAATATGCGGTAAGAAGAGATGAAAGAATACCTAAAAAGAGCATCGACCATACAAAGGATGCTTCTGTAAATGGACTGAAAAACTCCGGCAATGACCCATTGATCGAATGCCGGGTAAGCGCGGCGGTATTGAAAAAGACAAGGCCAAAGAAGGTCATCACAAAGGTGAGTTCAATCACATGGAATCGTTTTGTAATCACTCTGGCAAACACACTATATGCACTGGAGGACAGGGCTGAAAGTAAAATCAGCACATAGCCGATGAAATGAGAATGCTTGACATCAATTCCCTTCATGACAAAGAGAAGCATCACCCCGCACACAGAAAGAAAGGTAAACAGCACTTGTATCCATGTCGCACGTTCCTTTAAAAACCAGGCTGCCAGCAGCATCGTCAGAATGGGAATCGTCGCTTGAATGATGCCAGCCTCTGAAGAAGATGTATACATCAATCCCCACACTTGAAAAGCAAAGAACAAAACAGGATAAAGCAAGGAAAACGGTACGATATAAATGAGATCACGCCATTGAATGGATATGCGATACTTTTTTCGTAGAAACGGATACAGCAATAGAGCGGCTGCAAAAGAAATGGTAAAGCGGTGTGCCAATAAATCGATTGGGTTTGCTGATTCTAATGCTATTTTGACAAACAAAAAGGAAAAGCCAATGATAGAGGCGTATGCGATCGCGGCAGCATACGCTTTTTGTTTTGACATATTCATAACGTGACTCCTTACATGAGCATGCATGCTTCAAATGAATTGACCGGTTCTGTTCTTCTATCGTAATCGGATCATCTAACGTGTACAATAAGAGAACATGATATCTGTACCGGTACAAGGAGGAAAAGGTGTGAGGAAATATGATCAGCTTGTCTTGAGCTTAAAAGAAAAAATGGATTCTGGTGAGTACAGTGCTGGGATGAAAATTCCATCCATTCGCCACTTAGCGGCTCAATATGCAGTGAGTAAAAGCACTGTCATCAAGGCGCTGGATACATTGGAGCGTGAACATCTGCTGTATTCTGTAGAAAGAAGCGGTTATTATGTCGTGAAAACGAAGCAGCGAGCAGGCAAGCAGGACGGTACATGGATTGATTTTGCTTCATCTGCACCTGATCCCGTTGTGTTTCCATATGTCGATTTCCAGCACTGCATCAACCAAGCGATCGATTTGTATCAAAATGACTTATTTATTTACGGCACAGCCAACGGCTTACCATCGCTGCTGCCAGTCATTTCAAAGCGATTAATGGATTATCAAGTGTTTGCTCATCCAGAACAGATCGTCATGACCTCTGGTATTCAGCTCGCTTTATCCATTTTAAGCACCATTCCTTTTCCGAATGGAAAACAAACCATACTAGTCGAACAGCCGGGTTATCACTTATATCTCCAATATTTAGAGAAAAATCAATTGCCTGTGCGCGGAATTCAGCGGACGGAAAAAGGGATCGATCTTATCGAATTAGAGGATATCTTTCGAGAAGAGGAGATTCGTTTTTTCTATACGATGCCAAGATTTCAAAACCCGCTTGGAACGAGTTTATCAAAACGAGAAAAAAGAGCGATTGCAGCCCTTGCTGAGAAATATGATGTCTACATTGTTGAGGATGATTATATAGCAGATTTAGAATTCGACACAAAAAGAGACCCGATCTACTCGTACGATCAGGCTGGAAAGGTCATTTATTTGAAAAGCTTTTCTAAAATCATTTTTCCGGGGCTGCGAACAGGAGCGGTCGTCTTACCTGAAGAACTGATTCGGCCTTTTAGCGAACACAAACGGCTGATTGATATCGACAGCTCCATGCTGTCCCAGGCAGCCTTAGAAATATATTTAAAAAGCGGGATGTTTGAGCGGCATAGAGACAGGATGCGGGCGACCTATCGAAACCGCTCCAAGCAGCTCGTGGCAAGATTAAAAAATGATCAGAGCGCTTATCAGCTGGGAGAACAGGAGCCGGCTACCCATACACATTTACGTGTCGACCGGTCGATTCCCATGAACCAGATTATTCAGCAGCTGAAAAAGGCATCTGTTTCCATTCAGCCAATTGACCGTTATTACCTGTCGGCCTATCAAAAGGACCCCATTCTTCAGCTGAACATTTGGCAGGTGAAAGAAGAGCAGATCACACGCGGAGTCGATCTATTAAAGACGGTATTTCAGCAAAGCACGCGTTATTAAAGGCGGGACAGTACATCGCTGCAAGTGAGTCTCTCAACGCTTTCAGCCGCAGCAGGTTTTCGTGTGCATACCGCCATTTGGTAGGCAGGGTCAAGTGAGTATGTTTGAACAAAGCAAGGCGCTTCATGATCAGGTAATGTTAACGCAGCCTGTCCATCCTCTGACAGACGGGCTGTAAAGGACGAAAGCCCATAGGATAATCCTTTTCCAGTCAGCTTGATAAAGGCCTCCTTCATTGACCAAAGATGAAAGAAATAGGCTTCCTGCCGTTCTGCCGGCTGTGAGAGTAAATCCTGATACTCATCCGCTGAAAAAAATCGTTTGGCAATCGCCAGATCAATAGGCTTGATTTCCTCAATATCAATGCCCACAGGTGCATCATCTACTGCGCAAACGACCCAATCGCCAGAGTGAGAAAGATTAAAATGAAAAGAAGGAAGCTGCCGGACGACAGGTTTGCCATTGCCCTCTGTTTCAAAAACGATCTCGTCCATAGGCAGCTCGTACATATCATGGATCGTTTGACGAACCAGCACTTCACCTAACAAGGTCCTTCTTGCGTCGATCAAAAAACGAAAGCGTTCAGCGGCAGCACGCTTTTCAGTTGAAACAAAGTGTTTCAGACGATCTATTTGTTGTCGTTCATTGATTTCATCTAAGTGTTGTAATTGGATAGCAAATATCTTCATAACAAACCTCTAATTTTTTACATTGATTGTACCATTGGAGAGCGGCGTGCAAAAGGGTCCATTAACGATTTACGATGTGAACACCATTCGGATCAGTTGTATCAACTCCATCAACATCCGTCATGATCACGTCAAGCAGGGAAAGCCGTTCTCCTTTTTGCCAGTGAATGGGCTGATGCAAAGGTGCTAGCAGCTGATCGACTTTAGGTGTCTGTGACAAATCAGGAACAGCAATTGTCATAGCTTGAAGCGTAGCGTTCCCGGTCTCAATGACATCTGTACACCGCTGTAATTCAAGTCTTAAACGAAGAGGTGTTGAAAGGAACGTTCTTCGTTCTCCTTCTTGGACCGGCCAGTTGAGCTCTTTTGCCTGTGAAAGCAGCTCATCATATTAGCTTTCTTTGTCTGAGACAAGAAAGCCAATATGATCAAAAGGGACTTTTTTACTATAACCGAAAGTGATATTGATTTGTCCCTTTCTCATTTGGACGATGCGAAAGGTCGGCTGCTCGGTTTTTTCAACAAATGGTGTCCACTAATGATAGTGGAAAAGCTGTATGAGGTCTCATCCCAAATAATAGAATATTCTGTTTATTCATTTTAACACAAGAAAAGCCATTCTTTTTGTAGAATGGCTTGTTCTTATCGGATAAGCGTCTGGACAGGTTTTTCTGCTGTTTTTGTAATGAGCAGCTGCAGGAGCCGTGTTGATTGCGGCAAGGAGAAACGAAGGACAAGACCTGTGAAGATCGCAGTCAAAATCGTTCCAATGCCAATCGGTCCACCGAGCATCCATGCAAATAAAAGCACTGTTAACTCAATGCCATTTCGCACCCACTGCACGTTCAGCCCCGTTTTCGCTGAGATGAGCAGCATTAATGAGTCCCGTGGCCCAGCGCCAAGATTGGCTGAAACATAAATGCCAACGCCATATCCAGAAACAACAACGCCCGTAATAAACACATATAAAGCGGGTAAATACCCGTGTGGTGCAGGCAATACCGCATTAAAGAAATCTATAAACATACCAATCAGCACCATGTTCAGTAATGCGCCGACCTTTGGAAATGATTTCGTAAAAACAGAAGTCAGTGTCACAATGAGTGCACCAATAATGATGGACCACTGTCCAATCGTGAGTCCAAAATGCTGAAACAGTCCGTAGTGGAAAGCGTCCCAAGGACCAATCCCAAGGATCTTCCCTTTCACTGTCAGCGATAGTCCAAAAGCTAATACGATCAATCCAACAAAATAAAAAAACCAACGTAAAAGATGTTCCCGCTTCAAAAGCATTCCCTTCTTTCTTAAACACTCGATTTCCATCGTAACATACTCTCACTCCCCTTTAAATGGCTTTGCTCAATTGTAATCGCTTACTTCAAAAAAAGAATTTTGTCGAATTGTAAGGGTCAAAACATCAAAACAGGCAGCAAGACTTTCGGATTGTTTTTTTTAGCAAAAGAAGCCATTAATTTCCGCATTTTAAGAGAAAAAGAAAATAATTCAATATATTTTCCCAAAAAAATAATCTGCACCAATTAAAGAATAATTATCTTTAAATAGAAGAGATTGTATATAAATCATGTCATTAGACCTGTTTGGAGGAAAAGGAAAATGCGAAGGTATACGATAAAAAAGGTCATTTTATTGGAAAAAACATAGGTGAATCAAACATCGAGAAGTGTACGTTACTAAATGACTATTTTTGTCGAAAATAGTCATTTGGTCATGTTGAGGCTTTTGAAATGTTACTGATATTCTTTACCAAAGTGTGGGAGGTGAACTGGTACATACCATTACGATATGAAGCGAGAAAAAGGGGAGGTCAAAGAATGAACTTATTAAAAAGAACGAGTCAATTATTTCTTATATTGGTGCTGATCGTTGGAAATCTATTAACGGTCTCACCAGCTGTTACGAAAGCCGCTGGGACGGTTGTTGTCAATAACACGGATTCTTATATTATTGGGAGTAGGCCACTGGTTCTTCAGCAGCTCGATGGAAATAATCCAACAAATGTAAAAGCTAGTGTAGAGGTGAAAGGAATCGATATGGGTGCAGTGAATGGTGTTGCTGTAAGTGATCGAGAAAATGTTGTGTATGCAACTGCAAATAGCACGACCCCTACTCTATATAAAATAAATGCGACATCAGGGCAAGCAGAGAGCGTAACCCAATTACCAGAAGGTGCTTCTAATGCCGTTGTGTATCAAGATAAATATATCTATTCTTATGCTTCTAATGGTGAGTATTTCCTTGGAACATACGATTTAGTTACGGGTCAAAAATCGTCTAAAAAAATTGTCGGATATGACATCGGGTCTGGCGTTGGCGGAGATCTTGTCGTTGATAAGGACGGCTATCTTTGGTTCGCATCAAATGGCAGTGGGGCCATTGCGCAAATGAACCCTGATACAGCAGAAGTCATTCGTGTCATTCCGATTAAAAATGCAGATGGTAAAACGATTGACGGAGGCGTTCGGGGGATTAGCTTTTTGCCCAATGGACAAATGCTATTACAGTCAGGATTAAATGACTCCATTGGCCATTCCACTCTTTTTACACTTGATGCGAAAACATTAAGTACAACATATATGGGCACTGTAGGTGATTCATTATCTTACGATTTAGCTTCGCGGGTTAAGCCAGAATTTGATCCATATCCTCCAGAGCTTGAATCGGAAAAATCAGTTGTTTTACAGAAAAAAGCAGAGGGCAACACAGATGAGAAGCATCCAGAAGTAGGCGACACGTTACTTTATACAATTAAAGCAAAAAATACCGTGCAATATGGTATTGTCAAAAAACTGATCATATCAGATAAGCTGCCAAGCAGCCTAACGTATGTTTCAGGGTCTCTTAAGGTGGATGGAACGAGCGTAACAGATGCAAAAGATCAAGACAAAGGTGATTATACAAACGGCACTGTTTCAGGTCAAATAGGTGATGTGAAAGATACCGATTGGCACACAGTGACATTTGAAGCGACGGTAGGCAAAGGTCAGGCAGGCAAAGATATTCAAAATACCGCGAATGTCAAAGGGGAAAACGCACCTCCGGATGAACCAACAACAAACATAGAAATTTACCCGCGTGACCCAAAGCTTGAATCAAAAAAATCAGCGGTCTTACAGAAAAAAGCAGAAGGTAACACAGATGAGAAGCATCCAGAAGTAGGCGACACATTACTGTATACCATTCAAGCCCGTAATGCGATTGAAGACAGCGTCATTGAAGATCTTGTGATTTCTGACAAGTTACCTCAAGGGTTATCATATGTACCAAATTCACTTCAGGTAGATGGAAATCCAGTCACAGATGTAAAAGATGATGACAACGGGGATATGACAGACGGAACTGTCACTGGGACGTTCGGTGAAGTGAAAGATGCGAAATGGCATACCGTGACGTTTGAAGTCACAGTTGAAAAAGGTCAGGCAGGCAAAGATATTCAAAATACAGCTAATGTCACAAGCGGCAACACACCGCCAGACGAGCCGACAACAAAAACAGAAATCTATCCGCGTAACCCAAAGCTGACTTCTGAAAAATCAGCAGTTTTACAGAAAAAAGCAGAAGGTAACAAAGATGAGA
>NZ_ASJD01000016.1 GCF_000691165.1 Bacillus safensis FO-36b | reverse complement strand
GGCGGTGTCTTAACCGCTTGACCAACGGGCCTTGCTTTATGTTCTAGTTAAAAGGATAGCGGCGGAGGGGATCGAACCCCCGACCTCACGGGTATGAACCGTACGCTCTAGCCAGCTGAGCTACACCGCCATAATGAAAATGCGCTAAGAAGCACAAGAACTATAATACAAAGGATTCGCTTGTCCGTCAATAGAAAGTTTTAAATTAAATGACGAAATCTCAAAAAATATCGGATGGATCATGAAAAAAAGCACCTGCTGAACAGCAGATGCTTTGTTGTAAAAATATATAGAAAGCAGCAACAAGTTAACCTCTTCTTGCTCCGCGCCCCCCACGTTTTGATTCCGTGTTACGTTTTAAAGATGTTAAGCGATCTTCGCTATCTTTTAAGAATTTGTTCATTTTTTGTTCAAACGATTCCTTCGGACGGAAATCATTTCTGCTTGGTCTTGATTGTTGTTGAGGACGATCTTTTGCTTTTTTAATGGACAAGCCGATTTTACCGTCTTTTTCAACGTTAATCACTTTCACTTCAACTTGTTCACCGACTTTTAAATGCTCATTAATATCTTTTACATAGTTATCGGCTACCTCACTGATATGAACGAGACCAGTTGAACCGCCTGGCAACTCCACAAAAGCTCCAAAATTTGTAATGCCCGTAACTTTCCCTTGTAACTTGCTGCCAACTTCAATCGACATAAAAAAAGTGCTCCTCCTTAGACTTATAAAAAAATCTCATTTGTTCAATTATACATAAACTGAATTTTAAGTGTCAACAAGGCTAATCGCTCTTATTGCCCACATCAAAGATTTTTTCGCCTTTTTTGGACATATAATAGTCCCGTCGTGCCAGTTCGAGTACGTATTCCTTGCTTTTCAGCTTCTTAATTTCATCAGAAATATCTTCCTGCTTTGTTTGTAATTGCTTCAACTCTTTTTCTAGCGCAACCTTCTTCTCTTCTTTTTCCTTTAGTGAAGACGATTGCGACCAGAGGGCACTTGTCACCAAGACAGCAAACATGAGCACGATTACACCAAACACGGTAAGCCTTCTAAGGAGTCCGCGACGTTTGCGTTTTAAGCGCTGCGCTTGCTGTTCCATTTGTTTTTGGTAATCATTTTGAATTTGTGCGATATTTCTTTTTCTCTTGTTCAAGATTGAAGGCCTCCTCTCTCACTTTGTCCAGAATTGTTTCCATTTCGTTTTGATGGTACCAGATAATTTCTTGGCCCCTTGTAAAATTCCTGCTCCTTTTGAGAAAAACAATCTCATTGATGTTCGCCATTTTTCGGGAATCCGATGAATAATGGTCACATTGAGTAACCAGATGAGCGGATAACAAACAATCGACAGCACCTTCCACACGAACCGAAACGTAAAACGAACTAGACGTAAGAGCGAGTGGAGCAAGAACAGTATAGCACTTATAACCAATGTGATCATCCAGCGGATCGGCTGGAAGACAATCGACATGACCAGCCTTTTCAGGAAGAGAACGGTCTGATATACACACATCATGATAAACTTGAGAATCTTAAGATACAGATGTTTCATCAATGCCTGATACATCGAGAAACCTAGAGCAACGGCTAGAAAAATATAAAGCCTGAATTCTCCCTCATTTGTCAGCAGCAGGACGTAAAAGAATAAGAGACCCTGTACCATCCAAAAAAGGAGATCGTGGATAATCAAAAGCCATTTTGCTGTTTTTTCCCGATTCACAAACAGCTTGTACGTATCAAGCGATGCGCCCAGCCAGATGCCCATCGCCGCCATGGAAAGCATCGTATAAAACTGGACTGTCAGCGTCATTTAAACAGCTTGCTAAAAAATCCTTTAGCTTTCTCCCCGTGCTGCTCATCCACATAGATTAAATCAAAAACACGCCCTTTAATCGACACAACGCCCTTTTCGACGTCTAGGTTTTTCATTTGCAGATTTTCTCCGCGGATGGCGAGAATCCCCATGACCGTCTCCAGCAGAAATTCCTCACTATCAAAACTTTCCACTTGTTTGACACCAGTAATATCTAAATGCTTTCTGTTTCGCATTGTGACATTATGCTCCGCGTCTGATGACAGCTTCGTGCCTTGAGGTTGATTATAATATTGATTCATCTATACATCCCCCATATCTCATACTTGCATGTTACTGCATTGTATGTGATAAGAGGGTCATTTAGAACAAGCCCTATTCTGCTGTTTTTTCTTCTTTTAGCACAGTATACATGCCAGCCGCTTCTTCTTTTTTCGTCGTGTCCTTTAACTCGTTGACTTGAACAGTCACTAGTTTTTGACCAAAGCGGATTTGCAGCTCATCTCCTTCTTTCACGTCAGAGCTTGCTTTCGCCTGTGTTCCGTTAATAGAAATCCTGCCTTGATCAGCTACTTCTTTTGCCAATGTTCTTCTTTTAATTAAACGGGACACTTTTAAAAATTTATCTAGTCTCATGTGCCTTCACCTCTTTCTATGCGTTTTGCATCGTTCCATAGATCGTCCATTTCCTCTAGCGTTAAGTCACCTAATGAACGGCCTATTTCCTTTGCTTTTTGTTCGATATGCTGAAAGCGCCGTATGAATTTTGTGTTGGCAGAAGCGAGTGCCGTTTCAGGCTCTAAGTGATAGAACCGGCCAATATTGACGAGAACAAACAAAAGATCTCCAAATTCATCTTTCATCTGCTTCGTTGCACCATCGTCCGTCTTCTCTGCCACTTCATCGAGAAATTCCTGCTTTTCTTCTTCGTATTTGTTCCAAATATCTTGAACATCTGTCCAATCAAAGCCTACCTTGGCAGCTTTCTTTTGGAGCTTATATGCCTTTGTTAGTGCTGGAAGTGTCGCCGGAATCGATTGCAAAATAGAACCGGTCCGCTCTGGCTTCTCCTGCTGCTTGATTTTTTCCCAGTTGGCAACCACATCTGCTGCCTCAGAAACATTCGTGTCACCAAACACATGGGGGTGCCGCCGAATCATTTTTTCTGTGACATGCTGAATGACGTCATCGATTGAGAAATAACCGTCATCTTCGCCAATTTGAGCGTGAAGCAGCACCTGCAGCAGCACATCGCCAAGCTCTTCCACCATATGATCTGGGTCATCTTCATCTATCGCTTCAAGCAGTTCATAGCATTCTTCAATTAAATATGGTTTGAGTGATTCATTTGTTTGTTTTTGATCCCATGGGCAGCCGCCCGGACCTCTTAATGTACGTATGACGTCACGGAAGGTGTCAAATTGTTGATAAAGCAGCTGTTCATCTTGAATCGGAGGAACATAAACACTCGTTAAGTTATTTATCGACACATCTCGATCAAGTTCAAATAAAGGAACGGCAGTAATCTGTTCCTGACTGCTTCCAGCTGCAGTCACAATATAAACTTCATAATCGTCGGGAAGCTTTTCCATCAGTGTGAGTTTCACATTCGAAGCTGTCATCTGATCATATACCTGACAAATCAGGACGTGCTGGGTTAATTTCAGATCATCCGCTCTCATATCCCCTGCATCAACGAATTGTAATCCCTCGATGGGATCAATCTGCAAGGAGTTGAATGTCGCATCTAGAAAGCTTTGTCCACCAGCGACAGACACCTCAATCCCGCGCTCTTTCTGCCCGGAAACGAGCAGCTGTACGGTCTTTTCCGCCACAAATGGATGACCAGGTACTGCGTACACAATGTCTTTTTCCGCTGCCTCTGAAAATAATATTTCGGTAATTTCCTGATACACCTGATCAAACTGATCGTGCTTTTCATAAATTTCATCAAAAAAGGTGAGAGCTGGGACCTCCTGCATCAACTCTGCGGTAAGCGGATGATCCTGCGTTCTCATAAATACTTCTTTCGCCTGCTTCAGCTGCTTATATACACCGAGCGTCAGCTGATCCATGTCGCCTGCCCCGAGACCGACGACGGTAATCTTACCTGCCATTTTGATTCCCTCTCATCTGTTTAAAATATAAAATCTTTTCTCCTAATGGAATGAGTCTCCATTCCTCGTCCGTAAATACTTCTAGCTTAAGAATACTATATAAAAAGGCGAAACCACCAATAAAAACTGATGTCAGGCTCTCTAAAACGGAAAACGGACGTTTTTCAAAGGGGATGACCCATGAAAACAGAGCCTGATATCCTATTAAGACCACAGCCATGAAGGCGGCTGATAAAAGAATTTTCACCGGGAACAGCTCTCTCAACGAAATCCATCCTTTATGCTTCAAATAAACGGCATTGAGCACAGCTGCTGTGAGAAAACCACATACAGTTGACCATGCGGCACCTTGGATGCCAAATAACGGTACAAGCGCAATCGTTAGAATCCATTTCACCAGCACGCTGAGGACCACCACAACAGCAGGGTACACAGTATGCCCGAGCCCTTGCAGTAAAGCCGTCTGCGTAATGGCAATCGATGTAAAGGCGATCGATATACAGAATATTTGCAAGGCATCGGTGCCTAAATCATTACGAAAAAGCATTGTATTGACTGGTGCTAAAATACAAATCAGTCCAACCGCTGACCCTATCCCTAATACCGACGTGGTCTTAACCGATGACCGAACTTTTTGCCGTATCGTTTCATGCTCTCCATTCCTCATGGCTGCTGATAAAAATGGCACAAGAGAGGTTCCGATGCTGATGGCAAACACCGTTCCGAGCTGTAAGAAAGGCTGGCCTCGGTCATATACACCTTTCGCCGCCTTTGCCGCCGCTTCACTGAGACCCTCGCTGCGCAGCAGCGCATACAGATGAAAAGCATCAATCATTTGCATCCATAAAATGAGCAAACCGCTGACACAAATCGTCAATGTATACAGCACCAAACTCTTCATAACATCTTTTTTTCGAAGTGTCGCCTGTTTGCCTGACATACTTGCAGCAGACTGCTTTCGATAGGTCAGCCAAAGGAAAAGAAGCAAAATGAGCGAGGCCGCACTTCCCGCGATAGAAGAGAACACTGCACCCGCCCCTGTTTCATAAAGCGAATAGCCGTGCCTCACGAAATAGAAGGATAAAACAAGCAGGACACCTACCCTGATGAGCTGCTCAACCAACTGAGAAACAGCCGTTGGAAGCATCAGACCGTCACTCTGAAAAACTCCCCTCAGCATCACAGTGAGCGGCAGAAATAGAAACACAAAAGCACTCATCTGGATAAGCAGAATTAATTGACTGTCTGCCATAAGACCCGCAATTGTGCCTGCTCCTATGTAAAGACAAAGAAATAAGACCAGGCTCAGTAAAGTGATATAGACCAAGGATACCCTTGTAATGATCCGTCGATTCTCTTCCCCATGCTCACTCAAAAGCTTGGACACCATGACAGGAAAACCTGTTGTACCAAGCATGATGGCAATGCCAAGGAAAGGATATACCTGCTGATAAATATAAAACCCTGTGTCCCCTACGATGTTTTGAAACGGGACACGGTAAACGGCACTTAGTACCTTTGATAACAAGCCTGCGATGGTCAAAATCACCGCACCCTGGAAAAGCCAGTGCGGCTGATTCACTGCATTTTTCATGGATGACTCCTTTAAAATAGATCTACAGTTAAACGCACTCATTATATCATACGTGAAAAAGACGTTCCTTTCTAAGGAGTAGACGGCACATGTCTCGTTTTGTTTCATTCCATATAAAAAACCGACAAAATCAAATGATTTCATCGGCATTCTTTCGTTTTATCAAAATGATATAGAGTTATTAGACCTAATGTTCCATTTGACGGGCTAAGAAGCCAGCTGCTGTCTCTGCCGCTTTATGCTCCACTTCTCCCATTGAACGCTCTTTAGAAAATAAGACGACAGCGCCAATCGGATCTCCGTTTGCAACAATAGGTGCAATGGTATAAGAAGATACGTCATCATCAATACCATCGACAAGTTGAATTTCTTTTTTGCTTTCTTCTAACACAGAATTACGCTGATCCATTGTTCGTTCAAGTAAATCACTGATGGATTTGTTTAAGTACTCTTTTTTCGAACTGCCGGATACAGCAATATACGTATCTCGATCACAGATCAGGATGGAATGACCCAAACTGTCGAATAATGCATCAGCATATTCCTTCGCAAAGTCTCCTAGCTCACTAATCGGCGAATACTTCTTCAAAATCACTTCTCCATCGCGGTCGACGAAAATCTCAAGCGGATCTCCTTCCCGAATGCGCAATGTTCTGCGAATCTCCTTCGGAATAACCACTCTACCTAGATCATCGATGCGGCGTACAATTCCAGTTGCTTTCATTCACTGCTGCCTCTCTTTCGTTTGATGATGTGTTGGGTGAATGGAACAAAAGCGTCCACTTTATGCAACATTCACCACTTGACCCTGAGTTTAGTATCCGTCACATCAAACGTAATATACACGAGAGACAAACAAAATTTTATGAAGATGGAATGGTTTCTTTTTTCACATCTTGAAGGCCTCGAAGCATGTTAAGAACAACCTCAAGCCATTCCTCTGTCTTCTTGCCTTTCGTTTGGACAGAAATAATCAGCTTGCTGCCTTCCATTCCCAATCCGATTTCACGTCCATATTTACTGCCAAGCTCAAATAATTTTTGGCCGTCGATTTCACCGCTTGCTTTCTCATCAAGGGTCATTCTGACAATGCCTTTCTCCATCTTGATCAGCTCGACACGTTCCTGGACAGCGTACACCTTCATTGTCGCAATCGTAAACAAGTCAGCCACTTCTTGCGGATATTCACCAAATCGGTCGATCATTTCATCCTGAAGCTCTTTTCTCTCTTCAATCGATCCAATTGCTCTGAACTGTTTATACATTTCAATCTTTTGCTTGCCATCCGAAATATAAGTGTCTGGGATGTAAGCATCAATTTGCAGATCAATTTCTGGCTCGAATTTATCTTGAGCCGTTGTATCGCCTCTTCTTTCCTCAATGGCTTCTTTCAGCATTTGAGAATAGAGATCGAATCCAACCGAATCAATGAAGCCATGCTGCTGAGCACCAAGTAAGTTCCCTGCTCCTCGAATTGTTAAATCACGCATCGCAATTTTAAACCCAGATCCGAGCTCTGTGAATTCTTTAATGGCTTGAAGTCTTTTCTCCGCAACTTCAGAAAGAACTTTATCTTTTCGATACGTGAAATAAGCATAAGCGACACGGTTCGAACGCCCGACTCGTCCTCTTAGCTGGTACAGCTGAGAGAGCCCCATTTTATCGGCATCGTGGACGATGAGCGTGTTCACATTTGGAATATCGACTCCCGTTTCAATGATGGTGGTACTGACCAATACATCTGATTCACCTTCAAGGAAATTGATCATCACTGATTCCAGCTCGTTCTCACTCATTTTCCCGTGTGCATAACTGACTTTTGCGTCTGGGACCAGCATGGAGATTTCGTCTGCTTTTCGTTCAATATCCTCAACACGGTTGTAAAGGAAGTACACTTGACCGCCGCGTGCTAATTCTCGCTCAATCGCTTCTCTGACTAAAGCGCCATTGTACTCGACCACATAGGTTTGAACAGGGAATCGATTTTCAGGCGGTGTTTCAATCACTGATAAATCCCGCACGCCTAGCATGGACATATGAAGCGTACGCGGAATTGGCGTAGCCGTTAATGTCAGTACGTCGATATTGGCTTTCATCTGTTTAATTTTCTCTTTATGCGTCACACCAAAACGCTGTTCCTCATCAATGATCAACAGGCCTAAATCCTTGTAGACGATGTCTTTTGAAAGAAGACGGTGTGTGCCGATAACCATATCGATCGTTCCGTTTTTCAGTCCTTTTAACGTTTCAGTTGTTTCTTTTCTTGTACGGAAACGGCTCAGCTGCGCGATTTTGACAGGGTAGTCTTGGAATCGGTCCATGATTGTGTCAAAATGCTGCTGTGCTAAGATGGTTGTCGGAACTAGCAGGGCTACCTGCTTCCCGTCAGCAATGGCTTTGAAGGCCGCTCGAATGGCCACCTCCGTTTTTCCGTAACCCACATCTCCACAAAGCAGACGGTCCATTGGACGTTCCCGCTCCATATCCTGTTTAATTTCGTGAATTGAACGGATTTGATCATCTGTTTCCTGGTAAGGGAACGCGGATTCAAACTGGCGCTGCATCTCATGATCAGGCGAGAAGGCATATCCTTTGCTTGCCTCGCGTTCTGCGTACAGTTTAATCAGATCATCTGCGATGTCCTGTACAGATGTTTCCACTTTTTTCTTCACACGTTTCCAATCGCTGCCGCCTAGTTTGTACAGCTTTGGTTCTTTACCTTCTGATCCTACATATTTCTGCACCTGATCAATTTGTTCAACCGGTACATAAAGCTTGTCGCTTCCTTGATAATGAATATTTAAATAATCTTTATGAATGCCGCCGATTTCAAGCGTTTCAATTCCTAAATATTTACCGATCCCGTGGTTAATGTGCACCACATAATCGCCGACTTGAAGCTCTGAATAGCTCTTGATTCGCTCTGCATTGGTCAGCTTTTGCTTACGTGCCTGTTTTTTCACACGTTTCTTGAAGAGTTCACCTTCTGTGATCACAGCAATTTTTGATAACGGCAATTCAAAGCCCGTTTGCAGCTCACCTTGTAAAATATACACCTGTCCGCTTACAAGCTCAGCGTTCGGTTTAGCAAGAGCGGCTTCAATGTCATAATCATGCAGAACAGACGACAGCTTTTCTGTCCGCTCTTCATCAGCACCTAAGAAGACAACCGTGTATTGCTGTTTTTTATAGCGTTCAATTTCACTCGCCAGCACATTCATCTGCCCGTGGAAATTCTGCATTTGCTTACTAGATACATTGACGATATTTTGCGGATTTGTCTGCTGGACATGTCTCAGAAACAAAGAGTAGTACAGAATGGATCTCGATTGCTGATTGATCAGTTCTTGGAACGGGAAAGATAGAGATAAATCATGAAGAATATTGCCTTCTTCAAGCAGACTAATTGTCCAATCGGCTTCTTCCTGTTCAAGCTGTTCTTCCATCTCCTGAATTCTGCTGATTTCATCTAAAATAATAATCGTATCCTGCGATGTGTAATCTAGCAAACTAGCAGGCTTTTCATAGAAATAGGACAGGTACTTCGTCATTTCCTGTGTCACGATGCCTTCTAGCAGCTTCTCGCGGTCAGCAGAAATATTTTGATGAAGCAGTTCTTTTTGCTGATCTGAGTTGAATTTCTTTAAGCTCTTCGCCAGCCCTTGATCAAGCTGTTCAATGGCTCTCACTCGTTCAGGACCTCTCACAATTAACTCTTTTGCAGGACCTATTTTGATTTCTTGAAGGGTTTCTAATGAACGCTGTGTATCCGAATGAAACGTTCGAATCGAGTCTACTTCTGTATCAAACAGTTCAATACGGATTGGATGATCTTCCGTTAATGCATAGATGTCGATAATTCCTCCGCGCACACTAAAATCTCCGGGCGCTGCAACCATCGACGTCCGGTCATAACCAATTTGTACGAGCTGTTTTGAAAACGCCTCCAAATCAATTTCTTCACCGATCTTTAAATGGATCTGACTCTCCTTCCAGAGCTCAACTGGCGGAAGCATCCTGCGAACCGCAGCAGCGGGAGTGACGATAATGGGGTTTTCTCCATTCGCAAGTCGATTCAAGACATCCAAACGCTGTGCTCTCAGCTCAGGACTGGCCACTGCAATTTCTGAAGCGATGAGTTCATTGACAGGATAGAGAAGAACCGAGCGATCCGGCATCACACTTGCTAGATCATCTGTTACCTTCTGCGCCTGATATAAATTGTGAGTCACAATAAACATTGGCCGCTTCAGTTCGTCTGATATCGCGGCTGTAAATAAAGATCTGACGGAGCCTGATAGTCCGGCAAGCAGCTGTTCTTTTAACCCTTCCTTTAGTCCATTAAAAATGGACTGAAAATCATCACTTTGTTTGATAAATGATTGTATGTTTTTCATTTGGCTCCTCCTCCCTGTTTGTTTAAAACAGAAAAACGCTTTGGTCTAATATCTACACCAAAGCTTTTTATTGAATAAAAGTATGATACTGATGGTAATCAGGATTTCTTTCAAGCGCCTCTTGGCAATCCTCACAAATGGTTTGTACATGTAAATCACCATTTTCCCTATAAGAAATCATATCGTTTCTTTCCTCATTTGTTAAGTGATGAAATCCAAGTGCTTCACTTTGGACAGCAGATTCATCTAGACTGCCCACCTTTACACCACAGTGGCGGCAATAATAATGCAAAGCCATACGTGATCCTCCCATGCTGAGATTTTATGATCAGTATGTGCTTCGCTTATCATTCTTATACCTTCTTGTTAAAATCATTCATCACTTCTAAAAATGGCTTTTTTAAAGCCGCTTCACAAGCCTCGACAGACGATTGAATGGCTGATGCGATGTCAGACTGTTCCTCTTCTGAGAAACGTCCTAGTACGTAATCAACGACCTTCATGCCGTTTTGAGGACGTCCAATGCCGATACGGAACCGGTCAAATTCAGGTGAACCTAAATGCTGAATTAGTGATTTGATTCCATTATGCCCGCCTGCACTTCCTTTTGTACGTAAGCGAATCCGGCCAGTTGGCAAATCAAGATCATCATAGATCACTTTCAAATGTTCAAGGGGAATATCGTAATAGTCCATCAGCGGACGCACACATTCTCCTGATAAGTTCATATATGTAAGCGGCTTTACAAGTAGAACCTTTTGCCCCGAAACAAACCCAGTTCCAAATTGTCCATGGAATTTTGATTGATTTAAAGGAATGTCCCATTTTTTTGATAATTCATCTATTGTCATAAACCCGACATTATGTCTTGTTTTTTCATATTCTTTTCCTGGATTGCCTAATCCAACGAATGCAATCATGAAACCAATAACCTCCTTTGTCACACAGCACACGCCTAAAAAATGAGCCAATCAGATTGCCTCATGTAAAAACGTATGAATTCTTTTCATTCTAGCACAAAAGACGCAACCGCGGGAGGGTTACGTCTCTAAATGACCAGTTATTCTCCATCGTCATCCTTTTCTTTAATGGCCTCAGGCTCTTGCGGCTCTTCTTCGCTATCTGGCTCAGGAACCTCTGATTGCTGAGGCGGCAGAATGGAGGCAACGACTTCTTCTGGATCGTTATTGATTTGATAAGATGACTGAACAGGCAGATCAGCAACTGTTAAGACATCATTGACTTCTAAGTTTGTAATATCAGCTTCAATATTCTGCGGAATATCTTTTGGTTTCGCTGTAACAGATAGTTCAAATAGTGGCTGCTGAAGCACACCGCCATCTTTTACCCCTTTAGACTCGCCAATCAGCTGTATTGGTACATCTGCCTCAATTTCACGCTGTAAGTCAACGACTTGGAAATCAGCATGAACAAGTTCGTTTTTCAGCGGATCTGTTTGTAATTCTGTCACCATAACAGATTTCGTTTCACCACCCACGTCTAAGGTGATGATTGTATTCTTCCCTTCATCACGTAAGGTTTTTAATAAATCGATGCTGTCTAATGAAACAGCCAGATTGTCTGTATTTTTTCCGTATATGACACCAGGAACGTGTCCTGAATGACGGATTTTTTGCAGTGTGGAACGTTTGAAATCAGTTCTTTTATTTGCTTTTAAAGTTGCCATATTCAGCACCATCCTATTTCTTTTTTGTCACTACTCTCATAATTACCCATAACCGAATCATTTTAAACCTATTTGCCGTGAATGATGATAGCAAAAAGACCCCAAGCTTGATGCCTAGGGCCTTTTTTAATCAGAAAATTAGCTAAAAAGGTAGCTCACAGATTCTTCTTCATGTACACGGATGATGGCTTCTGCAAGCAAAGGCCCAACTGAAAGCGGAATGAATTTTCCAGCTTTCTTGTCATCAGTTAATTGAATACTGTTTGTCACAACTAATTCTTTAATTTTAGAGTTTGTGATGCGTTCTACTGCTGGTCCAGACAAGACTGGGTGCGTACAGCAAGCATATACTTCAGCTGCTCCATTTTCGACTAGCGCATTTGCAGCAAGTGTAATAGTACCAGCTGTATCAATGATATCATCGATTAGAATGGCCGTTTTGCCTTCAATGTTACCAATAATGTTCATGACTTCAGCAACGTTTGGCTTTGGACGGCGTTTGTCGATAATTGCGATTGGCGCTTTCAGGCGGTCTGCCATTTTACGCGCACGTGTCACACCACCGTGGTCAGGAGACACAACAACGATATCATTCAAGTTCTTCTGTTCGAAATAGTTTGTTAAGATTGGCACAGCCATTAAGTTATCGATTGGAATATCGAAGAAACCTTGGATTTGCGGCGCATGAAGATCAAGCGCAATCACACGTGTAGCACCTGCTGTTTCAAGCAAGTTTGCAAAAAGCTTCGCAGTGATTGGCTCACGAGGTTTTGCTTTACGATCTTGACGTGCATATCCGTAATAAGGGATCACAATATTGACAGTTTTCGCAGAAGCGCGTTTTAGCGCATCCACCATAATGAGCAGTTCCATAATATGCTCATTGACTGGCGCACTTGTTGATTGAATAACATAACAATCACAGCCGCGGATACTTTCTTCAATATTGATTTGGACTTCACCGTCACTAAAGCGTTTAACAGAGCTCTTTCCTACATCAACTCCGATACGATCGGCAATTTCTTTGGCAAGTTCAGGGTTTGAATTCAAAGAGAATATCTTTAAATTCGCATCAGCATAACGATTAGACATGGTAAACCTCCGGGTATTTGGATTATTTTTTATGAATATTTTTCACATAATCTTCTTTATTGACTTGTCTTGCTCTAGCAATAGACAATGCATCCTGCGGTACATCTTCTGTAACCGTTGAACCGGCTGCAACATATGCCCCTTTTCCGACAGTGACTGGTGCAACGAGATTTGAATTACAGCCAATAAATGCGCCGTCTTCAATCTTCGTTAAGAATTTGTTTTTCCCATCATAGTTGACTGTAATGGAACCACAGCCAAGATTTACATCAGTTCCGACCTCTGCGTCTCCAATGTAGCTTAGATGAGATGCTTTGCTGCGGTCTCCAAAAACTGTTTTCTTGATTTCGACAAAATTTCCGATTTTTACTTCATCGCCAATTTTCGACAATGGGCGAATATGAGCAAACGGTCCAATTGTCACATCAACTCCAACCTCACTATCGCAGACGACAGATTGCTTAATAACTGTTCGATCTCCGATGATGCTGTCAACAATTTCAGTGTTTGGCCCTATAGTGGCGTCTGCACCAATTTTTACATTCCCTTTGATGACCGTCCCAGGATAAATAACTGTATCTTCACCGATGACAGCATCTGGCGAAATATACGTGTTCTCAGGATCAATCAAGGTCACACCATTCTTCATATGCTGATGATTAATACGTCGCTTCATGAATTGCTCTGCTTGTGATAGAGCGATACGGTCATTAACTCCAAGTGTTTCTTCAAAATGCGGTGTTTGATAAGCTGCAACTGTTTGCCCTTCATTTTTTAGAATTTCAATAACGTCTGGCAAGTAGTATTCACCCTGTGCATTTTCATTCGACACTTGCTCAATCACACGGAAGAGATCTTCATTTGAAAAGCAATAAGTCCCTGTATTAATTTCATTCACTTGACGCTCTGCATCGTTCGCATCTTTATGCTCCACAATTTTCACGACAGCACCTGTTTCGTCACGAATAATACGGCCATAGCCTGTTGGATCATCCGCATGTGCTGTTAAAATAGTGACTTTTGCTTGATGTTTTTGATGCTCGCTTAACATGGCTTCCATTGTTTCCGCTGTCAATAATGGCGTATCACCACAAATGACAATGGTTGTTCCCTTTTCCTGCGCGAGGAACGACTTTGCTTGTTTAACGGCATGGGCTGTTCCCAGCTGTTCTTCTTGAAGTGCATACTCACTTCTGTCTCCAAGCTGCTCTTTCACGTCCTCTGCACCATGACCGACAATCGTCACCAGCTTGGCTAAAGAAAGCTTTAACGCTTCATCTGCCACATGCTCGACCATTGGCTTTCCGCAAACTGGATGAAGTACTTTATATAGCTTTGACTTCATTCTCGTTCCTTTTCCCGCTGCTAAAATCACTGCGAACCGCTTATCCATTGATTGGCCTCCAATATCCCTATTATCCATAGAAAAATATATCCTAAATAAAGACTGATTTCAAGGATACATAAGGAAGTACAATAATTTTCTAACAGATGAATGACTTAAGAAACAAGAGAAAGAACGCAAAAAAGACAGCATTTAAAAGAAAACATTCATTTTCTCTTAAAGCTGTCTTTTTAGGTTCACGTATGATTAAGAAGCTCCAGCTTCTTCATATTCAATTGTTTCTTCCTCTTCGCCTAAGCGATGATATTCATTTAATACAGCATCTTGGATTTTACCCCGAGTGCTTGAATTAATTGGATGTGCAATGTCGCGAAACTCTCCATCGGGCGTGCGTTTGCTAGGCATTGCAACAAACAACCCATTATTTCCATCAATCACACGAATATCATGAACAACAAATTCGTGGTCCAGCGTGATGGATGCAATCGCCCTCATGCGACCATCGGTATTCACGCGGCGTAATCTTACGTCAGTAACTTCCACAGTAGTTCACCACCTTTTCCCAATATAAAAGCATTACTTAGGTATTCAACGATCGTGGTGATTCTCCTGCTCTTTTTTTAAACTTTTTTTGAAATATCGGGATATTTATACATTATTTGTCATATTCGTGACGACGCTTACATTCTCAGCATAAAAAAAGACATCATGATGATGTCTTTCCCTGCATATGATGAAACCAAACGGCTTTCATTGAGAGTGCCTGTTTATTTCACTAATGCAACTACTTCTATTTCTACAAGCGCATCCTTTGGAAGTCTTGCCACTTCCACACATGAACGAGCTGGCTTATGTGTATGGAAATACTCACCGTACACTTCATTCACTTCAGCGAATTGTTCCATATCTTTGATGAAAACAGTTGCTTTCACGACTGTTTCAAAGGAAGCACCTGCTGCTTCAAGTACAGCCTCAAGATTACGGAATACTTGATGTGTTTGTTCTTTAATATCTCCATTGACAAAATCTCCAGCTGGGGTTAATGGAATCTGCCCTGAGCTGTAAAACATGTTATTGACAATAATTCCTTGAGAGTAAGGTCCAATGGCTGCTGGTGCATGTTTGGTTTGAACAACTTTTGTCATATCAATCTCTCCCATTCAAATACATGTTTAATCAAAGCTTACGCTTTCGGATGAAAAAACTCGTGGAAATTGCCTTCATTGATCTCAATGATTTTTTGCTTCATATCAATGGTTGAAAGCTTTAACAACGAGACATATTCATCGACAAGACGTTCATCTACGCCTTCATCTTCTAAAAGAACACCGATCCCTGCAACATTTGCATTAAATTCCTCAAGCAAATTCATCATGCCGTTAATGGTTCCGCCCGCTTTCATAAAGTCATCAATGATCAGCACATTGGAGCCTTTATCTAAGCTGCGCTTTGCAAGGGACATGGTTTGAATTCGGTTAGACGAACCTGACGCATAATTAATACTGACTGTTGATCCTTCGGTTACCTTATTATCTTTTCTAACGATCACAACAGGCACATTTAAATAACCCGCAACAGAATAGGCAATTGGAATACCCTTTGTCGCAACGGTCATGACGACATCAATCGCACGGTCCGCAAAGATGGTCGCAAACAGCTTACCGATTTTCGCAAGAATCGATGGATTGCCTAAAACATCGGTTAAATATAAATAACCGCCAGGAAGTACACGTTCAGGAGTTGATAATGCCTCTCCGATATCGTTTACTACGTCATCTGCTTCTTTTAGGTGAATTTTAGGAATATATTTCACTCCGCCAGCAGCGCCAGGTACAGTAAGCAATGTGCCTATTCCCTGCTGTTCGAAGGTCTGTTTGATAATCGTTAAGTCTTCACTAATGGAGGACTTTGCAGATTGATAACGTTCTGCAAAAAAAGTTAAAGGTACTAGTACGTGCGGGTGGGCTAACAAATAATTTGTTAAGTCCACCAATCTGCCGCTTCGACGAAACTTCATGAACTTACCCCCAGAACCCGAATAATTTATGAATAATATAACTTAATATACGGATTTAATCAAGGGCATTTTGTTCGCCGATCATGCGGACAGCGTATACTTGATCACAAAATCCTCTCAGTCCGTTATATATTCTTTGTACCTTCGATTCATATTGAATCAAGCCAAATACAGTTGGGCCGCTTCCACTCATTAATACAGCATCAGCACCGAAACGCTTCATCTGTCTTTTGATCATATCTACTTCCGGATACATCTTTAATGTCACAGACTCCAGAACGTTACCGAGTGAGCCGCACATCTCTTTATAATCTTTCGCTTCAATGGCTTCAATCATACGCTGTACATTTGGGTGTTCTACTTTGCTTGCGTCATATTGTCTATAAACTTCAGCTGTAGATACCCCAATCACCGGCTTCGCTAAAATCACCCAGCAATGCGGCGGTGTGGCGATATGCTTCAGTTTCTCTCCACGTCCTGTCGCTAGTGCTGTGCCTCCGTGTACACAAAAAGACACATCTGAGCCAATCTCCGCTCCAAGCTCAGCTAGTTCATCTAACGTGAGATTCAACTTCCACAAACGGTTTAAACCGCGAAGCGCTGCTGCAGCATCACTGCTGCCTCCAGCTAAACCTGCTGCAACAGGAATTGCTTTTGTGATGACAATCGATACCCCTTTTTGAATACCGAACCTTGTTTTCAGTAATTTAGCCGCTTGATAAGCCAAGTTACGCTGATCATCTGGCACAAATCGATTATGAGATGATACACGGATTTCGTCTTTGTCCAGCTCCGTCAGCTCAAGTCGATCTGCAAGGTCTATTGTTGTCATCACCATCTCCACTTCGTGATATCCATCCGGTCTTTTTCCATGAACATCAAGTGAGAGATTAATTTTTGCCGGTGCTTTTTCTAAAATACGCAAACATTTCACCTACTTCTCCATCTAAACATAAGTATCAATATTGTATCACATTTGATGGATCTGATGAATATTGGCTTTTACGCCCAGCACACTGACTTTTTCAGCAAAAAAAGCCAGAGACACCTGAGGTATCCCTGACCATTTTTCTATCGTTGATTCTCATCCTGAGCCATGTGCTGCTGAGCTAATTCGATGGCACGTTTGACCATATTACCTGCGTCACGCGCACGAATTTCTCCCCAGCCTCCATTTTTGACGGTATCATAAAATCCAAGATCCTTCGCCAGCTCGTATTTGAACTCATCTGACATAATGCCTCGGCGTCTACCCAAACGAAACAGCCCCTTTAGTCGAGAATTCGAATCAGTGCCACTGCTTTTGTGGCTTTCTTATTTTGTATCGAATCCTTTCTTTTACCCCTTTCAAAAAATGGACAGACTCCCATTCAGAAAAAAAGGCAAAACAAAAAGCAGTAAACAAGAAGTTCACTGCCCATTAATAGGCGACTGAGCTAGCGGTATCATCGAACGTTAATTCGACCGTCTCAGTCAGTATATCTGCATAACTGTAAGAAACTCTTTCAAACGAATTCTCATCTTGATCTAATTGAATCACAAATACAGAAGGGTACGTTTCAGCTAAAATGCCCGAACGCTCAATTGTTTTACGGCGGCCTCCGTTAGCCTTTAACGTCAAACGTTTACCTAAGTTACCATCAAGCGATCTTTTGATGTCGGACAAAGTCTTCGCCATTGCATCCACCTCACTGAGATAATTATACAACAACGGCCCATTTTTGTCAAATAAAAATTAAATTATATCAACCAACACGAGCCATTGTCAACAAAATAATTTTGACAAACTTCTACCTTTTCTCCTCCCTATTTTTCTCAAATTCCGGTGAATTATGTATCCGTTTGAAATTTCTTTTTACACATAAAAAAAACCAGACTGAAATCAGTCGGGTTATGTCGATTCATGGTCTTTTTTATATGGCATACCTACCCTTAAAACACCCTTCGTCTCGATGCCTCCGAGACCTTTTTCTCTTGTTAATGTATTACGAAGCACATCCCACACATTGATTCGATCTACAAATGGAGTGAAGCTGATCTTCGCAACGATATAGACGGGATCGAGCGCATGGATGTTCACACGTGAAGGTGAGCTTGCAAAATTGGCACCTGCTTGGATCAATGATTCGAAATGAGATTGACAGGCGCCTGCAAAGATCACAAGCTGATCTAAATGAGGAATTTTCTTTCTTGCTTTTTGAACCGTCTCAACGAAATGACGAGAATGGCGATAGGCACCGATATCATTTACGCCGCCCTTTTGCTTGGAATACGCATCATGCCCTGTAATGACCAAAATATCAGGCCGATATTGATCAAGTAACGAATCGATCACGCTTGGCATTTTCTTCTCATGACAATGCACTCCGTACACAGGTACACCAATTCGTTCATATACATCTAAGCATTTCTTTAAGTATGAAGCATCTCCATCTAAATGAAGGACCTTTCCAGGCATGTGAAAATACTGCTCCTGATGCTGATATTGTCCAGAAGTATAATACTCTTGTTTTTCACGCAGCAGCTGATAATCCTGTCTTAGTAAGTCGAGCGATTCGTTAATTTTCCGTTCGTCGTCCTTTTCCCTTGTCAGCTGCTCCTCTTTTTGAATCAAGACGAGATCCGACATCTTAGCATCAGCAATCAGCCTCACTTCATTCCCATGCAATATGGCAGTGGCTTCGTGCTGATCTGTCTCATCAATTCGAATGATTCGAAACATAATATCCATTTGATAGGATGCCCTCGTCACCATATCTCCTATTTGAAATTGCATGCTGTTCACTCCACAATCAGGCTCATATCCTGTTGGTATCGTCTTTCATATATGCTGTTCTTTCTAGCCTATGCCCGAACAGTTGAAGTGGTGAAAAACAAAAGAAAAAAGCCCTTACGATAGGGCTTTTTGTAAAACATTCGACAAACGGGCAAATTCCTCAATGGATAATGATTCTCCGCGGCGCTTTCCATCAATATCTGCTGTTTGAAGTGCTTCTTCGATGATCGCTTTATGTTTTTTTCCATCAGGGAGATTGTTCATCAAATTATTCATCAATGTTTTCCGGCGCTGGCCAAAGCTTGCTCGGATCAATTGAAAGAAAAACGCATCATTTTCTACTGAGACAGCAGGCGTTTCACGAACAGTCAGCTTAATCACAGCCGAATCAACATTGGGCTGAGGAACAAAAACCGTTTTAGGCACAACCATCACCGTTTTTGCTTCCGTATAAAATTGAACTGCGATAGACAGTGAATTATATTCCTTTGATGAAGGGGCAGCTGCCATACGATCTGCTACTTCTTTTTGCAACATGACCACAATCCCTTTCAATGGAAGGTTTTCTTCAAGCAATTTCATAATAATCGGTGTTGTCACATAATATGGAAGGTTGGCTACGACCATCACTTCTTTACAGTCAGCAAAATTTTCTTCGATGACCTTTCTCACATCCGCCTTTAATACGTCTTGATGAATGATCGTGACATTATCATATGGAGAGAGCGTATCGTTTAAAATAGGCAATAAACGCTGATCGATTTCAAAAGCGGTGACTTTCTTTGCACGTTTAGCGAGCTGCTCTGTCAATGCGCCGATACCAGGCCCAATTTCAATGACGCCGGTCTCATCTGTAACCTCTGCGTGATCAACAATGCGATCTAAAATATTTGTATCAATTAAGAAGTTCTGCCCCAAGCTCTTTTTAAAAGAGAAACCGTACTTCTTCAGTATTTCCTTCGTTCTGACGGGTGTCGCAATATCTTTATTCATCGGCTTCCTCCTGCATGACGGTCTTTAAGGCCGCAATAAAATCATGTTTGGTTATTTGGAACATGTGAAGGCGCTTTTGCAGCTGCTTCGCATTGGTATATCCTATATTTAAAAGCACTCCTAGTCGTTCGCGGCGGCGTTTCGATGCTTCGCCTCCGATAAGGCCTGCGTCAAATAAGTCATCTAAAGTAATGTCACTTTCCGTTACTTCCATTTCTTCATGGACATGGGCAAGACATTCCCGAATACTGTCCAAGGAAGCATGCTCGACACCAATTCCTTTATCCCGCTTCGCCTTCGCAAGATGTTTTGGCAAAAAAGCGTGCTTACAGCCAGGAACTGCCTCTGCGATGGTTTTACGGATCTTCTCACCAGGAAAATCAGGATCTGTTAAAATAATGACCCCTCTCGTCTCCTGAGCAAGACGCACTTGTTGAATGACTGTATCGCCAATGGCAGATCCGTTTGTTTCAATCGTATCTGCATCCACTGCCATCTTCACTCTGGCAGTGTCATCACGACCCTCCACCACAATGATTTCTTTGATTTTCATGTATTCCTCCGCTTGCAAAAACAATCTACATTTTTTGGTTAAAAAAACGAAACCTTTCATGCTGCTTTTGCGTCTAATTAATTAGAAAACAGTGCTTCTATTATAACCAAAAAAACAGAGGGTGCGCAAAGCCCTCTGTTCATATAAATGATTTGATGTGTTTATTTGAGTACTCTAATTTTTACTCGTTTATTTCCCCATTGATAAGCTGCCGACTTACTTGGGACGAACACATCAATTTTATTCCCTTTTATAGCAGATCCAGTGTCTGATGCAACGGCATATCCATAGCCTTCCACATACACTTTTGAGCCCAGCGGAATGACACTCGGATCAACTGCTATGACCTTTGCACCCGGATTCGCTTTTAAATCAAAGCCTGTAGACGTTCTGCCCGTACATCCAGCACAGCCCGCTGTATAGGCTGTTGACGCTACATAAAATTCTTTTCCTGACGATTCATTGCTTCTTGAAACCGCAGGGGACGCTGTAGGCTCCTTTTTGGCCACTTGTGTACCAATGGCCACTAAGCGGTCCTTACTATCTTTTTCGGTCACTTCTTTAATCAATTCTTTAGACACCACTTTGCCGTTTTCTTTCACAATGGCATAGTGCTTCTTCAATTTACCTTCTTCACCTTTTTTAAGTACCTTCTCTTTCCCTTTTTCAAGAGAATGATCCTTTTTATGTTTGGTATCAAAAGCAATTTTCTCTTCCACTACATCGGTGACTTTTTCCACCCGAGTGATCTTAATATCTGCGCTCTTTTTAGAAAGGTTACTATGTAACGCAGGCTTGATCTTATCGTGCTTCTTGAGCTTCAGCTCTTGTTGCTTTAAAAAGTCAGCGACCGTAGTCGAAGTGGTCCACACTTTTTTATCTTTTCCTCCATCATTTAAGCTGACCTGGAAGGCCTGCTGAACCACAAGATTCATATCCTTTTTTAACTTGTCATTCTTTCCTGGAGTTACTTGATCGTGCTTCCCAATATCTATCTTCTCATTCTTCAATAATGCTCCAACCGTCTGATCTGTAGTCCATATCGTTTTCTCTTTCCCATCTAGGGTCAGATGAACCGGTATAGCCGCATCATACACAATGTTCATATTGTCTTGAATCTTTGTATTTAGACTTGGAGAGATATGATCCTCCGCCTTGGTCCTTATTCCAAGGTCTGAAAGCAGCTGTGCTACTGTCTCTTCATGTGTACGAATTGTCTTCTCTTTACCATTGATTGAAATGGTAATAGACTGCTTAGTGAGCTCATGCGCTCCGTAAGCCGTTCCAGTTCCAGCTAAAAGCAAGCAAACAACTAGTAATAAAACCTTGCCTTTTCCTAGCTTCACAGAAAACAGATTTTTCATTTTTTGTACGATGAAAAACGCCTCCTTCTCCTCGGAGAGATTATATAGAGTATCTCAAAACCTGTCAACCCTTCCACCCACTGTACAAAAATGCTCGATTGTAAACCTATTATGGGAGATTTATGGAAGGAAGGGAAGAAAGACTTATCGACAACTTATCCTATGAGGAGGCGCAAACGTGTAGAACTTTTTCGTTATGTTTCACAATTGGACAAGCTTAAACAAGGATTGACATCATATACTGTCAGTTTATACGGAAAACTTTTTTTGCATTTTTTGTTGTCAATTCAGCAAGCTCTTCAAAGCTGATTTCTCTCAGCTCCGCAATCTGTTCTGCGATATATTTGACATAACTTGGCTCATTACGTTTCCCTCTAAATGGCACTGGCGTTAAGTACGGGCAGTCTGTTTCAATCAAAAGCCGGTCACTTGGTATCTCCTTTACAACTTCCTTTGGCTTTTTGGCATTTTTAAATGTCACGGGTCCACCGAATGAAATATAAAAGTTCATCTCCATACACGCTTTTGCAGTTTCCAGACTGCCAGTAAAGCAGTGCATAATACCTCCAACCTCAGCTGCTCCCTCTTCCTTTAAAATCGTCACGACATCTTCCGTTGCGTCACGATTATGAATAACGATTGGAAGCTTCACTTCCTTCGCAAGAGCAATTTGGCGTCTAAAGACTTCCTTTTGCACATCTTTTGGCGACTTGTCCCAATAGTAATCCAGACCCATTTCTCCAATTGCAACCACTTTTTCGTGTTGAGATAAATCTTTGATCCAAGCCAAATCCTCATCTGTCATATCAATAGCATCGACTGGATGCCAGCCGATAGCTGCATATATGAAATCATACTCTTCAATTAACTCCATCGCCCTCGTAATGGTTGGGCGGTCAAACCCTACCACCACGATTTTCTCAACTTTTTCGCTTTTCGCTCTTTCGATCACCTGCTCTAAGTCTTCATTGTATTGTTCTGCATTTAAGTGGGCATGTGTATCAAATAACATGGTTGATTGCTCCTTTCGACAATTCTCCTAAAAACAAAAGGTGTTCGACGAAATGTTACACGTGGAACACCTTTGTTAATTTATAAAATTTTTGTTCCATTTGCTAGAGATTGATCTACTTCAAGAACCTGCAATTTCCCGCCAGTTTCTCCAGTTAAAATCATTCCCTGGGAAATTTCCCCTCGGAGTTTAACTGGTGTAAGATTCGCTACGCAAACAAGCTTCTTCCCTACTAATTCCTCTGGTTGATAGTGCTTGGCAATCCCAGAGACTATTTGTCTTTTTTCAAATCCAAAATCAAGCTGAAGCTTTAAGAGACGATCCGCTTTTTTCACTGGGGCTGCTTCCAATACCTGTGCAACTCGAAGATCAACTTTTGAGAAATCATCAAATGCAATTTCTGCTCCCAGCTCAGGTAATTCCGTTTCTTCGATTTCCACTTTCTCTTCTTCTACCTTAGGTGCACTTCCCTGCATTTTTTCTTTAATGTAGGCTACTTCTTCTTCAACCTCTAAACGCGGGAACAAAGGCTCTCCTTTTTGTACCGTCGTTTGTTGAATCGCACCAAATGATAGGATACTATCCCAGCTTTTGAGCTTCTCTTCTTCAATTCCAAGCTGGAAGAAGATTTTCTCAGGTGTTTTCGTTAGGAACGGCGTTAAGAGTACTGCAGTGATTCGAAGTGATTCTGCTAAATGATACATAACAGAATGTAGTTCTTTTCGTTTTGTTTCATCCTTTGCCAGCACCCATGGAGCTGTTTGATCAATATATTTATTGGTTCTGCTGATTAATGTCCAAACATTTGAAAGAGCCACAGAGAATTCAAGGTTTTCCATCGCCTCTTCATAGGCTTTGACTGTTTGTTCAGCGACTGCTTTCAGCTCTTCATCAAACTCATTAACAGGGCCCTTATAGCTGCTTAAAGTGCCGTCAAAATATTTTTGCACCATCGCAACTGTACGATTAAGCAAGTTACCTAAATCATTGGCAAGGTCATAGTTTACACGTTCCACGAATCCTTCTGGTGTAAACACACCATCCGCACCAAATGGTACTTCGCGAAGCAGATAATAACGAAGGGCATCGAGGCCATAGCGATCAATTAATGTGACCGGATCTACCACATTCCCTTTTGATTTAGACATTTTGCCATCTTTCATGAGCAGCCAGCCGTGTGCGAAAATTTGTTTCGGCAGAGGCAGATCTAATGCCATCAGCATAATCGGCCAATAAATCGTATGGAAGCGTACAATTTCTTTTCCTACGAGATGTACGTTGGCAGGCCAATATTTTTTATATTTTTCATCTTGATCTGTTCCATAGCCAATCGCAGTTAAATAGTTGAATAACGCATCAATCCATACATAAATGACGTGTTTTGGATTGTTAGGAACTTTAATTCCCCAATCAAAGGTTGTTCTTGATACTGCTAGATCCTCTAAACCTGGTTTAATGAAGTTATTAATCATTTCATTCTTTCTTGATTCAGGCTGAATAAACGATGGATTTTTTTCGTAATAATCGAGCAAACGGTCCGCATACTTACTCATGCGGAAAAAATATGATTCTTCTTTAATTAATTCAACAGGGTGGCCGCTGTCAGGGCTTTTCCCGCCAATGACTTCCCCTTTCTCATTACGCTCAACATCAACAAGCTGTGTTTCTGTATAGAATGTCTCATCAGGAATACTGTACCATCCCTCATATTGATCTAAATAAATATCTCCTTGATCAAGCAATTTTTGAAAGACTTGCTCAATGATTTTCGTATGTCTTTTTTCCGTTGTACGGATGAAGTCATCATTAGAAATGTCGAGTTTCTTCCATAATGATTGAATGTCTTCTACGACTGGATCTAAATACTCGATCGGTGTGATATTTTGTTCTTCAGCTTTTTGCTGAATTTTTTGTCCGTGCTCATCTGTACCCGTTAAATACATCACATCAAAGCCTTGAAGACGTTTATAACGAGCCATAGCATCTCCTGCTACTGTCGTATAAGCATGTCCAATATGTAATTTTCCGCTCGGATAGTAAATAGGTGTTGTCAGATAAAACGTTTTTTTCTTTTCTGGCATGTCGGAACCTCCTGCGTGTGTGTAAATGTCAAAAACTCCCGCCCAATGGACGAGAGCGGTTATCATCATTACATGAAAATGTGTCAGATCAATTCATTCAATTTTGCACTTGTGCTTTCTCTATGATACCATCTTAGCCTTTAAGATCAAGCATATATACATAGAACAAGATGAAATGATCGAAAAAGATGAGTTTTTCGAAAAAAACGACAAACCCGTCGACATTTTGTCGAATATTGTCGTATGAAATCTATTTCCAGATTTACAATTGGCTAAATTAGGGCAAAAGTCTTGTTAATCTGATCTCGTCATTTCTTATATTTTCATAGAAAAAGCCTACAAAATCCTTATACACCAGTAGTTTCAAGGTCTTTTGACTTTAAGAGTCATATTTTACAAACAATAGTAAACAAAATGATTGACGATTTATGGAAACCTTGTTATGCTAGGAATGTAAGGAATTTGTCGAATAATGACGAAGATAATATTATATTAAGAATAAGTTCTTTTTGGGAGGAGAATGAAGATGAAATCTACAGGTATTGTACGTAAAGTTGACGAATTAGGACGCGTGGTGATTCCAATCGAACTTCGCCGTACGCTAGGAATCGCTGAAAAAGACGCTTTGGAAATTTATGTTGATGATGAAAAAATTATCCTAAAAAAATATAAACCAAACATGACTTGCCAAGTAACAGGTGAAGTATCAGACGATAACCTTAAGCTTGCTAATGGTAAATTAGTTCTTAGCCGTGAAGGTGCAGAGCAAATCATTAACGAAATCCAAAACCAACTTCAATCACAAAAATAAGGTTCATATAAAAAAGGTTCTTGCACCGTTTGCAAGAACCTTTCTTTATTGTTCAATATGATAGGCATCGTATATCGTGCGCTTTGGCACACCACGTTCGACAGCTGTACGTTTAATGGCTTCCTTCGACGTTAATCCTTCCTCTATGTAATGGATCACATGTTCTTTTTCAGATAAGGACGTCCACCAAGCTTCTTCATTCAGCTCTTCTTCAGCTTGATCATTTCCTTGTACCACAAGACAGAATTCACCTCGGATTTGATTCTCCGCAGCCCATGTCAGCACAGACTCTAAATCTCCACGAATAAACTCTTCGAATTTTTTCGTCAGTTCTCTCGTAATTGCGATGTTCCGATTCCCCCACACTTCCTTCATCAAAGTCAGCGTTTCTTTTAATCGATGGGGTGCTTCATAGAAAATGATCGTTTCTTGACGTTTCTTCAAGGCTTCAAGCTGCTTTTTCTTTTCTTTTTTTTGACGGTCGAGAAAACCGTAAAAGAAAAATGGCTGAGGCGCGATTCCTGATGCAATGAGTGCCGTTAGTGCAGCATTAGCGCCAGGTAACGGAATGACATAGCCCCCAATGCTAGTAAAATCTCGAACCACTTCGGCCCCTGGATCTGAAATCGTCGGTAAACCGGCATCACTCACGAGTGCGATATTTTTCCCTTCTTTTAGCCATTCGATTAACTTGTGGCCGCTGCTGTCTTTGTTATGCTCATGATAGCTGGTTAAGGGTGTATCAATTTCGTATACATGACAAAGCTTTTTCGTTTGCCTTGTATCTTCTGCGGCAATATAGTCTACATCTTTTAATGTTTGTATCGCTCGGAACGTCATATCTTCTAGATTTCCGATCGGGGTTGGGACAAGATAAAGAATCCCCATACCAGATTGACCATCAAAGCTTTTCTGTGTCTTTTTCATGTGCCGCCTCCTTTTCTATTCGCATTTCTTCTATATAAATGTCTTTCTTTTTCCGCGTCCACGTTTTGAAACGATATTCTTGCTGCATGGCTTCTCTTTTGGTTGCAAAACATTCATGATAAAAAAGCTCAACCGGCCGTCTCGCTCTTGTATACTTTGCTCCCTTTCCACTATTGTGGGTCATCAATCTCTTTTGTAAATCATTTGTATAACCCGCATACAGGCTGCCATCTGCACATTTTAATACATAGAAGTAATGATTATGCTTCTCCATACAGTATCGTCCTGATTTCATCTGTATACTCCTGATCTTCCCCATAAACAAAAAGAGGCGGGAGAATTTTCAGATCTGGTTTTCCATCTTTTATGCCCTCTACCAAGATGGTATTGGCTTCTTTCCCTTGTTTGGGATAAACAAATTGAATTCGTTTTGGCTCAATTCGGTATTTCTTCATTAATTCCACTATCTCAAGCAGCCGTCCTGGTCGATGAACCATCGCCAGTTTTCCCCCTTGCTTTAGCAGCGTGGAAGAAACACGAACAACATCTTCTAATGTACAATGAATTTCGTGCCGTGCAATCGCCAAATATTCATTTTCATTGATTTCATCCTTAGAAGGTGTTTTAAAATATGGCGGGTTACATGTAATCACATCAACTTTATGGTTGCCGTAGCGTTCCGGCATATCATTCAAATCACCATGAATCAATTCAATCTGGTGCGCAAGTTGATTATACTCCACACTTCTTTTTGCCATATCAAACAGCCGTTCTTGAATTTCAACACCCGTAATCGAGGCCTTAGAACGAGTCGAAAGCAGCAATGGCACGATGCCATTTCCGGTACAAAGATCAATGATCTCTCCTTTTTGGATTGGCACATACGCAAATTTAGCTAATAACACCGCGTCCAATGAAAAGGCAAACACAGTTTTACTTTGTATAATCTTCATATCTTCGGCGAGCAGGTAATCTAAACGTTCATCTTCTCTTAACGAAACCATGATGTATCCTTTCTTTTCCTGTGAAAAAGGCTCCCGATTCAGCGGAAGCCTTTTCTCATTTTTTATTTAAAAATGACAGACAGAACAAACAGTCTCCCTCTTTACGAATGCTTCCATAATGTACATTACAAATATGGAAGCCCTCCTGATATAACCGGGCCAGGTTATCATGACCTTCTCCTATATCAGAATGACTTGGCTTCTGGGCAGAATCATTCTCTGCCTCAGACGATTTGTCTCGATCGGACTGATCCAGACGTTCACGCAAGTGCTGATTCTCCATCTGCAGCTGATGATTTTCTTCAATCACTTCACCGATATGATTTTTCAAATCACCTAACTGGCGATAAAGAGAACCGATTTGTTCTTCTAAATTAATCACCGTATCAAATAGTTCCTTTTTATCCAAGGTGGCACACCTCGTTACTCAGTTGTTTGTGCAGATACAACGCCTTCTTGTAATAATTCTTCCCATGTATATTCTATCACTTTTTCTTGCCCGGTTAATTCAACTTGCAAAATTCGTTCTAAAATATTGAGCCCTACTACCTTGGCAGAGCCATTAGACGTTTGAATCGTTTCGCCGATATCCGGTAATTGTTCCTTCGCTGTTTCATACTCATCATTCTCATATTTCAAGCAGCACATCAAACGGCCGCATAGTCCGGAAATTTTTGTCGGATTTAACGACAGGTTTTGATCCTTTGCCATCTTAATCGACACTGGTTCAAAGTCTCCTAAGAATGTCGAACAGCAAAGCATTCGCCCGCAAGGACCAATGCCGCCAAGCATTTTTGCCTCGTCTCTTACGCCAATCTGGCGAAGTTCAATTCTCGTTTTGAAAATTGATGCAAGATCCTTCACTAGCTCACGGAAATCAACTCTGCCATCTGCTGTGAAGTAGAAGATGACCTTGTTTCGGTCAAATGTAAATTCAACATCGACCAATTTCATTTCCAGCCCATGTTCACTTACCTTCTGAAGACATGTATCAAAGGCTGTCATCGCTGCTTCTTTGTTTTCCTCAACGATGAGCCGGTCTCGTTCGTCTGCTACACGAATGACTTTACGCAGAGGGAGAACCACATCGTGTTCATCTACTTTTTTGTTGGCGATGACCACTTGTCCGTACTCAACCCCTCTGACCGTTTCTACAATGACACAACTATCATTTTCTATATGAAATCCATTAGGATCGAAATAATAGATTTTGCCCGCTTTTTTAAAGCGAACACCAATTACGTTGTACAAGCTTATCCCTCCTGCAACATCAACACCAATTGCTCCATCAGCCCTTGGGCATTCACGTTGGATTGAAGTCTCTTTTTCGCTTCTAATACAGCAAGGATCTGGCTGGTCACCATCTGCTGTGTGGAATGCAGCGCATGCTGCTTCATTGTCTGGAATAAGTCTTGATAAATGACTTTATCTTCATTTCCTATTTGAATCGACAATACATCACGATATATAAATAAAAGCATATCCAGACCTGTTTCTTGAAGGTCTTTCTCTTTGAAAAAAGGCATCCATTGATCCTGTATATAAAAAAATGCATGTTCTTTTCGCTGGTGTAAGACTTCATACAATTTTATCACTTTCGCTCTAGACTCTGCAAACTGATCATTTCGACTTAATTCGAGTGCTTCTGCTAAATTATTGGTTAAATTCGACAAAAGCCTTGCGAGATGCTGAGATACGCCTTCTTGTAAAAGCTGCTGCTCCAAGGATTGTGGCTGCAGCGGCTGAAAGCTGAGCATCTGACATCTTGAAATAATCGTATCCAGCATTTTATGCGATTGCTCAGTGATTAAAACCGCCATCGTTTCCCGATTAGGCTCCTCTAGGAACTTCAATAAACTGTTCGCGGCATTGACCGTCATTTTGTCCGCATGAAGAATAATATACATTTTCCGGTGAGATTCTACACCGGCTTTTGTAAATTCCTCTTGCAGTGCCTGCACTTGCGCCTTCTTAATTGATTGGCCATCAGGCTGCACAAGATGTAAATCGGGATGGTTTCCTGATGCAATCCTTTTGCAGTTTTGACAGGATTCACATGGTTTCACTCCTGATTCCAAGCAAAAAAAGCTTTTAGCCAAAAGCATCGCTGCATCCAGTTTTCCGGTTCCTTTTTTTCCTTCAAATAAGTAGGCGTGCGCAAGTCGGTCTTTATCAATACTATTAAAAATCAGCCGCATGACGCGCGGCTGCAAATCATTCATGTCATCCCAGCTAATTGCCATGTTATCACTCTCTATGTGTAAAGGTTAATCAATAAACCTTTTATTTCTCCAATACGTTCAAGCAAATCAATAGATGGTTTTTCTTGATCCATCATTTCCTCGGTTAATTCAATCAGCTTTTCATCTAAGGCTTTGACTAAAGCAAGTGTACGTGTATTGCCATAAATGTCAAAGCTCCTTGAAGTTTCTATATTTAATCCATTATCGACTGTCTCTTTCACAAAGCGCTTCACCAGTCCTTTAAACCTAGCCAAATCCTTTAGGTTTCGTGACTTTGCGAGCTTTTTTCCGAACACTTCGATATCACTCAGCATGACCGTCAGCTGTTCTAAGCGCAGTTTGCCGCTTTGCGTCTCCATCGAAGCTTTAAAGGAGGCAGATGTCTGGCTTCCTTTCATCGCTTGAAGTTCACGCTTTTCTAAACGCAGCCGCATATCTTGATTAATTTTCACAGCAACCCATCCTTAAAATTGATGAAATTGTTCAACTGGCAGAATAAAGACAGTAGCTCCGCCAACTTCAACCTCAACAGGGTATGGTACGTATGAATCTGCATTTCCGCCCATTGGGGAGACAGGCGCGATCATTTGATCACGTTTACGGCAATTTTCTTTTATAAGCTGTAATGCTTTATCCACTCGGACATCATCACAACCAATAATAAAAGTCGTATTCCCAGACTTTAAAAACCCACCAGTTGAAGCTAATTTTGTCACGCCGAAATGATGTTCAGTCAATATTTTCAACAACTTGCTGCTATCTTGGTCCTGTACAACGGCAACAATTAATTTCATTTGATTGGCCTCCTTTATTTTAGGCACAGATGACATGCCGATGTCTTCCTCTATATTATAACAACGATTGGGAATTAGGTCATATTTGATTTTGCTTTAATGTGTCCTGAATCAATTGAAGGACTTCTTTATAGACAGCCTGCATCGGCTGAGACGCATCCACTACACGGAATCGTTCTGGCGATTGTGCAATAAGCAGTTCATAGCCTTCTCTGACAAGCTGGTGGAAATTTAGCGTCTCCATGTCTAATCGATTCTTTTCTCTTCCCTGGTTGGCATCAATTCGCTTTAGCCCTTCCTCAGGTGTAATTGAAAAATAAATGGTCATTTGCGGCATCGTGCCATTGATAGCAAAGTCGTTAATTGACTTTACTTCTTCAATCCCAAGCCCTCTCGCATAGCCTTGATAAGCAAGGGAGCTATCAACAAAACGATCACATAAAACCGTCTGCCCGCGCTGTAATGCCGGTTCTACCTTCTCAGCCAAATGCTGCCTTCTTGCGGCTGCATACAGCAAAGCTTCTGTTTTCGCATCCATTTTTGTGTTTTTTTCATTTAAAATGACTTCACGAATCTGCTCTGCAATGTCAATGCCGCCAGGCTCACGTGTCGCCATCACTGCATATCCTTGGCGTTCCATTTCTTCATACACTTTTCGAATCACTGTCGTTTTTCCAGCACCCTCTGGCCCTTCAAACGTAATAAACATACCGCTCATAGTGTCTCCTCTTCTATATAAACATATAATTTTCTCTGATGAATCACCTGACTGGCTTGAACATGAACCTGATGTCCAAGCAAACGGCTTAAAGCCGCAATCTGATCGATTTCAATACGCTCTCCCTTAACGATCAAAGGAATACCCGGTGGATATGGAATAACCGATTCTGCACTAACCCGTCCTGCTGCATGTTCAAATGGGACGGCTTCTATATCCTGTCTATGCTCCTCGTTGTCATCAGCCAGCGCCTCTCTTTGGAAATGATCTTTTCCTTTGAGCAATGAATTGCTTTGATTAAGAACCTGCTCTATTCGTTTAAAAGGTATATCCTTCTTCTGTTCAAAACCAAAGACAAGTAAAACCTGATGTTCGTCCGCAAGCTCTGGGTGAACCTCCACTGATTCAAAAACTCGTTTTAGTTCATAACCAGTCAGCCCTTTTGTTGATCGAATCACACATTTTAATGGATCGTTAGAAAGCAATTCAGACTCGACCACTTCAAGCTGAGGTATACGGTTGAACTCATTTTTCAGCTCTGCCAGCCCTTTCATGATTCCATCCAAGATCCCTTTTTTCTTGATCTCCTCGACATAAGCTCTTGCCACATCTAATGAGGCCATAATTGGATAGGATGGAGAACTGCTTTGAAGCATCGTGAGGAATGTTTTCAAACGTTTTGCATCCATTCGCTCCCCCTGTAGATGAAGGTAGGATCCCATCGTCATGGCCGGAAGGGTTTTATGTGCTGATTGTACCACCACGTCAGCTCCATAGGAAAGAGCAGATGGGGGAAAAGCGCCGCCTAATACAAAATGTGCACCATGTGCCTCATCAACCAAAACGATCATGCCTGCTTCGTGGCACATGTCAATTAGCTTTGATAAATCAGCTGCATGTCCGTAGTAGTTCGGATAAGTCAAAACGATCGCCCGGCAATTAGGGTGTTTGGATATGGCTTTTTTGACTGTTTCATCCGTCACATGTGTTGGTACATGCAGGTGTGGATCTACCTCAGCTTCTACCATAATAGGCGTGGCTCCTGCAAGCTCAATCGCATGGTAAACAGACTTATGACAATTTCGCTGGACGAAAATCTCATCTCCCGCACGACAGGCTGCCATCACCATCGCTAAATTTCCGACAGTTGTCCCATTCACAAGGAAAAAGCTTTGATCTGATCCATATAGCTTTGCCAATAAATGTTCAGCCTCTTGAATAACACCAGTTGGATGATGGAGATCATCTAACCCTTCAAGCTCTGTTACATCCAGCTGAAGAATTGAGTCATAATAAGTCCGTGCCTCATCAAAAAAGACATCTCCATTGTGATGTCCTGGAACGTGGAAAGAATAAGGTTTCTTTTCCGCATGTTGTGCTAATGCTGTATATAAAGGTGTTTTCAAACAAATCGACCCTTTTCACTTTAACGGTATCTTATGTCTATTATAACGTTCATACAAGGGAACCGAAAGATGGATTCTCATTCCTTAATTGGCTGGTGATTCGTCATCTGCTGTTCTGCCTCATACATGCTGTTTTTCAATTGGGCTCGCTCTTGGCTTCCATGCTCTTTCACCTGTAACGTTTCCTGTAAGGTTTCAGCTAATTGGCGTTGAACCTTTTTCAACGTATCTATAGGTGCAAAAGCTGCATCTTCAAGAAGCTCCCCCTGCTGCTTTGATACCTTTTCATATGTTTTTTTGATTCGATTCTCAAGAGCTGAATTGGCACGCTGCTGAATATGCGTTAACGCAATCGACATTTGGTTGATCCATAGAGGAATAGATGCAGAAACAGTTGATTGAATGTGATTGGCCAATGTATGATTCGTATGCTGGATCATTCGAATTTGGGCATTACATTGCAACGCAATTTGCCGGCTTAGCAGCAAATCATATTTCCGTTCTTTCAACCTCTCCATATATTCTTCTGCATTGACTTCCTGACTCATCAATTGCTCCTCTATAGTCCGATTACCAGTCTGCTCCGTTTCTGATATGATCTGCTTCTCTAAAGTTGTTATTTTCGCTTCAACTGCTGCAACCTGCAGCGTCATCTCTTGGAAAAAGGTTTGATTTTCTTCAAATAAACGCTCTAATAACATGTGATCGGAAATTAATCCGCCTTTTGCGTAACGAAGCCTTGCTGATAATCTCTCGATCTGTGATTTTGCATGTTGAAAACGCGATATGATTTCCTGAGTAGAACGCTTCTCCCGCCGAAATAACTTCGAAAAAAAGCCCTGCTTCTTTGGCAGTAAGTCCTCCGGTTCTACTACATGCAGCTGGTGCAAAAAGGCCTCAAGCGCGTCTCCTATTTGATCGATATCTTTTTTCTCAACATATTTCATCATTTGTTGTGATTGTTCCAATAATCGTTCCTGAACACGTGTACCATAGAAAAGCAGCTTTTGCGGATTGTCAGGGATTTGCTCAGCACGCTGCAAGGCTTCTTGTTTCTCCTCATCAGATAAGGTATCAAACACTTGAAACTGAAGATCTGTAGTGGCAGCAGATGATGTTGGGATGTGATCTTCTGGTTTCATTACGTTTGACTCCTTTCATTATTTCTTTATCATTTTATCTGCCACTTCAAGCTCAATATGAAGGGCTTCTATGTCTCTTCCTAATACTTGCTGCAAATCATTCGTCAATTGCTTTTGCAGTTCTGTCAGCGTCACCCGAGTTTGGCTCAGTGTCATTTCCAGCTCATGACCGCGATCAGGCTGGTTATACAATAATGCATATTTTTCAGTTAGTTCAACGACAGAATCCAAGCTTTCGAAATAAAAACGCTGTGCATCATAAAATCGGGTCGGCTCTTTTTTTGTAATCGTATAGATTCGTCGTGCAAGTCGGAGAATTTCATAATTATGTTTGATCGTCTGTACGTTCTTCACAGCAAATAAAGCCTTCTTTAAACGTACGAGCTTTTGTCCTGCTTCTTTTAAATGCCGTTTGATATATACATAATCACTACGAGACAGTCCGTGTTTCTTTAAAAACAACTGGAAAGCAACCCATCTGCTCCCTGCAAACATTACGCCCCACCCCATCATCGCATACAGTATCGATAGTCCAACATGATGATGGAAAACCCCAATACTGACGGTTAAAATCACAAGCGAAAAAAAAGTAGAGAGGATGGCCCATATAAATGTATAAAAGATTGATTTCATGTTCATCGACTCCTATGAATAATCAGGCTCTCTGTTTATCTTATTATTAATTACGTATGATGTCCAAACTAAGTTCCAAAAAACAGGCCCAATAATCCTCCATAGCTCATAAAAAAAGACCATCTAATGGTCTATGAATACAAAGGCGGCGTATGAAGATTTTTAAGCTTTCTAACATAATCGGCATAGCTAGGATCCGAGGTCGATGTAGAAATTAACTTTCTCTCACATTCTCGGCACAAAAACTGATGATATAAATAAATTCCCTTTGTTTTTTTCTCTTCACAAATCAAACAAATCGCTTCTCGCTCTTTTTTGCTCATTGTGACACCTCCACTTATAGCTTCAGTATGCCCTAGCGCTTTCAATTGTATACAAAATTAAGAATGTTTTAGATGGTAGTTTAGTATATGTATCCATGTCAGATCGAGTGTTTGTTCCTTTTCTTAAAAAACAAAAAAGACCAGTTCCGACTGGAA
>NZ_ASJD01000015.1 GCF_000691165.1 Bacillus safensis FO-36b | reverse complement strand
TCATGCGTTGGTTCGAATCCAGCTAGCCCAGCCATTTTTTATATGTTTTTCTGCATAGCAGATGAGCCATTAGCTCAGTTGGTAGAGCATCTGACTTTTAATCAGAGGGTCGAAGGTTCGAGTCCTTCATGGCTCACCATTGTCACGCGGGTGTGGCGGAATTGGCAGACGCGCTAGACTTAGGATCTAGTGTCTTTATGACGTGGGGGTTCAAGTCCCTTCACCCGCATTGTTTTTCCAAACAGTGCACTTATGAATATATGAGCACATCATACACGCGGTCGTGGCGGAATGGCAGACGCGCTAGGTTGAGGGCCTAGTGGGTGAATAACCCGTGGAGGTTCAAGTCCTCTCGGCCGCATCAATGATACCAAGGGTTGTAGACCTTTGGTATTTTTATTTTATATAACTTCTAAATAAATCTGTCCAAAATCTGTCCACTCACCGTAAGTAAGTGGACTTTTTTTGTTAGAGATCGATATTTTTATATAATGTCGTCCAATTTTTCAGCCATAGCCTTTTGTTTGTTAGGAAATAAGTGACCATATACATCTATTGCTGTCCGAATAGATGCACGTATCCCCCATCGAAGCGCCAATTTCAATAAGCTTCCTCCAGTCAGATAATCTGTTCTTTTTTGTTTTGTTTCTGGTAGGAGGAATGCTCCTTTCCTGGTTAGATCAGTCGGTTTTTTTACAGTGCGGTATAAAAATGTAGCGGCAACTTCATGAGGACTCGAAATAAAAAGGTACCGCAGCACAAGGATACCTTTTTAAGATCAGCATTTATTTTTAAAGACTACATACAAGCATTTTAATTGGCAAAGGTTGATTCCATGGAAATTTCATATCGTATCGACTGATTAATATGAAGATCCCTGACTCACTGATTGTGCAACAATCTGCCGTACTTCCCGAGCTAAATGTGTAGCATGTAAGGTAGCCTGCCAAATAACCGGACTAACTGCAGATTGACTGATGGATAATGCCTGTTGAGTGGATGGAACCATTGGACTCAGCAGTCTTTCTGCCTCGTCTACTGAAGATGCATATTGTTGGCCTGCTGCTCTTCGAAGGTCAGCTATCGCTGCAGGAAAGTTTGACCATAGACGAAGTATTGAATTCATACAGCCAATCATTAGAGCAAAATGAGGAGCTCGACCTTGTCCTGCGGCAAGAAGCTCAGCTGCACCTAAGGCAGAATAAACGTGATAACTCAATGGAGTTAGATATTTTGCGTGTACAATATGAAGCTCACGTAATCCCCAAGTATCTGGAAGGAATCTGAATTCTGAACTCATACCGCATCCAAGAGCAAGTGCTCTACTGACAACTTGCAGATGTTTCACTACGGTAGCCATCGAGCGTTGGAAAGAGGATGAGTGTACAGGGATATGTTGAATCGTAGATAAAAGGCTACGCATTTTTTCATTTGCCTGACTCAAATCAGGTTGTTGTCTAAAATTATAGAGATAATACGGATCAGAATAATAATACATATCTAAACTCCTTTTATTAAATGTCTTTTAGGAGTAGGTTATGCACCTAGATCATTCTTTGATAAGGGTATTCGTCTAATTTATCGATCACGCAGTCGGGGCAAGATGGATCAATAAAAAAATGCCTTCATTGAAATGAAAGGCTTAATAAGAAGATTCCATAGATTGTTTTTCTTTTAAACGCTTTTCTAATACATCTGTCATATATAGAAAGTGATTTGCTTCACGCAAAACATGATCTGCTAGTAGAGGATTGATCACATTTTTAATTTGACATGATTTAATCATCTCTAATCCTGCTTTTTTGAAGTTTCTAAGCTCTGTCGTAGCGTCCTCGCTATCATCATTGAGTTTAGCAATAATAGGGTATGTTGGTTTTTTTCTAAACAACATGGATTCAACATCTCTAGCCTGATTAAGCAAAACCTCGAAATTATCTCCAAATTCACTAGCTTTATGAACAAGTTTACGTTCGGATTGGTCTAATAGTGAGGCAATAAATCTGGAATGTTCCATCATAATTCTCAGCCAGAAAACATTTTCACTAATAATGGCGTCTTGAATAGGGTCAAGTATGCCTTTGTTAAATTTTTGAAGTGTTCGCACGAAATATTCTGCTTCACGAGCGATGTGATCAACCAGCAATGGAAAGTTAAACCCTGAAACCTTGCAGTTAATGATCAATATAAGTAAATTTCTTTTGAAATTTCGAAAACCATATGCTAGATCAATACTATCTTCATTCAGTTTACGTACAGCTTGAACATTGTTAGGCGTTTTATAGGCTCGTTGTTCTAGTTGTTCAAAATAATAATGAAAACGGTCTGTTTGTTGGATAAACTGTTTATCTTTACGATTAAATCCTTCGCCAAGAAATAAAGCATGTTCTTTCATAATACGCAGCCAGAACTTATTTTCAATTAATGAACGTTCAATAAATGTTTGTTCTGTTAAGGATTCAGATGGTGCGTGCTGCTAATCTTTCTGGTGGTTCCAACATAGGATTATTCGATTGATACTCCTGATCTAGAAATTGATTGTTCATGTCATCCCCCTATAACTTATATTTGTCTAGAAATATATGAGGCATTGAATCTAAGTATGTGGGATGGTGGAAATAAAGACTTTTAAATTCGGGTTTATGTGAATGTGAAAGAAAAGGTGAAAACGGAATTTAGAGAGTTCAATGAAAGGAAGATTGGTATCGGTTCACAAAGTTGAGGGCCTAGTGGGTGACTAACCCGTGGAGGTTCAAGTCCTCTCGGCCGCATCTAAGAAACCAAAGGTTGTAGACCTTTGGTTTTTTTATCCTCTAAAGTATAGTTGCCAGTCATGATGCGGTTGTTGTCCATAAGAACATCATGAATAAATTCTTTTATTCAGCTTCTAGCTTCCTTTCATTTTTTATATTGTTAAATAAAGGTTTCGATGAGATAATTTGATAAAATGGAATTAAGTTGCATAAGGTCAACTTCAAAAAATTTATAAGCTCATGACCAATTCATGATTATCCAGAAAATACAGCGATTTGTGTCAACATAAAAATTGGTTGACTAAATTAGCCTGTCCCTATAAAACTATTCAATATGAAAAAGGAGTTATAGCATGATAAAAAGGTTTTCTCTAGTTTTACTTACTCTAATGATGTCTATAGTTGTTATGCTAGTGGCTGCCCAAAATTCCCCTGGAGATAATGTCATTTCATTTGATCAGCCTCGCATCTTAATAATATCAATTGGAATAGTGGTTTTTTTATTCATTCCTCCGTTGGTGATGTCTTTTTTCAGTAACTTGATTGTGAGAACTATATCTGGTGTATACCAATGTTTTATTGTTCTCTCTTTTCTGGTACTAATTCCAATAGGATTTTTTATTCCAGATGGCTTTTTGACAATTGTTGTTTCTATCGCAGGAACTTTAGTCAGCGTAGCTAGTCTTATAGTAACTTTAATAATAGATAGGAATAAAAATGTTGAATATTAGCTGAAATAGAAATGACATCAATTTTCTAAGAGTACAGTAATGTTTTCGTTATTACCACTTTTAAATAATACTGACAGATGTCTGAAAAATGGAATGACGTTATGAACTTGTTTATTCCTTTCGAGATTGAACGTCCATTTTGTAGAAAAAATTATCTTAAAGTCAGAGAAGAACAAAATTATGTGGGATCGTTGATTTTGTTCTTTTAAATCCTAAATTGCAATTATTTCCGATTCATGTTACAATAAGAATAATTATTTTTGTTCGGCGTAAAGGATAGCATGAAGAAAGACTTTTCGTCTTGAGGATACTTTGGGCAAGGATAGTATAATACATTGTGTGGTATACGCACGAGGAGGCAACAAACATGGAACAAGGTACAGTAAAATGGTTTAACGCAGAAAAAGGTTTTGGATTTATCGAACGTGAAGAAGGCGACGATGTATTCGTACATTTCTCAGCTATCCAAGGTGACGGATTCAAATCTTTAGACGAAGGTCAAAAAGTAACATTTGACGTAGAGCAAGGTTCTCGTGGAGCTCAAGCTGCTAACGTTCAAAAAACTGCTTAATCTTCATCCTTTTAAAACAGGTTCTCTGTAGAGAGCCTGTTTTTTTATGCTTTCACGCATTTTTTCAATAAAAAACCCTACTCAGCGTACAAGTAGGGAGGTGTTACAAGGTAATCGTAAAAAAATTCATGCTTCAAAGGTTTATCAACAGTATAGCATATTGGATTTACAATATGCGGAATTTGCCTAAATAAATTCTTTTTTTCTTTAATAAATTGAAGGATGGACATGTTCGTAGAGAACTTGTATTCAAAAATGGTGAGTGTGGAAGAGGTTCTTAACAGAAACTTTTGATTTGTTTTTCTGTAATTCCTTTGATGACTTCTAATTCACTTAGCAAAAATTCATGGGCATCATCCAGCATTTTCTTTTCACTTGCATTGAGTGCTTTCTCTTTCCTCATACGCATCAGATCACGCACAACTTCAGCACCTTCTTGGATGTTACCCGTTTTTATTTTGTTTGTGTTAATTGTATGCCGTTCTTTCCATGTCAGTAATTGATCTGATTTGCCATGCTGGAAAATGTGCATTACATTCTTTAAAGCCAGTATATCTGTAACAGGTCTAATACGTGAACCTGACATTTTCCGTGTTGGAATCATTACTTTCATATGACTGATTGACATTTTAATCACATAATACTGTTGTTTTTCATCAGAGAATTCTTTTTCTTCTATGGCTTCAATTATACCTGCTCCGTGCATTGGATAAACAATGTTATCACCAATTTGAAACATATCATCCACCTCCATATAATGTATCTACTTTAAGGGTACCACACTTAGAGGTTAAATAATCAAATTTTTAATAATAACATGTTTATTTATTTGTTGTCAATAAATTTTGTTCTAAAAAAGGGAGGTTATTTTGTGGGAATTTTGGATGTGATTTTTTTCATTTGAACATATCCTCCTCGCTATAAGAAAAACAGGATATCCACAATAACAGCTCGGGTGCCAGCCTTTATATCCGTATCAAGTCATTGAAACGTAAACAGCTGTTTATGAGGAAATCATGTTAAAAAAAGACCAGCCATTGAGCTAGTCTTTCAAAAAAGAATCCGATCATAATGTCGAAATATCAATCACAAACCGGTAACGAACATCACTTTTCAGCACCCGTTCATACGCTTCATCAACTTGATTAGCGTTGATCACTTCAATTTGTGGCGCAATGTTATGAGCAGCTGCGAAATCGAGCATTTCTTGTGTTTCTTGGATGCCGCCAACGAGTGAACCAGCTATGCTGCGGCGGCCGGAAATTAATGAAAAGACGTGGAATTGATCCGGCTTAGGCGGTGCACCGACGTTCACCAAGGTTCCATCTACACGGAGTAAGGACAAATAGGCATCCACATTAATGTTGGCAGAGACCGTATTGAGAATAAGGTCATACTGTCCGGCTAGTGTCTGAAACGTATCAGGATCACTTGTAGCAAAATAGTCTTTTGCGCCAAATGACAGTGCCTCTTCTTTTTTATTCAAAGAGCGGCTCAATACCGTCACATCAGCGCCTAGAGCACTCGCGAATTGAATAGCAACATGACCGAGCCCGCCCATTCCGACAATCGCAACCTTTTTGCCAGGGCCTGCCTTCCAGTGCTTTAATGGAGAATAAGTTGTAATGCCAGCACAGAGAAGAGGGCTTGCGGCATCAAGGGGCAGTTGATCAGGAATGCTGACGACAAATCGTTCAGTCACGACAATTTTTTGACTGTAGCCGCCATAAGTCGGTTCCCCGTCATAGTCACGGCTGTTATACGTTTGGACGACCCCTTTTGTGCAATACTGCTCGTCTCCATTTTGACAATACTCACAGGTGCCGCAGGAATCCACAAAGCAGCCAACGCCTACACGGTCTCCGATCTGAAACTTCGTCACATCATCCCCTACAGCTGTAACGACCCCAGTGATCTCATGACCTGGAACCATCGGGAAAATGCCGCCGCCCCATTCATCAAAAGCGCTGTGGATATCTGAATGACAGATCCCGCTAAATTGAATATCAATTAAAATATCATGTGGACGAAGCGCTCTTCTTTCAATGGTCGTCCGTTCAAAATTCGCTTTTGCATGTGATACAATTAAAACGTTTGATTGGTGCGTCTGACACATTCTTGATCATCCTTTCAAAAATAAGATTCGATTCTTTCCTCTATACTGTACGTCTTAAAGTGAACTATAAGTCAACAGAAAACCTTCTGTAATAATAAATCCAGGCTGTTACAACATTCTTGATATCAAGAATTGAGCCAAAAGCATCTTGCTTTCTTTTTCAAAATGGAGATGATGAGGAAAGGGAGATCGGAAGGTAAGAGAAAGAAGGAGGGCACAATGAAAATAGCACAAGCAGCAAAACAGCTTGATTTATCCACTGCGACACTTAGATATTACGAAAATATTGGTTTGATTAGGGAAATCAAACGTGATGATCATGGGATTCGTGATTATACAGAGGATGATCTTCAATGGATCGAATTTATCAAGTGTATGAGAAATGCAGGGCTCTCGATTGATGCGCTTAGAGAATATACAGCCTTATTTTTTGAGGATGATGATCATACGTTATCTTCGCGAAAAAACATTTTGGTCAATGAACGAGAAAGACTCGTTCAAAAACAAAAGGAAATCGAAGAGACCATTAAACGATTGGATTTCAAAATAGAAAGTTATGAAGATATTATCCACAATCATGAGAAAAAACTCGCTCATCAGCTGAAAACTCATTCTAATTAAACGAAGAAAAACCTGTGAAAAATCACAGGTTTTTTTGATAGAGTTATCTTTTTGTGTAACGCACCCAGTTATAATGTGCGTGGAGCGGGGTAACACCGTTGTAGGAGCCGAGCCATTCATCGACACCTGCACCATTCCACAGGTTCATCATAATTTTCCCTGGTGTTTGAGGAATTTGAGTGGTGGCGGTATGTTTTAATTGTCCATCGACATACCATTTGATAGAGTTTGGCTGCCAGTCAAATGCATACGTGTGATAAGAGTTCGCTGCATCGAAACCAAGGTTGACGATCTTTTCATGATTTCCTACACCATTGGTATAGTAGTTAAACTGTACCTTTGTCGTGTCTTTTCCTAGAAATTCAATGTCAATCTCATCCCAAGGCGTACCATCAGTCGGTCCCGTATAAGTGAAGAAAGAAGAGACGATCCCCACATTTTTGGCTGGCTTCATGTTGACTTCATATAGCCCATAGCCGTACGTTTGAACGGAGCGGTTTTCTCCGCAGTCAAATTTATTATAGGCGGGACTTGTGAGCGATAAACGCATTTCACCTGATGAGGTCATCGACACGTTATTTGCACGCCACGTACAGTTAAACATGTTTCCATTCGAGTATCCATCGGCTTTTTGCCATAACCCCGTATTATAGTTGTTAAAAGGTTCATAAAACGATCCACCCGTTTGTGCCGAGGCACCCGCTGTAAATGTGGACAAACTCAAGACTAATCCAGTGACAAGCAGCATCAACATTCGTTTCATACGGTACATATTCGCATTCTCCTCTCCTTTTATGGAAGCGCTTTCTTTATTGATCATACATGATTCTTTCAAAAGGGAAAATCCGTCTAAATAATGATAAACAGTGTGCATTATTTAATAGAATTGAAAGAAGGATCATAAGTAAAAAATAATGATTGACATTGCGGACAGTTGTCCGTAAGATAATATCGGGACAATTGTCCTAAGAAAAACCTAAAGTGTTTTGATTTAACACATAGAGATAAGTGTCATGTGGATGAAGGTAAAGAAGGTGAGCATGGTGGAAAAGGATATTGGGGAGGAAATTGAAGAGATTGCTTTCTCCTTATTTCAAGAATTTGGTGTAGAAAATGTCAGCATGCATAAAATTGCGAAAACAGCTGGTGTTGGGCAGGGTACTCTTTACCGCCGCTACGCCAATAAAAGTGATTTGTGCCTTTCTATCCTTGGGGAGAGATTTGAACAGCTGATCCCAGCTTTGCATCTTTACTTGAGCAAAATAAGTGATCAGCCGGTCCGTGAACGTTTGTGCTACGTTCTTGAAGAAATTCATCTCATCGTCGGTCACCATTTAGACTGGATTCGGATGCTCACAATCTCTGGGAGTTTAGAGCAGACAAGTAAAGTGTATGAGAGTCATTACAGTCAATCACTTAGACAAATCATTCGTGATTTGCTTGAAGAAGCGAGAGAAAAGGGAGAAGCGAACATACAGGACATAGAACTGACAACGTTATGTATGTCCTCTCCAATGACGCCTGAGCTCATGTTTTATATACATGAATCCGGCTATTCAATCGAAAGAATCGCTCAATTTGCTGCAGAAAAACAGATTTTATCCGTCTTTCAATAGACATGAAAGTGGCTCATTTCTGACCACCCTGACTTCCTAAGGTTCATCTAAATTGAAAAAGAAAAGGAGCCAACTTAATATGAACAAACAGAAAGCAGCAGCTTCTGACATTCGAACGCTGCCCATAATTATTTCTTTTATCACGGCTGGATTTATTGGCCTGTTCAGTGAAACGGCATTAAACATGGCGCTGAGAAGTTTAACGTTAGACTTTGGAATTGAAGCGACGACTGCTCAGTGGCTGACAACAGGATATTTATTAACACTTGGTATTCTCGTACCGATTTCAGGACTCATTCTTCAATGGTTTACGACAAGACAGCTTTTCATTACATCGCTTGTCTTTTCGATCATCGGAACATTTATTGCGGCGGTTGCGCCGGTCTTTAGTATTTTAATGGTAGCACGTGTCGTGCAGGCAGTCGGTACAGCATTGCTTCTGCCATTGATGTTTAATACGATTTTGGTCATCATCCCGCCTCATAAACGAGGCAGATCGATGGGGATTATTGGTCTTGTGATCATGTTTGCACCAGCAGTCGGTCCAACCGTCTCCGGTCTTATTCTGAAATCGCTGACGTGGCATTGGATTTTCTGGATTTCACTTCCTTTATTAATGGCTGCACTCGTATTTGGTTTTATTTTTATGCAAAATATTACAGAACCAACAAGACCGAAAATCGACATCTTATCAATTGTGCTTTCAACCATTGGTTTCGGCGGAATTGTGTATGGCTTTAGCAGTGCCGGTGAAGGCGGCGGCTGGAGCAGTATGCATGTCATCGTTGCAATTGTAGTTGGTGTCATAGGAATCCTTGTGTTCTCTTTAAGACAGTTGAACATGAAAGAACCAATGCTGAACTTAAGCCCGTTTAAATATCCGATGTTTGTCATTGGGTTGCTTCTAATTTTAGTGTGTATGATGGTGATGCTGTCTGCTATGATGATTTTGCCATTGTATCTGCAAACATCCTTGGCGCTTTCTACATTTACAGCAGGTTTAATGCTGTTGCCAGGTGGAATTATCAACGGACTCCTATCTCCAATCATGGGTGGTCTATTTGATAAGTTTGGTCCAAAATGGCTTGTCATTCCAGGTCTTGTCATTGTCGCAGCGACGATGTTTGGCTTTACGAATCTAAGTGTGAATACGTCGATTGGATTCATTGTCACCCTTCATATTACATTAATGATCGGAATCGCGATGATCATGATGCCTGCTCAAACAAATGGATTGAATCAGCTGCCGCCAGAGCTATATCCGCATGGTACAGCGATTATGAATACATTGCAGCAAGTGTCAGGAGCCATTGGTACTGCGGTCGGTATCTCGATCCTTTCTTCAGGCGCCCGCAGCTTTATGGAAAATGTGTCTGATCCCGCAAATCCGGTGAATCAGCTGCTCGCCTTTACAAATGGCGTCCAGCATGCATTTATCTTTGCAGTAATCATGACCATCGTTGGTTTAATTATTGCTTTCTTCATTAAACGAGTGAAGGTAGAACAGCAAGTATCATAAGAGAAATCAAAAGCACTGAGGACATAGCGCCGCAGTGCTTTTTTATTTGCTCAATGCTTGTTTCAAAGAGAGGGAAAAAGGGGAGATAGGTAAAAAGTGAACCAATATAAGTTGCTGTTGATTCGGTAGGAGGAAAAGAGGAAAAGGAAACGAATGAGTAACTAAGAAATGAATAAGATAGGAGTCTGAGATCATGAACTTAGAAGAACAAATCAAAATCGCTGCTTCATTACGCCAGCCATCTGAAGGTTCATTAGCGAGTCAATCGGAACTAAAGCCAGTAAATCCTCCTGAAGTGAACAAAATGGAATATGACATTCCAACAAGTGCTGGCGAAACAAAGGTGTGGGTATTTAAGCCAGTGAACACACAAAAACAGCTGCTTCCTGTTTTTGTAAATTTACATGGCGGCGGATTTATCATGGGCAGTGCTGAAATGGATAATCCCTGGTGTCCAGTCATTGCAGACCGGGCGCAATGTATCGTCGTCAATGTCGAGTATCAGCTTGCACCCGAGCACCCTTTCCCAGCCGCTCTTCATGAATGCTACGATGTAATGAAGTGGCTGTATGAACATCCTGAGGAGCTTCAAATCGATCGGAATGCATTAGCCATTGGCGGACATAGCGCAGGAGGAAATTTGGCAACGGCTGCTTGTCTATTGAATATTCAAAGAGGAAATACACTCCCAATTGCCTATCAAGTGCTTGATTATCCGCCGCTTGATCTAGCCACTGATCCAGCACAAAAGCCAGCGTTTGAAGAAGCGATCCCAGTTGAATTGGCGAGACTCTTTAATTCCTTCTATCTGCAAGGCCAAGATCCGCACAATCCGCTCGTTTCTCCGGTTTTTGCAGATCGTTCATCCTTAGCACAAATGCCTCCAGCTCTCGTCATCACAGCAGAGAAGGATTCGCTGGCTGAAGAAGCCGAGCAATATGCTGCCAAGTTAAAAGAAGCTGGGGTAGACGTCACGTACAAACAATTTAAAGGCGTTCCACACGGCTTCACGCACGCCGGAGATTTAGCCATAGCTGAAGAAGCTTGGCATCTGATGGGGGATCAATTAAAGAAGGCGTTTGAATAAGAAAAGTAGAGTGATTCAAAAGCACAGGAGACAATGGGCCTGTGCTTTTATTACTGTTTCTGAAAAAGAAAAGTGAATGTAAAAAGGGTCAGATATCTTTCCTCAAGGAATTATCCCTGGCTACTATATGAATAAGACTCATTGGAATTCCATTTACCTTGATGCAGACATTCCATCCTCATTTGTAGAGGAGTTAATCGAACATTCCTACCAATTGGTTTTTCAAAAATGAACAAAAAAATCTCAACATGATATCCTCCAAAATGATTCAAAAGGAAATGACTGAGGAGCTGTCCTAAGTTAGACATGCTGCCCTTTGACTCTCTTCAAAATTGACTTGAGCGAAACGCTGTCGTTATAATTTAACCAGTTAGAAGACGCGAATAGGGGGATTTAAAATGAGTTATACAGTCATTACAGGAGCAAGCTCAGGTATTGGATATGAGGCGGCTCTCGCCTTTGCAGCACGAGGGAAAAATCTTATATTAGCTGCACGCCGGCTCGATAAACTCCAAGAATTGAAAAAGAAGATTCATGATCAATATCCCAATATCAAAGTAGTCATACAGTCAGTCGATTTAACAAACATAGAGCAAGTGTATTCATTTTATGAGTCATTGTCTGATTATGAACTGGATACGTTCATTAATAATGCAGGGTTTGGTCACTTTGGCTCTATAGGAGAACAAGATTTAAGTAAAATTGGGGATATGCTTCATCTGAATATCGAAGCATTAACGATTCTATCCACCTTATTTGTCCGTGATTATGAGCAAGTAGAGGGAGCGCAGCTCATTAACATTTCTTCACGAGCTGGCTATACAGTCGTCGGCAATGCCGTCACCTATTCGGCCACGAAGTTTTACGTGAGTGCCTTTACCGAAGGACTGGCACTAGAGTTGAAAGGAAAAGGAGCCAAATTACAGGCGAAAATATTAGCACCTTCCGCGACAGAATCAGAATTTGCAAAGCGTTCATTGGATGTAGACGAATTTGAATATGAAGGCAATTTCAAGAAATATCATACATCAAAAGAAATGGCAGCTTGTCTGCTTGAGCTTTATGACAGTGAAAAAACAGTCGGTATTGTGGACGGAAAGACATTCGAATTTGAATTAAAAGATCCGATCTTTTCACATGCTGGTACAAGTATGAAATAACGATTCCCATCACTGAGGTAGATTTCCTTAGTGATTTTTTTATGGCATGATTGACTGTGTGTACAAGCATAGGAGGGGATCTGGTGACGTATGTAACAAGTGGAGAGGTATGTCAGCTACCCTTACCAGATTAACAGTGATCACTGCACTGAAAGATGTCTGCTGGGTCAAGCGTATTTGGATCACTGAAAACGCCTAATAAAAACAACCTACACATTAAATGCTTTTTTGCTGTAGTAAAGACATATATTAAAATATGAAAACCACTCAGAATAAAACCTGAGTGGTCTTTGTCCATTTAAATGTCATTAAAATCTAATCCAAGATTCTTTTTCATTTGAATCTCTAAGTAATCTCTTTTTAAAAATTTTCCGTTTCGAAATTCTGGAGAAAAGATTTGAGGATTGAACAATTCTAGTCCGTTTTCAATCCAATGTTTTCTCCAAATGATATGGGATTTTTCAACAATTTCTTGGTCTGTTAACCCTTCATGATCAAATTCATCACAATCAAAATCATCTACTCCGAACTCAAAACCGCAACATGGACAAATCTCGTTACTACCTGCAAAATCGGAATAGTAAGGTCTTTCTTCTAATTCATTATAGCCACAAATTAAACAAACGTTTTTATTCATTTCTACTGGTCCTTCCAATAATTAATTCCTCTTTTAGGCTTGAAAAAAGTGATAATGACATCTTTATCTTTTTGTTTCTCTACAGATAAAAATTCATTTGTTTTTTTATTATATTTATAATAACGGTGTTTACCATTAAATTTTTTCTTGCTTTTCTTTTCTAAAATATTGTTGCTCTTACTTGCTCCTAATAGTTTGCGTGCTTTATTTAAATACTCAGATTTGGTAATGTTACCAAATTCTTTTTTGTGTTTCTTATAATGATAGTCTAGTCGTGACATACTCACTTTTTTGACTGCGTTTGAAGTAGTGGTTTTCTTACCATGTTTTTTAACAGCATTTTTAACAGCAGTTTTACCAAACTTCTTTATTGCTTGGTTAATTCCAACACGAGCAATATAGATTGCTACGACTACTAAAGGATACCATGATGCTTGAATTTGTGAGTCACTTACTGTGTACTCCTCGCCAGTTTCAATATCCACTAATAAGAGATGAGGGTCGCTTTTTTCAGCAACATCAATATCTGCTATTTCAAAATTATATTTTACAGTCTCTTTTGTGTCTTCATCAACAATTTCAGCCTCAACCATTGGTAATTGTTCTGATTCTTGAGATAAAATCACTTTACTGTTGATCAATAAATTTTCGTTTTCAACACTTACTTCAAGTTCCTGTTCATTATTCGTGTTTTTTATGACCTCTGTACTATGCAATTCTCCCGTGTTTTGTAGAGTGTTAATAGCATTTGAATTAATTTCGTCATGTTCATTTGAATTCATAGTCGCATTAGAAATGCTAGGTCCAATAATTGAAAATATCATTACTAAACATATTACTTTAATAATATTCTTAAACATCATATACTCCTAATTCTTATTTAATAATAGGCCATAACCATAGGTTGAATCTCGTTCGTCATTATTCAGCGTTTGAGTTTTCTGTTTTAATCTGTGAAGAATATCTTTAAAAGGTAGCGAAAAGTCATCTGGTATTAGCTTGGAAATATACCCTGTAGCATTTGCTGTAGCAAAAGAAGTACCGCTTAAAACTTTAACTTCAGCCAATTTTTTTATTTTCACTGTTTCTACATCTACACCAAGAGAAACAAAGTCGATTTTTCCTTTAGCTGCAAATTTATATATCTTATTTTTAGAATCAACAGCAGAAATAGAAATCACGTTATTATAACGAGCAGGATAATCACTTTTTAAACCAAATTTATTACCTGCAGCAGCTATAATTAAAATATTATGACTAACGACTTCGTCAATCTTTTTTTTAAGTTTTACATTATTCTCAGAAAGACCAAAACTCATATTGATGAGATTCACTTTGTTTTCAATACACCAATCTAATGCTTTGATTAAAGTTTCTACACTTGTGTTTCCATTCTCGTCTAAAATATTTCCATCATAAAAATCTATGTTCTCATTGTTTTTATTAATAATTTCAGCAATAGCAGAACCATGTCCGAAAGAATCCATCACTGTCTGTTTATTATCAAAGCGCTTTATAACAGAAACATCAACATGATTTACGTCAATACCGCTATCTATGACTGCTATTTTAATGTTGTGATCACTTTTAGGTATGTAAATGAAAACAATTGTGAATATGATGAACAAGAAAAGAAAAATAAACTTTATTTTCATATTACCTCCTTTATAGTATATTCTACTCACGTAATTAACTTTTTCCATATATAAATAATTTTGTTAAGGTAAATTTAAGGTTAATTAGTTTATTTTTATAATTTTGTTTATATTTTAAAGTAACTCATTAAAAATATAAAGATTATTCCCAGCATTTGGTTCTATATCTTTTGCCTCATGCCGATGAATGAAGGTATGGTATAAAGTAAAGCCTATAGAAAGAGATTTAGCCATGAAATCCATCAAATGAGGAAAAGAGATGATCCAATGAACATGACAAAATGGTTAGGTGCTGTCCTTCTTTCTGTTTTATTACTGGTGACAGCAGCCTGTGCGAACACGGGCACTCAAGAGAATAGTCAAAATGAAAAAGAGAACGTATCGAGTGAAACAAAAGAGAAAAACAAGGTCGTTGAAACAGGGAATAAGTCCTTATCAAATATTAAGGTATTAGCCACAGGCGGGACGATTGCTGGCAGTTCAGACAGTGATACAGATACGACGGGCTATAAATCTGGTTCACTCGGCATTGATAAAGTCATTGCTTCCGTTCCACAGCTGAAGGATATTGCAAATGTCACGGGTGAGCAGGTTGCGAATGTCGGCAGTGAAAATGTTGATAACGCTCTTCTTTTAAAATTAGCCAAGCGAGTGAATGAACTATTAAAAGATGATCAAGTTGATGGCATTGTCATCACGCATGGAACAGATACACTTGAAGAAACAGCTTACTTTTTACATCTGGTTGTTAAAAGTGATAAGCCTGTGGTGGTCGTTGGCTCAATGAGACCAGCATCGGCAATCAGTGCGGATGGTCCGCTTAACTTGTATCATGCGGTGAAAATTGCATCAGCCAAAGAAGCAAAGGGCAAAGGGGTCATGGTCACATTAAATGACCGAATTGCATCAGCTCGATTTGTTACAAAAACAAACACGACCACAACCGATGCCTTCAAGTCACTTGAGCAAGGATACATCGGAGAAGTTACTGGTGAAGTGGTGTCCTTTTATAACGAACCGACAAGAAAACATACGACTGAAAGTGAATTTGATGTATCAAAGATAAAAGAATTGCCGCAAGTTGATATTTTATACGGCTATCAAAATGATCAAAAATATATGTATGATGCCGCAGTCAAAGCAGGTGCGAAAGGAATTGTCGTGGCTGCAGCAGGAAATGGAACGATGTCTACAGAAGCCATCAAAGGGGCAACAGATGCAGTGAAAAAAGATGTGGTTGTTGTGAGATCAAGCCGTACGGGGAATGGAATTGTCACCCGCGAAAAAACGGATGATGAACATCACTTTGTGTCCTCTGATTCATTAAACCCGCAAAAAGCACGTATTCTGCTCATGCTGGCACTGACGAAGACAAAAGATCCAGTTAAAGTGCAAAGGTATTATGAACAGTATTAATGAAGAAAAAGACCCAAGTCATATTGGGTCTTTTTTTATGCATGTTTCTGATGTTCAGCACGTTCCTTTAAAGAGAGTAAAATATCTCGCCAAATATCGTCTATATCAGTAAGAAAGTGCCCCGCTTGATCTATATAATGGGTTTTGACGTTTGGAATCTCCTGAGCTATTTTTTCTATTTCTACAAATGGAGCCATTGTATCTTCTTTTCCATGCCATACATCAACAGGGATTTGAATATCTTTCATATCGAATGCCCATGGTTTTGAGAGTAAAATGGGTTCACGAATACATTCATCCACTGATTGACGAGTCGCTTCGTGTAAATGTGTCATCATCATCTCTAACTGCTCATCGGTTTGAAGGAATTGCCGATCCCATGGATGTAAATGCTTGTTCCCGTTTTTGGCCAGTTTTTTAAATTTCTCTGGTTTGTTCTCAATCATTTTTTTCTGGGAACGGTAGCTTGCTTTCAATAGCCAAGGAAACTTCTTACTAAGGAAAAAGGCTAATTTATTTTCTTTTAGCATACTTTTCGGCGGTTTTCCGCCTTGAAAAGGGGTTGTACTTGAGATCAGAGCGGCTGAAAGGACGCGATCCGGCAATTGATAGGCACAACCAGCTGCGAATGCGCCGCCTCCAGATACACCCATCACTGAAAAATGTTGAATGCCAAGATCATCTGCCACTTCCAGCACGTCTTTTGCCCAGTCTAAAATTGTGCGGTCAGGTAGAGGGGTGGATAAACCGAATCCAGGTCGATCCAAACAGATGAGACGAATGCCGAGCTCTTGAGAGATTGGATCATCATTTAAAAACATCACTCTTGATCCAGGTGTTCCATGAAAAAAGAATACTGGAAACCCTTCAAGATCACCGTATTGAGTCAAACCGATGTGACGGCCATCTTGTAAATGAATGCTTTGCATATTTTCACCTCCTTAATAGTTTAGATAACTTAAATGTCAGTGAGAGAAACACCGTATTAAGGCGCTTCTTTTGCAATCTGATAGATTTTTTCGTATAGAGATAGTAATGTTTTTAAATCTTCTTTTGGAAGCTTTGCATAATATTTTTGAATAAGGTGCAATTGAATGTCTTCCGTATTCTTGTGGTAGTCATGGCCCTTTTGAGCAAAGTCAACAATGATTTCTCTTCGGTTATGTGGATTAATTTCTCGTTTGACATAGCCGAGCTGCTCAAGCTTTGATACAAGCTGGCTAGCTGCGCTGGCAGAAATCGAAAAGTAATCAGCTAATTCATTGATTGTTCTCGTTTTCGTGCGCAGCAGCTCAAGCGTCAGCTCTTGTTTGGCTGATAAATCTGCATACTCATGTTTTAAAAATCGTTGATACTCTTCTACATAAATTGAGCCTAGAGCATTCGAGTATTCAATGATCTTTTTACCGTAATGAATGATTTCCTCATCCAATGACATCACCTCTCTTCTATTATAGGCAATCTTTATATTTAAGTGGAGTTAAATATAAAGAAAAGTTAAATGAATGACGGATATATTTGAAAGGAGATCACCGGTATATCCACTTTTTCATCAAAAAGGGACATAGTATACTTCACATGACCCCTGCACATTCATAAAATGTGGTTGGTTTGAATTTGAACACGTAGTACGCCAAAGCAGCCATGAAAAGGTCGCAGAAGAAAAATACATATAAGTCCTTTTTGGTGATAGCGCAAATGACTGTTCTGTTTGTTTTCACATGAATCACTCCTTATGAAGTCGATGACCTTTTCATTGTATTATAAGGAAAATCCATTTATAATTAAAAATAAACCAACTGGTCGGTTTTATTTAGTCTGCATGAAGAAATGCAGGGTAGAAAGGGATTGTGACACATGACAAGTACACAAAGCGGGGCTGGAAAGAGTGAGAAGACGAAGCAAAAAATCGTCACCGCTTCTCGTGATTTATTTGCGAAAAAAGGTTATTCAGAAACATCCGTGCGTGATATTTTAGAGGCTGCTGAGGTGAGTAAAGGCAATCTCTATCATCATTTCAAAGGAAAAGAGTTTTTGTTTCTTCATATTATGGAAGAGGATCATCGTTTGATGATGGAAACGTGGCAAGAGGAGAAGAAAACACTGAACCGAGCTATCGACAAGCTTGCCGGGTTTGCAGAACTGCTCAGTCAAATGGGCATTAACTACCCATTAATGAGAGCGAGTGAGGAATTTTGTGCCAGTGCCTTTACATCAGACGAAGTCATGGAACGGCTGAACAAGATTGATGTCGATTTTGATGATGTGATGAGAGATATCTTACTTGAAGGAAACAAAGATGGCAGCTGGTCAATCCAGCATGTGGAGTCAAAAGTGAAAATATTACTTTCCGTTTTTTATGGATTAGACGTGTTATATAAAAATGACACCATCGAGCAGAAGAAAGAGTTACAAAAAGAGGCGATCTCATTGTTTATTCACGGAATCAACCATCATGAGTAACAAGTGAGTCAGTAAAGGGGAAACAAACATCATGCAAAAACCGATTCGTGAGCAAAAAGCAGTACTCGTTATTTTATTAAGTAATATATTTATTGCGTTTTTAGGCATCGGTCTCATTATTCCTGTCATGCCGCTATTCATGAATGTCATGCATCTAACAGGAAGTACAATGGGATACCTTGTGGCGGCGTTTGCCGTTGCTCAGCTCATCGCATCACCTATTGCAGGTAGATGGGTAGACCGCTACGGAAGAAAGATTATGATTGTGTCTGGGCTGTTTCTATTCGCATTATCAGAACTCGTTTTTGGTCTTGGTACACACGTGTATGTTCTGTATGTTGCAAGGCTTCTAGGCGGTATTAGTGCGGCATTTATTATGCCGGCTGTCACTGCGTATGTCGCAGATATTACGACCGTTCAAGAAAGATCAAAGGCGATGGGTTATGTCTCTGCGGCCATTAGTACCGGTTTTATCATTGGCCCGGGAATTGGCGGGTTTATTGCAGAATACGGCGTACGCCTGCCATTCTTCTTTGCGGCAGGGATTGCGTTTATTGCCGTTATTTCGTCTATGTTTATGCTGAAGGAGCCTTTAACAAAAGAAGAGCGAGCGAAGCAAATGAATGAAGTGAAAGAATCGACTTTCTTTAAAGATTTGAAAAAATCAATTCATCCAAGCTACCTCATCGCCTTTATCATTGTGTTTGTCCTCGCATTTGGACTATCTGCATATGAAACAGTCTTTAGCTTGTTCACAAATCATAAGTTTGGATTTGGTCCAAAAGATATTGCCGTGATCATTACCGTCAGCTCGATTGTGGCTGTCATCATACAAGTACTTGTGTTTGGTAAACTGGTAAATGCCCTAGGAGAAAAAAGAGTCATTCAGCTATGTCTGATTATCGGGGCTGTCCTTGCTTTCGTTTCAACTGTTGTTTCAGGCTTTTTGGTTGTTCTGATTGTCACATGTGTCATTTTCCTTGCGTTTGATTTATTACGTCCAGCATTAACGACCTTCTTATCTAAAATCGCTGGCAACCAGCAAGGATTTGTCGCAGGAATGAACTCCACCTACACAAGCCTAGGTACGATTTTCGGGCCGGCACTTGGCGGCATCTTATTTGACCAAAATATTCACTTCCCATTTCTATTCGCAGGTGTTGTCTTATTTCTTGGATTAGGCTTAACCCTGATTTGGAAGGGAAAAGTGTCAGAAGAGGCAGCGGCAGAATAATGTCATGCAGAAGTAAGAGACCTTTTAACTAAGGTCTCTTTTTTTAATTGCGTTATTGATGCAGAAGAATTCCTTTTGCTGAAAAGAGACCTGAATGTCAGCAGCTTTTTCTTTATAATGGAAGGAAAGGAGGAGAAATCGTGCATCTCTTAGAACGGCAAAAGACACCATCAATGAAAAAAGGAATTCGGCAGATTGATCCGGCATATCCAGTGTTTGTAGATGCGGTCATGGATGGTTTTATTCAAGGAAATCTTTATGTAGATAATGAAGCGCATCCGCTTGTTTATTTTCTCGAAGCTTCATGCGGCATTTATTATGTAGCAGGAAGGAATGAAGCGGAGCTGTTACGCTGCTCAGCCTTTATTGTGGATGTGTACGAAAGGCAGAAAAGACAAAACGGCCGATTTACCATATTTTCAGCAAATCCATTAACAGATGCGATGATGAAAAAATGTCTTGGGTCACATCTGAATGAAATGAAAAGACATGCGTACGTTTATTCACAGGCATATTCTCATGCCACTCAGCCTCATCAAGGCTATAGAGTAGAGCGGACAAATGAGCAGGTGATGACTGCAAGCAGGACTTTTCCTCCCAGCTATTACGAAGCCTATTGGGGAGAAACAGCTCGTTTTCTATCAAAGGGAATCGGGATTGCCATTTTAGATGGAGAGAACGTGGTAAGTGAATGTGTCTCTATTTTTTCAAGTAAGGATCGTGCGGAGATAGATATTTGGACAGATGAAACATATCGAGGAAAAGGTTTGGCACTGCTGGCAGCTCAGCATATGATCAGCATCTGTCTTGAAAAAAAGAGGACACTGCATTGGGATTGCGATGTCCATCACCTAGCTTCAATCAAACTAGCAGAGAAGTTAGGCTTTCAGAGGCTCAAAACCTATCGATTGTTTTATGGTTCAAGATGAGAAGGTTTTGAGATACCAAGCATCCATTGCAGAATGCTCAGAGCCTTCAAGCGGTTCTGAAAGAAGAGAAAAGCCATACCGCTGATAAAGACCTATAGCCGCTGTTAATTCCCGGCGCGTCTCTAAATAACACGTTTCATAGTATGTAGAGGCATATTCCAGCGCCGTATCCATCAGTTTTTTGCCCGCACCTTTTCCTTGTGCTTTTGGACTTAAATAAAGCTTTTGTAATTCACATACTCCATTTGTAAATGGAGCAATCCCTATACCGCCCACAATCTCACCCTGCTCTTCAGCAATCCAATAGGCTGCATGAGTCAATGATTGATAGTATTCGAAAAGCTGGTCAAGTTGGGGGTCAGTGTAGGCTGTTCCTTCAATCGCTAGATTCGCTGATTCTAGTGAGCTGCGGATGATCGCTGCGATATACGGGTTGTCTTTTTGCTCAATGGGTCTAATGTTCATTTGAAGTACCTCCATTGTTATGGGTTAGGAGTTGATATCACATGTTCTGGCTGCAAACCGCCTTTTTTACAATCGTTGTCTTGTGTCTCTCATGGTGGGCAGGGAAAAGACGCCGGCAGCGCCATGCGGGGTTCATTGTCCCTATATGCTTGATTTTATTTGGTTTGGTTTTATTGATTGTCAGTTTTTTTATTGGCAGATGGGAAGGCATGGCGCTTAGTCTAGCGAGTGTCTCTATCGTTCTATCTTCCATTATTTGTTTAATCATCGTCACTGGGATTCAATTTTTTAAAAAAGACGACTTTTCTTAAACAGGAGCATCTGTATTCATCATGTGGTTATATTCTTCACGAAGGATGCCCATGATGATGACATCTGAGTATGTACCGTTGAAATAGAGCGCTTGGCGTCTTTTTCCTTCATATTGAAATCCGGCTTTCTCATAGCTTCGAAAGGCCCTTGGATTGTGGGAAAAGACTTCAAGCTCAAGACGGTTGAGTTCTAATGTGTCAAAGGCAAATGCTTGAACCATACGAACCGCTTCAGTGCCATAGCCCTTTTGAAAATGCTCCGGCCCGTGAAGCGCAATGCGGAAGCTTGCCGTATGATTGATTGGATCAATGTCCACAATCGCCGCATCCCCAATCATCTCTTTCGTGTCTAGCAGACAAATAGCGAAATCTCGTCTGCTGTCATCTTGCAAAAAGCGGGTATAGGCGGAGCGGATTTCTTCTAGTGTGAACGTTTTGCGTGTGCCAGTCATATAAAGTGTCTCTGCATGCTGGCATCCTCTTTGAATACCAGGATAATCTTGCTCTTCAATCGGTCTCAAAAATATACGAGTCATGACGGATCACCCTCCTCTATATATCGAGAGATTTCAATTAAATTCAGATCAGGATCACGGATATAAACAGATTCAATTGGACCTAATGTACCGGTGCGTCTGACCGGTCCCTCTTCAATGGGGACCACTTGCTTCCGGAGGTGCAGCAGCAAACTGTCCATGTCTAAATCGGTGATAAAGCACAAATCATGAGATCCAGGAAGAGGATGAGCCGCTTTTGGCTCAAATTCATGACCAGCTTCATGAAGGTTGATTTTCTGTAAACCAAAACGAAGCGCTTTACGGCCTTCACCAAAAGTTTCTTCCTTCATCCCTAATACGTTTGTATAAAAGCGAATGGTGTCCTCCATATGTTGTACAGTCAACACGATATGATCAAGTCGTCGTATCATCAGTCTCTCCTCCAAGTATGATCATTGATTGAACTGCCTCTATTATATCATCACCTGACGAGGATACCTTATTTAATCACGGTTTTATAGCTCCAGCTTTCCAAGGACATTTCCTTTCCGCGCAGTACCCTTTCATCAAACTCCATCCAGCCATTTTTCCGGTAGAAATGACGATTGGCCTCGTTGTGTGTCATCAGTGTGAACAGTCCGCCGCCTTGCCGGGCGATAAAGGGAAAAAGGCATTGCCTTAACATGCGGCTTCCGAGTTTTTTCCCTTGCTCGTCTTTTGCCACGACAAGTGCTTCTAAATACCAGTAAGGCTGCTTTAAGGAAGAACATGCTTTTTTCGCCTCCTTTAATACACGGAACACTTGCTGAATCGCCGATATACCGCCAGTGAAGAGCAGCTTTAACCCACCTGACAGCACATAATCCATGACGCCTGGTTCAGGAAGACGCGGATGCTTTAAAAGGGCAGCAGTCACAATTTTTTCGTTCTCAACCCCGACCAAACAGATTTGATGCTGAAAATACACCTTTGTATTGACCAAATGCAACTGACGAGCGAAAGCAGACCGGTTTTTGACCTTTTCACATAATAGGTCAAAAAATGAATAGTCCTGAAACGAATCATCTAACAACTCTGCCACTTGAGGTAGTTCATCCTCTCTAGCAAGTCTGAAATGAAACATATGATGGTCCTCCTTTACTGAACACATATAGATTATTGAACATGTGTTGATTATAATAAGAAGTAAACCAATCGAACATCGGCAATGGATAAAATCCTGTTCATAAATAGACATTTGGCGCCTGATTGTTCAGCAATGGAGGGGATGTCATGAAGGATAGACGAACAATCAAAACAAAAAGAGCCATTCGGGAAAGCTTTCTTGAGCTGTTAAAGGAAAAGGAAGTGCAGCAGATCACGGTATCAGAGCTATCAAGGAAAGCGGATTTAGGCAGGGGAACCTTTTATTTGCACTATCAAGATGTGTTTGATTTATATGAACAGCTTGAGAAAGAACTATTCGATCAGCTCGGGGGATTATATGATGAAACCTTTCCAAGTCAGGACCCTCTTGATATGCTTTCCTTTTTAAACAAAACGACGGAGTACTTGAAAGAGAATCAATCTATGTTGACGTTATTTGTAAAACCAAATGGCCCAACCACCAATCAATTCAAAGCCTTTTTCAAAGAAAAAATCATGAAAGAGTGGCAGCATGATCAGCGGCCGATTACAGAAAATGAACAAATCGAAGCCTCTTTTGTCGTGTCTGGTGTCGTGGGTGTACTCGAGGAATGGATTCACGAAGAAATGACCATTGATGCCGGCAAGCTCGCGCATAAATTATACGAGCTTCTCGTCAAGGTGGAACAGGAATCGTAAAAAGGGAGAAAGTTATGTAGCCTTTGTCTTTCCTTTTTGATAAAATAGAATATATGTTCTTATTTGAAGTAAGGGAGTGGTGGGTTTGAGTGAGAAAAGGAAGCTGCTTTTTTATGGGGCGATGAGTATCGATGGATATTTAGCGAGAGAGGATCACCGCCTCGATTGGCTGATAGGGACAGAGGGCGAAGAAGAAACGAGCTATGACACCTTTTATGCGTCAGTCGATACGCTGATCATGGGGCGCAATACATATGAACAAGTGCTTCAGCTGTCACCAGATGGGTTTCCTTATGAAGGAAAGACTTGTTATATCATGTCACGTACGTTACAAGACAGTTTGGAAGGAACGCATATCATTCGCGAAGATATCTTATCATTTGTCAAAAAATTAAAGAATGAAACAGGCCGGCATATTTGGATTGTCGGCGGCGGGGGACTGCTTCAATCTTTCATACAAGCAAGATTGGTTGATGAGCTTTTTCTTCAAATCGTACCTGTCATGATTGGAAGAGGAATTCCTCTATTTTCACCGGCGGATCTGGAATCTAGGTTTTCATTACAGGGAGTACATCAATACAAGCAAATTGCTGAAATGCATTTTATCTTAAAAGAAGAGGATCACTGAACCAAGGTGGTCTTTTTTTTATGAAATAAACTCGTTGACAAGAAAATATCCTAGTGTTAGGATAAATTTATCCTAGTTTTAGGATTTCTTGAAAAAGGAGTAGTTGCCATGGTGCAGCATGATCATGAATTAGATTTAAGGCTATTCCGCGTGTGGATGAAAGCCTATCAAGCCCTTTTTACAAATATCCAAAAAGACATTGAACGTTATGATATCGGATTTGAAAACTTTCAAATCCTAGAATTGCTCTACAGTAAAGGGCCTCAGCCTGTTCAAAAAATCAGCGACATCCTGTCAATCCCAAGTGGAAGCATGACATATGTCGTGAACAAACTAGAAAAACAAGAACTGGTGAAAAGGCAATGTGCGCCTTCAGATAAGCGGGTCTTTCATGTACGGCTGACGGAAAAAGGGAAGCAATTGTTTGACGACATTTTCCCTAAACACACAGAGGTCATTTCACAAAATCTAGCCTTTATTGAAATAGAAGAAAAAGAGCAGCTCATTGAATTACTGAAAAAAATCGGTTTAGGTGCAAAACAACTTCGCGAAAAGGGGAAACAAGATGACACTCAGCTTTGATACGTTGGTACGTGAAAGACGATCCGCATCAAATTTTTTGCCAAATATCTCGATTTCGAGAGAAGAGCTTAACAGCATATTTGAAGAGGTCAAGCTGGCACCATCCGCTTTTAACTTACAGCACACACAATATGTTGTCGTCCAAACAGAAGAGCTGAAAGAACAAGTAAGAGAAGCGGCATTTGGACAATATAAAGTGCACTCTGCTTCAGCAGCGATCATCGTACTCGGAGATCCAAATGCTTATGAGCACGCAGGGAACATATATGAAGGCCTAAAAATGCTAGGCATTATCAATGCGCAGCAATATGAAGAAATGGTCAGAGAGACCGTGAGCTTTTATGAGCAGAGAGGAGCAGATTTCCAGAAGGAAGAGGCAATCCGCAATGCTTCATTATCTGCCATGCTGTTTATGCTTGCCGCTAAAAATAAAGGCTGGGATACTTGCCCGATGATCGGTTTTGATCCCGAAACAATGAAAAAGGTATTAAACATTCAATCAGATTTGGTTCCTGTGTTAATGATTACACTCGGAAAAGAAAAAGTAGAGAGCAGACAAGCGAGAGGCTATAGAAAGCCAGTTTCTGAATTTGTGACATATTTATAAGATAGGGGGTTCCCATCATGGAACTAGGAATTAGTACATTTGTTGAAACAACACCCGATTTTCAAACAGGAAAAACAGTCAGTCACGCACAGCGTATTCGAGAAGTAGTAGAAGAAATTATTTTAGCAGATCAAGTCGGTCTCGATGTATTTGGCGTAGGTGAGCATCACCGTGAGGATTTCGCCGCATCGAATCCAGCTGTCGTCTTAGCGGCTGCAGCCACACAAACAAAAAATATTCGTCTGACAAGTGCAGTGACAGTCCTTTCATCAGCAGATCCTGTTCGTGTCTTTCAGGATTTTGCAACGCTGGATGGACTATCAAACGGACGTGCAGAAATTATGGCAGGCCGTGGTTCATTTATTGAATCATTTCCGCTCTTTGGCTATGACCTGGATGACTATGAAGAATTATTTGAAGAAAAGCTTGATTTGCTGCTCAAATTACAGCAGTCAGAGCGTGTCACATGGAGCGGAAAGCACCGCCCGTCCATTCAGGATGTTGGCGTGTATCCAAGACCTGTTCAAGATCCGCTTCCAATCTGGATCGGCAGTGGAGGAAACCGTGAATCCGTCGTACGTGCTGGATTACTAGGGTTACCACTTGTACTTGCAATCATTGGCGGTAGTCCTAGACAGTTCGCACCGCTCGTTCAGCTGTACAAGCAAGCGGCAGTGCACGCTGGACATGACCCTGAGAAATTAACTGTAGCATCACATTCTCATGGATTTGTTGCGGCAGAAACAGACCTGGCAGCAGATCAATTCTTCCCATCTACACAGCATGTGATGAACACATTAGCGAGAGAGCGAGGCTGGGGACCTTATACTCGTTCTACGTTTGATGCAGCCAGAACTTTAGAAGGCGCGCTGTATGTAGGAGATCCAGATACCGTGGCAGAGAAAGTCATTCACCTTAGAAAAAATGTAGGCATCACACGTTTTATGCTTCATGTACCGGTTGGTTCAATGCCGCATGATCAAGTGCTAAAAGCCATTGAGCTATTTGGAAAAGAAGTGGCTCCTAAAGTAAGAGAAGAGGTTGCCCGCTGGGAAGCAGAGCAAAAATAAATAAAAAGGCCGATCAAGAGAATAGGCTTGATCGGCTTTTTCTTATGCTTAAGGATCAATGACACATGGTTTCACTGTAGGACATGAGGCGGCAGAAGCAAATGGTGTGGTCGTCAAAGTGAAGAGGAAAACAAGTTGAAAACAGATGAGCCATTTTTTCATGAAATCACCTCCGTTCACAATTGTTTCACTAGATTGAGATGAGGATAAAAGCATAGAAGTATGTAACACGCTCTATCCAGCATAAGACAATGATATCATAATTTTCAAAATAATTAAAAAATAAACTTACAAAAGTTCTAAATTATGGTATAGTTTATACGTTCAACAAAAAAGGGAGGGATTTTTTTATGAAAAAGGTCATGTCTTCTGTTTTGGTTGGAGCAATTGTCTTAACGGGTGCTGGAGTCACAATTGCTCCAGTGGAAGCAAAGGAGCAAACAAACAGTGAAATAACGGCTCAGGCCAGTCGAACTGTTTCAGTAACAAGAACATATACGACATCAAACATCCCAGAAAGTATTGTATATGCAGAGGATGGCTGGGTCGGGATTTTAAAACAAACCTCTATTAAAGAATTAGGATTAGGAAAATATAGTGTCACATTTACTGGAACAGTGGTACGCGATCCAGGATTTAATTAAATAAAACGCAAAGCTGACAGGTGGACAAGCCTGTCAGCTTTTTTCATGAGGATAATAAAGAATCATTTGCATTCGGACCATTTGTTCCCCGGTTTGTTGATACGTGTGCGTCCGGTCCGCTTTAAAACGAATAGAGTCTCCGGCTTTTAAGGTGTATTGTTCATCACCAATGGATAAATCAAGGACTCCCTCAAAAACAGTGATCAATTCCTCTGTTCCCCCAATGTGTTCACTCGCACGAAGCGACCCGCCTCGATCAATTTCCACTCGGTACATTTCAAATTTCCCCCGGTTATCAAAAGGAAAAGTCGTGTACACACGATATCGTCCGTCGTCCTCAGTTAAAACCTGTGCATCTTCCTTGCGTACTACCTTGATTTCAGGCTGCGGTGAGTGAATGAGCTCACTAAAAGATACTTTTAATCCGTTGGCGATTTTCCACAAAGTCGTGATGGTAGGGGTCGATTCTCCTCTTTCAATTTGTCCAATCATCGTCTTGCTGACACCAGTTAATTCTGCCATCTTTTCGAGGCTCAATTTTTTTTGATCTCTAAGTAGCCTCACATTTTTAGAAATAATCGATTGTACGTCTTCCATGAAAAAAACTCCTTTCTCTATTTACTTTATAAAGACCGAACGTTACAATAAAACACAACATACGCAATAAAGTAATTAAAGTCTATATAACGTATAAGGGAGGCGGCATTTTGATTGTATCCATGTTGATCTATGCTTTTGTTAGCAGCTTTACCCCAGGGCCCAACAACATCATGGCCATGGTCTTTACGAATAAATACGGGGTCAAGCAAACATTTCGCTTTTGTTTAGGTGTGGGTATCGGATTTCTCGTTATTTTGTGTTTGAGCTGCTTCTTTAATCTCATTCTTTATCAAGTGATGCCGAAAATAGGCTGGGTTATGGCGTTCATCGGAGCTGCATACATGATTTATTTAGCGGTCAAAATCATGAAAAGTAAAGGCGGGGATGACGAAACACTTGATCGCTACAATCATTTTATCCCTGGTATGATGCTGCAATTTATCAACCCAAAAGCGATTTTGTATGGATTGACTGTGATTTCAACATTTGTTTTGCCATATGGACAATCTAATATGCAGTATGTCATATGGACGCTGATTCTCGCACTCATTGGCTTTCTCGGTACATTCAGCTGGAGCTTATTTGGCTCTTTGTATAAGCGTTTTTTGACTGCTTACGAAAAACCGTTCCAGTATGTGATGGGGCTGCTTCTGATATACAGTGCGATTTCAATGATATGGGGCTATGTGATGTAAGTAGTCAGGAGCTTGGCCGCTGTCTGCCCATCACAACAGTATCATAATATAATCCGTCACTCAGCCGTTTATCGTTTTTTAATACGCCTTCAATCAAAAAGCCGTGGTTCTCATATAACCGAATGGCTTTTTTGTTCGTTTCCAGCACTTGAAGTGACATCTTCTGAATACCCTGCTGATCTGCCCAGTCGATCGAAGCGGCTAAAAGCTCTTTCCCGATGTGATAGCCCCAAGCATCTTTCTGGATGGCGACGCCAAATGTCACTTTGTGAGCAGATCGCTTGAGTAAATGGCCCTCGCATCTTGAAAAACCGACAATTTTTCCTTCAATAGCAGCGACCAAAAATAAATGCCGGCTTTGTTTAGTATCCTCTTGAATCAAAGCCTCAAATGCTTTTTCATCAAGAAAGGCTTCGCCTGGTTCACGGTCTAAATATTCTGTTTCACCATCGATTTTCAGTCTGAGAGCTGATAACTGCTTGGCATCAGCCGCTGAAGCGGACCGAATATGATAGGTCAACCCACGAACTGTGAATATCTTTTTAGAGATGATCATTAATGAGAACACCCACCCTTCTTTCCAGTATGTCTATCATACCTGAAACGTGTACATCGCACACTCAGATGTTTTGTATCTTTCAAAAAGGCTAAATGAATAGTATCAAACGTGGAGGTGGAACAAATGAGTAAAGAAAAAGGACATATGGATAAAGCGAAAGGAAAAACAAATCAAGTCAAAGGTCAAGTCAAAGAAAAGCTTGGTGAAGCAGCCGATCATCAAAACTTGAAAGCAGAAGGGAAAAAGGATCAAGCAAAAGGAAAGCTTCAAGATAAAAAAGGGGATGTCAAAAATAAGCTGAACGAGTAGAACCGAAACTAGTAGGTTGCTTCATGTATTCCTCATCACATGTCTTTCATCAAAAAAATGAATAGATATGTGAAAAGAATTGATTATACGCTCTCACGATCATCATGTAGACTTGAGAGAGAAGACATAATCAAGGGAGATGGATGAAATGGAGCACGTGTGGGAGAAAGTCGACGAGTATATCACAGACAAGCTGATCCCTAAAGATGATGTATTGGAGCAAACCCTTACTCATAATAAGCAAGCGGGTCTGCCAGAAATTGATGTGTCACCAGCCCAAGGGAAAATGCTTTATTTATTAGCAAAAACGAAGAATGCAAAGCGCATTTTAGAAATCGGGACACTCGGTGGATACAGTACTATTTGGCTGGCCCGTGCTCTTGAAGAGGATGGGGAACTCATCACGTTAGAGGTTGTCAGCCATCATGTACAGATCGCACAGCAAAACATCAGCAGAGCGGGCTTATCAGAACGGGTGAGCATTTTGGAAGGAAAGGCATTAGATACGTTATCTCAGTTAAAAGAGAAGGCTGCACTTCCATTCGATTTGATTTTCATTGATGCAGATAAACCGAACAATCCGAAATATCTGAAGTGGGCGTTAGATTTCTCGAAAAAGGGAACAGTCATTATTGCAGACAATGTTGTCAGAAATGGAGCCGTCCTTCATGACTCTGATGAGGATGAACGAGTACAAGGAACTCGTGAATTTTTCGATTTACTCAAACAAGAGCCGAGAATAGAGGCAACAGCGATTCAAACTGTTGGGGAAAAAGGTTATGATGGATTTGTATACGGAATCGTCAAATGAAACAAAGCTTAACCACATGTGGTTAAGCTTTTTCTTTTAGAAAAACCATCTAGCAGTGCCCATCAGCATGACGCCGACAAGAACAGTAAGTGACAAGCTTTTTGTCCAAACAGCAATGAGTACAGTAGGAGTCAAGACAGCCAGATACATCCAGTGGATAGTGACGCCTGTGCCTGTTGTTGTATGGATGAAGAGATGCTCTGCAATCAAAGCTGCAAAGATACAAATAGGAATAAACGATAACCATTTCAGCACCACTTCAGGCAGCTGAATACTCCGTACAAATATAAAGGGTACGACTCTCGGAATGACGGTGACGATCATACAACCAACAATGAGCCATAACATAAAGCTGCTGATCATTTATCTGTCACCACCCCAATGGTTGCGACAAGTACAGTAGCTATGAGAACAGCCACATGTGATGGAACAAAATGAAGCAGAACAAACATGGCAACGACCATATACAACACAAGCGACAGGCGATGAGTTAACTTATTTTTGGGTACTGTCTGTAACGAAAGGACTAGCAGTGCGGCAAACATCGCTGATAAAGCAAAATCAAGACCAAGCGCTTCAGGATTTGAAATCCAGTGTCCAAAAATGCCGCCAATTATGCAGGCTGCAATCCAGCATAAATACGCCGTTATGTTCAGTCCGTGCATCCACCTGTTATTCAGCTTTCCTTGCTGCGCTAATTTATTCACCGCTACACCGAAGGATTCATCAGTCAGCAAAAGACCGAACCCAATATTTTGTTTCACAGAGTAGCGTGTAAAATGAGGAGCAAGCGTCAGGCTGAGCAATAAATGACGCAGATTCACAATAAATGTGGTGAAAATAATGGCAGAAAGGGGACTCCCTGTCACAAGCAGTGCACAGATAATAAACTGTGAAGCACCTGCGTAAATAAAAATCGATAAAAGCGCAATGTCCCATATACTTAACTGTGCGCTAATTCCAACAATTCCGAAGGCAAACCCAATACTCATATAACCGAGCAGGGTTGGCACACAATCTTTTATTCCCTCAAGAAACGGTTCATGTTCCGTGCTGGGAATGTGTTTCCTCGCTTCAATATCCAACGTCCTCTACTCCTTTTCTCCGTGGCCACCAATAGTTTTACTTACTATATGAAAACGAATTCAGCATGTCAATACCCGTTTATCTTCTATTATATGAAGAAAAATGGTGACAAAAAAGGATTGAAGTCAACCAGAATTTGTTATAAAGTAGTCTGAAAATAAAAACAAATGAGGTGACGACAATGCTATGGAAGCCTTTATTTGAACATGATGTACCAAACACCCTCCGTCCATAACGGAGAGTGATCTCCGTTTGTGGATATGGCGGTCAATATATCCAGTAACGGAGGGGAAAAGATGAAGGAAAAATATATAGGCGCCCTTTACCTAGCAATCGCTGCAAGTATTTGGGGCGGCATGTACGTTGTTGTCAAAGTAACAGTAGCGGTGGTTCCGCCGCTTGAGCTTGTATGGATGAGATATGCTGTAGCAGGAATCGTGCTGGTGTGCACCATCTGGCGCTTGGGCTATTCCTTTCGATTAGATAAAAAAGATATCCCGCTTGTTGTCATGATCGGATTGATCGGAAATTTCCTATCAATTGTGACCCAAGAAATTGGCACCATGTATACGTCGGCACAAATGGGGGCTGTGATTACATCTGCGACCCCTGCTTTTATGGTGCTGTTTGCGTTCTTTCTATTAAAAGAAGCCATGACTGTTCGAAAGTGCGCATCCATCCTGCTTGCGACAGCAGGTGTATGGCTCATGATTGGACCAGTTGCAGTACAGACAGATGAATTTGTTGGTGGTCTTTCATTGGTCTTCGCTGCTTTAACCTGGGCGCTGATGTCTGTTTTGCTGAAACGAGTTCCAGGAAAATACCCTCAAGTCGTGACGACCACATATGCGATCATCATTGCATTCATTGTCTTAACACCACCTGCTTTATTTCGTTTACCTCATCTAGATGTGGAGCAGATGGCCAGGCCAGAGATTTGGGGCGGTATTCTCTATCTAGGCATCATCTCAACAGCTCTAGCATTCTTTTTGTGGAATAGAGGGCTTCAATTGATGGATGCCTCGAGCGGCGGTCTGTTCTTCTTCTTTCAACCGATCGTAGGGACAGCTCTTGGCTGGCTGCTTTTAGGTGAAGAGATGGGGATACGCTCATTCATTGGGATTCTGTGTATCTTTGCAGGAGTCTATACTGTATTGCGTCAAAAGGAATAAAAGAAGATGTCCCTTTTAACAGGGGCATCTTCTTTATAAATGAGAGAGGGAAAGGGAAACAGGATGATACAATTTCCGCATTTGCAAAAAGGACAAACAATTGGCGTCACAGCACCTTCCTCAGGTGTACAGCCATCTTTGCATGACATGTTTCAGCTTTCATGTGAACGAATGAAACATAGAGGTTATGATGTCATATGTGGAGAGACGGTCTGGCAGCAGGAAAAGGCAAAATCTGCGCCTGCGATAGAACGAGCAAACGAACTTCAGTACATGATGACATGTGAGGAGATTGATCACATCATCCCGCCATGGGGAGGACAGCTGCTTATGGAAGTGTTAGAGCACCTTGATTTCTCATCCATGCAAAAAAAGTGGATTCTAGGATACTCAGATACGAGTGCACTCCTGCTGGCGTTGACATTAAAAACAGGCATTGCTACAGCGCATGGGCCGAACTTAGTAGATCTTCAGGGAGAAGAACTTGATCAAACGACTGTCATGTGGGAAGAAGTACTTTCAACAAAAGGCGAAATGGACATAAGTCAGTTTTCTTCATCTATGTATCAAAAGGAATAGAAGCGTGACGATCCGATTAAACATGTCTTTCATTTAACAGAATCGACCTCATGGCATACGATTGATCAACAAGAAAAGACAGTAAAGGGAAGACTGCTGGGTGGCTGCATTGATGTCATACGTCATTTAGCAGGGACACCTTATGGGGACGTCAAAACTTTTCAGAAAATATTCATAAAAGATGAACCAATTCTCTGGTATTTCGAAAACTGTGAATTAAATGCTGCAAGCGTGAAGAGATCACTTGTTCAATTAAAACTAGCAGGGTGGTTTGATCACTGTTCAGGTATGATGTTTGGGAGAAGTGCAGTAGATGTGCCTGTTGAAGGGTATCAGTATCAGGATGTATATGAAGAATTACAAAAGGAACTACAAATCCCCATTTTTTACGATATAGATTGTGGGCATGTCCCGCCGCAAATGACGCTGATTAATGGGGCATATGCAGAAGTGCAGCTGCAACCTCAAGGAAAAGCCGTACTAAAGCAAACATTTTTAGCATAAAAAAGGAAAGGGTGAACCCTTTCCTTCATATAACATTACATCCCTTTTGTTTCTTCACCAGCTTTAGGAACTTCCCACGCTGACTCACGGAATACTTTTTCCCATTTAGATACGACAATACATGCTACGGCATGCCCTGGAACATTCACGCCTGTTCGTGCCATATCCATAATTCGGTCAACACCGGCTATGATGGCGACGCCTTCTGCTGGAAGACCGACTGCATGAGCGGTTGCCAAAAGAACAACGAGTGAACCGGATGGCACAGCTGCAATACCTTTACTCGTTAATACAAGAACCAGCATCATCAAAAGCTGCTGTGACAGACTCATGTCTACACCAAACGCTTGTGCAAGGAATACACAGGCAACCGATAAATATAAACTTGATCCATCGCAATTGAGAGAAAGACCAGATGGAATCACGAAGGAAACGATTCTTTTTGGACACCCGTATTTCTCCATTCGTTCCATCAATTGAGGAAGGACAGTTTCAGTGCTCGTAGTAGAGAAGGCAACAAGGAACAAATCCCAAATCATTTTTAATACTTCGAAGTAGTTAAAACGGAAGATCAGTGCGACCAGAGGGAATAAAGCAAAGAGAATAATGAATAATCCTAAAAATACAGTCCCGACAAGCTTCATCATTGGGATTAATAAAACAATGCCATATTGGCCGACAGAAGCAGCCATTAATGCAAGAACCCCAATAGGTGCTGTCACCATCACCATCTGTGTGAGCTTAAACATGATTTGTGCCACTGATTCAAAGAAGGTGAGAACAGGAGCAGAAGCTTTACCGATGCCGCTTGCCGCTACACCAAATAAGATGGCGAAGAAAATGACAGCAAGTAAATCATTCTGAGCCATAACATCGACGATATTGGTTGGAATGATATCTAATACCATTTGTTTAAAGTCAACGACCTTCTCAGTATAACCATCTAATTCCCCAATATCTTTCTTAGCTAATTTAGAGAAATCGAGGCCAACCCCAGGCTTTAGCCCGTTTGCCAATAATAATCCGATCCCAAGAACGATGGTTGTGATGACCTCAAACCAAATGATCGTCTTTAATCCAAGACTGCCCATTTTCTTCATGCCGCCGCTGCCGGCTGCACCAATAACAATGGTAGAGAAAACGATTGGAACAACGATCATTTTAATCAGCCTGATGAATCCATCTCCAATTGGCCTGAGTGCCATTCCGAAGTCAGGGAAGAAATGGCCGATAAGAGCTCCTATCACCAAAGCGATCATGATTTGAAAAGCGATAAACTTTTTCATCATCTCCTACCTCCTTTAAATGTCTGGAAAAGTATTAATAATTTTCCAATAAATAAAAATTCTATGTGGCCATGTTTTGTCCTCCTTTGTATTTAGAAAGATTTTATTTAAGAATCATTGGAATTATGAAGAAAGAGAAGAAAATAGGGCTATTACATGTCTATTGATCTAAGAAAAAATCAATTTTAAAAAACATGAAACTTTTTTAGAAAAATGTATTGACCCTTTTATGTGATTCATGGTATATTTTTATTCGTCGCTGATGACGTATTTGAAACGCAGACGTTCACACACATGCGGCAAACAAATTTTAAAAAGATGTTGACTTAAGAAAAACGATATGTTAAGATAATTAAGTCGCCTGATTAAGCGCCCGTAGCTCAATTGGATAGAGCGTTTGACTACGGATCAAAAGGTTAGGGGTTCGACTCCTCTCGGGCGCGCCAATACAAACCACGCGGGTGTAGTTTAGTGGTAAAACCTCAGCCTTCCAAGCTGATGTCGTGAGTTCGATTCTCATCACCCGCTCCATTTTGAACATGATCTTTGAAAACTAAACAAGACAAAACG
>NZ_ASJD01000014.1 GCF_000691165.1 Bacillus safensis FO-36b | reverse complement strand
CACCCGTAGGACCGGTAGCTCCAGTAATCCCGGTGGCACCGGTAGAGCCAGTTGATCCAGTGATCCCCGTAGCGCCGGTAGAGCCAGTTGATCCAGTAATCCCTGTCGCACCCGTAGGACCGGTAGCTCCAGTAATCCCGGTGGCACCGGTAGAGCCAGTTGATCCAGTGATCCCCGTAGCGCCGGTAGAGCCAGTTGATCCAGTAATCCCTGTCGCACCCGTAGGACCGGTAGCTCCAGTAATCCCCGTGGCCCCGGTAGATCCGGTAGCTCCAGTGATACCGGTGGCACCAGTAGGACCGGTAGATCCAGTAATACCCGTAGCGCCTGCAGGCCCAGTTTCACCTGGTGCTGCTAAAAGTGTGTAATCTGACGACGTATCTGGCGTACCTGAAGGTGGTGCAGAATCCACTATATACGTACCACCACCATAAGTGACCACTTGCCCTACTGAATATGTTGTTGCCATAACAGGATCATAGGCTTCAACACCACTTAATCCGATCCCAGTAGGCCCCGTAGGCCCAGTTTCTCCAGAAGCAGCCAAAAGGGTATAGTCGGGGGAGAGTCCAGGTATTCCTGATGGATCGTCAACATTGGCAATGTAAGTACTGCCATTAAACGTGACCACTTGCCCTGCATCATAATCTTGTAATTGTGAGGGATCAAAAGGAAGAGCGCCGGTTAACCCGCCAGCAGGTCCAGTAGGTCCGGTTGGTCCAGGGGGACCTGCTGGGCCTGCCGGGCCTCTTGGTCCAGCTCTTTGATTTGGTTTTGATTGTTTTATTCCTTTTGCAATCTGGCAAGGTTGATTCCCTTGAGATATCTTTTGTGTTGGATATTCTTGTTTAATGAATGGACAGTCTCTTTTTCGAGGACGGTCATGACGTGATCTTTTGTAATGAGGCTGTTCATGGTATTTACCGCAAAAGGGACATTTGTGTTCGAATTGATTGTACAAATTGCCCATCTCCTAGAATTGATATTTCATTCTATGTGCAAATTTTCAAATTGGAAGTAAAACCTAGGAAATCATCATTTCGAAAATCATCGAATCAAATCATTTAAATCTTTCATGAATTTGTGTTATGGTGTTGAAAGTATAAAATAGTATGATTTTTGACAGAAATGGGGACATCATTTATGAGTCAATCAGTTTTACAAGGCAAAGCCTATTCCGTTTTAAATTTATCCTCAGTGACAGAAGGAGGTACCATTAAAGAATCTTTTGATCGTAGTATGGATTTAGCAAAGAAGGCGGAGAAGTGGGGCTATCATAGATACTGGCTGGCAGAACACCATAACATGGAAGGGGTAGCGAGCTCTGCAACGTCTGTTTTAATTGGATATATTGCGGGAGGAACCGAAAAAATTCGAGTAGGATCTGGCGGGATTATGCTGCCAAACCACTCTTCACTTGTCATTGCCGAACAATTTGGCACACTTGAGACATTGTATCCAGGGAGAATTGATTTAGGTCTTGGCAGAGCACCAGGGACGGATCAGTTAACAGCAAGAGCGCTTAGACGTAATCTTCATAACGGAGAAGATTTCCCAGAGCAGCTTGAAGAACTTCGTCAATATTTCAAGCCGACCGGTCAGGTTAAAAAACATGTAAGAGCTGTTCCAGGAGAAGGTCTGGACATTCCGATTTGGCTCCTTGGTTCAAGTGGTTTTAGCGCCAGACTTGCAGGAGAACTTGGATTACCATTTGCCTTTGCAGCACATTTCTCACCTAAAAATACAATTCCTGCGTTAGAGTTGTACAGACAGTCCTTTAGACCTTCTGATGTATTAAAAGAGCCTTATGCCATGGTCGGTGTGACGGTTTTTGCTGCAGATGAAACAGAACGGGCTGAATACTTGGCAACCTCTCATTATCAGCGGTTTTTAAGTCTCATTCGCAACACACCAGGAAAACTGAAGGCGCCTGTCGACAGCATGGACGGTCTTTGGAGTCCATATGAAAAGGCGATGGTGGATGAACAATTAAGCTCGACTATCATTGGGGATAAAGAAAAAGTAAAAATAGAATTAGAAGCCTTTATTGAAGCTACACAAGCAGATGAAGTGATGATTAATTCTGATATGTTCGATCATCAAGAAAGAATGCGTTCGTATGAAATCATCGGAGAGATCTTTCAAGAGGCACAAGAAAAATAAACATAAAAAAAGAACTGCACAGAGCAGTTCTTTTTTATTTAAGCTTTTGTAAAAATGCGAAATGGTTGTCCGATTGGCAGAACAATACGGCCAAAATGTGTATTAAGGACAACAGCTGCAGAACCATAAAATGAAAGCAGGGAAATAATCAATTCTGCAATACCAGCCATGGTATGAGTCACATCGTACATCACACCAAAAGTGCTAAGGGAAAGACCAATGAATAAGAAATCAATAAAGACGAAAATCAAAAATAATACTTTATGTGTTTCCATTGCACCAATCGTCATAAACAAGCTGAAAATCAAATAACCAATAAACGCAAAACCTAACTGTTTTGGATCTGCTGCTCCCGCAAGCGTTTTCCCAAAAACGCCGGCTTGAATGAGCCAAGTTGTTCCAACGCCCATCCAGAAAAGACCGAATGCGCCAAAAGCAGTGGCTCCAAAAATATTATGATGCTTTGAATCTTGTATGGACGCGATCAGCTGCGCGATTCCTCCAAGGAAGATAGCCCAAGGTAAAATAAGGGAAGTGCCATCTGTGATTCCTAGTTTTTGTGAGGACGCAACGAGCGTCACCATTGCTAAACCAAACAAACCAAGTGGTGTTGGGTCTGCAATTGATAATCGAATTGCTTGAACATTCTGTTTTTCCATAATGACCTCCTACAATTTGCACTTACAAAAGATACTCGAATTCGATAGAAACGTCAAGCTCTTTTTTAGTAGACACTTGCATCGTCTTCCAAATAAATCTATATTTAATACATATCAAATGTGATAGAAAAAGAGGGATAAAATGAGGAAGGGCTTATCTGGAAAAACGATTGCCATTTGTGGAACGAGAAAAATAGAAGAAATGCGTACACTTGTCGAAAAGCAAGGGGGACAAGCCGTTATTCGTTCTCTTCAAGGAACCGTATTTTTAGCCAAAGAGGAATTAAAGCCAGGCATAGAAACCTTTGTGAAACAAGGGGCCGACTGGGTGATCTTGACAACAAGCATCGGTACAGATACATTGATTGAGAGTGCAGAAGAGCTGCAGCTTGGTAAAGAATTTATGAACATTCTATCAAATGCCCATATTGCTTCAAGAGGGTACAAAACCTTTGCTGCTTTGAAAAAACGCGGAATTCAGCCTGAGCTCTCTGATGAAGACGGTACAGTTCGTGACTTGATTTCAAAGCTTGAAGACAAGGAATTTCAAGGCAAACGTGTGATGGTGCAGCTTCATGGTGAAAATGCACCAGCTCTCATTCAGTTTTTACATGAAAAAGGGGCAGATGTTTTGCCGCTTTTACCATATCAGCACACACCTCCTGAACCAGAGGCAGCTGAAACGCTGCTGAAAGAAATGAAAGATGGACAAGTACATGCCGTTTGTTTTACAACCGCTGTCCAAGTTCACGCCTTTTTCAAACTAGCTGCAGAATGGGGAAGAAAAGAAGAATTGCAAGCATTATTCGAGCAGCACGTGCTTGCAGTAGCAGTCGGGAAAGTCACTGCTGAAGCTTTAAAAGAAGAGGGAATAGACCGAATTCTTGCCCCGTCACTTGAGAGAATGGGTGCAATGATAATAGAGCTATCCCGATATATGGAAAAACAATCAGCACACTCATAAAAAAACGCCTTTCACCAGATCAGTGAAAGGCGTTTTGGTTAGATTGTCCGTTTTCGATTCGTCCGAATTTTTTTGAGTACAAAGTAGAGAACAATCAGGACAATGGCAATGACCATAATAGGGGTTGTATAAGCATGAGCAACACTTTGAATATGATCCCATTTTGTCCCAAGCTGCATGCCAAGATAGATAAATAAGATAGACCAAGGGATGGCAGCTAATCCTGTCAAGAAAACGAATTTCAAAAAAGGCATCTTGGCAATACCCGCTGGAATCGAGATGGCATGACGGACAACAGGGATAAAGCGGGCGGTAAAAACTACACCGGTTCCATACCGGTCAAACCAGCGCTCTGCAGTCGCGATATGATGTTCATGGATGAACAAATACTTTCCATACTTTGTTAAAAAAGGTCTTCCGCCGTACAGACCGATCCAGTAAATAAAACACTGGGCGAGCGTACCACCGATGACGCCGGCAATCACAGCTCCTACAAAACCAATTGTGCCTGTTGACACCATATATCCGCCATAGGCAAGTACAATTTCACTCGGAATGATTTCAATCATCAGCCCTAGTGCTACACCTACATAACCAAGGCTTGTCAGCCAGGTTAAAATTTCATTAAAAAAGGTTCCCATTCATTTCACTCTGCCTTTAAATACGATTTTTCTTCAAGCATCCTTATAAGAGCCTATGCTTGTTTTGCTTTTCTCATGAGTATGCTTTCTATATATGCCAGGATGGCTTGCGGCTCATACAGACACCACTGAACCTGCCTTTTTCATCAAGTCTATGTTAAAAAGCTCTCGTCTAGCAGATTTTATCATACCATATTTGCCGGCATTTAGACGATCTACTTGCTATGTGAAAAATAGTCACCATAAAAGAATAGGCTGCATCCGTTTTTTCAGCAGAACATGATATAATTTGCTAGATGAAACGAACGGGTGGTGCACAAACATGTATTTAACAATTGCAGAAACAGCTGAATACTTGGAAGTATCAGAAGCGTATATTAAAAAATTAATCCAGCAAAAAAAGATCCGTTACGTATTTGACGGGGAATCTTATCTTATTTATCAAGGGCAGTTTCAAACGCATTTAAAGCAGCTCGAACAATATAAAGAGCTCGTCCAAGAGATCTTAAATGAACCGATTCCGGAAGACCCTGATGTAAAGGATGAAGATTAGAATATTGTCATTTTTTCAATTGATTCAACATGGATCAATGTAGAAAGAATAATCTTTATATTAACTTATGCTCAAATGGTTCCCGCTCTTTCTCGAATGACAATCATTAGCAGTAAAAGTGAAAATGGTGGGGACAACTACTTTATGTGACGCCTGTCAAAAAAACGAAATGAATGTTGTAGAAGCGTCTGATGAACCGAAACAGCCTTATCACTTAGCCGTTCTCCATTCTCCATTCTCCTAACCAATTTTTACTGCACGATTATTTTTATGGAGAGGACGGACAGGCTTTCCAATCAGAGAAGGACGTCATCGTCACCAAAAGTGAGAAAGCACCAACATTACACGTCGTTAGGCATGATTTGGCGTCTTTAATAGACTTTTCAATTACTAGATGGTTTCTTGAGGATGATGTCATCGATGCGCTGAAACAGCACGACCGCCAAAAAATCTTGGATTCTGTTCATAGTAGGTTTTATGAAACGGAGCATGCCGAAGTGAAATCACGAATGTTAGAAATCGCAGCTGATGTTCTAGGTACAGTTGCCGCTGAATGGGTAAGGGAACTTTTGGATCAGGCGGACGAAGAATTCCTTTATCCGCTTTCGTGGGCAGCAGCCAGCTGTTTGCCAGAAGATGAGGGATTACACCATATATTGAAAAAAATGAAATCGATCAGTGAAAAAGAATTGCCGTTAGAGGCTTTTATTTGCCTGCACCGTTTCCGTTCTCACAAAATATTGGATTGGATGAAGTCAAATTGTACCCATTTTCACGATCAGTGGGGAAGGCTGGCAGCCGTCAGCTGTCCAACCTGGGAAAGAATGAAATCTTGGCTAAACAAAGGAAGGCCTTTCAGCTTAATTGCACTAGATACAATGGCAAACTGTGCAGGAAATAGACCGGCCCTAGTGGAACAATTTTCACCTAAAATCCTTAAAACTGATAAAAATGAAGTAGAGAAGATTTTACATGATGTTAATCAAAAAGATCAGGTTCCACGAGTGAAAATGAAATTGTCCAATATCTTGGAGAACAAACAAGACATATTTGATTAAGCCTTTTTATTGGCTGACTCCCGTTTGAACAATTTTCATGCGGCATTTCACTTTTACATCCGCATCAGGATAAATGTCTTGCCATTTTTCTGGTGTCATTGCCTTGTCTTTTGATCTATATCTAAGGCCCAGTCCAAGCGGGTCTATGTTTTGCTTTTTAAAGGACTGTACAAGATCTTCTCCTTGCTGAGTGATACGTTTTTCAACTTCTTTTTCGACTTGGTCCAATATATTCGGTTTATCAATTTTTTTGGACTTCATGAATTCTTTTAATTCGCCTTTTAGTTTGATATCAATCGTGATATGAGGCTTTTTTGTTAGGTTTTTCGTCGGTTTGATCTGGTAAGACACATGTGATTTGATATTTTCAATGACAACATGAGTCTTCGCTCGATCATGCAATTGAAACTCATAGATGCCATTTTTATGATTTTCAATCATCGCTTTAAATGTGAACGTGTCTTCTCCTGGAATATGACCCACCATTTTTTCTTGATCAAATAGAGCAACGCCCGAGACCTTGATGGCATTGCTTGTTCTTTCAATGTAAGGGAGATAAGCATCGACCCCTTTTGCCATCATCTGATTCATAAAAATATGCTGATTTGTGACTGGCTCATTGCCATTTCGCATATTTTGCGCTAACAGATCAGAGAGATATACACCTATATTTAAGTTCGTTTGATTCATTTTTGTGTATAATAATTCTTCGACTTCTCCGCCAACAATCGCAAACACTTGGCGTGAACCAATAATAGGATCACGATAAATGTAATTCATTAAATCGATCATGCCGACTTCTTTTGCTAACTTTTCACTGACTAAAATAACGAGCACCTGGCCCATAACCACCGGAAAAGGCGATTTTTCTGACACGAGAAATTGGATATTACTAATCGTGTTTGACTTTGCACTTAATATTTGATAGCTGCCTTGCTCTTCACTTTTAAAGACGGGAAAGACAAAAAAGCCCTTCATTTCGCCATCTTCCATTAAATCAAATCCTGCCGCCTGAGAGATATTTAATTCATCTAATAGCCGGGGCTGTGCACAGCTAGTTAACAAAAGACTAAACAACATGAGACCTATGAGTACATACTGTTTCATGTTCGTTTTTTCACCCACCTTTTTTTCAGAATCAGTCCAATGACCATACAGACAATCAATCCATAGATCAGAATGAATCCGCTATATTCCACCCATTGATTAAAGGTTTCAAAAGAAGTTGCACCGGCAAAAAACGAAAACATGATCAGAATGAGAATGCTGAGACCGATTAAATTGACGCGCTGGCTTGTATGAAATACTTGTTTCGCCATTCGGCTCGCAGCCCATAATGGAATCGCGATATTTGGAATAATAAGAAGCAGCCAAAGAGACACTTCAATAAATTCAAAGCGCTGAATGAAGGGAAGTTTCACAATGCTTGTTAACGTCAATGTTGGCCATTTTGTTAATTTAAGCTGAGCACTCGAATAATACGCAATGGATACGAGAAAGACAAGTAAATTTAAGCATGTCGTGAATAATGCTCCCATGTGGGCAAATTTTTGTGACGTTTGTGCTTTTTTAATAAAGGGATAATAGACAAGCAGCGTTCCAAAACCAAACATGGGTAAGGAGGCATCTTTGACACCCATTACCAGCTGCGAGAATGTATGATCAAACATTGGAAACATAAAGCGAATGTGACTATATTTCATGACGTAAAAGCAAATAAACGTCATCCAATATGTAAGTATAATGCTAAAAAACGCCCATCCTGCAATGGTTCTAAAGCCGCCGGTATGAATGTAATACACTAGCACAAGCAGTACAGCAGCAAACAAAAAACCCGGAATTTCTTTAAACAGCCACACATGGATTACATCCATATAATGGACGAGGACAGTAAGCGACAAACATGAAAAGTATAAGATGTAGAGAATATTGAATAATTGCCCAATCCATTTACCAAATACGAATTTTGTAATATGAACAAATTCATCCGAAGGAGCCTTTTTAAACATCAAGTAAATTAGAAAGATCATCACATTGACACTGATGCCAGAAATTAGAATGGCGATCCATCCGTCATTATTCATGGAACGGACAAGGTTCGTTTGAAAGTTTAAAATGCCGACACCTACTTGATTGGCATTAATGAGAAAAAACACAAAAAAAGGGGATACTTGAAATTTCTCTTTGACAGAAGAAGAGCTCATGCCTTCACTTCCTTATTCATAAAAATCATTTTTCCCCTTCCGGCCTTGCTTAGGCTTTGGCTGGTGAATGGTTTTATTTTGTCCGCGTAAATTATCAGGCCTTTTATTCAAAAAGCGAAGCTGAGGGCGAATCAAACTGCTCTTTAAATCAGCTAGACGAGGTGGATAAATGGGTTCAAGGTATGGCTGCCCAATAGAGGTTAATTTCATCAAATGGGTGATCAGAAAAGCGCCCATCAGTGAAATTCCTAAGGCTCCCCAAACCTGTGCTGCAAATAGAAAAGGGAACCTCAAAAGCCGGATGGCATTTCCCATTTTATAGATCGGGGTGACAAAGGAAGCTAGAGCAGACAATGCCACAATAATCAGCAGGATATTACTTGTTAAGCCCGCTGCCACCGCCGCCTGTCCAATGACGATCCCGCCAACAATCCCGAGTGTTTGTCCTACCTTTGTCGGAAGCCTGGATCCAGCCTCTCTTAGTAATTCAATCGAAATCTCTAAAAATAGTGCCTCAATGATCGGAGGAAATGGCACAAGATAGCGCGAGGACACAATGGTTTCTAATAAATCCTTTGGGATCAGCTCATAATGAAAGGTTAAAACGGCTACATATAAAGGTGTCGCAAAAATGGAAAATATCACAGCAAATATGCGTAACAGCCTAAAGCAAGAAGCCGCAATCCATGACATATTATAGTCTTCCATAGTGGAAAAATACTCAAGTAAAATAGTCGGGGCAAGCAAGACATGAGGCGAACCATCCACTAATATGGCAATTTTCCCTTCCGATAAACCTGAAGACACGCGGTCGGGTCTTTCTGTATTCAAAAACAACGGAAAGATCGTATTGGACACATCATAAAGCATTTGAGCAAGGTAATTCGCATCTAAAATCTGATCATAATTAACGTCCTCAATTCGCTGAAGAACCGTTTCGATGTTTTCCGGGTTGGCGATTTCTTCAATATATAACACGGCTACTTTTGTTTGAGACAGCGTACCAACCGTCTTTTCCTCAACTTTCAGGTTAGGCGTTGGCAGCCGCCGCCTGACTAAATTTAAATTGGTATCTAAAGACTCTACAAATGCTTCCTGTGCACTAATAATCCCAAATTCAATCTCAGGCGGACCTACTTGTCTGCCTTTCTTTTCTTCAATCGGCAAAAGAAGCGTTTTGCCCCAGTCTGTCTCAAGTCTAATGGCAATGCTGCCCCGGTGAAGGGCTTCTTCCACTTTTTGAAGATCGCTCGTGATGACAGCCTGCTCAATGGGAATTCGTTCTTTCAGCTCTTCAAGAGTGGGTGTCAGATGCATTTGTTTGAGGGAGGGGAGAATTTGTTCATGTAGAAGATGTCCATTAATCAATGAACGAAAAAAGGAAGTCCTATACAGAAAATCTCCATTTCGAGACAGCTCATTTGTAAAATCAGCAGAACGTGACAATGCTTCAAATACTGAATTTGGGTCCTTTTGTTGTTTGTTTTTCTTCAGCATTTGAACCAGCTCCTTCGGCGATTTGCCTCTATTATCTAACCAATTGTCTAAAGATATGCATGAAAAAAAGCGTTCAGCTTGATGGGCTGGACGCTTTTTTTCCATATAGAACGGCTTCTAATAATAAATCAGCTAAATGGACCGCGCGCATGCTCGGCGAGTGCCCTGAGCGTTTGATGCCTGCTGCCATTTGCAGCTGACAGCCTGGATTAGATGTAACGATGGCAGCCGCCTTTGTTTGGCTGGCTTCTGTCATTTTATGATCTAAAATTTGCATCGACATCTTTGGCTGCAAAATGTTGTAAATACCAGCTGAGCCGCAGCACCGGCCCGCATCCTTCATTTCTTTAAATGATACACCCTGAATGGCCTTCATCAGCACCCTTGGCGTATGCTGTACACCCATTCCGTTCCGCAAATGACAAGAATCTTGATAGGTGATGACTTGCTCTGGCAAAGCAAGCGGCATGCGGCGGTGAAATTCCAGCTCCACTAAAATGTCTGATATATCCGTGATTTTCTTTGAGAAGTCTTCACTTCGCTTTTGAAAATCCGGATCATCGCAAAGCAAATGATCGTAATCACTTAAAAAAGCGCCACAACCGCCCGCATTCATGACAATGGCATCCGCATCTATCTCTTCAAAAGCTTCAATATTCCGCTTTGCTAACTGTTTCGCTTGTTCTTTTTCACCGCTATGGCCATGGAGCGCTCCGCAGCACGTCTGAATAGGAGGGACGATGACGTCACAGCCTGCCAGCTGCAAAAGCTGGATGGTCGCTTCGTTTGTGCTGGAAAAAACGGTGTCCATTAAACAGCCAGTAAAAAAGGCGACCCGTTTTCTCGCTGGGCCGGCGGCTTTGTATTCCGTCAAACGGCTTTTCTGTTGACGCGGCACCTTTGGAAGCGCCTGTTCCATCAGGCGTAAGTGCGGTGGAAGCACCTTCAGCATGCCAGTTTTGCGGGCAGCCGTTTGCAGACCAGATGTTTGATAAAATCGAAGAAGTCCTGCCGCTTTCCGCATTCGGCTTTGTGAAGGAAAGAGACCTTTAAACACTACACGTCTTACAAGTTTGACAGGGATGGATTGTTTTTTGTGCTGCTGAATGATGTCTCTTGCATCCTCAAGTAACCTTCCATATTTGACGCCGGAAGGGCAGACCGGTTCACATGCACGGCAGCCAAGACAAAGATTCAGTGAATGCTCGACATCTTCATCTGGTTCCATGACACCGTCTCTCACCGCCTTCATTAAAGCAATTCGGCCGCGGGGAGAGTGTGTTTCTTGCTGACCAGATTCAATATAAGTAGGGCAGGAAGGAAGGCAGAAGCCGCAGCGCATGCAATTGAGCAGCTCTTTTTCGTCCATTTGCTGCTGAAATGTTTGCTGAATCTCTGTTTGTTTAGAGGAACTCATGAGAGCACCACCCGCTTTCTTGCGGCTTTTCCAAACACTTTATCAGGGTTCATGATATTTTCCGGGTCAAGCGCTTGTTTGATCGCTCTCATTGCCACAATGCCTTCTTTTTTAACCTTTAGTTCTAAGTAAGGGGCTTTCATAAGACCCACGCCATGTTCACCCGTAATGGTGCCGCCAAGTGAGACTGCTTTTTCAAAAATGGCCTGAAAGGCTTCCTCTACCCGCTTCATTTCTTCTTCATTTCTTGCATCCGTTGCACAAGTAGGGTGTAAATTCCCATCACCTGCATGACCAAACGTACAGATTTTCACATCGTACGCTCTCGCAATGTCTTCGATCGCCCGCACCATGCTGGCAATTTCAGACCGGGGGACTGTGGCATCTTCTAAAATGGTCGTCGGACTTAACCGGGCGAGAGCTGATAAAGCAGATCGTCTCGCTGTTAAAAGGGCATTGGCCTCTTCTTCAGAATGTGCGATATTCACTTCTTTTGCACCGTGCTGCTGGCACACTTTTGCGATGCGCTGCATATCACAGGTAACCGCCTCAGGATGGCCGTCTTGTTCGATTAACAGCACCGCTTGAACGTCAGTCGGCAAACCGATTTTTGCAAAGTCTTCAACGACTTCCAAAGTCGGCTGATCCATAAATTCTAATGTGGCGGGGATGATACGCTCTGCAATAATCGCCGACACTGAAGCGGCGGCTTCCTCTAAACTTTCATATAAGCAAAGCATCGTTTGTTTTGTTTCTGGAAGCGGCAAAAGCTTCAGCGTGGCTTCAGTGACAATCCCGAGCGTTCCTTCTGAACCTACGAACAAACGGGTCATATCATACCCAGCCACGTCTTTTGCAAGCTTGCCGCCTGTTTTGATGATATCACCGTTTGGCAGAACGACTTCAAGTCCAAGTACATAATCTCTCGTCACTCCATACTTTAATCCCCGGAGACCACCTGAATTTTCATTAATATTTCCGCCTAATGTAGAGATTTTCATAGAGCTTGGATCAGGTGGATAGAAGAGGCCTTTCGCCTCTACTTGGCGAATGAGTTCCTGTGTGATCAAACCAGGCTGCACCGTTGCTGTCAGGTTTTCTTCATCTATTTCTATTAATTGGTTCATTCTTGTAAACAGCATCACAAGTCCGCCTTGAGTGGGACATGTGCCTGCACAAAGGTTCGTTCCTGATCCTCTTGGCACGATCGGAATGTTATATGAGGAGCAGAGCCGGACAATTTGCTGGATTTCCTCAGCCGTATGCGGGCTTACGATGACATCTGGCATATGCTGAAAATTTGGTGTTGCATCATAAGAGTAGGCAAGCCGATCGGCTTTACTGTCCTGCATGTAAGAAGCACCGACAATCTTTTTTAATTGATTTAAAAATTCAGAATGTAACATACGCATTCAACTCCTATTGATGAGACGTATCGTTTCTTTCAGTATAAAAAAAGAATCGCCTCATGCCTATGGACGATTCTACAAAATATCGGGCTGTTCGCTTCGTTTTTTTGGATCATGATCTAATAACATGAAAGCTAAATAAAAGAGCATTGCATCTTGCATGCGCTTTGGATCAAGTGTCGTTAAATCTTGGATTCGTTTTAGCCTGTAATGCAGTGTATTGATATGGACATGCATCGCTTCTGCTGTATATTTCAATGAGCAATCTGATGTCATAAGCACCCGCAATGTTTTCACTAATTCAGGATAGGGGAGAAGAGGGGCGATTGTTCGATCAAGAAACACTTCTTTTGTTTCCTGACTCACTTCCTCCATAAAAAGTTCAAGCGTTAAATCTTCATCAAATACAATCGGTGTATCAGCATGTGCCATTTTTAATGCTCGAAAGGCTTGTTGAAAGGATTGCTTCATCAAATGAGCAGCTGCTGGTTTCCCTGCTCCAATCAAAACCCCGGGAGAGCTCCGCGCCGTAAGGGAGGCATGGATGTGAAACAGGCGCTGCTGCAAGGCTTTACGATCATCTGCTGTTGTTTGCAGCATGAGCAAAAAACGGGCATGCCCCCAGCGGACGATGATCTCCTGCATAGTGAGATGCAGCGTTTCCTTCAATTCTTTGTATTGATTCTGCTTCATAAACGATTCATCCTGACAATCGATCAGAACAACTGCGCGCTCCTTATTGATATCAAGCTGAAGCCGCGACGCTTTTTCAGTGAGATCAATCGCTGTCTCTGGCAGATGAAGCCAGTCGAATACAAACGCTTCGAGCTGACGTTCATCCGTTTCAGTTTCTTGAAAAAATTCATGTTCATGAATAAGCAGCTCGGTCATTTTTCTTAATATTTCGCCAAAAGGAGACACATGTACAGGATCTCCTGTCATTCCAATGACCCCGATGACCTCTTGCTTAAAATAAATAGGCAGATTGATGCCAGCTTTGACGCCTTTCATGTGCTGCTGGTCATCCTTTGTGAGAATTCGTTTCTGTCCTTCAAAAGATGTCAGATACGCTCCTTCATGAAATTGTCCAACGCGCGCTGGATCTGTTGCTGCAATGATGGTGCCGTTTGTTTGTGCGATGATGATTTCCTCAGTCAGCACCTTTTTAACCTCGTCTACGATTTTTTCTGCCAGTGTCATTGTGAGCAAAACGTACCCCTCCGAGATGTTTCTTTTGACACTATCATACCATCATATGCTCGGACATATCTTTCTTTTCATGAGTTATGCTAAAATAATAAACACACATGAAGGAGAAGAAAGGAGACATAGCCATGTCACTGCAAAATCGCTTACAAGACTTACTAAAAGAAGGACAGGCGCTGACCGACTTTGAATATGATGAAGCGGCGCGCCGCAATTGGACATTAGAAGGGGCGAGAATAAAAGAAGAAGCCCGTTTTGGCGATGTATATATAGAGCGTGTAGACAAGGAATCAGAGAACATGATTCAAACAGAAAACGCCTCATTTCTAAACACACCGCTTACATATGTGAAAAAACATCAAAAAGAATTCATTTATATCGAATCCAAGTGGTTTGATGTCGTGAAAGTGGATGGCTTGGCCATTGAATGGGATGAAGTGTTTCAAACGTATACCGTCCTATTCGGTTTAAAACGTCCTAAAAAAGACACGAATATTCTAAAGGACATGCTATCGCCATTAAATGGTGCTCAGCTTCAATTTAATGGACAAGATGGCTTATTTGATGTGAATTTGCAGCTTCTTGAGCTTGAGGATATCCACGAAGATACGGCTTTCATTGACGTCATCTCGGCCGTGTATCGATTTTTATTCCGTATGATCATGCAGCTTGAAATCAATGAATCAAAAAACGGCTCAAATTCCTGAGCCGTTTTTTTGTCCATCTATTCATTCGATGAAGGTGTGACAAACCGTACATCATGCTCTTTTCCATATTGAAGATAATCTTCATTTGGCTCCTGATTGGTCACGACGATATCAATCTCGTGCAAATCACAAAACGTGGTCAATGCGTAATGATCGAATTTGCTATCATCCACTAATAAAAAGGTTTTGGCACTTTTTTGAACAAGCGTCTTTTTAATATCGGTTTCAAGCGGAGACGAATTCGTGACGCCGTGATCAATGGATAAACCAGTTGATGCGATAAAGGCTTTATTGACATTGTAAGCTTTTAAGCGCTCAACACTTTGATAGCCAACGAAAGAATTCGTTTTTCTTTCAAGCATCCCGCCAGTGGAAAAGATGGTGAGATTTTCATAAGGCATCGCCTGTGTAATGAAATCCACATTATTGGTCACAATGGTCACCTGTTTCTCAGTCAAATAGGGGAGCATCTCAAGCGTTGTCGTACCAGAATCAATAAAAATCATATCCCCGTTTTCCACAAAAGCGGCAGCCGTCTGACCGATCAATTGCTTTTTACTGAGCTGACGGGTCTTTCGCTCCTGATACACCACTAACGTTGAATGGTTCACAGCCACTCCGCCATACACTTTTTTGAGCACGCCAGACTCGACCAATGCCTGTACATCTCGGCGTATCGTGTTTTTTGAGACACCAAAATGCGCCACAAGCTCATCAAGTGAGGCAGATTCCCGGTCAAACACATACTCTTTGATTTGCTGAATCCGTTTTGTTTTTATCATACTTCATATCTCCAATCAATCCGAATGTCCTTTTTCCATTATACCAATAAATTCTCTTACTGGGATTAGGCCAATTGATTCTCTTTTCTCCTTTGATATAAAAGCGTATGATAGAAAAAAGAAACTAGAAAGGACTTTCACTTCTATGAATCAATCAAACAACCCATTTTCAAAGCTTGCGAATTTTAGAGAAGTAGGGGGACTTCAAACAACAGATGGGATGGTGATCAAAAAGGGAATGATTTATCGATCCGCAGATTTATCCCGTTTGACGAAACAAGACATCGAGATATTCTCAGCACTTGGGATTCAAACCGTTTGCGACCTCCGTACAGCCTCAGAACGTAAATCACATCCAGCAAAGATCAAGGAACACGACAAAATCGTTCATATTCCGATGCAGCCTGACAGTAAGATGCCGAGTAAATGGACCATGTTTCGTATGCTGGTAACAGAAGGGAAGTCTCTCTCATTTACACCGATCATGAAAGAGTTATATCAAAGCATGCTGACAGAGCGTAAAGAAGAGATTCGGCAGCTGTTCACACTGCTTTCAGATCAAAGCCATTACCCGCTGATGCTTCACTGCACGAGTGGCAAGGACCGTACAGGTTTTTTATCTGCCCTGATTCAGTTAACAGCAGGTGTACCGCTGGCTGTCGTTTTAAGTGAATATATGCGTTCCAATGAAGGCGTGCAAATGCTCGTCAGAAGGCAGGAACGATTTGTCCGATTGATGAGTTTATACCGGGTGTCAAAAGAACAAATTCAGCCGCTTGTCGGTGTGCAGCAAGATTATCTTGAAGATGTGCTGCACGAAATGCTGGAGACATACGGGAGTGCAGAGCAGTATTTAATTGAAGCCTGCAAAGTCCCTGAAGCTCAGCTCAATGAAATGAAAAACATTCTGCTTACACCATCTGCTGGCATTCCATCACAAAAAGCGGAATAAACTTAAGGTGAGGTGATGCAAAACATGCTGAAAAAGATCAGTATGACAGTTTTAACACTGATGTTGATGTTTGTATTTTTATTGATTCCTTCTAGCAGTCTAGCTGCTCGCCCAGTGCCAAAAGGAAAGCTTGAGAGCACAAGAGAGATGCGCGCGGTATGGATTGCATCGGTTTATAACTTAGATTGGCCCTCAAAGAAGGGGCTGCCCGTAGCAGAGCAGAAACAAGAGTTCATTCGTTTGTTAGATGAGATCAAAGCGATGAATATGAATGCCGTCATTATGCAAATTAAACCAACAGCAGATGCCTTTTATCCTTCAGCATACGGGCCGTGGTCAGAATATTTGACTGGAACACAAGGGAAAGATCCTGGGTATGATCCGCTTGAGTTTATGATCAAAGAAGCTCATAAACGCGGCCTTGAATTTCACGCTTGGTTTAATCCTTACCGAATCACAATGAATCATACTGATCTCAGCCGTTTGTCTGCCGATCACCCTGCAAGAGAGCATCCTGATTGGACGATTGCATATGGTAATCAGCTTTATTACAACCCAGGCATTCCTGAGGCTCAGGACTTCATTGTAGGCGGCATAGAAGAAGTTGTGAAAAACTACGATATTGATGCGGTGCATATGGATGATTATTTTTACCCTAATAAAATAGCTGGTGTCCCGTTTCCAGATCAAGAAACGTATGAAACATATGGAAAAAAAGCATTTACACATATAGAAGATTGGCGAAGAGATAATGTGAACCAGCTGGTGAAGCAAATCAATGACACCATTAAGAAAGAAAAACCTTATGTGAAATTTGGTATTAGTCCATTCGGTGTATGGCGCAACATAAAAGATGATCCGACTGGTTCAAACACCACAGCAGGAATGACCAACTACGATGATTTGTATGCTGATACAAGAGAGTGGATTCAGCAGCACGATATTGATTATGTTACTCCGCAAATTTACTGGAGCATCGGCTTTCAAGCTGCCGATTATGATGTGCTGACGAAATGGTGGTCAAATGAGGTGAAAGGGGAGCCGGTTCACCTGTACATTGGTCAGGCGGCATATAAAATTAATCAAAACAGTGACCCTGCTTGGTCTGACCCGGAAGAATATTTTAGGCAGATTGAGCTGAACAGGCAGACACAGCTCGTGCAGGGAAGCATGCATTTCAGCCTGAAGGATCTCAATCGCAACCCTTTGAATGTAAAGGATCGATTGATAGAAGAGTCTTACCGCAAACCAGCTCTCATTCCAGAAATGCCTTGGCTTCATCAGAAAGCACCTAAAAAACCAATCATTCAATCTGTGAAAAAGACAGCGGATGGTGCGGCTTTACAAATCAAAAATGATCATTCTACCGTATCCTATTATGCAGTCTATCGATTAACAAATAAAGGAACATATGAATTACTGCAAACAGTCAGAAAAGAAAAAGGCGCCATAACAACGATCAAAGACCTCCCAGTCAATCAAAAGAAAATGGATACTTACAAGATTACGGCTCTTAATCGTCTTCATCACGAAAGCAAGCCTTCTACAAAAATAGTGAAATAATAGAAAAAAAGCATGAATGAGGATTTTTCTTCAATCATGCTTTTTTTCTATTATTTTTGTTTTAATTTTCTGAATTCAATCAAGCTTGGCATGAAGCAGCTGCTTGATTAATAAATATGATAGAAAAGAGCCAAAGGGGGAAACAAGATGGATTTTGAATTAACGAAAGAACAACAAATGATCCGCCAGATGGTCAAAGATTTCGCCAAAGCAGAAATTGCACCACTCGCTCAAACCATTGATGAACAGGCCGTATTCCCAGTCAAAACGTTTCAAAAAATGGGGGAGCTCGGCTTTATGGGCATCCCCTTTCCAGAGAAATACGGAGGCTCAGGTGGAGATACGATATCATATGCACTGGCTGTAGAAGAAATCGGCAAACAGTGCGGTAGTACAGGTCTTAGCTATGCTGCAGCCGTTTCCTTAGGCGCAAGCCCGCTTTATTATTTCGGTACAGAGGAACAAAAGATGGACCACCTTGTCCCGCTGGCATCTGGAACAGCACTCGGTTCCTTTGGATTAACAGAACCAAATGCAGGGTCAGATGCAAAAGGGACAAAAACAAAAGCGGTCAAAGACGGACAAGAATATGTCATCAGCGGGGAGAAATGCTGGATCACAAACGCCAATTTTGCCAGAACCATTATCGTCACTGCTGTCTCGGATTATGATGAAAACGGCCGCCCAATCATCTCCGCCTTCATTGTGGAGAAAGGGCAAAAAGGGCTGTCCATTACAAATCCATATGACAAAATGGGTGTGCGCGGATCAGATACAGCAGAAATCATTTTAGACAGTGTACGTGTACCCGCCCAGAATATTTTAGGAGACCCAGCGAAAGGCTTTAAGCAATTTTTATATACATTAGATGGGGGACGCATTTCAATTGCTGCATTATCAGTTGGTATCGCACAAGCTGCACTAGATGCTTCGCTCTCGCATGCAAAAGAAAGAAAGCAATTTGGGCAGACCCTTTCTTCCTTCCAAGCGATTCAGTTTAAGCTGGCAGATATGGCGATGCAAATAGAGCTCGCCAGACAAATGGTTTGGAAAGCCGCTTGGCTGAAAGATCACGGCAAGCCGTTTACAAAAGAAGCTGCCTATGCCAAACTTTTCGCTTCTGAAATGGCGACAAAAGCAAGTCTTGATGCTGTTCAAATTCACGGGGGAACAGGCTACATGAAAGAATGTGGTGTAGAACGGCTTGTGAGAGATGCGAAGCTAATGGAAATTGGAGAAGGGACCTCTGAAATTCAGCGTCTAGTCATCGCAAGACAACTGTTAGCGTAATCCGATAATGAAAACGCTTACCATCAATGGAGGAGGAAAGCCATGATGTCGATTCATCCACAAACGATCGGTTCCTTATTAAAAGGGAAAATGGAGCAGCATCCAGCACATGAAGCCATTGTGTATCCAGAACGTTCCTTACGTTTTTCATATGAAGCGTTTTATCGAGAAGTCAAGGAAACCGGGAAAGGTCTTATGGCATTAGGTGTTCAAAAAGGCGATCATATCGCCATCATGGCGCCCAATGTACCCGAATGGCTCATGCTGCAATTCGCCTGCGCGTCGATTGGAGCCGTTCTCGTCACCGTGAATACAAACTTTCAATCACAAGAACTCGCTTATTTACTCAAGCACTCTGATAGCAGCATGCTGTTTATCGTAGACGGGTTTAAAGAGACATCCTATGTCAAAATGCTTGAAGAACTCATACCGGAGCTTCAAAACGCTCATCAAGGAGAGATCACATCCTCATCTTTTCCTTATTTAAAAAGTGTCGTCTATATAGGTGAGCACACGCCAAAGGGCATGCGCAGCTGGAACAGTATTCACGCAGCTGCTAAAAGAACAGAGGATCATGAGTGGGAGAAACGAATGGATGAACTTGCACCTGATGATGTCATTAATATGCAATATACTTCAGGCACAACCGGCTATCCAAAAGGAGTCATGCTCAGCCATACAAACATTGTCTGCAATGCCAGCCAAATCGCAGATTGTATGAAGCTTACCCAAAAGGATCGAATGTGTATCCCTGTTCCTTTCTTTCATTGCTTTGGATCCGTTCTTGGCGTGCTTGCTTGTCTCACAAAAGGAGGAACGATCATTCCAATTGAATCCTTCCATCCAGAGAGAGTTCTTCAAACAGTGGAAAAAGAAAAGTGCACCGTCCTTCACGGCGTCCCGACAATGTTCATTGCAGAGCTCGACCATCCGAATTTTCACCAATACGATCTGTCCACATTACGAACGGGCATTATGGCAGGATCTCTTTGCCCATCCCATGTGATGAAAGCCGTCATTGAACAAATGGGATTGAAGGAGCTCACGATTGCCTACGGACAGACCGAAAGCTCTCCTGTCATTACCCAAACAAGAACGGATGATTCATTTGAAAGACGGGTTCAAACGGTCGGCCGGGCGCTTCCTCACATCGAAGTGAAAATCACCGTTCCAGGCACATCGGAGGAAGTACCAAGAGGAGAACAAGGCGAGCTGTGTACAAGAGGTTATCATGTGATGAAAGGCTACTATAAAAATGAAGAAGCCACAGATGAAGTGATTGATCAGGACGGCTGGCTTCATACGGGTGATTTAGCAGAGATGGATGAGGACGGCTATGTGAAAATCACAGGACGGCTGAAAGATATGATCATTAGAGGCGGGGAGAATGTTTACCCAAAAGAGATTGAGGATGTTCTTTATACTCATCCGGATATTCTTGATGCACAGGTCGTTGGTATACCTGACGAGACGTATGGAGAAGAAGCCGCCGCATTCATTCGGCTCAAGCAAGGCAGGGCGGTGACAATTGAGACACTCACCAGCTATTGTCAGTCGCAAATGGCACGCTACAAAATTCCTAAATATTTTTTCATCACTGACGAGTATCCAATGACTGCATCAGGGAAGATTCAAAAATTTCGTCTGAAAAAGCAGGCGCTTGATCTAATAAAGGAGTGAAGGCAGCAATGTTTCAAAAAGTACTGATTGCAAATCGAGGCGAAATTGCCCGGCGAATTATTCGAACGTGTAAAAGGCTCGGGATCTACACCGTCGCCGTTTATTCAGAAGCAGATCAGCATGCACTTCATGTGCAAGAAGCAGACAGCGCCTATCCGATTGGAGGCGCGAAAGTATCTGAAAGCTATTTAAACATGGAAGCAATCATTAGGGCAGCCAAACAGACAAATACAGATGCCATCCACCCAGGATATGGCCTCTTATCAGAAAATGCAGCCTTTGCGGAACGCTGCCGCAGCGAAGGAATCGCCTTTATTGGCCCATCCGCACAAGTCATTCAGCGAATGGGGAATAAAATTGAAGCAAGAAAAACGATGGCTCAAGCAGGTATCCCCATTGTACCAGGCGTTTCAGCTCCGCTGCATGATGCAGAAGAAGGGGTCAGTCAAGCGCAGTCACTCGGTTATCCGATCATGCTCAAGGCATCAAGCGGGGGCGGAGGAATTGGCATGCAGCTCGTGCAAAATGACGATGAGCTGTACAGGGCTTTTGAAGGGAATCAAAAAAGAGCGCAAAGCTTTTTCAACGATGGGACGCTGTATATGGAAAAGGTCATTGAAAACGCGCGTCACATTGAAATTCAGGTCCTTTTTGATTCCTTCGGCCATGGGGTCCACTTATTTGAGCGCGACTGTTCACTCCAGCGAAGACATCAAAAAATCATTGAAGAAGCACCAGCCGCCTGTCTCGATGAATCGGTGAGACATCAAATGGGGGAGATGGCCGTCAAAGCAGCTAAAGCGATTGGGTATGAAAATGCAGGAACGATTGAATGTTTAGTCGATCAGCATCAACAATTTTATTTCCTAGAAATGAACACGAGATTACAAGTAGAGCATCCTGTCACAGAAGAAATTACAGGCATTGACCTTGTCGAGGAGCAGCTGAAAATCGCTGCACGTGAGCCGCTTTCCTTTAATCAGGAAGATATTCATCAAATTGGTCATGCCATCGAGGTTAGAATTTATGCGGAAGATCCCGTCACCTTTTATCCATCACCAGGAACAATCACTCGGCTCTCCACACCTGAAGCTCCGTATATCCGTCATGAGTCAAGTGTGACAAATGGAAGCCTCATTACCCCTTTTTACGATCCTATGATTGCGAAAATGATCGTTTACGGTGATACGCGAAAACTTGCAATAGAACGATTAAAAGAGGCATTACAAGCATATGAAATAGAAGGGATCAAAACCAACTTACCGCTTTTAAGGGAAATGGCCGGATCTTCTGCTTTCTTACAAGGCAGCATCACAACCGATTTTCTCATGAAAAAAAGGGAGGGAAACCGTTCATGAAAACTGTCACGATTCAAATGGCCGGAAACTTATGGAAGCTTCTTGTGAAACAAGGCGATGAAGTGCAAAAAGGACAGGAGGTTGCCATCTTAGAATCAATGAAAATGGAGATTCCGATCGTTGCTGAAGAGACCGGAACCATCAGCAAAGTGCATAAGGCAGAGGGAGAGTTTGTCGATGAAGGAGAGGTTCTTCTAGAACTGACAGAATAGGAGGGAGCCAGATGGCATTACCAAAGAGTGTGCTTATCAGGGAGGTCGGCCCGCGGGACGGACTGCAAAATGAATCAGTCTGGCTGGACACAGGCGAGAAGCGAACGTGGATTGACCTGCTCGCAGCAGCCCAGCTCCCTTATATTGAAGTCACATCATTTGTTCATCCTAAATGGGTTCCAGCCTTAAAAGATGCCAAAGAACTCACCCAATCCTTTAACAAAAAAGACGACATCACCTATGCAGCACTCATTCCCAATGAAAAAGGCTTAGCTCATTTTTTTGAAGCCAATCTTGACACAGGCGCTATGTTTATCTCTTCGAGTGAAACACATAACAAGAAAAATATGAATCAATCCATCCATGAAACACTTCCTGTCATCAAACAAATGACAGCTGATTTAAAAGCAGCAGGAAAAAACACGCGCGCGTATATTTCCACTGTGTTTGGCTGCCCGTATGAAAAACAAGTGCCAATGGATCAAGTCCTCCGGTTAACGGATATTTTGCTTTCTTATGGCATTGATGAAATATCTCTCGGTGACACCATCGGTGAAGCCCATCCGCTTCAAGTAGAAAGGCGCTTAGACATTTTACTTGAACGTTTTCCTGCTGATAAAATCGCTCTTCATTTTCATGATACGAAGGGGATGGCTCTTGCCAATATTTATACGGCATTAAAAGCAGGGATTACCATATTTGACTCCTCCAGCGGCGGGCTTGGCGGATGTCCCTATGCACCTGGTTCCAGCGGAAATGTGGCGACAGAAGATGTGGTGCATATGCTTCAAAAACTAGGAATTGAGACAAATATTCACCTTCCTGCATTAATTAAAGCGGCAGAATGGATTGAAGCAAAAGTAGATCGAACCCTGCCTAGTCACTGTTTACGCGCTTTTCACTCTCAGACTACTTCATAAAGGATGAATAACATGACATCATTGGTCCATTTTTCGATACAAGATGAACAGATCGGCATCATGACCTTAAACAGGCCAGAACAAGCGAATTCCCTATCTGCTCTAATGCTGGAGGAGATCAATCAAATCATTCAAGAAATCAAACACGATGAAAGCATTCGCTGTCTGCTCATTACAGGAGCCGGTTCAAAAGTCTTTTGCGCTGGAGCAGATTTAAAAGAACGACGATTGATGACAGAAGCAGAAGCGAAAGGAGCTGTTCTTTCGATTCAGCAAACGTTTATCGAGATTGAATCCATTCCTGTACCTGTCATTGCAGTGATGAACGGACACGCACTTGGCGGAGGACTTGAGCTCGCGCTCGCTTGTGATCTCCGCATCGCACGAGCCGGAGCAAGACTCGGCCTGCCAGAAACAGGACTAGCTATCATACCAGGAGCCGGAGGGACGCAGCGGCTTCCGCGCCTCATTGGACTCGGTAAAGCAAAAGAACTTATTTTCACAGGCACATCATTACAAGCAGAAGAAGCCATTCAAATCGGGCTGATTGAGCATATCTCTTTAGCAGATTCCCTCATGAACGATGCCATCTCTCTTGCAAAACAAATCATCAAAAATGGCCCGCTTGCCTTAAAAGAAGCGAAACAAGCGATTCAATCAAGCCTTGATCACGATTTGCATACAGGTTTGACGAAGGAGTACGAAGCCTATCTACGGCTCATTGATACAGAAGATCGAACGGAAGGTCTTCAAGCTTTCCAAGAAAAACGCACGCCTCAATACAGAGGCAGGTAGCAAGAAAGGGGAATGGGTATGATCGAAGAATATGAACTGAAAAAACAACGGATTGTAAAAGGCGGGGCTGAGCGATACCATCAAAAAAACAAAGAAAAAGGAAAATTGTTCGTCCGTGACCGCCTCCAATTGTTATTAGATGAAGATTCTTTCATTGAGGATGCCATGTTTGCCGAGTGTCAAAATGAACATTTACCAGCAGATGGTGTTGTCACAGGGACGGGGCGGATGAATGGGCAGACTGTTTGCGTCATGGCAAATGATTCTACCGTCAAAGCAGGATCATGGGGCGTCAAAACGGTAGAAAAAATCATTAGAATCCAGGAAACAGCCGAAAAGCTCAACTGCCCGATGCTGTATTTAGTCGACTCTGCCGGTGCTAGAATCACCGATCAAATCGCCATGTTTCCAGGCAGAAGAGGCGCAGGCCGCATTTTTTATAACCAGGTGAAGCTGTCTGGACGTATTCCGCAAATTTGTTTACTATTTGGTCCTTCGGCAGCCGGAGGTGCTTACATTCCTGCTTTTTGTGACATCGTCGTCATGGTCGAAGGGAATGCCTCAATGTACTTAGGCTCACCGCGAATGGCCGAAATGGTGATTGGAGAGAAAGTATCACTTGAAGAAATGGGCGGGGCAAAAATGCATTGCAGCATTTCTGGATGCGGCGATATTTTAGCAAAAACAGAGGAAGAAGCCATTCAAACCGCCCGCACTTATTTAACTTACATGCCTGCCAACTATACAGAAAAACCAAAACGGGCAGCCGCAATCGCACCTAAACCATCAGAGATCACCCTCCAGGACCTTATCCCTAAAGGGCAGAATACCCCTTTTGATATGTATCAGCTCATTGATTTACTCATTGATGAAGGATCATTTTTTGAAATCAAAAAACTGTTTGCCGCAGAATTGATCACAGGCTTTGGCCGCATGAATGGTCAGCCTGTCGGTCTTATTGCCAACCAGCCGAGGGTAAAAGGCGGCGTTTTATTCCACGATTCAGCCGACAAAGCCGCCAAGTTTATTCAGCTATGTGACGCCTTTCATATTCCACTCCTTTTCCTTGCCGATATACCGGGGTTTATGATCGGAACAAAAGTGGAACAAGCAGGCATTATCAGGCACGGGGCGAAAATGATTTCCGCCATGTCGGAGGCAACAGTTCCGAAAATATCCGTCATTGTTCGTAAAGCATACGGTGCAGGTTTATATGCAATGGCAGGTCCAGCCTTTGAACCGGACTGCTGTCTCGCTCTTCCATCTGCGCAAATTGCTGTCATGGGGCCAGAAGCCGCTGTAAATGCTGTCTATGCGAATAAAATTGCCGAACTGCCTGCTGAGGAAAGAGCAGCATTTATTCAAGAGAAACGCAAGGAATACCAGGAAGATATGAATATATATGAGCTTGCCTCTGAAATGATTGTCGATGGTGTCATCCCATTTGACCATTTGCGAGATGAGCTTTGTCATAGATTACAAGCCTATACCTCTAAAGAAATGACATTTACAAGACGAAAACACCCGGTTTATCCGGTCTAAAGGGGGCGGCCTCATGATGAACCTAAAACCAGCGTGGATACCTGAGAAGCAGATGATGAAACAAACACGTCTTTACAAATGGATGCATTCACTTGGTTTTACTACTTACGATGCGTTCTATCAAGCTAGTATCGAGCGCACCGATTGGTTTTGGAGAGAAGCCGAAAAGGCGGTCGGAATCGTGTGGAAGGAGCCGTATGAAGCCGCATTAGGCCAAGATTCATTCATGTGGCCCAATTGGTATAAAGGCGGCGGGCTCAACGTGGTCGAAACGGCTGTTGACAAATGGGCAGAGAATGAAGAAACCCAGCATCAACCAGCCGTGATTTGGAGAAATGAAGCGGGCGAAGAGAGAAGATGGACGTTCCTCGAACTTCAGGAAAAGGTCAATCGTCTCGCTGCTGGTTTTTTGAAGAAGGGGATTCAAAAAGGGGATGTGGCAGTCATTTATATGCCGATGCTTCCGGAAACGGCTGCTGTCATGCTTGCCTTTGCAAAGATTGGTGTCATCTTTAGCCCAGTCTTTTCCGGCTATGGAAGCGAGCCTCTAGCCGTACGTATTCGTGCTTCCGGTGCAACCATTGTCGTCACAGGCTCGAGCGTGACGCGCCGGGGAAAGACGATCAACATGCGTGAATGTGCGGCAGAAGCAATCGACAAAACCAAGACTGTCCAAACAGTCATTGTACATGCTTCCTCTCCTACTGGATATAAAGAGGATATTCAGCTCAACGATTTGTTAAAAGAAGAACCAATGAGTGAAACGACTTATCTTTCAAATGAAGATCCTCTTATGATCTTATACACTTCTGGAACAACCGGTACACCCAAAGGAGCTGTCCATACACACGCAGGTTTTCCTGTAAAAGCAGCTTTTGATGCCGGTCTTTGTATGGACGTTGCAAAAGGAGACCGTTTGTTTTGGCTCACAGACATGGGATGGATGATGGGTCCCTTTCTCGTCTTTGGCGGCTTGATCAATGGAGCTGCAATTGTTTTATATGACGGCGCCCCCGATTATCCAGATGAACAGCACATTTGGTCATTCATCCACGATCAAAAAGTCACCCATTTTGGACTTTCACCTACTTTTGTTCGATCTGCGATGCAGCAAAACCTTTCAGAAATTAAGCTGCCGCACGTGAAAGCCATCATATCTACAGGTGAACCGTGGAATGAAGCACCATGGCAATGGCTTTTTGACACAATTGGTCAAAAGCACATTCCGATCTTAAATTACTCAGGGGGAACAGAGGTTTCTGGCGGAATTGTAGGAAGTACGCTGCTTCGCCCAATCAAACCGATCCTTTTTAATGCGGCAATCTTAGGAATGGCGGCAGATGTGTATAATGAGGCAGGAGAGAGCGTCCTGAATGAAGTAGGAGAGCTTGTTGTGAAAAAGCCGTGGGTCGGCATGACATGTGGGTTTTGGAAAGATCCGAAGCGATATGAAGACACCTATTTTAAACGATTTGATGGGGTGTGGACGCACGGTGATTGGGTGATGCAATCAGAGGATGGCGCATTCCATATCACGGGCAGATCGGATGATGTCATTAATACAGCTGGTAAACGCATTGGTCCAGCTGAAATTGAATCCATTCTTGTCGGGCATCCAGCCGTACATGAGGCTGCTGTGATTGGAGTAAAGGATGAGGTGAAGGGAGAAGCACTAGTTTGTTTCATTGTGGCAAGTTCACAGTCTTTCGAAGAAGCAGCATTCATTCAAGAGCTCAAAATACATGTTGGTTCATATGCGGGAAAAGCGCTCACACCAAAGGAAATTCATCTCATTTCAGCTTTACCGAAAACAAGAAACGGAAAAATCGTCCGTCGTTTATTAAAAGGAGCTTATGAACAGCAGCATTCACCAGATCTTTCGTCTCTAAATAATCCTGATGTGTATAACAGCATTTGCGAATACTTGAAAAGAAAACAAAATCCATAAAAAAAGACAGGAGAGCATCCTGTCTTTTTTATTGCACATGAAAATTCGTGCCATCTGTTGTTTCTTTTACAATACCTGCCCGAATCACAAAATCACCGAAATGTTCATGTTCCTCGCGTTCTTTTGCATAGCGGGGGAGAAGAGAGCCAAGCTCGTTTAAAATGTCTTCTTCTCCTACATTTTCTCGGTACAGTTTACTTAATCTGCTGCCATCAAACGCAGCGCCAAGATACATGTTGTATTTACCAGGTGATTTCCCGATAAAGCCAATTTCACCAAGCGCATGACGGGCGCATCCATTTGGACATCCAGTCATACGAATCGTGATTTCTTTATCACTTAAGCCATTTTCTTCGACAATCTCTTCAATTTTGTCAATCAAGCGCGGGAGGTAGCGTTCTGCCTCTGCCATTGCTAAGCCGCATGTCGGAAGAGCAACACAGGCCATTGAACTGCGGCGCAGTGCAGAGTGCTGCTGTCCATCTGACAAACCAAACTCCTCAATGAGCTGCTCGATTTGTTTCTTTTTGTGAGATGTGACGTTTCCAATGATCAAATTTTGATTCGCTGTTAAGCGGAAGTCACCTGTATGAATCTTTGCGATTTCACGAATGCCTGTCATCAGCGGGTAGTCATCGTAATCCGTGATGCGTCCGCCTTCTACAAACATCGTATAATGCCATCTGCCATTGATGCCTTTTACCCAGCCATAGCGGTCACCGTTATGATCGAAGTGATAATCTCTTGCATCTAATAGGGTAAATCCAAGGCGGCGCTCAAGCTCTTCTTTTACATTCTCAAGACCGAGGCGGTCCACTGTATATTTAAAGCGGGCATTTTTTCTCACCGAACGGTTTCCATAGTCACGCTGAATGGTGATCACTTGTTTGGCAATCTCTACAACTTGTTCCGGTGTACAAAAGCCAATTACTTTTGCAAGCTGAGGATAGGTCGCTGTATCACCATGAGTCATGCCCATTCCGCCGCCAATCGCGACATTAAAACCGACTAATTGATCATTTTCAATAATCGCAATGAAGCCTAAATCCTGCGAAAACACATCAATATCGTTAGCAGGAGGGACCGCCACACCAATCTTGAATTTTCTTGGCAAATAAAGCGGACCATACATCGGCTCAACCTCTGTATCAGGCGTTGCTGCTACCTTTTCCTCATCAAGCCAAATTTCATGGTACGCTCTTGTTTGCGGAAGCAGGTCATCACTTAATTTTTTGGCGAGCTCGTATACATCATGGTGTACTTCTGATTGATAGGGGTTTGATGTACACATGACATTACGGTTCACATCGCCGCAAGCAGCGATCGTATCAAGCATAGTGGAATGAATGTCTTGAATGGTCTTTTTCATGTTCCATTTTAAAATACCGTGAAGCTGAAAGGTTTCACGAGTTGTCAGCTTTAACGTACCGTTTCCGTATTGATGAGCAAGCTCATCCATCACAAGCCACTGCTTAGATGTAGCGATTCCGCCAGGCAGGCGGACGCGCAGCATAAATTGATAGGCAGGCTCAAGCTTTTGTTTTTGCCGTTCATTTCTCAGGTCACGATCATCCTGTAAATAACTGCCGTGATGCTTCATCAGGCGGTTGTCATCATCAGGGATACCCGCTGAAATCGGATCAAGCATCACTTCTTTTAAAGTACCCCGTAAATAATCACTTTTTTCTTTGATTTCCTCTACGTCGCTCGGAGGTCCATCCGGCGCTGTTAATGCTGTCTTCACCATGTAAGTAAAAGCTCCTTTCTTTCAAGCATTCAATCAATATACGTCACGCTGATAGCGTTTTTGCTGCTGCAAGTTGGCTAGATAGCTTTCAGCTTTCTCTTTGCTCATCGCACCTTCTTCTTGGATGATTGATAGAAGGGTATCATGAACATCATGCGCCATATGTTTTTCATCTCCGCAGACATATACATAGGCACCTTGCTCCAGCCATTCGAATAATTCTTTACTTTGTTTCTTCATTTGATGCTGGACATATACTTTTTCCTCTGAATCTCTTGAAAAAGCCACATCCATTTTCGTTAACACACCATCTTTTAACCACTTTTGCCATTCGGTTTGATATAAGAAATCCGTCACAAAGTGCTGATCACCGAAGAACAACCATGACTTTCCGTCTGCACCGACTTCCTCGCGCTCCTGCATAAAGGAACGGAAAGGCGCAATGCCTGTGCCTGGTCCTACCATAATGATCGGTGCATCAGGGTTTTCAGGAAGCTTAAAGTTTTGATTGTGCTGAATATAAACAGGCAGCTTATCACCTGGCTCTAAGCGCTCCGCACATAAGATTGAGCAGACACCTTGACGTTCTCTTCCGTGAGCATCATATCTCACAGCACCGATTGTCAAATGAACTTCTTCTTCATTTGCTTTAAGGCTGCTTGCAATGGAATAAAGGCGTGCCGGAATTTTTCTTAAAATGGCAGTGAAGTCTGCCGCTGTTCCTTCAAAAGGACCGAAATCACGAGCAGCATCTACTAAATCTCTTCCTGCTATATATGCTTTTAACTTTTCTTCGTTTCCTTCTTCTAAAAGGGCCTGCAAGGCTTCGCTCTTTGTAAAGGACGCCATCTTTTGAAGAAGAGGTTTTGTTAAGACAGTAATCTCAAAATGAGAGGTGAGTGCTTCCTTTAAAGGAAGCGTGTCGCCGTTTTTATGAACGGTTACGGCTTCCTCTGCATCCCATCCGCATGCCTTGATCAGTTCATCAACAAGGGCTGGATCATTTGTTGGATAAATACCAAGGCTGTCACCCGGCTCATAAACAAGTCCTGATCCTTCAAGAGAAAGCTCCAAATGACGGGTTTCTTTGTTAGAACCGCGACCATTTAGATTGATATTTTCAAGCACTTCAGCATAAAAAGGATTTGTTCTTGAGTATTCAGATGCAGCTGTTTGAGTGTTTGCTTCCGCTGATTCCTGCGGGGCTGCTGCGGCTCCGCCTTCGCTAAGTGAAGATGCCACCCCTTGAAGCCATTCAGAAAACGGCTCATCATAATCAAGATCACAGTCCACTCGATCGAAAAGACGCGTTCCGCCAAGTTCTTTTAAGCGCTCATCAAATTCTTTACCTGTTTGACAAAAGAATTCGTAAGAGCTGTCACCAAGTGATAGGACAGAAAAGCTTAAATGATCAAGCTTTGGTGCCCGTCTGCCGTGAACATATTCATGGAAAGAAAGGGCATTATCAGGCGGATCTCCCTCGCCATGTGTGCTGACGATAATTAGTAAATTGTTTATTTTTTTCAGACTATTTGGTTTAAAATCTGACATAGAAGAGAGCGTCACTTGAAAACCTTTCTCTTCAAGATGCTGCGCTGTCTTTTTTGCTAACCCTTCAGAATTGCCTGTTTGCGAGCCATAAAGCACGGTCACATCTTTATTGACAGGCTGCGCTGGTGCTGCAGCAGAAGGAGAAGGGGTTTGGGCAGTATTTTCTAATCCGGTTAAAGCTGCCTGTGCTGATAAATAACCGGTAAGCCAAATTTTTTGCTGATCTGTTAAAGTCGGAAGCAGCTGATTAAGCAGTTCTGCCTGCTCCTGACTAAACGGACTGTTCAATACATGAAGTTGCAACGATATCCACCTCACAAGGAATATAAACATAGATTAATTCGATAGGAATTATATATATAGGTTCAATTTGAACTTTACCGAAAGTTTGCCATTAAGTAAAATATATAATATTGATTGTCATGATTAAGATTTCTAATACCTTTGCAAGGTGAAGGAACATGAAGGTGAATCGTTTAGCTGGATAAAGCACCTTTAGAAAAATGAGCCGTTTTGAATGAAGAAGCGATCGTAAGGAATTGAAAAGGGGTGTATGAAAGTTGATGCAGCTAAAATTTAAAAACACAAAATATTTTCGGCTTGTCATCTTGATTTTTCTCATTTTATTAGTAGCGTGCCATTCTCCAAAGGGCAATATAAAGGATTCAGACAATAAGAATAAAATAACAGCACCTTTTTCAAAAAAAGGCATCCTGCTAAGAAAAGGGGAGACGAACTTACTTCTTATTAACAATAAAACGCCTCTAAAAAGCGATGATTCATTGAAAACTCATCTTCTTATTGAAAAGTATAAAAATGATCTCATCGTTATGGATTTAACAAAAGTAGATTCTAAACAGCTGTCACAGGGTCAAACGATTGAGGTTTGGTTTGATGAGTTACAAGAATCGTTTCCTCCTAAAGCAACGGTCAAAAAATATCACATCATGATGGATAAGTAGGGGAGCAGGGGCAGATTCTTTCTATCAAGAAAAAGGAGAAAAACCCTAAGGTTTTTCTCCTTTCTCAAATTATGCTGTTGGAAGTCCCATCACAGCTTTCACTTCTAAATATTCCTCGATCCCGAAGTCTCCCCATTCTCTTCCAATACCAGATTGCTTAAAGCCGCCAAACGGGGCAAAGTAATCTGTTTCGGCATTGTTGATGGTAATTTGACCGGCACGAATATGTTCAGCTACATATTTTAATGTTTTTTCATCTTTTCCAACCACATAGCCAGCAAGGCCATACACTGTATCATTGGCAATCTCAAGGGCATGATCAAGGTCCTGATATGTGATCACACTCATGACGGGTCCGAATATTTCCTCTTGCGCAATGGTCATATCATTTTTCACATTTGTGAAGATAGTATGCTTGGCGAAATATCCTTTGTCTAGTCCGTCCGGCTTACCAGTTCCCCCAGCAAGTAGGTGAGCACCTTCTTCAATTCCTTTTTCAATATAAGACTGCACGGTATCCCATTGCTTTTTGGAGACAAGCGGGCCAGTGGCGTGATCTTCTCTCGGATCACCAACTGTAAACTTCGGCAGGGCATTCAGCAGCGCTTTTTCAAATGCGTCTTTCATTGATTCAGGAATCAGCACACGTGTAGCTGCGGAACATACTTGACCTGTATTCATCGCAATATGATGAACGGCTGTTTCGGCTGCCTCATCCACATCTGCATCATCTAAGACGATAAGAGGGGATTTCCCGCCGAGCTCAAGAGCCACTTTCTTAATATTGTCTGCAGCATTTTCCATTATTTTAGAGCCGACAGCACCTGATCCCGTAAATGAAACAAAGTCAATATCAGGGTGGGAGCTAATGCCGTCACCAATGACATCACCAGTTCCGTTTACTAGGTTGAAGACGCCTTTCGGTACGCCAGCTTCATCAATGATGTCTGCAAGAATCATTGCGGCAAAAGGTGTAATTTCCGCAGGCTTTAAGACAACTGGCGAGCCTGCTGCAATGGCACCCGCAATTTTAAGTGATGTTTGATTCGTTGGGAAATTCCAAGGTGTAATCAATCCGCTGACACCAATCGCTTCTTTTATAATGGTGTGTCCGCCGCGGTCCTCAGTAAATGTATACGATTTAAGTGCTTCCGCTGCTTTAGAAAAATGTTCATATCCCATTTTGTAATGAACCTCTTCTGATACTTTCAGCGGTGCACCAAGCTCTTGTGTCATGACTTCTATCAGTTCATCCTTACGCTTTTCGTAGCCGCGCACAATGTTTTCCAGCATCTTTACGCGTTCATTTCGAGATGTTTTTGAGAAAGAAGGAAAGGCGGCACGAGCAGCTTTGACTGCCTTATCTAAATCTTCTTTTGTTCCTAAACTAATGGTGCCAATGACTTCCTCCGTAGCAGGATTGATGACTTCCGTCGTTTCGTTTCCTGTTGATGCGATCCATTCTCCGTTAATAAAATGTTTCTCTTGATTTCTCATTCTGACATGTCTCCTTTTTATATGTGATTCCATTCAATATTCTGTTTTCAGGTGATATAAAACTGTACCCACTGTGAAAAATCTAAAACGATGAAACTGCAAAAGAAAAAGTTTCTGATATAATACGCAAAGTGGGACATATGTCCTTTTCAACATCAGGGCATCTATCATTTAATGGAACTAGACTGAAAAAAGAAGGAGCATTTGAACGAATGAAAGGTGTTATTTTCGCTTTATTAGGAGGCGCTTGTATTACACTGCAAGGCGTAGCAAACGCAAGAATCAGCCAGGATATCGGGACATGGCAGGCGGCAACCATCACGCAGCTGACCGGTTTTATTATTGCACTGATCATTTTACTGATCGTACGTGACGGACACTTCAGGGAATATCGAAAGGTGAAGCCACTGTATTTAATTGGAGGCGCATTTGCAGCCATTATTATTTTCAATGAAGTCACTGCAATTCAAAGGATCGGTGTCACACTGACCATCGCTGCTTTACTCATTGCACAGCTTGCATTTACCTTTGCAATCGATGCAAAAGGATGGTTTGGTGTACAGAAGAAGAAAATGAAATGGCCGCATTATGCAGGAATTCTATTGATGATCGCAGGCGTCATCATTTTAAAGCTATAAAGGAGGACGTCAGATGGAGGAGCTTCATGATGAATCTCTATTTTCCTCTTATCTCAAGGCACATGAATTAGAAACCGTCTTTCATCAGAAACTCATATCACACGTCAGCTTATGGCGCTATGAGCAAGGTGAGCTGATTTGTTCAAAGGGAGATCAGAGGGAGCACTTGTACTTGTTAGTAAAAGGAAAATTAAAGATTTTCACCACCACAAAAGAAGGGAAGACCTTTATTCTTTGTTTTAAACATCCTCTTGAAGCGATTGGAGATATTGAATACGTTCAGCAGACTGAGATGGTCAATACAGTGGAGGCTGTCACAGAAGTACATATGCTAAGGATTTCTCATCAAGCGCTCATGCGCCATGCAAAGGATGACCCCCGCGTGTTAACCTTTTTACTAAAGGGCATCACAAACAAATTTTATACGAAATCAAACGATTTGAGCTTCCACCTTTTATATCCTGTAGAGGTCAGGCTTGCAAGCTACTTATTGTCTGTGTTAACAGGGGATAACAGCGCGAGCGCACTTCGTCTTACTGATGCGGCGAGCTTAATTGGTACAAGCTACCGTCATATTAACCGGGTGATTCAGCAATTTTGTGAAAAAGGGCTGATAGAGAGGCGAAGAGGGAAGATTACGATTCTTGACCGGGAAGGACTCTTAGAAATAGCGGAGCGAAACATTTATGAATAGAAGAAATGAAGGGATTCAGACATGATCATAGGAATAGGATTAGCCATCACGGCTGGCGCACTCGTCAGCTTACAAACCATTTTTAACAGTAAGGTCAATGAGCAGACAGGCTCTTGGTCAACGACCACTCTCGTTCTAGGTATGGGCTTTATTGCTTCACTTTTGATGGGTCTTTTGCTAGAAGGAACCGGCATGTTTCAATTAAGACATATGGAAGCGTGGTACTGGATGAGCGGAGCCATTGGAGTAGGGGTGGTCATCTGCCTCGTTCAAAGTATCAAACGTCTTGGTCCGACTTATGGAATCTCGATTGTCCTGATTTCACAGCTCGGTTCTGCGCTTTTGTTCGATTCGCTTGGCTGGCTTGGGTTAGAGAAAGTGGAATTTTCTCCCGCAAAACTATTAGGTGTCATTGTGATTGTTGCGGGGATCCTAGTGTTTAAATTGACCAAATTGGAGTCAGCAGAAGAGGATCAATCAGAAGAAAAAGGGCTGCCACAAGAGTAAGCTGCCCTTTAGATCAACCGCCGCCATAGAACAGTGATCGCGGATAAACCATTTAAAAGGAACCTTTTCATCAAAGGCTTTTTTTTCTGCCCATAGGACTGCGCTTTATAGGCTGTTTTGTCCTTCGCGACAAGTATACTATAGGCAATTTTACGTTCTATTGCCTGAGTAAGTGATAGCGCAAAAGGGGCACTATCAATGACCAAAATTGACTCTGTATTTAAAAAACTAGACCTCGCATCTAAATTATATGTGCCAATAATACTTAAATAATCATCAATGACCATTGATTTCGCATGAATGGAATACGGGCCTTCATATTCGTACAAATGAACGCCTGTTTTCATCAGTTCCTTTTTCGTGCTTAAGTAACCTGCAAAAGCTAACGGATTTGGCGTCGCTGTAAGAGAATTCGTGACAACTGTCGTTTGAATCCCGCTGGCTAAGGGAGTGAGGCCGTCTTTCATGGGTCGTGTCGGGATGACATAAGGCGTCTGTATGAGCACAGAACGCTTTGCCCGGTGGGCTAGATCGTTTAGTTTTTTGAGCACAAGAGGACGCTTATTGAAGCGCTCCACAGGATTTGTAAAAAATGCAATCTGCTTTACTGAGGTGCCATCTGCTGCCCAATTAAAGGACGACATCACAAAAGGTTCTTTCGCATGCACGGCCTCCTGATAGGATCTAAGCAGTTTCTTTCTTAGTTTTAAGCCTTTCTTTGCTTTTTGTTTGGAGAACACAGCTTTTGTTCTTTTCGTAAAGTCATGATTCCATAAATAAACGAAGTATTGCTCCATTTCATCTAATACTTTTCCTTTTTTGTCGTTATAAAGCAGCACATCGCGGTCAAATGCAAAATCTTTCGGGGGCTGATCTGCAAAGTATTTATCACCGATATTTCTTCCGCCCATCACAGCCACTCGGCCATCTGCCAGCAGCAGCTTATCATGAAGGCGGTTATGCCACGTCCATGGCTTAAATAACCGAAAGGGCTCATAAAAACGAATGGCCATGTTCGGGTGATTTGCCACGGCATATCGTAAATGCTTCAGCGGTCCACGCAAACTGTGGCAGATGCCGTCTAAAAGCAGCTGAACTTTCACCCCTCGATCAGCAGCTTCAATTAAAGCACCTAGTACCCATTCGGCTGTTTTTCCCTTTTGAATGGAATAATAACTAAGGCGGATCATCCTCTTTGACTCACGAATCATTTGGATTCTGACCTGACCAGACTCAAATCCATCGTCAAGAAGCATCACTTGATTTGTGCCCTGATCGTCTCCTGAGATCGAAGAGGCTTTATAGATACAATGTTCTTTGCATGTTTTTTGGATCGGTAAATAAAACAAAACAAATGCGGTCAAAAAGACATAAACGACATAGAGAAGGATCAGAAAAAACAAAAGATGAAGCATACGGATCAGCTCCTTTCACATAGACACAACTTTTCCTTAGTTTATGTCAAAAATAAAATTTCACTCATTTTCGCCTTTTATCTAAATACATGACAAAAGAATCATCTTGTTTTTATTGGGCATTTAATTATAGTATGAAATGAATAAGGGGGAATCGAATTGAATGAATCATTATTTAACATCCCAAGTGATGTATATCAAACGTTAAGTGAAACAGAACGATATTTACTCAATTATATTCACCAGCATTTAGAGGATATCTCCACCTTATCCATTGTCACTTTAAGCGAAAGAGCCAATGTTTCAACGGCCACGATAGTCAGGCTGATGAAAAAAATTGGCTATAACGGCTATACATCCTTTAAATATCGATTGAAACAAGAAAAGAAAATGACAGATGCAAGCGACCAGCTCAAAAATATTGATGAAGACATCAAACTAGCAATTCGGAAAAATGAAGAAGAGGTTTTAAAAACGATACAGCTGCAAAGTATTGGACAAATTGAAGATGCCGTTCAAAAAATACATAATGCAGACAAAATTTATATTTTCGGCAGGGGCTTCTCAGAGATGATCGCCAAAGAGATGACCATCAAATTACAGCTCATCGGGAAAACATGTGAAGTACACGACGATCCGAATATCATTCGGCTGAAATCGCGAGACATTGATAAAAGTGAGCTTGCCATCTTTGTTTCATTAAATGGCGAAACAGCTGAGCTTGTTGAAGCATGTCAAAACCTCAGCATGAAGCAAGTCACAACTATTACGCTTACGACAAGAATAGATTCTACATTAAGCAAAATATCAGATATGACACTAGTCGGATATAAAGGGGAACAATCTTTCTTCCCAGATTATGAAGTGAGGTCCCGCCTGTCTCTTCATGTCATTGCCCGCATTTTACTTGATGCTTATGTGATCCGAATGAAATAACCAATAAGAAAGCCTTCGAGACTTTGATCTGGAAGGCTTTTTCTCATGAAAACCTTTACACATTCTGAAAACATTTTCACTGAATCGTATGAGATACTTTCTTTAGAGAAAAGAAAGAAGGTGAAACCAATTGATTTATACATGCACCTTAAATCCTGCTATTGACCTATATATTGCATTAAAAGAAATGCGGGCAAATGCAGTCAACCGGACGGAAGATGAAGATTATCAGCCGAATGGAAAAGGCGTGAACGTGTCAATTATGCTAAAGAAATATGGCTTCACCAGCACTGCATTAGGATTTATCGCTGGGTTTTCAGGCTCTTATATTGAACAATCTTTAAAGGATCTCTCCATTCAGACCGATTTTATCTCGGTTGAAGGAATCACACGAATTAATGTTTTTATCAATACGACAGAAGAATACAAGCTCGTGAATCAGGGCCCTGCAATTGAAGAAAAAGCGCTTCACGCCTTTCGTGAGAAAATTGCGGCTATCCCGCAGGGAGGCATCCTCATCATGTCAGGCAGTCTGCCAAAAGGCGTTCCTGCCAGCATTTTTTCAGAAGTAGCAGCTATTTGCCATCAACAGAAGGTCAAGTTTATTTTAGACACAAGCTCAGCAGCAGTTCTTGAGACGCTTCAATACAAGCCGTATTTACTAAAACCGAATGAAGAAGAAATTGCTGCTTTTTTCGGCAAAACACATCCTTTGTCAGAAAAAGAACTCATTCAATCAGGAGAAAAGCTCATTGAGATGGGTGCAGAGCAAGTGCTTATTTCCCGAGGCGAGGAAGGGGCTTTATTCATTACGAAGGGCGCAGTGTTTAAAGGAAACGCACCAACAGGCACTGTCGTAAACACAGCTTGTTCTGGAGATGCGATGCTCGCAGCTTTTCTTAGTAAACACCTTGAAGGACACTTACCTGAAGAGTGCTTACGCTACGGGATTGCAACGGGAGCATCCACTGCATTTTCAAAAGGCTTAAGTGATTTACATGATATTGATTCATTGATTGAGCAAGTACACATTCAGAAGATATAAGGGGGAATAACACATGAGCCGTAAAAAAATTGTCGCTGCAACCGGCTGTCCAACAGGTATTGCACACACATTTATGGCAGCTGAAGCATTAAAAATCGCTGCTGAGCAGCTAGGGGTCGACATTAAAGTCGAAACGCATGGTCAAGTGGGAATTGAAAACGCTTTAACTGATCAAGACATTATGGAAGCAGATGGGGTCATTGTGGCAGCTGACAAAGATGTAAATACAGATCGTTTTCACGGCAAACCACTCATTGAAGTGCCTGTAGCCAAAGGCATTCGCACGCCGGCTGAGCTGATCCAAAGCATTATAAATGGAGATGCTCCCGTTCATCAAGTGAAAGGAAGAGCTTCTGGAACAGAAAAACCATCTGCTCCTTCATCCTCTCAACAAAAGTCGGCAAATAAATGGATACACACCATCTATAAGCACTTAATGAATGGTGTATCACACATGCTGCCATTTGTCGTTGGAGGCGGGGTCTTAATTGCCCTTTCTTTCTTATTTGGTATCTACTCTGCTGATCCTAAGCACGAAACGTATCATCCGTTTGCTGCCTATTTGAAAAGCATTGGCGGACTTGGCTTCAGCTTAATGGTGCCAATTTTAGCAGCATTTATTGCTGATTCAATCGCAAGACGCCCAGGGATGGTCGTTGGATTTATAGGGGGTCTCCTTGCAAATGATGGAGGTGCTGGTTTCTTAGGCGGTATTATCGCAGGTTTTGCAGCAGGTTATATCATTTTATTGCTTCAATTCTTGCTTCAAAAACTACCAGCATCACTTGATGGATTAAAATCGATCTTCATCTATCCTGTCATCGGTATTTTCTTAATCGGGGCTGTCATGACCCCGCTGTTAGTTCCAATCACAGGGCTAAATAATTCCTTAATGGATTTTCTCTCATCTGTACAATCCACAAACCCTCTGCTTTTAGGCTTAATTGTTGGAGCGATGTGTGGATTTGATATGGGAGGACCTTTTAACAAAGCAGCCTATGTCACAGGAACGGCTTTACTTGCAGAAGGTAACCTTTACTTCATGGCAGGTGTGTCAGCAGCATGTATCACACCGCCGCTTATCATTGCGATTGCTACAACGATTTTCCGAAAACATTTCACGCCACAAGAACGAAATGCAGGGGCAATCAACTATATTCTAGGAGCGACACATATTACAGAAGGAGCCATCCCATTTGCGGCCAAAAACCCGGTTGTTGTCCTGCCAATTATCATGTTTGGCTCGGCTATCTCTGCTATATTGACGTATCTCTTTGGCGTACAGGTTCCAGCTCCACATGGCGGGTTCCTTGTCCTCCCAGTTGTCACAGGTGCATTCCAATGGGTGCTTTCCATACTAATCGGATCACTCGTAGGTGCGATTCTCTACGGACTTTACCGTAAAAAAATAGACAAACCAGCAGTTTAAAAGGGAGGAAGAGAAATGATGGAACATATCTATATGAATCTTCACGAAACAGCTTCTTCACAGGCTGGCGTGTTCGCAGCCATTGCAGACATTGCCTATAAAGCAGGTATTTGCACCTCACCAGAGGATGTCAAAAAAGGCTTAGCGGAAAGGGAAGCACTTAGTACAACCGGATTTCAAGATGGATTTGCCATTCCGCATACACAAACAGAAGCCATCACGAAACCAGCACTTGTGATCGTCCGCACGGAAACAGGAATTGAATGGGACGCTTTTGATGGGAAGCCTTGCTTTTTCTTCTTATCCTTACTGATCCCTAAAAGTGAGGCAGGGACGACTCATTTAAAAGCACTTTCAGCCCTTTCACGAGGCTTAATGGATGAAACGAAACGTCAAAAACTGCTGGAAACAAGAACAAATGAAGACATGCTTGCTGTATTAGAAACGGATATTTTAACTAGAGAGGATGTTTGATCATGCCTTTACTTTCAACAACACCAATGCTTGAGGCTGCGAAAAAAGAAAAATACGGAATTGTGGCATTCAATGTACACTCCTTTGACAGTATCTATTGGGTGCTCGAAACTGCTGCAGAATTAAAGTCACCTGTGATTTTGCAAACAACGGTTGGAACGGTTCAATCTCTTGGAGCAAAAGCGATTGCAGATACAGTGAAGGCGGCGGCTGATCAATATCAAATCCCAATCGGTCTTCACCTGGATCACTGCACAGACTTTGATGTGATTCTCACCTGTATCAGGGCTGGATATACATCCGTTATGATCGATGCATCTATGCACTCATATGAAGAAAATGTACGCCGCACAAAAGAAGTCGTAGATCTTGCCATAAAAGTCGGTGTAAATGTCGAAGCAGAGCTAGGCAAGGTAGGCGGCGTAGAAGATGATATCGTCGTCGACGAAAAGGATGCTGAAAAAGCCGTTCCATCAGAATGCCGCCAATTTGTAGAAGAAACTGGGGTGCCTACTTTAGCGCCTGCGATTGGTACTGCCCATGGCATTTATAAAGGGGTGCCGGATATTGACTTTGCCCGCATTGAACAAATTGCAGCGCTTGTCGATGTACCACTTGTCCTGCACGGTGGTTCCGCTGTACCAGATGAGGATGTCAAGCGATGCGTTGCACTTGGTATGGCAAAGGTGAATGTCTCAACTGAACTGAAAAATGCGTATTCCGAAGCAATACGTGATCATTTCTCAAACGAACCTGAAAGCTTAGATCCGCGTATGTATTTACAAAAAGCAAAACAAGCAGCAAAAGACATGGTCCAATCGAAAATACGAATCGTTGGCAGTGAGGGCAAAGCCCTTCCGTTATATCAATAAGAAAAAAAGCAGAGCTGCTATCGCTCTGCTTTTTCCCTTTATTCGTTTTCCTTCATTTCATTAGATGTGCGTACCCGTGCATTTCCCATAAATACGACCGTAATCGCCGCAAGTGCAATCGGGAATAATGCAAGCATAAATACGTACGTAATACTTTGTGACATCGCATCGATGACTTTATTTAAAATATCAGTCGGAATTTGTGAGCGGGCACCTTCTTGGAAAATAGCCTGTGGATCGCTTATTTGAGAAGGGGCTCCTTTCATTCCGCTAAAGGCATCAGCTAAACGATTTGTCAGCACATTGGTTTGAATCGTCCCGAAAATCGTTACACCGAGCGTCATTCCAAGTGATCTCATAAATGAATTGGTCGAGTTTGCACTGCCTCGGTAGCGCGGCTCAAGATCATTCATTGAAGCTGACGGCAGCAGGGAGAAGCTGAACCCGACGCCAAAGCCTGATATCATCATAAAGAGTGTGAGCCACAGTCTTGCTGTATCTGGTGACATATTGGCAAGCAGCAGCATCCCAGCGAAAAATGAAATGACAGAAATAGTCATAAGACGTCTGAAAGGCACTTTCGTCTGCATCGTTCCGCCAATCATACTGCCAATGACTGATCCAATCATCATCGGTGTTAAAATGAACCCTGCACTTGTTGCAGATTCACCGTACACAGCCTGCACGAAAATAGGGATAAAGACAGCAAGAATAATAAATGTCCCGCCATATAAAAACGCCAAAATTTGAGATGTTGCAAATAATCGATTTTTAAACATCCAAAATGAGATAATCGGCTCCTCAGCCTTACGCTCAACAATAAAGAAGATCGTACCGAACACAAGAAACACAGCAAAAAGTGTGAGGATTTGCACCGAATCCCAAGCATAAGATTTACCGCCAAGCTCAAGCGCGAACATTAAGCTGACAACCGCAACGACAAGTGTAATAGCACCTGACCAGTCGATTTTCTGCTTACGATGTTCAAGCGATTCCTGATAGTATCTGGCGATCAAGAAGACACTGACAATACCAATTGGCACATTAATATAGAAAACCCAATGCCAGCCGATCGAATCCGTAATAATAGCACCTAAAAGCGGTCCGAGTACACTTGATAAACCAAAGACTGCTCCAAACATACCAGACATTTTTCCGCGCTTTTCAGGCGGGAAGATGTCAAAGATAATCGTAAATGCGATCGGAAGAAGTGCACCGCCCCCAAGCCCTTGAATGGCTCGGTAAATAATGAGCTGATCCATCGTTTGCGCGATACCGCACAGCGCTGATCCAATTAAAAAGAAAATAAGTCCAAACAGAAAAAAACGCTTTCGACCATACATATCAGAAAGCTTTCCGTAAATCGGCATTCCCGCCATCACTGCCACCATATAAGAAGCCGTCACCCAAGCAAATTTATCAAAACTGCCTAAATCTGCTACGATGCTTCCCATTGCTGTTGCAACAATGGTATTGTCCATCGCTGCCATAAAAATCCCTAACAGCAAACCGATGACAACAAAGCGAGTGGATGCCTTGCCTTTATCCACATGATTCATTTCATTTACCTCCTGCTTACGTTCTCTCATTATTTTTGCTATGATCAACTTAACCATAAAGTAAGAGAACATTTATCTTGATGATCAAGATAAATTGATTTTAAAGGGAGGAGAACAAGTTGTCAATAAAGAACGAGGCTGAAGACAGAGCAGCCCAGATCATCCATACAATGAGGCGCCTCGCCACACGAACCGTCTTGTTCCACCAAGCGGCCGCTCAATCGCTCGGCCTTTTTCCAACAGATCTCAAATCCGCCGATTTATTAAACGAACTCGGTCCTCTCACAGCAGGAGAATTAAGTGAAAAAACAGGTCTTAGCTCAGGTGCGGTCACAGCTCTTATTGACCGCCTTGTCAAAGCGGGCTACGCCAAAAGAGAAAAAGACCCAAAGGACAAACGAAGAGTCATCATTGTCCCACTAACAGCAGGAAAATCACAAGTGAAAGAACTTTTCCAATCCTTATCAGCATCAACTAAACAGCTTACAAACGAATACAAAGCAGAAGAATTAGATTTAATTATTCAATTTATAACTGAAGCAGCAGATATCATGGAGCAAGAGCTGCAATTGCTGAAGTCTAAATCGTAAAAAGTACACTGATGCGGGTGTGCTTTTTCTAAGTGCATTCCTAATTCATGTAGGGATTGCCTCGACTAGTGACATCTTCCTTACCATGGAAGTGCTCTATAACAATTTTATAATGAAGTAGCTTAAAAAAATATTTATTTAAAAGATGTTCTAAATATCGCATCATAATTATTACTGACAAAAGTGGAGCTAAAGTATTCTATTGAAACATTGTCCATTTATATAATAAGTACTGTTTTTTGTATCAATATTCCTATTTAATGACAAAATTTTTATTGGTAAAATTGACCTTGTCAATGAATAGGAAGGAGTGAATTCTTCTGGGTAAGATACTTGATGCAAAAGCACTAACCAGTGCCATGGACACAAGGGCAAAACACTATCAGGAACTCCGCGAACAAATGATAGATTTAAAAAAGGCATTACAAGGTGTGGCCAATCTCGGTGATGATTTTACTGGGAAAGGTGCCGATAACATTAAAAGCTTTTATAAAGAGCTCGCTGGAAATGTAGACATGT
>NZ_ASJD01000013.1 GCF_000691165.1 Bacillus safensis FO-36b | reverse complement strand
AAGCCATTTCATTCCAGTCAGAAATTAATATGTTAAAATAAACCAATAAAAAGGAGCCAAAACCATGCTATGGATTTTCACACAAAACCAGCAAAGTTTCGTTCATGTCCACGAAGTCACTGTAGCCGGCAAAAAGATTGAAGGGATGATCGCAGGAAGCGATACTTGGGTCAAGACGCTCGGTAAGTATGACTCAAACGATCGTGCAGCAGAGGTCCTTCAAGACATTGTGAAAACGATTGAAGCCAATCAAGATGCCACTGTGACTTACAGAATGCCAAATCAATAAAAAAGAAACCACCTTTCCATTGCGAAAAGGTGGTTTTTGTTTATGATTGTGTTTTTGCAAAGGCTAAAAATAAAGGAATGCCTGTGCCGACAAGGGTTGTGGCAAATAGGAACATACCGCAAATGAATAGAAAATGGCTGGCTGAAAAGACAAGTGCCAGAATGAGAAAAACGATGCTGAGTCCTGCCATGCTATATGATGGGACAAAGCGGCGTTTGTATGTGGCTTTCTTTGTTAAGAATGAGAAGAAAATGCCAAATAATAAAGGGACAATCCATAAGTAAAATAAAATAATAAGAGACATACTTCATACCTCGATTTTTCCTTCTATTTTATCAGATGCTGATCGCAACCGATACTACAAAGCTTCACTTTGTAAAATAATTCATGCAATCGACACAATTACGTGGGCTGATTCATAGAATGCGTTTTTTCTTTCATATATTCAGGCTGCAAAAGGGCGTATACACAATGATCCGTAAAGCGGTCGCCCAGCCATTCACATTGTCTCAAAATGCCTTCAAGCGAAAAGGATAAACGCTCTGCGATGCGTCTGCTCTTCAGGTTATCGACAGCAGCCCTGATTTCAATGCGGTGCAGTCCACAATCTTCAAATAAATAATGAATGACTGCTTTGCACGCTCTTGTCATGATGCCTTTTCCTTGATAGCCTTCTCCGAGCCAATAGCCAATTGAAACAGTCCTGTCGATCCAATGAATTTGGTGGGTGCCGATGATCCCGACAAGCTCTCCATGTGACCAGATGCCCGCTTGAAAACCGTTGTTCTGCAAGGCTTGCTGCATTGCGCCTTGAATGAACGCCATGCTGTCTTCTTCTGTTTTCGTTGAATCCACCCAAAGCATCCATTCACGTAAATGCTCTCTTGACCGCTGGATGAGCAAATATAGACTTCTTGCGTCTCTTGGCTCAAGCAGCCGCATAGCTATCTCTTGATCCTGATAAAAAAACATGTGCCCACATCCTCTCAGGGGAATTTTACCATAACCATATGAAAAGAAAAAGACAGCATCACTACTGTCTTTTACATAAACGTATCCACAATTAAAAAGAGATTGAGTGCGACAACAAGAGCTGCTATCACCCAAGATATTCCTGTTACCCAGCGGGCATTCGTTAATTCGCCCATAATTCGTTTTTTACTTGTAAATAAGATGAGCGGAATTAAAGCAAAGGCAATACCAAAGGATAAGACCACCTGGCTCATCACAAGTGCAGATGTCGGATTCACCCCAGATGCAATGATCACAATAGGGGGAATCATAGTAATCAGCCGGCGGACATACAGCGGAATCCGGTATTGAATAAAACCCTGCATAATGATATCGCCTGACAATGTACCGACAGAAGAGCTTGATAGTCCGGCTACAAGCAGTCCTACACCAAATAAGATAGCTGATACAGGACCTGCGAGTGTGCTAAAATGCTGGAACGCAACATCCAGATCTTCAACAAAGAGACCATTTTTATAAAATAAAGCGGCTGCCACAATCAACATACTGGCATTGATGGCTCCAGCGACTAGCATCGCAATAAGGATATCTAAAAACTCAAAGCGGAAAATCTGTTTTTTCTCCTTTTCCGTTCTGCCGACGACTCTCCTTTGGGTTAATGCTGAATGTAAATAGATCGCGTGCGGCATCACAGTGGCACCTAAAATTCCGGCTGCAAGCAGTACACTATCTGCGCCATCAAATTTTGGAATGAAAAGCCCGCCTGCGACACTTGCCATATCAGGCTTGGCGACAAAGGTTTGCACAGCGAAAGCGATCACGACAACGAACAGCATGCCAGTGATGCCGGCTTCTAATGCGCGATATCCCCGTCTTTGCAATTCTAAAATCGCAAATGATCCGATAGCTGCAATAATGGATGCTTCAAGCAGCGGGATCCGAAAAAGCAAGTATAAACCAAGTGCAGCCCCGATAAACTCGGCTAAATCTGTGGCAATAATGACGAGTTCGCCCTGAATCCATAAACCGATGGAGACGGGTTTTGGAAACTCTTCACGTGCGATTTCAGGTAAGTTTTTACCTGTCGCTATTCCAAGCTTTGCGGACAATGATTGAATGAGCAAAGCCATGAGATTTGATATGAGAATGACCCATAAAAGGAGATATCCATATTTAGAGCCAGCCGCAATGTTGGTGGCAAAATTTCCTGGGTCAATATATGCAATGGCAGCGATAAAAGCAGGGCCTAGAAAAGGAAGAAGCCTTCTAAATCCTTTGACCTTACCTTCAAGTGCACGCTCAGCTGCCGCTGACATGTGTGCCTGTGCCTCGATGTATTTGTTTGTCATATGTCATCACCTAGATTCTACAAAGTTTTGCTTGGGCACAAAAAGTTTCCTTGATGCAATTTTTAATCATCATATGCCCATATTCATGAAAAGTCAACTATCTGAACTAATAGGTTTGTTTATCATATGTAAGTGAAAAAAATAGATACCTTGTCAACGAGCAACATAAAAAACACCGCCTCTTAGACGGTGTCCCTACTGCTTCCTCTGTTATTTGTTTTTTAAGATACCCTTGATCCCACACTGCGGAAGATCAGGCTTAAAATAATGACAAAGATCGCTGCTCCTAAGATTGCTGGAATGATCGCAAAGCCTGCCAGACTAGGACCCCACGTTCCCAGTAATCCATGACCAATCCAAGCGCCTACAAACCCGGCAATCATTGAACCGATCCATCCTCCTGGTACACTGCCCCCAGCGAGTGCACTCCCAATGAGACCGATGACAATCGCCACAACTAATGAAATTAGAAATCCTAACATGTTGACCACTCCTCTTTTGTTTGTTTATTAAGCAATAACCGTTTTGAAAAAGATTAAAACCTTTCGGAACCGCTTCAATGTTCTATACGTATGATGGACAAGGATTGTGTATAATAACAGACAAATACTTCAGCGACATCTAAGGAGGCATATGCATGGAGGAAAGAGAGTGGCTAAAAGCACAATTAAAGGAGATTGAAAAATGGGAGAAAGACCAGCAAAAGGTATGGTTTTGGGAGAAACTCAGCCGCCTTCCATTTCAAATGCTGGACAAGCTGACGCCTGCTTTTATTCAGAAAAAAATCGGTGTGCTGCTAGATGAAATGGGTCATTACATTCAGTCTGGCGGTGCCTATTTGACGTCGGAAAAAGGCATCATTCATCAATTTCAAAAGAAGTGTGAGGGCGAATCCATCCAGCGTATAGAGGATATTGGAAAGGCCCCAATCGAATTGATGGATGCCATTAGTGAACATATGGGGAAAAACAGAACGAATCTCGCGACGGTACAAGGGGCGACAACTGGTGTCGGCGGAATGTTTACGCTAGCTGCTGATATTCCTGCGGTACTGGGCCTCTCTCTGAAAACATTGCAGGATATTGCCGTCACCTATGGCTATGATCCTAAAAACAAAGAGGAGCGGGTCTTCATCATTAAATGCTTGCAGCTGAACTCTGCTGATGTCGTTGGAAAGAAATCGATTCTAAAAGAGCTGAAAAGCTATCATGCATCCGAAGGGAAGCATGAAAACATGATTTCTCAAATCCAAGGGTGGCGTGAGGTCGTCTATAATTACCGGGATTCGTTCGGCTGGAAGAAACTGTTTCAGCTTGTGCCCATTGCTGGGATTTTGTTTGGTGCCGTTTCGAACCGCTCACAATTAAAAGGAATTGCCGAAACAGGCATGATGCAATACCGAAAACGAAGAATTTTAACAAGATTAGAAGAGCTCACGCAGCAAGAACAGAGTGAGTCCGGCGCATAAAAAAATCCCTTATCAAAGGGATTTTTTATTTGCTCTCATCCTCTTCCTGAAAAGCATGAATAGGTGAGTGTTCATAACGTGCACGCAGTTCGCGGATCTGTTTGATGAGGGTGGAGCCGATCGTTTTTTCGGCTTCATCATACAAAGGATCAAGGGCTTTCATCCATTTTTGTCTTTCTGCTGGCGTCAATTCATGAATGGCAATCGGCGATTCACGTTTAATGTCCTCCAGCTGATCTTTGTTCATCTGTTCTGCATGCTTTTCATTCCAAGCCGTTGTTTCTTCCATGGCTTCAAGTAAAATTCGTTTCGTTTCGGGTGTCTGGCGGTCAAAGAAGGATTGATCTGTTAAGACCACATAGCCTAAATACCCGTGATTGCTGATCGTCATATAGTCTTGTATATGATAGAATTTTTTTGAATAAATATTTGAAATGGTATTTTCTTCACCGTCTACTTTTTTGGTTTCTAATAGCTGAAACGTTGAATTAAATGATTCCTGATAGGGCTTTGCGCCAAGGAGTTTGAATTGTTTTTCAATCATGTCGCTTTGCATAATGCGGAGAGACTGGTTTTTTAAATCAGCCGGCTGTTTGATGGGTCCTTTATTAGAGGTAATTTGCTTAAAGCCATTTGTCCAATAAGCCATTCCCTTTAATCCATCTTTTTGCAGCGTGCCAAACAACCTTTGTCCAATTGCACCGTGCAGGCCTTCTTGAACCGCATTGTAATTTGAAAAAGCAAAGGGAAGATCAAGTGCCAGCCACTCAGGAGACAGCATGCCGAGCTTCGAGGTAGACGGAGCGATAAATTGAACTTGATTCTCTTTGAGTGCATTAATTTCTTCAATATCAGAATAAAGGCTTCCGTTGGAGAAAATTTGAATGCTGATCTTTCCATCGGATTTTTCGTGCACGAGCTCAGCAAATTTCTTTGCGGCAAGTCCTTTAGGTGTATTGTCTGCCACGACATGGCTGAATTTGAACACAAGCTGGTCCTTCAGTCCTGTCTGTTCATCATCAAAGGTTGTCGCTGATTTTGGCATCATATGATAAAAACCAAAGTATAAAGCGGTTACAAAACCGATCATAAGCAAAAGTGTATAAGCGAGTAAATTCTTCATGCGTCAGATCCCCCTTATGTCAAGCATACTTGACAGAGGAAGAATTCGTAAAGATACAGGTGAAAAAATGATGAGAAATCGATTGAAATTACAACAATTATCTATTAGATGGAAGCTTACCATCCTCACATATTTCGTTGTCATTTTCGCCCTTTTAATCGGAGGAATTGTCCTTGTTGGGGGAATTCAGCAAACAGAGGAACGGGAGCTTCGAAAAAGACTCATGAACACGGCGAGAACTGTGGCTGAAATGAATGAGGTGAAGCAGGCGTTAGCTGATCAGACAAAGGAACGTGATCGATTACAGCATGCGATCGAAGAGATTCGGATTATTCAAGACGCTGACTACATTGTCGTGATGGATATGGATCATGTGAGATTAACGCATCCAGTGAAAACGAGGATTGGCCAGCGCTCAGAAGGAACTGATGAAGAGCCGGCTTTTGCAGAGCATATTTATTTCTCAGAAGCAGAGGGAGAGCTTGGAACAGCCATCAGAGCTTTTTATCCAGTCAAGGATGATCAATTTAATCAAACAGGGGTTGTGCTTGTAGGAAGAACTCTGCCAAGTATGGCAGATATATTAGGAGAAATGAAGCGCGATATCCTCATGATTCTCCTCTTGACGCTCAGCTTTGGGCTTGTGGGTTCATTTTTGCTCGCCCGTCATATTAAACAGCAAATGTTTAAGCTGGAGCCGCATGAGATTGTGAGAATGCTAGAGGAACGCACTGCAACCTTTCACTCTATTAATGAAGGGGTTATCGCCATTGATAATCAGCACATGATTACCATTTTTAATGAGAAGGCGAAGCAGATTTTTGGCGTGACGGGTGATGTCGTGGGCCGGAATATTTGGGATGTGCTGTCTGATACAAGACTTCCTGAAATTATCGATCGCGCAGAACCCGTCTACAATGAAGAAATTCATATGAGCGGAAAGCGGATCATGAGCAGCCGGATTCCGATTGTGATGAAAAAGAAGATCATCGGAGCAGTTGCCATTTTTCAGGACCGGACGGAAGCGGCAAAATTGGCGGAGGAGCTCACAGGGGTTAAGAACTTTGTGGACGGTTTGCGGGTGCAAAACCATGAGCATATGAATAAGCTTCATACGATTGCCGGTCTGATTCAGCTGGGTAAAGCCGATCAGGCGCTCGATCTGGCCTTTCAAACGACAGAGGAGCAGGAACATGTGACGGACTTTCTTCACCGCGTCATAGAGCATGATGCTGTCTCAGGGTTATTGATGAGCAAAATCAGAAGGGGCAAGGAGCTTGGCATCATGGTCGAAGTAGATGAACATAGCTGTCTGCGTGATTTCCCTGAACGGCTTGATCAGCATGATATGACGAAGCTGCTCGGAAATCTCATTGAGAACGCCTTTGCTTCGTATGATACTGTAGAAAGAGACACAAAAGTCATTTCCATTAGTATCGATCAAACGGAGGATGTCCTCGCGATTTTAATTGAAGACAATGGCTCCGGGATCGAAGAAGAAATGATTCCTTCTATTTTCGATAAAGGCTTCACACATGGCAAAGAGGGCGGAACAGGCTATGGCCTGTATATTGTAAAAACGATTATCGACAAAGGGATGGGAAGTGTAGAGGTCACATCAAGCATCGGCATTGGTACCACCTTCTCAATCGAATTCCCAATGACCATAGAGGAGAGAGACAGATGACTCAGATTAAGGTGCTGTTAATTGAAGATGACCCGATGGTGCAAGAAGTGAATAAAGAGTTCATTATGAGTGTTCCTGGCTTTCAAGTAGCAGCTGTCGCTGGAAATGGGGAGCAGGGCATCCAGCTGATCAAAGAGATTCGTCCAGACCTCGTGGTACTTGATGTATATATGCCAAAAAAGGATGGCGTCAAAACGCTACAAGACATCAGAAAACAGAAGATGAAAGTGGATGTGATTGTCATTTCAGCAGCGAAGGACAAAGAGACCATCGGCATCATGCTTCAAAATGGTGCGCGGGATTATATTATTAAACCATTCAAATTTGAACGAATGAAAGAATCACTTGAAAGCTATAAGGCGTTTAAATCAAAAATCCAAACCGCAGCAGAATTTTCTCAGGAGATGCTCGATGATATCATACGAAAGCCTGCTGTTAAGCAGGAAGATACTTGGCTTCCTAAAGGGCTGAATGTGCATACGATGAACGAAATTAAAGCTTATATGGGCTTGCAGGAAGGCGCCCAGTCTGCAGAGGAAGTTGCTAATGCACTTGGCATAGCCCGTGTCACGGCACGCCGGTATTTAGACTTCCTCGTCAAAGAAGGCGAGCTGAAATTAGATATGCAATATGGGGGGATTGGACGTCCTGTGAATAAATATATCGTACATTCTGACTAAGAGACCAAAAAGACCAAAATGTACGATATGTCCATAAGCTTCACAGCCTTTGATGAAATCGCTATCATTTATCTACAGATAACAGTTAAGCGTTTACATCAAAGGGTGAGGGAGTTGATTTTTTATGAAAAGGCTTTTGAAGAACCTGACATTTCAGGTGATTGCAGCTGTCATCATCGGGATCATTGTCGGGATGGTTTGGCCAAACGTCGGAAAAGAAATGAAGCCGCTTGGTGACACCTTTATCAATGCCGTTAAAATGGTCATTGCACCAATTATTTTCTTAACCATTGTTCTTGGTATTGCCAAGATGGGGGATATGAAAAAGGTTGGAAAAGTTGGGGGAAAAGCATTTATTTATTTTGAAGTCGTCACGACACTTGCTCTGGTCATCGGTCTTTTTGTTGTGAATATCATGAAGCCAGGTGCAGGTCTTGACTATAGCAAGCTTGAAAAAGGGGATGTCTCACAATATACCCAAAATGGCGGACAGGGTATCGACTGGATGGAATTTGTTACACACATCGTGCCATCTAACATGGTTGATGCTTTCGCAAAGGGTGATATTTTACAGGTCTTATTCTTCTCTATTTTATTCGGTGTTGCGCTCGCTGCTCTTGGCGAGAAGGGGAAAGGCATCATCGAATGGCTTGATAAGCTGTCACTTGTTTTCTTTAAAATCATTGGATATATCATGCGTGCTGCGCCGCTCGGTGCGTTTGGGGCAATGGCTTATACGATCGGACACTTTGGTTTAGCATCAATTAGACCGCTGGCAAGTCTGATGCTCTCCGTTTATATGACGATGTTCCTGTTCATCTTCGTTGTGCTGAACATCATTTGTAAAATGTATGGCTTCAGCCTGCTAGGTTATTTAAGGTTTATCAAGGATGAAATTTTGATTGTTCTTGGCACAAGTTCTTCAGAATCCGTGCTGCCAAGAATGATGGATAAAATGGAACGCTACGGGTGCTCTAAGTCTGTTGTTGGTCTTGTCATTCCAACAGGTTATTCCTTTAACCTAGACGGAACTTCAATCTATTTATCAATGGCCGTCGTCTTCTTGGCACAAGTGTTTGGTGTAGACTTGTCGATCGGTCAGCAGATCACTATTATCCTTGTTCTGATGCTTACATCAAAGGGAGCAGCTGGGGTGACAGGAAGCGGATTTATCGTGCTTGCATCTACTCTTGCGGCACTACAGGTCATTCCGTTAGAGGGTCTAGCACTGCTGCTTGGGGTTGACCGCTTCATGAGTGAAGGAAGAGCGATTACAAACCTCATTGGAAATGGAATTGCAACAATTGTTGTCGCGAAGAGTGAAGGTGAATTTGACGAAGCGAAGAGCAAAACAGCACTTCAGGAAATGCGGAATATGAAGCAGGCTGTTTAGTATAAAAACAACCAAAAACCGAAACCTTATGTTCTACATGGGTTCGGTTTTTTTGTGTAAAAAAGAAAAAACAATAAAATTAATACAAATCGTAAGACCTCTTTGACCTTTTATTATATAATTTACAGAAAGATCCGATATAATGTATATCAGATACGATGAAAAATAGACTTTAGTCCTGGCAGGTGTGTAACGTAATGACGGCATTTTTAAAATTGTTCGAAAAACCCGGTGTTAAGCGGTTTTCAGTATTTGTAGTATTAGCCACAGCATTATATCTATTAAGAGGAATGATGAATTTAATTCTTTTGACCTTCATTTTCACCTTTTTGATGAATCGGTTGGAAGAGGTCATTAGAGGCTTTTTAAATCGCTTCCTGAAAATAGGACAGAAATCGGTCATTACCATTTTGTATATTCTTCTGGCTGGCGGATTGACATTTGGCGGATTCGTTTTTGTGCCAATCATCGCCAAACAGGTAGAGCAGCTATTTCATTTAGGAAAGAAAATTGCAGATCATCCACAAGATTTACCCTTCTTTGACGTCATCACGAACGTATTCGGAGATTTCAAAATATCAGCTTTCTTTGAGAAAGGGTTTAATTTCCTCTATACATACATAACCGATTTCAGCACATTCAGTATCCAGGTCATTATGTCCTTAATATTAAGCATGTTCTTCCTGTTCGAAAAAGAACGCCTCATTCAATTCATGAACAAGTTCAAAACGAGTAAAATCTCCGTGTTCTATCATGAAATTGCCTTCTTTGGACGTAAATTTTCCCGAACGTTTGGAAAAGTACTTGAAGCTCAGTTTATTATTGCAACCGTTAATTGTGTGCTAACGACCATCGCGTTAGGCATTATGGGTTTCCCGCAGTTATTTGGATTAGCGGTCATGGTCTTTTTGCTAGGCTTAATCCCAGTAGCGGGTGTAGTGATCTCTCTTATTCCACTCAGCATCATTGCGTATACACTCGGAGGCGGAATGTATGTCCTGTATATTGTGCTGGTGATTGTCATTATCCATGCCATTGAAGCATACTTCTTGAATCCGAAGCTCATGTCAGCTAAAACAGAGCTCCCTATTTTCTTCACGTTTATTGTGCTGATCTTCTCTGAACACTATATTGGCATTTGGGGACTTATTATCGGTATCCCAATCTTTGTGTTTATTTTAGATATTCTTGAAGTGACAAATAGGGAAGAAAGTAATTAAAAAGTTCATATGAACCTGTTTACAATTTTCTAAAAATAAGGTATAAATGGTATGAAAATATCATATTACCACACGCTTAATCCTTCTAAAGGAATGGGGGACCCAAATTTTTGGGGTGAATTTTTCTTATCTGAGAAAAAAGGACATCTCTTCGTCCTAACCCGTCAGCTAACCTCATCAGCGTGAAGAGAGTAGACAGTGGTACATGTATGGACACGCAGGCCCACGAGAAGACTCTCTCGTGGGCTTTTTGACGAGGAAGGGGAGATTTTATTGAAGCTGGCGACGAAAATTATTATTGCCTTGTTTGTAGGTGCAATCACAGGATTGCTGCTCAACCTTTTTGCTCCAGATGTATTCAAAGTGTTAGACCCTTATTTATTTACACCTCTAGGTCAAATCTTCTTAAACCTGATTAAAATGCTGGTTGTGCCCATTGTATTCTTTTCGATCACGCTCGGTGTAGCAGGCCTTGGTGATCCGAAGAAGCTAGGCAGAATCGGCGCAAAAACCATTACTTATTTCCTGCTCACTACAACTTTTGCCATCATCATTGGCATCTCATTAGCCTTATTGATCAAGCCGGGAGCCTTCGGCAATTTTGATACAAAAGCGGCTGATTATTCCGCAGAGGAAGCCCCATCAATGGCAGACACACTACTCAACATCATTCCAACCAATCCAGTCCAATCGTTAGTTGAAGGAGACATGCTTCAAATTATCGTCTTCTGTGTATTTTTAGGTCTTGGCATAGCCATGCTTGGTAAAAAAACGGAAGGCTTGCTGAAACTGTTTGAACAAGGAAATGAATTAATGATGTATCTTGTCGGTGTTGTGATGAAATTTGCACCGTACGGGACATTCGGTTTGATTGCAACGGCAATCGGCAGTCAGGGGCTGGATGCCATGAAAGCGATGGGACTTTACTTCTCGGTCGTGTTAATTGCGCTTATCCTGCATTTCTTCCTGACATATGGATCAACCATTGCTATCTTAGCTAAACGAAATCCAATGGCATTCTTTAAGGGATTTTCCCCAGCGATGGTTGTTGCATTTAGTACATCAAGCAGTAACGCAGTGCTGCCGGTATCAATGGAAACAGCGCAAAAGCGTTTAAAGGTGCCAGAGCCGATTTCAAGCTTTGTGCAGCCGCTGGGTGCAACCATTAATATGGATGGCACAGCCATTATGCAAGGTGTTGCGACCATTTTTATCGCTCAAGTGTATGGGGTTGAACTGACGCTTGTTCAAATGCTGACGGTTGTCTTAACAGCTGTTTTAGCAAGTATCGGTACAGCAGGTGTCCCAGGGGTAGGGCTCATCATGCTGGCCATGGTGTTAAATTCCGTGAATCTTCCTGTTGAGGGAATAGCGCTGATTCTTGGCATAGACCGCTTATTAGATATGGCAAGAACCGTAGTTAATATTACAGGTGACGCAGCATGTGCGGTGATTGTTTCTGAAACTGAAAAGAAGCACGAAAAAGAAGCGCCGACACCTAACTTATCACTGTAATAAGCAAGAAGGGCTGACTGGATCAGTCCTTTTTTTCATGGATTGATTTGTCTCGCGTGATATACTTTTTACAGGATGAGCGGTCATAACTGCCGCCACAGGCTTTACATCAGAAGGAGGAACCACTTTGCAGTCTGCTGTTTTAAAAGTAGAGAAAGTCGATAAACTAATTGGCCGGAAAATGATCTTGCAGGATATTTCTATAGACATTGGGCAAGGAGAAATTGTCGGATTACTTGGTCCCAATGGGTCTGGAAAAACAACTTTGATTCGATTGATCGTTGGCTTGATGAAAAAAAACAATGGCAACATCATGATCAATGGATATTCACAAGATGACGATTTTCTTAAAGCGATGTCATCTGTTGGTGCGATCATAGAAAACCCAGAATTTTATTCGTATTTAACAGGCTTTGAAAACCTTGAAATGTATGCAGCGATGCACGATGGCGTGACGGAGGAACGCATTCAGGAAGTGGTGGAAAGAGTTCGTCTGGAGGATGCCATTCATCAGAAGGTCAAGACGTATTCACTAGGGATGAAACAAAGGCTTGGGATTGCACAAGCTATTTTGCATCGGCCGAGCCTGCTCATTTTAGACGAACCGACAAATGGACTGGACCCTGCAGGAATGAAGGAATTCCGGGAGCACTTACAAATGCTTGTAAAGGAAGAAGGAACCTCGGTGTTATTTGCGACGCATTTATTGCATGAGGTAGAGGAGCTATGTGACCGCATGATTATCATTCAAAAGGGACAGATCAAAGCTAGTACTCATCTCCGGGATATGGAGGGGAAAGAGCAGGTGCTGATGAATGTTCAGCCAGTAGAAAAGGCCGTCTCATGGCTTGACGCACACGACTATACATATGAACGAAATGGAGCGCGTGTACTGCTTCAACTGAACAAAGAACGTGTGCCAGAGCTGAACAAACAGCTTGTGCTGGCGGGGTTTGATGTACTTGAATTGATGCCTCAAAAGCAGTCAATTGAAGAGGCATTTATGAAATGGACGGAAGGCGGGACGACAGATGCTTAACCTCATCAAGAATGAGCATAAGAAAATCATGAAGAAAAAGATCACACTCATTGCTCTTTTATTGATCGTTGTATTTCAACTGGCCATGGCTCTAACCTTAAAACGAGTCATATCAAGCTTTGGCGGACAAGACACAGTCGCGAACTATTTTGCTTATTCCACGAACGTCGTGTTTATTTTGCAGGTGCTTGCTGTTGTTATTGGCGCGACCTTGATCTCAACAGAGTTTCAGAAAAGGACGATCAAGTTTCTATTGATCCGGCCAAAAACAAGACTGCACATTTTTCTGTCAAAATACATCACACTTGTGCTGACAGTCATTTATTTGTTTGTTTTTTATTATGTTTTGGCTTTTCTATTTGGTCTTATTTTCTTCGGTACTGATTTTGATGAAAGAACAGGGCAATTATTTCAGCATACGTTTGCCGTCATTGGATCTCAGTGGGTGGAAGTGATCATGATGGCAAGCTTTGCTTTTATGTGTTCCAGTTTGTTTAGAAACAGTCTTGTTGCCCTTGTGACCTCGTTTTTTGTTTTATATGCGGCGAAATCACTTGTGCCGATCATGTCTCTCTTAGAAAATCAGTGGGGGAAAATCCTCCTTTTCGCGAATACGGACTTTACTCAGTACAGCTTTCAAGCACCGCCGCCTTTTCATGGGATGAGCATTTTGTTTTCTCTATTTATAGTAGGGGCGCATTTTGTTTTCTTTATTGGATCGGCTTGGATTCTTTTTTGGAAACGTGATGTAAATGTGTTAAAATTGTGTCAAATAACAAGAAAAATTCGTGACATCTTTGTGAAAACGAGTCTGTATTTCACGATAACCTGCTGATTTTGTCTTATAATAAGAAAGAGTCATGGAGGTGGCACTATCGTGAAAAATTTCATTACGGCTTTACCAATTTTGCTGCTGCTGTCGTTTTCGTTTGTGTCTTTTGCCTTCCAATTTGATCATCTTGTTTATTTCAGACTAGCGCTGGGGATTTTTTCGTTAGCGGGTCTTTTCTTTCTGTATACACTTAAAAGAAATATGAAATGGTTCATGGTCTATTTATATGCGAGCTGGATCGTTCTTGCTGCCGTCACGACATTTGAGGAACCAGTCTTTTCTCAATTTTTCTTCGGTGGTTTAACGATGACAATGGGTTATCTCACATATATGCTCATTTATTTAGGTATGAAGCAGGACCGTGTAGCGAAATCACATTAAAACAAAAGCCGATAAAATCGAATAACAGATTTTATCGGCTTTTTTATTTTGTTGAAGCAGACAAAAGAGCAGTCAGTGATGACTGCTCCTCTCTCATAGTTATGATTCACGCCCAGCAGCTGCAAGCTGCTTCTGGTGTTTTTTGTCGATGGTTTCGTATATACTTTCCATCATTTGAGGATCGCGCATGATGGCCTTTTTGTTCTCTTCAATCAATTGCTGGTAGGTTTTAATTTTCTTCTTAGACATGTGACTCATCGCTCCTTAATAAGAATGGACGTCTATAGGATTTCACATAGATGAAATTGATAATCATTTTCAATTAGCAATTCCATTATACAAAGACAAATGTCAGAAGTAAAGATTCAATTCAGAAAATTCACGTAACCGACATATTCCAAGCTGGTTCGACGCTGCATTCTTTCCCAGGAAATAATGTTGTCGTGACTTGTCGTAAGTGAAACATCAATTTGAAACGTTTTGGCTGTGCAGCTCGTCTTATGAAGAGATTTAAAAAGAAAAAAAGACATCAGCAAGAGTTTGCTGATGTCCTTCGTTTCATCAATTAAGAAACGTGCTCTTGAAGAAATTCTGTCACTTCTTCAGGCGATTTTGCATTTGCACTGTGTAAATGACCTGTTTTTTCACCATTTTTGAAAATTAACAGGCTTGGAATGCCCATTACCTGATACGTTTCAGCTAATTCAGGGAAATCATCTTTATTTATTTCAAACCATTCATGGTGAGCATAAGCTTCTAGGATGTCTGGAATGAACATGTCCATTCTTGTACAGTCAGGACACCATGTTGCAAAGAATTTAACGATGACTTCTTTGTCTGATTGAATCATTTCATTGAATTGTTCAGTACTTGTGATTTTTTTCAATTTGTCACAACTCCTTTTCAATGTCATTTTAATATAAAATAAAGGCGAATGACATACAAATGCTCGGGAGGCGCTTACAACCTTTACAAATCATTTCAATTACGTAACAACAAAAATTAATTAGAGCATTTTTGCTTGAAAGTGATAAGATAGTAAAGATGAATTTTAGTGGGGGGAGTATCCATTGAAAATAAGTTTAGGATTGATTTACGGCGGAAAGTCAGCCGAACATAATGTATCACTGCAAACAGCCCTTGCAGTTACAAAAGCACTTAACACTGAGAAGTTCGATATACATCCAATTTATATTACAGAAGAGGGTGAATGGTTAAGAGGAGAAAAACTCACTGAACCAGTATCAAACGTCAAAATGCTTCAATTTGAACAGAACGCAAAGACGTTTTTACCAACTTCTTTAAATGAAAGCATGTTTCCACAGCCTGCATCGGCTGATGAGAAAATTGATGTTGTCTTCCCGTTGCTGCACGGACCAAATGGAGAAGATGGCACAATGCAAGGATTACTTGAACTGTTAAATATCCCGTATGTCGGCAACGGCGTTCTCGCGTCTGCCGCGGGTATGGATAAAGTCATGATGAAAGATGTTTTTGCACAAGCAGGACTTGCACAAGCAAAGCACCTTTCTTTCAATAAAAAAGACTACGAGAAAGCGACACGAGACAGCTTAGAACAGGTTGAAAAAGTACTGGGCTATCCATGCTTTGTGAAACCTGCCAACATGGGATCAAGTGTTGGAATTAGCAAATGCCGCAGCAAAGAAGAACTGCAGACTGCATTTGACCTCGCTTTCCAATATGATCGTCGTGTGGTCGTAGAAGAAGGCGTCGTTGGAAGAGAAATCGAGATTGGTGTATTAGGCAATGATGAGCCGAAATGCTCTGTCGTTGGTGAGATTGCGCCTAAAACAGATTTTTATGATTACAAAGCAAAATATGAAGATGGCGATACAGATTTGATCATTCCGGCGAGTGTGTCAGAGGATGAATATAAAACGATTCATGACATGGCGATTAAGGCATTTAAAGCCCTCGATGGATCTGGTCTCGTACGTGCAGACTTCTTCCTTACAGAAAAAGGTGAAGTGTTGATCAATGAAGTGAATACAATGCCTGGATTCACACCATTTAGTATGTTCCCATTACTTTGGAAGCACACTGGTGTAGAGTATCCAGAGTTAATTGAAAAGCTGGTGTCACTTGCAATTGAACGCCATCAAGAAAAACAAACCATTAAAACAACTTTTTAATGTGAGCAGCAAGCAGACACTATCCTTAGGTAGTGTCTCTTTTCCTTCAAACGTGAAATGAGAAAGAGAGGCGAAAAATCATGATCAAACGTACAGTGAAACAAATCGCCCAAATGGCTGGTGGAACCCTATCTAATCAAGCTTTTGGCGAAGAACAGATTCACGGAGTGACAACAGATACACGAAAAGTATCAAACGACGCCCTGTTTATCCCGCTTATCGGAGAACATTTTAATGGTCACACATTTGCTTCGAAAGCAGTGGAGCTTGGAGCATCAGCTGTTCTTTGGAATCAAAAAGAAGCCAATCCGCCAGAAGGCGTTCCGGTAATTCTTGTAGAGGATACACTAGCTGCCCTTCAACAGCTGGCGAAATCATACTTAAAAGAAGAAAACCCTCGTGTTGTCGGTATTACAGGAAGTAATGGGAAAACCACAACGAAAGATATGATTCATTCCGTCTTGCAAACAGCGTATCGAGTTCATAAAACAAACGGTAACTTTAATAATCATATCGGTCTTCCGCTCACCATTCTTGCAATGCCTGAAGGAACCGATATTGCGGTTTTGGAGATGGGCATGAGTGCAAAAGGCGAAATCGAATTTTTATCAGATCTCGCTGAGCCGGATGCAGCGGTCATCACAAATATCGGGGAATCTCATATGCAAGATTTAGGATCAAGAGAAGCCATTGCTGATGCAAAATGTGAGATCGTAAAAGGGTTAAAAGAAGACGGCATCTTTTATTACTTAGGTGATGAGCCTTTGCTTCGCGAAAGAGCAAGTTCACTTTCTCAGCGTGTGAAAACCTTTGGAGAAGCAGAGGACTGTGATATCAAGGTAACGCACATCAACCAGCTTGCAGAGGGAACAGAATTTCAGGTCGAAGGGTATGCCCAAGGTTTTCTCATTCCTGTATTAGGGAAACATAATGTGAAGAATGCACTTGCTGCTATTGCTATAGGCCAGCATTTTGGGCTGAATGAAAGACAAATTGCCCAGGGACTGATGCAAACGAAGTTGACGGGGATGCGTCTTGAGCTGATTAAAACAGACAAAGGAATCACTGTCATCAATGATGCATATAATGCAAGTCCTACTTCTATGAAAGCAGCCATTGATCTTGTGGGAGATATGGACGGCTTCGCCAATCGTATTCTTGTACTTGGAGATATGCTCGAAATGGGCAGCGAAGAAGAAACGTATCATTATGAATTAGGCCGTTACATCAAGCCAGAATTTATTGATCATGTCATGACGTATGGCCGTCTAGGTGCATTCATTGCTGAAGGAGCGAAAAAATCATTCGGGGCTGAGCACGTCTTCTCCTTTATGGACAAAGAGGACCTGAAGAAAAAACTAGCTGAAGTGGCAGGGCCTGACGATGTTGTGCTTGTCAAAGCCTCACGCGGTATGAAATTGGAAGAAGTCATTACTGCACTATAAAAGTGAGAAGGTGACAGAATGATTGGCTGTTTATGTATCCACGGTTTTACTGGTGCCCCTTATGAAGTAGAACCGCTGGCGCAATATTTAAAACAGGCGGCAGATTGGAATGTGCAGTCTGTTACGCTTCCGGGGCATGGAGAGGAGCTTCAGTTAAAAGGCATTCTTTATCAAGAATGGATAGCGACAGCTGAACTCGAACTTCTATCCCTTTATCGAACTTGTGACACCATGTATTTGATCGGCTTTTCTATGGGCGGAATGATTGCTTCTTATTTAGCCGCGAAGTACCCAGTTGCCCGTCTCGTCCTATTAAGTGCTGCGGCTAAATATGTGAACCCAAAACAAATAATGCAAGACACAAGGCAGATGGTAAAGGAGTCCCTGTCAGGGATCATTGATACAAACCCTTTATATGATCGATATCGCCATAAGCTCACAAGCACGCCGCTGTCAGCTGCGATAGAATTTGTGAAGCTGGTAAAGCAAACGAAGAATTCGCTTGAGAAGCTTCATCTGCCTGTGTTAATTGTTCAAGGTGAAAGCGACGGGATTGTGCCTGCTTCAAGTGCAGAATTTATTTATCATAAAGTCCCGTCTCGCCAGAAAGAAATGTTTTATTTGCCCGATTGTAAACATCATGTTTGTCATGAGCCATGTGCCCAGCAATTGTTTGAGAAAGTAGAACATTTTCTAAAAAAAGCAATTTAATCTATAGAAAAGCTAAAATGTGGCTAAACTAATATAAATTGAATCCCACTTGTTAAAATTTGCATCATTTTTGTCGAATGAGTGACAGGCATATGGTACAATAGGAAAGAAAAGGTGGTTGATTCGGTTGTTTCAATATGACGGAAAAACCTTTGTCCCGCAGTCTAATTCGAGTAACGGAGAAGTATCAGCAGGAACCATATTTCAATATCGTCAGGACGGGAATATATTAACGGGCACATATCAAGGCGGCAGTATTATATCTGGCGTACTTGTAGGAACTGTGAATGAGGATGGAACACTTCATTTTAGATATCACCATGTAAGCAAGGACGGCAGCATGAGAAGCGGGACTTGCAATTCTACTCCAAAGCAGCTGGATAACGGAAAAATTCAACTGTTTGAAAAGTGGAAATGGATGGACGGAGATCAAAGTGAAGGTGAATCTGTCATTGTAGAGCAGTAGATATATCCATTTCTGTCTTGTTGAAAAACAAATAGTGTAATGGTAAGATATAAGGTAGGGTAATTCGGGCTTTGTATATAATGGACCTGTCCTTTCAGAAAAGGGCAGTTTTTAATGATCATTCACGAGATTACTGAAACAGCAATTAGAAGGAGTTTGAATAAATTGACTATAACGTTTCAAGATTTTCAATTAAGCGAAAGTCTCATGAAGGCTATTAACCGCATGGGATTCGAAGAAGCAACACCGATTCAAGCAGAAACGATTCCTCTCGGTCTTCAAAATAAAGATGTCATCGGACAAGCACAAACAGGAACAGGAAAAACTGCAGCATTTGGTATTCCTCTTGTAGAAAAAATTGACCCAGCGTCTCCAAATATCCAAGCGATTATCATTGCGCCAACAAGAGAATTAGCGATTCAAGTATCTGAAGAGCTATATAAAATCGGCCAAGACAAGCGTGCACGCGTACTTCCTATTTACGGTGGACAAGATATCGGCCGTCAAATCCGTTCGCTCAAGAAAAATCCTCATATCATCGTAGGGACTCCAGGACGTTTACTCGATCACATTAACCGTCGTACAATGCGTCTTCAAAACGTTGAAACAGTTGTGCTAGATGAAGCAGACGAAATGCTAAACATGGGTTTCATCGAAGACATTGAAGCGATCCTTTCAAATGTACCAAGTGAACACCAAACACTTTTATTCTCTGCGACAATGCCTGCACCAATTAAGCGCATTGCAGAGCGTTTCATGACAAACCCAGAACACGTAAAAGTAAAAGCGAAAGAAATGACTGTATCTAACATCCAACAGTTCTATTTGGATATTCACGAACGTAAAAAGTTTGATACATTGACTCGTCTTCTTGACATTCAATCACCTGAGCTTTCAATTGTCTTCGGCCGTACGAAACGCCGTGTGGACGAATTGACTGAAGCACTTAACCTTAGAGGTTATACAGCTGAAGGAATTCATGGTGACCTGACTCAAGCAAAACGTATGGTTGCGCTTCGTAAATTCAAAGAGGGTTCAATCGATGTGCTTGTCGCAACAGACGTTGCAGCACGTGGACTTGATATCTCAGGCGTCACACACGTGTATAACTTTGACGTACCGCAAGATCCAGAAAGCTACGTGCACCGTATTGGACGTACAGGACGTGCTGGACGTACAGGTATGGCGATGACATTCATCACACCACGTGAAAAAGATATGCTTCGTGCGATTGAGCAAACGACTAAACGTAAAATGGATCGTATGAAAGAACCTACACTAGATGAGGCGATTGAAGGACAACAGCAAGTAACAGTTGACCGTCTACGCACGATCATCAGTGAAAACAACTTGAACTTCTATATGACAGCTGCTGCTGAATTGTTGGAAGATCATGATTCTGTGACAGTGGTTGCAGCTGCGATCAAAATGATGACAAAAGAGCCGGATGCAACGCCTGTTCGTTTAACAGATGAAGCACCGATGATTTCTAAACGTCATCGTAACAACCGCAGTTCTTCTAAACGCAGAGACGGCGGCGGTGGCGGAGGCTACCGTGGAAAAGGCAAGAACACCCGTTCATCTTATGGTGATAAAAAGCGTTCTTCAAATGACCGCAATCGTTCTTCTAACGATCGTCGTCAAAAGAAATCTTATAACAACTAACATACAAGAGCGAATCCTTTGCAGGGTTCGCTTTTTTTAACAGGCTGAAATTGAAACTTTTTAGGCTTTGTTACGTAATATATTGATAGAAAAGTATGAGAATGGGGGAAGAATGTGAGAAAACAGCCGCAACGTCAAATTAGTTTAAATGGTTTAAAGGTATGGCGTCTTCAAAATGGAATTATCTCATTGATTTTTTTACTCATCATCATTGGGGTATTTGTTGCTAGCTACTATTTTCAATGGCCATATTGGATTGGAGCGATCCTTTCTGGTTTATGGGTCTTACAGGTCATATTTGGCATTTGGCTCATACCAAAAATCCGCCATCACATCTGGCGCTACGAAGTATTCGAAAATGAAATTGAAATACAGCATGGACTCATTCGCGTCACACGTGTAATTGTGCCGATGGTTCGTGTTCAGCATGTTGATACATCTCAAGGGCCGCTTTTAAGGCGCTACCGTTTGGCATCTGTTCAAATTTCGACTGCTGCCACAGTTCATGATATACCGGCGCTAGAATTAGAAGAGGCAGATGAGCTTCGTGATTACATATCTCGTTTAGCAAGGGTGACAGAAGATGATGTCTGAACCAAAACGTGTACATCCCATCTCGATGTTCATTGATTTTATATCAGATGCTGTATCCATGATCAAAAACTTCATTATCCCTTTTTTCGTGTTGATTTTTGTGAACTCGAATTCGAGCATTCGCTTTTATGCATTTATCATTCTTGGTGTGCTTCTTTTATGGAAAGCCGTTTTTACCATTTTAGAATGGAGACGATTCACTTACCGGATGGAAGACGATGAATTTCGTGTGGAATCGGGTGTGATTACGAAAAAGAAAAAATATATCTCGTTAGAACGAATTCAAACGGTTAATACAAGTGAAGGCATTTTTCAGCGGATTTTCGGTTTAGTACGGGTCCAAATCGAAACGGCAGGCGGAACGGATGGTCCAGAAGTGAGCCTGACCGCGATTACAAAAGCAGAAGCGGAACAATTAAAGCAGTCGATTTTCAACCGGAAGAAAAGCTTGCAGGAAGAAGAAATGACGGATGAAGCGGGTGATCTGCCTGGCCATTTGACTGTGCAAAAACCTGTGCAGGAAGAAATCAATGTCTCCTATCGTATGGGTGTGCCAGAATTGCTTTTGGCTGCGACCACTTCAAGCGGTATCGGAGTCATTATATCCGGGTGTCTCGCCATCTACACGCAAATAGATGAAATTCTTCCTTTGGACGGGTTCTTCAAGCAGTTCTCTTTTTTAAGTCATGCGAGCGTTGAAATCTATGCGATTTTGATATTTCTTGCCGTATTGATCGCGTGGATCCTGAGTGTCGGGGTAACAGCACTTCAGTATGCGAATTTTGCTGCAAAACGAAAAGGGAATGACATCATCATTACAAGAGGGCTCATCGAGAGACATCAAATGACCATTCCACTTGCGAGAATTCAAGCAGTGAAAATCAAAGAGAATATGATCCGTGAGCCTTTTGGTTTTGCGACGGTGATGCTTGTTAGTGCGGGAGGTTCGATTACAGAGAAAGAAACCTCTTCCGTCTTATTTCCGCTCATTCGGAAGAAAAAAATAAATGAATTGCTGTCACAATTCACCGATCATTATCATGTAGCACCAGAAACAGAGCTGAAAAAAGTGCCAAAACGTTCGCTCAAGCGCTACCTGATCTCATATGGCTTTGTGCCGTTACTTGTAGGTATCATCCTGTCGGTACGCTTTCCGCCATGGGGATATTTGGGACTCATTCCGTTACCGCTTGCTCTATTCTTTGGCTATTTAGCTTATAAACAATCAGGATATACAATCAAAGATTCATTGATTCAAATGACATCAAGAGGCATTGGCAAGACCACTGGCATTGTCTTGAGAAAACGAATGCAAAACTATACGATGACGCAATCTTTTTTCCAAAAGAAAGGCCGGGTCGCCAGTATTCACACCTTTGTGAAATCCTCTGCGCTGCTTGATTCCTTTGGTGTGCATCACCTTGAGGAAGAAGATGCGGCACGTGTATTTGATTGGTATTCGTATGAAAAAAATCAACCGTCTTAAACGAAAAATGTCGATCAGCTCCTGCTTGAGGAGTGATCGACATTTTTTATGAGATTAATAGCGTCTTTTTTTCGAATGGAAAAGCAGCGTAATCGGTGCTAGAATCATACCGCCGATCAATCCAAATAAGTGAGCCATGATATTGATGTTCGAATTGACGAACGTCATGATGACAGAAACAGCAAGAATCGTTAAAATCACTTGTGAATTCCCGCGGTCCATCATGTGCGGTTTAAACAGGGCAAGGTATAGATAAACCCCAAACAAACCGAAGATCGCACCAGAAGCGCCAACATGTACATACTCTAAAGGCTCCACCCAATAGGTTCCGAGATTGCCAATGAATCCTGCACCGAGATAAATGATTAGAAATCGAACCTTCCCAAGCAAATGTTCAAGCGCTGGGGCGAACAAGAAAAGGGACATGGAATTGAATAAAATATGCGTGAGACTCCCGTGCAGAAAAATAGGTGTGACGAGACGCCACCATTCCCCAGCTGCTACACCATAATTGAAACCGACGAGATGATCCTGTCCAAGCTGTATAATAGGGATAGGAACCGCAAAAATAAGCCACAGGCCGATTTGTAAAGCAAGGATCGCTGTTACGATTGGATACGATCTAATAAATTGTTGAAAGCTCTCCGTTCGAATAAACATAACAAACCCCTTTTGACTAGATAATGGTAAGTTTATAGTAACACGTTTATGAAGCGAACACTCAAATTAGTACGAGTATCATAGGAGGTACCTCATGATCAAAGGAATAGGCATTGATATTGTAGAGATCGACCGTCTTTCGCGGGTGCTCAGCAGACAGCCCCGTTTACCGGAACGAATTTTGACTTTAAGTGAACAGGACGTCTTTCTTACACTCAGTGAAAAAAGACAGCTGGAATTTTTGGCAGGACGCTTTGCGGCAAAGGAAGCCTTCGCTAAAGCATACGGAACGGGAATCGGTCAGCATTTAAGCTTTCATGACATAGACATTCAAAAAGACGATAAGGGGAAACCCATCATCAAAAGCGAGAAAGCAGAGGGCGATCAGGTCCATGTGTCGATAACCCATACAAAGGAATATGCTGCTGCACAAGTTTTAATTGAAAGGTTGTCAAGCTAGTCTGCATATTGTTTGTCCCCCCTTCATATATTGGGTAGTGCGATAAGGAAGGGCGAGTTGCTAACAGGCTTTGATGGTTCGCGGTACGCAGTTAACTCTTGAGGCGTACTGTTAAAGTCAAACAAGCGGTTTCTTCCTTTTAACACAATTAACGAAGGGGTTGAAAAGGGTGAGAAAAAGCTTTGTTTTGCTTGTAACGGGAATCCTTTTTGTACTGATTCTCTCCGCATGCGGTCAAAAATCTCAGAAGGATATCGTTGGAGATTTAAACAAAAAGGCAGAGGAAATGACATCATACAAAGCCAAAGCAAAAATGACCATTGAGACAGGAAATGACCCGCAGGAGTACCAGGTAGAAATTTGGTACAAAAAGCCGGAGCTTTACCGTGTCTATTTAGAAAATCCGAAAAAGGATCAGAGTCAAGTCATTTTAAGAAATGGCAATGGTGTGTTTGTGCTGACACCTTCATTGAACAAGAGCTTCCGTTTCCATAGTGATTGGCCGAATAATAGCAGTCAGGTCTATTTATTCGAATCACTTGTGAAGGACATTAAAAATGACAGTGCAGCTCAGTTCAAAGCGAAAGAGTCAAAGTATGTGTTCGAAACGAAGACCAATTATCAGCACAACCAAATGCTGCCTACCCAAGAGATTACCTTTCATAAGAAAACAATGGCGCCTGCCAGTGTGAAAGTGCTGGATAGCGACAAAAAGCCAATGGTGAAAGTGGAATTCTCTCACTTTGAATTCAATAAATCCTTTGACAAAGATGCATTTGATGAGAAGAAAAACATGACACTCTCTCAAATGGATGTTGCCACAAGTGCAGACCCATCTGACAGCTTTGCGGTGAAAACACCAGTTGATATGCCAGAAGGCGTGAAGAAGATGGAAGAAAAAGAAATGACGACAGATGCTGGGAAGCGTTATGTGATTACTTACGGCGGCAAGAAATCCTTCACACTCATCCAGGAAAAAGCGAGAGTAGCTGAAGCATCTACGCCTGTCACGATGAACGGCGAGCCGGTCGATCTTGGCATGACAGTAGGGGTTCTGACAGATCAATCCCTCTCATGGACATCTGACGGAGTTGACTATTTAATTTCCTCAAGTGATCTATCGAAGGAAGAGCTGTTGATGGTTGCAAAGAGTGTAGAAGGCCAGTCAGCTAAATAGGCGAGAGCCTTAAAAAACAACATATCAGCCCTGTGCAAGGGCTGATTTTCTTTGATTTGTTTCACATTATTCTTGATTTTTAGTATCATATGAGGGGATTGAATCATTCAATAGGGAAGTGTGACTGATGGACACAAATGCCTTTTATAGAGACACATGGGCAGAAATTAATTTAACAGCAATCAAGCACAATGTTTCACATATGAAAGATCATATCGGTCAAAATGTTCAATTGATGGCTGTTGTGAAAGCCAATGCATATGGACATGGAGATATAGAAGTGGCAAGAGCTGCCCTCAAAGCAGGTGCAGACTTGTTAGCTGTAGCCTTTTTAGATGAGGCCATTTCTTTAAGAAATCAAGGCATTAAAGCACCGATTCTTGTACTCGGCGCTGTGCCGCCGGAGTATGTCAAAACCGCCGTTCGATACAATGTGGTCATGACCGCTTACTCCACCAGCTGGCTGAGGGAAGTCGTCGATATGATGAAAGGGCAGATGGGACAACCCATTCGTTTTCATTTAAAAATAGACAGCGGAATGAACCGTTTAGGTGTGAAAACGTTAGAGGAAGTGAATGAAGTAAAGAAGCTTGTCAGCGAGCATTCTTATTTACAGCTGGAAGGTGTATTTACTCACTTTGCGACAGCAGATGAAAAGGATGAGAACTATTTTGAGCGGCAAGTCGACACCTTTCAAACCCTGCTTCAGCCGCTTCATACGGAAAAGCTGCTCGTTCATTGTGCCAATAGTGCAGCAGGTTTGAGGTTTAAAGAAGTGTTGTTTAATATGGTTCGCTTCGGCATCAGTATGTACGGGCTGTCACCATCAGAGGAAATCAAAGATGAACTTCCTTTCAAGCTGGAAGAAGCCATGTCTCTTCATACAAAACTCGCCCATGTGAAGCTCATTCAAAAGGGTGAGAGTGTCAGCTATGGGGCGACGTATACAGCTAATCAAGATACATGGATCGGTACGGTACCAGTCGGCTATGCAGACGGGTGGATCCGGAAGCTGGCAGGAACGGAAGTACTTGTTGGCGGTAAGCGCCGGAAGATTGCCGGAAGGATATGTATGGATCAATTCATGGTTGAACTGAAAGAGAACCTTCCGGCAGGGGAGCCGGTCGTTTTGATTGGTGGACAAGGTGAAGAAATGGTATCAGTCGATGAAATTGCCAAAAGGCTTGAAACCATTAACTATGAAGTCACTTGCTCCATTGGCCACCGCGTCCCAAGAGTTTATATAGAGGACGGCAAAAGGGTGCATGTGCGGAATCCGCTTCTTCAAGGCGGGGCAAGCTTTTTCTAAACAGCTTTCACAGGAACGATCGTCAAACTGACATCGTTCCTTTTTATTCTACAAAGAAGGGGTAAACATTCTCCCTTTTTTAGAGATTTTGGAAATACCGTATGATTTTCGGAAAAAAGCGTATAATGTGAAAGAGGAACTCCATTATCATCTTTGATTTACGGGTGAACAGCCGCTTCATGTTCTAATAAGAAATCATGAAAAAACAGCTTTGCTTGCGCATTGAATAATGGTATGATTAGTCTTGGAATGGATCGAAACGGTATCCGTAAGTTTTGTGGAGGTGTATGTTTTTTGTCTGAATCCAGCGCAACAAACGAAATGAAGATTCGACTACCGGAGGCTTTGATGTCTGAAATCGAACGAGTAGCAGAGCAGGATAAGGTAACAAGAAATGAATTGATCTACCGAGCGACAAAAACGTATATTCGTGAACGCAATATTCGACAAAATCGTGAATCGATGAGACGCGGCTACATGGAGATGGCGAAAATTAATCTGAATATCTCTTCAGAGGCACAATACGCAGAATTTGAGGCTGAGAATACAGTTGAGCGATTAGTCAGCGGGGGTTAAACATTTGATTGTTAAACGCGGTGATGTTTACTTTGCTGATTTATCTCCTGTTGTTGGCTCCGAGCAGGGCGGGGTTCGCCCAGTATTGGTGATTCAAAATGACATTGGAAATCGCTTCAGCCCGACTGCTATCGTTGCAGCCATAACAGCCCAAATACAAAAAGCGAAATTACCGACTCACGTCGAAATTGATGCAAAGCGCTACGGCTTTGAACGAGATTCTGTCATTCTCTTGGAGCAGATTCGTACAATCGATAAACAAAGATTGACAGATAAAATCACACATCTTGATGATGAGATGATGGAGAAGGTTGATGAAGCCTTACAAGTTAGTTTGGCTCTTATTGATTTTTAATATGGTGATACTTGGTTGCTCTCTTGGGAGCAACTTTTTTTGTGTTCAATTTTTATTAACGTTATAATGAAGAAAGACTAAAAGAAGTGCTGTTTATGTACGTAGGGGGTAAAACATGTCGAATCATATCGTGTTAGCTTTTGCAAGAGAGCATCGAGAGGAATTACAAAAAGAGTGGACGGACATTTTTAGACGACTCGGAGAAAAAGAAACGGACATGATGCTGAACGACAATATGTATGAAACCATCTGTTCGGAATATGTTCAATTAATCATTACATCTCTTTCAGAAGGGTATGCTGAAGATTTTGAAGAAAAAGTGCAAACTTTTGCTTTAAAAATTGTTCAAATGGGTATATCACTTAAGTTACTGGCAAATGGTCTAACAGAAATCCGTTCACATTTATATCACAAAATGAACGATGACAAAGATACAACAGAAGAAAGTCATGACCTCATCTGGCAAATTGATCGATTCATCACACCTATTCATAACGAGATCTTAAACCAGTATTCCATCTCATGGGAGAAAACAGTCAACCTTCAAAAAATCGCGCTGCAGGAACTTTCTGCCCCGCTGATCCCAGTATTTGAGCACATTACCGTCATGCCGCTTGTTGGAACAATTGACACAGAACGTGCTAAAAAAATTATGGAGAATCTGCTCAACGGTGTCGTCAAACATCGCTCACAAGTCGTCTTAATTGATATTACGGGTGTACCTGTCGTTGACACAATGGTAGCGCATCATATCATTCAAGCATCAGAGGCTGTGAGATTAGTAGGTGCGAAGTGCTTGCTTGTCGGTATTCGTCCAGAAATAGCCCAAACCATTGTGAACCTTGGAATTGATTTATCTCAAGTTACAACAAAGAATACCCTTCAAAAAGGAATTCAAACTGCTTTGGAAATGACAAATCGAAAAATTGTTTCATTGGAGGGATAACCCAGTGAGAAATCACCCGAAGATTCCAATCTTAAAACTATATAACTGTCTTCTGATTTCGATACAGTGGGAGCTTGATGATCAAACAGCTCTCCACTTTCAAGAAGACTTGCTGAATAAAATTCATGAAACAGGAGCAAACGGTGTTGTCATTGACCTCACATCCGTTGACATGATTGATTCCTTTATTGCAAAGGTATTAGGTGATGTGATCACGATGTCCAAGCTCATGGGGGCGAAAGTTGTATTAACAGGAATACAGCCGGCAGTCGCTGTGACGCTGATTGAACTTGGAATATCGCTTGAAGAAATTCAGACAGCACTAGATCTTGAACAAGGGCTTGAGACACTGAAGCGGGAATTGGGGGAATAGATATGAAAGACCAATCCTGTGTAAGAATATTGACGGAATGGGACATAGTCGCAGCAAGACAATTGGGGCGCAATGTTGCAAAAGAACTTGGATTTGGAACAGTTGACCAAGCAAGAATTACGACGGCCATTTCAGAATTAGCTCGAAACATCTATTTATACGCTGGTAAAGGTCAGATTTGTATAGAAGAAGTGATGGAGCGCGGAAAGCGTGGACTCAAAGTCATCGCAGCCGATGAGGGGCCGGGTATCATGGATATACGTAAAGTAATGGAAGACGGATTTTCAACATCAGGCGGACTCGGAGCAGGTCTTCCGGGCGTCAGACGGCTGATGGATGAATTTAAATTAGATTCTGCACCAGAACAAGGAACGGAGATACAAGCTGTTAAGTGGCTTCGCTAGGAGGGAAACCATGGATTTTAAGGAGGTAATGGAGCAGCGGTACCATCAGCTGCTCAGTCGTTATATCAGTGATTTAACTGAAACATCGCTTTATCAAGCTCAAAAATTTAGCCGTAAAACCATTGAGCATCAAATACCTCCTGAAGAAATAGTGAGTGTTCACCGAAAAGTGATTCAGGAGCTTTACCCTGATTTGCCGGAAGATGTTTTTCATTCACTAGACTTCTTAATTGAAGTCATGATTGGGTACGGACTTGCCTACCAAGAACATTTAACACTCAGAGGCATCCAGCAAGAAATAAAATCTGAAATTGAAATTGCTGCAAATGTTCAGCAAACCCTTCTGGAAACGAAAATTCCAGAAGGAGATACCTTTGATATTGGTGCAATTAGTGTACCGGCAAAACAGATGAGTGGAGATTATTACCACTTTGTAACGGATCACGATACAATCAATATCGCGATCGCAGATGTCATTGGAAAGGGAATCCCGGCTGCGCTCTGTATGTCGATGATTAAATATGCGATGGATTCCTTGCCAGAGTCAGGGAGCGGCCCAACAAAGGTGCTGAAAACCCTGAATCGTGTAGTCGAGCAAAACGTAGACCCAAGTATGTTTGTCACGATGTTCTATGGCAGCTATAATAAAGAAACGCATGAGTTTAAATACGCATCGGCTGGTCATGAGCCGGGCTTTTTCTATTGCAAAAAAGAGAACACATTTTACGATTTAGACGCAAAAGGGCTTGTCCTTGGGATCGCACCAGAATTTGACTACAGACAGTACGAGAAGCATTTGGATGCAGGAGACATGGTGATCTTATTCTCTGATGGGGTCACAGAATCCAAGTCAGAGGATGGTTTCTTAGAGAGGGAGGACATCAAAACACTCATATCAGAGCACCTATCCTACTCAGCTCAAGAAATGGTGGATGCCATCTACGCCAGCTTACTCAAACTGCAGGATTTTCAGTTGCACGATGACTTTACTTTACTTGTTCTCAAAAGAAAGGTTTAGAAAGTGAACATGCGGGTATATAAAACTTTAGGAAACAAGAATTTCGAGGTGAATGCATAATGAATATGTCTGTAAAAGAGCATCAAATAGATCAAAAAACGAAAATCAGTGTCAGCGGTGAAATTGATGTGTACTCCGCTCCTGAGCTAAGAGAAACGCTCATGCCTAAAGCTGAGGCGGGAGAGCATCTTGAAATCTGTCTAAAGGATGTTACGTATATGGATAGTACAGGTTTAGGTGTATTCGTTGGGCTGTTTAAAGCGGCTCAAAAAGCAGGTGGCACATTAAAGCTTGAGAACTTGTCAGAACGGCTTGTAAGGTTGTTTGAAATCACTGGATTAAAGGACATCATTGACATTTCTGCAAAGTCAGAGGGTGGGGTACAATGAACGAATCAGTAGATCGAATCGAGATGAAAATACCGGCAAAACCAGAATATGTAGGCATCATTCGTTTGACTCTGTCAGGCGTAGCGAGCCGGATGGGATATGTCTATGAAGAAATTGAAGACTTAAAAATAGCCGTCAGTGAAGCCTGTACAAATGCAGTTCAGCATGCCTACAAAGGTGAAGACGGCGAAGATGGAGAGGTGGCTGTTCGCTTTCTTGTCTACGAGGATCGTCTAGAAATCATTGTCGCTGACAAAGGCGGTAGCTTTGACTTTAAGCAAAAACAGGAAGACCTGGGACCGTACACATCTGCTCATACGGTGGATCAATTGGCAGAAGGAGGTCTTGGTTTATACTTAATGCAAACATTGATGGATGAAGTCGAGGTGCAAGCAAACTCCGGAGTTACCGTGGCGATGACAAAGTTTTTAAACAGGGAGCGAGTTGACCATGACACAACCATCCAAAACTATGAAACTAACTAAAGATGAAGTAGACCGCCTCATCCAAAGTTATCAAACCAATCAAGACGAGCAGGCGCAGCTCACGCTGGTCGAATGCTATACAAACTTGGTTGATATGCTGGCGAAAAAATATTCTAAAGGAAAAAGCTTTCATGAGGACCTTAGACAAGTTGGAATGATAGGTTTACTTGGCGCCATTAAACGATACGACCCGCTCGTCGGTAAATCATTTGAAGCCTTTGCCATTCCAACCATCATCGGGGAAATCAAACGCTTTTTACGAGATAAGACATGGAGTGTCCATGTACCAAGGCGGATTAAAGAGCTTGGACCAAGAATCAAAATGGCAGTTGATCATTTGACAACAGAGACACAGAAATCACCTAAAGTCCAAGAAATTGCAGAATACTTAGATGTAACAGAAGAAGAAGTACTTGAAACCATGGAGATGGGCAAAAGCTATCAAGCGCTGTCTGTTGACCAAGGCGTAGAGGCTGATTCTGAAGGAAGTACTGTGACGATTTTAGACGTTGTCGGCTCACAGGAAGAGGGCTACGAACGTGTGAATCAAAAAATGATGCTTGAGAGTGTGCTTCATGTGCTGTCGGATAGAGAAAAAGAGATTATCAATCTGACTTACTTGCAAAATAAGAGTCAGAAAGAGACAGGCGATTTACTTGGCATATCTCAAATGCATGTATCGAGACTTCAGCGGAAGGCAGTGAAAAAACTGCGAGATGCATTATCAGAAGATGCGTCTATGGAGCTAGGGTAATGAAACAGATTGAACAGCATGAGCATGTAAACGCCATTATCTATCAATCGAATAAAGAAGGAAAACCATGCTGCGGGGACAGTTTTTTTATTAAAGCAGATGATGAAGAACTAATTTGTGCTGTAGCAGACGGATTAGGCAGCGGCCAGTACGCCAATGAATCATCTTCTTTAGTCAGCGAAATTGTCGAAGAATATGGACATGAGGATGTGGCGGCCCTCATCGACAGATGCAATCAGGCTATGAAAAATAAACGCGGGGCCACTGTGGCCATATTAAAGGTGAATTTTTCCCAGCAGCAATTTACCTATTGTTCGGTTGGCAATATTCGGTTTATCTTGAATGCACCTTCTGGCGACTATATTTATCCACTTCCGACATCAGGATACTTATCAGGGAAACCTAGAAAATATAAAACATACACCTATTCCTACGAAAAAGGATCGATATTCATTATGTATTCAGACGGACTGAATGTGCCAAACATGCGCATGTGTTTAAAGCATGGACATTCAGTTGAAGACATCGCCAAACAGCTTGAAACATACACACAAGACAAAAAGGACGATCTCACCTATGTACTTGGTCAGCTCACGTAAAATAGCTGACCTTTTTTCTGTTTTGCCGGTTTTTTTGATACACTAAAAGAGAAGACACAGTGAGAGGATGCAAAGTATGAAGACATCTGACTTTTTATTGAAACAAATTGCGACAGAATTAAAGCTTTCAACAAAACAAATTGAAAGTGTGATCAAGCTCTTAGAGGATGGCAACACCGTCCCGTTTATTGCCCGTTATCGGAAAGAGCAGACAGGCTCACTGGATGAGGTGCAAATTCAAACCATTTCAGAGCGCTATACATATATCCAAAATGTCACGAACCGAAAAGAAGAAGTCATTCGCTTAATTGCTGAACAAGACAAACTAACCGATGAATTAAAACAGAAAATTGAGCAGGCTCATAAACTGCAAGAGGTCGAAGATTTATACAGGCCATTCAAACAAAAGCGCAAAACAAAGGCGAATGTAGCCAAAGCAAAAGGGCTGGAGCCGCTGGCGGAATATTTACTCACGCTGCCAAGCGATCAGGTCGAGAAGAAGGCAGCTGCTTTTATTAACGAAGAAAAAGAAGTAACAAATGTAGAAGAGGCACTTGAGGGTGCGCAGCACATCATTGCTGAACAGCTCGCAGATGATCCCGATATGAGAAAATGGATTCGCAGTGAAACGTACCAAAAGGGCAGTCTGGTCACATCAGGAAAAGACGTCGAAAGCGATGAGAAAAACGTCTATGAAATGTATTACGATTATCAAGAGCCAATCAAAAAGATTGTCCCTCACCGTGTACTAGCAGTCAACCGCGGGGAGAAAGAGGGCATTTTAAAGGCAGCCATCGAACCACCTGCTGAAAATATTCGCTTCTATCTCGACAAACAAGTTCTAAAAGGCAAACAGACAACTGCGAGACCGTTTATTGAAGCGGCAATCGATGATGCGTATAAACGCCTCATTCAGCCTTCCATCGAACGAGAAATACGAAAAGAGCTGACAGAAAAAGCAGAGGAACAAGCGATTCATATTTTTGCTGAAAACTTAAGAAAACTGCTGCTGCAGCCGCCGATGAAAGGGAAACGTGTACTTGGAGTCGACCCTGCATTTCGGACAGGCTGTAAATTAGCTGTCGTGGATGATACAGGCAAAGTCCACCATATTGGCGTCATTTATCCGCATCCGCCCGTGCAGAAAAAAGCGGAAGCGAAACAAAAAGTGAAAGAGATCATTCAATCATCAAACATCGAAGTCATTGCGATTGGAAACGGAACAGCTTCAAGAGAGACAGAACAATTCATTGCAGACTTGATTCAAGAGCTGGATCAGCCGGTGTCCTATTTGATCGTGAATGAAGCAGGAGCAAGTGTTTACTCCGCATCAGCGCTGGCACGAGAAGAGTTTCCAGATCTGCAAGTCGAAGAACGAAGCGCCATCTCAATCGCTAGAAGATTACAAGATCCTTTAGCAGAGCTCGTGAAAATTGATCCGAAGTCTGTCGGTGTGGGCCAATACCAGCATGACGTGAGTCAAAAGCAATTAAACAGCTCGTTAACCTTCGTTGTTGAGACAGTCGTCAACCAAGTCGGTGTGAACGTCAATACAGCCTCACAGGCGCTGCTGCAATACGTATCAGGCCTTTCAAAAGCCGTTGCAGGGAATATCATCAAGCGTCGCGAAGAGATTGGGAGATTCACAAGCAGAAAAGAATTGAAGGATATTCCAAGGCTCGGTGCTAAGACATATGAGCAGTGTATCGGTTTCCTTCGCATTACAGATGGACAAGACCCGCTTGATCGTACAGGTATTCACCCTGAGAGCTATAAAGAAACAAAACAGTTTTTACGCATGATCAACATGACGCCAGACGATCTTGGCACAGAGCAGTTAAAAGAGAAGATTGCTGAAGTTAAACTGGACGAAGCAGCCCAGCAGCTTGACATTGGGACCATTACACTTCGAGATATCATTGATCAGCTGACTAGACCTGAGCGTGATCCGCGGGATGAAGTGCCAAAACCGCTGCTCAAAACAGATGTGTTGAAATTGGAAGACTTGAAGCAAGGAATGGAGCTGCAAGGAACGGTGAGAAACGTTGTAGACTTCGGTGCATTCGTTGATATTGGCGTAAAGCAGGATGGGCTTGTGCATATTTCCAAGCTAAGCAACCGTTTTGTGAAGCATCCGCTTGATGTTGTATCAGTTGGTGACATTGTGACCGTATGGGTGGACTCCGTTGACCAGGCAAAAGGCCGCGTTGCCCTCACCATGCTGAAACCAGAGTAAACAAAAAAACGAGGCGCACCTTAGGATGGGGTGTGCCTTGATGTGACTGAATGTTTTTTTCTATAGAAGTACCAGCATTGATTCAGCAATTTGATTTGATAATGATTTTTCTCATAAAATGCCTTCTGCATCTGATTTTTCAGCCAGTTGGGCATCGCCCATTCCTCCTTTGATCGAAACAGTGGATGTACCTTCAATGTATGCTTAGGGGAAATTGTCCCGTTCGAGGTTTTTATAGAAAGGAACGATCTTGATTGAACGAGAGAGAATTACAGCAGTTAACAGAGCACATTTCCCAGCAGTTCTTTGGCAAGACATTCCGCCATCAGGCTGTTTTTAATGACCGGTTAAAAACGACAGGCGGGCGATATTTACTTGGTACTCACAATATTGAACTGAACCGTCGGTATCTAGAGGAGCATGGACGAGAAGAACTAATCGGGATCATCAAGCATGAGCTGTGTCATTATCATCTGCATCTTGAAGGAAAGGGCTATCAGCATCGCGACCGTGATTTTAAAGCGTTATTAAAGCAAGTAGGAGCCCCGCGTTTTTGTACACCGCTAAAGACCGTACAAAATAAGCGCCGTGCGGGGAAACGCCATGAATATATTTGCACAGGATGCGGCCGGTCTTTTATAAGGAAAAGACGGTTTGATACCTCTCGTTATGTATGCGGCGTCTGCAAAGGAAAATTAAAGTGGCTGCGCACAATCGATTCATTGTGATAAGCATTCCTCTACGGGGATGCTTTTTTTTGTTCCAATTGATGTGTGGACATATTGAGACAAAAAGAGACGCATGTCTCATTTTGTCTCTTTTTTCATCAGTGTGATTCGGTCAAAACCTAAGTGTTCATGTGTCTTCATGTTGGCACGATTTTTGCTTGTATAGAAGTGCAAGCAAAAAAGGATAGGAGGTTTTACTAAATGGAAATGGCATTGAGTAAAGAAAAAGCCGTATGGATGTATCAAAAGATGCAGGAAATCCGCCAATTTGAAGACCGGGTGCACACGCTTTTTACAAAAGGAATTTTGCCGGGGTTTGTCCATCTTTATGCTGGCGAAGAAGCTGTTGCCGTAGGAGTCTGTGCTCATCTGAATGAAAAAGACAGTATTACAAGTACACACCGGGGCCACGGCCACTGTATAGCGAAAGGCTGTGATCTAAAAGGAATGATGGCAGAAATCTATGGGAAAGCCACAGGTCTCTGTAAAGGCAAAGGCGGATCCATGCACATTGCAGATTTTGATAAAGGAATGCTCGGTGCCAACGGAATTGTTGGAGGCGGCTTTCCTCTTGCGTGCGGGGCAGCCCTCACAGCCAAATATAAAAAGACAGAAAATGTAAGCGTTTGCTTTTTTGGAGATGGTGCAAACAATCAAGGGACTTTCCACGAAGGAATCAATCTCGCGGCCATCTGGAAACTGCCCGTCATTTTCATTGCAGAAAACAATGGATACGGGGAAGCGACACCATTTTCTTATGCTTCAAGCTGCAAATCAATCGTGGATCGAGCGGCCGGTTATGACATTCCTGGGATTCAAGTAGATGGAAAAGATGTGATGGCCGTTTATCAAGCCGCAGAACAAGCAATTGAACGAGCAAAAAATGGAGAAGGTCCAACATTGATTGAATGCATGACATATCGGAATTATGGCCATTTCGAAGGAGACGCCCAGCGTTACAAAACCAATCAAGAAAAAACAGAACACCAAGAAGAGAGAGATGCGATCGCTCTTTTTAAAAATGAATTAATCAAGCAGCAGCTGCTGACGAATGGGGAGCTATCAAAGATTGAAGCGGCTGTAGCAGAAGCGATAGATGAAGCCGTTACATTCAGTGAAGAAAGTGAATATCCAGATCAGACCGAATTATTGACCGACGTGTATGTTTCGTATCAATAAATCAAAGGGGGAGAGGAAAATGACAAGAGAAATCAGCATGTCTAGTGCATTAAATGAAGCGATTAAACTTGCCATGAGAAGAGACGAGGATGTCATTTTAATGGGAGAAGATGTTGCTGGAGGTGCTCATGTCGATCACTTACAGGATGATGAAGCATGGGGCGGTGTGCTTGGTGTAACGAAAGGAATCGTTCAGGAGTTTGGACGTGAGCGAGTTCTTGACACACCGATTAGTGAAGCTGGCTATGTAGGTGCGGCCATGGCAGCAGCTTCCACAGGGCTAAGACCAATTGCAGAACTCATGTTTAATGATTTTATCGGCACCTGTCTGGACCAAGTGCTGAATCAAGGAGCAAAATTCCGATACATGTTTGGCGGAAAAGCAGAGGTACCGATCACGATCAGAACGACACATGGGGCGGGTTTTAGAGCAGCTGCTCAGCATTCGCAAAGCTTGTATGCGCTATTTACAAGCATCCCTGGATTGAAAGTAGTGGTGCCTTCTTCACCATACGATGCCAAAGGATTGCTGCTGGCAGCCATCGAGGATCTGGACCCTGTCATCTTTTTTGAAGATAAAACGCTTTACAATATCACAGGAGATGTTCCAGAGCGATACTACACGCTGCCGCTTGGTAAAGCAGAGGTGAAAAGAGAAGGCTCAGATGTGACCATTTTTGCGGTAGGCAAACAAGTTCATACAGCACTCGAAGCGGCAGAGCAATTAGCTACACGTGGAATTGAAGCAGAGGTCATTGATCCAAGAAGCTTGTCGCCGCTCGATGAAGAAGCCATTCTAACTTCAGTAGAAAAAACAAATCGGCTTGTCATTGTAGATGAAGCAAATCCAAGGTGCGGAATTGCCGCAGATATTTCTTCTCTGGTTGCGGATAAAGGATTCGATTTACTTGACGCTCCAATCAAAAAAGTGACGGCTCCTCATACACCGGTTCCGTTTTCACCACCGCTTGAAGATATCTATTTGCCGACACCTGATAAGGTTGTGAACACCGTATTAGAGATGGTTGGAAAGAGTCATGACAAGATCTTGAACTAAAGAAAGGAGAGAGGGAGATGGCTGTCGAGGTTGTGATGCCGAAATTGGGCATGTCAATGAAAGAAGGAACGGTATCTGTCTGGAATAAAGAGGTCGGAGAAACCGTAAATAAAGGGGAAAGCATTGCAAGCATCAACTCTGAAAAAATTGAAATGGAGATCGAATCACCTGCAGAAGGAACCATATTGGATATAAAAGTGCCTGAGGGAGAAGGTGTGCCGCCTGGCACGGTCATCTGCTATATCGGAGAAGGAAATGAACAGGTCGAGGAAAAGAAAGAAAAAGACCTGCCGCCAAAACAAAAGAAAGAGAGAAAGAAAATCTCCCCAGTGGCACGTAAGATTGCTCAAAGCGCTAATCTGGATATTCATACACTAGTGGGAACAGGTCCAGATGGGAGAATCACGAAAGCGGATGTGCTTCGGGCACTTCCTGATGAAAAAGAAAACCAACAAAATGAACCAAAGCATCAGCCAGTCAGCATGATGCGGAAAACCATTGCCTCGCGAATGATTGAGAGCCTGCAAACAAGTGCACAATTAACAATAACGATGAAAGCGGATGTGACAAAGCTGACAGCATTACAGTCTGAGTTGAACGAAACAGCCGCAGCACGACACGATATGAAATTAACCATGACCGATTTTGTAGCCAAAGCAGTGGTTCTTTCCCTGCTAGAGCATCCTGCAATGAACAGTCAATATCAACATGATAGAGTCGAAACTTTTGAGTATGTTCATCTTGGAATCGCTGCTGCTTTAGATCACGGTCTGGCAGTGCCTGTTATTCGGCACGCGGAAAAACTTTCACTTATTGAGCTGGCGAAGAGCATCAAATCGTATGGCAAAAAAGCACGTGAAGGCAAACTTCTCCACGATGAAATTGAAGGCTCTACCTTTACAATCACTAACCTAGGCGCCTATGGTGTGGAACATTTTACACCGATTTTGAATCCGCCGGAAGCAGGTATTCTTGGCGTTGGCAAAGCGGATCAAATGCCTGTTTATCATGGGAATGAATTATGTAAAGGGACGATCCTGCCACTCAGTCTGACATTTGACCACCGTGTGCTGGACGGGGCGCCGGCATCCGAATTTTTATCAACTGTCAAAGCATATTTAGAAAAACCAGTATCCATTCTTTTATAGGAAGAAGGTGAATTGAATGACGCTTGTCATTATAGGAGGCGGGCCAGCAGGATATGTGGCGGCAATAACAGCCGCCCGTTTTGGCAGAGAGGTTGTATTAATCGACCAAGGCCAGTTAGGAGGTACCTGCCTGAATGAAGGCTGTATTCCAACGAAAGCACTTTTGCAAAGCGCCGATATGTACGAGCATGTGAAATCAGCTGGACATTTTGGAATTGAGCTTTCAGAAAAGGAGCCTGTTATTCATTGGGATGCCGTTCAAAAGCGGAAGCGGTCAGTCGTCAAGCAGCTGACTGATGGCGTTCGTTATTTGATGAATAAAAACAAAATCAGCGTGTTAAATGGGAAAGCATCATTTCTTTCAGCTCATGAGCTATTGATAGAAAGTGAAGGGAAATCTGAAATCATTCAAGCCAAACAATTCATTATTGCTACGGGATCAGAACCTGCTGCTTTACCTTTCGCCCCATTTGATAGAGAGTGGATCATTGATAGTAAGGATGCCATGACGCTCCCTTCAATACCAGATTCGCTTTGTATCATTGGTGGAGGGGTGATCGGCTGTGAGTTTGCAAGCATCTTTAGCAGAATGGGATCAAAGGTTGTCATGGTGGAACAGGCAGCACACATTTTACCTGAAGAAGATCACGATACAGCTAACTGTCTTCACGATCAGCTTCAAAAAGCAGGTGTAGAGATTTTGACATCAGCAGCAGTCAAACAGCTTGATGCAAGCTCAAAAAAAGTGGCCGTTGAGAAGGATCATGGGGAGCGCTGTGAAATCCAGTCCGATCATTGTTTAGTCGCCATTGGCAGAAAGCCGAGGCTGGAAGAGCTGAATCTTGAGCAGATCGGCATTGAATTTGACAGGAACGGCATCTGCGTGAATGAGCATATGCAAACCAATCTCCCGCATATCTATGCGTGCGGTGATGTGACAGGCGGCGTTCAGCTTGCTCATGCTGCTTTTCATGAAGGAACGATTGCGGCATCACATGCATCAGGGGAAGATGTAAAGGTCAATGAACACGTGATTCCAAGGTGCATCTACACGTCTCCAGAAATCGCTAGTGTCGGTTTAAATGAAGAGAATGCTAGAAAACAATATGGGGAGATTCGGATAGGGAAATTTGCATTCTCTGCAAATGGAAAAGCACTAATTTTAAATCAGCCAGCTGGTCAAGTAAAGGTCATTGTCGAACCGCAATATCAAGAAATTTTAGGTGTATCCATCATCGGACCGAATGCCACAGAACTGATTGGACAAGCGGCGGTGATGATGCATACAGAGTTGACAGCTGATACATTAGAGCAGTTTATTGCGGCACATCCGACACTCTCTGAGGCGATACACGAAGCCTTGCTGCAAACAAATGGACGAGCGGTGCACTGCTGATAGAGAAACCTTCTATCCGATTGACTTCCTGGGTCAGCCAATAATTGAAAGCGCTTTTATAATTATCTATAATGGATAAAAAGCCCCCAGAGGAGAGGATGGAATGAATCCGACGCCTTGTTATTTAAATACTTGGAAACGTTTTGTTCATGAAGGTTTGCTTGATAGATCTCGTCTGGATAAGAGAGTGATGGAGTCATGGCACAGATGTAAACAGGCAAATGTGAACCCGTATTTAGATAAAGGACAGTCGTTTTTAGAAAAGGAATTATTCAGTGTTCAAAAAAAGAAGTACTCACTATTTCTAAATGCCGCTCTTCCTTACTTAAATAAAATCAGTCAGCAATTAAAAGAATCTGACATGATGGCTTTACTCATCGATGCAGATGGTTATGTGCTAAGTCTGACAGGAAGCCAAAGGACGCTGGTAGAAGCGAAAAAAATAAATTTTATGGAGGGCGCGCGCTGGACCGAAGCCGATGTGGGGACGAACGCTATTGGAACGGCACTGGTCATTGGGGAAGCTGTAGCGATCAACGGAACTGAGCATTTTTCAGTCGCTTCCCACCATTGGAGTTGTTCAGCGGCCCCTATTCGTGATGCAGACGGCACGATCATAGGAGTCATTGATATCTCCTGTATGGCGGATCAAAGGCATCCTTTTATGCTTGGAATGGCTTCAACAGTTGCATATGCCATAGAGAGAGAAATTCAGGTCCAGCAAAAAAGAAAAGAGATGGAGCTGATCAGTCATTGTCTCCAGCAGGTAGAAGCGGACGAGCCGTATGTTGTCTGTAATGAGAAAAAGCAGATTGTTTTGGCAAGTAAGCCGATTAGAGACCGATTTTCAGACTGGTACGGAATGGATGTTGAGCTGCTCATGGACGATACATTTGTTACACGAGACAAGCAGATCATTCAGTCAGAGCAGGACGGAAAGATGCTTGGGATGTCTTTTTCGTTTGAAGAAGCAGCGAAGAGCAATATAACCGTTTCTTTTGCTCAATTTCCCGGGGAATCTGGAACAAGTACGGTATTTCAACAGACGCTCAGCAAAATAAAACGAGCAGCACAAACAGATGCAAATGTCTATATTTGGGGAGAAACAGGTACAGGGAAAGAACTGGCCGCTCGAGCGATTCACTTAGCTAGTGAAAGACATGAAGGACCGTTTATTGCCGTTAATTGTGGAGCCATACCTGAAAGCCTGTTAGAAAGCGAACTATTTGGTTATGCTGAAGGGGCTTTTACAGGGGCAAAACGTCATGGAGCAAAGGGGAAGTTTGAACAGGCGCAAAAAGGAACGCTCTTTTTAGACGAAATTGGAGAAATCCCTTATGCGATGCAAGTGGCGCTTCTTAGGGTCATTGAAGAAAGGAAAGTCGTACCGCTCGGCGGGACACACGAAATCCCTTTGGATATTAGAATCATTACAGCGACACACCGGAATATGAACGAACTGTTGAAGGAAGATAAAATACGAGAAGATTTGTATTACCGTCTTCATGTCTATCCAATCAACATCCCGCCGCTTAGGGAAAGAAAAGAAGACATTGTTGATTTATATCGTTACTACCAAAAGAAACACCAATGGAATGCAGCATTTCCTGAATCATTTTTTCGTAAGCTTGAAGCGTACCATTGGCCAGGAAACATACGAGAGCTTTTTAATCTGTTTGAACATATAAGGGTACTGTTTCCTAAAGGAGGATGGATTGGTGAATCGCAATATGCGGCGGTATTAGAGGCGATGGATCAGAAAAAGCAGAAGCTGCATCTACCAGAGTATACCGAGAATCCAAAAGAACTCACGCTTAGGGAACGCATTCAAAAGCAAACAGTGATAGACGCACTTCACAAAACGAAGGGCCATGTGTCAGAAGCAGCGAGGTCAGCAGGCGTGCCAAGAAGCACCTTTTACAAGTGGATGCGGAAGTATAAGCTGTCATGAACCCATAAAGAGCGCAGCAGCAAGGAGGCCTTGGTCTTTCAATTAGAGGTCGGGGTCTTTCTGTCATGTCTAAACAGAAAACAAAAAGGAAGGAAGAAAGGCTTGACTGTTATATTAGTATATGTTAAATTATAAAAGCCGTCGCTAATGAGACAGGAATGAAACACTTAAAAATTCTTGACACATTTTTCTGGCATAGATATAATGAAACATGTCTTATTTGAACATTGTTATCTAGTTTTGAGAGAACATTTTTAAAATATCTCTTGATTTATTTTCAATACATAGTATAATATCTTTTGTCACTAAATTGTCTGGTGATGATGGCGAAGAGGTCACACCCGTTCCCATACCGAACACGGAAGTTAAGCTCTTCAGCGCCGATGGTAGTTGGGGGTTTCCCCCTGTGAGAGTAGGACGCCGCCAAGCTTTTTGTTTATATCCTTCCAATGGAAGAAGTTACTTTATAGTTGGGGGTTTCCCCCTGTGAGAGTAGGACATCGCCAGGCTTTCTTCATTCCGCAGTAGCTCAGTGGTAGAGCTATCGGCTGTTAACCGATCGGTCGTAGGTTCGAATCCTACCTGCGGAGCCAATTTGGAGAGCTGTCCGAGTGGCCGAAGGAGCACGATTGGAAATCGTGTAGGCGGTAACCCCGTCTCAAGGGTTCGAATCCCTTGCTCTCCGCCACAATTTACATAATAAAGGGCCCGTTGGTCAAGCGGTTAAGACACCGCCCTTTCACGGCGGTAACACGGGTTCGAATCCCGTACGGGTCACCATTTTTATAGAATATACACCAGCATTTTTTATTCGTCGTAGGTTCGAGTCCTACCTGCGGAGCCATGCTTCCATAGCTCAGTAGGTAGAGCACTTCCATGGTAAGGAAGAGGTCAGCGGTTCGAGCCCGCTTGGAAGCTTTCCTCTATATGTTGATATGACAAGGTTTCTCGATGATGAGAAGGCTTTTTTTGTTTGTTTACATATATATTGAACTGCTCGATGATCAGTAGACTGATGACTTTAGGAAAGCGAATAAAACGGCTTGCACAGCATTGTTGCATCGCTTTTTTACTTATCTCCTTCTTTTTGATCTTGATTCTTCAGTCTCTTTCTTTTATTCTTACTAAAGTGCTATCCTCTATATCAAAAGACTCTGTACGTTCCTCTTTTCCCCCGAAAGTGAAGTATCGTTTGTTTTTCCTTTCTTCATCTCCAGGTATAGTTGATCTTCTTTTTCCATGTACGGAATGTATATAAAAAGGAGTAGATGGTTTGAAAGATTTATTTGTAAAGCAAGAATGGTTTGGACATGTACGTCAGGACGTTCTTGCGGGTATATTAGTCGCACTGGCTTTAATTCCTGAAGCCATTGCGTTTTCGATTATTGCGGGCGTTGATCCGAAAGTCGGGTTGTATGCATCGTTTTGTATTGCGATTGTGATTTCGTTTGTTGGTGGACGCCCAGGCATGATTTCGGCTGCAACAGGGGCTATGGCTCTCGTCATGGTTCACTTGGTTGCTGATCATGGGTTGCAATATTTGTTTGCAGCTACGATTTTGACGGGTTTGATTCAAATTGTGTTCGGATTGTGCCGAGTATCTCGTTTGATGAAATTTATTCCGAGGTCCGTCATGGTTGGCTTTGTCAATGCGTTGGCTATTATGATCTTCATGGCTCAGCTTCCACATTTCGTTGGGGAATCATTAGCCATGTATATGATGACAGGTGGTGCCCTGCTGATCATTTATTTATTGCCTATGGTGATAAAGGTGATACCTTCCCCACTCATTGCCATTATTGTAATGACGATATTGGCTGTATTTGGACATATTGATGTTAGAACAGTTGGAGATATGGGAGAGCTTCCTAGTTCTTTGCCTGTTTTTCTGATTCCTCAAGTTCCGTTTAGCTGGGAAACACTTGCTATCATTTTTCCTTATTCTTTAGCACTTGCGATGGTTGGTTTACTTGAGTCTCTTTTAACCGCACAGATTGTCGATGATATGACAGAGACGTCTAGTAATAAGAACAAGGAAGCGAGAGGTCAAGGGATTGCCAATGTGGTTGCGGGATTCTTTGGCGGTATGGCTGGTTGTGCGATGATTGGCCAATCTGTGATTAATACGAAGGCAGGAGGACGAGGCCGGCTTTCTACCTTTGTAGCGGGTGCTTTTTTAATGGTGCTGATTTTTGTACTAGGTGATGTCGTGGTTCAAATTCCGATGGCTGCTCTTGTGGCTGTGATGTTCATGGTTTCCATTGGCACATTTGATTGGAGTTCCTTTCAGCAGCTAAAAAAGAATCCGAAAACAGATTCTATTGTGATGGTTGTCACGGTCGTGACGGTGGTGTTGACTCATGATTTATCAAAAGGCGTTTTTGCAGGTGTACTGCTTAGTGCGGTATTCTTTGTCGCAAAGATATCGAAGCTTCATATTACGTCTAAAGAAAGCCAGGCAGGTACTTGGGAATATCGAGTTAAAGGACAAATTTTCTTTGCTTCTGTCACTGACTTGATCCAAGCTTTCCATCAGGGGAAAGAACTCCAATCTGTTGTGATTGATTTGTCTGAAGCACGTATATGGGATGAATCAGGTGTATCAGCGATAGAACGTATAAAGGAAAGGTATCAAGCAAATGGCGTCCAGGTGGACGTAGTTGGAATGGATACATCAAGTCAAAAGCTTATGAAACAGGTGAGTGGTTCTTAAAAAGGCCTTTCTGTCTGTTACAATAGAAAAGGTAAGAAAGTGAAGGGATGGAGGTGGCCGGCATGCTTGTGCGTTTGAATCAAGTACTCGGCCGGATGATGCCGCTCATTACACCTTTTAGTGTGTTACTCGGTGTTTTATTGGCGGCCTATTTAAAGGATTTTACGTTTTTGGTGCCATGGGTTTTTGCTGTTATGACCTTTGCAGGGAGTTTGTCTTCTACTTTTTCGGCTTTAAAGCATACAGTGATGCACCCATTGCCTTTGATTTTATCGTTTATGATTTTGCACGTGTTGATGCCTCTTTATGCTTGGTCAGCGGGACATCTCATATTTGCGGGTGATGCTATGACGATCACCGGTTTGACACTTGCAATGGTGATTCCCACAGGAGTTTCTAGTTTAATATGGGCGGCAATGTATAAGGGGAATGTTGGGTTAACGTTATCCATTATTTTAATTGATACATTGCTTTCGCCATTGATTGTGCCAGCCAGTTTGTCACTTTTGGCCGGTACACAGGTTCATATGGACATGGTCGCGATCATGAAAGGGCTGTTTGGGATGGTGGTGCTTCCATCTATTTTAGGGATGCTCGTTCGTCAATATGCAAAGCCTGCTGTGACAAAAATGATTAGTCAGACACTGTCACCTTTTTCAAAAATAGGCTTGTTTGTAGTGGTGTCGATCAACAGCTCTGTTGTTGCGCCATACTTGCGTGAACTGGATGCCGCATTTTTTAGCAAGGCAGCGACTGTGTTTCTCATTGCGATGAGCGGATATGCGTTTGCATGGTTGATTGGAAAGACGATGAAATGTACTCAAGGAGAGATTGTGGCTATCGTGTATACGGGCGGTATGAGAAACATTAGTGCGGGGGCTGTGCTTGCCATTAGCTTTTTCCCGCCTGCTGTCGCTGTTCCTGTGGTGATTGGCATGCTGTTTCAGCAAGTGCTTGCTGCCTTGTTTGGTTTCTTACTCAATCGTTTTGAGCTGAAAGCACCTGCTGTGACCAAATCTTTCTCATGAAAAAACCTCCATCCTTTGATAGATGGAGGTTTTTTCTGTGATTTAATAGATGAGATATTTTTTTCGTTTCTTTTCGAATGTTTTGAGGTCGTGATGATAGCGTTTCATCATATGTTTGACGGAAGTTCCTTTATTGATTTCTTCTTTCATCCAGCCATTCCCGATGAGTTTGTCAAAGCTGCCTGTTTGAAGGAACTCAAAGTCATTAGGGTATAAATCATGTATTTCTTTGATGATGGATAACCCCGTTTTCACCGCTTCGAAGGATGAGCGGTCTGTGACATATAACTGCACACCATGAGATAGTGTACCGGCATGTTTAGAAAATGTGGGGGTGAATGACACAGGTCTAAATTGAACGCCTTTTAGTTTTAGCTTATTTAAATGATCTGCCAGCTCGCTGCTATTGATATATGGTGCACCAATGAGCTCGAATGGTTTTGTCGTTCCTCTGCCTTCAGAGACATTTGTGCCTTCAATTAATCCTGTGGCAGGATATACAAAGGTACTATCCACTGTTGGCATGTTAGGAGAAGGAAGGACGAACGGCAGCTTTGTATCATCGAATGTCATGGACCGCTTCCAATTTTTCATTTTGATGACTGTTACATCAGCATTGATATGAAACTCTTTGTTAAACAGTTTTGCAAGCTCACCAGTAGTCATTCCATGTCTTAATGGGATGGGATAGAGCCCTACAAATGAGGCGTGTTCAGGCTCTAAAACAGGTCCTTCTACTTTTAGTCCGCCAATGGGATTTGGGCGGTCTAGGACAACAAAGGGAATGTTGTTTTCTTTAGCGGCTTCCATCGCATAGGCCATCGTGTAAATATAGGTGTAATAACGAGTACCAACGTCTTGAATATCAAACAGCAGGACATCTACATTTTTCAGCATTTCAGGAGTTGGTTTTCTTGTTTTTCCATAAAGAGAGTAAACAGGAAGCCCTGTTTTTTCATCGGTATAGGATTCGACGCCTTCTCCTGCTTGTGCATCGCCGCGTACGCCGTGTTCAGGTCCATATAAAGCAGTGAGCTTGATATTTGGATGTTCAAATAGGAGATCGACACTGCTTTTCATATTTGCATCGATGCCAGTCGGGTTTGTAATGAGACCAACTCTTTTCCCTTTTAGCCATGAAAGATTGCTTGAGAGTAGTGTTTCGATCCCTGTTTTGACTGATGCTTTTTTCCCTTTTGTGACTGTTCGTTCTTCTGCGGGAGAGGCAGCGGTCAATGTGCTCATCATGAGAAAGCTTGCGAGTATGAAACTGACTGTTTTCTTCAAGAGAATCCCTCCTATTTGATCTGTTTCCCTTTCAAGTTGAGGCCATAGCCGAATGGGTAAAGGGTTTGATTTGGATGAGTGACAGATGGGATATCAACTGGCAGTTTCCCTTTAGGTGATGCAGCTCCAAATATCACTTCTAGTCCAGCAGGAATATTTGGCTGATTGAATTGTCCGTTTGAGTAGCCTTTAAAACCGTACACAGCTAGTAAGGCATCGGCTTCTTCAAAATTTGCCGCATCATAAGGATTTCTAAGACTCATGATGACCATTTTTTTGTTTTGTGCTGCTGCTTCTTTCATGACAGCACGAGGGAAGGCGGTTGCCCATTTTTTCGGATCCTGGACATTGTCATCAATTACGCCATCATTCACTGCTGGATCATTTTGGACAACGTAAGAGCCAGTGATGACATAGTCAGCTTCTTGAATCAGTTTGGCTGTATCTTTGGTGAACGTTTTATCCGCAAAAGCATATGACTGGATGCTTACAGACTTGATCTTTTTTTGTTTCATGAGAGATTCGACTGTGACAGACATTGCTTTTGTCTGATCTTCGTAAGGTGCCATGACCACGATTTTGTCATTCTTTTTAGGCTTGAAAGGTAAGGTTTTTTTGTTGTTTTTAAGCAGGGTGATCCCTTCACGTGCCATTTTTTGTTCTGCTTTAAGGTGCGACTTTTTCCCAACGACTTGAGTGGCTTTTTTGATTTTTTTCTCAAGATTGATTGGTTTTTTGGAGGAAATAATGCCGCGTTTGATTTTCAATTGAAGATTTTTTTCGACAGATTCGTTGATCTGCGACATCGGAATCTCTTTCTTTAAAATCGCTTGTTTGACAGCATTGAATACATTCTCTAGGTTTTTCTCTGTTTTTAATGAGGTGACTGGTGCTGGCATGAGAGCGATGTCGACGCCTGCTTTAATGGCCATCACGACGGCTTCTTCCTGTCCGAAATTATCTGCAATCGCTTTCATATTTAGAGCGTCTGTCACAACAACACCTTGAAAGCCCATCTCTTCTTTTAATAAGTGTGTGATGACTTTTTTTGATAAGGTTGCTGGAACCATGATGTCCTCGCCATCTTTTTTGCTTCGATACGTTGTGTCATCAATGGCAGGAAATTGCACATGAGCGGTCATGACCATATCTGCACCAGCATTGATCGCTTGTTGGAACGGATACAGCTCAACCTTTTTTAAACGATCTAGGTCATGCTCTACGAGCGGCAAGCCGTAGTGACTATCGACGGCAGTATCACCATGTCCCGGGAAATGTTTTAGTGTGGAAATGGTCTTTTCCTTTTGAAGTCCTTTCATGGTTTGAAGGCCAAGTATAGAGACAAGAGCAGGATCAGAGCTAAAGGAACGGACACCAATGACGGGGTTGTTTGGGTTATTATTCACATCAAGCACAGGAGAGAAGTTTGTATTGATGCCTAAGGCGTTTAATTCTTTTCCGATGATTTTTCCTGTGTCATATGCATTTTTTTTGCTTCTAGAGGCACCAATCGACATATTTCCTGGGAAATGTGTTCCCTTTTGTAACCTTGTGACGATTCCGCCTTCTTGATCAATGGAAATGAGTAAAGGAATGTTTGGTGATGCTTTTTGAAATTCATGGGTGAGTTTCACGGTTTGTTTTGTATCAACGACATTCTCGGCAAATAAGATGACACCGCCTAGATGATATTTTTCTACAAGGTGAGATACTTCGTTATTCATCTTTGTGAAGCCTGTAGGTGCGGATTCATCTTTTGTTTGCCAGTTGCGAAAGTCCGGCATGAGCATTTGACCTATCTTTTCATCCAGTGACATGTCTTGAACCATTTGTTTAGCGGTTGGCAGAGAGGCAGAGCTAACCTTTTCCGTTGGAATGGAAGAGGTTAGCAGGGCTAAAACCAGTGCAGCGGGGAAGAGAGCTTTCAACATCGAATTCCTCCTTTTACTGAAAAGATTCGTAGATTGCGGTCATGATGCTTCCATAAGTACCAGTTGGGAACAGGTCGCCTTCAAATTGATTAGGATTTGTTTCTGGTGAAACAACGGGTGAATGTTTCTTATTCGTCAGCAACACGACACCTAAATTGTGTTTAGGATCAATCAACGTCATGGTGCCGGTCCAGCCAGTATGCCCATAGGCTTCGTTACTTGCATATTTTCCAAACATCCATTCCATGTCAGTATGACCGTTTTTTCGCCAGCCTAGCCCGTAAGTTGGGTTCGTATCAGATGAGGCTGTAAAGAGATCGATAGAAGCCTGATCAAAGATGGTTGTTTTTCCATAGCCTCCTTTATTAAGCATCAGCTGAAGCAGCACGGCCATATCTGAGGTATTCGAGAAAAGTCCAGCGTGGCCGGAGATACCTGCCATTGAGTAATATGCTTTCTCGTCGTGTACTTCACCTAGCAGGGTGTACCGTCGGATGTTTTCAAAATCGATGACACCGTCTCGTGAATTGCCTAAACGTTCAGTTGCTGCAAAATGCTTCGGCTTGAACCCTTTTTGCAGCGGATTGAACATTGTATGTTTGAGACCTAGCGGCCGATAAATCGTTGACTCGACATATTGATCAAGAGGCATGCCTGTTTTCTTCTCGATGATCATGCCTAGCAGCATGTAATCAATGTCACTATAAATGTGCTGGGTACCTGGCTTGTATTGCAGCGGTATCTTTGGCAGCCATTTCATCGTTGTTTTTCTGTCTTGAGAATAAAAAGAGCCAGCTGTTTCTTTGCTATAAAATAAGACACTGGAAGGGAGACCCGCAGAATGGGTGAGAAGATCTTTTACCCTGAGCTGGTCTTTACCGGTTACTTTTGCATCAGGTTCATCCTGAAAATCTGGAAGGATGGTCTGTATTTTTTCGTTGACATCAAGTTTTTTCTCGTAGACAAGCTTTTGCAGGGCATAGTTGGTCGCATACATTTTTGTATTGGATGCCAGATCGAATAGTGTATCCTTTTTCATTTTTTTATACGATTTGAGCTCTGTTGTGCCATCGTATTTTTGCCGGTAGCCATAGGCTTTTTGATGGACGATTCTTCCGTCCTTGATAATGATGAGAGCGGCTCCTGGAAATCCTGCTTTGATGTCATTTTGAATCATTTGATCAACCTTCCTCAGCTGCCTGGAAGAAACACCTACTTGTTCCGGTCGTTTTGCTTTTTTTAAAACGGGATATTCTTCAGGTGCTGTTTTAGACAAAGACGATACAGGATGGGAGCTAGTTGCAAATGTTTGTACTGGTAACCCAAGGAGCATGAGCAGACATGTGATCAAAAGAAAACATTTCTTCAAGGTCTAAACCTCCTTATTGATTGTGATCCTCGAATTCAACAGCCATATCATCATGAAATCCAAATAAGTATGTGAAGAAAAATCCAGCAACATATGCGATAAATAGTCCAATTAAGTAAAGAAGCATTTGATGTGTGTTAACAATAAAGGTTAATGGAAGACCGGATACCCCGATGGCTTTCGTCGCAATTTGGAAGTAGGCTTGAAATGCGCCGCCGATTCCTGCACCAAGACAAGCGGTGAGAAATGGTCGTCCCAGCGGGAGTGTGACACCGAAAATGAGTGGTTCGCCAATGCCCAGCATCCCTGAAGGAAGTCCGCCAGCGATGGCTCTTTTGAGCTTTTTCTTTTTTGTTTTCATATAAATGGCGAATGCAGCGCCGACCTGTCCTGCACCGCCCATAGCGAGAATTGGCAGAAGCGGGTCATCTCCAATTGAATTGATGAGTTCCATATGAATCGGTGTCAGCCCTTGGTGAAGTCCTGTTACAACAAGTGGGAGGAAGGTAGCACCAAGAACAAATCCTGCGAAAATTCCGCCCATATTCAATAGATAAGTCAGTCCTGAGGTGATGGCATCAGATATAAATCCGCCGACTGGCATGAAGACAACGTACGTGAAAATACCTGTAATGAGCAGTGTGATGGTTGGTGTGACGATGATATCAAGTGATTGCGGGACGAAGCGTCTAATTCGGGTTTCCACAAGTGCCATAAAGATGGCGGCTAGAAGAACACCGATGAGTCCGCCTCTGCCTGGTAGAATATTTGTGCCAAATAACATAATGTCTGCGGAGGCTGGGTTAATAATGAGGATACCAGCTAATGCGCCTAATGCAGGAGAGCCTCCAAATTCCTTTGCGGCATTTGTTCCGACTAATATCCCGAGATAAGCGAAAAGTCCAGAACCGATAACCGTTAAAATAATCGCAGCTTGAGATTTTTCGTCAAGCCAGCCTGCTTGCACGATTGCTTTTGTTATTCCGGTAATCAGACCTGAGGCAACTAGTGCCGGAATAATTGGAATGAAAATGCTGGCAATCCGACGTAAGAACAGCTTGAACGGTGTGCGGTTCTTTTGTGAAATGGCTTGCTTGTTTTTTTGTGCTTCGTTGTTTAAATCATAAGAGCCAGAGGCATTTAGCAGCTCTTCAAACGCACTTGATACTTGGTTGACAACGCCAGTGCCTAAAATGATTTGAAGCGTTTCTGCTTCGACGACGCCAATGACGCCATCGAGTTCTTTGATTGCTGTGACGTGAACTTTTTCATTGTCCATCGGTGTAATTCGGAGCCTTGTCATACAATGTGTATGGGAAGAGATATTTTCAGAACCACCACAGAGTGAAAGAATGTCTTTCGCCAACTGCTGATATTTCTTTTGATGACTCATGTTGAATCCCCCTTTGATTTTCGTTTCATGGAGCGGATGGCATGCCTTGTCTTGTCAATATATTGGGCTGTCTCTTCATATTGACGAGAAGCTAAACTGAGGAACAAGACATCAATTAAGTAGAGCTGTGCCATTCTAGAGGAAGTGGCAGCACTGCGAAAAGGTGCTTCATTGGAACCGGACGTCGATAGGTGAACATCACATAAAGCAGAAACGCTTGTATGACCTGGATGTGTTAAAGCAATGGTTTTCACTTGGTTGTCTTTTGCAAGCTGAAGGGCTTGAATGATGTCTAACGTTTCTCCTGAAAAGGAGATACCAAACACAATGTCATTCTCTCCCGCATTTGCAATGACCGTAGATGCAATGTGCATGTCAGTGAAGGCTGTCGCTGCATAGTTAATTCTGAGAAATTTCTGCTGGGCATCAGCTGCGACGATGCCAGATGCACCAACACCGATAAAATGAATTTGGTTTGCATGCAGCAGTAATTGAACAGCCTTTTCTAAAGCATCTGCATTTAAAATAGAAGCGGTGTCCTTAATCGATTGAATCGAGTTTCCTGCTGTTTTTTGAATAATGGATTGAAGCGGTTCATCTTGTTCGATATCTCTGTAGCCTTGTTTATCGTCATGCATCAAGTCTCCAGCGATCCGCATTTTTAAATCGTGATAGCCATCCAGCCCGAGAGATTTACAAAGGCGGATGACTGCAGAGCTGCTTGCGCCGGCTGCCTGACTGATTTCGTGTACTGTACTTTTAATGACTTTGTCAGGATGGGCAAGGATATAGTCTGCAATGATTTTTTCAGATTGGGGAAGCTTTGATTTGATTGTGTGTAGTAGGGTAAGTCCACCTGCTGACATGAGCTCTGCCTCCTTTAGGATTGATAACGTGAGATCGCTTTGTCGATGTGGCCATTCGTTTTGTTGAGTAAATCTTTGGCTGTTTTCTTGTCTGTGTTTGTTTGGAGCATGACGATGGCCGTTTTGACTTCTAAGTCTGCTGCTTCAAGAGTCTTCACGGCTTGTTCGTAGGAAGCGTTTGTCACATGTTGAATGATGGTGATGGCGCGTTCTTTTAATTTATGATTGCTGACTTTTACATCAACCATCAGGTTTTCATATACTTTGCCTTGTCTAATCATGACAGACGTGGAAAGCATATTTAAAATCATTTTATGAGTGGATGCTGCTTTCATTCTTGTTGACCCAGTGATGGCTTCTGGTCCTACAATGACCTCAATGGCGCAATCTGCAAGCTCGCTAATTTCTGCTTGTTCATTGCAGCTGAGTGCTACTGTTTTAGCTCCAATCGACTTTGCATAGTTTAAAGCGCCGATGATATAAGGTGTCCTGCCGCTTGCGGCAATACCGACGACTGTATCTTTTGATGTCAGGTGGATGTGTACTAAATCCTGTTTGCCGGCTTCTTCACTGTCTTCCACATCTTCGGCAGCTTGAGAAAAAGCTGAGTCTCCGCCTGCCATGATGCCAACAATGACATCAGGTGAGACGCTATAGGTTGGGGGACATTCGACAGCATCCATTACGCCAATTCTGCCGCTTGTTCCGGCGCCTAAATAAATGAGTCTGCCTCCATTTGAGATGGATTCATAAGCAAAGTCACTTGCTGTTTTGACATGTGGAAGTACAAGGTTGACTGCTTGAGCGACCTTCATATCTTCTTCATTGATCATCTGGAGTATTTCAAGCGGATCTGCTTGAGAAATTCCCATTGTGTTGGGGTTTCTTGATTCTGTTGTCAAAGAACGCAGTTGAGATGGCTGCATGTGACATACCTCCTTATTTCTTCATTTTCAGTATATTGAGTATGATATGAAATTTCAATATTATATTTGAATATTGAAATTATATTTCAGTCAAATTGTTGAACGAATAGGGAGTAAATAGTTAGAAAATAAAAAAAATAAAAATCCCCTTTACAAAAGGGGGACAACCTGTATATAATAACTTTTGTCAGCTTCACGGAAACAACAAACTTGACAAACTGGCCCGTTGGTCAAGCGGTTAAGACACCGCCCTTTCACGGCGGTAACACGGGTTCGAATCCCGTACGGGTCACCATGATGTGGAGGATTAGCTCAGCTGGGAGAGCATCTGCCTTACAAGCAGAGGGTCGGCGGTTCGAGCCCGTCATCCTCCACCATATGCCGGTGTAGCTCAACTGGTAGAGCAACTGACTTGTAATCAGTAGGTTGGGGGTTCAAGTCCTCTTGCCGGCACTGTTTTTTCTTTATCAATTCCATATGTGGAGGGGTAGCGAAGTGGCTAAACGCGGC
>NZ_ASJD01000012.1 GCF_000691165.1 Bacillus safensis FO-36b | reverse complement strand
CAGTTCCAGTCGGAACTGGTCTTTTTTGTGCTTTTGAGAGGTTTGATACCATATAAATGTGGAAATAATATTGTTAGTTGAGCGATTATCTTGAAAAATCAATCGAAAAAATTTATAGTAAGATTAAAGTCAAATATAGTCAAAGTCAATGGAGGAGGAGGCGGAGTGGCACAAAATATTTCTGATATCATCGAGCAGTATTTGAAGGAAGTCTTGGATCAGAACGGTCGAGAAATATTAGAAATTAAACGCAATGAAATTGCAGATAAATTTCAATGCGTACCTTCACAAATAAACTATGTTATCAATACACGCTTTACGAGCGAGAGAGGCTATATCGTTGAAAGTAAGCGTGGCGGCGGTGGCTATATCCGCATCATTAAAGTCAAAATGAATGATGAAGTCGACTTATTGAACAATATTATTTCCCAAATATATCATCGTTTATCACAGGCTGCATCTGATCATATCATCATGCGTCTTGTTGAAAATAACATATTATCTGAAAGAGAAGCTAAGATGATGATTAGTGTCATGGACCGTTCTGTATTGCATATTGATTTACCTGAACGAGATGAACTGCGGGCTCGGATGATGAAAGCGATGTTAAATGCTTTGAAATTAAAGTAAAGCGGGTGAAAAGATTGATTTGTCAAGAATGTAATGAGAGACCAGCCACTTTTCACTTTACGAAAGTTATAAATGGAGAAAAACAAGAAATGCACATATGTGAACAATGTGCAAAAGAAAACAGTGATTCATATGCTATGAGTGGAAACCAAGGTTTCTCGATTCACAACTTATTATCAGGCTTATTTAATATTGATCCTAGCTTCACCACAAGTGCGAACAAGGGCTCGTCTATTTTTCAAGAAGCGAAAGAAGTGGATCAATGTCCTAAGTGTGGCTTAACCTTTCAGCAGTTCAGAAAAACAGGCCGATTTGGCTGTGCAGAATGCTATCGTACATTTGATCAGTATCTGAACCCTGTTTTACGGAAAGTCCATAGTGGAAATACAGTCCATAATGGAAAAGTACCAAAACGAATTGCCGGCAGCCTGCATGTTCGCCGGAAACTTGAGTTAATGCAGCAAGAGCTGAAGCAGCTGATTGAACAGGAAGAGTTCGAAAAGGCAGCGGAAGTTCGAGATCAAATTCGTGCATTAGAGCATGAGCAATCTCAGCAGAGGGAGGGAGATTAACGTCATGTCGCTCCAGCATTTTATTCAAGACGCTCTTAGTCAGTGGATGAAACAAAAAGGACCAGAAAGTGACATTGTTCTAAGTAGTCGTATCCGGCTAGCTCGCAATCTAGAGCATGTTCGTTTCCCAACTCAGTTTTCTCAAGCTGAAGCTGAAGCTGTTCTCCAGCAATTCGAGCAAAAGTTTGCTAGCCAGGAAGTGAAGGACATTGGAAACTTTGTTCTGATTCGAATGAATGAAACGCAGCCTTTAGCAAAGAGGGTACTTGTTGAGAAGCATTTGATTAGCCCCAATTTAGCTGAATCAAGATTTGGTGGCTGTTTGCTTTCTGAAAATGAAGAAATCAGTGTAATGCTGAATGAAGAAGACCATATTCGAATCCAATGCTTATTCCCAGGTTTTCAGCTAGCCAATGCACTAAAAGCGGCTAATCAGGTAGATGACTGGATTGAAGAGCAAGTGGATTACGCGTTTTCTGAAAAGCGGGGATACTTAACAAGCTGTCCGACCAATGTAGGTACAGGTATCAGGGCTTCGGTCATGATGCATTTACCAGCATTAGCGCTCACAAGACAAATGAATCGGATTATTCCGGCCATTAATCAATTAGGTCTTGTGGTCAGAGGAATTTATGGTGAGGGCAGCGAAGCAATAGGGAACATCTTTCAAATTTCAAATCAAATGACACTTGGTCAATCAGAAGAAGACATTGTAGATGACTTGAATAGTGTGACCGCTCAGCTCATTGAACAAGAGCGATCTGCACGAAAAGCGTTATATCAAACATCTAAAATTGAACTTGAGGACAGAGTGTACCGCTCTTTAGGGATTTTGGCCAATTGTCGTATGATTGAATCAAAGGAAACAGCGAAGTGTTTGTCAGATGTGCGGCTTGGAATTGATTTAGGTATCATTAAGGGGCTTTCAAGTAATATACTGAATGAACTCATGATTTTGACTCAGCCCGGCTTCCTTCAACAATATTCAGGAGGAGCCTTAGAGCCAAATGAACGAGATATAAAACGAGCAGCGATTATTAGAGAAAGGCTGCGCTTAGAAATGCATAGGAATGGACAGGAGGATGAAACGATATGATGTTTGGAAGATTCACTGAAAGAGCTCAAAAGGTATTAGCACTTGCACAAGAAGAAGCCATTCGCCTAGGCCATAAGAATATTGGTACTGAGCACATTTTACTTGGCCTTGTACGTGAAGGTGAGGGCATCGCTGCCAAAGCGTTAGAAGCACTGGGCCTTGTTTCAGATAAAATCCAAAAAGAAGTCGAAAGCTTGATTGGAAGAGGGCAAGAGGTGTCTCAAGCTATTCCTCATTATACGCCTAGAGCGAAGAAGGTCACTGAGCTTTCAATGGATGAAGCAAGAAAGCTAGGTCATTCCTATGTAGGGACAGAACATATTCTATTAGGTCTTATTCGTGAGGGAGAGGGTGTCGCTGCCCGTGTCTTAAATAACCTCGGAGTGAGCTTAAATAAAGCACGCCAGCAAGTCCTGCAGCTGCTTGGAAGCAATGAAACAGGTGCATCTGCGGCAGGCTCTAATAGCAATGCGAATACACCAACACTAGATAGCCTGGCAAGAGATTTAACAGCTATCGCAAAAGAGGACAGCTTGGACCCTGTCATTGGCCGAAGCAAAGAAATTCAACGTGTCATTGAGGTCCTAAGTAGAAGAACAAAAAATAACCCTGTGCTGATTGGTGAGCCTGGTGTTGGTAAAACAGCCATCGCAGAAGGTCTTGCACAGCAAATTATTCATAATGAAGTGCCTGAAATCCTGCGTGATAAACGAGTAATGACCCTGGATATGGGAACTGTTGTAGCTGGTACGAAATATCGTGGTGAATTCGAGGATCGTTTGAAAAAAGTGATGGACGAAATTCGCCAGGCAGGAAATATCATTCTCTTTATCGACGAGCTTCATACACTTATTGGTGCTGGTGGGGCAGAGGGCGCGATTGATGCGTCTAATATCTTGAAACCATCCCTAGCACGTGGAGAGCTTCAATGTATTGGGGCGACAACGTTAGATGAGTACCGTAAATATATTGAAAAGGATGCTGCGCTTGAACGACGTTTCCAGCCAATTCAAGTAGATCAGCCGTCTGTTGATGAAAGTATTCAAATCTTAAGAGGGCTTAGAGACCGGTATGAAGCACATCACCGTGTGTCTATTACAGATGAAGCGATTGAGGCGGCGGTGAAGCTGTCTGACCGTTATATTTCTGACCGATTCCTTCCAGATAAGGCGATTGATTTAATTGATGAGGCAGGTTCGAAAGTCCGTTTACGTTCGTTCACAACACCGCCTAACCTAAAAGAATTAGAGCAAAAGCTGGATGAAGTACGCAAGGAAAAGGATGCGGCAGTTCAAAGTCAAGAATTTGAAAAAGCAGCTTCTCTTCGCGATACAGAACAGCGTTTGCGTGAAAAAGTAGAAGTTACAAAGAAATCATGGAAAGAAAAGCAGGGACAAGAGAATTCAGAGGTATCTGTAGATGATATCGCAATGGTCGTTTCCAGCTGGACGGGAGTGCCTGTTTCGAAAATTGCTCAAACGGAGACAGATAAGCTTCTGAATATGGAACAATTGCTCCACTCTCGCGTGATCGGACAGGATGAAGCGGTTGTCGCTGTAGCAAAAGCGGTGAGACGTGCGCGTGCTGGCCTGAAAGATCCGAAGCGCCCAATCGGCTCCTTTATCTTCTTAGGTCCAACAGGGGTTGGTAAAACGGAGCTTGCAAGAGCACTTGCTGAGTCTATTTTCGGTGATGAAGAAGCAATGATCCGTATTGATATGTCTGAATACATGGAGAAGCACTCTACATCCAGACTTGTTGGGTCACCTCCAGGCTATGTCGGTTATGATGAAGGTGGACAGCTGACTGAAAAAGTGAGAAGAAAACCTTATTCTGTCGTTCTTTTAGACGAGATTGAAAAGGCGCATCCAGATGTATTTAATATCTTACTGCAAGTGTTAGAAGATGGTCGTCTGACTGATTCTAAAGGGCGTACCGTTGACTTTAGAAATACGATTTTGATTATGACATCAAACGTTGGAGCTAGTGAGCTGAAGCGCAATAAATATGTTGGCTTTAATGTGCAGGATGAAAGTCAAAATTACAAGGATATGAAAGGCAAAGTGATGGGCGAGTTGAAACGTGCGTTTAGACCTGAGTTTATCAACCGTATTGATGAAATCATTGTCTTCCACTCGCTTGAGAAGAAACATCTAAAAGAGATCGTGTCTCTCATGTCTGATCAATTGACAAAACGATTAAAAGAACAAGACCTATCAATTGAATTGACGGAAGCAGCAAAAGCGAAGATTGCCGACGAAGGAGTAGATCTTGAGTACGGTGCGCGTCCGTTAAGAAGAGCGATTCAAAAGCATGTAGAAGATCGACTTTCTGAAGAGCTTCTGAAGGGGAATATTGAAAAAGGTCAACATATCGTATTAGATGTGGAAGATGGAGAGATTGTCGTAAAAGCGACGGCTGCTACGAACTAATATAGTAAGAAAAAAGTGTGAGGCATACCAGTAAGGTGTATGCCTCCCTTTACTTATTTTCTGACCAGTATAAGGAGTTGTATTCTTCAATCTATGGCTAAGACAAAATCAAAATTTATATGCCAATCGTGCGGTTATGAGTCAGCCAAATGGATGGGGAAATGTCCAGGCTGCGGCACGTGGAACAGTATGACAGAAGAGGTCGTTCGCAAAGAGCCGGCAAACCGTCGAAGTGCTTTTAATCATTCTGTTCAAACCATTCAAAAACCTTCACCTATATCTGCAATTGAAACATCCGAAGAACCCCGAATTAAAACAAATTTAGAAGAATTTAACCGAGTATTAGGAAGTGGAATTGTCAAAGGTTCTCTTGTTCTCATCGGCGGAGATCCTGGGATTGGGAAGTCCACATTATTATTACAAGTATCAGCACAGCTCTCAGACAAAAATCAGAATGTGTTATACATATCTGGTGAGGAGTCCATTAAACAAACGAAGCTAAGAGCGGACCGCCTTGGCATTGAAAGCGCCTCTTTACATGTTTTGGCTGAAACCGATATGGAGTATATAACGTCTGCTATACAGGAGATGAAACCTGCTTTTGTTGTGGTGGATTCGATTCAAACCGTTTACCAAAGCGATATCACGTCAGCTCCCGGCTCTGTATCTCAAGTTAGAGAATGTACAGCGCAGCTGATGAAGATTGCCAAGACAAATGGTATTCCTATTTTTATCGTTGGTCACGTGACCAAAGAAGGCTCGATCGCAGGTCCACGCCTTTTAGAGCATATGGTGGACACAGTTCTTTATTTTGAAGGCGAGCGTCATCATACGTTTCGTATCTTACGGGCGGTCAAAAACCGATTTGGTTCAACGAATGAATTGGGAATTTTTGAAATGAGAGAGGAAGGGCTCACGGAAGTATTAAACCCATCAGAAATCTTTCTAGAAGAGCGGTCGGCAGGTGTATCTGGTTCGTGTGTTGTTGCCTCAATGGAAGGAACAAGACCCGTACTTGTCGAGATACAGGCGTTAATTTCCCCGACAAGCTTTGGGAATCCGCGAAGAATGTCCACTGGCCTTGATCATAATCGAGTATCGCTGCTCATGGCAGTTTTAGAAAAACGCGTGGGGCTGCTGCTGCAAAACCAAGATGCGTATTTAAAGGTCGCAGGCGGTGTGAAGCTTGACGAACCGGCGATTGACTTAGCTATTGCCGTCAGTATTGCATCAAGCTTTAAAGATGCAGCGCCGCATCAAGCGGATTGCTTTATAGGAGAGGTCGGTCTGACGGGAGAAGTCAGAAGAGTATCAAGAATTGAACAGCGAGTGCAGGAAGCTGCAAAACTAGGATTTAAGCGAATGTTTATTCCTCAGGCGAATATAGACGGATGGAAAAAGCCGAGAGGGATTGAGTTAGTTGGTGTAGAAAATGTAGCGGAGGCACTTCGAATTTCACTAGGGGGATCATAGAAATGGAAAAAGAGAAAAAAGGAGCGAGAGAACTCGATCTCTTAGATATTGTACAGTTTGTGGCACCAGGAACACCTCTGCGGGCAGGGATTGAAAACGTCCTGAGAGCCAATACTGGCGGGCTCATTGTTGTTGGTTATAATGACAAAGTAAAGAGTGTGGTAGATGGAGGATTTCACATTAATTCGGCCTTCTCCCCAGCACATTTATATGAATTGGCGAAGATGGACGGGGCCATTATTCTTAGCGATTCTGGTCAAAAAATCTTGTATGCGAATACACAGCTGATGCCAGATGCAACCATCCATTCATCGGAAACAGGCATGAGGCACCGGACGGCTGAACGTGTAGCAAAGCAGACAGGCTGCTTAATCATTGCCATTTCTGAACGGAGGAACGTCATTACCTTATACCAAGGGAATCGTCGTTATACGCTGAAAGATATTGGCTTTATTTTAACAAAGGCCAATCAAGCCATTCAGACACTTGAGAAATATAAAACCATTTTAGATCACGCCATTTCTGCGTTAAGCGCTCTAGAATTTGAAGAGCTTGTGACCTTTGGTGATGTATTATCCGTGCTGCACCGCTACGAAATGGTACTCAGAATCAAAAATGAAATCAATATGTATATCAAAGAGCTCGGAACAGAAGGGCACTTGATCCGTCTGCAAGTCAATGAATTGATTACAGATATGGAGCAGGAAGCAGCTTTATTTATTAAAGATTACGTGAAAGAAAAGATCAAAGATCCGTATGTGCTGCTCAAACAACTTCAAGATATGTCGAGCTTTGAGCTTTTAGATGATTCCATTCTGTACAAGTTACTTGGATATCCAGCTTCTACAAATATTGACGAATATGTGTACACAAGAGGATATAGATTGCTCCATAAAATCCCTAGACTGCCAATGCCAATCGTCGAAAATGTGGTTGAAGCATTCGGTGTGCTAGATCGAATTATGGAAGCAGATGTACAAGAATTGGATGAAGTAGAAGGAATTGGAGAAGTAAGAGCGAAAAAGATAAAAAAAGGATTAAAAAGGTTACAAGAAAAACATTACATTGACCGTCAGCTTTAAGAAGAGAAATTTTTCTCTATTACGGTTAAAAATGGATGAATATGGGTATATTAATGATGGTTTTGTTTTCTGTTGCTCATGATAGGAAACTTAAACATATATTAATGTCAGATGAAGGTGGATTGACAGATGAAAAATAAAGGAGGTGAAGGTATGTTAAAAAGAATCGTTCAGGCGTTTTTTATCATTTTGGGTGCAGTTGTAGGGATTTTTATCATTCCAGAGTTATTTCTGCTTTTAAATGTAAAGGACATACCTTTCATAACAAATGCTTACTCATCAGCACTAATAGGAGCCGTTGTGTTCTTCATCATTGGTAAATGGTGCACAGGTTATGTGGTAAATTGGGTGAAATGGATCGAGGATTCTCTATTGAAGGCGCCTCTTCCTGATCTTATATCTGGAAGTTTCGGATTAGTATTTGGACTTATTCTAGCATATCTTATTGTAAACGTGATCCCGCTAAACAATATCCCATATCATATTTTTGGTACCATTATTCCGATTTTCCTGGCTTTCTTTTTAGGATACCTTGGATTTCAGGTAGGATTTAAGAAGAAGGATGAAATGATAGGGCTGTTCTCCCGATCTGCAAAGGTCACAAAGAAAAAGGGAGCAGCTGATGATGAACCTGAAATAGAAGATAAAAAGCTGAAAATTTTAGACACAAGTGTTATCATTGATGGAAGAATCGCAGATATTTGTCAAACTGGATTCTTAGAAGGCGTCATGGTCATTCCTCAATTTGTACTCGAGGAATTACAGCATATTGCAGACTCTTCAGATGTATTAAAGAGAAATAGAGGCCGAAGAGGTCTAGATATTTTAAATCGTATTCAAAAAGAATTGGATATCAAAGTTGAAATTTACGAAGGTGACTTCGAAGACATTCAAGAGGTTGATAGCAAGCTTGTGAAGCTCGCTAAATTAACTTCAGGTGTTGTTGTGACCAATGATTTTAATTTAAATAAAGTATGCGAACTTCAAAAAGTAGCAGTGTTAAACATCAATGATCTAGCCAATGCCGTTAAACCGGTTGTACTGCCTGGGGAAGAAATGAAGGTACAGGTCATCAAAGATGGAAAAGAGCATAACCAAGGTGTTGCTTACTTAGATGACGGTACAATGATTGTGGTAGAAGAAGGACGCAATTACATTGGAAAAGACATCGATGTGCTCGTCACTAGTGTGCTGCAGACTGCTGCTGGAAGAATGATTTTTGCGAAGCCAAAACTTCTGGAGAAGGCGCTCTAAAGGGAGAACGAACATGTATTATGAAGTAGTTATTCCGGCTGCGGGGCAGGGGAAACGAATGAAGGCCGGCCGCAATAAGCTTTTTATTGAGCTGAAAAGAATGCCGGTCATCATTCATACACTAAAGGTGTTTGACGCTCATGCGCAATGCAAACGCATGATCCTAGCGATCAATGAAGAGGAGCGTCAAGACTTTGAAAGGCTACTCAAGGTACACGCTTTTCAAACGCCTGTTTCACTTGTCACTGGCGGTGAAGAACGTCAGCAAAGTGTATACGAAGGATTAAAGGCTGTGAAAGATGCGGACATCGTGCTTGTTCATGATGGAGCAAGGCCTTTTATTAAGCATACACAGATTGACTTGCTCGTTAAAGCAGCGATTGAAAAAGGCTCCGCAGTTGTAGCGGTACCAGTGAAAGACACAATCAAACGCGTTCAAGAAGGCAAAGTGGAACAAACCATTGAACGTCAGAGCTTGTGGGCAGTCCAGACCCCACAAGCTTTTCGTCATTCTATTTTAAAAGAGGCGCATGAATATGCGGAGCGGACAGGCTTCTTTGGAACAGACGACGCCAGTCTTGTTGAACAATTACATGGCGAGAATGTGTATATTGTCCAAGGAGACTATACCAATATTAAGCTGACAACACCGGATGATTTATTGGTTGCCAAGGCAATTATGGATGCGGAAAGAGGGTACTAGATCATGTTGAGAATAGGACAAGGTTTTGATGTACATCAATTAACAGAGGGGAGACCTCTGATTATTGGCGGGGTCACCATCCCTTATGAAAAGGGACTGCTAGGTCATTCAGACGCTGACGTACTGCTTCACACAGTGGCAGATGCATGCCTGGGTGCGATTGCTGAAGGAGATATCGGCAGACATTTCCCGGACACAGATCCTGAGTTTAAGGATGCAGATTCTTTTAAATTATTGCAGCATGTGTGGGCACTTGTGAAAGAAAAGGGCTACACACTTGTGAATATTGACTGCACCATCATGGCGCAAAAGCCAAAAATGGCACCTTACATTCAACCAATGTGTGAGAAAATTGCAGAAGCGCTTGAGGCAGATGTCACACAGGTGAATGTCAAAGCAACAACGACAGAGAAACTTGGATTTACAGGAAGAGGCGAAGGAATTGCCTCTCAGGCAACAGTGCTTCTTCAGAAAAAGTAAAATCCATTTTGATGAGAATGGGTTTTGATGATAAAATACGTTTATAAAAAATTGGTGTCAGACAACATGATGCAGATGAAAGGAAGTTAAACTCATGGGAAATGAAGTGCGTGTTCGTTATGCACCGAGTCCAACTGGTCATTTACATATTGGGAATGCTAGAACGGCTCTTTTCAACTATTTGTTCGCACGCAGCCAAGGCGGCAAATTTATTATTCGAATCGAGGATACGGATCAAAAGCGTAATGTAGAGGGCGGGGAGGAAAGCCAGCTTCGCCACCTGCAATGGCTCGGTATTGATTGGGATGAGAGCATTGATAAAGATGGCGGCTACGGTCCTTACAGACAATCAGAGCGTAATGATATTTATAAAAAATATTATGATGAGCTGCTAGAGAAGGACTTGGCGTATAAGTGCTATTGTACGGCAGAAGAGCTAGAGGCAGAGCGTGAAGCACAGATCGCCCGCAGCGAAATGCCTCGATATTCTGGTAAATGCAGTCATTTATCAAAAGAAGAAGAGGACAAGCTGATTGCTGAAGGAAGAGAGCCAAGCATCCGCTTCCGAGTACCAAAAGGAGAAATCATCAAATTTGACGACATGGTCAAAGGTGATATTTCATTTGAAACAGACGGCATTGGTGACTTTGTTATTGTGAAGAAAGATGGCACGCCAACTTATAACTTTGCAGTTGCCGTGGATGATCATTTGATGAAAATGACTCACGTTCTTCGCGGAGAGGATCATATTTCAAATACCCCTAAACAAATCATGATTTTTCATGCATTTGGCTGGGATGTTCCGCTATTCGGACATATGACGCTGATTGTGAACGAGAACCGCAAGAAATTAAGTAAACGTGATGAATCGATTATTCAATTCATCGAGCAATATAAGAATTTAGGCTATTTACCTGAAGCCCTGTTTAACTTCATTGCATTACTTGGATGGTCTCCAGTAGGCGAAGAAGAACTGTTTACAAAAGAGCAATTCATCGACATTTTTGATGTGAACCGACTTTCTAAGTCACCAGCTCTATTCGATATGCATAAACTAAAATGGGTGAACAACCAATACGTGAAAGCACTTGATCTTGATCAGGTTGTGGCACTAACACTTCCGCATCTTCAAAAGGCAGGCAAGGTAAGTGAGCAGCTGACTGAAGAAGAAAACACGTGGGTACGCAAGCTTATTTCTCTGTATCACGAACAATTAAGCTACGGAGCAGAAATTGTTGAGTTGACAGAGTTGTTCTTTAAGGAGCAAATTGAGTATAATCAAGAGGCAAAGGAAGTTCTAGCAGAGGAGCAAGTACCAGAAGTCATGGCATCTTTTGCAGGTCATCTTGAACAGCTTGAGTCTTTCACACCTGATGAAATCAAGGCTGCCATTAAAGCGGTACAAAAAGAAACAGGGCATAAAGGCAAGAAACTATTCATGCCGATTCGTGTGGCTGTCACAGGACAAACGCATGGCCCAGAACTTCCGCAAAGTATTGAATTACTAGGTAAAGAAACGGTATTAAACCGCATTAAACAAATATAAGGAAATCGTTGCGAGGGAGAAGTACAATGTACTCGTCCATCACAGAAAGAGTCTCCACCGGCTGAAAGAGACTTATGGGCAGATGTTGGAAATGCACCCTCAAGACCCTTGAGGAACACGTACGTTAGTATGCAAGGGCGGTACCCTCCGTTATGGGATTAAGTTGAGAAGGCTTCAAGATAAGTGGCTTTCTAAACAGAGTGGAACCGCGTTTTCAAAACGTCTCTGTCATTTGGCAGAGGCGTTTTTTATTTGTCCAAAAAAAGAGAGCAAGTCCTAAGAGAGATTCATGGGGAAGAACGGGGGGAGCATGTGTTTTTCAAAATGCTGAAAGAAGATATTGATACTGTGTTTGATCAAGATCCTGCTGCTAGAAGCTATATTGAAGTAGTGCTAACCTATTCAGGGCTTCATGCGATTTGGGCTCACCGTATTGCGCATGCATTTTATAAGCGGAAGCTGTACTTTATTGCGCGAATCATTTCTCAGGTCAGCCGTTTTTTCACAGGGGTGGAAATTCATCCGGCGGCAACCATTGGCAGGCGGTTCTTCATTGATCACGGCATGGGCGTCGTGATCGGGGAAACATGTGAAATTGGAGACAACGTCACTGTTTTCCAAGGCGTGACATTAGGGGGAACAGGGAAAGAAAAGGGAAAGCGGCATCCGACCATTTTAGACGATGCCCTCATTGCGACAGGTGCCAAGGTGCTAGGTTCCATTACAGTTGGAAAAGGAGCCAAGATTGGAGCAGGGTCAGTCGTGTTAAAGGACGTACCCGACCATTCCACCGTTGTCGGTATACCTGGGCGAGTCGTCGTTCAAAATGGAAAGAAAATCAATCGTGATCTCAATCATCAAGATTTGCCAGATCCAATTTCCGATCGTTTCAAAGAATTGGAACGAGAAATGGAAAAGCTAAAAGGTGAGCTGGCTTCATTGAGCAGAAAGGAAGAACAATCATGACAATCAATATTTATAATACATTGACACGTAAGAAGGAAGAATTTGTCCCGCTTGAGCCAGGAAAGGTCAAGATGTATGTGTGCGGACCAACCGTTTATAACTACATTCATATCGGGAATGCTAGACCTGCTATTGTTTATGACACTGTACGTAAGTATTTAGAATACAGCGGTTACGATGTGAACTTTGTATCAAACTTTACAGATGTGGATGATAAACTCATCAAAGCAGCCAACGAACTCGGAGAAGATGTGCCGACAATTGCTGACCGGTTTATCCAGGCCTACTTCGAAGACGTCAGTGCACTCGGCTGCAAAAAAGCAGACCTTCACCCGCGAGTGACGGAAAACATGGATGATATCATTGCGTTTATTGCCACATTGATTGAAAAAGGCTACGCCTATGAAGCAGATGGCGACGTGTATTACAGCACACGCTCATTTGAAGGTTATGGAAAGCTTTCTCACCAATCAATTGATGAACTGAAGACAGGTGCCCGTATTCGTGTAGGTGAAAAGAAACGAGATGCACTGGACTTTGCTCTTTGGAAGGCTGCAAAGGATCAGGAAATCTCTTGGGATAGCCCGTGGGGCGAAGGACGCCCAGGCTGGCACATTGAATGCTCGGCAATGGTCAAAAAATATTTAGGTGATACGATCGATATTCATGCTGGCGGACAGGATTTAACATTCCCTCACCATGAGAATGAAATTGCCCAATCTGAGGCTTTGACAGGGAAGCCTTTTGCGAAGTATTGGATGCATAACGGATATATTAATATCGATAATGAAAAAATGTCAAAATCACTTGGCAACTTTGTGCTGGTGCATGACATTGTGAAAGAACAAGATCCTGATGTGCTTCGCTTCTTTATGTTGTCGGTGCACTATCGCCACCCAATTAATTACTCAATGGATTTATTAGAAAGTACAAAGAGTGCGTTTAACCGACTCAAAACATCGTATGCGAATTTACATCACCGTCTAGAGAGCAGCACAAATATCACGGAAGACAATGCTGAATGGCTGGCAAAAATTGAAGAGCAGCGTGCAACATTTATTTCCGAAATGAATGATGACTTCAATACGGCAAATGCGATCTCTGTTTTATTCGAATTAGCGAAACAGGCGAATTATTATATGGAAAATGATCACACTTCGGAGGAAGTGATCAAGGCATTTATCGGCTTGTTCCAAGAAATTACGTCTGTTCTCGGCTTCTCATTAGAAGAAAAGCACACGCTTGACGAAGAGGTAGAAGCGTTAATTGAAAAACGCAATGAAGCTAGAAGAAATCGTGACTTTGCCCTATCTGATCAAATTCGTGATCAATTAAAGAACATGAATATTGTGTTGGAGGACACTCCTCAAGGTACTCGCTGGAAAAGAGGAGAATAGGCAATGTTGAATTTTGAAAAGCTGAAAGACGGTAAACAGCTGAATGGACTTGCGCTGGCTTATATGGGTGATGCCATTTTTGAAGTATATGTGAGGCATCACCTCCTCCAAACGGGGGCGACAAAACCAAATGAGCTGCACAAACGAGCAAGCAAAATTGTTTCAGCTAAATCACAGGCTGCTATTTTATTTACGCTTCAGCAGCAAGGCTTTTTCACTGAAGCAGAAGAAGCGGTGCTGAAAAGAGGAAGAAACGCAAAATCAGGCACAGTGCCTAAAAACACAGACGTTCAAACGTATCGTTATAGTACAGCGTTTGAAGCGCTCATGGGTTATTTATTTATCGAAAAGCAGGACGAACGCTTAGAAGAGCTGATTGGTCAGGCGATTGAAATCGGAACGTCAGGGAGGAAGACAAATGAGTCAGCAACATGATTATGTCATTGGGAAAAATGCAGTGATTGAGACACTGAAGTCAGATCGGGAGTTATACAAGCTCTGGATGGCAGAAAACACTGTAAAAGGACAAGCCCAGCAGGTCATTGAACTCGCTAAAAAGCAAAATATCACCATTCAGTATGTTCCGAGGAAAAAGCTTGATCAAATGGTTACAGGTCAGCACCAGGGAATCGTTGCACAAGTAGCAGCATATGAATATGCAGAATTGGACGACCTGTATCAAATCGCTGAAAAGCGGAATGAACAGCCTTTCTTTCTGATTTTAGATGAGATTGAAGACCCGCATAATTTAGGATCTATTATGAGAACGGCAGATGCTGTAGGTGCACACGGGATTGTCATTCCGAAAAGGAGAGCGGTCGGTCTAACAACAACAGTTGCTAAGGCATCCACTGGAGCAATTGAGCATATTCCTGTCGCAAAAGTGACCAATCTTTCAAGAGCCCTTGATGAAATGAAAGAAAGAGGAATCTGGGTTGCGGGAACAGATGCGTCTGCTAAACAGGATTACAGACAATTTGATGGCACGATGCCGCTGGCTCTTGTGATTGGCAGCGAGGGAAAAGGAATTGGCCGATTGATTAAGGAAAAGTGTGATTTTCTGATTAAACTGCCTATGGCCGGGAAGGTTACTTCGTTAAACGCATCAGTTGCCGCTGGTTTATTGATGTATGAAGTGTATCGAAAACGTTATCCGTTAGGAGAATAGAGATGGATATCCTCTTAGTCGATGGATACAACATGATAGGTGCATGGCCTCAGCTGCAGCACTTAAAGGAAAACAGCTTTGAAGAAGCCAGAGACGTACTGATTCAACATTTAGCAGAATATCAAGCATACACAGGGTATCGAGTCATTGTCGTATTCGATGCCCATATGGTCAAAGGAATTGAAAAGAAGCGGACCAACCACCGAGTAGAGGTCATCTTTACGAGAGAGAATGAAACGGCGGATGAGCGGATTGAAAAGCTGGCGCAGGATTTGAATAATATACGGACGCAAATTCATGTGGCAACCTCAGATTTTACGGAACAATGGGCTATTTTTGGACAAGGAGCTCTTCGGAAGTCGGCTCGTGAGCTTTTAAGAGAGATTGAAGTGATAGAACGAAAGATTGAAACGAGGGTCAAAAAGATTACTTCTGATAAACCAGCATCTAAGATTGAATTGTCAGAAGATGTATTGAAAACGTTTGAAAAATGGCGGCGCGGGAATCTGGAATAGCTTGACGATATTTCAACCATTAATGTATAATATTTCTATCTAGGTGCGGTCGGGGGGATCGAAGTGAATCTAAACAACAGCAAGGGTAAGTCCATCAGAGAGCAATTTTGCCAGTTGGAAGATGAACAAGTCATTGAAAGGGTTCATGTCGGAGATAGTGATGCGCTAGATTATTTAATAACGAAATACCGCAATTTTGTACGTGCGAAAGCAAGATCTTATTTCTTGATAGGAGCGGATCGAGAGGACATTGTCCAAGAGGGAATGATCGGACTTTATAAGTCTATCCGCGATTTCAGAGAGGACAAGCTTACTTCATTTAAGGCTTTTGCAGAATTATGTATTACCCGCCAAATTATCACCGCAATTAAAACAGCTACTCGCCAAAAACATATCCCGTTAAATTCCTATGTATCATTAGACAAGCCGATCTACGATGAAGAATCGGACAGAACATTATTGGATGTCATTTCCGGTGCTAAAGCGCTTAACCCAGAAGACTTAATTATTAGCAAAGAAGAATTTGATGATATCGAAATGAAGATGGGTGAACTGCTAAGCGAGCTGGAAAGAAAGGTACTTGTGCTTTATCTTGATGGCAGATCCTATCAAGAGATTTCTGAAGATTTAAATCGTCATGTGAAATCAATTGATAACGCACTCCAAAGAGTAAAGAGAAAATTAGAGAAATATTTAGAGCTTCGCGAGATTAGTCTCTAATCAAACCTATATTGACAGCTTTTTCGACACTGTGATAAGGTACTAATGAAATGATGTCGAGAAAATAGGTGTAAATATGAGGAAAAAGATTACTCTAGCCTGTAAAGACTGCGGAAGCCGCAATTATACGACAATGAAAAGTGTTGCTTCAGCAGCTGAAAGATTAGAAGTTAAGAAATATTGCAAGACTTGTAATTCACATAAAACACATTTAGAAACGAAGTAAGATTTGCGTTCTTTAATCTGTGGAGGTCTTTTACATGCGTATTATCAGTTTCTTAAAAAGTGTCGGAAAAGAAATGAAAAAGGTCAGCTGGCCAAAGAAGAACGAAATGGTCCGCTACACAATCACTGTTATTTTAACAGTCGTATTCTTTGCCATCTTTTTCTCTTTTCTTGATATAGGAATCTCACAATTAATCGAATTAATTCATTAATACTTGAATAATGGTCTGCTGAACGTGCTATAATAGATCATAATATGACTTGCCAAAAAACCCGTTTTACGGGTTTTTTCAATTGCTTGAAAATATTTACCGTTACTCGAGATTCGTCAAATAGACATTATGAAATGTGGGGAGGGAAGGACTAAATAGTCCTGAACGAAAATGGAAAAGAATTGGTATGTTGTGCATACGTACTCTGGCTATGAAAACAAAGTAAAAGCGAATTTGGAAAAGCGTGTTGAATCAATGGGCATGCAGGATAAAATCTTCCGCGTCGTCGTACCAGAAGAAGAAGAAACGGATATTAAAAATGGTAAGAAAAAAGTTGTCAAAAAGAAAGTATTCCCTGGCTATGTCCTAGTGGAAATCGTGATGACTGACGACTCTTGGTATGTCGTTCGTAATACACCAGGTGTCACTGGATTCGTTGGATCAGCTGGATCAGGCTCAAAGCCGACTGCGCTGCTGCCAGGCGAAGCTGAAACCATTCTGAAGAGAATGGGTCTTGAAGAACGCAAAACAGAAATCGACTTTGAACTGAAAGAAACAGTTAAGGTCATCGATGGACCATTTGCTAACTTCACTGGCTCTATTGAAGAAATTGACTACGATAAAAGCAAAGTCAAAGTATTCGTTAATATGTTTGGTAGAGAAACACCTGTTGAACTTGAGTTCACGCAGATCGATAAATTGTAATTTAAAAGAGCTTGAAATGAGTGTATAGAAGTGGTAATATAGCAAAGGTACGTCTTGAGTTCACTCAAGATCGCTAGCTAGTTATTTCGTCATTCATATAAAGAATGAAGTTGTTGAGTGGGAGGGGGATTCCCCTATTACCACATCACGGACTTTAAGGAGGTGTGTCTCGTGGCTAAAAAAGTAGTTAAAGTTGTTAAATTGCAAATTCCTGCTGGAAAAGCTAACCCAGCTCCACCAGTTGGACCTGCACTAGGTCAAGCCGGTGTTAATATCATGGGATTCTGTAAGGAGTTTAACGCTCGTACAGCTGACCAAGCTGGTCTTATCATTCCTGTTGAAATTTCGGTTTTTGAAGACCGTTCATTTACATTTATTACTAAAACTCCACCTGCTGCAGTTTTACTTAAAAAAGCAGCTGGTATTGAGTCTGGTTCTGGTGAACCTAACCGTAATAAAGTGGCAACTGTTAAGCGTGATAAAGTACGCGAAATCGCGGAAACAAAAATGCCTGACTTAAACGCTGCTAGCGTTGAATCAGCTATGCGCATGGTTGAAGGTACTGCACGCAGTATGGGTATTGTCATCGAAGATTAATTTTTTGTCTTGTTGGGTTGCGAGTTTGGTTTTGACAAGTTCGCAACCCTTATTCGTGGGAGGTTATTCCGCTAAAACCACATAAGGAGGATTTTTATAATGGCTAAAAAAGGTAAAAAGTATGTAGAAGCTGCTAAGCTGATCGAACGTACTAAAGCGTATGATGTAGCTGAAGCTGTTTCTCTTACAAAAAAAGCAAATGCAGCGAAATTTGATGCGACTGTAGAAGTTGCTTTTCGTTTGGGCGTAGACCCTCGTAAAAACGATCAACAAATCCGCGGTGCAGTTGTACTTCCTAACGGAACTGGTAAAACTCAACGCGTTCTTGTGTTCGCTAAAGGCGAAAAAGCAAAAGAAGCAGAAGCTGCTGGAGCAGACTACGTTGGAGATTCTGATTACATCACTAAAATCCAACAAGGCTGGTTCGATTTCGATGTAATCGTTGCGACACCTGACATGATGGGTGAAGTTGGTAAGATCGGTCGTGTACTTGGACCAAAAGGTCTTATGCCAAACCCTAAAACAGGAACTGTAACGTTCGAAGTTGAAAAAGCAATCAATGAAATCAAAGCTGGTAAAGTAGAATACCGCGTTGATAAAGCTGGTAATATCCACGCGCCAATCGGAAAGGTTTCTTTCGAGGACGAAAAGCTTGTTGAGAACTTTGCAACAATCTATGACACAATCCTTAAAGCAAAACCTGCAGCGGCTAAAGGTGTATACGTGAAAAACGTTTCTGTTACATCTACTATGGGCCCTGGTGTGAAAGTGGATCCATCTTCTTTCTCTGCAAAATAATTCTTGACTTATGACAACCATTTTGATAATATCAAAATGTTGTAAAATAGAATAATGTCCATTTATACCGTAGACAGCAGGGGCCTTATGGCTTAAATAACCCGCCGAGGTGTATATGTCACAGTCTTACGTTAACGTATGCTTGTATATACAGCCTCCATGTCTTAATGGAGGCTTTTTATATGGAGAACCGTTCGTTAGGAACGTGATGGCCTGATCGGTATAAGTGTTACACAAAGAATGTACAGGAGGTGTAACCATGAGCAATGCAATCGATACTAAAAAAGTTGTCGTTGATGAAATTACTTCTAAATTTAAAGATAGTATGTCTACTGTCATTGTAGATTACCGCGGTCTTTCTGTTTCTGAAGTGACTGAACTTCGTAAACAGCTTCGTGAAGCTGGCGTAGAATTCAAAGTTTACAAAAACACTTTGACTCGCCGTGCAGTTGAACAAGTTGAACTAACGGGTTTAAACGATTTCTTAACAGGTCCAAACGCTATCGCATTCAGTAACGAAGATGTTATCGCACCTGCGAAAATCATCAACGAATTTGCGAAAAGCCACGAAGCTTTAGAAATCAAAGCTGGTGTCATCGAAGGAAACGTAGCGACTGTAGAAGAAGTGAAGGCTCTTGCGGAACTTCCGTCTCGCGAAGGCTTACTTTCTATGTTGCTTAGCGTTCTTCAAGCTCCAGTTCGTAATCTTGCTCTTGCTACTAAAGCAGTTGCAGATCAAAAAGAAGAACAAGGCGCTTAATGCGTACTTTACGTTTACGTAAAAAAACTTAAAATGGAGGAATTACAAATGGCTTTAAATATCGAAGAAATCATTGCTTCAGTTAAAGAAGCAACTGTACTTGAGTTAAACGACTTAGTAAAAGCAATCGAAGAAGAATTTGGCGTAACTGCTGCTGCTCCTGTAGCTGTAGCTGCTGGTGGCGGTGCTGCTGCTGAAGAAAAAACTGATTTTGATCTAGTACTTGCTGGTGCTGGAGACCAAAAAATCAAAGTTATCAAAGTGGTTCGTGAAATCACTGGTCTTGGCTTGAAAGAAGCTAAAGAACTTGTTGACAACACTCCAAAACCACTTAAAGAAGGTATTGCTAAAGAAGAAGCTGAAGAACTTAAAGCTAAGCTTGAAGAAGTTGGCGCTTCTGTAGAAGTTAAGTAATCTTCGCCTAATCTTTTGGGAAAGCTCGCTTTTACTGGCGGGCTTTTTCTTTTCTAATCTCCTGAAACGATTGAATCCAGAGGAGGTCCATTCACCATGAGTGACCACTATTATACGGAAAAGCCATCAGTGAAAAGCAATAAACAGACATGGGACTTCACCTTGAGAAACCGTACCTTTACTTTTACAAGTGACAGTGGAGTGTTTTCTAAGAAAGAAGTCGACTTTGGTTCAAGGCTTTTAATTGAAGCTTTCGAAGAACCTGATTTGGATGGCGATGTCTTAGATGTCGGTTGCGGTTATGGACCGATTGGCTTATCGTTAGCAAACGAAATGACTAGCCGTACCATTCATATGATTGATGTGAACGAAAGAGCAGTCGAACTTTCAAAGGAAAACGCTAAACATAATCGCATTGATAATGTCCGCATCTATCAAAGTGATTTGTTCTCGAATGTTCATTCCTCAGCTGCTTTTGCCTCTATACTGACCAATCCCCCAATACGGGCAGGGAAGAAAGTTGTACATGCGATCTTTGAAAAAAGTGCTGATCATTTATTGCCGGAAGGTGAGTTGTGGGTGGTTATTCAGAAGAAGCAAGGTGGACCATCTGCGATTGAAAAATTAGAGCAGCTCTTTGAAGAAGTCGAGGTTGTGCTGAAAAAAAAGGGCTACTATATCATCAAAGCTAAAAAAGTTTGACGCAGTTTCCTAGCTGTGTTAACATTATAAAATGCCAATGTGTATATTTTGCTTGATAGGCTTAAAAAACAACTATTTTGTATAAATTATGCATACTTGGGAAAACTAATAAAATCGGTATTTGTTTTTGGATGTGGTTTTCTTATTTTAGAAACCCTTTTTTCTTTTGTCTTGTAAAAGTATTTCTTTACTGACATTTGAAAGACAGAAATACTTTTTACACATATAATACGCATGATTTGAGGGGTGAATCAGTTGACAGGTCAACTAGTTCAGTATGGACGACACCGCCAGCGCAGAAGCTACGCACGCATAAGCGAAGTGTTAGAATTACCAAATCTCATTGAAATTCAAACCTCTTCTTATCAGTGGTTTCTTGATGAGGGTCTTAGAGAGATGTTTCAAGATATATCCCCAATTGAGGATTTTACTGGTAACCTTTCTCTTGAATTCATTGATTACAGCCTAGGGGATCCTAAGTATCCTGTAGCAGAATCAAAAGAACGTGATGTAACTTACTCTGCTCCACTAAGAGTAAAAGTTCGTTTAATTAACAAAGAAACTGGAGAAGTAAAAGACCAAGATGTGTTTATGGGTGATTTCCCAATCATGACAGACACAGGTACTTTTATCATTAATGGTGCGGAACGTGTAATCGTTTCTCAGTTAGTGCGTTCTCCAAGTGTATATTTCAGTGGTAAAGTAGACAAAAACGGTAAAAAAGGTTTTACTGCGACTGTCATTCCAAACCGTGGCGCATGGTTAGAATACGAAACTGATGCGAAGGATGTAGTCTATGTACGCATCGATCGCACACGTAAGTTGCCGGTTACGGTTCTTTTGCGTGCTCTCGGCTTCAGCTCTGATCAAGAGATTCTTGACCTCATTGGCGAGAATGAATACTTACGCAACACGCTGGAAAAAGACAATACAGAGAATGCAGATAAAGCACTTCTCGAAATCTACGAGCGCCTCCGTCCTGGAGAGCCGCCAACTGTTGAAAATGCGAAAAGCTTGCTAGACTCTCGCTTCTTCGATCCGAAGAGATATGACCTAGCAAATGTTGGACGCTACAAGATTAATAAGAAGCTTCATATTAAAAATAGACTGTTCAATCAAAAATTGGCTGAAACGTTAGTTGATCCTGAAACAGGTGAAATTCTAGCAGAAAAAGGTCAAATTCTAGACAGAAGAATTCTTGATAAAGTTCTTCCATACTTAGAAAACGGCATCGGATTTAGAAAGCTTTATCCTAATGGTGGCGTAGTAGAAGATGAAGTAGAACTTCAATCTATTAAGATTTATGCACCGTCTGATCAAGAAGGCGAGCAAGTGATCAACGTGATTGGAAATGCTTATGTAGAGGAAGCTGTGAAAAACATCACGCCTTCTGACATCATTGCATCAATCAGTTACTTCTTCAACCTTCTTCATGGTGTAGGTGACACAGATGATATCGACCACCTTGGTAACCGTCGTCTGCGTTCTGTAGGTGAACTTCTGCAAAACCAATTCCGTATTGGTTTAAGCAGAATGGAGCGTGTTGTTCGTGAAAGAATGTCGATTCAAGACACAAACACGATCACACCTCAGCAGCTGATCAACATTCGTCCTGTGATCGCTTCTATCAAAGAGTTCTTTGGTAGTTCTCAGCTTTCTCAGTTCATGGATCAAACAAACCCGCTTGCTGAATTGACGCACAAACGTCGTCTGTCAGCGCTTGGACCGGGTGGTTTGACACGTGAGCGTGCAGGAATGGAAGTTCGTGACGTTCACTACTCTCACTATGGACGTATGTGTCCGATTGAAACACCAGAGGGTCCAAACATTGGTTTGATCAACTCTCTATCTTCATTTGCAAAAGTGAATCGCTTCGGATTTATTGAAACACCTTACCGCCGGGTTGATCCTGAAACTGGTAAAGTGACACCGAGAATCGATTACTTAACTGCTGATGAAGAGGATAACTACGTAGTAGCACAAGCGAACGCTCAGTTAGCTGATGATGGTTCGTTTATCGATGATAATATCATTGCTCGTTTCAGAGGGGAAAACACCGTTGTTCCTCGAAACCGCGTTGACTACATGGACGTTTCGCCAAAGCAGGTTGTTTCTGCCGCGACAGCATGTATCCCATTCTTAGAAAACGATGACTCTAACCGTGCTCTAATGGGAGCAAACATGCAGCGTCAGGCTGTGCCTTTGATGCAGCCGGAATCACCGATTGTTGGTACAGGGATGGAGTACGTATCAGGTAAAGACTCTGGTGCTGCTGTCATCTGCCGCTATCCAGGTGTTGTAGAACGTGTAGAAGCAAAAAATATTTGGGTTCGCCGTTATGAAGACGTTGACGGACAACAAGTCAAAGGAAACCTAGACAAATACAGCCTGCTGAAATTTGTCCGCTCTAACCAAGGGACTTGCTACAACCAGCGTCCTATCGTAAGTGTTGGAGATGAAGTCGTTAAAGGAGAAATCCTTGCAGACGGACCTTCTATGGAAAAAGGTGAATTGGCTCTAGGACGTAACGTTATGGTCGGATTCATGACTTGGGACGGTTACAACTACGAGGATGCGATCATCATGAGTGAGCGCCTTGTAAAAGATGACGTCTACACGTCTATTCATATTGAAGAATATGAATCAGAAGCTCGTGATACAAAGCTTGGACCAGAAGAAATCACTCGTGATATTCCAAACGTTGGGGAAGATGCTTTACGCAACCTTGACGAGCGCGGAATCATCCGTATTGGTGCAGAAGTAAAAGATGGAGACCTTCTTGTAGGAAAAGTAACGCCTAAAGGTGTAACTGAACTAACAGCTGAAGAACGTCTATTACATGCAATCTTCGGTGAAAAGGCTCGTGAAGTTCGCGATACGTCACTGCGTGTTCCACACGGCGGCGGAGGAATTATCCACGATGTAAAAGTCTTCAACCGTGAAGATGGAGATGAATTACCTCCAGGTGTAAACCAATTAGTCCGCGTATACATCGTTCAGAAACGTAAGATTTCTGAAGGTGACAAAATGGCCGGACGACATGGTAACAAAGGGGTTATCTCTAAAATCCTTCCAGAAGAAGATATGCCTTATCTTCCAGACGGAACACCGATCGATATCATGTTGAACCCTCTAGGGGTACCATCTCGTATGAACATCGGTCAGGTACTTGAGCTTCATATGGGTATGGCTGCACGTTACCTTGGCATCCACATTGCGTCACCAGTATTTGATGGTGCGCGCGAGGAAGATGTTTGGGAAACGCTTGAAGAAGCAGGTATGTCCCGTGATGCGAAAACAGTCCTTTATGACGGTCGAACTGGTGAACCATTCGACAACCGTGTATCTGTCGGAATCATGTACATGATCAAACTGGCTCACATGGTTGACGATAAACTTCACGCTCGTTCAACTGGACCATACTCACTTGTTACGCAGCAGCCACTTGGCGGTAAAGCACAGTTTGGTGGTCAGCGTTTCGGAGAGATGGAAGTATGGGCACTTGAAGCTTACGGTGCAGCATATACACTTCAAGAGATCTTAACAGTTAAATCGGATGACGTTGTGGGTCGTGTGAAAACATACGAAGCCATCGTCAAAGGGGATAACGTACCTGAACCAGGTGTCCCTGAATCATTCAAAGTGTTAATCAAAGAACTTCAAAGTTTAGGTATGGATGTGAAAATCCTATCCGGCGATGAAGAAGAGATAGAAATGAGAGATTTAGAAGACGATGAGGAAACGAAGAAAGCAGACGGATTAGCGTTATCTAATGACGAAGATGCTGCAGACCTCGCACCTGTCGATCTTGAACGTGACGCAGTCACAAAAGAATAGCAGAAACGATTAGAGCAAGTGACTAGGGTATAACCCGAAGATTAAAAGGGAGGTAGGCCCCTTGCTAGATGTGAACAATTTTGAGTATATGAACATCGGTCTCGCATCACCTGATAAAATCCGTTCTTGGTCTTTTGGTGAAGTGAAAAAGCCTGAAACGATTAACTATCGTACACTGAAACCTGAAAAAGATGGTCTCTTTTGTGAACGTATCTTCGGACCGCAAAAAGACTGGGAATGTCATTGTGGGAAGTATAAACGCGTTCGGTATAAGGGTGTTGTATGTGACCGTTGTGGTGTAGAAGTAACACGGGCAAAAGTCCGTCGTGAGAGAATGGGGCATATCGAACTGGCTGCCCCAGTTTCCCACATTTGGTATTTCAAAGGTATCCCAAGCCGTATGGGTCTTGTTCTTGATATGTCACCACGTGCGTTAGAAGAAGTGATCTACTTCGCTTCTTACGTCGTGACAGATCCGGGCAACACACCGCTTGAGAAGAAACAACTTCTTTCTGAGAAAGAATTCCGTGCTTATTTAGATAAATACGGTAATACATTCCAAGCAGCTATGGGTGCAGAAGCAATCAACAAACTTCTTCAAGATATCGATCTTGTAAAAGAAGTAGATACACTGAAGGAAGAGCTGAAAACTGCTCAAGGACAGCGACGTACACGTGCGATCAAACGCCTTGAAGTGTTAGAAGCCTTCCGTAACTCAGGAAACAAACCATCTTGGATGATTCTTGATGTACTTCCGGTTATTCCGCCAGAATTACGTCCAATGGTTCAACTTGATGGTGGACGTTTTGCTACTTCTGACTTGAACGACCTTTATCGTCGTGTCATCAACCGTAACAATCGTCTGAAGCGTTTATTAGATCTTGGCGCGCCAAGCATCATCGTTCAGAACGAGAAGCGTATGCTTCAAGAAGCTGTCGATGCCTTGATTGATAATGGACGTAGAGGCCGACCAGTAACAGGACCAGGAAATCGACCATTGAAATCTCTTTCTCACATGCTGAAAGGGAAACAAGGACGTTTCCGTCAAAACTTGCTTGGTAAACGTGTTGACTATTCTGGACGTTCCGTTATCGTCGTAGGACCACATTTGAAAATGTATCAGTGTGGACTTCCGAAAGAAATGGCTCTTGAATTATTCAAACCATTCGTGATGAAGGAGCTTGTTGAAAAAGGATTAGCTCACAACATCAAGAGTGCGAAGCGTAAAATTGAGCGCGTGCAGCCGGAAGTATGGGATGTTTTAGAATCAGTTATTCGTGAGCATCCAGTCTTACTAAACCGTGCACCGACTCTTCACAGACTTGGTATTCAAGCGTTTGAACCTACACTTGTGGAAGGACGCGCAATTCGTCTTCATCCACTTGTATGTACAGCCTACAACGCTGACTTTGACGGTGACCAAATGGCGGTTCACGTACCATTATCTGCTGAAGCTCAAGCTGAAGCTCGTATCTTAATGCTTGCTGCTCAAAACATTTTGAACCCGAAAGATGGAAAACCAGTTGTTACGCCATCTCAGGATATGGTGCTTGGTAACTACTACCTTACACTTGAGCGCAAAGGTGCTATCGGAGAAGGTATGGTCTTCAAAGATACTGACGAAGCCCTTCTAGCTTATCAAAATGGTTATGTGCATCTTCATACACGTGTAGCTGTTGCAGCTAGCTCGTTGAAGAATGTGACATTCACTGATGAACAGCGTTCTAAATTGTTGATTACAACAGTTGGAAAACTGATCTTTAACGAAATCTTACCGGAATCATTCCCATACATGAATGAGCCGACAAAGAGCAATATTGAAGAAAAAACACCTGATCGTTTCTTCCTTGAAAAAGGTGAGGATGTAAAAGCTGCGATCGAGAAACAAGAAATCAATGCGCCGTTCAAAAAAGGTATTTTAGGGAAAATCATTGCGGAAATCTTTAAGAGATTCCATATCACTGAGACATCTAAAATGCTTGACCGCATGAAAAACCTTGGTTTCAGATACTCTACTAAAGCCGGTATTACGGTTGGTGTGTCTGATATCGTCGTATTAGATGATAAGCAGCAAATTCTTGAAGAAGCACAAGCAAAAGTAGATAACGTCATGAAGCAATTCAGACGTGGTTTGATTACTGAAGAAGAGCGTTATGAGAGAGTTATTTCAATCTGGAGTTCTTCTAAAGATGTCATCCAAGGTAAACTGATGAAGTCCCTTGATGAAGTCAACCCAATCTACATGATGAGTGACTCTGGAGCGCGTGGTAACGCGTCTAACTTCACTCAGCTGGCTGGTATGCGTGGTCTGATGGCCAACCCGGCTGGACGTATCATCGAACTTCCGATTAAATCTAGTTTCCGTGAAGGTTTAACCGTATTGGAATACTTTATTTCCACTCACGGTGCGCGTAAAGGTCTTGCCGATACAGCCCTTAAAACAGCTGACTCAGGTTACCTCACGCGTCGTCTCGTTGACGTTGCACAGGATGTTATCATCCGTGAAACAGATTGCGGTACAGACCGTGGAATCTTGGCGAAGTCCATTAAAGAAGGAAATGAAATTATTGAGAAACTTGAAGAACGTCTGATCGGACGTTTTGCGAGAAAACCAATTGTTCATCCTGAAACAGGCGAAGTCATTGTAGCCGAAAACGAACTAATTGATGAAGATAAAGCACTTGAAGTAGTTGAAGCAGGAATTGAGGAAGTATGGATCCGTTCAGCATTTACATGTAACACGCCTCATGGTGTATGTAAACGATGCTACGGCCGTAACCTTGCAACTGGTACTGACGTTGAAGTCGGTGAAGCGGTTGGAATCATCGCTGCACAATCAATCGGTGAGCCAGGAACACAGCTTACAATGCGTACGTTCCACACCGGTGGGGTAGCAGGAGACGATATCACTCAAGGTTTACCTCGTATCCAAGAGCTATTTGAAGCGCGTAATCCGAAAGGGCAAGCGACAATTTCTGAAATTGATGGTGTCGTTGCTGAAATTAACGATGTTCGTGACAAGCAGCAGGAAATTGTGGTTCAAGGCGAAGTTGAAACTCGCTCATACACAGCTCCTTACAATGCACGTCTGAAAGTTGTTGAAGGTGACGCAGTCACTCGTGGTCAAGTACTTACAGAAGGTTCGATCGATCCGAAAGAACTTCTTAAAGTGACTGACATGACAGCTGTTCAAGAATATCTGCTTCATGAAGTACAAAAAGTATACCGTATGCAAGGGGTAGAAATCGGAGATAAGCACGTAGAGGTAATGGTTCGCCAAATGCTTCGTAAAGTGCGTGTCGCTGATGCAGGGGATACAGATGTATTACCAGGCACACTTCTTGATGTACATCAATTCACTGAAGCGAACAAAAAAGTACTATTCGAAGGCAAACGTCCTGCAACAGGCCGTCCAGTTCTTCTTGGTATTACAAAAGCTTCACTTGAAACAGACTCATTCTTGTCTGCGGCATCCTTCCAAGAAACGACTCGTGTCCTAACAGATGCGGCGATCAAAGGAAAACGTGATGAACTGCTTGGCTTGAAAGAGAATGTTATCATCGGTAAACTTGTTCCTGCTGGAACGGGAATGCCAAACTACCGTAAAGTTAAGCCGGTTTCGCAAGTGCAGCCGTCTGACGACATGGTTCCTGTAGAGTAATCTTTCTCGTGAGATTCCTATAAAATCATCAAAAAATGGTGAAGGATGTCAAGATAATCTGTCATACGATATTGACATCCTTCTGCCATGATGATAATATAACCAAGGTGCTCAAAATAAAACCTGTTACTTTGGAGGATATTCGATGTCTTATGATAAAGTATCACAGGCTCAATCCATTATTATTGGTACGAAGCAAACAGTAAAAGCTCTGAAACGAGATTCAGTTAAGGAAGTCGTCGTAGCGAAAGATGCTGATCCTGCTTTAACCGCTAGTGTATTGAAACTAGCGCAAGAGAAGGGTGTAGACATCTTAGTGGTAGATTCCATGAAAAAGCTCGGCAAGGCCTGCGGAATTGAAGTTGGGGCAGCAGCTGTTGCCATTATGTTATAGCGTACTTGTTTTGTTTTTGCATGTATAAAATGCAAAAGCATTGTTTTTTGCCTTTTGATGAACCACCTGGGTATGTGGGTTATAAAAAAAGTAATGAAGGGAGGAATAACAACATGCCTACAATTAATCAGCTAATACGCAAAGGACGCGTGAGTAAAGTTGAAAACTCAAAGTCACCTGCACTTAACAAAGGATACAACAGTTTCAAAAAAGAGCACACTAACGTAACATCTCCACAGAAGCGCGGGGTTTGTACTCGTGTCGGTACAATGACACCGAAAAAACCAAACTCAGCACTACGTAAATATGCTCGTGTACGTTTGTCTAACCTGATTGAGGTAACAGCTTACATTCCTGGTATCGGACATAACCTACAAGAGCACAGTGTAGTACTTATCCGTGGCGGACGTGTAAAAGACTTACCGGGTGTACGTTACCACATCGTTCGTGGTGCGCTTGATACTGCCGGAGTTGACGGTCGTATGCAAGGACGTTCTAAATACGGAACAAAACGCCCTAAACAAAGCAAATAATACAAACAAACATAAGGGTTTTTAGAAGTTGATATCAGATCAGTGGAGTCAGGCAGCTGACAATGATATTGAGATGAGAGACAGATAGAAATCCTTTTAAAAGAGAAGGGAGGCTATTCAGATGCCACGTAAAGGTCCTGTAGCAAAAAGAGACGTATTGCCAGATCCAATTTACAATTCTAAACTTGTATCTCGTTTGATCAACAAAATGATGATCGACGGTAAAAGAGGAAAGTCACAAACAATCCTCTACAAGTCATTTGATATCATCAAAGAACGTACTGGTAATGAAGCGATGGAGGTTTTCGAACAAGCCTTGAAAAACATCATGCCAGTTCTTGAAGTTAAAGCACGTCGTGTAGGTGGAGCTAACTACCAAGTTCCTGTAGAAGTTCGCCCAGACCGTCGTACTACTTTAGGTCTTCGCTGGTTAGTAAACTATGCTCGTCTTCGTGGAGAAAAAACGATGGAAGAGCGTCTTGCTAACGAAATCCTTGACGCAGCTAACAACACTGGTGCTGCTGTTAAGAAACGTGAAGATACACACAAAATGGCAGAAGCGAACAAAGCATTCGCTCACTACCGCTGGTAGGATTTATACCAAACTAAAAAAACTATTCCCTAATGAGGAAGGAGAAATTACCCAATGGCAAGAGAGTTCTCCTTAGACAAAACTCGTAATATTGGTATCATGGCTCACATCGATGCCGGTAAAACGACAACGACTGAGCGTATCTTGTACTACACTGGTCGTATCCATAAAATTGGTGAAACTCACGAAGGAGCTTCACAAATGGACTGGATGGAGCAGGAGCAAGAACGTGGTATTACAATCACTTCTGCTGCTACTACAGCACAATGGAAGGGTTACCGTGTAAACATCATCGATACACCAGGACACGTAGACTTCACTGTTGAAGTTGAACGTTCTTTACGTGTACTTGATGGTGCGGTTGCTGTTCTTGATGCACAATCAGGTGTAGAGCCACAAACTGAAACAGTTTGGCGCCAAGCAACAACTTACGGAGTACCTCGTATCGTATTCGTTAACAAAATGGATAAAACTGGTGCGGACTTCCTTTACTCTGTAAGCACATTAAGAGATCGTCTTCAAGCGAACGCTCATGCAATTCAATTGCCGATCGGCGCTGAAGATCAATTCGAAGGAATCATCGACCTTGTAGAAAACGTAGCATACTTCTACGAAGATGATCTTGGAACTCGCTCTGATGCTAAAGAAATCCCTGCTGAGTATAAAGACAAAGCTGAAGAGCTTCGCAGCAGCCTAATTGAAGCTGTTGCTGAGCTTGATGAAGAGCTTATGGAAAAATACCTTGAGGGTGAAGAAATCACAATTCCTGAATTGAAAGCTGCAATCCGTAAAGGAACATTGAATGTTGAATTCTACCCAGTTCTTGTTGGATCTGCTTTCAAAAACAAAGGTGTTCAGCTTGTACTTGACGCTGTGCTTGACTACCTTCCTGCACCAACTGATGTTGCTGCAATTAAAGGTATCCTGCCAGATTCAAATGAAGAGGTTGTTCGTGAGTCTACTGATGACGCACCATTCGCAGCTCTTGCATTTAAAGTTATGACTGACCCTTATGTTGGGAAACTAACTTTCTTCCGCGTATACTCTGGAACACTTGATTCTGGTTCATACGTGAAGAACTCTTCTAAGAACAAGCGTGAACGTGTTGGACGTATCCTTCAAATGCACGCAAACAGCCGTGAAGAAATCTCTACTGTATATGCAGGGGATATCGCAGCAGCTGTAGGTCTTAAAGATACATCTACTGGTGATACTCTTTGTGACGAGAAAAATCTTGTTATCCTTGAGTCTATGGAATTCCCAGAGCCAGTTATCGATGTAGCTATCGAGCCTAAATCTAAGGCTGACCAAGATAAAATGAGTATCGCTTTAGCTAAACTAGCTGAAGAGGATCCAACATTCCGTACACAAACAAACCCTGAAACTGGTCAAACGATCATCTCTGGTATGGGTGAGCTTCACCTTGATATCATTGTTGACCGTATGAAGCGTGAGTTCAAGGTTGAAGCTAACGTAGGTGCTCCTCAAGTTGCGTACCGTGAAACATTCCGTTCTGGTGCAAAAGTTGAAGGTAAATTCGTACGTCAGTCTGGTGGACGCGGTCAGTTCGGACACGTTTGGATTGAATTCGAACCAAACGAAGAAGGCGCAGGATTCGAATTTGAAAATGCAATCGTCGGTGGGGTTGTTCCACGTGAATACATCCCAGCAATTCAAGCAGGTCTTGAAGATTCACTTGAAAATGGTGTATTAGCTGGATTCCCATTAATCGACATCAAAGCAAAATTATTTGATGGATCTTACCACGATGTTGACTCTAACGAAATGGCGTTCAAAATTGCTGCATCTATGGCATTGAAAAATGCTGTCAGCAAATGTAACCCAGTTCTACTTGAGCCAATGATGAAAGTGGAAGTTGTTATCCCTGAAGAATACATGGGAGACATCATGGGTGATATCACATCTCGTCGTGGACGTGTAGAAGGTATGGAAGCTCGCGGTAACGCTCAAGTTGTTCGCGCTATGGTTCCACTTTCTGAAATGTTCGGATATGCTACTGCACTCCGTTCTAACACACAAGGACGCGGTACTTTCACTATGCACATGGATCACTACGAAGAAGTGCCTAAGAGCATCAGTGAAGAAATCATCAAAAAAAATAAAGGTGAATAATTGATTTTGCCTTTAAACTAAAGTATAACTACTATTGAAGATCAGAAAGTGAGAGGTAACTCTTCACTTTCTATCACTCTATACCAAATACAATGAACCTTTAAGGAGGATTTTTAGAATGGCTAAAGAAAAATTCGACCGTTCCAAATCGCATGCTAACATTGGTACAATTGGACACGTTGACCATGGTAAAACAACTCTAACTGCTGCTATCTCAACAGTTCTTCATAAGAAATCTGGTAAAGGTACAGCTATGGCTTATGACCAAATCGATGGTGCTCCAGAAGAGCGCGAGCGTGGAATCACAATCTCAACTGCACACGTTGAGTATGAAACTGAAACTCGTCACTATGCACACGTAGACTGCCCAGGACACGCTGACTATGTTAAAAACATGATCACTGGTGCTGCTCAAATGGACGGCGCGATCTTAGTAGTATCTGCTGCTGATGGTCCAATGCCACAAACACGTGAGCACATCCTACTTTCTCGTAACGTAGGTGTACCATACATCGTAGTATTCCTTAACAAATGTGACATGGTTGACGATGAAGAGTTACTTGAACTTGTTGAAATGGAAGTTCGTGACCTTCTTTCTGACTATGACTTCCCTGGTGACGATGTACCAGTTATCAAAGGTTCTGCTCTTAAAGCTCTTGAAGGAGATGCTGATTACGAAGCAAAAATCTTTGAACTTATGGATGCGGTTGATGAGTACATCCCAACTCCAGAGCGTGACACTGAGAAGCCATTCATGATGCCAGTTGAGGACGTATTCTCAATCACTGGTCGTGGAACAGTTGCTACTGGTCGTGTTGAGCGTGGACAAGTTAAAGTCGGTGACGAAGTTGAAATCATCGGTCTTCAAGAAGAAAACGGTAAAACAACTGTTACAGGTGTTGAAATGTTCCGTAAACTTCTTGACTACGCTGAAGCTGGTGACAACATCGGTGCACTACTTCGTGGTGTATCTCGTGAAGATATCCAACGTGGTCAAGTACTTGCTAAACCAGGTACAATCACTCCACACAGCCGTTTCAAAGCTGAAGTTTATGTACTTTCTAAAGAAGAGGGTGGACGTCATACTCCATTCTTCGCTAACTACCGTCCGCAGTTCTACTTCCGTACAACTGACGTAACTGGTATCGTACATCTTCCAGAAGGTACTGAAATGGTAATGCCTGGCGATAACACTGAGATGGAAGTTGAACTTATCTCTACTATCGCTATCGAAGAAGGAACTCGTTTCTCTATCCGTGAGGGTGGACGTACTGTAGGTTCTGGTGTCGTTTCAACTATCATTAAGTAATAAACATACAAAAGAGACTCCTTGCAAAAGGGTCTCTTTTTTTGCTTTTCCAGATCAGAACGGCTACTATAAGCTATAGAATCTAAATGGAACCGAGAGGATCGCTGGAATGGTAAAGACATATTTGAAAAAATGGTCGATCGGCGGGATTGACCAATGGATTATGATGAAAGAAGACCAGACGAGTGAAACGAAGCCTGTACTTTTATTTTTACACGGCGGGCCCGGCTCGGCTCAAATCAGTTATATTGATTCCTTTCACGGGGAACTTGATCAGGACTTTACAGTTGTCCATTGGGATCAGAGAGGTGCAGGACTTTCCTATCAAGAGAATCTTCCCGATGCATCGATGACCATTCAGCAATTTATTGAAGACACGATTGAACTGACAGAGAAGCTTCTAACTTATCTAGGTCATTCAAAATTGTATATCGCAGGATACTCGTGGGGATCATTAATTGCCATACAAGCAGTACATAAGCGTCCAGATCTTTATCATGCATATTACGGGATTAGTCAGGTAGTAGATGTGTTAAAGGAAGATATCGTATCGTACGAGCTCCTTTTGAAGAAATATCATCGCAATCGTCTGTTTACTGGGTGTCTGCGATTACTGACGCCCCCTCCATGGAAACGGACATCAGCTCATGCCTTGTTTTCTCTATATAAAGAGTTTGCGAGCGTAGGTCTCACACATAGATGGAAACCGGTTTTTCAAATGCTAAAAGGGTTTCTTTTTAGTAAGCAATATCAGCTTAAAGATAAATGGAAGTTCATGAAAGGACAGAAGTTTAGTCAAGACAAGCTATGGGATCAGCTAATGAATGAGAGTATTCAATTCCGAGTTTCTACTATATTAATACCGTGCTACTTTCTCATTGGCGATCACGACATGATTACACCAGCTGCTGTATCAAAACCATATGTTGATCAATTAAAAGCACCAATCAAAGAATGGTTTACCTTTAAAGACTCTGCACATTCCCCGCACATTGAGGAACCAGATGAATTTATACGTATCATAAGAAAGACTGCTATACATCATCTTCAGGGAAAGCTTGATTTATAGGCTGAATCCCTGTATAATATGAAAAGTGTGCAAATCATAAATTTATCCGATTTATTATTGCAACACGCAGGCCAATTTGGTACAATAGTGCATGTTGGTCTTTGACTGCGATGAAGTGAGAGGTTGCTGACACACCCGGCCGCTTTGCCATGGCGAGGTGATCAGGTTTTTCTCACGGAGAACTGTCTAACGTAAGTAGGCGAAAAGGAGGGAAAATAATGGCAAAACAAAAAATTCGTATTCGTTTAAAAGCATATGATCATAGAATTCTTGATCAATCTGCTGAGAAGATTGTTGAAACGGCTAAGCGTTCTGGTGCTAGTGTATCTGGTCCAATTCCGCTTCCAACTGAAAAATCAGTTTACACAATCCTTCGTGCGGTGCATAAGTACAAAGATTCTCGTGAGCAATTCGAGATGCGTACTCACAAACGTCTAATCGACATCGTGAATCCAACTCCGCAAACAGTTGATGCACTTATGCGTTTAGATTTACCATCTGGTGTAGATATCGAAATCAAACTTTAATTCAAATAGAAAACACATATTATAGGAGGTGTGACGAATGACCAAAGGAATCTTAGGTAGAAAAATTGGTATGACGCAAGTATTCGCAGAAAACGGTGATCTTATCCCTGTAACTGTTGTTGAGGCTGCTGCTAACGTTGTTCTTCAAAAGAAGACTGTTGACACGGATGGCTATGAAGCAATCCAAATCGGTTTTGATGACAAACGTGAAAAGCTTTCTAACAAACCAGAGAAAGGCCACGTTGCTAAAGCGGAAACTGCTCCTAAGCGCTTCGTAAAAGAATTACGCGGTGCGGAGTTAGATGCGTATGAAGTTGGTCAGGAAGTCAAAGTTGATATTTTCGCAAATGGAGATATCGTAGATGTAACAGGAACATCAAAAGGTAAAGGATTCCAAGGGGCTATCAAACGCCACGGACAATCACGCGGACCAATGACTCACGGTTCACGTTACCACCGTCGTCCTGGTTCAATGGGACCTGTTGATCCAAACCGTGTATTCAAAGGTAAACTTCTTCCAGGTCGTATGGGCGGAGAGCAAATTACTGTCCAAAACCTTGAGATCGTTAAAGTTGATGCAGAACGCAATCTTCTATTGATCAAAGGAAACGTACCAGGCGCTAAAAAATCTCTAGTAACTGTAAAGAGTGCAGTTAAATCTAAATAACTCTCTTAGGAAAGGAGGAAACAAGTCATGCCAAAAGTAGCATTATATAACCAAAACGGTTCTACTAACGGTGAAATCGAATTAAACGCTTCTGTGTTTGGAATCGAGCCAAACGAAAGCGTAGTATTCGATGCTATTCTTATGCAAAGAGCTTCCTTACGTCAAGGAACTCACAAAGTAAAAACTCGTTCTGAAGTACGTGGCGGAGGTCGTAAGCCTTGGAGACAGAAGGGTACAGGTCGTGCTCGTCAAGGTTCTATCCGTTCACCACAATGGCGCGGAGGCGGTATCGTATTCGGTCCAACACCACGCAGTTATTCTTATAAATTACCTAAAAAAGTTCGCCGCTTGGCTATCAAGTCAGTATTGTCTTCTAAAGTAATCGACAACAACATCATCGTTCTTGAAGATCTGACTCTTGATGCAGTGAAAACGAAAGAATTCGCAGGCATCCTTAAAGGATTATCTGTCGAGAAGAAAGCGTTGATCGTCACTGCGGATGCAAACGAAACAGTTGCTTTATCTGCTCGTAACATCCCTGGAGTAACAGTTGTTGAAGCTAACGGTATCAACGTTCTTGACGTTGTCAACCACGACAAACTTCTGATCACTAAAGCAGCGGTTGAAAAAGTAGAGGAGGGACTTGCATAATGAAAGATCCTCGTGATGTTCTAAAGCGCCCTATCATTACTGAACGTTCTGCTGATCTAATGACAGAGAAGAAGTACACGTTCGAAGTTGATGTCAGAGCTAACAAAACAGAAGTGAAAGACGCTGTTGAAGAAATCTTTGGAGTGAAAGTTGAGAAAGTCAACGTTCAAAACTACAAAGGAAAATCAAAACGCGTTGGACGCTACACTGGTATGACTAGCCGTCGCAGAAAAGCGATCGTGAAATTAACTGCTGACAGCAAAGAAATCGAAATTTTTGAAGCGTAAATCTTAAAAAGAAGGAGGGAAATTCAAAATGGCGATTAAAAAGTATAAACCAACCAGTAATGGTCGTCGTGGCATGACTACTTCAGATTTTGCTGAAATCACGACTGACAAACCAGAAAAATCGTTGCTTGCACCGCTACACAAAAAAGGCGGACGTAACAACCAAGGTAGATTGACTGTTCGTCATCAAGGTGGCGGTCACAAACGTCAATACCGTATCATCGACTTTAAGCGTGATAAAGACGGTATACCTGGACGCGTTGCTACAATCGAGTATGATCCAAACCGTTCAGCTAACATCGCTCTTGTAAACTATGCAGATGGTGAGAAACGTTACATTCTTGCTCCGAAAGGAATCCAAGTTGGTACTGAAGTTACTTCTGGACCAGAAGCTGACATCAAACCAGGTAATGCTCTTCCACTTATCAACATCCCAGTTGGTACAGTTGTGCATAACATTGAATTAAAACCAGGTAAAGGTGGACAATTAGTTCGTTCTGCTGGTACTTCTGCTCAAGTTCTTGGTAAAGAAGGTAAATACGTTCTTGTACGTTTGAACTCAGGAGAAGTTCGCATGATTCTTTCTGCTTGCCGTGCGACTATCGGTCAAGTTGGAAACGAGCAACACGAATTAATCAACATCGGTAAAGCTGGACGTTCTCGCTGGAAAGGCGTACGCCCAACAGTTCGTGGTTCTGTAATGAACCCTAACGATCACCCACACGGTGGTGGTGAAGGACGCGCTCCAATCGGACGTAAATCACCAATGTCTCCATGGGGTAAACCGACTCTTGGATTCAAGACTCGTAAGAAAACCAACAAGTCTGATAAATTCATTGTACGTCGTCGTAAAAACAAGTAACGGGGTTGTCTACGGTTCATTTAGGACCGTAGTTCAATCACGAAGGGAGGTTCCACAATGGCTCGCAGCTTAAAAAAAGGACCATTTGTTGATGATCATTTGATGGCTAAAGTCGAGAAATTGAATGAAACTGACAAAAAGCAAGTCGTAAAAACTTGGTCTCGTCGTTCTACAATTTTCCCACAATTCATCGGTCACACAATCGCTGTCTATGATGGACGCAAACATGTACCTGTTTTCATTTCTGAAGATATGGTAGGTCACAAATTGGGCGAATTCGCACCAAGCCGTACTTACAAAGGTCATGCTAGTGACGATAAAAAAACAAGACGCTAATGAGAGGAGGCTTTTAAATGCAAGCTAAAGCTGTCGCAAGAACAGTCCGTATTGCTCCTCGTAAAGCACGTCTAGTAATGGACCTGATCCGAGGTAAGCAAGTAGGAGAAGCAGTTTCTATCTTAAACCTTACACCTAAGGCTGCTTCACCAATTATTGAAAAAGTATTAAAATCTGCTATCGCAAACGCTGAGCACAACTACGAGTTGGACGCTAACAGCCTAGTGATTACTCAAGCATTCGTTGACGAAGGTCCAACACTTAAGAGATTCCGTCCACGTGCTATGGGTCGTGCGAGCGCAATTAACAAACGTACTAGCCACATTACAATCGTTGTATCAGAAAAGAAGGAGGGATAATCCGTGGGTCAAAAGGTAAATCCAGTAGGTCTTCGTATTGGCGTCATTCGTGATTGGGAATCTAAATGGTTCGCAGGAAAAGATTACGCTGACTTCTTACATGAAGACTTGAAAATCCGTGAATTCATCAGCAAGCGTTTGTCTGACGCGTCTGTTTCTAAAGTTGAAATTGAACGTGCTGCAAACCGCGTAAATATCACAATCCACACGGCTAAACCAGGTATGGTAATTGGTAAAGGCGGATCTGAAGTTGAAGCACTTCGTAAAGCTCTTAACAGCCTAACTGGCAAACGTGTACACATCAACATTCTTGAAATCAAGAGAGCAGATCTTGATGCTCAGCTAGTTGCTGAAAACATCGCTCGTCAACTTGAAAACCGTATTTCATTCCGTCGTGCACAAAAACAAACAATCCAACGCACAATGCGTGCTGGAGCACAAGGAATCAAAACAATGGTTTCTGGTCGTCTTGGCGGTGCAGATATTGCTCGTTCTGAATATTACAGTGAAGGTACTGTTCCATTGCACACACTTCGTGCTGACATCGACTATGCTACTGCTGAAGCTGACACTACTTATGGTAAGCTTGGCGTAAAAGTATGGATCTATCGTGGAGAAGTCCTTCCAACTAAGAAGAATACTGCGGAAGGAGGAAAATAATATGTTATTGCCAAAACGCGTGAAGTATCGCAGAGAACATCGTGGAAAAATGCGTGGTCGTGCAAAAGGCGGTACTGAAGTACATTTCGGTGAGTACGGTATCCAAGCTCTTGAAGCTTCTTGGATCACAAACCGTCAAATCGAAGCTGCTCGTATTGCTATGACTCGTTACATGAAACGTGGCGGTAAAGTTTGGATTAAAATTTTCCCTTCTAAGCCATACACAGCTAAACCTCTAGAGGTCCGCATGGGTTCCGGTAAAGGTGCTCCAGAAGGATGGGTAGCTGTAGTAAAACCGGGCAAAGTTTTATTTGAAATTTCTGGTGTGTCTGAAGAAGTTGCTCGTGAAGCTCTTCGTCTTGCATCTCACAAATTGCCAATTAAAACGAAGTTCGTAAAACGTGAAGAAATTGGTGGTGAATCAAATGAAAGCTAATGAAATTCGTGACCTTACCACTGCTGAAATTGAACAAAAAGTAAAGTCTCTTAAAGAAGAACTTTTCAATCTTCGTTTCCAATTAGCGACTGGGCAGCTTGAAAATACTGCTCGCATTCGTGAAGTGCGTAAATCAATCGCACGCATGAAAACTGTGATTCGTCAAAGAGAAATCGCTGCTAATAAATAATAATTAGAGGGGAGGCCCCGCAAACATGAGCGAACGTAACCAACGTAAAGTGTATCAAGGTCGTGTTGTTTCTGACAAAATGGATAAAACCATCACTGTTGTAGTTGAAACATACAAAAAGCATTCACTTTATGGCAAACGTGTAAGATACTCTAAGAAGTTCAAAGCACATGATGAAAACAACCAAGCAAAAATCGGAGACATCGTAAAGGTCATGGAAACTCGTCCTTTATCTGCGACTAAACGCTTTCGTCTAGTTGAAGTTGTCGAAGAAGCCGTTATTATCTAATAAAGTTCGGATTTCTTTTTCCGAAAGGAGGTAACATTAATGATTCAACAGGAGACTCGTTTAAAAGTAGCTGACAACTCTGGCGCACGCGAAGTACTAACGATTAAAGTTCTTGGTGGCTCTGGACGTAAAACGGCTAACATCGGTGATGTCATTGTTTGTACGGTTAAACAAGCAACACCTGGAGGCGTTGTCAAAAAAGGTGAAGTTGTGAAAGCAGTTATCGTTCGTACTAAGAGCGGAGCTCGCAGAAACGATGGATCTTACATCAGTTTCGACGAAAATGCATGTGTCATCATTCGTGACGACAAGAGCCCACGTGGAACTCGTATCTTCGGACCAGTAGCACGTGAACTTCGTGAAAACAACTATATGAAAATTGTTTCTCTAGCACCAGAAGTACTTTAATGAATACAATCCGCGACTCAAGGAGGTGCGATTAAATGCATGTTAAAAAGGGCGATAAAGTAGTGGTTATCTCTGGTAAAGATAAAGGTAAACAAGGTGTCATCCTTGCTGCTTTCCCTAAAAAGGAACGTGTTTTAGTAGAAGGTATTAACCTTGTGAAAAAACACTCTAAACCAACCCAAGCTAACCCTCAAGGCGGAATTTCTGAACAAGAAGCGCCGATCCACGTATCAAACGTAATGCCGCTTGATCCTAAAACGGGTGAAGTGACACGTGTTGGGTATAAAGTTGAGGACGGAAAGAAAGTCCGTGTAGCGAAAAAATCTGGGCAAGTTCTAGATAAATAGTAAATAAGGAAGGGAGGTCTTTCTCATGAACCGCCTTAAAGAAAAGTATGTAAAAGAAATTACACCTGCATTAGTTTCTAAGTTTGAATACAAATCAGTAATGCAAGTGCCAAAAATCGAAAAAATCGTGATCAACATGGGTGTTGGTGACGCTGTTCAAAACGCTAAAGCAATCGATACTGCTGTTGAAGAATTAACGTTTATCGCTGGTCAAAAACCTGTCGTTACTCGTGCGAAGAAGTCTATTGCTGGATTCCGTCTACGTGAAGGAATGCCAATCGGTGCGAAAGTAACACTTCGCGGAGAGCGCATGTATGATTTCCTTGATAAACTTATTTCTGTGTCTTTACCACGTGTACGTGACTTCCGCGGGATTTCTAAGAAATCTTTCGACGGTCGTGGAAACTACACGCTTGGTATTAAAGAACAGTTAATCTTCCCAGAAATTGATTACGATAAAGTAACAAAGGTCCGCGGTATGGATATCGTTATCGTTACTACTGCCAATACGGACGAAGAAGCACGTGAGTTATTAACTCAAGTAGGTATGCCGTTCCAGAAATAATCAATGAAAGGGAGGCGAAATCGTGGCTAAAAAGTCTATGATTGCGAAACAACAACGCAAACAAAAGTTTAAAGTTCAAGAGTATACGCGCTGCGAACGATGTGGTCGTCCACATTCAGTTATTCGTAAGTTTAAACTTTGCCGTATTTGTTTCCGCGAACTTGCATATAAAGGACAAATTCCTGGCGTTAAAAAAGCCAGCTGGTAATCCCCATAAATGGGAAGGAGGTTATTAAATAATGGTTATGACAGATCCGATTGCAGATTTGCTGACTCGTATTCGCAATGCGAACATGGTACGTCATGAGAAGCTAGAAGTACCGGCTTCAAAAATCAAAAGAGAAATTGCTGAAATCTTAAAGCGTGAAGGTTTTATCCGTGACGTTGAGTACGTCGAAGACAGCAAACAAGGAATTATCCGTTTGTTCCTTAAATACGGCCAAAACAACGAACGTGTTATCACTGGTCTTAAAAGAATCAGTAAACCTGGTTTACGCGTATATGCGAAATCAAATGAAGTACCACGTGTACTTAACGGACTTGGAATCGCAATTATTTCTACATCACAAGGTGTTTTATCGGACAAAGAAGCCCGTGCTAAACAAGCTGGTGGAGAAGTACTTGCTTACGTATGGTAAAAAAAGTTTAAGATGAATGGAGGTGCTTGGTATGTCTCGTATAGGTAAAAAACTAATCGAGATCCCTTCAGGAGTTACTGTGACAAACAACGATAACACAGTGACAGTAAAGGGACCAAAAGGTGAACTAACTCGTGCATTTCACCCTGATATGGAAATTAAAATTGAGGACAACGTCTTAACTGTAAGCCGTCCGTCTGAAAATAAAGAACACCGTGCATTACATGGTACAACACGCAGCTTGATTGCAAACATGGTTGAAGGTGTATCTAAAGGTTTCGAAAGAGGTTTAGAACTTATCGGTGTCGGTTACCGTGCAGCTAAATCTGGAAACAAACTTGTTCTTAACGTTGGATACTCTCATCCAGTTGAAATCGTTCCTGAGGCTGGAGTTGAAATCGAAGTTCCATCTCAAACGAAAGTAATCATTAAAGGTATCGATAAAGAGCGTGTAGGAGCTCTAGCTTCTAACATCCGCGCTGTCCGTGCTCCAGAGCCTTACAAAGGTAAAGGAATTCGTTACGAAGGTGAATTCGTTCGCCGTAAAGAAGGAAAAACTGGTAAGTAAGATCGCTTAATGTGAAGAAAGGAGTGACTCGGATGATTACGAAAACTAGCAAAAACGCTACTCGTCTTAAAAGACATGCTCGTGTTCGTGCGAAACTTTCAGGTACTGCTGAAAGACCTCGCCTTAACGTTTTCCGTTCTAACAAGAATATCTACGCTCAAGTAATTGATGATGTTAACGGTGTAACACTTGTAAGTGCTTCTACTCTTGATAAAGAGTTAAAGATCGAGAATAGTTCTGACACTGCAGCTGCTACGAAAGTTGGCGAACTTGTTGCAAAACGTGCTGTTGAAAAAGGAATCTCTAACGTGGTATTTGACCGCGGAGGATACCTATATCATGGACGTGTAAAAGCTCTAGCTGAAGCTGCTCGTGAGGCTGGACTTAAATTTTAATAAAAGAAGGAGGGACACATCCGAATGAGTCGTATTGACCCAAGCAAATTAGAGTTAGAAGAACGCTTAGTTACGGTTAACCGCGTAGCGAAAGTTGTTAAAGGTGGACGTCGTTTCCGTTTTGCAGCTTTAGTTGTTGTCGGTGACAAAAACGGTCATGTAGGTTTCGGTACTGGTAAAGCACAAGAAGTACCAGAAGCGATCCGCAAAGCTGTTGAAGATGCGAAAAAGAATTTAATTGAAGTACCAATGGTTGGAACTACAATTCCACATGAAATCATCGGTCGATTCGGTGCAGGAAACGTTCTATTGAAGCCTGCTTCAGAAGGTACAGGAGTTATCGCTGGAGGCCCAGTTCGTGCGGTACTTGAGCTTGCTGGTCTAGCTGATATCCTTTCTAAATCTCTAGGTTCTAATACACCGATCAACATGATCCGCGCAACACTTCAAGGTTTAAGTGAGCTTAAACGTGCTGAAGATGTAGCGAAGCTTCGTGGAAAATCTGTAGAAGACCTGTTAGGATAAGGAGGGAACAATAATGGCAAATAAATTAGAAATTACCCTCAAACGCAGTGTAATCGGTCGCCCTGAAGATCAGCGTGTCACTGTTCGTACTCTTGGTCTTAAGAAAACAAACCAAACAGTCGTACATGAAGACAATGCAGCGATCCGCGGCATGATTAACAAGGTGTCTCATTTAGTTTCTGTTAAAGAACAATAAAACATTTTTAATCGATAAGGAGGTGCCCAAATGAAACTTCATGAATTGAAGCCTTCAGAAGGTTCACGTAAAGTACGCAACCGTGTTGGTCGTGGTATTGGATCAGGTAACGGTAAAACTTCTGGTAAAGGTCATAAAGGTCAAAACGCTCGTTCTGGCGGCGGTGTACGCCCTGGTTTCGAAGGTGGTCAGATGCCTTTATTCCAACGCCTTCCAAAACGTGGTTTTACAAACATCAACCGTAAAGATTACGCGGTAATCAACTTAGACAGATTAAACAGTTTTGACGAAGGAACGGAAGTAACTCCTGAACTTCTTCTAGAGACTGGTGCAATAAGCAAGTTAAAAGCAGGAGTAAAAATTCTTGGCAACGGTAAATTAGAAAAAAAATTAACTGTAAAAGCCAATAAATTCTCTGCTTCTGCGAAAGAAGCGATTGAAGCTGCTGGCGGTACAGCCGAGGTGATCTAACTTGTTTAAGACAATCTCCAATTTTATGCGCGTGAAAGATATACGGAATAAGATTATATTCACACTTTTAATGTTAGTCGTCTTTCGTATAGGTGCTTTCATCCCTGTGCCTAATGTGAACGCCGAAGTTCTCCAGGCACAGGATCAAATGAGTGTTTTCGGAATCCTCAACACGTTTGGGGGCGGGGCACTTTTCCAATTCTCCATTCTTGCAATGGGGATTATGCCGTATATCACTGCTTCGATCATCATTCAGCTCTTGCAGATGGATGTTGTTCCGAAGTTTACTGAGTGGTCAAAGCAAGGAGAGGTTGGCCGCCGAAAATTAGCACAATTCACAAGGTATTTTACAATTGTTCTAGGATTTATCCAGGCGCTAGGAATGTCATATGGATTTAACAATATGGCAGGAGGCATGCTGATTGAAAACCCTGGTGTTTCAACGTATCTCTTAATTGCGGTCGTACTCACTGCGGGAACAGCATTTTTAATGTGGCTGGGTGAGCAGATTACTGCTCACGGTGTTGGTAACGGTATTTCGATTATTATCTTTGCCGGTATCATCGCTGGTATCCCTCAAACATTAAAACAAGTGTACGCTCAACAATTTGTAGGTGGAGATGGACAGCTGTTCATGCAAATCCTTAAAATTGCCCTTATTGTCATTGCCATTCTTGTCATTGTTATCGGTGTTATTTACATTCAAATGGCAGTGAGAAAGATTGCAATTCAATATTCAAAGGGAACTGGCCGTGCACAAATGTCTGCTAGTCAAGCAACGCACCTTCCATTAAAAGTGAATCCAGCAGGGGTGATTCCAGTCATCTTTGCCGTTTCTTTCATTATTACTCCGCAGACGATCGCATCGTTCTTCGGAACCAATAATGTGACAACTTGGATAACCAACAACTTTGACTATACTAAGCCAATCGGTATGACGATTTATGTAGCACTGATTGTTGCTTTCACATATTTTTATGCCTTTGTCCAAGTCAATCCTGAACAAATGGCTGAAAATCTGCAAAAGCAGGGTGGCTATATCCCGGGAGTTCGTCCAGGGAAAATGACTCAAGATAGAATTACGAGCATTTTGTACCGACTCACGTTTGTGGGCGCCATTTTCTTAGCCGTGATTTCAATACTTCCTATCTTTTTCATTCAATTCGCTGGATTACCTTCCGCTGCACAAATTGGCGGCACAAGTCTTCTCATTGTTGTAGGTGTTGCACTTGAAACAATGAAACAGCTTGAAAGCCAATTAGTGAAACGAAATTACCGTGGATTTATGAAATAAAACAGAGGGCTGGGCAGCTGCCCAACCTCTCTAAGTAAGGAAGGGGAAATCCGAAATGAACTTAGTCTTAATGGGGCTTCCGGGTGCTGGTAAAGGCACTCAGGCAGAACGAATTGTTGATGATTATGGGATTCCTCATATCTCAACAGGAGATATGTTCCGCGCTGCTATGAAAGAGGAGACACAACTTGGGCTCGAAGCAAAATCCTTTATCGATAAAGGAGAGCTTGTTCCTGATGAGGTCACAATCGGTATTGTTAGAGAAAGACTTGGCAAAAATGATTGTGAACAAGGTTTTCTTCTGGACGGATTTCCGCGAACAGTCGCTCAGGCTGAAGCTTTAGAAGAAATTCTAAAGGACCTTGGCAGAACGATTGATTATGTCATTAATATTAAAGTCGATAAAGATGCTTTGATGGAGCGTCTGACTGGCCGAAGAATTTGCAAAAATTGCGGAGCAACATATCATTTAGTATTCAATCCACCTGCGAAAGAAAATGTTTGCGACAAGTGTGGAGGCGAGCTTTATCAACGTGCAGATGATAATGCAGAAACCGTTTCGACTAGACTTGAAGTAAACTTAAAGCAGACTGAACCTTTACTGAACTTCTATTCAGAAAAAGGATATCTTGTAAACATTGATGGTGCGAAGCACATTAACGATGTGTATGCAGATATCAAGGACCTGCTTGGAGGATTAAATAAATGATTATCTGTAAAACTCCTCGCGAGCTTGAGATTATGAGAGAAGCTGGACGTATTGTCGCACTGACTCATGAAGAGCTGAAGAAACATATAAAACCAGGTATTTCGACAAAAGAATTGGATCAAATTGCCGAACGTTTTATTACAAAGCAGGGTGCAATCCCATCTTTTAAAGGGTATAATGGTTTTCGCGGGAGCATTTGCGTTTCGGTGAATGAAGAACTCGTTCACGGTATTCCTGGTAAACGGGTTTTACGTGATGGTGACATCATTAGTATCGATATTGGCGCAAAGTTAAATGGCTATCATGGTGACTCTGCTTGGACTTATCCAGTTGGGGTAATCAGTGATGAAGACCGCAAACTACTGGAAGTCACAGAGGAATCTCTATATAAAGGCTTACAGGAAGCAAAGCCAGGCGAACGTCTGTCGAACATTTCCCATGCCATACAAACGTATGTTGAAAATGAAAATTTTTCAGTTGTTAGAGAATATGTTGGACATGGGGTCGGACAGGATCTTCATGAGGACCCTCAAATTCCTCATTATGGTCCGCCCAACAAAGGCCCGCGGCTAAAACCTGGGATGGTGTTGGCCATCGAACCGATGGTGAACGCAGGCAGCCGATATGTGAAAACATTGGCTGATAACTGGACGGTTGTAACGGTTGATGGGAAAAAGTGTGCTCATTTTGAGCATACGATTGCGATTACAGATACAGGTTTTGATATACTGACTAAGATTTAGGTCTTCACTGAAGCCTTTCAGGCCCAAATCGGGCAGGTTGTCTGTATAGTCCAAAGAAAGAACAAGATCAGTATACAGGTGTCATCGGCATGTTCGTTGGCTGCCATGTACTAATCGCAGACGGAGAAAAGCGTAAATTTCATTCTCCTAAGAAAAAATATCAATCATATAACCTTTTATGATTGCGTATCTCCGGAAGTTCAGAACAGTATATTCAAAACAGGTCGGGTGATAGATGAACAATTGAGAGATTCTCATTTGGACATTTGTCAGAGAGCAAGTTACTGATTTGAAGAAGGGAGAACACTTGAATGGCGAAAGACGATGTAATTGAAGTGGAAGGTACTGTAGCAGAAACTTTGCCAAACGCAATGTTCAAAGTTGAACTAGAGAATGGTCATACAGTTTTGGCTCATGTATCAGGAAAAATCCGTATGCACTTCATTCGCATTTTACCTGGAGACAAAGTTACGGTAGAATTATCTCCATATGACTTAACTCGTGGTAGAATTACGTACCGTTACAAATAAAGCAACTCCGGAAGAAGGAGGTTGGAAACACATGAAAGTGAGACCATCTGTTAAACCTATCTGTGAAAAATGTAAAGTGATTCGCAGAAAAGGAAAAGTAATGGTGATCTGTGAAAACCCAAAACATAAACAAAAACAAGGCTAATAACAAGGAGGTGCCCAAATCATGGCTCGTATTGCTGGTGTAGATATTCCACGTGATAAGCGTGTTGTCATTTCTTTAACATATGTTTTTGGAATTGGTCGTACGACTGCGCAACAAGTCCTTAAAGAAGCAGGTGTTTCTGAAGACACTCGCGTTCGCGATCTAACTGAAGACGAACTTGGTAAAATCCGTGATATCATTGACAAACTTAAAGTAGAAGGTGACCTTCGTCGTGAAGTTTCACTTAACATTAAGCGTCTAATTGAAATCGGAAGCTACCGCGGAATCCGTCATCGTAGAGGACTTCCTGTTCGTGGACAAAACACAAAAAACAACGCGCGTACTCGTAAAGGTCCGCGTCGTACTGTAGCTAACAAGAAAAAATAAGTAAAGGAGGTAGTTAAAGAATGGCTGCTGCTCGTAAACAAAATACGCGTAAACGTCGCGTGAAAAAGAATATTGAAGCTGGAATCGCTCATATCCGTTCCACTTTCAACAACACGATTGTAACGATTACTGATGTTCATGGAAACGCAATTTCTTGGTCAAGTGCTGGTGCATTAGGATTCAGAGGTTCTCGTAAATCTACTCCTTTCGCTGCACAAATGGCTGCTGAAACTGCTGCTAAAGGTTCTATCGAACACGGTCTTAAAACACTTGAAGTAACTGTTAAAGGTCCTGGTTCTGGTCGTGAAGCTGCAATTCGTGCACTTCAAGCTGCAGGTCTTGAAGTTACTGCAATTAGAGACGTAACTCCAGTTCCTCATAACGGATGCCGTCCACCAAAACGTCGCCGCGTGTAATTTGTTTGTATAGATTTTGTGTCCCTGTCAATAATGGGTTATGATACAGTTATTTATGAGACGAATACACGACTCGTTGCCTGAGCACATACGGGACTAAACAATGAGGAATTTCGGATGGAATCTCATATGATTCTATTCGAGGTTTCGACGTTTTGAAGGAGGGTTTTATTAGATGATCGAAATTGAAAAACCAAAAATCGAAACGGTTGAAATCAGCGACGATGCCAAGTATGGCAAGTTTGTCGTAGAGCCACTTGAGCGTGGATATGGTACCACTTTAGGGAACTCCCTTCGTCGTATCCTTTTATCCTCACTTCCTGGTGCAGCTGTAACATCGATCCAGATAGATGGTGTCTTACACGAATTCTCAACGATCGAAGGCGTGGTTGAAGATGTTACAACGATTATCTTAAACATTAAAAAGCTTGCACTCAAAATCTACTCTGAAGAAGAGAAGACGCTTGAAATTGATGTACAAGATGAAGGTACTGTAACAGCTGCTGATATTACACACGACAGCGATATTGAAATCTTAAATCCAGATCTTCACATCGCAACTCTTGGCAAGAATGCGAGCTTCCGTGTTCGCTTAACTGCACAAAGAGGTCGCGGGTACAATCCTGCTGATGCAAACAAAAGAGACGATCAGCCAATCGGTGTGATTCCGATCGACTCAATCTATACACCTGTATCTCGTGTGACTTATCAAGTGGAGAACACCCGTGTTGGGCAAATCACAAACTATGATAAATTAACACTAGATGTATGGACTGATGGAAGCACAGGACCGAAAGAAGCGATCGCTCTAGGTTCTAAGATTTTAACTGAACACTTGAATATTTTCGTTGGGTTAACTGACGAAGCTCAGCATGCTGAAATCATGGTTGAGAAAGAAGAAGACCAAAAAGAAAAAGTGCTTGAAATGACAATTGAAGAGCTTGATCTTTCTGTTCGTTCTTACAACTGTTTGAAGCGTGCGGGTATTAACACTGTTCAAGAGCTTGCTAACAAGACAGAAGAGGATATGATGAAAGTTCGTAACCTTGGACGTAAATCTCTTGAAGAAGTGAAAGCGAAACTAGAAGAACTTGGACTGGGTCTTCGTAAAGACGATTGACTAGTTTCATTGTGAACTAGGATTTTCGTGTGTTTTTTATTCATACAGCATCTCTAATTAAGGAGGGGACATCACATGGCATACAGAAAGCTAGGACGCACTAGTGCACAACGTAAAGCAATGCTTCGTGACCTAACGACTGATTTGATCATCAACGAACGCATCGAAACAACTGAAACACGTGCGAAAGAACTTCGCTCTGTAGTTGAAAAAATGATCACTCTTGGCAAACGCGGAGATCTTCATGCTCGCCGTCAAGCTGCAGCTTACATTCGTAATGAAGTAGCTAACGCTGAAACAAACCAAGATGCACTTCAAAAATTATTCGCTGACGTTGCAACTCGCTACGAAGATCGCCAAGGTGGATACACTCGTATCATGAAGCTTGGACCTCGTCGCGGCGATGGCGCACCAATGGCTGTCATTGAATTAGTTTAATCACATATCGTGTATCTAAGAAAGGGCGGGACAGTTCATAACTGGATCTATGCCCTTTTTTAGGTACTACGGCTTTTTTAGGAATAAGCAAAGAAGAGGTTGAGCTGAGAGGAGGTCCGGTAGAGATGGGGAAGACATTAATTGACGTAAAGGACATTGTATTTCGTTATCACAAGGATGCGGACAAGCCCGCTTTAGATCAAGTGTCACTGCATGTGAATCAAAATGAATGGCTCGCCATTGTTGGTCATAACGGTTCAGGTAAATCCACACTTGCCCGTGTGCTGAATGGGCTCATTTTACCGGATGCTGGTACGGTCAAGGTTGGAGAGATTGAGCTCAAAGAAGAAAGTGTTTGGGATATTCGCAAAAAGGTTGGAATGGTCTTTCAAAACCCAGATAACCAATTTGTGGGCTCAACAGTTCGTGATGATGTGGCTTTTGGTTTAGAAAATAACGGGGTTGAGCGGGAATTGATGATAGAACGTGTAGATTGGGCTGTCAAACAGGTCAATATGCAGGAGTTTCTTGATCAAGAGCCGCACCATCTATCAGGCGGGCAGAAGCAGAGAGTCGCCATTGCAGGTGTGCTTGCCGCAAGCCCTGACATCATGATCTTGGATGAAGCAACATCAATGCTCGATCCGATTGGCCGTGAAGAAGTGTTAGAGACTGTTAGACTACTGAAGGAACAAGGAACAGTCACAGTCATTTCCATCACACATGATTTAGACGAGGCTGCCAAAGCAGACCGCGTCATTGTGATGAATGGCGGGAAGAAATTTGCCGAGGGAACGCCAGAGGAAGTATTTGAACTAGATGAACAGCTGGTTCAGATTGGACTTGATCTGCCATTTTCCTATCGATTGAGCAAGCAATTGAAGCAGCAAGGTGTGCCGCTTGCAAATGCCCATTTGACACAAGAAGGATTGGTGAAAGAGCTATGGACATTACGATCAAAGAATTAGAGCATCGTTATCAAATGAAAACGCCGTTTGAGCGTCTTGCTTTGTATGATGTCAATGCTTCCATCAAAGAGGGCAGCTATGTCGCTGTCATTGGTCATACGGGCTCTGGTAAGTCTACATTGCTGCAGCATTTAAATGGATTGCTCAAACCAACGAAGGGGAGCATTGCGCTTGGAAAGACAGTTTTACAAGCTAATAAAAAGCAGAAGGATATGAAACCCCTCCGGAAAAAGGTAGGCATCGTGTTTCAGTTTCCTGAGCATCAGCTCTTTGAGGAAACCATCCTCAAGGATATCTGCTTTGGCCCGATGAACTTCGGCGTTCCTCAAGAGAAGGCAGAAGCGAAGGCGAAGGAGATGCTGAAACTGGTTGGTCTTCCTGAGTCCCTATTATCTCGATCTCCCTTTGAACTAAGCGGCGGTCAAATGAGACGTGTGGCGATTGCAGGCGTTTTAGCGATGGAGCCAGAGGTGCTTGTGCTTGATGAGCCGACTGCTGGGCTGGATCCACGCGGGCGGAAGGAAATCATGGACATGTTCTATGATCTTCATCATAAGGCAAACCTCACCACGATTCTGGTCACACACAGTATGGAAGATGCCGCTCATTATGCGGATCAAATGATTGTGATGCATAAAGGGACAGTGAAGGCGACAGGTACGCCGAGAGAGTTGTTTGCCAATCGTACAGACATGTCTTCGTTTGGTCTCGACCTCCCAGAAACGATTAAATTCCAGCAGACTGTAGAAGAAAAGCTTGGTATTACGTTTCCAAGGCCGCTTCTGACGATGGATGAAATGGCAGAAGCCTTAACAGCTCTTTATCAGGAGGACACGACATCATGATGGATAGTATGATTATCGGCAAATATGTGCCAGGTTCATCCTTTGTCCATCGTCTTGATCCAAGGACAAAGCTGTTATCAATTTTCTTTTTTGTCTTTATTGTTTTTTTTGCTAATAATTACATCACTTACGGGCTTTTAGGTGTCTTTACCATCCTTGTGGTGATGGTTTCTCAGGTGCCGCTATACTTTATTCTCAAGGGAATGAAGCCGATCCTATGGATTGTCCTGTTTACCTTTATTCTGCATATTTTCATGACAAAGGATGGCGCCTTGCTATTCCACTTTGGTTTTCTGAATATTTATGAAGAAGGTTTAAAGCAAGGAATATTCATTTCACTCCGTTTTGTCTATCTCATCATGATGACGACACTTCTTACGTTAACCACAACGCCTATAGAAGTGACAGACGGGATGGAGAAGCTTCTGCACCCATTCCGTAAAATCAAACTGCCTGTTCATGAGCTTGCTCTCATGATGTCCATCTCTCTTCGGTTTATTCCGACGTTATTAGAAGAGACGGATAAAATCATGAAGGCACAAATGGCACGAGGTGTTGATTTTACAAGCGGGCCTTTAAAGGATCGCATGAAAGCCATCGTTCCTTTGCTTGTTCCGCTTTTCGTCAGTGCGTTTAAGCGTGCAGAAGAACTGGCGACCGCGATGGAAGCGAGAGGCTACCGCGGGGGAGAAGGACGGACGAAGTACCGTCAGCTTGTCTGGGGCATGAAGGACACGTTCACGCTGCTTTTATTCATCTTGTTAACAGCACTCCTTGTGCTGCTTAGAAATTAGGTGATTCCTAGATGAAGGTCAAATGTACCGTATCCTACGATGGGACACATTTTAAAGGCTATCAGGTGCAGCCAGGGCAGCGAACCGTTCAGACGGAGATAGAGTCAGCCCTTGCAAGAATGCACAAACAGGATGAACTGATTCCGATTGTGGCTTCCGGCCGGACGGACAGCGGTGTCCATGCAAAGGGACAGGTCATCCATTTTGACACCCCGCTCTCGATCCCGATGGAGAGATGGCCTTTTGCCCTTAACAGCTTGCTGCCGGATGATATCCGTGTTCTAAAGGCTGAGGAGGTCGATGACTCGTTTCATGCCAGATTTGGTGTTGTTTCGAAGGAGTACCGTTATAAGGTCTCAACGGAAACACACCAAAATGTGTTCACGAGACAGTATGCCTGCCACTATCCTTACCGGCTGGATATCGATAAAATGAGAGAAGCCGCTGAGCACCTGATTGGGACGCATGACTTTACAAGCTTCTGTGCGGCCAATACGGAGGTTCAGGACAAGGTGAGGGTTATTTATGCCCTTGAGTGGAAAAACGTCTCAGACGGGCTTGAAATGCGTGTGAGAGGGAATGGCTTTTTATACAACATGGTGCGGATTATCGCTGGAACGTTGCTTGAAATCGGTTCTGGTAAATTTCACCCTGAGGAGATAAAAGCTATGCTTGCCGCCCGAAATCGCGAAGCGGCAGGCAAGACTGCGCCTAGTCACGGACTGTATTTATGGGAAGTTTTCTATGACAACTAAACCAGGTGTAACATGTTCTTGACACAGGAAGCAGAAAGTTATAAGATATCATATGGTATGTATTTCAACCCCACAAATAAGCCCCGGAAGACTTATCTTGTGTTTTGAAATAGAACGTAGCATTTGATTCAAGGAAAATTCATTGATTTATTTAGGAGGGAAACTCATGCGTACAACACCAATGGCGAACGCAAGCACAATTGAGCGCAAATGGCTAGTTGTTGATGCGGCAGGCAAGACTCTAGGTCGTCTTTCTACTGAAGTAGCATCACTTTTGCGCGGTAAGCACAAACCAACTTATACACCACACGTTGATACAGGTGATCACGTCATCATCATCAATGCTGAGAAAATTGAATTAACAGGTAAGAAATTGACGGACAAAATTTACTACCGTCACACGATGCACCCAGGCGGTTTGAAACAAAGAACTGCTCTTGAGATGCGTACAAACTACCCTGAGAAAATGTTGGAGCTTGCTATCAAAGGTATGCTTCCAAAGGGTCCACTAGGTCGTCAAATGTTCAAAAAATTAAATGTGTACCGTGGTTCTGAGCATCCACATCAAGCACAACAACCTGAAGTTTACGAACTTCGCGGTTAATTATAAGGGAGGTTAACAATTTGGCACAGGTTCAATATTACGGTACAGGTCGTCGTAAAAGTTCTGTAGCGCGCGTTCGCTTAGTTCCAGGTGAAGGCCGTATCGTCGTTAATAATCGTGAAATTACTGAATACATTCCATTCGCTGCTTTAATCGAAGACGTGAAACAGCCTTTGAACATCACAGAAACAGCTAACAGCTACGATGTTCTTGTAAATGTTCACGGTGGTGGATTCTCTGGTCAAGCTGGAGCAATTCGTCACGGTATCTCTCGTGCTCTTCTAGAAGTAGATCCTGAGTACCGTACACCACTTAAACGTGCTGGACTTCTTACTCGTGATCCTCGTATGAAAGAGCGTAAGAAATACGGTCTTAAAGGCGCACGTAGAGCTCCTCAGTTCTCAAAACGTTAATCAATTTTATATTGTATGGACGTTTTACAAAGGTTTGTTACAGACAAACCTTATAAAAAAAGCATCAGCATCCTGCTGGTGCTTTTTTATTTGTGTTTTTTTCTGTTTGGAAACATATAAAATAGGATCATAGCAAGGTTTTGTTTAAAACACGAAGTCTATGGAGGTGTCATATGAATCTAACAACAGAAAGGTGTTTCATTCGATCATTTGCTGAGGATGATTGGCATGATGTTTATGCATATACATCTGATCCGGCGGTGATGAAGTATATTCCGGAAGGTGTTTTTTCTAAAGAAAATGCGAAGGAATTTGTTAAAAATAATCGTCTTAAAAAAGCCAAGAATTTTGCTGTTCTATTAAAAGAAGATCAGATATGCATCGGACATATCGTGTTTCATTCTTACTTTGGTGAGCACACATATGAGATTGGCTGGGTCTTCAATCCTGCCTATCAAAACAAGGGCTATGCATCAGAAGCGGCGTATGCTGTCTTACATCATGGTTTTCACACACTAAACTTACATCGGATCATTGCCACTTGTCAGCCTGAGAATGTGCCATCGTGGAGAGTGATGGAGAAAATGGGGATGAGGAGAGAGGGGTATTTTAAAAAATGTATACCACAAGGAAATGAGTGGTGGGATGAATTTTACTATGCCATCTTACAAGAGGAATGGTTCGTGAAGAGGGCTTGATAAGTTTTCATGATATGAAGTAATTCACCATTTCAAATATCACTCCGCTTTCGATGTTGATATAATCAGATCAAATAAGCAGAAGAGGGACTTCGCCATGAGGATCTTTGAAGCATTTCTTATCATTGAGTTTTCTCATTCAAGAAAACCAAGGGTACACACTGCCGCCTAGTTATGTGGTTAAAAAAAGCAGCTGATCAAATCTTATAGAAAAACGGTTGCAATTGGTATTTTGGTAAGTGAAGATAGTTTACGTCCATCCCAGGAGGTGCTTTCATTGAATCTAAATCAATTAACATGTAGAGAAGCCGTGCAAGAAGACCTCGACAAAATCATCTTCATGCTTTCAGATGATAAGTTAGGTCAAAAGAGAGAGCGTTACACTCGCCCGTTATTAGAAAGCTATATCAAAGCCTTTCATTCAATCGATGCTGATCCAAATATTGAACTCATTGTTGCGTGTGACCAGGAAGAAGTAGTTGGTGTTCTTCAGTTAACCATGACGCCATTTCTTACACATCAAGGAGGATGGAGAGCATCCATCGAAGGAGTTCGGACGGCTTCGACCCATAGAGGAAAAGGAGTCGGCTCGCTGCTTATAAAGTGGGCCATTCAACGCGCAAGCGACCGCGGATGTCATATGGTCCAGCTGACAACAGACAAACAGAGGCCAGAAGCACGCCATTTTTATGAGAAATTAGGGTTTGAAGCCACGCATGAAGGAATGAAGCTACATCTGCCCCATGAATAAGGACATCAAGAAGCGGAGGATTCACGAACCTCTGCTTTTTTGTGCCTTTATTTGAAATATTTGTTATATTAAACATGTAAATCCTCTGTTATTTGGAAAGGAGAAACATGTTGCAGAAAATCGGTTTAAAGGAAGCGATGGAAGACCTTTTGACATTTGTAACAAAGAACAAAAAGGAAGTATCAGTGACAATCATTGAAAATGAAGATGTGGTGTTAGAGTGGAATGCTGATCAAAAAACGCCACTTGCAAGTACGGTGAAATTAGTGGTTTTATTTCATTTTGTTAAAGCTGTATCGAGCGGCGCCATCAAGCTAGAGGAAAAAGTGGCATTGTCTGATATAGAGCGGTTTTATATTGATAGAACAGACGGTGGTGCGCACGCGTACTGGCTGGAGATCAATGATTTTTCTGAGCATGCGACTTTATTAGATGTTGCCAAAGGGATGATGCAATTCAGTTCGAATGCTTGTACGGATTATTTGATTGACCGGCTGGGCTTAGAAAAGATTAATGATCAGATGAAACAAGCAGGTCTTACAGAACATGATGAACTCATGCCGCTCACACCAATGATTTTGTGGTCCGCTTATGTATCTGATCGTCGGCGGAATGCATTCAAGAAAATGAGCGGTGTATCCGAAGAACAATACAAATCTCTAATGAATGAGATTTTTAATATCATGAAAAATGACCCAGAGCATAAAAAGGCGTTAGAAGAAAAAATGAAAAAAAATAACTTATTAGGCTGGCGTATTCAATCATTACTGACGCAAAAGTTGACAAAGTCTACAACCAATCAATATGCACATTTTATGAAACGTCTCCAGGATGAGCTGTTAACATATAGAAGAAAAGAGTCTTTTTAGCCAAATCGTACTGGGAGAAACATTGAAAAAGGAAACAGATCAATATTTTTGGTATAAAGGCGGAGCAACATTGTTTGTTTTCACAGGTGCTTTATATCGAAGAACAGATACATCCTCTATCTCCATCTCTCTTTTTATCAATGATCCGAAAGCGAACAATTCTCATTGGATTGGGGAAGTATTCAACGAATTTATGCTTACTGCAGCAGTGAATCAAAACTTTCGACAACGATTGATTCAGGCATTCACTACATAAACATCAAAAAACAGAGGGAAACTTCCCTCTGTTTTATTATTTCTGTATTGGAAACGCTTTGTATACATCTTGGCGTTTCTTTTTTGACTTCACAACTCCATCAACCAGTTCCTTTTGCCAAAGCGCTGTATCGTCTTTGTACTTTTTAAAAGGGTGAGGGAGCTCTTTTTCTAGCTGTTTTCTTTTAAACGTGACGGACGGCTCGTCTTTAGAGCTCATGTTAAGTGTCACTTGCTCTACGTTATCGACCAGAATAAAAAGTGCGATGGCGTTGTATAAATACGTTTTTTCGATCGTATCCTTTTGATCAAACCAGAAGGCGTCAAACTGTTCTTCTGTATAGCCGGCATTTTCTTTTATCCCATACGTGACGTCTAATGCTTTCCCATCGATGATTTCAAATTCACGAATGACGCCTCCAGGAAGATCTGATAAGATTTCACGAATGGCTGAATTGTCACCGAGATACGTGTTTTTGTGTGTTGAAAGTTGTTTTAAGGATATGTCTGCTATTCCTTTCATATCGCTCTTTTTCTCGCTGGCTTGACTGCTGCATGCAGATAGGACGACTGTAAGTAGCAGCAGGATATACATCCATTTCTTCATTGATTTTGCCCCTTTATCATTCTTTCTATATGTAAATGTCTATTTTATCACAATTTTCCATTCCGATCGTTCACAGGCCGTCATTTCCATTTACTGAACTGCATGTTTTGTTCAAACCAACGAACAATACAAAGAAAAAAGGAGTTCAGTCCATGGCAGAAGTGCTTTCATTTTATCAACTGAAAACAAAACGAGATGTCACGCTTGAAAAGAAGCTTTTGCGTACATTGTCTCTTCAACAAGTAACGGCTGCTTCCGAGAAATTCACAAAGAAGCTGTTTCCATTTGCAGATGATCCAGCTGGTATTATGAGTGATGGCTGCATCGATTTCGCCATTGAAGCTTTCTTAGCTGGCGGGAGATACGGTGAGTCGAGTAAATACGGCGAATCATTCGACGATATCAAAAAGCGGTCCTTCCAGGAGGAAGCTGAGCTGATTGAAGAGCTGGCAGGATGCTTGCAATCGTGGGGGAATATGTTCCGTATGGAGCGGAAAATGTCATGTTTATATCCATTTGCAAAGGATTTTTTAAGCATGTGGTGGCAGGAAGGCTTTCGTGAATCAGAAAAAAGACACAAGCTTCGGCTGCACTAAGCATATTTCCAGTCCTTGTCCCATATCTATAAAATAATGGTGTATGGGAGGGACAGGGATGAAAAGAAAGCTGAAGTGGACAGGGTTTTTAATTGGGTTTATTGTCCTCTTATTCTTATTCAGGTTTCAATTTCTAAATGATGATTCATGGAAATCGTGGAATTTGCCTCTAAGCGGGAAGATCATCTATTTAGATCCGGGGCACGGCGGTCCAGATGGAGGGGCTGTAGGAGGAGAACTGCTTGAGAAAGAGATTGCACTGGATGTATCCATGAAGATACGTGACTATTTGCAGGAGCAGGGAGCGCTTGTTCTCATGACCCGAGAGGATGATTCTGATTTATCATCAAAGAATACAAGGGGATATGCCCGGAAGAAAGCGGAGGATTTAAGGAACCGCGTCAAAGTCATCAATGAATCTGAAGCGGATCTCTATTTAAGCATTCATTTAAATGCGATACCATCAAACAAATGGAGCGGGGCTCAGACGTTTTTTTACGGAAAGTATGAAGAAAATGAAAAGGCAGCGAAGTTCATTCAAGATGAATTGCGCAGGAATCTTGAAAACACAGATCGAAAGGCGAAGCGGATCAACGGCATTTATTTAATGCAAAATGTCACAAAGCCAGGAGCTCTTGTGGAAATTGGATTTCTCTCCAACCCGAAAGAGGCTGGCCAGCTGGCAACACCTAAATATCAGGATCAAATTGCTGCCTCTATTTATAAAGGGATTTTAAGATATTTAACAGAGCAAAAAGAGCCTCCTGAATAAGGGGCTTTTTCCTTTTGATCGCAGGCAAACAGGACAGACATTGTAAGGATATGTATGATATACTTGGATTGTAAACGAATTCAATAAAGGGTGAGGTTCTGCTATGATCGGACAAGATGATGTGAGAAAACTAGTTGGGAAGATGGACGAACCTTTCCTTCATATACCGCTTGGTGAGCTGGATGCCATCAAGGAAATCAGCCTAAAGCCTGAGAAAGAGCATGTGAGCCTAAAGGTGGCCATTGCTAAAACAGGCACTGCTGAGCAGATGAAGCTGCAGCAAGACATCGTACAAGCCTTGAAAGCAGCAGGCGCTAACACAGTAGGACTTCGTTTTGAGGAACTGCCTCAGGAAACACTTGAAAAGTTTATGCCATCACAAGATGAGGAAGAAACCTTGCTTAACTCTAAAAATCCGCCTGAGTTCTTAGCGATTGCGAGTGGAAAGGGCGGCGTTGGTAAATCGACTGTTTCTGTTAACCTTGCTGTAGCGCTCGCTCGTCTAGGGAAAAAAGTCGGGCTGATTGATGCTGATATTTATGGCTTTAGTGTACCGGATATGATGGGAATCACTGTAAGACCAACAGTTAAGGGGGAAAAAATTATTCCTGTGGAGCGCTTTGGTGTCAAAGTGATTTCAATGGGCTTTTTTGTTGAAGAAAATGCACCGGTTATTTGGAGAGGACCGATGCTTGGAAAAATGTTAAATAACTTCTTCCACGAAGTTGAGTGGGGAGAATTAGATTACTTACTATTAGACCTTCCGCCTGGAACGGGAGATGTGGCGCTTGATATTCATACAATGCTGCCTAGCTGTAAAGAAATCATTGTCACTACACCGCATCCGACGGCTGCCTTCGTTGCAGCAAGAGCAGGCGCAATGGCACTGCAAACAGATCATGAGGTGCTCGGGGTCGTTGAGAATATGAGCTATTATGAAAGCAAAAAAACAGGTGAAAAGGAATACGTCTTTGGAAAAGGCGGCGGTGACAAGCTGGCTGAAGAGCTGCGTGTATCAGTCCTTGGCCAAATTCCTTTAAGACAGCCTGATTGGAATGAGGATGATTTCGCGCCCTCTGTCTATGATGCGAGTCATCCGACAGGAGAAGTGTATCAACACATTGCAAATAAAGTCATTGAACAATTAGCAGTGAAAGCATAATGAAAGCCCGAGTGGATGAATGCCACTCGGGTGATATTTAACTGTCGCTTCCTTGCGATCCGGAATCACTGCTGCTTTCAGATGCTGCCTTTTTGAGCTCATCTTCGAATTTCTTCTTATAAAGAGGGCTGCTTAATGTTTCCGTAATGACTTTTTCTAAGTGTTTTCTAAACTCTTTGCTTTTTACCAGTTCACCGTATTTCTTTTCCATCTCAGGATCCTTGAGAATATCCATCATCAGCTGTTGATAGTCAGGATCCTTCATTAGCTGTTTTAACATTCTTTCATGCTGTTGCTGCATGGATTTTGCGAAAGTCTCGGCAAATTTAGAATCCTCAAAGACCTTCTTCCAGAACTCTTTGCCTTTATCAGAAGTCAGTGTTTTCTCTATCGTTTTTTTCACAGTTTGTTCATCCATTACCAAAGCTTCATTCATTGCCTCGTCATTTAATAACTGTTGAATGGCCTTTTTACCGTCATCTGTCTTTAATATATCGACGACCATTTTTTTTGTTTCGTCATAGTCCATATTAGATGAGGATTGGGTTTTGGGAGCACAAGCTGTTAGAGATAAAAGAAGAAAACAGCTCATTATACGCAAGATGCCTTTTGACATACTGTGGCTCCTTTCGTTACATGTCTTACTTTTAATATGAATGTTTCACGTAAATTTATACATAACAAAAATAGGGGTTGGATCAATTCAATGAAAAGTCGGGATTTAGTTCGTTTTTTCTTCTCTGTGCTAGCTGTTGGAGCGGTCATTACAAGCGTGGTAGGCTTTGCGCTGGAGTGGGGGAAATATCAGAAGCTTTTTATATCGTTTGAAATTCTAGAGATCGCATCTGTATTGTTTTGGTTCATTGGTGTAGGGATGATCTTTAGTGTCATTAGCCAGATGGGGTTTGTTGTCTTCTTGACGGTGCACCGGTTTGCGTTAGAGATTTTCCGGTCACATTCTTTATGGAATACCATTCAGCTGTTTCTTGTGATTTTTGTGCTGTTTGATTTAGCTTACTTGCGATTTTTGTTTTTCGGGGAGAATGATTCATTTCTTCCATACTTGTGGCTGCCTGTTTTTATCGGTGTGTTTGCATTGATCGTGGCTTATTTTAAACAGCAGCAGTCCTCTAAGAAAACATTTGTTTCTGCAATGTTTCTCATGGTCGTCATCACGTCGTTAGAATGGTTCCCGGCGCTCAGAGTCAATGAAGAGGACTGGCTGTATTTAATGCTGTTCCCGCTATTAGGCTGTAATGCGTTTCAGCTTTTAGCGATGCCGCGGTTTTCAAAAGCGAAAGCTACTTAACTTCTGATGACTTTGTTTTCGTGTTGGAGATCAGTTCGCCAACTGTCACATTTTTTAAATGCTTTTCTTTTATTTGTTTCAAAATAGCTGGTAAGGCTTGAGCGGTTTGGGTTGCTGAATCTGAGGCGTGAAGGAGAACAATGTCTCCGCTTTTCATTCGATCATTTACATTTTGAACAATTTGGTCGACACCCGGATTCAGCCAATCCTGTGAATTGATGCTGTAATGAACAACGGTATAACCGTACTGTGTGGCAATTTTCAGTGCTGTTTCGTTAAACTGTCCAGTTGGCGGTCTTAATAGTTGAATGTCATCTAGTCCAAGCTTTTGAAATGTATTTTGTGCACGGACAAGATCTTGCTTGATTTCACTATCTTCAAGCTGGCTATAATTTTTATAAGCATAGCCGAGGCTTCCAATTTGATGGCCGTCCTCCCTAATTTGTTTCACGATATCAGGATGACGCTCAGCCCAAGAAGCAGACAGAAAGAAAGTGGCGTTCTTTATACCGTACTCTCGAAGGACATTTAAAATAGGAACAGCCTTCTCATCCCCCCAGCCAATATTAAAAGTGAGAGAGACATGTTTTGATGAAGTCTCTCCTTTATAAATGGCTCGGGGTCCATGTTCAGTTTTAAATACCGACAGCGGCGGTGCCTTTTGTACATAAAAAAAGGTTGCAGCTGCAAGGGCTGCTACAAGAATAATGACAACTTGCTTCAGCCGTTTAATAGGCAACACATATAATCGACTCAATTCAAACACTCCTGCCTTGTCCAAGATTGTTACTTGATTGTATGCAGGACAAGGGTTTAAGATGCTTAATAAAACTATTTCAAAAAAAGTTTCGAAAAGGCGTTGACCAATAGAATGTTTTCGTGATATATTATTAATCGTCGCTGACACACAGTGACAAACACAAAACGCTTCGGGAAATAAACTTGAAAAAAGTTGTTGACATAAGATGAAGCGAAATGTTATATTATTAAAGCCGCTAAGAACGGCGGAGATGATCTTTGAAAACTAAACAAGACAAAA
>NZ_ASJD01000011.1 GCF_000691165.1 Bacillus safensis FO-36b | reverse complement strand
TCAAGTATCTTGCCCAGAAGAAGTCACTCCCCCCATTATTGATCATAAAGTCTATTTTACCTTTCTCAGCGAATTGGAAAAATAGGCTTTAAGTTACAAAAATAATTTCCATATATTTTTAGAGGAAATAAAACAAGTGATAATTGAAATGTTTTTTCCTTTCATTAAAAAAAGTCAGTCCTCTTTTGAGAGGACCGACTACATTTTGTTTAGAAAAAGCGTTTTAAACTTTTCTTGAGTGGAGGGATATCCAGCTCGCCTTTTTCGAAGAATTTTTTCAGTAAGTATTTACTAAAACCAGCTGCTTGTGTGTACGTAATTTTCCCAGGTAACGGCGGTTCATTGGTGACAGCAACATCAATAATGACGGGTTTATCTGATTGAAGGGCTGCACTAAAAGCTGGAGCTAGTTCTTCATGTGATGACACGGAGATTCCTTTGCCGCCGCATGCTTCTGCGAACTTAGCAAAATCAATATCTTCCAGCTCTATACCATAATTGATGTTTCCTTTTACCTGTTGTTCATATTCGATCATTCCAAGGTTGTTGTTGTTTAAGATCACAACAACGATCGGCAGTTTATATTTTACCGCTGTCACAAAGTCTTGCATGACCATTGTGAAGCCACCATCGCCGCAGACAGCAACCGCTTGACGATTCGGTTCATTTAACTTAGCAGAGATCGCTCCAGGCAAACCACAGCCCATTGTGGCAAGCCAGCTGGAGATGATGAAATCCTGCTGTTTCATTTCAAAATGGCGTGCCATCCATACGGTCACATTCCCTACATCAACAGAAAGAATGGCGTCGTCTTCAACTGCTTCTTCTAGTCTAGCAATGACTTGCTGCGGTTTAAGCGGTGATGTGGCAACGGATTTTTCCTTATCCATTTCTTCCCGCCATTTCATCATATGCTCTGTACAAGCTTCAAGGAAACCACGCTGCTCTTTATATTCAATGTAGGAGGTCAGTTCCTGCAAACCACTCTTGCTGTCACTCACGATTCCTACGTCTACTGGATATCTTTTACCGATTTGATCTGGTTTAATATCCAGTTGAATGGCAGGTGTGTCCTCTGGTAAGTAGTCTCTATATGGAAAAGAAGTTCCAAGCATAATTAAGAGGTCACACTCTTCCATTGCTTCATAAGCTGGCTTCGTTCCAATTTGACCTAGGTTTCCTAAAAAGTATGGATGCCTGTCTGGCACAACCCCTTTTGCAGGAAGTGTGATGACGATAGGTGCAGCAGCCTTTTCTGCAAATGAAAGAAGCTCTTCTTTTGCATTTCGTAATCCTTTACCTGCTAAGATGACCGGCTTCTTCGCATTGTTAATTAGCTGTGCTGCCTTTAGCAGTTGATCTTTCTTTGGCCGTACCTCTCCCTCAACATAAAGAGGAGATGTATAAACTGGCTTACGCTTAATTTTTTGAGAAAATAAGTCATCTGATACGGTGAGAACAGCCACCCCTTTATGGGTATAAGCTGCTTTAATGGCTTGATTCAATAAATCAGGCAGAGCTTCTGCTGTTTGTACCTGCTGATTAAAGACAGCGACGTCGTCAAACATCCGCTCTAATTTGATTTCTTGGAATGTGTCTCTTCCTACTTCATTCGACGCAACCTGCCCTGCAATTGCTAAAACGGGTGCGCCATCTGCTTTTGCATCGTATAGTCCATTTAATAAGTGGACAGCACCCGGTCCAGCGATGGATAAGCAGACACCGAGCTTACCTGTTAGTTTGGCATCAGCCGCCGCTGAGAGTGCCGCCACTTCTTCATGTCTCGTTTGTATAAATTGTATTTGGCTTGATTCATGCCTAAGCTCTTCAATCAATTCGTTTATGCTGTCGCCGGGCATTCCATAAATATGTTTTACGCCCCACTCTTCCAGTAGCGCTGTTACTTCTTTTCCTGCGGTTCTTTGCGGCATGTGAGAAAACTCCTTTTTTCTTACTCCATACCACCGCACCCTTTTGATCAAACGTTTCAACTTGCTGCTACTTTTTAAAATGATATGGAAGGGTGGCGACCACAATATCCCGTTTCCATAATAGACGGAACCTTAATAAAAAGGCAGATTGGTTATGCAAGATCGTATGCCATCTTTTTTTCGGGATAAATTGAGGCACGAGCACCATCACTTTATATTGATGCGCATTTGCTTTTGCCTCAACCGTTTCAAGAAATTTATCAAGCGGATGAATAAGACTTCGATAAGACGAATGCAATATCACAAGCCGCACACCGCTGTTCAGTTTTTCCCAATCCGCTTCAATTTTCTTATCTTTTTCTTTATCAAATGATACATGAACTGCTATGACTTGATCTGATAAGGATTTTGCATATTGAACAGATTGCTCGACGACACGTGTTACACCGGCAATTGGCACGATGACCACATTTCCTTTAATCTCAACAGGCTCTGTTTCATTCATTAAACGCAGTTGTTCTCCAACAGACAGATAATGTTTTTTAATGGAATGAAAGATCAATAGCACAATAGGCATGAAAACAAATACTGGCCATACAAGATGGAACTTGGTCAAAATGAGAATCATGAGAACGGTGAAAGAAATCAGTGCTCCGACTATATTGATAGGCATTTTCGTTTTCCAGCCCTGCGGTTTTTCACGAATCCACTTCACACACATACCGGTCTGTGACAACGTAAATGGAATAAATACACCGACAGCATATAGCGGAATGAGGTGTTCCGTTTTCCCATCAAACAACCAAATGAGCAGCATAGAAGCTACACCTAAAAAGATAATGCCATTAGAATAACCGAGTCGATCCCCTCTTACAGTAAACATGCGCGGCATATATTTATCCTTTGCTAAGTTGACCGCCAATAAAGGAAAGGCGGAAAAGCCTGTGTTTGCCGCTAATATCAAGATTAAAGCTGTGACAGCTTGAATGACATAATAGAAAAATGTACGTCCAAATGTATCTGATGCAATTTGTGATACAACCGTTTCTTCTGGCTTTGGTGAGATGCCAAAACCAAACGCAAGCAATGTCACACCCACAAATAAAACAGCTAGTAATCCACCCATCATCAATAATGTTCTCGCTGCATTTTGTGCAGCTGGTTTTTTAAAGGATGGAATGGTATTTGAAATGGCTTCTACCCCAGTCAGTGCTGAACAGCCAGATGAAAATGCTTTTAATAAAAGAAACAATGTAATGCCAGGTACATGCGTGCCTATCGCTGTATGCTCAGGCGCTGGAGGAACGCCTCCTGTTAATAATTTAAAACCGCCGACTCCAATTAATATAAGGAGTGATATGACAAACAAGTACACGGGATAAGCCAAAATAGATGCCGATTCTGTCAATCCACGAAGGTTAAGCACCATGATCAAAATGACCAATACAATTGAAATCAGCACATGATATGGATATAGTGCCGGAAAAGCCGATGTGACGGCATCGGTACCCGCTGATATGCTCACTGCTACAGTCAAAATATAATCTACAAGCAATGATCCGCCTGCGACCAGTCCTGGTTTTTCACCTAAGTTTCTGCTAGAGACGACATAGGCTCCGCCGCCTTCTGGATAAGCATAAATAATCTGGCGGTAAGATAGAATTAACGCCATTAAAAGAATTAATACACAACCTGCAATCGGGAGTGAGTACCAAAATGCTGCTGCACTAACGACTGAAAGAACTATCAAGATTTGTTCTGTACCGTATGCAACGGATGACAATGCGTCTGATGACAATAATGCCAACGCTTTGATTTTTGATAGTTTTTGTTCTCCTGCTGCCTGTGATTTTAATGGTTTCCCAATTAAAATACGCTTCATCAAACTGTACATGTGATGCCCGCTCCTTTAGTGTCAAACGATTTAAGTTACAAAAGATGGATCGCCAAAAAGACACAGAGGCAATAGAATGCCCCTGCGTCTATTGTTTAGATCACAGGTTGGTCTTTGCTCTCTTTAACGCTTACGAGGTTAGCTGACGGATTCGGGCGCATGAGACTTTGCCCTACCTAAAAAGGATTCACCCCACGTGGTGTCCTGCACCACCAATGGTTCCCCCGCTCATCGAAATGATTCAGCGATTGGTCTTTTATAAAAGAGATCATACTCCCGTTTAACACCAAAGTAAAGACATTTTTTCAAGGTCTTTTGATCGTTTATCAATCAGTCTTTTTGCGGTTTTTTCGCACGAAATAAATAATCATCACGACCACAAAAATAATCAGTGCAGCGATACATGCAAAGTAAATCCAAGAATCATTGATGCCTTGCTTTTCATTTTTTGGGAGATCATTTGTTGTGCTGCTGACCGTTTGATGATTAGAGAACATGTCTTTGTTTTTGCTCTCGATTGCAACTGTTGCCGTTTCCGTATTTGTTTGCAGGAAATGAATCACTTCATGTGAAAGATCAACGTCAGCTGCATTCATTCCGGAAAAGACGGTCATTGTTTGTTCTTTATTCCATACAGATGGCTGCGTCCATACAATACGAGCAGTCGTTTCGTTGATCATGCCAAAGGAGGATACATCATACTGATCCTTTTTCACTGGAACGATGAGATCGTCTGCCTTTTCTTTTAAAAGAGAGAACGTTTGAATGCCCCCGATGAAAATGAGAGAGTGATCTTTCAATTGATCATTTGTCACATTTGAAGCTTTGATCAAATGATATTGGGCAGCTTCCGGCTGACTAAATGATTCTGTCAGCATCGCCATTTGATTGATCGTTTCTTGCTTGATTTGATCTGGCATGATGATCAATGTTTTTCCTTGCTGCGTTTTTGATGTGAAAGGAAGCGGCCATGCGGCTAAATCCGGTGTATCACTAGTCGTACCTTCTGGTATTTGAAGAGAGCTGTTCTTATCAATGTAAATCCAGCCTTCTTCATCCGTATGTCTGCAGGCTTCCATGTTTTTAAAGCCTGTAGTAACAAATTGCAAATCAATATATTCGTTCTTTTGGAGTATTTGTGAATCTACTAGAATTGACACATGATAGAATCCATTCTCATCTTTGTTTCCTAGTTTTGTTAACGGTACGTCGTGCGGTTCGTTATTGATCATGACTGTTAAGCGTTCCGCTTTGTTCGCTGTATCAGATTTTTTAAATGATAGATTTAGTTTAGCTCCTGATTTTTGATGAGCGATCAATGCCTTTGGATAATAGTAATGATCAGATGCCGTCTTTTGGGTTCCAACCGTGACATCATCACCACCAAAATCTTTTAAACGAATTTGATGAGATGGTTTTGATGTTTTAACAGTAACCTTTTGAAGGAGTAAATCTGTCCCAGTGAGCTGACCTGTCAGTTCTGGTTGAGTCAGGACATTGATTTTTTCAGCAATTGTTTTTGGCTGTTCAGCAGTGACAAATAAAATGGGCTGTTCTTTTTTCTTTCCTGTCAAGGTTCTCACCGCTAACGTGAGCTGATCGCTTGCTGTTTTCATTTTCGCAGCTTGCTCGATCGATTTCACTCGTCCATCCCAGTTTCCTTTTGCTCCCACAGCAATGGTTGGATGAGCGATTTGCTTGAGGTCCTTTTCTTGGACGAGTTTGAGGTCTGCTTGGCGGTCTTTGTTTTTCAACGTCCGGTATACTTTCATAGCCGCTTCTAATTCAGCTGCTTCCGGTGAATTTGGAATCACAATATCTGTTTGTTCTTTCTGATCACCTGTTTGAATGAAAAATGAAGGGAAGCTGTCTAACGTCACGTCTTTCGTTTGAGTTCCTTTGAAATCCAGCTCACTTTCAGGATATACTTTCAGCCAATTGGCAGGTGTCTCTTGGTTGATACACACACCTTCTTTTAACACGCCATAAAATGTGAGCTGAATTTGATGAGAACCTTTTTTCAATTGCGCTTTGTTCAATTTGATTTGAATTGATTTCTTTTGATTTTTCCCTGATACGGGAATGGTCTTTTCAATCTCTCCATCAATCATGACTGTGAACGAAGATGGCGAAATAAGTAATGGTGAAGCCTCTATATTTAATGTAAGGGTGCTAGACTCAACTTTTCCTCTCTCTATTTGATAGGAAAATTCAGTGCGGTCTTCTTGTCCATACAAGGTTACTACATCTTCTGATAATGCTTGCGTTTCCGTTTGACTTCCTTTAGATGAGCGAATCCAGTCATCTTTCACTTGTACTCGATTTGATTGCGCCATTGCTTGACCCGCCATGAAAAAAGGCTGAATGGCAAGGGATATCATCAATATAAAAATCATCCATTTTACCGATTTCAATTTGTCACCCGCTTTTCTTTTGTTGTTGATCGTAACGCTCAGTTTTGTACCATTTCACTTCTTGTTTGAATAAACGGCTCTTTGCCTCTACACATAAGGAGTACACGACTAGCGCAATCCATACTTGAGAATAAGTGAAGTACATGAGCGCCACAATGAGTATATTTTGTTTGGTAAGCTCTGTTTTCTCAATACTTAGTGTAATCATCACTTCTGTTAGAAAGAGGAAGAAGGCCAATCCCCACAGGATCAGTGCAACAGCCCCTACAGATAAGTGAAGGTCAACAAATAGGTTCACGATAAAGATGCCATTTGAGAGCAGGACACCGAAGAAAAATAAGAAATACGTAAAGAAGAAATAAAACAAATCAAAAATCATTCGTTTTCGTTTCAGCTTCATAAACTGTTTCAAAAATTTGAGGACAACATATTGATTGCCTCGAGCCCAGCGCGTTCTTTGCCGCCACCAGACCTTCCATGTCTCAGGCTCTTGTTCCCATGTAATCGCAGCTGGGAAAAATCGAATGACATAGCCAAGGTTATAGACACGGATCGTTAATTCGGTGTCTTCAGCCAACGCATGAACATCCCAGCCGCCAAGCTCTTCTAAAATGTGCCGGCGGATGGCGAAGTTGGTGCCCGGTATTGTCGCAATGCCAAACCACTTCCATCTTCCGCCTTGCGCCATCCATTGAAAGCAGATGGTCTCAATATTAATAAATTTGGTCAGCAGATTTTTGGCTGCATTGATGACCCTGAATTTCCCGACAACAGCGCCTGCCTTTGGGTCATTCAATAAACCAAGAACCAAATGATAGACGGCCTTTTGTTCAGGCATGTTATCTGCATCGTATACGCAGATGACTTCTCCTGTTGAAGCCTTTAAGCCTTCATTCAGTGCAGTTGATTTTCCCTTTCCTGCAAATGGCGGTTTCGTTTCAATCATATGGACATGATCATATTGCTCACTGAATGACTGCACGATGTCCCCTGTGCCATCGGAGGAATTGTCATTAATCACAATGATTTCAAGGAGATGTTTAGGATAGGATAGCTGGACCATTGCTTTTAGCGTTTGCCGAATGACAACTTCTTCATTATGAGCAGGAATCAGAATGCTGACGGTCGGCAGTTCTTTCCCTTGTTTCGTCCATTCAGGCAGCACTTTTTCGTAGGTCAGGTAGTGCTGAAAGCCGCCCTGCATGAGAAACATGTGGTATAGGAGCATAATCCAAATCAGTATTAATGAAAGATAAAATAAGACATCAGCCACCTAATTTTCTCTCCTTAAAAATACGTTTTTTCATTGTCAGTCTTAAATACAATGTGTAAAAAGCAAATGCCGCAATAAACAGCATCACCACGACGGTGAGAATTCGCAGCATATTTTCCATGCCGCTTCGTTTAACTGTTGTGGTTTCCGCTCTATTGGATTGTTCTACATGAATATGTCCATCCCCTGATGTTTTGATCTGTACATGTGGTGTTTGGACTGTCTGTTTTGTTTTCTTTAAATCCAGCCATTCACTAGAAGGAATTGCATCCATCTGCGTCATCAGATTCTGCAATCCAGTTATTCCGGATTCCACATCATAGGACAGCCCGATTGCGGCTGATTGAAGATGCTGGATGGATTGAATCTTTTGTTCTGTTAAAATATTTGAACCTTCTTCGTCAGACGCTGGCTCTACTGATTGCTGAGGATATAAAGTCATGCCATGAAGCATGTCGGGTTTCGTCACGAGCGGCGGAGCACCGGCTGTTTTCCAAGTATGATCCGACAGCTGTACCTGTCCAAACAGACTGGACACATGCCTTGATATCACTTCGTAGCCTTGTTGAGATATGGCATCATGCGGCACCTCGAATGCCAGTGGATAGAGACCTTGCTGCGCAAGAAACTCAATGCCTTTTGTCAGTTTTTCTTCTGTATAGATGGTTTCTTGCTGCTGATTCGATCTCGTATAAGTATGGAAGTCTTTTTCATTCGAAAAATGGCTTTCACTTTGCTTCTTCTCAGCTTTTTTAGGGTCATTTGACGTAATGGACTGATCATTCTTTGCATCCCAGAACTCAAAGTCCTGACCAGAATCCTCCGTGCGATACGTACGGCTAAATCCATGGAGAATGATGCTGGCTCCATCGCTTTGCAATTGTTTTAACACTTTTACAAGCTTCGGGCGGTCACTCAGTGTCACTTCATCGCCTGTTGTTCGATCCACCCAAACAGGGGTTACCGCTATTAGAAACGGAATATGCTGAGTGGATACGTATTGTCCAAGCTCAAGCAGCTTCTTTTCGTCAGTGACAGGACTGATGTTCCCAAGCCTTAAGTATTTTGTGGTCAGCTGATTAGAAGAAGGAAGGCGTTTTTCTAGCACTTCTGCTAGAAGCTCGCTGTGCTGCACGACATTTAGGATTCCAATATAGGCGGCACCTTCCTTTGTTTGAATCACAAATGGAAGATCAGCTTTATGTTTTTTCAATAGAAATTCCCTTTGCAAGTCTGCCCCTTGAACCGTTAACGCACTGATCCTTTTCTCTAGCTGACGGTATGCTTTATCATCTGTATATTTGATTTGACTCGTGTGATCTTGTTTGTGAAAAATAAGTGCGGAAAATGAGCGCAGCTGTTCCGCATTGTATCCAATGGCTATGATCTTCTGTGCTTCGTTCATTACACGAATGGTCTGTTTTGGTAAGGTTCTCTTTATTTCTCCTAGATAGATGACTTGCTGAAATTCGCTGATCTTCTTTTCAGCCAGATGTTCATCAGATACAATCGTCGTCTGTTTGGAAAAATGTCCGGCGAGTAGATCCAGCATATGCACTGCTGGAGTCGCTTCTCCTGATTCTGTTGAATAAACGATCAGGGTATCTGGCTTGGCAAGAGCGTCGGCTGAAGCCATGTATTGAAACGAAAGAATCAAAAAGAGAGCAATCACTAAACAGCATTTCATCAAAGAATTAAAGTTCATTCATCATCATCTCTTTTTCTAGTTCTTCTAAAAATTGTTCTGGCGTGCGATAATCCGAACTGCTTGTTAAATGACAGACATGAAATGTCAAGGTGACTTCACGGCCGTTTAACAGCACATGCTTTTTCAATTTATCCTTTAGCTTCTCAAGGACGACAGAGACATTTTCTTCTGGTGTGTGAGTAAGCAGCAGGCCTATTCGTTCTTCAGATAATCGAAATTTCTTATCGGTTTCTCTGACACTTTCGCGAATCTTGTTACTTAATTGCTGAAATAGGTGCTGCATTTCTTTTTCTCCATATAACGATTTGAATTCTGCTGCATAATGAATGTGAAGAAGGATAAAAACGAATGGCTGTTTGTAGCGTTCTGCCCGTTTCATTTCCTCAGACAATTCCAGCCTCATCCGTTCTGCATTGTCAAATCCAGTGGTCGAATCAATCGCCACAAATTGTTTCATCGCCTGCTTTTGTTGTTCAATGGTTTGCCGCATCGTCTTAATCCGCTCATGCAAGCTTCCTGCTGAAATCGCGAAAAAGAGGAGGGCTGCGCCCCAAATCACCACATCTTGCAATGTTTGATTGGTAAAGAAGGGGTTTGTGTGGCCAAGCTCTGTAAAGAACATAGCACTTCCTATAAAGAACAACATCAGCAAGGTAAAAATTAATGCTGGTAAGATGCCAAATAAAATCCCGCATCCTAACACGACAAAAGTCAGTGTGATCATCAAAAAGCTCTCTGCATCATGTACGCCAAGGTAGCCCATAAACAAAATAAGACCTGCAAACGTGAGGAGCAGAGAATAATATAAACGATACGTATTACTGAATAACCGATTCATTAAAAAGCTCCCTTTCTGCAATGAGAGGCAATAAATTGTCAAATGAGTGTGTGTCTTTTTCGTTCATGTACCCTCCATAATAATCCTTGAGAGGATCTTGAATTTGTAATTCTTTCATGCGGTCATACACCTCTTTTGCGAATTCCGGTTCGTTTCGTTTAAGAGCATACAAGATGACCAGCGCATATACAGAAGGCGATTCATACGTCACTGCTGGCTGCAATGTGCTCAGTTTATATCTACCGTACAATTTTCCTTCTTTTGTAAAAGTCGTTTTAAGCCATTTCATGATCGCGGACGTATTCACCTTTGCACGATCGGCATGTAGAGCCGTATAGAGTTGATCAATCATATTGATTTCTCGATCAAATGAATAGGCTTTTTTCTTTATGTCATAGGATTTAGGAAAGAATCCTTTTTTTCTCGGTGCTTGTTTTAGAATGGCCAATTGGTTACTCGTCATTTGTTTCGTGAATATTTTGAGGGATTCCAATTCTTTGATTGCTTTTGGGTCTAAATATGAGAGTGTGATTGTGTGTGAAGTTCGATTTGTTGATGCATCATAATAATCGGACAAGATGCCTCTATACATATTTTTGTCTTTTAACGCTTGTGCGATTTCTTTTGCTGTTGTTTGATATGCTGCATTCTTCCATAAACGATCTGCCTTTTGAAGTGCCGCCACTACCCGTAAATCATCAACCAAGGCATTGGCTTTACTTTTTTGATCAGATTCGATTTGCCAGCTGAGAAGATGATGGTCTAGTAAAAATTCATCTTGCAGGACACCCAATTGTTGGTCAAACGAATTTTGGTCTTTTTTTCGAACAAGATAATCCATCCAAAGCCCCAGCGATTCGGATAAGTAGATGTGCTGCTCTGCAAATGAAGTGCGGATCAAGCCTTGATCTGTCATGAGGTGATGAGTAATAAAATATTCTCCAGGCAATACTGGCTGTGGTGATACTGGATAAGCTGATTCCGTCTGCTGCTTCCAGGTACATCCACCTAGTAGAATGACAATGAGTAAAACAATACCTATGCGATGTATGGGTGTATCCATTCGTGTCCCCTTTCAACTCCCGTTCTCTTAGCATTCCAACGATTTATTATAGATTGTTTCTGTTTAAATTTAAATAAATATTTTATACCAAATTACGAGTCTTTTCGCATAGACATTCCCATTTTCAGAAAAACAATATGTCGATATGCTTGATTAAATTGGAAAACCCATGCGTTTCCGCATGGGTTTTTATAATACTATTGATCTAATTTTAATTTCTTTAATTGCTCAGCCAGTGCGTTATTGATTGGTTCTTCCACTTTCTTTTGTTTCTTCATATATTTAGACACATCGTGCTTACTGGCTTTCTTTTGATTGGATTGTGATTTGCGTTTTTCGAAAACAGACAGTTTTTCTCTATGGCCGCACACACAAGCAAAGATTTTGCCATCGCCTTCTCCGCGCAGCTCGAGCTTTTTATGACAGTTCGGGCAGCGTGCGTTTGTTTTCTTCGCCACATTTTTACGGTGGCCGCATTCTCGGTCTTGGCACACGAGCATTGTGCCATGTTTTCCGTTCACTTTCAGCATCAGTTTTCCGCAGTCCGGACAATGGGTGCCAGTGACATTGTCATGCTTAAAGGTTTGGTTCGTTTGTTTGATTTCAGATACGGCTTGTTTTGCATAGGACTTCATTTCACTCATGAATTGAGAAGCCTTCAGCTGTCCTTTTGCGATTTTAGAAAGCTTTTGTTCCCATTCCGCTGTTAACGCAGGAGACTTTAAGTCTTCAGGCACTAAGGAGAGCAGCTGCTTCCCTTTCGATGTGATGAAAATGTCTTTGCCCTTTTTCTCGATTAAGAAACTGTTAAACAGTTTTTCAATGATATCGGCTCTTGTGGCCACTGTCCCTAGTCCGCCTGTTTCACCAAGGGTTTTCACTAAATCCTTTTCCTGATTCTGCATAAATGCCGCTGGGTTCTCCATAGCAGATAGCAGGGTTGCTTCATTAAAACGAGCAGGAGGTTTCGTTTCTCCTTTTGTTTCTTTCAGCTGGCGTACTTCAAGTGATTGCCCTTCGGAAAGTACCGGCAGATGCTGATCTGCTTCGGCTGATTCCTCGTCTTCATAGGATTCATCGTACACAGCTTTCCAGCCGGCTGATTGCACAGTTTTTCCTTTTGCTGTGAATGTTTCACTGCCTATTTTGGCGATCACCGTTGTTTCCTCGTATTCAAAAGGATTCATAAGTACAGCAAGGAATCGTTTGGCAATCAGATCATATAATTTACGCTCTTTATCACTTAATGCACCAGGATACAGTTCTTCCTCGGTTGGAATGATCGCATGGTGATCTGACACTTTTGCATCGTTGACAAAGCCTTTGTGTGATTTCACGCCTGATTGTAAAATGCGGTTCACATGCTGAGCGTACGGTCTGACATTCATTCCTTTTAATCGATCTTTTAATGTAGGAACGATATCCGCTGAAATAAATCGTGAATCTGTACGCGGATATGTTACAAGCTTATGCTGCTCATACAACCGTTGAAGCGTAGATAATGTTTCTTTCGCTGAGAAGCCGTAGCGTTTATGCGCATCACGCTGCAATTCAGTGAGGTCGTACAGCCCTGGAGCAAAAGCTTTTTTCGCTGTTTTTTTCAATGCATCGATCACTGCTGGTTTTCCTTTGCAGCCTGCCAAGCGCTCTTTTATGACATTCTCTTGGAATGTGCGGTTTTGCTTTGTTTTGGCATCCTGCCACGTCAAGGTAAGTCCATCTACTTGTGCAGTCATTCCATAAAACGGCTTCGGCTGGAATTGCTGAATGTCTTCTTCTCGTTTGGCGATCATGGCAATCGTTGGTGTTTGTACCCGTCCGCAGGAAAGCTGCGCATTGAACTTGGTCGTCAGCGCTCTTGTTGCGTTGATCCCTACAATCCAGTCTGCCTCAGCACGTGCAACCGCTGAGCGGTACAGATTATCATATTCTCTGCCGTCTTTTAGTCGTTTGAAGCCTTCTCGAATGGCTTTGTCCGTAACAGATGAGATCCATAGTCGTTTTAGCGGCTTTTTCACATGCGCTTTTTCAAGAATCCATCTTGCGACAAGCTCCCCTTCACGTCCAGCATCTGTTGCGATGACAATGTCTTTTACATCTTTTCTTGCAAGCTGTGCTTTTACTGCTTGGAATTGTTTTCCTGTCTTTTTCATGACGACAAGCTTGAGCGGCTCTGGAATGATCGGCAAATCCTCTAAACGCCAGGATTGAAATTCTTTTCCGTAGCCTTCTGGATCAGCCAGTGTGACCAAATGGCCAAGGGCCCACGTGACAATGTATTGATCTCCTTCTAAAAAACCATTTCCTTTTTTATGACACTTCAGTACACGCGCTAAGTCACGTCCTACTGAAGGTTTCTCTGCTAATACAACTGTTTTTGACACTAGATTTCACATCTCTTTCTTCTATCCATCCTTTTATTATAGCAGACGTGGAGATGCGGTTCTAATGACGGATTATTTCTTCAAACGCGTGATAATTTCGTTTGTGATTTCTTGTGTTTGATAAGCCCCGCCGATGTCTGCCGTTAAAAAGCCGTCTGCTGTGACTGACTCGATGATTTCGAGCAGGTGTGTACCTAGTTCTTCCTCTCCGAAATGATCAAGCATGAGTTTAGCGGTCCAAATTTGACCGATTGGGTTGGCAATTCCTTTCCCTGCAATATCTGGGGCTGATCCGTGTACAGGCTCAAACATGGATGGATATTTGCCATTTACATTGATGTTGGCAGCAGGCGCCACGCCAATACTTCCCATAATCGCAGCCCCAAGATCAGTTAAAATATCGCCAAATAAATTGCTGGCAACAATCACATCGAATTTCTCTGGTCTTGTCACAAAGAAGGCTGAGAGCGCATCAATGTGCTGCGAGTCTGCTGTCACCTCTGGATAATCCTTTGCTACGTCTCGAAACACTTCATCCCAAAATGGCATTGTATGAACGATTCCATTCGATTTGGTTGCACTTGTCACATGCTTTCGTCTTTTTTCTGCTAATTGAAAAGCAAAGCGCATGGCTCTCTCTGTCCCTTTTCTGGAGAAAACAGCATTTTGAATGGCAAGCTGATCTTCCCCTTGATAGATGCGGCCTCCAATTTCACTATATTCACCTTCACCGTTTTCTCTTACAACAAGAAGATCGAAATCCTTTGGCTGAGCAAGCGGAGAGCGAATACCGCTCAGCTGTTTTGCAGGTCTAACGTTAATCACCTGCTCAAATTCACGTCTAATTTTAATCAGCAATCCCCAAAGCGATACATGATCCGGCACTAAATTGGCATCTCCGACTGCCCCTAAGAAAATGCTGTCAAAGGCTTTCAGTTGTTCCAATCCATCCTTTGGCATCATTTCGCCATGCTCTAAATAATATTCACAGCTCCACGGAAAATCCTGAAAGGTGAAAGACAGACCGCCATGCACATCTGATATCGCTTTCAAAACTCGGATGGCTTCAGGCACAACTTCCTTTCCAACCCCGTCTCCTGGAATTGCTGCAATTGAAACATGCTTCATTGATTTTTCCCCCTTCGTCATCGGTCGACCGTCGACCATTTAATTCGAGTTTACTAGAGAGTGTCTGTTCTTACAATGGACAAAAGACGCTTTTTTGATCAAAGCGCCTTTTTATCCTGCATCAGCACACGGGGCTTCTGTTTCTTTCTTCCCACACTTTTTTTATCTGAAAGCAGCAAACCTCCTAAGGTCAGTACCGTTCCAAGCGCCGACATGAAGGTCAATCTCTCGTGAAGAACGATCATTGAAATGACCATCGTAATAATGGGCACTCCATAAATATACACACTCGATTTCACCACACCGAGCGTTTTCACAGAAAAGCTCCATGTCAGAAAACAAATGGCAGATGCGAAAAGGCCTAAAAACAGCAAGTGGAAGACAAACGATGGATTCGTCAATCGTTCCCAGTCTAAACGAATTTTAAAATGCCAGATCAGTGGAATCATCCATAGCAGTCCGTAAAAGAAGACACGCCTTGTTACCTGAATGATATGGTAGCCATATTGGTTGATCATCTTCGATAAAATGGAATAGAATGCCCAGACGATAGTGGCCGTTAATGCTAACGCATCACCGAGTGGATTCAATTGAAACGTCGCCATTCCATTCATGCTGATCAGCACTATTCCCGTCATTGCGATGAAAAAGCCTATGAAAAACCGGCTGTGCAGCGGCTCATCTTTTAATAAAAAATAAGCCAATAGAAAAGAGAAGAATGGGACAACGGAGCTGATGACACCTGCATTCGAAGCGAACGTATAAGTAAGTGCGACATTTTCTAAAAAGTAATATAAGACCACACCGCATAAACCTGCCAGCGCAAACATCCCTTCATGCTTTTTATTTCGCACCTTCATGGTGACTGGATAGATGATCACCAGAGCCAAGTACCCTATAAAAAAACGGAAAAATAAAATCTCTGTTGGAGAAAAAGCCGTTAATAATATTTTGGTAGAGATAAAGGTGGATCCCCATAAAAAAATGGTGAACATGGCCGCTAAATGACCAAGCAGCTGTTTATTTTTCATCAGCTGTTACCTGCTTTACAAAAATTTGCTGATACTGCCCTGGCGTGAGCCCAATAAATTCTGAAAAGAAATGACTGAAATGACTTTGATCAGAAAATCCAGCGGCAGCAGCCGCATCTACAGGCTTCACTCCTTGGGCGAGAAGTTCCTTCGCATAGTTCACTCTGACTGTCTGTAAATAACGGTACGGTGTAATCCCTCTGAACTTTGTAAAAGCACGCAGCAATGAATATTTGTTCATGGACACAAGCTCACCTAAGTCATCTAACGAGATATTTTCCGTGAGGTGTGTTTCGATATATTGCTGTACGTCTTGGACTTTTTGTTCGTTGGCATGTGCGGCTGATACTTTTTCCCCTGAGGTATCAGCATAGGCTTCAATCAATTGTTTCATCAAGAAATAGAAGGTTTCCTGTTTATTCAAAGCAGGCGCTTCTTCTGTGATCATTTGATGTAGATCATATAACGGCTTTGTTCGTTCACTTTTTGAAAACACAGGGGCTTTAAAATGCGGCTTGTGCTGAAAGATTTTTTCCAGCACCTCAGCTTCAATATTTAAGCAGCGATAATCGAGTGTCCTGTGATCAATTTGTTCACATGTGTGATTATCATACGGATTGAAAAGAAGGATATCACCCTTTCCAATGATGTATTCTTGATTTTGGCAGATCAAACGTCTTTGACCGTCTTCAATAAATCCAATCACATAATATGTATGAAAATGATTCGGGAACTTTTGCATGATGCCATGAAAGCGATACGCCTCTATTTGCAAGTCTTGATCAAAATGTACAGTTCGTTCCTTTTGTGTGTTCATGTCGATCCCTCTTTTCACTGAACTGATCATTAGTGTAGCACACCCTTTTTCTCTTGGATTGTACGATATTGACTTTTCGATGCAGGCTTGCCTAGAGGGAAAAACTTGGATAACATGAGACAAAAGATGATGAATAAAAGAGGGAATGATGGGATGAATTCATTCGAGATGGAAAGACCAGCACCGTATCACATGCAATTTTATGAACAGCTGAAGCAAATGATATTTGATGGCCAGTTTCAGCCAGGAGAGCGCATCAATGAAACACAGCTTGCCAAACAATTTGGTGTAAGCCGATCACCGGTAAGAGAGGCGATGAGGCTGTTAGAAAAAGACGAGCTTTTAATCGCGGATCATCGTTCAGGCTATTCCGTCTATACGTTAACAGAAAAAGATGTTGAGGAGCTTTATCAAATTCGGGCGGCCTTAGAAACACTTGCTGTTGAACTTGCCTGTAAGGAAGCCTCGCAAAGAGAAATGGATGAAATTGAGCAGGTTCTCACGCAGGCGGACGAAGCGATCAAGCAGCAGCTGCCATCTAAAGAGATCGTCCAGTTACATGAAGCCTTTCACCAAAAAATCATGTTGGCGAGTCACAATGACCGCTTATCCAAACAATTGAATCACGTGAATGCACTCATTCACTATTGCCGCATCTTCCATTTTAGCGGCGGGGCTCGTGCTGAAACCATTCAAAGAGAGCATACAGCCATCTATTCTGAAATAAAAGAGCGCCGCTCCATAGAAGCGGTTCAAGCAATGACAGAGCACTTATTACATGATGTTATGCACTTAAAACAAGTACTCTCTAAAACAAACAAAGAATAAAGGGCTTTTCCCATTTTTTAAGCATTCCATGAACATATTTTGAATTTTTCGTAGATTTTAGCATGTCCAGACGATCTTTCGTTTATATTAGAAGATGAGAAACTAGCTTTTATACAGGAGGATTTGTATATGCATACAAGTATTAGCCGTCTTCGACATGCGGGTTTTATTGAGGGGATGGCTCTTTTAACCCTTCTTTTAATTGCCATGCCTCTAAAATATTTTGCGGATATTCCGATGGCAGTCACTATTGTAGGCTCTCTTCATGGCGCATTGTTTGTCATCTATATGCTCGTTTTGGCATATGTGACTTTTAAAGTTCGCTGGCATTTGAAATGGTCCATCGCCGGTTTTTTTGCGGCTTTCATTCCTTTCGGTAACTTCGCCTACGATAAGGTGCTCCGCCAATATGATACAAAAGCTTAATCAAAAAGGGCTAAAACGACATTCGTTTTAGCCCTTTTTTTCACGCTGGGGAACGCTTTTTTAAATCGATGCATATTTCACAATAGCTGCTTGACGCGTCATGTCGTGATACGCCACCCATAATTCATCACCAGGCAAGACGCTAGTGATTGGATCGATTGGCTGTTTCACTTCATACATCATGCCATTTCTCTCAACCTGAATGATTGCTAACGTCAGATTGCCGATGACGCCAGCAAATTCAACATTGGTCACTTTTGCACTTCCTTGTTTCTCTTGCATAAGACCCATTTCTCTATCCAGCTCTTCTTTTTTTGTCTGGATCGTGATTTGAGTGCCGGCTGCGACCTGCATATGATCAGGGATGAATTGGCTGACCGTTTTTGTGATAGACTCATCTCCGTTTGAAACCGACACATCAAGCTGAATAGGCTTTTGTTCATGGATGGCCATTGGATATTGCTTCACACGCTGGATCGTTCCTGTTAACGTCACATCTTTCCCCGATCGATTCCGCACTTCATAACCATAGGCTGCCATTTTGAGCTGGCCGTTGATGTCAACGAGATCGGCTTTTTCTCCTGTTCTAAATTCAAAACCAGCGGCTTGAATCATCGGAATGATATACGTTTTCTGATCTAATTCAAATGTGAGTGATAAGACGGTGCCTCGTCCTACAGTTCCATATGATTCTATTTTTCTTAAAACAGCGCCTTTGATGAATTTTGGCCCGCTTAGCTGCGAGAAGTCACCTTCTTTTAAGAGCATTGCTTTTTTCTTCTTCGGATCATAGAGGATGGCGATACGCTGACCCGGCTGCGGTATCTGGGTATAGGATACAACCGTTTTAACCGCCTTCTCGATGTTTTCCCCATCATATTGAAATTGAAGCTGCATTTTGACGACTGGCTGTTCGTTAATGTAGGTGCCCGTTTCTTTAACAGACACAATATTGGCTTCTAATGTGACACTGTCCTTTATCTTGTTTCTCCTCACCAGTCTCAAAATCGGCGGCAGGAAGATCGCTAGCACAAATAATAATAGCGGGATCAAGATCCATATCGCCCAGTTAAGAATGAGCGGTCCGCCCTTCATAACATATTGCGTAAAGGTATCAACAGACGTTTGGTGGGCCGGACTGGCGTTTTCAATTGAGATGACCTTTTGCAAAGGAAATTCCTTTAGTTCTTTGCTTTTCGTCTCAAATGCACCCGTTAATTGATTGTCAAATGAATAATAGAGCCAGTCGCTCTTCACATTTTTATTGAAAGAGAGCCCTTCTCTTTGTAAAGATTCATATGAAAACGACTGCAAAAGCTTGCTGGCAGACGTCGCCTTATTCGTGCGATGGTTATAAATATAACCTGTCAGTTTGCCTTTTGCTTCGTCCTTTGCTGTAGAGCCTGCAAGAAGAACTTCTTCTTCATTAAGCTGGTAAATAAAGGTTTGATAAATCGGCTTTGGTGTTGGAACGACTTCCCCAAGCCTTCCCTCTGCATTCACTTTCCTTGCCCTTTTTGGATAGTTAGATTCGACAGCGACTGCAAAGTTTTGTGATGTCCCGATTGTTTTCTCCAGCTGCTGCTCCACTTTATCTTCAATGAGACTGAACGGTTCAGCGTTTTTGGAGACATAAACCCCAAGCTGTTGCTTCTCGTTTGAGATTCCGCTGACATACGCCTTCTGGTCATTTTTCAAAGCCAATTCAAACATAGGAATTGGCGTCTGCCCTCTAAAGGAATTCATGACGACATCGATAGAAACGGGTCTTGCTGGCAGCTTTAGATCGTTCAGATTGTGCACATGAAACTGACCATCCTTCAGCTCACCGATGACTGCAGCGGCACCGTCCATTTCTCCTGTAAATACGAGCCGTCCATTCCATTGGTATGTATTCGTTTTTAAAAATGAGGGAATCTGCAGGTTATTTTGAACGAGCTCTTTCTTTTCTCCGCTTGGTGTTAGTTTCTCGATCAACAGCTGCCCGTCTTTATTTTTTAAAGCCAGTAAGAGATTGTTTCCTTGAATGGATGGCAGCATTTCATGAAACGTATCACTTTCTGTGGTCCATTCACTAATTCTTTTTCCTGATTGAGGATCATACATTGCAAAATGGAGCTGCTGGTCTTTTGATACAGCACTCACCACTCGTTTCCCTTCATCAAATGTAAATATTCGTCTGACGTCATATTGCGTCGCTTTCCCTGCTGACAAATCATCTTGGTAATGGTTCCACACCAAGAAACTAAGAATGATTGCTGGAATAAAGAAGACAATATATCTGAGGAAGATGACTGGTACTCTTTTCACTTGATCGCTTCCTTTCTTGAGGTTCCTTTCACTTATACGTCAGTACAGCGAAAATGTTTCATGCTAGAAGAATACCATCAAAGCCTCTAAAATCCATATTTTACAAACTTTGTTGTTTACGATAAAATCCAATCAGATTCAAAAAAGGAGTTATCTCATTGGATAAGCTATCATCAATCATTCTAGCAGCTTGGCTGCGTGTCCCTCGCTGGTTCAAGCAATGGGTACTCGTATCCATTTCCATTTTCTTTTTTTATATGTGTTTTGTAAAGGGGCTGACTAGCTGGCACACCTTGCCGCCTGTCACTTTGCTCTCATGTGTGATTGGTTCCTTCATCATTTGGCTGATGTGGCTTAAGGGACAAAAAAATAAGTGAAAAGAGGACAATATGATGAAAAAAACGATTCTATATTTTGCGATCTCTTTTGTTCTGCAATTCGTTTGGTTTGGTCTTGTGCACCCAAATAGAGGGGTGACACTGCTGGACATGTTCATGTTTTCTATTTTGTTTGCGGTTATGTTCTTTTTTATTGAGAGAATTTGGCGGTATCAGAAGAAAGGACAAAGTAAATGATCATGAAGCTCGCCTTATTCACTCTGATGATCTGTACATTTATCGGCCTGCTGTTAGTATCGAACCCTTTTGGAGCGGACGCTATGCGAATGGTAGCGACCTTTGTTTTTCCTTTTCTTGTGCTCATTGGTTTCGGGGTTCTATTGTTTGACCCAATGAAAAAGGCTGCCAAATAGATGGCAGCCTTTTCCTTACTCTTTTCATGCAAATAAATAATCAATGTTTAATCTCCGTTACGGAGTGTATGAATTAAGATTCGATCATATCAGTGTGTCATATGTGTTCCGAGTGAACCTACGTTTGAAAGTAAACGCCATGGAAGTTCTGGATAACAAGACAACGAAAGCCCTACCTCTCATTCGTCCTTACGGCTCCGAAGCCGTGCCAGTGTGAATTGTAAATCAAAACGTCTTTTTTCCATTCTTCCGCTCTTATAGGGGGCGGTGGCAGAAGGAAAAGAATAAGTTTGTTCGCTTTGACAGCGTCTCGTTCTTATCAAGTAGAAGCTCTATTGCTTCTCATTATGTCATAGAAAAAAGAAAGTTTACTTTCTTTATTTATTTGCTTATTTCAACACTTAATATCAAACTATAACACATTCCCCCTGCTTTCGCAAGTGTTAAAGTGATAATTCTGCTGGTGTACGGCTTCCTTCATTCATATAACGAATGGAGGCTGGGTCAATCTTCAGGATCACTAGATTTGGGTCATCTTTTCCTTTAAACCATTTCTCCATCTCATCAGACCAAAGACGGTCAATCAGTTCCGGATCGTCGGTTAATGTTGCGGTGCCTGCAATCTCTGCATACGTATCACCGAATCCTTCGCCTGAATATCCAATGAGAATATGAACATTCGGGTTTTTTTCAATTTCTTCTGCTTTATGTGTTTCTTTACTCGTTGGTGTATATAACGTCAGCCCTTCATGGAAAAAAGTCATATAGCGGGTATGCGGCTTATCCTGTTCAACAGTCGCTAGTGTTCCCACCTTTTGTTCATCTAACAGGTTTAATACCTTTTGTTTTAATTCTTCTTGAGACATATCGTTTCACTCCTTCAAAATTTCATCCGTATACGTAGGTTTCCACGACAGCCCATTCATTAAACAAAGAAATGTGTTTTTCATAAAAAGAGACCTTCTGGCTGATGCTATAAAAAACAGGTTCAATGAAGGGAGAAATTGAACATGCATCATGAAACGATGTTTCATTTGAGCTCACTTGTCATTGCGGCAGTTGTTGTAGGCATAATCGTATGGTCTGTCATATCTGTGCAGAAAAATCGCAAGAAATACTAAAAACACCGCCCAATCAAAGCTGGGCGGTGCCGCGGTAGATCATGTATTCATAAAGGAACCGCCATTGACATGAAGTGTCTGTCCTGTCATATAAGACGATTCGTCAGAAGCCAGCAGGACAAAGCAGCCGACATGCTCAACAGGCTGTCCTGGTCTTCCCATCGGAGTTTCTGCTCCAAAGCTTTCCACACTGTCTTCATCAAATGTAGATGGAATGAGCGGCGTCCAAATTGGACCTGGCGCTACACCGTTCACTCGAATCCCATCTTTCACAAGCGATTGTGCCATAGAACGCGTAAAGCCGTTAATGGCTCCTTTTGTTGCCGTATAATCAATCAGCACTGGGTTACCTCTATATGGGTTAATGGATGTTGTGTTAATAATGGAGCTTCCCGGTTTTAAATAATCCAATGCCTTTTTCGTAAAATAGAAATAGGAATAGAAGTTGGTTCTAAAGGTTTGGTGAAGCTGTTCACTCGAAATATCTTGAATACGTTCTTGCGGATGCTGTTCAGCCGCATTATTTACTAAAATGTCTAATTGACCAAAGGCTTCAACTGTTTTTTCTACTGCTTTCTCACAAAAGGCTTCGTCACCGACATCTCCTGCAATCGTTAAGCATTTGACGCCTTCTTGTTCTACACGTTTTTGCGTATCCTCTGCATCCTCATGTTCATTTAAATACACAATGGCAACATGTGCACCTTCCTTTGCATAGGCAACAGATACTGCCCGTCCAATTCCACTATCTCCACCTGTAATCAGTGCCACTTTTCCTTTTAGCTTGCCAGAACCTTGATATGATTCATCCTCAAAGATCGGCGCTGGATTCATTTCTCTTTCACTGCCTGGCTGCTGATCCTGCGTTTGGCGCGGAATGCCATTTGTTAAATAATCACGTAAATCCATGTGTAAGCTCCTCCTTGATTTGTTGATGTATCCTTTCATTACCACCTCATTTTTTCACTCAAACATCATGAAGCTGTATTGATGTGTTCCCGAAAATCAGCATGTTTGAACAAGGGAAAAATCGGTTACATGATCATCAAAAAGGAGCGTTCTCACATGCTGTCTATTTCGAAAACCTTTAGCAGACCAAAAGGCTGGCTCGGAAGCATTGCTGGACTCATTATGGCAAATGAAAATAAAGCATTGAATCAGTGGGCCATCCGCCACTTAGATTTGACAGATGGTGAAAACATTTTGGAAATTGGCTATGGACCAGGCTACAGTATCAAACATATGCTCAAGCATTATCAAGACCTTCACATTGATGGGCTGGATGCTTCTTCCACCATGCAGGAGCAAGCACAGTCCCGCGTCAGCAAACGGGCAAAAGACAAACAGGTTCGTCTGTATGTCGGCAAAATCGAGAAAACACGTCTTCCCGGAGAGCAGTATGACAAAGTACTGTCTGTTAACAATTTTACGATTTGGGATGATCCAAAAACGGGCTTACTCAATCTTTATCACACCTTAAAACCAGGCGGGACACTCGTTATTGTGATGCAGCCAAGAGAAAAAGGAGCTGACGCCAATCGGACAAAAGAGATGGGTGAAAACATATTAAATGACTTGCAGTTTGCAGGGTTTGATGAATTTTCTATTGAGTATGAAGAGATTCGACCTACCCTTGCCGTCTGTGTCACAGCAAAAAAGCCGAGAAGCGAATAAGCTCTCGGCCTTTTTCTTACCACTTTGCCTCTTTGACAAATTGATAGAAAAGCTGATGTAATTTCTGTTCAATGTTTTCCTTTGTTCCTTGTCCATAAAGCGCCATGCTTTCTTCACTTTCAATGATGGATGAACTGATCAGACTAAACATTTCTGACCCTTCCTTGCCAAGCTCTTGCGGCGCCAGCATCATGAGCATTCGTGACATCTGCTGCTGCCCGCCATCCATGCTTTTAACCTCGTATGCCTGATCAAGATCATAAATATGAAAGATTGGTTCCTTGATGAATGTATGCTTTAAATGGTAAAGAGCAAATTCAGTGCCAGGTATGCCTAAGCCGCCTTGCTGTTCACGTTCCAAAAGGCCGCCCGCCACATCATCTGCATGTATGATAAATCCTTCCTCTTCAAGCTGACGAAGCAGCTGCCTAATGGTTTCATCATGCTGCGGCATCGTCTCTCTTTTTTCGATGGTAAAATGGGACAGGATGCTGCGAATCACAAACATATAATTCGTCACCTGCTCTGCAACCGCCATCATATCAACGGTTTCTTGCGCCAATTCTTCGGGAGGTTCTTTTATTCTTTTTTTCTCGATGATATAAGGAATCTTCCGTTTAATATGAGCCTTCACACGCATAGCATCATCCTCGTTTAAAAGCGGGCTGACCATGATGTAATCGATATGCTCATATGGGATCGGAACGGTCGAGACAATCATGTCATAGCTCGATGCATCGATTTCCTTTAGCTCCATCAAAGAGGATAGATCGAATTTGGCGATCTCCGGCAATTCTTTTTTCAACCGGGAGGCGAGCATTTTCGAGGAACCAATCCCGCTTGAGCAAACAACCAGCGCATGAATTTTTGTTTCTTCTTTTTTGATTTCAAGCACTGAGCCAAAGTGAAGCACAAGAAAGGCAATTTCATCCTCTGGAAATTCAATCTCTGGAAAGAAACGCTCGACTCCTTCTTCAATCGCCATAAACAGCAAAAAGTAGTCTTTTTTAATTTGTTGTGTGAGCGGATTATAGATTCTCATCTTTTCCTTTAGACGGTTCATGGCAGGCTCAAGATGAGACACGAGCCCCTCATACAATGAATCATTTTCATTGAGATGATAGCCGGTTTTATTTGAAATAAAATCAATGAGCTTTTTCGTTCTCAGCGCTATATCCAGCTCAATTTCATCAATACGGTATTCAGTCTGAAAGCTGCGATTTGCGCTGCGAAGGTGGATGGTCATATATCCGACCTCCGCTTCAGGGATCTCCACATTAAACATGCGTTCAAGCGCTCTTGCCATTCGAAGTGATGATTCAAATTCCTTCGTCCGCTTTAATTCCAGCAGCTCTTCCTCTTCCATTCGAATGGTTTCCCCAAGCTGAATACGTTCAATAGCATAGGTTAAGTGAACAACAAGTGCAATATAGGCACTATCAGATAAAGAGAGTGACAGTCGATCTTTCAAATGAAAGAGCAGCCTTTCTACCTTTAGCAGCTGTCCTCTGCTGACAACGCCAAACACCTTTTCCGTTGCTTTCGTTCGATGTTTGATATTCATTTCAATCGTTTCTAAAAACAATTGAATGTCGAGCCGGTCAACAATGAGATTGCCGACAATTTTTCGTTTTGCTTCCTCCGGCCCTTTTAATTCAATGCCGTACCCGCGCTTGCGGATAAGCTGCAAACCGTATGGAGCAATCCACTCCGTCAGTTCATCTAAATCATAGCTGATCGTCGCATTTGTTACCTGCAAGTCAGCTGCGAGTGTGTATAATTTCACCGGTTCCTTCGCTTCAAGCAGCGCACATAGAATTAAGAGCTTTCGTTCATCTGAGCTATATTCGATTTGATCCTCATTTGACATATGAGCAAGAAGCCGCTGTTTATCCTCCTGTTCGCCGACTGCCTTCAAGCCTTTCCCCGGCTGTTTATCTAATGAAAGATGATAATCTTTCAAAATTGGTTTAATGGATTTTAGTTCTCTATGAATCGTTCTAGTACTCACCTGAACAGAATCGGCTATCTCACGAATGGTGACATAACGATTTTGCTGAATGATGTATTTAATGACTTTCTGTTCTCGTGCCGTTATGTACATGAAATGCCTCCTTCTGTATAAATAGGTCTATTGTCACACCTTAATATAAAACGCTTTCAACGAGCGTTGCAATCTTAAGTTGATCTGAATTTGGCACAGCGGCTGTGACAAAATATAAACAAGGGATCATCAGACACTTCTCCAAAATGACGGTCCATAATCCTTTTGATGAAATTGAACCTTTTGTTCTTGAAAAGGCAGTGAACCCCCCGCTTTTAAAGAATAAGTCGGATTGTATACTGGAGAGCCAAAGCAATAATCGATTGTGCCTTCTTCTGGACGGAACATGACGGTTCGCATCGTTCCAAACAGCTCCTCATAATTGTGCACAGCCAGACCATCAGGATATTCTGTCTGGAACAGTTTCACAAGAGAATCACTTGATCGTTGTTCTTTTAACGCTTCCATTAACATATCGTATCTGACAACAGAATGATGTTTGGTCATCCCTTTTGCTGTTTGATCAGCTACCGGATGATTCGTTGCGGCAATATAACCTCTCTCCGGTCTTCTCACTCTTTTTTGACCATCAATGATTTCAATTACAGCCGCCTCTCCTTTTCGATCCGCAAGCATGATGTGAACATTTGAGGCAACGGGCATTTCCTCGATAGAGCGAATGGCTTCCTCGACCGTTTGACAGGTTTCCAGAACAGAGCGAATCACATGATACACCTGCAAACCGGCGACTGCTGGGGGCTTTAAACCGGGTTCATTGCCAACCGGCGGACCGCAAGCAGAGAAAGTTACAGAAAGACCATGCTCATTCATCCCATCAGATCTGCCAAACAAGAGCAGCGACGAGCCTGTATGATATGCCGAGCCTTTTACATGTGTCGTCACAAGACGCATATCATCAAAAATCGGGGAGAAATCATAGTTACGAAGCATGACCGTTTGTTGGCCTGCCGCCATATTCCCCTGCCTCACACAGTGGGAACAGCCTGGCTGAAGATAAGATGAATAGAAAAAGGTCAAATAACGCTCATCTAATTGCATTTCATCACAAAACCCAGCAAACTCTTCATCTAATTGAGGAAGAAAGGGACGGATCAGCTGCTTCGTTTCTTTCACAGCCTGTTGTGTTACCGGTTCTGTCCGAATATATTGTGTCTTTAGCAGCGGGTTCTCCTTAAGCCAGACAGCCTGCTGTTTTCCCACTTCATAAGCCGTTCCAGTCATCTCTTGAAAATATGCACTAATCTCCTCCATGCCTCCACACCTCTTTCGCCTTCGTTTCTTTTATCATATCGAAACCGTCATTTATTGAAAAGGATGAAAAAAACTGCAATCCCACGGATTACAGCTGTTTACAGTATGCCTTAAACAATGCTTCTGCCATCGCTTCATACCCCTTAGGATTCGGATGAAATTGATCAATCGATAAGTAGGCTCTTTCATGCCCTTCAAACGCTCGGTACACATCCACAACTTCTACATGCGGATTCGCAGCAAGCAAACGAAGTTGTTGATTATATTGCTGAAGCCACCGCCCGGCTATTGGTATTTGCGGAAATGGATTATATAAATTCATGAAATATACGTAGTAAGGCTGATGCTGCCCTTTTTTGATCTGAGCAATTTCTTGAATCATCTTGCTAAAATTCGCCTGACAATGTATGACTGCTTGCAGCAGTTTCTTTTCATCTTCACCTTCTTCATACTGCTGAACAGCTTGAACAAGATCATTCCCACAGCCTGTGATGGTGATGATGTCTGCTGCTGCAATCGCACGTCTCACCTCTGACCGTTTGAAGAGCTGTAAAATCTGATCAGTCGTTAACCCTGATTTTGCAAATACGGACAGCTCGACCGGTGCATGTGTCTTTTTTTCAAGCATCCACCAAAATCGCTGAACAAATCCTCCGCCAAATAAACGTGCCCCCACCCCAACTGTTAAGGAATCTCCAATCGCAACATAGGATCGTCCCACTCTTATCCCTCACTCTCTCCTGCCTTCTCTTATATATACGAATTCGGAGAACAGTTGCTTGTAGCAGATGACTTAGGGGCATCCATCTATTTTTGAGATGCAGTGCCTTTACAAACTCTTTACTTGCGATATCGAACGATTTTTTGTTCAATAAGAGTAGGCTTTTTACGCTGAAAACTGCGTGTTTACGCGTTCCAGAAAAATTTACAAACTTTTTATCTTGATTTCGAGACTTTATACCTTGACTTCAAACTACATTGTGATTACAATGAAAATATCAGTTTTCATGTAACTGTGCTTGTTACATCTTTTTCATAGCATTCCAATATGATTAAAGATGCCACATATTCAGTGTATCATTGGGATACGCTAAAAAAATAACCGAAACAGAAAGGATTGAATGAACATGGCAAAAGTTTTATACATCACTGCACATCCGCATGATGAAACAGTTTCTTACAGTATGGCTACTGCTAAGGCATTTATTGAATCTTATAAGGAAGCAAATCCAAGTGACGAGGTTGTACATATCGATTTGTACAAAGAAAACATCCCTCACATTGATGCAGATGTATTCGCTGGCTGGGGCAAACTTCAATCTGGCGCTGGTTTCGATACACTTTCAGCTGAAGAGCAAGCGAAAGTTGCTCGTCTAAACGAATTAAGTGATCAATTCGTTTCTGCTGACAAATATGTATTTGTTTCACCACTTTGGAACTTCTCATTCCCACCAGTTCTTAAAGCATACATCGACTCTGTTGCTGTAGCTGGTAAAACATTCAAATACACTGAGCAAGGTCCTGTTGGATTATTAACAGACAAAAAAGCTCTTCACATCCAAGCACGTGGCGGATACTACTCTGAAGGTCCTGCTGCTGAACTTGAAGCAGGTCACCGTTACCTTGGTACAATCGCTAGCTTCTTCGGAATTCCTTCTTTCGAAGGTCTTATCGTTGAAGGCCACAATGCTGAGCCTGCAAAAGCAGAGCAAATTAAAGCAGATGCAATCGAACGTGCGAAAGCTTTAGGAAAAACTTTCTAATAACTGCACGCAAAAAGCCAATGATCTTTACGGTCATTGGCTTTTTATTTGTTCAGATGAAAATCCTAATTCCCTCGAAATATCACTGGCGGCTTTTTTCACCTGTTTAATTAAGTAAGGTAAGCGTTCTTTTTGATATCCTGCTTCAAATCCTGCAATGCTAATACCTGCTGCCACTTCCCCCAGATGATTGAAAATTGGGGCTCCAATCGCAGCTGTATAGTTTTCAAGCTCAGAATAGCTTAGCGTATATCCCCGTGCATTTGATTCTTCCAGCATGTTTCTTAGAACCTCTTTATCTGTGATGGTCCCAATTCCGATCTTCCCCAGCTCAATTGAGTCAATATAGGCAAGTCTCTCGCTCTCTGGCAAAAAGGAGAGAATACTTCTCGCACAGGCACCCGCATATAGGGGGGACCGTCTGCCGACGGCGGTGTAGAGACGAACAGGCTGCGTACCTTCAATCTTTTCCACGTAAATGGCTTCGTCGCCCTCACGAACAATGAGCTGTACAGCTTCACCTACTTCATCCCGTAAGCTTTCCATAAATGGTCTTGCAATCCTTCGAATATCAAGGCGGTCCGCCACAAGCTGACCGTATTCAAGGAACATCAAGCCTAATCGATAAACACCCGTTTCTTGCTTTTCTAACAGCCCCATATCAGCTAAAGAGCTCGCCATACGATGAACAGATGTTTTCGGCATACCGGAAAGCTCGATCATTTCATTTAATGTTAATTGATCGTGAGCGATAAACAGCCGCAAAATCTCCATTGATTTCACAACCGTTTTATTTGTGTTTTGCATCTTCTTCACCTTTTCTAAACGAGAATGCTTCCAGCTTGATTCTTGCGGCCAGCTCCCTCAGTTCGGCTTCTTGCTTAAATAACGCCTGCTCTGCATCCCGGTGATCTATTTGTTCAAAATACAGCTTTGCCCCAGGCATCGCCTGTGCAATAAGCGGCAGATCAACAGTTGCTACTTCTCCAATACGCGGGTATCCGCCTGTCGTCTGCCGATCTGCCAGCAGAATAATCGGCTGGCCATCGGGTGGAATTTGAATAGATCCAAAGGCGACAGCTTCTGAGATCAATTCCAGCTTTTCTTTTAAATGAACCGGCTCCCCCTTCAGCCGGCAGCCCATACGATCTGATTGGGGTGTGACCTGATAAGGCTGCTCAAAAAAAGCGGTTTGAGATGTTTCTTGAAAAAAAGAAAGATGCCTGCCTGCCAGCACGCGAATCACTGGCGATTTCAGCAGCGGCAAAAAATGATCATGACTCACTGTCCAATCGGGTGCGCCGTATCCCGCCTGTTTCACTTTATTTTTCAGCCTATCAAACAAATGATCCGCTACGATAGACGGCTCTCCAACAGGCAGAATGTCGCCTTTTTCAAGCGGTCGTCCTTTCAGTCCACCGATTCCTGCTCTGACATAAGTGCTTTTGCTCTGCATGACTGGTGCCACATCAAATCCACCTGCCACAGCAAGATAAACGCGGCAGCCTCTCTTACAAGGACCAAAGGTGATCGTGCTTCCTGATCGGACAAAAAGCGGCTTCCATAATGGTGCCCGCTCTCCATCAATATCAATCTCAACATCAGCACCAGTGACGGCAATGAGCTGATCCTTCTCACATGTCAACACAGGCCCCGGCCCCATCAACGTGACTTCCAGCACGGCTTCGTTTTCTTGGTTACCGGTGAGAATGTTGGCGATTCTAAGTGAGAGCGGGTCCATGCCGCCGCTCGTTAAGACACCATACTTTTGATAGCCTTGCCGCCCTTTATCTTGAATGGTTGTGTACATCCCTGGCTTGATGACATGAATACTCAACATTCTGCCTCCTTCATGCTGAAAAATTCCTTTTCAGACATTTGGACAAATCTGACCTCGTCCCCTGCTTTCAATAGACTCGGAATTTCCTCGTCTGGGCGAAAAAGCGGCAGCGGGGTTTGTCCAATGAGCTGCCAGCCCCCGGGTGTAGAAATTGGATAAACGCCTGTCTGCTTTCCTGCAATACCAACAGAGCCTTTTGGAATGGACATTCTTGGTGTTTCTCTGCGTGGTGCTGCGATCTTTTCAGACAGCCCGCCTAAAAACGGAAACCCTGGGGCAAATCCAATCATATAGACAAGGTACGTGCCCGCAGTGTGAATACGCACGACTTCCTCTGGCGTTAAACCATTGATACGGGCAACCTCTTCTAAATCAGGGCCCAGCGCTCCCCCGTAACAGACTGGAATGTCAACGATGCGGCGCTTTACCTGAACTCCCTCCTGCCATTTGTCTTCAAGAAGTTGTTCAATGTAGCCTTTGACCCATTCATATGGAGACAGGTCATGTGTTTGAAGCTGGGCCGATTGATGAACGGTATATGGCTCGTAGAAAACAGTCACATTTGTAAAGGCTTGAACCGCTTCTACATATCCTTCAAATGGGTGCTGTTCAATACATGCAAACAGCTGCTCAACACGTGCATGAATCTCCTCACGTATGTCAGCTCCAGCTTGGATGACGATCGCTGCATCTCCCAGCGGGTGGTAGGTGATGGAGTCTTTTATCGTTGAAAAAGCCACTTGAGAACACCTCTCTTTCTACAGTACACCTAGCTTTTGATCTCTTCGATCTGTGATGAACATATGACCGGGTGCATGAGTGATCGCAATATCGGGTTTTGTATGCATGACAATGGCTTGCGGCGTCACACCACATGCCCAAAACACCGGGACTTCTCCTTCTTTGAGCACAGATGGTTCTCCAAAGTCAGGCTGACCTATATCGGAAATGCCAATCACCGCTGGGTCCCCTATATGGATCGGTCCGCCATGGACTGATGGAAATCGAGATGTCACTTGAACACTTCTTGTGACTTGATGCGCCGGAATGGGTCTCATGCTGACCACCATCGGGCCATGAAAGACTCCTGCTTTTTCACAAGCTATATTCGTTTGATACATGGGTACGTTATGACCGTCTTCGATATGGCGGACAGGAATGTCATTTAGCATAAGCGCGTGCTCAAACGTAAAACTGCATCCAATGAGAAAGGCAACCATATCATCCTCCCAATAAGCAGTGATATCTGTAACCTCTTCTTCAAGAATCCCTTTTCGGTAAATACGGTACTTAGGAAAGTCCGTACGAATATCCGCTTGAGGGGCCGACCGTCTTGGCACTGGATCACCTGGGTCCAGTACATCAAGCAAGGGACATGCAGCCGGATTCCGCTGACAAAATAAAAGAAAATCAAAGGCAAGTTCCTTTTTGACAATCATTAAATTGGCTTGAGCAAACCCCTCTGCAAAGCCAGCCGTTGGTCCTGTGATCTTTTTTTCGCGAATCAATTCTCTCATCTGTGATGGCTCATATGTTTGATAAGTATTCATCTGAATCAACTCCATAGTTTCGGGATTTCATTAATGATGGTATAGCCGCCCATCATCGCCATAATGACCACAACAAATGCACCAGTCACTGTCAAAAAGAATGGATGCCGATAATCTCCGACAATGTCTTTCTTATACGCCGCAACGAGTAATGTGCCAAGGGCGAGCGGCAAAATCAATGCATTGATCGCTCCAACTAATATCAAGATGTTCACTGGTCTTCCGATCGTAATAAAACAAAGGGTCGAGAGGGCAATAAAGCCAATGATGATACCACGCTGGTTTTGCTCAATTTTTGGTGAGAAGGTTTTGAAGAAAGAAACAGATGTGTATGCTGCTCCAATGACGGATGTAATCGCCGCAGCCCACATAATAATCCCGAACATTTTATATCCGATATTTCCTGAAGCTAATTGAAAAACAGAGGCAGGCGGGTTGGATGGATCTATCTGCAAGCCTTTTGAGACAACTCCTAATGTGGCAAGAAAGAGTGCCACACGCATGACAGATGTAATTAACACACCGAAAATAGAGCTTTTCGTCACTTGCGGCAGTGCTTCCTTCCCCTTAATACCTGCATCCAGCAAGCGATGCCCGCCAGCAAAGACGATATAGCCGCCTACCGTTCCGCCCACAAGTGTCACAATGGATAAAATATCAATCGTCTCTGGGACAAATGTTCTCACGGCTGCTTCTCCAACTGGCGGCGCTGTTGAAATCGCCACGTACAGCATCAGGCCAATCATGACAAAGCCTGCTGCCTGCGTAAAACGGTCCATCGCTTTCCCAGCCTCTTTGATCACAAAGATGAGAATGGCAATCACAGCACTGATCCCTGCGCCGATTCGCGGATCGACACCGAAGATCACCTGAAAACCGAGACCAGCTCCAGCGATATTTCCGATGTTAAAGGCAAGTCCTCCAATGACAATCAAAAAGGCCAGCACATACCCGAGACCCGGGAGCACCATATTCGCTATATCCTGACCTCGTTTTTCTGAAACGGCAATGATGCGCCATACATTTGTTTGTGCAAAAATATCTAATAAAATTGAGATCAAAATGACAAACCCAAAGCTAGCCGCAAGCTGCTGTGTGAAGACGGTTGTTTGTGTTAAAAATCCCGGTCCGATCGCGGACGTCGCCATTAAAAAGGCAGCGCCCATCAGCATAGACCGATTCCCCTTTGGTGCCTTCATTTGTTTGACTTTCTCTGTTTTCATGCTGTTTCCCCCTTTGATGACGATTTTTATTGAAACGCCTTGAGATGAATCCCGGCTTCTTTTAGCTTCGCTGTAATGGTTTTTGCAAATTGAAGCGCATGGCTGCCGTCTCCGTGAATGCAGACCGTATCTGCTTTGAGCTCGATATCTTCTCCTTGAACTGTACGAACCCTGCCTTCTCTCACCATACGAACAACCTGGTGGACGGCCCGTTCATCCTCTTCAATGAGTGCATGTGGTTCGCGGCGGGATGTCAGCGTCCCGTCTGTTTGATACGTCCGATCAGAAAACACTTCATGTGCCACTTGCAGACCTATTCGTTCACCTGCTAACGCAAGTTCACTGCCTGACAGACCAAATAACACAAGGTTTGGATCCACATCATACACAGCCTGCGCAATCGATTCAGATAATTCAGTATTTTCAGCCGCCATGTTGTAGAGGGCGCCGTGTGGTTTGACATGCTGCATCGTGCCGCCCTCGGCCTTGAGAAAGGCTGATAGAGCGCCAATTTGATAGATGACAAGATCATAGGCTTCCTCTGCGGAGATAGCCATTGGACGTCTGCCAAAGCCGGCCAAATCTTGCAAACCCGGATGCGCACCAATTTTGACCCCTTTATCCAGTGCCATTCTAACTGTCTTTCTCATGACCGTTGGATCTCCTGCATGAAAACCGCAAGCAATGTTGGCTGAGGTGACATATTCTAAGATTTGTTCGTCTGCACCGATTGTGTATTGACCAAAGCTTTCTCCCAAATCACAGTTGATATCCACTTGATACATAGAATCCCTCCTTGTTGTTCCGAAATACGGAATATAAAGTCCGAATATTCGAATTTATATTGATTATACCAACTTTGGATAGACTACACATGAAATTGGCAGAAAATATAACATTCGAACTAGGAGAAAACAAAAAAAGCGAGAGGCAAAGTCCTCTCACTTTTTCTTGTAATGAAGTGCACCTTATTTAGACAGCACCCAATGTTGGATGGCTTTTGCAACACCGTGTTCTGTGTTAGGAGCCGTAATCCAATCAGCCGCCTCTTTCACCACTTCCTGGGCATTTCCCATCGCAATGCCTAATCCGGCTTCTTGAATCATGGCCATATCATTGAGGCTGTCGCCAAGTGACATGACGTTGTCCATCGTACAGCCAATGCGTTCTGCTACTTTTGCAAGAGCTGCCGCTTTGTTAATGCCGGCTGCATTCACTTCGATATTCGTTGGACTTGAGTTTGTGATCTCTAGGTGCTTATTTGTTTTCAATGTATTGAGTACTTCCTCACGAACGTCATCATCATGAATATCAAAGCCAAATTTCAGCCATTCATGGTCATGAATCCGTTCAGGGAATTCACCTCTCCACACCTTATCCACAGTCGAAGCCCAGTAATCGGTTTCGTACCTATTTTTTAAATCCCACATCATTTGGACGTGATCAGGATGCAGCAGATCTCGTTCGATCAGCTGAAAATTTGAATCCCAGATTTCACTTCCGTTTGCTGTCACGAGGTAAGACGATAACTTGAGCGGCTCAACCAGCTCTCGGCATGTCATCAGTGTCCGCCCTGTGCTAATGACCACATGGACCCCTTTTGCTTCAGCTTCTTTAATGGCTTGTTTATTTTCCTCTGGAATGATGTGCTCACTGTTTAACAGCGTGCCATCCATATCAATGGCAATCAATCGGATGTCTTTCTTATGAGCTTGTGTTGACAAATTGAGTACCCCACTTTGTATCGATTTTTGAAACTATCTTTATTTTAATATAAAGATGAAGCTGGCACAAAGGGACGAGTTTGATCCCATAGAAAAAAGACCTTGTGACAGGTCTTTTTCACATGTGCTTAGCGTTCACACGCAATGCCGTCTTTATCGCGGTCAAGCCGCATATTTTTTTGATAAAGTGCTTTTGATACATAAGGCTTGTACTTTGTTTTTCCGCCTTTGTTTTTCGTGTTTTTGCTTTTTGCTACGCCGCCTTTATATACTTTGTTCAGCGCTTTGCAATTTTTGTAAGACTTGACCGTTTTTGCATCTGCTGTGTGGGTGTCGACTTGTGTAAAGCTTAGTAAAAGAACTAAAGACAAGACAGCCACCATGATTTTTTTCAACATGTAAGATCCCCCTATTTTTTCTAATTTTACATTTTTATCATATGTCACCATTTTTTGTTTTTCAAGACTATTGAGCTAAATATTTTGATTTTTTTGGCACGAAATACACCTTATATCCTATATGGTACAATGAGTGGGAAACCTTTCCGTTTTTGACACGTATATGAAGAGAGGAGTTTTTCACATGAAAATGAAATATACCATTTTATATGTAAACGATGTGGAGGCGAGTATTCATTTCTATCAGCAAGTACTCGGTTTCCCAATAAAATTGAGGGTTGAATCCTATGTTGAGTTTGATACTGGAGACGTGACGTTATCAATTAATTCACGCCAAGATGTCAAAGAAGCACTCGGATTGCCTGTCCCTGAAGCAAATCAAGCGTCTCACACGTTTGAAATTGGCTTTGTTGTGGATGATGTGGAGCAAACGATTGCATCAATGAAGGAAAAAGGGGTTTCGATCATCAAAGAACCTGCAAAAAAACCATGGGGTCAAACGGTCGCTTATGTGTCTGATCCTGATGGTCATTTCATTGAAATATGTGATGCGGTCTCCTAATGGGCTTTGAAGGGAGTGAATCAGAATGAGAAAAAAACATGCTTTTTTCGCCGGTGTTTGCTCAATGATTGTGATTTGCAGTGCTTTTCATAGTAACAATAAGTGATGTATTCAAGAGTAACGATAGATACCTTCCTAAATGAGACTAGCACTAACTACCAATGTGGAATGAAAAGAAATTTTGTTATTGTCTAAGCTTCTCACTTTCTTTGCACTCTACACAAATATGTGTAAATCATACTTAAAGTCTTTCAAAATATATAAGTAAAAATAAACCTTAAAATAACCTTAAAATTGAAAATATGGGTTTAAAGGGCAGTTTTTTTATTGTATATTTTACTTATAAATTTGAAGGGAGATTTTAGTATGATAAATAAACAAACGTTTAAAACTGTTTTATGTTCTACACTTTTAATTACTGGTATTGGGTTTTCTCAGCAATCTTTTGCTGCAGAATCAAATTCTTTAGAAAAAGAGGCAATAAAACAACACAAAATATCAGGAATGAGCGATAAAGAAATTACTGAATTAATTAAGACCGCTAAAGATGATCGAAAATTCGCTGAAACTAAAGGGGACGAATTATACAAAAAAGATCAAAAAGAGTTCAAACAGCTTGAAACTTCAGGACAAATTGACAAACTTTATCCTAAATATAAAGTAGAGAAAAATAAAATATCTGCTTTGTCTACTAAAAAATCTATGGGCACAAAGGGAGATGTATTAGTTAGTTATGAAATTAACTCTGGAAGCGCCTCAATAGGAGTTGGACATGCAGCAATTGTAGCCCAAAACAGCTCAAATACTGTAGAATCTTGGGCTAAAAGTTATAGCCCAAAGAAGCAAGATGGTGTGAGAAAATACCCGAATACATGGAATACGAAGAAAAAAGTTTATGGTTTATGGGTTAAAGGTTCTTCTAACGCTAAATATATTGGAGCAGCTAAATATGCAGAAAAACAAGCATCAAATAAAAAACCTTATAACTGGAATTTTTTAAACAAAAACACTACTAAAAGTTTCTATTGTTCACAGCTTGCATGGAGAGCATGGAAGAATCAAGGCATAGATATTGATAATATCAAATGGGATACTATTGTCACTCCAATGGAACTTGTAAAGTCAAATAATACTAAGATTTTTAAACATAACAAATAAAATAATTAACTCAAAACAATCGTATTTCTTATACGGTTGTTTTAGTCTTTAAGGAGATGTCTATAAATGTTTAGTAAACGTATCTTTTTAAGTATATTTGTTATTTTAATTTTATCAGCTTGTACAGCCAATAATTCAGAAAATAACCCAAAAGAGAAAAAATTCACCAAAATGAAGGATACATCATTTATTATTTCTCTGTCCAATACATTAAAATCCGGTACTGAAATAATTTACTTTGATAGTAAAGGAAATAGTATAAAAGATAGTTTATTGAATTCTGGTTATAGTATTATATCCAGCACACAAAGCAAGGATAATATTTATTTTAATAGCAGTCGAAGTAATGATTATTTTACCATAAACAAAAAATCAGGTTCACTAAAAGAAGGTAATTTAAAAAGTATGTCAAAAACAACAGAAGATGAAGGATCTTTCTTTATTAATGCTAGCAACTCATACGTTTTTAAAGATATAAATATCGGTTATACAGATAAAGGGTATGAGAGCGAATTTATTTATTGGACAGACAACAACGATGATAAAAAACAACATATAAAGTTAAAGGGGATGCTCAACTCTGCAAGGTTAATAGATGGGAAATTTTATATACTTTCCAACTATGACGATGAATACTTATCCATAAAAGTTCTTGATCCAAATAACAATAAAATTATTTCGGATAAACGTATTCCAAATAAACAGATTTATTTTATTGAAGGTAACGAAAAAGATGCATTTAAAGAGTTAGACTCTGATACAATAGCTTTAGCCCTAACCGATACGGTTAACCAAAATGAAGAATCTAAAATTTTATTAATTAATAAGTCTAATTTAAAAATAAAAAAAGAAATTACAATTAATCAAAAATCTTTTTCTCCAACACAAATTGAATTACTCCATGATGGTAATATTGCTATCCCATCCTCTGAGGGCAAAGTATTAATCTATGATAAAAATTTTAAGTTAATAAAATCTTTTGTTATGAAAGATACAAAAGAAGAACAATATCTCCAAAACATTCAATACTCTAAAGATAATATGTATGCGTTTTTCAAGTATCCTACTCAAAAAAAACAAAATGTGATAGGACATGTAGATATATATAATTTAAAGAAGGGAACATTAACTAATTCCATCGATATTCACTCAAAAAAAGATTGGGAAACGGGACGACTTGAATTAATTCAGTAATAAGGGGGATAACCTAGTGGGATCTATTGTTTTATTAATTATTTTCGTCTTGCCAATATTGTCGATTCTAATTGGAATATTAGGTACACGTATCTTTAGAAACATATGGATTTCTCCTCTTGTTTCTCTTGTCTTAAGTTTGGTGTTTTGGTTTACTTTAGCAGAAGGAAACTTCTCTTTTTTATTTTGGGTAGTTTGTTACACTGTTATTTCCATAATCTCTTCTGTTATAACATTTATCATTATTAAAAAATCTTCTTAATCAACAGGACCGGAAATCATCCGGTCCTCTTTGATTTACAGACGATAACGCGCAATGTCCTGATTCAATCGCATGCTAAGCTCATTAAGTCTTTCTGCTGCTTTTGCCACATTAGAAATGGCTGTCACTTGTTCGTCTGTGGATGCAGTAATTTCTTCGATCGCCGCCGCATTTTCTTGAGAAACATGTGCTGCGCCGTGCATGGCTTTTGTGATGAGGTCGTTTTGCTCCAGCAGTGTATTCAGCTCTTTTGCCATCGCGTTTGTTTCAACGATGGTTTGTGAAATCAATGTAGAGATGGCATTGAATTCATGTTCTGTTTTATGCACTGCTTCATCCAGCTCGGCAAAACGATCCATTGTGCTCGACATGATGCCGGCTGTTGCCGTCGTTTCTTCTTTAATGCCTTGAATCATTTGCTGAATTTGAACGGCTGATTGCTTTGTCTGTTCAGCTAAATTCCGCACTTCACTCGCCACAACTGAGAAGCCTTTGCCATGCTCTCCTGCACGTGCTGCCTCAATACTTGCATTCAGTGCCAGTAAATTCGTCTCATTTGAAATGCTCTCAATCGTATCTGTGATTTGAGAGATATCCTGTACTTTTGTACTTAACTGCTCGATTCCTGCTCTAATGCCTTGAGAAGCCTGAATCGATTGTTCATTCGATTGTTTTAATTGCTGTACGATTTGCTGGCCCTGCTGTGATGATTGACTCGATTGGTCGGAAATCCGTTTAATTTGATCACTCTGTTCTTTGACATTCTCAATCGATTGATTAAACTGGGTCATTTGTTGATTGGCTTCTTCAAGATCAGATGCTTGATGAAGTGTTCCAGTCGAAATGTCTCCGATGGCTCGTCCAATTTCTTCACTGCTGGCTGAGGTTTCTTCAGATATCGCCGATAAATCTGTCGCTGATTCAACAAGCTGACTGCTCGTTTCCTGTAAACCGCTCACCAGCGTTCTGAGCTCTCCTGACATATGGTTAAAGCCTTTTGCCAGCTGTCCGATTTCATCCGTTGTTTCCTTTAAACTCGTGCGTTCAATATTCCCCGCCGCAATTTCCTTTGAAGCAGCAGTGACTTGCTTCAGCAGTCTGACTTTTCCTCGAGCAGCTAAATAAAAGACGCCTAGACTCAGAAGGGCGACACCCGCTGTAATGAGAATAATATAGAGCTTCATCTGCTCTAATTCTTTATAAAATTCGTCCTGGAAAACAGCGATACCTACACTCCAATTCCACGGTGTAAACTGGCTCATATAGGCGAGCTTTTCTTTTTCTTCGCCCGTTGCATCGTCCTTATCCATATAGGTCACATAGTGTGCATCCTCACCTTTTGCATTGGCGCCAGCGACCATTTTTTGACGATTGGTCGTGTTATCTGGAATGACGCCGATGTCGTTGACCGGATGAACCTGGGTAGAATAGTCAGTGCCATAAGCGATCAGATAGCCTTTATTTTTATAGATAAAATCTGATTTTTGAGATTGGTATCCCTTCCCGTTGTCATTTTTGGGCCCGCTCAAGTAAAGCCGGGCTTGTTCTTGCGCCTGCTCAAGCGTCAGTTCTTTTTTCTCCACACGGTTATTCAACTGTTCAAGTGTGGCCATCGCTCCGCTGACGATGTGCTTTAAATCTGCTTTCCCTGCATCAATTAAGACATGTTTCGCTAACAAATACCCTGTTGTTCCAACTAGTCCGCCCGTTAAAATCGTGATCACGATAATGGCAGACATTAATTGAAAAAAGACACTTCTTGACGCAAACGCTTTCTTTTTCATGTACAAATTCCCCCTTACTTTATATATCGTCAAGCAGGGAAAAGTATTAAAAAAGTCATAGAAAAAATCCCTTTCGCACGTTGGAAAGGGATTTTTTCTCATTATCGAGCTGTTTCTTTCAGAATGGCTTGATAAAGATCGTCTGATGGTGAGAGTCCACATACCTCTTCCAGCACACCTTCAATGCCTTTTTCTTTTCTTAATGCCTGCAGACGAACAGCTTCTTCGTCTTCAGTAAAGTCGTAAGCCAAAGCTGCCACAATGCCTTTAATTAAATACTGTGGCTGTCTGATTTTTTTCGCTGGACCGATTAAACGGTCATTTGCTCCAAGCTTTCTAAGCGGAGAACGTGCGACGCGCGTGACTTCATCAGAGATAAAGGCATTTTCAAATCGTTTGATGATTTTTTGAATATACGCATCATGTTCTTCTTTTTGAAAGCCATAGGTGTCGATTAAATAACTGCCCGTTTCGTGTAGTGCACCTTCGACCACTTGACGAATCTCTGGTGTATCGACAGCTTCTTTAATCGTTTGAACGCCTTTTTCGTACCCGACATAAGCAGCTAGTGCATGTCCTGTGTTGACAGTAAAGAGCTTACGCTCAATATAAGGCGTTAAATCTTGTACAAAGGTCGCTCCATCGATCTGAGGAACGTCTCCAATAAAGCCTGTCTCATCAATGACCCACTCGAAAAATGGCTCGACTGATACTTTCAAAATGTCCTCATGGTGCTGAATGGGGACAATGCGGTCAACCGCAGCGTTTGGAAAACCAACTGTGTGTGACAGCGCTTCTTGTTCATCAGCTGTTAGATGAGAGAAAACAGCTTCCTTTAAATGAGAGCTGCCGCCAATCATATTTTCACACGCCACAATGTTGATGATATGATCAGACTTTTTCTGTTTTAAACCTTCAGCAATCGATGAAGCAATGATGTTCAAAACAGCTGGTCCAACAGCTGTTGTAATGAGGTCAGCTGTTGCAACTGCCTCAGTTAATGCAGCTGGATCTTTTGCGGAATTGATAGCGGACACTGGACCGACTACTTCTTGCTGCTGCCCTGGAGCTGCGAGTTCCACTGTGTATTCTTTTTTTTCATTCAGCTCGTTGATCACCGCTTCATTTACATCGGTAAAAACGAGCTCAAAGCCTGATGCTTTTAACAAAGATCCGATAAATCCTCTGCCAATATTGCCTGCTCCAAAATGAAGTGCCTTCATGTTAGTTCACCTCGTTAAAGATGGCGATCAGTTCATCCTGATCCTTTGCATGAATGATACGCTCTACGTTTTCTTCCTCTGAACAGACAATCGCAATTTGAGAAAGAATATCGAGATGCTCATTATTTTTACCAGCGATACCAAATACAACTTTGGCAATATTCCCCTCGCCATATTCAACGCCATCTGGAATTTGGATAATGGAAATTCCTGAATGAAGGACAGCCGCTTTCGCATCCTCTGTTCCATGAGGAATGGCAATTCCGTTGCCCATAAATGTAGAAGAAATATTTTCTCTTTCAAACATTTTGTCCACATAATCACTTGTGACATAACCGTTTGCCACTAAGACTTCGCCTGCTTTTTTAATGGCTTCTTCTTTAGAGCCCGCTTGTTCGTTTAGAAAAATATTGTCTTTTGAAAGTACTTGTTTCATGAAAGATCACACACCTTTTTTAGAATGGAAAATCAGAAAACAACCAAAACGGGGAGTTCAATTAGGAAAAATTGGACTCAACCCGTTTCGTCATGTTATTTTTTCAATTTCTCAATCAGCTCATCGTATTTCGGGCTGTTTAAGAAATTATCAACTGAGATATGGACAGCTCCTGGCAGTTTTGCCTTGGCTCTATCTGTTAAATCTTTATGAGTAAAGACCACATCGGCATCATCTGGGATGTTGCTGATGGATGTATTTGTTACATCAATATCTAGCTCTGCCTTTTTGACTTTATTCTTTAAAACGGACGCACCCATCGCACTTGAGCCCATTCCTGCATCACAGGCAAAGATGATTTTGTTCACGTTATCTGGATTGATTTCATCTGGAGATGCTGCTTGCTCGCTTGCTTCAGCACCTTCTTTTTGTGCTGTAAGAGCAGCTGCTGCTGCACTTTTCTTGCCTTTCATGTCTTGCATTTTTTCAGTTGCTGCTGTTAAGTCTTCGTCCACTGCTTTAGACGCTTTCAAAATGACAGAAGCGACAAGGAACGATACAACAGCTGCCACGACAACACCTGCTAGAACAGCAAGGTGGCCGCCTTTTGGTGACATGAGCATAAGAGCGATGATACTTCCTGGTGACGGCACAGCCTTTAAGCCTGCATTTAACAGTGTAAAGGTCAGAACGCCGCTTGCTCCCCCAGCAATAACCGCCAAAATGAGCTTTGGCTTCATTAAGATGTATGGGAAGTAAATCTCATGGATTCCCCCTAAAAATTGAATGACAATCGCACCCGGTGCAGACTGCTTTGCAGTCCCTCTCCCAAAGAACATGTAGGCTAGAAGAACACCTAGACCTGGTCCTGGGTTTGTTTCAAGCAAGAACAGAACGGACTGGCCTGTCTTCGCCGCTTGCTCCACCCCTAATGGACCTAAAATTCCTTGGTTAATTGCATTGTTTAAGAACAATACTTTCGCTGGTTCAATGAAGATACTTGCCAGCGGAAGTAAATGTGCATTGACAATGATATCTACACCTGCCGCAAGGGCTTTATTCAGACCTAGTACCACTGGGCCGATTGCGTAGAAAGCAATGGCGACTAAAATGGCACCTAGAATACCTGCACTAAAGTTATTAATCAGCATTTCAAAACCTGATTTGATTCGGTCTTTAAACAGCTGGTCGATTTTCTTAATGAGATAACCGCCAAGCGGTCCCATGATCATTGCGCCTAAAAACATTGGGATGTCCGAACCGACAATAACCCCAATCGTAGCGGTTGCACCGAGTACCCCGCCTCGATGGTCATATACGAGCTTCCCGCCTGTGTAACCGATTAAGAGCGGCAGCAAGTAGTTGATCATTGGACCAACAAGTGTATTTAATTGTTCATTTGGAAAATAACCACTTGGAATGAATAATGCGGTGATGAGTCCCCAAGCGATAAACGCTCCAATATTCGGCATGATCATACCGCTTAAATAGCTTCCAAAGCGCTGTACTTTTACTCGAAATCCGCTTTTTTCCTGCATCTATGAAAACTCCTTTCTTCTCTCCCTTTATTTAGGGCTTTATAGGTCAAAAGATATAAGAACAAGATTCAGTGAAGCCCTTATGCCTATCGTAAAACGCTTTCACTTTCTCTTCAATTGAAACTAAATGTCACTTTGTCACATAGTGTGTGACAAAATTGAAAAATGATGTGAAAATACCTTCAGATCCCAATACAAAAGGAGCGAAAAGGTTGATCTGCCGTTGTTTTGAAACAAAATTCATGGGAATTTCACAACTTTCAAATGGTCTCTTCTTGTTTCCTCTTCTTAAATCGAATAGGCTTATAATTGATCAAACCTATTCAATTAAGAAATGTCTGCGCAGACATGACACAGAAAAAGTGAACCATCTTGCTGTTTGTTTCGTTTACCTTTTAAAGAGGGCGGTACAATAGGAAGAGCGGTTTTTTCTGTGACTCACAGTTTACTGCCGCTTTCTTTCTGATACATGAGACATTTTCATAGGTAGAAAGGCGGTTATTCACCTTGTTTAAAAATAGTAAGTGGCTTCTGCTTCTTATGGTCATGTTCGCTTTTTTCATTCCAAAGGAAGCATTCGCTCACGCATACGTCGTGAGCTCGAACCCAGCAGCAAATGAAGAGCTGGATCAGCAGCCTCCTTCAGTCTCGATCACATTTAGTGAAGGAATTGAAAGCGGCTTTCATGCCATTAAGGTGTTAAATGCAAAAGGTGATCGTGTGGATAAAGGAGATACGGTCATTAAAGATCAAAAGATCATGGAAGCAGCTTTAAAAAAGAATTTACCAAAAGGGATTTACACCATTCAGTGGAATGCGGTATCAGCGGACGGACACTCTGTCTCTGGCATGATTCCGTTTAGTATTGGAAAAGCGGATGGCGGTTTTGACCAATTAGAGCAAGGCCAAACAGATGAATCCATAGATATGGCTTCAACTATTGATAAAGCCTTTCTTTATACGTCATTCAGCTTATTCCTTGGGACCATTTTGTTTGGACTGCTTTGGTTTAAGAATACGATTTCACCTGTATTGGAGAAACGAATGAAGCGGCTTTTGACCGTGTCATTGATCATGATGGGCGGAGCACTTGTGTTCCAGCTGCCGATTCAGACAAAATCAGCGGCAGACGTGTCCTTTTGGGGGGCATTTCAGCCTTCGCTTTTACAAGAAACGATTGCGTCCACTTCTGGCGGTAGTCTTTGGATGATGCTTATGGCGTCATTTGTTCTTCTCACCATCTGGACGATTGTGGCGGTGAGAAAAGGGGATTTCTCTTCTTTTCGAGTTTGGCTGTTTCCACTGCTTCTCTTCATAGTGCTTCTTTGGCTGAAGGCACAAATCGGACATCCAGCCGCAACAGACAATAAAATACTCACAACATCACTTGATTTCATCCATCTCGTCTCTGCTTCGATTTGGGTCGGTGGTTTAACAGCCATTGTCCTTCTATTAATGAGGAAACTGCCAAATGAAGATCAGCCGCTCATTCGGAGTACGCTAGCAGCATTTCATCCTTGGGCACTGCTCTCTGTTGGACTCATTGTGTTTTCAGGATTTGTGAATGCGATCTTTATTTTGCAATCGTTTGACGCTCTTTTCCAATCAGCATACGGACGCACCTTTTTAATCAAGCTTGGTTTATTTATCATCATGGGCCTTCTTGGGCTTATGCATTACTTGATGCTGAGATGGGAAAAGAAGCAGAAACGCAGCATTTCCTTACGAGCTGAATGGATGTTCGGGATCGCCATTTTGTTATTAACGGCTGTCTTTACCAATATTCCGAGCCCTCCTCCGCCTGCACCAGAGCCCTTCTTTGGCGCAAATCAGGTCGAGCATCGTGATATTGTGTCCTTGAGCATTACTCCGAATGCCCCGGGGAAAAACTCATTCGAAGTGGCATTTACAAAGAAGAATGGCGAAACGATCACTGATATTCAATCTGTAACAGCCAAGATCCATAAGGTGGCTTTATTCGGTGATGAGACACCGAGTGAATTTCAGCTGAAACGATTAAAAAATGGTCATTTCTCTGCTGAAAATCTCTTATTAAATGAAAAAGGCACATGGAAAATTGAAATCCATGCGTTAACTGGTTCTTTTAAGAATATCGATACCACATTTATTAGAAGAAACTAAAAGGAGTTATCACATATGAAAAAATACGTTAAAGCTTTATTACCAATGCTTCTCGCTTCATTTTTATTGGCGATTCCTGTGAGTGCGCACGTAACAGTCAAGCCTGATACATCTGCGACAAATGCTTGGGAGACCTATACATTAAAGGTTCCTTCTGAGAGTGACAGCCCGACGACTAAGGTTGTCGTGACAATTCCTAAAGGCGTAGAATTCCAGCAATATGAGCCAGTACCTGGCTGGAAAACATCAACTGAAGAGAAAGATGGCAAGGTAACAAGAGTGACTTGGGAAGCAACAGGTAAAGGTGTGCTTGCTGGACAATTCCAGCAATTCGTTTTTGTAGCGAAAAACCCTGAAAAAGCAGGGGAAGCTGCTTGGGATGCGTATCAATATTATAAGGATGGAACAGTCGTTGAATGGACTGGCGATAAAGATGCTGATAAACCTCATTCCATCACAAACATTGTGGCATCTAATACTGTAACGGATTCACATGGCCAGGAAAAACCAATAGAAGAAAAGGCCTCTGAAACAGCCACTGCTTCTTCCTCACCACTTGTCCTTGGTCTGTCCATTGCTGCTCTAGTCGTGGCACTGATAGCACTTGGACTTGCTTTTAGAAAGAAATAAAAGCTGTATGAGCGATCGTTTTCTTAGAAACGATCGCTTTTTCTTCCTTTACACATGTACAAATCGCACTGTTTACTTTTATGACGATCAATTATTTTCCATTTTCCCAACTTGTTATTACCAATATAGGATTGAATAGGATAATGCCGCGTGACATAATGAGACAGATGACCACATAGGAGGCTATGAGATGAACCATGTAATCATATTTGCTCATCCCCAGCAAAGCTTAAATCAAACCTTATTAGATCTTGTTGTGAGCACTCTATTGAACAATGGTCATAAAGTGACTGTTCGTGATGTCTATGCCCTAGGTTTTTCGCCAGAGCTCACCATTGCAGAAAAGGCTGCCATCAAATGCGGTGATGTCCCAATCGCTATTCAAAGAGAGCAGACGCTGATTCAGCAAGCGGATGTGCTGACGTTTATTTTTCCAATATGGTGGACAGGCTTGCCGGCTATGCTAAAAGGATATGTAGAACGCGTCTTTTCTGAAGGTTTTGCTTATCAGATCAGTGAGGATGGAGAGATTGAAAATCTGCTTCGGCACAAAAAAGGTGTCATTATCAACACCCACGATGCACCGAGGACTTTTCTTAATTCCAATAAGATTTCCACCTCCTCCCATCACATGACAACCGATACTGAAGTCTTCAATTTTATTGGCGTTCAGCCTGTCGAACGGCTTTTGTTCAGCAGCATGGAGCAGGCATCTGCAGATTACATACATGAAATTTTGAAAGAAACGAAAGAAACGGTGGATCAGCTTTTCCCGCCTGCTGTATAACATAAAAAAGACTGCCGAGATTCCTCTGACAGTCTTTTTCACGTTTATTCGTCTAAACCAATGGATACATATTTTGTTTCTAAATAAGGCTCGATCCCTTCGATGCCGCCTTCTCGCCCAATTCCGCTTTCTTTCATACCGCCAAAAGGTGCTTGGACAGCCGATGGACCGCCATCATTCCAGCCAATGATCCCATAATCGAGATGTTCTGAAATGTAGAGTCCGTTCCGATAATTTTCTGTAAAGAAATAAGCTGCAAGGCCAAAAGGTGTATCGTTGGCTAATTCAATTGCCTCGTCTAACGTTTTGAATGTCGTAATAGGTGCCACTGGACCAAAGGTCTCTTCATGCATAATGTTCATCGAAGGGTCCACATGTGTAAGAACCGTTGGCTGGACAAAATAATATGATTTGTCATCGTCGAAATGCGTATCGCCGCCGACAAGAACTTTCGCCCCTTTATCCACTGCATCTTGAATTTGGCCGACAATTTTATCAAAACCGCGCTTGTTGATAATTGGACCGATGGATGTGCCTTCTTCAAAGCCATTTCCTACTTTCAGCTTTTCTACTTCTTTGCTGAATCTTTGCGCAAATGCTTCATGAATGTCTTCATGCACAATTAAGCGGTTGGCACAGACACAGGTTTGCCCTGCGTTCCGAAACTTAGATGCCACTGCTTGTTTGACAGCTAGTTCAAGATTCGCATCCTTGTCTACGATGAGCGGAGCATGACCGCCAAGCTCCATTGATACGTGTTTGACTGTACTGGCACTGTTTTTGATCAGGTGCTTCCCGACGGGCGTTGAGCCTGTAAACGTGATTTTTCGAATCAATGGACTATCTGTGAAGATTTCACCCACTTCTTTGCCATCTCCCACAACCCATTGCAGTGCATCCTCTGGAATGCCGGCTTCATGACCTAATTTTACTAGTTCTATAGCTGTCAGCGGTGTGTCTTCAGCAGGTTTTACAATAAACGTACAGCCTGCTGCAAGCGCAGGAGCTGCCTTTCTCGTAATCATCGCCGCAGGGAAATTCCACGGAGTAATGGCAGCAACAGGACCAACTGGCTGTTTTGTGACGAAAAGGCGTTTGTTCGTCGTATGTGACGGGATGGTTCTGCCGTAGATTCGCTTTGCTTCTTCTGCGTACCATTCAATATAACCAGCCGCATAGACGATTTCTCCTAATGCTTCTTGATACGGCTTTCCGTTTTCTTCTGTGATGATTTTTGCAAGCCTCTCTTTATGCTCAATCATCAGATCAAACCACTTGCGAATGATATTGGCACGTTCATGTGCTGACGTTTTTGCCCATGATTTGAATGCTATATGTGAGCGGGAAATTGTGTCTTGGATCTGTTCTTTTGTATGCTGAGCAACTGAAGCAATTTCTTCTCCTGTTGCAGGATTATACACTTTGAGTTCGTTTGTCATGCTCTATCGTCTCCTTCGTTCTTGGATTCATTACATATAGTATATACCCAATGAGTACCCAACCTAAAAGCAATATCCATTCAGCTGGCCAAGATAAGGAGGCCGGCATTCCTGGAAAGTAAAATGAAAGGAAAAGAAGACTCAGTCCGATAGCTAAAACACCTGTCGTCCGCCAATATTTTATGCGATATGGACGCTCCAGCTCAGGTTCTGTTTTCCGAAGTCTCATAAAGGCAATGGACACGATTAAGTACCCGACGATGATTCCGACACCGCCCGCATTGACAATCCATACGAGGGCAGGGCGCCCTAGTAATGGAGCGAAAAAAGCTAAAGCTCCAAGAAATAAAATGGCATTTGTCGGTGTTTTATACTTTGGATGAATATACGCAAACCATTTGGAAATCATACCTCTTTCCGCCATAGCATATAGAATACGGCTTGCACCGATAATAAAAGCATTCCAGCTCGTCACAATCCCTGCTACACCGCCAATAACCAGCACTGTTCCAAACGCTTGATGACCGAGAAGCTGAACCATCGCATCTGCTGTTGCTAATGAAGAGGCTTCAAGCTGTCCCTTTGACATTCCAGCAGCTACCCCAAAAACAATAAGCAGATAAAAAATGACCGCACTCACGATGGAAATAATCAAGATTCTCCCAATAATTTTTTTTGGTGCGTTAATCTCCGCCGCTACTTGCGGAATGACATCAAACCCAACGAATAAAAAGGGAATCATGACTAACACCGCCATAAGACCGCCAACACCACCTTGAAACATAGGCTCTAGGTTTGCAAAATCTCCATTAAATGTTGCGCCGCCTAAAAGGAGAAAACCTGTCAGAATAATCGCCACTGTGAACACGGACTGAAAAATGGCAGCAGGCTTCGCCCCAATGTAATTCAGCGCTGTTAAAAACAATGCACCGCCAGATCCAATCAATACCCACGTGAAATAAACGTCCCATCCCCCTATATTCCATAAGAAGCCAGCATGCTGTGTTGGAATCACATAATCAATGACGGTCGGCAAAGCGACAGCTTCAAACGTAATCACAGACACATAACCAAATAATACGCCCCATGCTGAGACGAACGCTGCTTTCATCCCAAATGCCCGCTGGACAAAAACGAGCCCTCCGCCTGTCTCTGGAATCGCAGACGAAAGCTCAGCATACGTAAGTCCGATAAAGATGACGAGAATACCGCCTATAACGAAAGCAATCACACTGCCTAAAAATCCAGCTGTTAAAATCCAATCTCCCGAAAGTACAACCCAGCCCCAGCCAAGCATTGCACCAATGGACAAAAACAGTACGTCAGACTGCGACATGGTTTTTGCCATTTGTTGTTTTTGCATACAACCATCCCCCTTTGTTGTTTAGCGTGCTTTGAAGGCGTCCTCGATGATCCCTAGTCCTTCGTGAAGCAGCTCATCTGTGATGACAAGTGGTGTTAAGAAGCGAATGATATTCCCATTAATCCCTGCCGTTAAAAGAAGCAGCCCGTGCTCATTTGCATATGCTACAATCGCTGCGGCTCTTTTCTTATCTGGTGTACGCGTTGTTTGATCTTCCACAATTTCAATTGCCGCCATTGCCCCTAACCGGCGAACTTCCCCAATGAATGGATACGCTGTTCTCCATTCATTGGCTTTGTCCTCAATGACTTGTCCAATATGTTCAGATCGTTGATTCAGTTGTTCTGTTTCAATGATATCAAGGACAGCCAGTGCAGCTACACAGCCTAACGGACTTCCTGCATATGTTCCCCCAAGCTCCCCTGGATCTGCCGCATCAAGCAGTTCTTTTCTGCCAACGACTCCGCTCAGCGGTAAGCCAGCTGCAAGAGATTTTGACACAGTAATTAAGTCCGGTACCACATCAAAGTGCTCAATCGCAAAGTATTTCCCTGTTCTTGCAAAACCGGTTTGGATTTCATCTGCAACAAAGACAATCCCGTGCTGCTGACAGAAGGAAGCGACATGCTGAACGAAGCGCTTCGATGGCACAATGAATCCGCCCTCCCCTTGGACTGGTTCCATGACCACACAAGCAACGGTTTCTGGTGCAACGGCTGCGACGAAGAATTGATTGAATTGATCAATGATGTACTCGTCGTAAGCAGCATCGCTTAATCCTTCAGGTTTTTGATAGTAATAAGGGTACGGTGCTTGGTACACCTCAGATGCGAATGGCCCGAAGCCAAATTTATACGGCTTGACCTTGCTCGTCATGCTCATTGTCATATTCGTTCTGCCGTGAAAACCTCTTGTAAACGACACAACAGCCTGTCTTTTCGTATATTTACGTGCAATTTTCACCGCATTTTCAACAGCTTCTGCACCTGAATTAAGAAAAATGGCTTTCTTATCATGATCCCCTGGTGTGAGATGGCACAGCTTCTCTGCCAATTCGATATACGATTCGTACATCATCACGTTGAATCCTGGGTGAATCAGGCTCTCTGCCTGTGCTTTGACCGCTTCAACAACCTTTGGATGTGAATGTCCTACGTTTAATGTGCCAATGGCGCCTGCAAAATCGATAAATCGGTTCCCATCGATATCGAACAGCTCGGCTCCTTTCCCCTTCGCTGCAAGATGACGGTTGCCATTACTCACGCCTCTTGCGACGTATTGATCTCTTTTTCCCTGCCATTCTTCGGTTGAAAAACGGTTTGTTGTCGTTTGACTCATTGTCATCCATCCCCTTTATATCCTTTTTTATTATTCTGAATATTTTTTGGTATGATAGAAAGTACCAATATCATTTTTTTCATGGTACCAGAGAGGATGGAATGATGAGATGCTGACAATTCAACTAGATCAAACAGGGCAAAACGGATATATTTATCATCAAATTTATACGAAAATTAAAGGGGAAATCTTAAACCGCAACCTTCAGCCGCATGATCAATTACCGTCCAAACGAGAGTTAGCGGGTGCACTAAACGTCAGCGTTAATTCAGTGAATGGCGCCTATCAGCAGCTGCTTGCCGAGGGATATTTATATTCGGTTGAACGCAAAGGGTTTTTCGTGGAATCACTAGAAACGTTTCATGAATCTGGTCAGCTAAAATCCTCTTCTCTTCCTGTAGATTTAAAGGAAGAACCGATTGCACGAGACGACTGGTATTCCTTTTCACATATCTCCGTCGATACAGCGAACTTTCCATTTAAAAGCTGGCTGAAAAGTGAACAAAAGGCGATCCATCTCCACCAAGATGCCTTCGGTGAGCTTCCGCATCCACAAGGTGTGTATGAGCTGAGGGAAACGATTGCCCGATTGATCGGACTTGCGCGAGGAGTCAAATGCTATCCGGAACAGCTCATTTTAAGTGCAGGCACACAGTCACTGATCCATTCGTTATCAAGCATTCTTCCAGCCGATCAAGTATACGGGCTAGAAAACCCCGGCTACCGCAGGCTCTATCAAATGCTGAAAAACAATCATCACCAAATTGAAACGATTGGCATTGACCAAAAAGGTGTGCGGATGAGCGACATTCATAAAAAACAGCCGAATGTGTTGATCATTACCCCTTCACATCAATTTCCAACAGGGGTGATTATGCCGATTTCCCGGCGTATTCAGCTGTTAAACTGGGCAGCTGATCAGCCAGACCGTTATATCATTGAGGATGATTATGACAGTGAATTTAAATATGGCACAGACAGCATTCCGGCGCTGCAAAGTCTTGACCGATATGACAAAGTCATTTATATGGGCACCTTTTCAAAATCATTGCTGCCCGGCTTGCGGCTAAGCTATATGGTGCTGCCTCAGCATTTATTGAGACGCTATAAGGAGGAACAGCATTTTTTCATTCAAACAGCTAATCTTTTTACACAATACACCCTTCTTCATTTTATAAAAGATGGGGCGTATCAACGGCATATTAAACGAATGAATGGTTTATATGAGGAAAAACGGAAGCAGCTCATTGAAGAGCTCAATACGGTTTTTGCTGACAATGTGCGGATTATTGGGGAAAATGCCGGGCTTCATTTTATTGCAGAGTTTCGCTCAAATCGAACGCAGCATGAGATTTTACAGCGAGCGAAAGAAAGAAAGCTGAAAATGTACGGAATGGATCGCTTTACCCTTGATGAGCAATTGCCGGGGCATCAGCCAGGCTTTGTTCCGCTCGTCCTCGGCTTCTCACATATGAAGCAAGAGGATATTCAGCCGGCAGTAAAACGGCTGTATGACGCCATTTTCGGGAAATAAAACAGCCAGCTGCCCTTCACAGACAGCTGGCTTACCACCGCTTTTTATCTATAGCTAGAATCGATGACATGAGTCCAGGAAAAGCGGTCTCGATGTCTTCTTTTCTTAAAGAATAGTAACGGTGCTTCCCGTCAATTCTCACTTTCACGACGCCTGCCTCCCTCAGCACTTTGAAGTGATGGGAAAGCGTGGATTTGGCAATATTCATCTCATACGTGCCGCATGTCCTCTCCCCCGCCTCTGCTAAGCAGCGGACAATTTCTAACCGGATTGGATCAGCCAATGCGTGCAGCACAGAAATCAGTCTCATATCTTCTTTATTTGGATGGTTTGGATTCGTCATACAATAAATGTATCGTATTTTGTGCCAACATACAATCTCATTCACCTGAAGCTGACGGTCAAGTAACGATATGGCTTCACAAACGTCTATGAGTAATGAGACTGCTTTGAAGAAAGACATTTTGGTCATCGAACTTCACGGCAAAACAAAAATATATACCGCACATGCGGAAGGATAAAATACCTGTCATGCAGACGGGTATTTTTTTAAGTTCATTTTCTTGTCTTAGGGCATTGGTTTTGTTATCATAGCAAAAGTGACCACTCGGTTTCCATTGTGACCCTATGGTTTCGCCGATTCGGAAAGGACTTATGAAGATGAACGAAAAGCAAGAAGAGATTTTGCGGGTTTCAAAGAAATTATTTTCTCAAAAAGGCTATATGAGTGTCTCCATGCAGTCAATTGCCGATGCCTGTAAAATATCAAAAGCGTCTATTTATAAACTGTTTGATTCAAAGGAAGCTCTTCTATTAGAACTGATTAAATACAATCAGCGCAAAATGAGAGAGATTTCCCGCATCATTCATTCAGAAACGACGCTGTCCAAAAAGGAAAAATTCACAAAGAAGATCAAGCTTGAGCTTGAAGAGTTTAAAGAGAATCATAAATTTTTGAACATGCTGTCCTTTGAAGCTTTTTCTCAGCATTCGCCTATTGTCATTAAACACTTACGCGAGACACGCTCCATTATCATGCAGCGGCACAGAGACATAATTTTGAGCACATATGGTGAATCTGTCGCTCCTTATGTCTGGGATCTCGTGATTGTTCTCAATGGATTAATGAGAGAATTCATCTTAATGCTGGCGATTGAGCACAAGAACATCAAATTAGAAAATGCTGCCGAGATGATTATCGGTGTGATGGACCGTGTATCGAAAAAACCTTGCTCAATTGAGCCTGTGTTAACAGATCAGCTGATGGAATCTTATTTGTTTTCCTCACAGGACGGATATGATGAAGAAAAACTTGTCATCTCGTACTTAACGAAGATCAAACAAGAGCTTCACGCACTGTCAAACGGAGAAGAAAAAGACGATCTCCTCTCTGCGTATGAGCTGCTCAATCAAGAATTATCAAAGAATGAACCGAGAACCTTTTTAGTCAGCTCACTGCTCGATTATTTAGGCAAAAACAGCGTTTTATCACAAAACGTGTCACAGCTCAAAAACATCATTTTATAGATAAAGAAGGGATAACATGAACCAATCAACTACATCGTATAATCGATCTGTGATTGTTGGGATTTTCCTCGTTGGGGCATTCGTTGCGATTTTAAACCAAACGCTTCTCATTCCAGCAATCCCGCATATCATGGAAGATTTCAATATTGAGGTCAGCAAAGGACAGTGGCTTACAACAGCCTTTATGCTGACAAACGGGATTCTCATCCCTATTACGGCTTTCCTCATTGAGAAATTTTCAAGCCGTTCTTTAGTTTTAACGGCACTTAGCATCTTTACAGCCGGTACAATTCTTGCTTCATTTGCAACAAATTTCCCGGTGTTACTTGCTGCGCGTATCGTGCAGGCAGCCGGTGCAGGGATTTTAATGCCGCTGATGCAAACGATCTTTTTAACCATTTTCCCGAAAGAAAAACGCGGGCAGGCAATGGGCATGGTCGGACTTGTCATTTCGTTCGCACCTGCACTTGGGCCAACACTTGGCGGCTGGATTGTCGACTCCTTCAGCTGGAAGTTCTTGTTCTATATTGTTCTGCCAATCGGTATCATTGATCTCATTCTTGCTTTCTTCTTAATGAAAAATGTGACGCAGCAAAGAGAGACACGTATTGATGTCTTATCTGTCATCTTGTCATCGTTCGGTTTCGGCGGGCTGCTTTATGGATTTTCTAGTGTCGGCACGTATGGATGGACGAGTGCGACTGTTCTCATTTCGCTGATTGTCGGCGCTGTGAGCTTGTTCTTCTTTATCCTGCGCCAGTCGAACTTAACAAGACCGATGCTTGAGTTTGGTGTATTTAAATTTGCGATCTTTAGCTTAACAACCTTCCTTGGGATGCTTGTCTTTGCTTTATTGATTGGTACAGAGACGATTCTGCCGCTTTATACGCAGAATGTCAGAGGGCTGTCTGCACTTGATACAGGGCTTATCTTATTGCCAGGTGCTCTCTTCATGGGACTCCTGTCACCGATTATTGGACGGATTTTTGATAAAGTCGGCGGAAAAGGGCTGGCATTAGGCGGTTTTACGATACTCACCGTTACCACCCTGCCGTTTATGCTGCTCACCCTTGATTCATCAATCGCCCTCATTACGGTCGCCTACACGCTTCGCTTAATTGGGGTTGGGATGATCATGATGCCGTTGACAACCGCAGGTATTAACTCTTTACCGCCTCATTTGATCCCTCATGGGACAGCGATGAATAACACGATGAGACAAATAGGCGGTTCCATTGGAACGGCTGTGCTTGTTTCCATCATGAGCACCTCTGCTGCAAATGCAGAATTGGCCAATCCATTAAAATCGGCCGTTCATGGAATGAATACGTCATTCTTCATTTCTGGTGTGATTGCGGTCATTGGACTCGTCCTCTCCTTTTTCTTAAAGGAAAAAAAACGTGAGAATAAAGTGATGAAGCAGGAGCTATCTTCCTCCTCGTCTTCTTCATAAGAAAAAGAGCTCGGCATATGGCCGGCTCTTTTTTCATATACTCATACAATATCGTCCTCTCTGAAAACACATTTGTATTTCTAGTAAAGAAAAACCTTGATAATTTAAGGAAAAGAGTTGATAATAGGAACTATTCAATTTGTGAGAAAATTTTTACTATAGGAGATGTATGCATTGAAGGTCGTTAAATTTGGTGGCAGTTCACTTGCATCTGGCAAGCAGCTGCAAAAGGTATTTGACATTGTAACAGCAGATCCAGCTCGAAAAGCAGTCGTTGTTTCCGCACCAGGAAAACGGCATTCAACGGATACGAAGGTCACCGATCTATTAATTAGCTGCGGTGAACAATATTTACGTTTAGGCGAAGCACATGATTTAAAGGAAGCAGTCATCGAGAGGTATGCCTCAATAGCGGATGAACTCGGATTAGGTCAAGACATTATCGATACCATCAGGCAAGATCTAGACACATTATTACAGGCTGATTCATCCCGCCCTGAGTGCTATCTTGATGCCATTAAAGCAAGCGGTGAAGACAATAACGCTAAGCTCATTGCCGCCTATTTCCGCCACCAGGGTGTTGAAGCTCATTATGTGAATCCAAAGGAAGCTGGTTTGTTCGTGAGCGATGAGCCTGGCCAAGCGCAAGTCCTGCCGGAGTCTTATGATCATTTGTACAAATTAAGAGAGCGCTCTGGCATTATTATATTCCCTGGCTTTTTTGGCTTTAGTCTAGCGGGAGACATCGTCACCTTTTCGCGAAGCGGCTCCGATATTACCGGCTCCATTTTGGCGAACGGTTTGAAGGCAGATGTATATGAAAACTTTACAGATGTCGATGCTGTCTATGCCGTCAATCCAACAATCGTTCATGAACCGAAAGAGATTACAGAGCTGACATACCGGGAAATGCGCGAGCTGTCCTATGCTGGTTTTTCTGTGTTCCATGATGAAGCACTTATTCCTGCCTTCCGTGCAGGTATTCCAGTTCAGATTAAAAACACCAACAACCCGTCGGCAAAAGGGACAAAAATCGTAAATCAGCGGGATCATACAAATGGACCTGTTGTTGGAATTGCCTCAGACAATGGATTTTGCAGCATTTACATTAGTAAATATTTGATGAACAGAGAAGTTGGTTTTGGACGTAAGGTGCTGCAAACATTAGAGGAATACGGGCTTACGTATGAGCACGTACCTTCTGGCATTGATGATATGACCATTATTTTACGGCAGGATCAGCTGGAGGAGCAGCATATTGAAGAGGAGCTGCTAGACCGCTTGAAGCTCGTGCTTGATGCAGATGAGGTCGTTTTAGAGCGAAATCTCTCGCTGATTATGGTTGTAGGAGAAGCGATGCGTCATAATGTTGGCACAACAGCAAGAGCGGCAAAGGCGCTGTCAAAAGCGAAGGTCAATATTGAAATGATCAATCAAGGCTCTTCAGAGGTCAGCATGATGTTTGGCGTCAAAGCGGCGCAAGAAAAAGAAGCTGTCCAAGCCTTGTATGAGGAATTTTTCTCCATGTCTACTGTCCCTGTCTCTCTTTAATCAGCAGACTGCCAGATCTTTGGATCGGCAGTCTTTTTCATCTCGACGATCAGAGTGTTTTTGCGCATTAAAGTGTATCTATTTCTTGTTTGATTTTGTATGATAGAGACACATCAACTATACGTTCCGGCCTATGTTCGGAGCTACAAGGAGTCCTAAAACAATGCCTCGTCAACAACTATTAAAACAGTTTCGCAATTTTCATGATGCTTCTACTAGTATTTTAAACATGATGAGTCAATTCATTGATGTGAATACACTGTTTATTGCTAAAAATGATCAAAACACCAATCAGATTGTAAAGGTGCTAAATCATGACGAGCAGCTTCTTGAAGAAGGAGAAGAACTTCCTTACGAAAAAACATTTTGCAAACTGGCGGTCGATCATCAGGATACACTTGTGATCCCTGACATTTCGAGGGATGACCGTTCTAAATACTTAGAGGTCACGAAACACCTTCAAAGCGGCTCGTTTATTGGGGTTCCCATTGATTTTACAGATGGGACGAACTACGGGACGATTTGTGGACTTGATTTGAGGCCGAAGCAGTTCACAGAAGAGCATGTGTATATGTTTGAAACGATGGCTTCTTTATTAAGCTACGTTCTCGAACTAGACCGTGCTAACCGGCAGATTAAGCAATTGTCTGTACCGATCGTACCTGTTGTTGATGGTGTCGCCGTGCTTCCTCTGCTTGGTGATATCGAAGAGACACGTGCTCAGCATATTTTGGAAACCATTTTACAGGAAAGCTACAGGCTGTCGCTCTCTCATTTGGTCATTGATGTATCGGGAACAAAAAGCCTGAATGAACAAAGCATTCAATATTTGGTCAGCTATGCACAAACACTGAGACTTTTAGGAATTTCGGCAGTTTTAACGGGCATTAAGCAAGACCTTGCTTTAAGTGCGATTCAATCCAATATATCGTTTAAAGACATCACCATCCGGAAAGACTTACCACAGGCACTTGCTCATATTGGATTGACGTTTACCAAGAATGAATAAATTATGATTTTGTGACTCCATAAAGAAAGGCTCATCTCAATGGATGAGCCTCAGATTGTTGACAAAGAGCTAAAATGATCTCTATTTTAGCTCTTTGTCTTCTTTTCAGCGTGATAGAAAACCTTTGCAGTCTAGGATGGACGAGTACCGGAGCGGAGCGAATGAAACATTCGTGAGCACCGGCACGCGGACTGACAACGAATGCGAGGGTTTGTCTACACGCTGAGGCTCATCCCGATGGATGAGCCTCATTCGTGATCATACCAAAAGCTGCAAAAAGGAAGAATCGTTCCCCTCTTCTACTGCCTGCCGCATAAGCTGGGCATGAGAATCGTCTGTCACACTGTTTAATTTTTTCATGATATCATCTGTCGATAGCGCGTGTCCGGGTGCTCCCTGCGGAACATCAACACGTTTGCTGATGGTGGTGCCGTCAGATAAGGTGAGCTTCACAATCGTAAAGCGGCCTTTTGGAACAGCATCGGAATGAGGTACAATCGTTTGATCATATCCTCTGCTTACCCGCTTCATCCATGTCCGCATGTCTGATGGAATGGTTTTTTTCGTAAAGGCATCCAGCGTAAGCGTCTGTCCAAACACTGCCAGTGCGATGACGTATTCGACACTGAAACGTCCTTCTTCTCCAGTCAAAGGTGTCTGCTCAATAAGTGCTGCATCTCCGCCTGGCGGGAATATGACATCGATCTGTTTCACCTGCTCCGGCAAGAAAGCCCGCTCTTTCGTTAAAGATTGGATCGCATCTGCTGCATGGTGGGCTGCTGAGCAGAATGGATATACTTTGAACCACAGCCCCGGTGAAACGATACGCCATGTAGAACCATAGCCCTCTAGTAAACGGCTTTCCGCAAGTTCCAGATCTCCATAGAGTGAAAAGAAACCAAGTGCGCCATCAAGAACCGAGTCATTCCCGCCAAAACCTGAACAAGCTAAGTCCATAGACCAAACGGCTGTTTTAGCAGCTAAGCCGGCTTGTAATGGTTTCATATCAGAGCCAAATTGCTTCCGCATTCCGGCTGATTGCGCTCCGGCAAAGCCGATTGCTTTCATCAGTTCTTCTCGTGTGACCTGTTTCAAATAACCAATCGCACACACTGCCGCAATGGCTCCGAGTGTTCCTGTATTATGCCAGCCCCGCTCATAATGCGCCTTGCCGATCGATTCGCCAAGTCTTGCCATCACTTCAACACCTGTGATGTAGGCAGCTAAAAACCGCTCGCCATACCCTTTGCCGTCTGTCAGCTGTGATAGCAGCGCTGGAATGATGACCGCGCTCGGATGTCCTCTCACATCTGAGTGAACATCATCATAATCAAGGGCATGGATGAGGTAGCCGTTCAGCATCGCTGCGGATTGGCGGCTCACCTTCTTTCCTTGTCCAATGACAGGAATCTGAGCGGTTCCGCCTTCCTGTTCAACAACCTGAATCAGCTTCTGAATCCCTTCATCCCCTTTCGCAGCAAGCGCTGATGCCGCAGCGTCTAACAGTGCATTTCTCGCCATTTGAATGGCCCGTTCATCTTGAAGCGGATCAGCAGAAAGCACTGCTTCTGCCAGTTGTTTTGTTAATTCCATGATCGAGACTCCAATGCCCGAACGGCAAGCTCAGCAAAGAAGGCAGCGGAAACTGGAAGTGCGTCTTCATTTAATGTAAACGCAGGGTGATGCCACTCCCTCGTTCCACTAGTCCCCATCCATACAAAAAATCCTGGAATGCGTTCTTGATAAAGAGCAAAATCTTCTCCGCCCGGTGACTGCTCTGCCTGCACAACATGTAAGTCAAGCGAGCCAGCCGTTTCTTCAACCACCTTTGTCAGACGCTCATCATTCATGACAGAAGGCAAATAAGGATGCCATCTCACTTCAGCCTCTGCTCCAAAACCTTCTGCAATCCCGCTGACGATTTGTTTCATAAGCTCCGGAATCATCGCTCTTACTTCAGGCTCAAACGTCCGAACGGTTCCTTCCATCTCAACACGGTCGGGTATGACATTCCATGATGTACCGCCTTGGATGCGTGTGATACTGACAACCGCATGATGCAAGGAGCTGATGCGGCGGCTGACGATTTGCTGAAGGGCGCTTGTGATCTGCCCGCTGATGGCAATGGGGTCTACCGTGTGATTTGGAATACCGGCGTGGCCACCCGTTCCTTTAATATCGATTTCAAACCGGTCCACACTCGCCATCAATGCTTTTTCTCTAATGCCAATCGTGCCAACTGGCAGGTCAGGTTTGTTGTGCATACCGAAAATTGCATCGACTCCATCTAAAACGCCTGCCTCTATGACGTGTTTCGCCCCTTGAGCAACTTCCTCAGCCGGCTGGAACAAAATACGGACCGTTCCTCTGATTTCGTGTTTCCGCTCTTTTAATAAAAGAGCCGAACCAAAAATAGAAGCTGTATGGAAATCATGACCGCATGCATGCATTTTACCCGGTACCTTTGAAGAAAATGGTTCGCCAGATGCCTCTTCAATCGGAAGTGCATCAATATCGGCTCTCAGAGCAATCGTCGGTCCCTCTTGTTCTCCCTTGATTTCACAGACAACACCTGTTTGAAGTGCCGGGATATCAAGCACAGTAATCCCTTCTTCTTCTAACCAGCGGCGCAGTTTCTTTGTCGTTTCATATTCTTCAAACGCCAGCTCTGGATGCTCATGAAGCGCTCGGCGAATATGAATCAAACGTTTGTTTAAATCTTCATTTCCTATTGATTTCACTAGACACTCACCCCTCTAAAGAATAAAAAGCAGCTTATGCTTCTTCAGCCGCTGCTTCTTTTTGGATAAATCGTTTCGTCCGTTCATTCTTCGTTTCATCAAATAGCTCAGTTGGCGTCCCCTGCTCGATAATATGACCATCCGCCATGAAAATCACATGGTCTGCCACTTCTCTTGCAAACGCCATTTCATGTGTGACGATGATCATCGTTGTTTCTTGGATCGCAATGGATTTAATGACTTGAAGCACACCTGAGACAAGCTCTGGGTCAAGCGCAGACGTTGGTTCATCCAGCAAAATCGCATGTGGATCAACCGCTAACGCGCGGGCAATCCCAATTCGCTGCTGCTGTCCGCCAGATAACGTGACTGGATAGCTGTCAGCCTTTTGTTCTAACCCTACCTGCTTCAGCAGTTTCATACCGATTTCATTCGCCTGCTGCTTCGTCATTTTTTTCGTCACAAGCAATGATTCTGTTATGTTTTGCAGTGCTGTCTTGTTTTTAAATAAATTATAGTTTTGAAACACCATGGCCGTTTGTTGACGCAGGTGATGGGCTTCTTTACGTGAATATTTGGACGCATCGAGCCTCGCATCGCCAATTTCAATCGTGCCTTCATCAGGCGTTTCTAATAAATTTAAACAGCGCAGCAAAGTGGATTTACCGGAGCCAGAAGGTCCGATAATGGCCACAACCTGCCCTTTTTTCACGTCGAGATTGATTCCGTCTAAGACGACAAGGTCGCCGAATGATTTCTTCAAATTGGTGAGCTTGATCATGTCCACACCTCCTTAATTCCGGTAAGGTTTGCTGATTTTTCGTTCAAACAGGTCCTGCAGGAAGCTATAAATGATCGTCATCACCCAATACACGATCCCTACGGCTAAATAGGTTTCAAAGTATTTATAGTTCGCCGATGCAATCATCTTCCCTTGTGCAAACATTTCTGCCACACCAATCGTAAAGGCAAGAGATGTTTCTTTTAAAAGACCGATAAAGGTATTCCCCGTCGCTGGAATTGCATTTCTGATGGCCTGCGGGAAAATAATTCTAATGTAAGACTGCCATCTTGTCATACCGACAGATAAGCATGCCTCAAGCTGCCCTTCATCCACTGAGTTCAGAGCCGCTCTGAAAATTTCTGCTAAGTATGCTGAGTTTTTAATACTTAATCCGATAATGACCGCTGTTAAAGCATCCATTGAGGTCATCGCAGGGAATAGCTGCGGGAGACCAAAATAAATGAGAAAGAGCTGAACCAAGGTTGGAACCGCTCTGAAGAAAGAAATATACAGCTTGGCAAATTGGTATAAAACAGGTATCCGGTTTTTCGTAATGAGAGCGAATACCACACCAATAATAATGGCAAATACCATGGAGACAATCGCCATGAAGATCGTTATCGGCAAGTATTGAAGCAATGTCGGAAACACCGTCACCATATACTGCCAATCAATTTTGTTCATGTCTGCTCTTCACCGCCGCTGTCTTTATTTTTTAATTGGCACTGTGACATCGTCTTTGAAGTATTTCTCAGACAATTTCTTAAGTGTCCCGTCTTCTCTTAATTCTTTGATGGCTTTGTTAAATTCTTCTCTTAGTTTGTCATGCTTTTTATCTTTCGCAAATGGGTAGCCTACTTCTTCATATACAATTGGGTTGCCTACGATTTTCAGCGGCAGACCTGTTTTTTCAATTTGAGCAAGTAATACACTTCGTCCGTTGACATAAGCATCTACGCGGCCATTTGCCACTTCATTTAATACGCCGTCTTGCGTTTCATATGTTTTAATCTTAATTTTCTTGTCCGGGTCTTTGCTCTCTAAGTTTTTAGCATGGTTAGAGCCAAGAACCGCCGCCACTGTTTTTCCTTTTAAATCGTCAAGACCTTTGATGTCGTTGTTGTCTTTTTTCACGATGATTTGTGTTCCTGCGTAAGCGTACGTATCTGTAAAGTTAAATGTTTGTTTACGCTCGTCTGTGATGGCAACTTGGTTTGACACTGTATCGAGCTTACCAGACGTCAGCTGTCCCATCAGTCCGCTGAATTCACTCAGCTGCCAGTCTAGTTTGTAGCCAAGCTTTTTCGCAATGGCTTCTGTTACTTCAACATCGAATCCGACAAGCTTGCCATTGTCTTTATAAGCAAACGGATAGCTTTGTCCTGTAGCGCCTACTTTTAACACTTTTTCGTCTTTGCCTTCACTCTGATTGCCGCCGCAAGCTGCTAAAACTGCCAGCATTGCTGCAAATAGAACGACTAGCCACTTTTTGTTTTTCATGTTTGTAAACCCTTCTTCCTCTTATGGTTGTGTGATATCTGATCTTAATTGTTTTTTGAAATAAACCGTGATATGACCTTTGCCTAAATCTTTTTCTCCTGCTCTGACATAGCCTTTACGCTCATACATCTCTATCAGCCATGGATGCTTATCAGCTGTACCGAGCGACACGTACGGCACCTTCAGTGTATCCCTTAGCACTTCGGTTTCCACCCATTCCAGCAAGGCTGAGCCTGTGCCTTTTTTGGCGGCTGGTTCTGAGGCAAACCACCAGATATGAGGGACGCCGAACGGTCCTGGCTGCTCTCCCCAAGGCATACGGAGTGATAAGGTGGATAGAAGCTCTCCGTTTTCTTCCATCACATAGCAAAGATTCTTTTGTACATTTTTCTGAACGAGAGCGAAATCGGCATGTGCTGCTTGGAACTGGATGCCTAGCTCACGAATTGGCTCGTATGCTCTTGTTGTCAGTTCAAGCAGCGCCTCTATATCTGCCTCTGTTGCCAGACGAAACGTGTATCCCAACGTTAGTCACCTCACCCTTATGTCGTGTAGCGATTTTTTGGCTCTGTTAATCCAAGATTTTCTCGTAAGGTTTGTCCTGTGTAATCGGTTTTGAATAAGCCTCGCTCCTGAAGGATTGGGACGACGCGGTCTACGAACACATCCAGCCCTTCTGGCAAGAGCGGCGGCATGACATTAAAGCCGTCTGCTGCTTCTTCACGAAGCCATGTTTCCATCACATCTGCCAGCTGCTGCGGCGTTCCAATGAAAATATTATGACCGCGTGAGCCGGCAACCGATTGATAAAGCTGGCGAATGGTCAGGTTATCCTTTCTCGCCATATTCATCACGAGATCAAAACGGCTTTTCACCGCATTTGACGTGCTCGGATCAATCTCTGGAAGCGGTCCGTCTAAAGGATACTGAGACAGATCAATCCCGCCTAAGTAATTTTGCAGAATGCTCAGTCCAATCTCAGGAACAATCAGCTCCTGTAATTCTTCATATTTCGCTTGGGCTTCTTCCTCTGTATCAGCAATGATTGGAAAGATACCCGGCATGATGCTGACGTCCTCTCTAGCACGGCCAGCAGCCTCTACTTTCCCCTTCAAGCTTTGATAAAATTCCTTCGCTTTATCGAGATCGTTTTGTGCAGTGAAAATGAGCTCTGCTGTTTTTGCTGCAAGCTTTTGGCCATCTTCAGAAGATCCTGCTTGAATGATCACGGGCTGCCCTTGCGGCGTGCGTGATACGTTGAGAGGACCTCTTACTGAGAAGAACTCACCTTTGTGCTGGAGCTCATGAAGCTTACTAGATTCGAAGAATTCTCCCGTTTCCTTGTTTCTGACAAGGGCGTCTTCCTCCCAAGAATCCCAGAGACCTTTGACGACCTCGACGAACTCTTCTGCCCGCTCATATCGTTTATGGTGTGCTAAATGCTCTTCTCCGCTAAAATTTTTCGCTGTTTCTTCAATAGAAGATGTGACCACATTCCATGCCGCTCTTCCGCCTGATAAATGATCAAGGGAAGCAAACTGCCTTGCAATATGGAAAGGCTCACTGTATGTAGTGGAAGCTGTTGCTGCTAAACCAATGGTTGAAGTAGACTCAGCAATAGATGAAAGTAGCGTGAGCGGTTCAAATCTTGTTAATACGTTCGGATGAGAGGTTTGATTAATGGATAAACTGTCGGCTAAAAAGAGCAAATCCAGCTTTCCTTCCTCTGCCTTTTTCGCTAATTGTTTAAAATAATCTAGATTCATGGCTGCGTCTGGTACTGCATTCGGATGTCTCCAAGAGGCAACGTGATGTCCAGTTCCTGCGATGAATACGCCTAGCTTGAGCTTCCTTTTCGGCTGTGACACTTGTTCTTCATCCTTTCTATATCCTAAATGTATCAAACCGAAGTCCTTAGATACATTTTTCTGATTGAATTAATCGGTTTTATTAATAAAAAAAAGGGCAAATGTTGCGAAAAATGAAAAATAATTATTACTATATGCCCTTTTTACAGGATTGTCAACCGCCTTCTGAACCTCCAAAATAAGGGATTTCAAACACTCATGACGGTGTATCAATCTCAATATTTCCGATGAGCCTGTCTGTGGTATGTGTCACCAGTTGACTACGCTCCAGCATGTTGTGAGCGATGACAGAATGAGTGGAATTGGCGGTGCGGACGGCAATTGCTTTTTGAGGAGAAATATTGATGATGTTATTGCGCAGCACACGGGCTGAGGCGGCCTGGTCAATAAAGATCGCCGTCGGCTGTCCAATCGATCGATTTAAATAGAAACGGTTATCTCCAATTTGTGGTGAACCATTTTTAATATACATCACCACATATAAGGATGTTTCTTCAAAGGAATTATCTTTAATTTCCAATGCCCCCGTCGTGCTGCTGTATACAGCGTAGTTTTGATAGTGCTTAAAGCGATTTTGCCAGATGAAAGCCTTTGCATTTCCTGTGACACTGATCGTATACGAAGAATCTAGCTCCGGGTGTCCTTCTTGAATAAAGTGGTTGCCGTTGAGCCCAGCTTCCCCTTCCTGCACCCAGATTCCTCTGCTGAATTCTTTGAATTGATTGTGCTGGATGAGAATATTCGTTCCTCTCACCACGGCCGCATCGATAACAGAGTAGACCGTATTGTTTGAAAAGACGACACTATCCGATTGATAGATACGCAGCGAGGCGCTTCTTTTTCCGGTATTCGTTCCTGATTCAATATGGTTTCCTTCTATTAGAATACGATTCGCCATATAAACGGACACAGCCGCATCTTCAAAAAGACTAATCTTATTGCCTGTAATGTGAACGCTGTCTCCTCTCACATCAATTCCTTTTTCAAACCCCTCAATCATATTGCCAATAATCATCACATTGTTTTCCGTTTGGCCAAGTGAGACGCCTAAGCTCGTAATCCCTGCTTTTGTCACACCTCCTCCTACTGCACGAATCAAATTGTTGGCAATGATCGTTTCGGTGGAGAAGCCATAGGAGATACTGCTATCTGTATGATTGCCTTCAATGATCACACCATAGCCGTTAAAGTTATAGATGGAGCTTGCAGCACCTCCTCTGACGATGTTGTTGCGAATCTGAATATTCAAAGGCTCCTCCATATTAACGGCATTTTCTCCATAGCCTTCAATATCAATACCCATTCTTGGCTCGACCCCATTTACTCCTGCTCTTTCCAAGAGACAGTCCTCCACAATAACCCCATCACAGCCTGTAATCGAAATATTGTTTCGTCTCGAATCTGTGATGGTGCAGCCAGAAATATCAATAGATGAAGCAGGAGAGTAAGGTTCACCCTCTGTCAATAAACCATGGGGACTGACAATGATGCCGTCTCCCGTACAATTTTTTATTTGGACATGATTCACCTCCACATGTGAGGCACCTTCAATACATATCCCAAAGCCCCATTCATGGGTTCTTCGTTCAGCGGGGAGCAGCTTGTATACATGCTCATGACGATCCCCTTCAATACGCCCGCCTCGGATGGTCACATGCTGAACCTTTCCTATATAAAAGGCTGCATACCCCCATGAATCATTTGGTTTTACCTTTATTACAGCGTCTGACGCCATCTCAATGCATATATGACTTGGCACCCGTATACCCGCACCTCGAAAAGGAAAAAATGAATCACCTCTGTACACCGCATCGATTAAATACGTGCCGCTCGGCAGCCAGACATGGGAATACCCCTGTGCTTTTGTCCATTCTAAACATTCATTAATCTTAGCTGTACAATCCGTTTTCCCATCAGCAATTACGCCAAAATCTAGTACATTGACAACAGGTTTTTTTAGATCAGCTTCATTCAATTCCCCCAACCTAAATCACTCCTTTTCACACATGTTCTCTCGTCATCCTATGCATGTGTCAAAGGTTTGCTTGTACATTGCTTCAAATTTTAAATAAATTCTTCAGGAATAACTTTCCGATAATTTTTACTTCAATGAATTTTTTAATTTTTTGAGTCTTTACGCCTATTGAACTAACATTTTCCTGTTTTAGAATAGTTTTATATTGACACAAGAACTATACAAGAATATCATTTTTCTCATATCTCTTTTTTTAAGAAAGGATCTATGCCATGTCTACAATTGACCACGATAAAATTGTTAAAAGTGTTCCTCAAAAAGGGTTTTTTGGACATCCTAAAGGACTTTACACCCTGTTTTTCACTGAATTTTGGGAGCGTTTCTCCTATTATGGCATGCGTGCACTGCTTATTTATTATATGTACACAGAGGTGACAAAAGGCGGTCTAGGCTTTGATCAGACGACAGCCAATTCGATCATGTCTGTCTACGGTGCGCTTGTCTATATGTCAGGAGTGATTGGCGGATGGCTCGCCGACCGGGTATTTGGATCATCCAGTACGGTCTTTTATGGCGGAGTTTTCATTATGCTTGGCCACGTGATTTTGGCTTTGCCAAGCGGAGCAACAGCGCTCTTTATTAGTATGGGACTGATTATTATCGGGACAGGTCTTCTCAAGCCAAACGTTTCAAACATTGTTGGCGACCTGTATACAAAAACAGACCCGCGCAGGGACTCTGGATTTAGTATTTTCTACATGGGGATCAACATGGGTGGCTTTATCTCCCCATTAATTGTCGGAACACTCGGTCAAAAAGTGAATTTCCACCTCGGGTTCTCACTCGCTGCCGTTGGGATGCTTGTTGGACTCATTACATTTGTCGTCACAAAAAAACCGAACCTTGGTCTTGCCGGCACTTATGTGACCAATCCATTATCAGCTGCCGAACGTAAGAACTTCAAAATTTACGGTTCATTGGTTGTGATTTTGCTTGCGATTTTTGCTGTCATTGGCATTCAAACAGGCGCACTCACAATTAATCTATTCACTTGGTTTGTCAGTGCCCTTGGTGTACTCATTCCAATTGTTTATTTCATTGTCATGTATTTCAGTAAAAAGACGAGCGCAGTGGAGCAATCCAGGGTTCTCGCTTATATTCCATTGTTCCTTGCTGCCGTGATGTTCTGGGCGATTCAAGAGCAGGGCTCAAACATTTTAGCGACATATGCAGATCAACGAACAAACTTGAATTTCCTTGGGATGACACTAGCGTCTTCATGGTTCCAATCATTGAACCCAATCTTTATTGTGCTGCTGTCCCCAGTGTTTGCTTGGTTATGGGTCAGACTTGGGAAGAAACAGCCGTCTACCCCGATTAAATTCTCACTCGGTCTTTTGTTTGCAGGGTTATCCTTCATCATCATGATCATTCCTGCATACATGTCCGGTCCGAACACACTTGTGAGCCCATTATGGCTCGTTCTGAGCTTCTTCCTCGTCGTGATCGGAGAGCTCTGCTTATCACCAGTTGGACTGTCAGCGACAACAAAGCTGGCCCCTGCTGCCTTCTCAGCGCAAACGATGAGCCTTTGGTTCCTTTCAAATGCAATGGCACAGGCGATCAATGCGCAAGTAGTCAAACTGTTTGATAAAGTGCCGGAAACCGTCTATTTCGGTATCATCGGATTCCTTGCCATCGTTTTATGCGGTGTGATGCTATTACTGACACCAGTGATTAAGAAAGCGATGAAAGGCGTTCATTGAATCAAAAAAAGAAGCCTCCCGATTGGGTTGGCTTCTTTTTGATGGTTTAAAACCGGATCTCGTCATCTCCATTGATTTGCAGCTTCAGCGGCTCACTTTGTGCCTGATGCTTTTTCACATAGCGGTGATAGACAACATATCCAATGATCATAAGCGGTACGCCGACATATAGCCCGATGCGCTGCTCTTGATCAAAGGCAAGACTGACCAATACGATGGTATTCAGTGTAATTGCAATGATCGGGAGCACCGGATAAAGAGGCGTTTTAAATTTTAAGTTTTCCAGCTTTCCGCCTGCTTTCAAGTATTTTCTACGGAAAAGCAGCTGCGATAATGTAATCGTGATCCAGCCTGTCTGGGCACTCATGCCGGCAATGGACACGATCCAGGCAAATACCGTTTTCTCTGCAAAGAAGCCGGATAACAGCGAAATCCCTGTAAATAGGAAGGTGAGCAGTAAAGCATTCATCGGAATACCGCGCTGATTGACGCGTCTAAATGCTTTTCCTGCCATTCCTTCCTTCGATAAGGAATACAGCATTCTTGTTGATGCATACAAGCCAGAGTTCGCAACAGATAATAAAGCAATGATAATGACAAAGTTCATGATGTCTGCCGCAAAAGGAATGCCCGTTCTCTCAAACACAGTAACAAATGGGCTTTGCAGCACACTAGCTTCCTTCCAAGGCACCATACCCGCTAAGACAAAAATAGATAAGACGAAAAAGACAAGTGTACGCCATACGGTCTGATGGATCGAACGGGGAACGGTTTTCTCAGGGTTTTCACTTTCTCCTGCCGCAATCCCGATCAGCTCTGTTCCTTGAAATGAAAAATTCACTGTGATCATCGTAACCACAACAGCAAGCAGGCCATTTGGAAACAGCCCGTCATTCACAAAATGGCTGAAGTAAGGGGCGGGTTCACCGCTCGTTGTATCAATAAACCCAAACATCGCCGCTCCGCCTACGCCAATAAAGAGTAAAATTGCAATAATCTTAATGGTAGAAAAGAAAAATTCCGACTCCCCGAACGCTTTCGCTGACCGGGCATTTAATAAGAAAAGACAGAGTCCGAATACGAGACACCAAATCCACACATCCACTTGCGGGAGCCAGCGCCTCATCAGCTGCCCTGCTGATAAGAACTCAAGGGCAACCGTTGCTGCCCAGCCGAGCCAATAAATCCAGCCGACAGCAAAACCCGCTGCCGGGCTGACAAATTTCGTCGCATACGTATGAAACGACCCCGACACAGGAAGTGCAACAGACAGCTCCCCAAGACACAGCATGGTTAAATACATGATCAATCCGCCCACAATATATGAAAGAACGGCTCCGACCGGTCCTGCTTGTCCAATCGTATAGCCCGTTCCTAAGAAAAAGCCTGTCCCAATGACACCGCCAAGTGAAATCATAAATAAATGGCGGGAGGTCATCGCCCTTTTCAATTGTTCAGGCTGATTTTGTCCAACATCCACAATGATGCCCTCCTTCTTCTAAGATGCTCTGTTATCAAAACATGTCTCCATGTGATTCATTCCATTTTCAAAACAACCTACTAATTATACATCTTTTATAATAAATATGCTTCCTTCTATGGTCACTGTCTCAAAGTCTTTATTTTAGTAATGTTCGCACAACTATGTGGTGGATCAAACCATTTGATAGGATGCCATATATCTAAAATATTGCACAAAAAAACCAGCATGAAACTTTATCGTTGCACACTGGTTTCGTTTCATTCTTTTCGAGTCTCATTTTAGACAGTTCTTATGATCACTTTTGTCACAAGTCATTCTGCTTTTAGCAAACACACTTTGATAAATTCATCTATTTCCTGAAAGCAGCGATTTTTAGATTCAGCGTGAAAAGCCGCAGAATAAGGATTGGCGAATCCATGCTCTCCCTCTACTATTGTCACGCAAAGCTTTTTCTTTTTCTCCAAAACACTCGCAATCTCCCTGGGATGAAAGGATGCTTCGATCTCCGGGAAAAATAACAGCGTTTTGCAGGCGGGCGCAAGATCGACGTCATCTCTGATCCTTGAACCATAAAATCCAATAACTCCTCTAAACAGCTGATCATTTTGGCTGCATCGCCAGGCAATTGTTGCCCCCACACTAAAACCTAGCAGAAATATATCTATCGCGGCATTCTTCGTCTTTAACTCTTTTGCCAGATTCAGTACACTCTTTACCGGCTTATCAAAACCAACTTTATTCATAAAGTAGTCGTAAGCCTCATTTTCACTGACATAAGGGAAGTGCTTCGCCGGTCCCAATAAATGAGGACAATAAACCTCAAATCCAGCTTTGTCGAAATAATGGATCATACTCTTCATATGATCATTTATTCCATTTCGTGTATTAAGATCATGACAGGTTTTTGTTTCGATGTATGCAAATGTTCACACTTCCCTTTTGTTTCTTAGAAGTCAATTGAATCGATTGGAAAATTTCGTTGGGATGATCATAGCATATTTTACCCGAATCGTTTATCTAACGTTCCACCAATCAAATCATCTTAATCATCTTGAACTTGTGTATGGTTTTATTCACCTTTTAACTTGGGTATAGTTCTATCGTTTGTCCGTTCGACCGTTTGAGGGCATAAAGTTGGTGAGATTCGCTCAAGCTAGTTTCAAATGCTTTACTTTTAGGTTGCTTCTCTGTAAGATCATATGTTGTAAATACCAACAAGAAAAGTGGGGAATAAAATGAAAAAAATGTTCTTTGCCATTATTTTAGGCGTTTGTGTTGCATTGATCACGGCATGTGGATCTGGTGCAAGCGACAACGCGAATAAACAATCTGGGTCTAAGGAATCAGGAGACCTTTGGAAATCCATTCAGGATAAAGGTGTATTAACCATCGGAACAGAGGGTACTTATGCTCCTTTCACCTTCCATGACAAAAAGACAGATAAATTAACTGGCTATGATGTAGAAGTCATCACAGAAGTAGCAAAACGTCTTGACTTAAAACCTGAATTCAAAGAAACACAATGGGACAGTATGTTTGCTGGACTGAATGCAAAACGTTTTGACGTGGTAGCGAACCAAGTTGGGAAAACTGGACGTGAAAATCAATACGATTTCTCTGATAAATATACGACATCTCAAGCTATTGTTGTGACAAAATCAGATAACAACGACATCAAGAAACTATCTGATGTGAAAGGCAAAAAAGCAGCACAATCATTAACAAGTAACTACAATAAACTAGCAACAGATGCTGGCGCTAAGATTGAAGGCGTTGAAGGTCTTGCACAATCCATTCAATTGATTCAGCAAGGACGTGCTGATCTGACGTTCAATGACAAATTGGCTGTATTGAATTACTTGAAAACAAGCGGTAACAAAAACCTAAAAGTTGCATTTGAAACAGGAGATCCTCAAGAAACGTATTTCGCATTCAGAAAAGGCAGCGGCGAAGTCGTTGACAAAGTGAATGGCGCATTAAAAGAAATGAAAAAAGACGGTACACTCGCTAAGATTTCTAAGAAATGGTTTGGTGAAGATGTTACAAAATAACATCCTAGGAGTCGTCATTCCTTGGGATCTTCTTCAGCAATCTTTTTGGCCAATGGTGATGCAGGGGATTTATTATACAATTCCCCTCGCCATCATTGCCTTTATTATTGGTATTTTTATCGCGCTTGTGACAGCTCTTGCTAGAATGTCTAAAATGAAAGCCCTCAGATGGATTTTCTCCATCTATGTGTCGGCCGTTCGCGGAACGCCGCTTTTTGTGCAATTGTTTATTATTTTCTATTTCTTTCCGACATTTAATATCACACTGGATCCATATCCAAGTGCCATTATTGCTTTTTCATTAAACGTAGGTGCGTATGCGTCGGAAATTATCCGTGCATCCGTCCTGTCTGTTCCAAAAGGGCAATGGGAAGCAGGTTATTCCATTGGGATGACACATCGCAAAACGCTCGTCCGCGTGATTTTACCGCAGGCTGTGCGTGTATCGATTCCACCGCTCTCTAATTCATTTATTAGTTTGGTGAAGGATACATCCCTTGCCTCCCAAATTCTCGTGGCAGAGATGTTCCGTAAATCACAGGAGATTGCTGCGGCGAACTTGGATCAGATCTTGTTTATTTATATGGAAGCAGCCCTCATCTATTGGGTATTCTGCTTCATTCTATCGCTCGTTCAGCATCAAATTGAAAAACGACTTGATCGATATGTCGCAAGGTAAGGAGGGAACGACATGCTAACAGTCAAAGGCTTAAAGAAATCCTTTGGTGAAAATGAGATTTTAAAGTCGATTGATTTTTCGATCAACAAAGGGCAGGTTGTGGCCATCCTCGGTCCATCTGGTTCAGGAAAAACAACGATGCTTCGCTGTTTAAATGCACTTGAAATACCAAATGGCGGCTCCTTTACCTTCGATGATTTCTCGATTGATTTTTCGAAAAAAAATAAATCAGCTGATCTGCTGAAGCTACGCCGGAAATCAGGAATGGTGTTTCAGGATTATCACCTGTTTCCTCACCGTACAGTGCTTGAAAATGTGATGGAAGGCCCTGTCCAAGTGCAGCGCCGTCCAAAGGAAACGGTTCGAAAAGAAGCCATTCAGCTCTTGCAAAAGGTCGGTCTGGAAGATAAAAAGGATCTGTATCCATTCCAGCTCTCAGGCGGTCAAAAGCAGCGTGTCGGGATTGCCCGTGCACTTGCCATTCAGCCAGAGCTCATGCTTTTTGATGAACCTACCTCTGCGCTTGACCCTGAGCTTGTCGGAGAAGTCTTAAAGGTCATGAAGGATCTAGCGAAGGAAGGCTGGACCATGGCGGTTGTCACACATGAAATCAAGTTTGCCCAAGAAGTAGCAGACGAAGTGATTTTTATTGATGGCGGCGTCATCGTCGAACAAGGTCCTCCAGAGGAAATCTTCAAACGACCAAAGGAAGAACGAACAAAACAATTCTTAAACCGGATTTTGAATCCAGTATGATGAAAAAAGGCTGTTCTCACGTGGTGAGGACAGCCTTTTTTTATATCTCTTTTTGCAGGCGAAGCGCCAGTAAATCCTGCAGGAGCAGTCTCGCTCCCTCTGGACTGATGACCACCCCGCCGGATAGCACCTTATTGGAGTTTGTCACTTCCCCTGTGACGATACAAGGTTTGTCCTGCCAATATGGCTTCATCACAATTTGGTCTTCTTCTCGATAAATCTCCATAAAATCTTGCGGAAGAATTTTTAGCCGTTTTCTTATATCTGTCGGAAGAACAATTCTTCCAAAGTTATCTATATATCTTACATAGTCTTGATTTAACAAATTGACCCCCCTCCTGCATCTCTAGATATAGGCAATTCCCTCTTTATCAAGGAATGAAGTACTTTAATCGGTTAGTGAAAGGATAAGTTGCAGGCTGATCCAGTGGTTAAACACGCTTTCCATATATGATATATCTGTTTGGTGCAGGACCAATGAAAGAAAAAGGATAGCATGTTGTCAGGACAAGTTCTTCCTTTTCCTGTTGTAGTGTAATAATACTTTGATCATCTTTTTTTACAATCTTTGTTTTCTCAATTTCATAGGTAAACCGACCGTATGAAAGCTCAATGACGAGTTGATCCCCTTTCACAAGTTCTCCTGTTCGTCTAAACACAGTATCACGATGCCCAGATAAAACGATTTGTCCCTGTTCATTTGGTAAATTGCTCTCATGATAATGACCAACACCCTTTGCCAAGTCCTCTGCTTCTGTTCCTTCTACAATTGGTAACTCAGCGTTTAACTTTGGAATGTGTAAGAGTCCAATGGTTTCACCAGCCTTTGGAACAAAAGGGGAATCCGTTTCCCCCTTTTGCTGAATGGCTGCTTGTGCAGACTGGAAAGATTGATCTACTTGCCTTTGTCCATCAACGATCCTTATATATCCTATGATCACAAGACAAATACCTGCTGTAATCAATAGAGTTGAGATGATTTTTTGAACCATGGACGATTATCCGTTTCTTTTTCTTCTTTTCCATACAATAAGGGATGCACCTATTAATACAAGGGCAAATCCTGCTAGTAAAAGGTTGTACATTGCTGTTGCAGTATTCGGAAGATGATGACCAGGTGTATCCTGTTGTGGCTCAGAAGGTTGATCTGGATTTGCTGGGACTTCTGGCACGTTTGGTGGTTCTACTGTCGTTGAGTTTTCAGGTTTGTCTGGCTCATCTACATTCTCACCCTTCACGACTCCGATATTTTGAATGGTTTTCCCTTCAGATCCTTTGGCAGCCTTCGCTTCAAAGGTCACTGTATGCCAGTCGGTATCTTTGATATCGCCAAATTGACCGGTGACTGTGCCTTTTGTGTAATCTCCGTTATCGTCATCTTTTGCATCTGTGGCAGCTTGTCCATCTACTTTTAACGACCCTTCGACATATTCAAGACCTTCTGGCAGTTTATCTGCGATCACTAAGTCTTTGATGACACTGTCTTCTACCGTGTTTTTTGTTTTGATCGTGTAAAGAAGGGTGTCGCCTACTTGTACTTCTTTTTCATCGGTATTGCCTTCTGCTTTTTGAGAGATTTCTGATGTTTTTTCTGATTCAAGCTTTGGATCTCTTGGATCAATGTTTGTTTCGGTTGTTGGTTCGTCTGGCGGTGTATTATCGCCTGTTACTTTTGCTGTGTTTTGAATGCTTTTACCTGATTGGCCTTTAGCAATCTTCGCTTCAAAGGGCACTGTATGCCAGTCGGTCTCTTTGATATCGCCGAATTGAGCGGTGACTGTACCTTTTGTGTAGTCTCCGTTGTCATCATCTTTTGCATCTGTGACGGCTTGACCATCTACTTTTAGTGAACCTTCGACATATTGAAGACCTTCTGGCAGTTCATCAGAAATCACGAGATTGTTGACGATGCTGTCTTCTTCAAGATTCTTTGTTTTGATTGTATAAAGAAGGGTATCGCCTACCTGTGGTGTCTTTTTATCTTTGTTGCCTTCTGCCTTTTTCTGAATACTTGCAGCCTTTTCAGATGCTAGTTTTGGTTCACGAGGATAAATTTCTGTTTTCGTTGTTGGATCATCTGGCGGCGTGTTTTCGCCAGTTACTTCAGCTGTGTTTTGAATGTCTTGACCAGCCTGTCCCTTTTCAACTGTCACTTCAAACGTCACTGTATGCCAGTCCGTGTCCTTCACATCACCAAAAGAACCTGTAACCTTTCCATCTGTGTAGTCACCGCTATCGTCGTCTTTCACATCTGTGACAGATTCCCCATCAATTTGAAGGGACCCGGTGACATACTTCAACCCTTTTGGTAATTGATCTGAAATCACTAGATTTTCAACAAGACTGTCTTCTACCGTGTTTTTTGTTTTAATTGTATAAAGCAGGGTATCGCCTACTTCTGGGTGTTTCTCATCTTTGTTACCTTCTGCTTTTTTCTGCAAAACCGCTGATTTTTCTGATTCAAGCTTTGGATCACGCGGATAGATTTCTGTTTTTGTTGTCGGC
>NZ_ASJD01000010.1 GCF_000691165.1 Bacillus safensis FO-36b | reverse complement strand
TTTCAATCCACGCACTCATGTAGAGTGCGACCAGATCGCTCAATTAGGGGAAAATGGCTGGCGAATTTCAATCCACGCACTCATGTAGAGTGCGACTGCGATTTCTGCCCTAATTATAACATTTTTTAGGGAATGATAGCCAAAACCCTTAATTTTCTATATGGAATTTTGTTTTCACCTCTAAATAATATACATTTTTTCTCAGTTTTGTCGAATAAAAAGGTGCGAATGCCTCAGGAATTTTATGTTCACCTCACATTCGCACCGAATCTCTCTTAATCCTATTTAATTAAAAACTATTATTGATGATAATCATACTTATTTCGCTGTTTCATCAACAGCTTTGAATTCATTAATAAAATGGGTGAGACAGAGTTATGTTTTTCACACCTATTTCAAGCGCAATGTCAATAAATCTTTCAAGCTACCTACTGACAAGAATTTTATTCCTCACATTCATATAGAGTGCGACAAATATAAGACCTGTAATTAATACGGCTACTGTATTTCAATCCACGCACTCATATAGAGTGCGACGAGGATACGCCTATGCAGGTACAGGAAACATAATGATTTCAATCCACGCACTCATGTAGAGTGCGACGAGGATACGCCTATGCAGGTACAGGAAACATAATGATTTCAATCCACGCACTCATGTAGAGTGCGACTGCGATTTCTGCCCTAATTGTAACATTTTTTAGGAAATGATAGGTAAAATCCTCAACTTTCAATAAAGAATTTTGTTTTCTCCTTCATGAAATATACATTTTTTCTCATTTTTGTCGAATAAAAAGGTGCGAATGCCTCAGGAATTTTATGTTCACCTCACATTCGCACCGAATCTCTCTTAATCCTATTTAATTAAAAACTATTACTGATGATAATCATACTTATTTCGCTGCTTCATCAACATCTTTGAATTCATTAATAAAATGGCTGAGACAGAGTTATGTTTTTCACACCTATTTCAAGCGCAATGTCAATAAATCTTTCAAGCTACCTACTGACAAGAATTTTATTCCTCACATTCATATAGAGTGCGACAAATATAAGACCTGTAATTAATACGGCTACTGTATTTCAATCCACGCACTCATATAGAGTGCGACGAGGATACGCCTATGCAGGATCGGGCAATATTATATTTCAATCCACGCACTCATGTAGAGTGCGACGAGGATACGCCTATGCAGGTACAGGAAACATAATGATTTCAATCCACGCACTCATGTAGAGTGCGACTAAAGCAAAACAGACTAGAAGTGTTGCTTTCAAATTTCAATCCACGCACTCATGTAGAGTGCGACTGCGATTTCTGCCCTAATTGTAACATTTTTTAGGAAATGATAGGTAAAATCCTCAACTTTCAATAAAGAATTTTGTTTTCTCCTTCATGAAATATACATTTTTACCCAGTTTTGTCGAATAAAAAGGTGCGAATGTTCCAGGGATTTTATGTTCACCTGACATTCGCACCATCAGTTCCTCTTACAACTTCGTCATATATTCCACAATAAACTCCCAAAATCCAGGTCCTTCTTGGTAAATCAGCCGGTCTATTTTTTCGATGAGTTTGATATAGAGTTCTTGTTCGAGGTCTTCTCTTTCTTGATATGCCGTGTTTTGTAGTTTCTTTTTGATCATGGGTGTGAAGGTTTCAATGAGTTCTTCCATTTCTCCATTGGTCATTTTGTCTTCGTGCACGGACATCTCCCCCTGTTTCTTCTTTTAGTTTGTTGAGCGCTTTTTTGTGTATGTTTGAGATGTTTTGTCTTGTTTCGCCTAACTGATCGGCTATTTCCTTCATTGTCTGTCCTTCGACATAAATTTGTGTTAAGACCATTTTTTGTTTGTCTGTCAGCTGATGGTAGGCCTTGTACAATGTTTGATCTTGCAGGTGCTCTCCTAGGTCTTGCTGGTTGAAGAGCACGGCTTCATACGTATCTGTTTGAACAGGGTCTTTCACTTCTTGCGTATCAGGATGATCGAGTATGAGCGGAAAACGCTGCTGCTTCTTTTTCACTCGTTTGTCAAAGTCGACTGAAAAGATGCGGATCATTGTGGAGATATACTTGATGATGCGGATTTTCTAATAGAACTGTTTGAACTCGGAATCTAGTTTTTTGGCATTTTCCTCGTTTGGCTCTTCCATGACTTGCCGGAGCAGCTGCTCGTTTTTCGGGTTGCTTAAAAACTGCTGAATGAGCGGGTGATCAATGATCTCTTTCCATTTTGCTTTCAATAACAGCCGATAATCCATGTGCATCCTCCCCTTTGTTCCCTCTACTAGCATTAAGTGGACAAAAGTTAAAAAAAGTAAACTTCGTGAAACGGGTCTAATGGTTCATTTTATCCCCCTCTACTTTCCTTTTTCTCCTTTCATACCACTTATATAGAAGACGAGCATCCACTGGGAGGTGAGACAAATGGAGACCTTTTTTTCAGAGGAATGGCTGAAGCAGCTCGGTCAGGCTGGCTTCCCTGCCATTTTGACGGTGTACTTGCTGACACGCTTTGAACGAAAATTTGATGAATTAAGCAAGCTCATCCAACGATTAGTCGCTGCTCAAAAAAATGATGAATCAGATTGACATCTGCTTGATTCGTTTCACCTTATGAAAACGAGGGCGAAATGAAAGGCCTTTTGTCACCTCACACAATACGATGTTGAAAGGGGATTTTATCATGAGTGAAAAGCAAAATGGTGTACCACAGCCGATTCGAGGAGAAAAAGGAGCAACGGTCAAAATTCCACGTAATCTCGAGCGGGACAGACAAAATCCAGATATGCTCACGCCGCCAGAAACCGATCATGGAACGGTCTCCAATCTGAAATATTCTTTTTCTGATACACACAACCGTTTAGAAAAAGGCGGCTACGCCCGCGAGGTAACAGTCCGCGAACTGCCGATCTCTAAAAGTCTTGCATCTGTCAATATGCGGCTAAAGCCTGGTGCGATTCGCGAGCTGCACTGGCATAAGGAAGCGGAATGGGCGTACATGATTTATGGGGAAGCCCGGATCACATCGGTTGATGCAGAGGGGCGCAATTTTACAGAGGATGTGACTGAGGGTGATTTGTGGTACTTCCCTTCTGGCCTGCCGCACTCTATCCAAGCACTTGAACCGGGAGCTGAATTCTTGCTTGTATTTGATGATGGGTCATTCTCAGAAAATAGTACGTTCCAAGTAACTGATTGGCTTGCCCACACGCCAGAGGAAGTCGTGCTTAAGAACTTCGGTATGACAAAAGAGCAGTTTGACAAGCTGCCAGAGAAAGAAAAGTATATTTTCCAAAAAGGAATTCCTGGTTCCCTTGAATGTGACAAGGTGAAAACAGAGCAAGGGGAAGTCCCGAATTCATTTAAATATGAGCTGTTAAAACAGGAGCCGATTACGTCAAGCGGCGGACAAGTGTGGATTGCGGACTCTACCAATTTCAAAGCGTCTAAAACGATTGCATCCGCTCTTGTGAAAGTTGATCCAGGTGCTATCCGAGAGCTGCACTGGCATCCAAATACGGATGAATGGCAATATTTTATTTCTGGAAAAGCACGAATGACGGTCTTTGCTTCTGATGGACATGCGAGAACCTTCAACTATCAGGCGGGAGACGTTGGCTATGTGCCATTTGCGATGGGGCATTATGTAGAAAATACAGGAGACGAACCGCTTTATTTCTTAGAAATCTTTAAGAGCGATCATTATGCAGACATTTCACTCAATCAGTGGCTTGCGGTCACACCGAAACAGCTTGTTTTGGATCATTTAGATCAAGGCGAAGATTTCTTAAAACTGCTTGATACTGAAAAACACCCTGTGATCGCTGCGCCTAAAAAAGAGGATTAACGTATGACTTCCTGCAAAAAGGCTGTCCTTTTTGCAGGTATCTTCATGTAAAGGAGTGTTGTTTACCCATGCAGCAATCTGTTCACGCTTTATGGCAAGGGCTGAAATGGCTCATGGCGGCGTCGGCTGTCTGTTACATATTTTTGTTGTTTTGTGTGCTGTTCTTTCATTTGACGGGTGCTTTTTATCATTCGATTTTATCGCTGCTTCTGTTTATGGGCATCTATGTTGTACTTGGTATCTCTTTTGAACATCTGGAACACGTGCTCATGCGGTTTGTTCGTAAGTGCCGGTCCAAAAAACGATCCATCGTTTTCTATGCCGTTTTACTTCACCTTTTGTTTATTTGGGGTGCTGTCTATGTATCAGACGAATTGGTTGACGGCATTTTGCTGACTACTTCTGAAGAAATTCTATTTGCGCTTAGTCTTTGGCTATTTCATTTTTTGTTTGATTATGCGACGTTTTCGTTTGATAAGGAAGCTTCGTGAGGCGCTATCGTCTTTTTGTGGAGAGCGCTTGTTTGACCTGCTCCATATGATGGAGATCATGCTTAATCAAACCTTGAAAATAACTTGATAACGTCAGCTCGGTTTGACCGATCAGAAAGGGTGTAGTCCAGCGAGATGCTTCGATTTTCTTCATTTCTTGAAGCAATTTTGTTCTAACAGCAATAAATCGCCCAATCGTCTCGCTTCTCTCTTCCTTTCTTGCTCTTTCGGCTGACTGCTGATTCATTTCATGCACATCAGGTGCCTGAGGTAACGCTTTATTGTTCCAAAATTCCTTTAGGCGATCGTGTAAAATAAATTCATCCCATGGAACGAAATGTGCGATGATCTCAGCAATACTCCACTTTCCATCAGCAATAGTGCGGCGCCATTCTTCGTCTGTTACATCCGCTAGTGACAGTACCCATTCAAGGGTGTGTTCGTAGTGTTTTATCACGGTGTCTTTGTTCATATTTTGTTATCCCCTTCATGTTTTCAAAAGAAATTGGTTAGTTTCATTCTTGCGAAATCATTTATAACATATTATCATATACTTTAATTACCAAATGAAAAGGGGGAATTGTCATACGCTGTCCTACATGAAAAAGCCTATTTTTTGTACTAAAATAAACCGACCGGTCTGTTTATATGGAAGGAGGAAAAATGATGAAATCTCAAAATGTGATCATTATTGGCAGTGGTGTAGCAGGATTGGCTACTTCTTTATTTTTAAAAAAGGCTGGAATGGAAAGTACGATTTATGAAAGCAGGTCAGATGAAGAATTAGAAACAGGCGCAGGTTTTTTACTGTCTCCAAATGGGGTAAAGATTTTGGATGAAATCGGGTGTAAAAATGAAGTGATAGCAAATGCAGCAGTGATAAAGAGGATCCAGCAAATAAACAGTGAAAATGAAGTGGAAGCAATCTTTAACAATCATAGCGAAAAATATCATCATGCCCCTTTGATCAACGTCATGAGAGCACAAATCATAACCATCCTTTTAAAGGAAGTTGAGCGACAAGGAATCGAAGTGAAATACAACAAAAAGTTAACCTCGATCAAACAGCAGCCTCATTCCGTTCAGGTTCTTTTTGAAGATGAAACTGTGATAACAGGTGATATTGTAATAGGAGCAGATGGGACTTTTTCGAAAACAAGAGAAGCGGTTGCATTTAATGCTAAATTAGACTATAGCGGTTTTTGGGGACTTCAAGGGGTATCCTATGTGAAGGATTTTGTCTTAGAGGAGGCAACGAGTTATTTTTACAATGATGAACACTTTCAATTCATTTTTGGAAAAGCGCATCCGACAAATCAATTGAATATTTTATGGCAGGCTTTCTCGCAACGTCCTGAAAAATTACCTGCAAAACATTTTGAGAAAGCCAGCAAAGAAACCATTCGACAGTTATTATATCAACAAATGGAAGGCTGGAATATTCCGAAGCACCTTTTTGACATGATCGATCATACAGAGATGTTTTTCCCAAGAAGTATTTATGAAATCAAGGACCTCTCTGTGTGGTCAAAAGGACGTGTTGTTCTTGTAGGTGATGCTGTACATACGGCTAATCCTTTTGTTGGTCAAGGAGCATCATATAGTCTAGAAGATGCGATGGTCATAGCAAAGATGCTGAGGGATCATGATTATCGAGATGCGTTCTATTATTATGAACAGGATCGAAGAACGAGGACAGAAGAGTTAAATGCGTTATTTCAGCATATGAATATTCAACACGATATTGATCGAAAGATGAACGAATACCATATTAAATGGGAAGAAGAAACATATGTATGAGATGAAAGATAAAAAAACACCACTTATGATGAAAAGTGGTGTTTCTTGTGTTTTCTTCGTGCATATAAGATCGCACCAATCAAACTGACGAGTGAAATCAACGCGAGAATTCTGATATAAGGCGGATAGTAGGTTAACACAATCTCGTTTTTGCCTTTTTCTATTGGAAAACCGATAAAGGCGTAATTGGCTTGTTCAATATCGGTCTGCTTTCCGTTCACCGTGAGCTCCCAGCCTTTTTCATATGGTACTGGCAGAACCATATAATCATTGCCACGTTTGTTATCATATGAAATCGTAAAGCGGTTGTTTTCGAGCTTTACCTGCTGGCTGCCATGATCCTGTTTTTCTTTTTCATATGCCTTTTCTAGGATGCGGTAAGGCTCTTGATACAGCCTCAGTTGATTGAGTTCATACGTCCCTTTTGGTACTCGAATGGAAAGGATTTTTTCCGCAGGGACTCGAATCGTCACTTCATTGACACCTGTTTTGTAGATGGATGTATTGCTTTTTCGTGAGGTGACGTAGTGATCAACAGATAACTGAAATCCTTCGTTACGGTCTGTCCGCTTCACATAAAAGCTCACATACACATCCCCAGCGCGGGCCATATCATCTGGCAGCGTGATATTCAGGCCGCCTGTTTCTCCGTATACATCAAGCACGCCATGTTCGTATATGGCTTGTATCGTATGAATATTTGTATCCTTGACTCGATCTGGCGCGTGCTCAATTTCAGCGTTTCCTTTTTTGTCTAAAACCACACCTTGCAGCATCGCATGCTCCCTATCAAGTGCTGAGGCATCCTTTAAGGATTCTTCTGAATAAACGGTGCTTGTTGTTCTTGCAAATGGCAGCGGCCGTGTATTTTCATACACTTTATAATGCTCGCTTTCCAATATAGGCTTAAAATAAGCTGGCGGTGAGTAAGGCATCGCGCTCGTTCTCATATAATACTTTCCATAGGTCAGGCTGTATAAATTCGCCCTGTCCCCCATTGTTGCATAACGGCTGACACTTTCCCGTCCCATATCGATTTGCAGGTCATTCCAGTAGAAATTGAGTAAATGCTGATTCAATATACTTGAATACGCACTCATGCCTTGAAAGCCTTCAAATAACGGGGTGTTGTTGCGCACGCCGTTCATCCAGTCAATCCGGGCAAGCGGATCTTTTGAAGAGCGGCTTTGAATCTGCTGAATGAGCTTCATTTGCTCATGTCCAGCATAAGCCTCACTATTCAGATACGTATCTGATACGCTCTTAATATTGCTTCTTTCAGATAAGTAGCCCTGCTGATACACGCCTGCTGTCAGTAAGCTGACAACGATGAGCACAGCTGAAAAGAGACGAAGGTGCTGGCGTTTTTCCGCATGAGTCACAAGGAAAAACAAGCTGATCACAAGCAGTCCTATGCCTGTAAATACAACAACATCCATATTTCCCTTTGCTCGTTCTGATAAGATGACTGCGAGAAGAAACACGATCCAAGCGCCTAATACCGCACGCTTTTTCCACTTCCACTCGATTTGCGAGAAATGCTTGATGGTGATGGCTGCGACCGCTCCAACTGTAAAGGCAAGAATGTACTCAAATCTGTACTGCGGTGCTGAGAAACCATTAAACACGCTCGCCATCTTTGGACTGTAGTGAAAAACAATGAGCAGAACGCTGATCGATATAAACATGAAAAACCACCTGTTCCGATAAAGCGGAACGAGGAACATACAAATGAGAAAAATCACAGGTAATAAATACACCCTGCTTGTAAACAGCAGATGATCATGCAGATCAAACCAAGGTATGGATTGATCATATGGCGGCCTTATATTATTAAGAAAGCCATAGACAGACGGGACAAAAAAGGCGGCACTGATTCCAAAGGATAACAGCGTAGAGACCGCCAGCGTCCAGAACACCTTCCACCCGTTCTCCTCACTTCGAAGCTTGATGATATATCTGAAGACAAGATAGATCGCTAAAAAGATAAAATGAATATAAGCAAAGTAAAAATTGTTGATAAGCATCAGGCTGCACGCCGCAATAAACCAAGCCGGCTTACCTGTTTTGAAAATCCGTTCAACCCCAAGTACAAGCAGCGGGAGCCACATCATACTGTCGGTGAAAAACTCCCAAAATGTTTGATGCCGAAAATACACAATAGACAATCCGTAAATTGCGGCTCCTGTTAATGCGCTCAGCCTATGCTGAACCATTGAAAGAAGCACACGGTAAGCGATGAAAAGAATAAGCGTCAGCTTGATCACACTCAGCCAAATGACGGCATTTGCCCAGAAATGAATGTCCGTTGACTGGATGAAATGAAGCGCATTCATCAGCCAGACGACAGCGACTGTGACCATAAAGACAGTCGACGTTGTGAAATAATAACCTAATTGCGTATATGTACCGCCGCCTAGACCGAATTGATAGGAATAAAAGAAGTTCCCTTTGACGTATTCATCGTAAAGCAGCTTTTTAAATGGGAGCATTTGTGAGATTCCGTCTCCATCTCCTGTCATATACCGGCCTTGCGTATATTCATATAAGAAAAAGGAGTGTCCTAATAAAGCGAGAATGAGGCACATTCCTATCATTATCCATCTACGTTTCATCATCTAAATCCTTTCCACAAAAGATCCACTTTTCTTTGAAACAAAACAACCCAGCAAGCGATTCGTGCTTGCCGGTTATTTGACTCCACGTTATTTAAATAACTGTGTTAACACTCGGTCTTGTTCCTTTGAGCTTGTCTCTTGTTCCATCACATTTGATTCCTGGATTAAATAATGCGGCCTCTTTTTCGTTTCATAATAGATACGGCCAATATATTCTCCAATCACACCTAGACTCAAAAGCTGGACACCTCCGAGGAACAGCACAGCCGATATTAAAGTAAAATAACCCGGCACCATAATGCCCGTTCTGACGATTTGAATAAAGGTGGCCACGATGTAAATCAATGAGAGAAATAAGATCAGTATGCCAGTATAAAAACAAATTCGCAGCGGGCGGTTGTTAAAGGAAATGACGCCATCTATGCCATAGTTAAATAATTTCTTCAGTGACCATTTTGTATCACCATGCTGTCTTTCTACATTTTCATAATAGATGACCTTTTCTTCAAACCCAATCCAGCAAAAAAGCCCTTTCGAAAAACGATTCCCCTCTTTCAGCTGAAGCAATGCATCGATGGCTTGGCGTGAAATTAAACGGAAATCCCCGACGCCATCACGCAAGTCCACTTCTACTACCTTGTTCATCACCTTATAGTACATGGATGACAGGTAAGAGCGCAGCTTGCTGTCACCTTTACGATTCCGTTTGGCAATGACTTGATGATAGCCTTCTTCATATCCCCTGACAAAGTCCTGAATTAAATACGTCGGGTGCTGCAGATCGGCGTCCATAATAATCGCAGCTGCTCCTTTTGCATGTTCAAGACCTGCCAAAATAGCGGCTTCCTTTCCAAAGTTACGCGAAAAGGAAATATATTTAACCTTTGCACTTTTTCGAGAGAGCTCTCTCATGTATTGAAGCGTGTTGTCTTTGCTTCCATCATTCACAAAGATGATTTCAAAGTCATAATGAAAATCGCGAAACTCTTCCTCGAGTGCCTCAAAGATTCGTCTGATGTTTTCACCTTCATTGTAAGAAGGAATTATAACAGAGAGCAGTTCCCGTTCCATATCGCACCTTCTCTTCACTTTTTTCACATAGTCTGATATGTTCATTATTCCTTTTTTGTCAGAAAACGAAACCCTTTTTTATTATCCATAAATTACATGTCTCTTTAATCGTTTCATTATATCAGAGTTTTATTTCCATTGATTTTCAGCAGGATGAATTTAATGTAATTTTAAGTTTAATCATTGTAAAAAGCCTGTAATTTTGATCACAGACTGGGTATTGTTTCATAAAATTGTTTGTTCATTTATATATTTTCCTATTTATTGAAAAAGATGAATGGAAGTGAAAGGGCAGCCTTTTTAGTGAAGCAGCCCTCGATTGTTTTGTTGCAGATGCTCGTTTGCCTTTGATTGTTTATTTTGAAATAAATGCAGCTGCGCTCCGTAGCTCTCGATCCACTCTTGGACAATTCGTTCTGTTGTTTCCTGTCCTTTATACTTACGGCCAGCCTTTGCATAGGTCGTTTCAAAATCACTCCAAAGCAGCTCTACCCATGTACGTGCTTCGTCATATGTCAGCATATTGTTTTTTTCCATAAGTTGTTCTGTTAGTCGCTCAAAGTATTGTTCCATGCCTGTTCCTCCTTCATCTAGCAGAAAGTGCCTTTTTAAAAAAACTTCTTTTTTCATATACTACCCTTACGTCTTCAAAAGACGCAAATGATTTGTATTGTTTGGAGGGAATCGGTATGCGTAATAAAGCAAAAGGCTTTCCAAATCAGGTAAATCACAAGTTTGAAGGCGAACCAGGCGCTACAGATGCTTATGCGTCTAAACGGCCGAATGGTGAAACAAATACACGTCCACAGGAACGTATGAGGGCATCAGGGAAACGCTAATTTTTCCAAAGGGAGTGCTTGAGATATGAGTTCAAATGGGAAATCGTATATGGCAGACTTTGTTCAATTAAGGACAACCGCTTACCCTCAACCATGGGCAAATGCAAAGCATTCTGCCTCTCAGGTCAATGGAGAAACGCAGCAAACGCAGCACGACATCGTACTTCAGAACAACGTCCGTAAACAGCGTTCGAAGTAAAGAAAAGGACTGATCCTAAGATCAGTCCTTTTGCGTCAGCATTGAAATCGGCAGAGCATCTTCTTTATTTGGAGCCGATACTCTGTATCCCCACGCAAAAACGCCATTTAGATATTCTACATAAAACTCTTCGTCTGTGTCTTTGATTTGATAAGTCGTTTTCGTTTGAATCAAGGCTGGATCTAATAAATAGGCTTTCGCCATATCGATTTTCCGTTCTAAAACTGCGTATTCATTCACAATGCCAAGCTGCTCAGCCTTTCGTGCTTTTTCAGAAAGGGCGGCAATCTCCTGCTTCAATTCATATTCTGTCATCTCACTATAGCGTTTTTCCATCTGTCATTCCCCTTTGTCTAAAACGTGATCAATTGTATCGAGATCAAAGCCTTTTCTGAATAAAAATTGCTTCACTTTCATCTTCTTTTCAAATGATCCGTCATATCCTACCTTGCGTTTTGCCTTCTCCAGCATATAAAGGAGGGCTTCTTCTTCCTTTTCCTCTTCTTGTCCATCATAGGCTTCTTGAAGGGCTTTATCAATGATCTCAAACGAAAATCCCTTTCGCTGCAGCTGCAGCTTGATGCGCTGCTCGATCTCTTTTGCAGAACGATTTTTTTCTTTTTTGACAAGCTTGAGAACCTGCTTTACGGCTTCCTCCAGCTGTAAATCATCAGGGTATTGAGACAGCGCCTGTTCAATCGTGTCATCGTCTATCCCCTTGAGCTTCAATTCTTTTTTTAGGACGGACGGTCCTTTGCTGTTCGTTTTCCGGTGGGTGCTGACATAGGCTTCTGCAAATTCAAGATCATTTACATACTTATAATGCTTTAATTTGTGTATAATTTCACTAATAGCAGGTGCAGGGATTTCTTTTTTCGTTAAATAATCGGTGACTTCTTTCACTGATCTCATGCGGTAGGATAAATAATCAACGGCCTGCTGAAATCCTTTTTTCACTGAATCACCGAATTGAATCTCAATGATATCTGCTTCGTCAAGCTCTTTTCCTTTTTTCAAATCGTGCTGGACGAGCACATCTAAATCAACGCTAAAGGCGTACTTTTCATCAAGAAAGATGTTGACCCGCTCGGTATTGTTTTTCTGAGCAGAAATTTTTGTAATATAAGGCATCCTGTGATCACTCCTTTTCCAAAACAGTCAGGATGTTTCTTCTGATTCAAAATCGTGAAAGATATAGGTATGTATATGAGAGGAGAGATGTCAATTGAATATCGCCATTACCGGAGGAACCGGTTTTATCGGCCAGCATGTCACAAAAGTGCTCGCTGCTGAGGGACATCATCTATATATTTTAACAAGAAATCCAAAGGAATCCGAACAAAATCATTTACATTATGTGCAGTGGCTGACCGAAGGTGCTGCGCCTGAGCATGAATTGCCTGCCATCGATGTATGGATTAACCTTGCTGGAAAATCCATTTTTACACGCTGGACAGACAAGGCAAAAGAAGACATCCTCTCCAGCCGTCTCAAATCAACACAAGAGGTAAAACGCATTATAGAAGCGCAGGAAACAAAACCATCTGTACTGATTCAAGCAAGTGCTGTCGGGATTTATGGCACTTCTCAAACAGGAGATTTTACGGAGGAATCACCTCCTGCGGATTCTGATTTCTTAAGTCATACATCATGGCTTTGGGAGGCTGAGGGACAAAAGATTGAAGCCCTCGGCATTCGTACGGTCTACACACGCTTTGGCGTCGTGTTGGGCGAAAAAGGCACACTGCCGCTGATGACACTTCCTTACAAGCTGTTTGCCGGCGGGACAATTGGCTCTGGCTCGCAATGGGTTTCATGGGTTCATGTTGAGGATGTGGCACATCTCATTGCTTATGCGATTCATCATGACGACCTGTCAGGTCCGCTCAATGCGACATCACCGAATCCTGTTCAAATGAAACAGCTTGGACAAACCATTGCTACTGCCCTACGCCGCCCCCATTGGCTGAAGGTGCCATCTTTTGTGATCAAAACGGCACTTGGTGAAATGTCATTACTTGTTTTAGAAGGCCAGCGTGCTCTGCCAAAAAAAGCACTGCTCTCTTCTTATGACTTTTTGCACCCTGAACTAAAAGAAGCGATTTTGCATTCTGGGGAATAAATGTTGTCAAAAACACCCATCCTATTAAAAATGAGATGAGGGGGCGATTTTGATGAAGAAAAAAGAACACCAGCCAACTTCGAAGCTGAAGAAAACCCAGGAAGTCCTGTATCAGCAGGAATTCAAAAAAGCGGAAAGAGCAGCAGAAAAAAGAAACAAATAAGGCGGATATTCCCCTCCAACAAGCACATAACTAAAGTGATCTTGTAAAGGAGGGAAAGGCTTTGAAAAAAGAACAACACAAAAAATCCAACCACGAGCTCGCGGCACAAGAGACGGATGGCGAATATGTTGAATTTTCCAAAGAACTTGCAGATCCGAATGACGTAAAAGCAATGGCACGTATGAAAGCAGCCGATCAGCGCGCCAAAAAACAATAAGTAAAAAAGCAGACCTTATTCAGCGGTCTGCTTTTCTTTTATTTGATTTCAGTAAGAAGACTTGATGCTTTCTGGCGTGATTTTTCCTCAGGCACCTCTTCTGGATAACCTATATGAAGGATCGCAGCAAACCGTTCATTTTCCTTTAATCCCATGTCTTGTTGAAAGCCTTTGTCGTATAAAATACGTCCGCTCTTCCATACCATACCGATCCCTTGATCCCACGCAAGCAGCTGAAGATTTTGAATGAGCGCGCTGACAGCGGCAAAATCATCATTTCTCACAACAGGGTTCTCGTCTTCTTTTAGCACGACAAGTAAAAGCGCCGGAACCTTAGAAAAGTAATCTCTGTATTGATTGATTTTTTCTTCTTTTGCATCTGGGTTGTTGCGCTGAAAGAAAGCAATGAAGCGCTCTACAAAAGCCGCTTTGGCTTCATCCGCCACCGCATATAAAAAGCGCCACGGCTCCGTGATTTTATGATTAGGTGCATAGACTGCATCCTCTAATAGCGGCTGAAGCTGCTCAATCGTCACCGGTGTGTCTTTGAATTTTCGAATCGATCGTCTATATCTGACAGCGTCTCGAACCGTTAACGCTTCTGTTTGTTGTTTCATTTCTGGCATAAATGTCATCCTTTCAATCAACTTAATTGAAATTGATTCTCATTCACATTATAAACGTCATCGTGTGCAGTTGCAAATCAAGTATCTCTTCTCCCCGTCTGCTAAATAGTTGTTTGACTTTTTCAAGTAATGTTACAATCATATTACGTTTTAAACAAATTTTGAGAAAAAAGCCAAGATGATGAAATGATTTTCAAGTATTCCCATTTTGTCTGATCTTGTTTTTTTGTCAAAAGGCTTTCAACCATGATTGGAAGGGAGGCTTCTGGATGGAATGAAAATCAATATTGGACAAATCATTAAACTCTACCGTTATAAACAAAATATGACCCAATCTGAATTGGCAGAAGGAATTTGTTCTGTCTCTCATTTAAGTAAAATTGAAAATGGCTCAAAGGAGGCCAATCAAGATACGATCAATCTGCTGCTTGAACGGCTTGGCATCAGCCAAGAAAAGCTGTCACAAAAGGCGCGTCATCTGCTGTCACTTTTGGATGAGTTTCAAATGAATATGTATTTCTATGCTCTCGATCAGGCTGAACAAAATGCAGAAATGATCATTCAGCACGAGGAGCAGTTCTTTTCGCTCGATTTAGGCATTCAGTATCATTTGTCCTTATTTCAATTTTATTTACTAACGGATAAACAGCCGCTTGCCTTAAAAACACACCGCGTGCTCAAAAAATTCGAAAAAACCTTTATTGAAACGGAAAAAGAAATTTTTGAATATCTTGACGGCATTCATCAAATTAAAATTGGTCAGCTTGAAGATGGACTGAAAAAGCTTGAAAGCTGCTTTTCCTACGCTTCAGTTGAACAAAGTGATTTGTATTATCACTATGCAAAAGCACTTGGAAACTTGGGACAGCTGGGTGATGCGCTTGAAGCGACACATCAAGCGATGGATTTATATAGACAAAAGAACAATTTCAAGCGGATTATTCACTGTACACTTATTCACGGCGTGATCTCACTTGAACTAAAAGCCTATCAAACTGCGAAGAAATATATAAAGGAAGTGATTTTGCACACGTCCCTTCACCCTGATGCCTTTATTAAAATGTCCGCTTATTTTTATTACGGGGTGCTCTTAAAACGTGAAGGTGATTTCTCTTCAGCTGTGCCTTATTTACTAGATTCACTCAATTACTTTAATCAAGAACAGATAGAAGATCGTTACTGTGAAACGCTATATGAAATTGCGACACTATATGCTGAATATGACCGCAAAAAAGCACTTCCCTACATACACGAGCTGTTAAAACAGCCTCGTATTCAGCCAAACTGTTTATATATGATCAAAATCTATAAATTGATGATTGAGGAAAACCCTCTTGATTTGAAAACCTATTTGGTCGAAGCAGCCCTTCCTTACTTTGAACACAATGAGCTGCACAGTGAATATTTGTTTGCTCTTAGAACCTTACTTACCTATGCAGGTGCTGAGCTTGATGAGCAGACGTATCAGTCCTATACAAAAAAGCTTCTTGATCATTTAGCGGGATATCTTCCCTATTACAAAAAAGCATGACCTTCTGCCGATCGAAGGTCATGCTTTTTCTATTTATTAAATGGTCTCTTGTTGATCTGTGTCATGATGGTTCACCGGTTTGACAGAATGAATATACCGTCTTTTTGCAAAGAAATCGTACGCATGCTGTCCAAAGCCAAGCCAAATACTGAGCAAGATGAATGGGACCGTTCCCCATAAAGCAGGGATATGGCAGGCCATACGCAGCCAAGTATAAATCCCTGAATTCTTTTGATTTTTGGCTAGGGAAATAGACACGATTCGTTTTTCCGCCTTCTCTTCACTGATTTTATTCAGCCTGAGCAGCTGCGAGTGTCTAAAGGATTCAAAGTGAATCCGATTTTTCCAATCGAGTGATCTTAATAAATCAATCATTTTTGCACATGCAGGACTTTGTCCGTCATAAAACACAAGCAGCCTCAGTGATTTAATGGAACGCTGTTCTCTTTTTTTCGATTCAGCGAGCTTCTTTTTTTCTTGATCGAGATAAATGATTTTTTTCATAAATTGATCGCCTGTCCTTTTCCGTCATTTTTTTAGTTCGTTCAAAGGAGATTACAACTAGATTACTATAGTTGCTGGGCCTCTTGTATTGGGAAAAAGCCAACCGTTGTGCGTTATATGAGCCTTTGGATAAGGGCAAAATCATTGATTTCATGGCATATATGAGGTTTTTCAACTAAAAGTGGTTGGGAAAATCGTGGTGCTTTGCGGTTTTCTGCGGTATTTGATAGAATTCTGCGGTTTTCTACATCTTTATGCGGTGGTTTTGTAGGTAAAACGCAAAAACAAGATAAAAAAAGACTACTTCCCATTGCGGCGAAGTAGTCTTTTGGTTTATATTTTTGCCAAAACTTCTACTATTTCTTTCTCAATATCTTTCCATAAGTAACGGTCGGTCGTATAGTGATGTGCGGCTTCTTTCGCAAATACTTGAAAAGCTTCTTCAAAATCAGGTGCATCTTTGTCCGGTTTTTTCTCATCGACAAAGCGCTGTGCTTCTGCTGAGCGAGGTCCCCATTTGCCCACTTCATTCCCGTCCTGATCAATGATGACGATAATCGGAATCGATCTTGCGGTCCCGTTCGTTAAATACTGATCCATCAGGTCTAGATTCTCATCCCGAATGAAATAGCGCACATCAATGAGTGCTTCATTTGCAATACGCATGAAAATCGGAACATTGACCATCGCATCTCCGCACCAATCCGCTGTGATGACAAGCGCTCGGAGCTTTTTCTTTTGCAGCTTTTGAAGCAGCTCTTTTTCTTTTTGATGAATTGCATACTGGTTGTACACCGTGAGCAGATTTTCCCGGTTTTTCTCCATGTTGTGTACATATGTACGTTCAGCTAATCCCTTTGTAAACCATTCATTTAATGTCATATGAACATCCCCCTTACCCTTCAACTTTACCACTTTTGCTATTCTTTTGTCTAAAAAAACCTTCACCTAGTGAAAGGTAAAGGTCTTTTGGTTTATGGACGCCGCTTTCGATTTGGGTCCATCCCGATCAGCTTGGTGACTAGCACCATTGTGACAGGCAGTGACGTATTCTTTTTATATGCTAAATATTTCCCGCGCCATTCAGGCTTATATTTCTGTTTAAATGACCGTAAACCGCTGAAGCTGTACATGTATCTGACATTGTTGAAAATAACACTCGCCAAACGCTCCGTGAGAAAGGACTGATGGAACGTCCCCACATTCGATAAAGGTGCCATTCCCATGTTAAACGATTTGTAGCCTCTTTCTTTCGCCCATTGAAACAGGTGGATAAACAGCGCATCCATCATCCCGTTCGGTGCATCATGCATATGACGCATTAAATCGATGGAAATCTCCCCTTCTTGATACATCGGCATCAATGATACAAAGGAAATGATCTGCCCTTGCTCATCCTTTAGAATCGCAATCGGTGCTTTTTGAAGATAGTCTTCTTGAAAATAACCGAGCGAAAATCCTTTTTCTTTTTTCTTTCCGAGCCAGCTGTCAGAGATCTGTTTTAAGGTGGAGATCAACTCATTTGAAAAGGGAGGTTCCAGCATTTCAAAGGTGTAGCCTTCTCGTTCAAATTTATTCGCCACAGCTCGTAAATTTGATTTTTTCTTACCTGACAGAGTAAACGTTTCTAAATCGACCATGGCTTCTTCCCCAAGCTTAAAGAAGTGAAAGCCTAAGTCATGATAAAGAGCCATCCCTTCTCGTTCTACTTGATAAAAAGCGACGCGGTAGCCGGCTTTTTCTGTCTCCTGTAAAAACTCTTCAAGTACAAGCGGATAAGACGCCTCACGTCCAGATGGATCTCCGAGCACAATGACGCAGCGGCCAATTCGCCCAAACTGAAGCATTGCTTCTCCATCACTTGAGAAAAATAGTTTTTTGTCGCCTAAAAAGCCAAGATGACTGAGGGCATTTCCGCCCTTTTCTTCTAAAAACGTTTTTAATTTTTCATCATCTGCTTTTTCTCCAATCGGAAAGGCTTTCTTATTAAAAATCAATTTACTAATGAAGAAGAAAAGCGGTACACCGATGAGAGCGATCATGCTTGTCATCGTGATATGCCGTTCATTATGCACCAAGTAATCCTTACTCAAGAAATGCCCGATTTTTGTCCAAATAAAGTTGCCAATCACATTATAGTTAAAGAGCACGAATAAATAACCAGCGGCAGCCGTCACAAACTGATTTAAGGAGTAAGGTGCCTGCTGCTTCACAAATTGATTTCGAAGAGAGAAAAACACAGCCATGATGACTGGCAAAATAAAGATCAGACTGAGGTTAAACCCCTTTAACAAAGTAAACACAAAACCGCCTGCTAAGGAGATCATTGTCAGCACGTACGATCTTTTCGTTCTTTTATACACTTCAATGGACAAAATCATCAGAATGATTCCGAACATTAAAGAAAGACCATTAAATCCTGATAACAGAAAGCGCGGAATGCTGGTAATCACACCTAATCGATCAACTGGAAGCACAACAGATGCCATGATAAGCAAGCCGCTTCCAAAGGTTAAAATCGATAAAGATCCGTACAATAAACGGATTAATAAAGCACGGTGCAAAACAATTAAAACGTTCGTTGTTTCAATGGCAGGTGCCATTTTCGGATTGCCTTCAAGACGTCTAAGCGTCGTTCCCGTTAAATCGTAAGCAGCTAGACAAAGCCCTAAAATAAACGGGAAAATCGAGTACACGAAACGGTACAAGACGAGCGCCGTCAGCACCATCTCTTTATCAAAACCAATGTATTGCATGCTCAGTAAAAAGATAAGGTCAAACGAACCAAAGCCGCCCGGAACCATACTGATTAAACCGCCGATTGACGCAATCGCAAATACACCTAATACAATTCGGACATCGACATTCATCCCCATAGAGACAACAGCCATGTACATGACAAGTCCAGCTGCCAGCCATTCTAAAAACGATGCCCCGATATAAGCGTAAATTGGATGCTTCAGTCCATTTTCACCGCTCTCAATCGAGCTTTTTCGAATGGATGCCATGACGATATATATCGGTACAATACAGGCAAAGATAATGACAAATGCCCATAGCCACGGCTCCTGGCTGATAATACTTTCAACTGGAAGCACCCTGACCAAGATCAAATCACTGAAAATAGATAAGCCCAAAAGGACAGAGGAAGTCAAAAGGGCAATGCCTTTCAGCAATTTTTTCGTATCTGTTATGTACTCCTTATAGAGAAGCGTTCTAAGCCCTGCTCCTGATAGACCGCCAAATCCAAGAACACTGTTAAAGGAGTTCGCAATCCATGAAATGCGTATCGTTTTCCAGCCGCTGATCGGCATATTCAGGCTTTTTCGTAAAATAAAATCATATAAGGACATCGATAAAACCGCGACAAGTCCAAGAAAGACAAGAATAAACAAGTCCATTCGGTTCAAGCTGTCAATAATATAAAACGTCTTTTTAATGGAAAGTCCGCTCAGCTCCTGCTTTGCAACGAAGATTAAGACAAGGATAATGACGATCGGAAAAAGCATTTTTAAGATGGTCATACCCGTTTTTTTGTTCCACATGTTTTTCCCAACTTTCTAGGTTGCTTCATTATTTCAACTGAACATTATTATACAACAAATACCACTTGATTCATGCAGTTTAACATTTAAAAGCTTGACGAACCTTTCAATTAGAAGTAAAAATCAGTAATATAAAGAAAAAGAGCCGCTTAAAGGAAGTGAACAAGCGTGGAATATAATATTCATGACACCACCGTATTAAAAGAAGAGATTCTATCTCCAGAAGAAAAAAAGACATGGGTTCTTTATATGAAAGTGCTCACAGCTGCAGGTCTTGGAGATGTTTCTGAATGGATGAAGCTTGATATGAGTATGCCTCAAATGAAGGTGCTCATGCTGCTCAATAACCATGGCTCTCTCAAAGTATCCGAAATCGCTGAAAAAATGGGCGCTTCTTTGTCCAATATGACAGGCCTGCTTGACCGGTTAGAACAATCTAACTTTGTCGTGCGAAAGCACTCTGAGCGTGACCGGAGAATCATTGTCGTAGAGCTGACAGAGGAAGCGAAAAATATTTTCAGAAGTATTTATCAAAAAGGACACGAAAAAATCAAAAATTCCCTGCAGCGGCTCAATGACGAGGAAAAAGAAAAAGTCAATGAAGGCCTTGCTATCTTAGAAAAAGCACTGCGTCCTGAACGCGGCTAAATATGAAAAGGAAAAAAGACGGTCACTTGAGGTCCGTCTTTTTTATTTCTTCTACTTGTTTATCTGAGAGGACGAAATTTTTTTGAAGAACTTCCCTGTCATCCCATAAAAGATAGGCTAAGCCAATGATGAGAAAAAAGATGCTAATCCACGTACCGCCAGGAAGCAGCTGTTCAAGTTCCTCAATCGTTCTTTCTGAGCCTAAGCTGTTACTATAACGTATCTCAAAAAGAACATATTTCGCTATATAAAACAATCCCGCCATACAGATAAACATGGCGCCGACAATTCTTCTACCAGACATGCGTTTACTCCTTTAATTCCACTGATTTCTTTTGATTAATTCCGTGATATGGGCAAGGTGATGCTTTGAATGCCAGACATACATTCCTGCTGCATTATATAAGGACACCGTTTGTTGATCGGCAGGGTGATAATAAGAAGCGTTGAAGTCATCCTCTGACATTCCCCGCAGTAAAGACACCCACCTGCGATGCAGACTGCTGATCAAAGGCAGGGATAAACTAATGGGCGCCTTGCTGTCAGGAAGTGAGGCAAATCCCTCCTGATCATATGGACGTATGTCCGGTGTATCTTCTGTCAAAGCAAGTTTGAATCGTAAGTATGCATTCAGATGGCTGTCTGCTACGTGGTGAATGAGCTGACGAACAGTCCATCCTCCCGGCCGATAAGGTGTATCAAGCTGAGCATCTGTAAGCGGTGCGGTCACCGCTTCATACTCTTCGGGGATTGCAGCCAGCTGATCAATCCATGCTTCAAGCTGTGCTTTCGTTTTTGTTTCAACCGGTTCATATAAGCCAATCGGATATTGTAATGACGTCATACGTTCTCCCCTTTCTCAAATCCTTCAAGTACAAATTTGCCAATCATCTTTCCTTGCTCAAGCGTTTGATGTGCCTGCTTCAAGTTAGCAGCATTGATCGGACTGAGAACCTTTGTTAAAGTATGCGTTATTTTTCCCTGCTCAAATAACTCACCCGCCTCTGTCAAAAGCTCATGCTGTTTGATCATGTCCGCTGTTTCAAACATAGGGCGTGTGAACATGAATTCCCATACAAATGCCGCACTTTTATTTTTGAGTAATTGAATGTCTAGCTTGTGCTGGTTTTCGACAATGGTACAGATCGTTCCTTGCGGTTTGATGGCTTCTGCCATGCCTTTGAAATGTCCATCTGTATCATTTAAGCATAAAATAAAATCCACTTCGCCGATTCCTTTTTCCTCTAGCTGCGCTAAAAGGGGCTGATGATGATCAATGATATGATCGGCACCTAATGACAGACACCACTCTTTTGTTTCTGGTCTTGATGCGGTAGCGATCACAGTTGCCTTCGCTAATTTAGCTAGTTGAATGGCGATAGAACCAACACCGCCTGCACCACCAATGATCAGCAAGGTTGAGCCTTCAGCATTCCGCTTCATATGCATCCGGTCAAATAAAGCCTCATAAGCCGTAATTGTTGTAAGAGGCATTGCGGCTGCTTCTGCAAAGGATAAATTGGCAGGCTTTTTCGCCACAATACGTTCATCCACAAGCTGGTATTCACTATTCGAGCCTTGACGCGTAATATCTCCCGCATAGTATACGTGATCACCTGGCTGAAACAATGTACACGATTCACCCACTTCAACAACCGTACCGCTTGCATCATAGCCTAGTATTTTCAGTTTTTCTTCCTTCTGATCCTTCGGTGATCTCACCTTTGTATCAACTGGATTCACGGACACAGCTTCTACCTTCACCAGTACATCTCTGCCAGACGCTTTAGGCTTTTCGACCTCCTGATCCATCAGGCTTTGCTCATGCTCAATCGGCAAATACTCCAATAGTCCAACTGCTTTCACTCGTTCGCACTCCCCTTCTCCATTCTTTCTTTCCACATTTTATCATAATTTTCTGATGTTTATGGCTGGATCAAACGAATGACGGCACATTTATGACCTTTTCAGGGCGTTTCGCTCCCTCGCCATGTATGAAGGACGTGCCTTTTGCAAAGAAGGAACATAAGTGAACCAGCTGCTCGTTTTAAAAAATAGCTGAACGTAATAAAACTGGACGTGCTGGAGAAAAACAACGGTCAATAGAAAAAGAGTGAATGAGAGTGTAGATAGATCCGCCCTTCCTTGTATCCATTCATTGATCAAAAGAATCACAAAACCGAGGATGATGAGCTGTTCAACTCTTTGCACGAGCTGGCTAAGGAGCTGCCCTCGTTTTAATAAATCACCAGATTGGTGCTTTCTAATTTTTCTCGATTTGTAGAACCAAATGATACTTTCTGCTAAGTTATGAGTTATAAATAGTGCAATAAGCGCTATCGATAAAGGAGATGGGTGATAAAAAATTGGGACTGCAAATGGGATCACAAGAAAATAAATGGCAATCAATGCGTGTCTGACTGATAAAAGAAATAGGTCTTTTTCTATAGATGTTTTCATGTGTTTCACCTCCGTATGTACTACGTTTCAATTGCCAAAATGTTCCCCTTCGCTATCAAAAAAGAATGCCCCAAGAAGGCATCCTTTTCATGAATCAAGCTTAAAAAGCAGCGCTTAGTACGACAGGGCCTTGCGGGAGCTTGTTATCCTTTTTCGGTTCAAGTGTAACAGCCACGGTATCCCATGATTCGCCTGCTTCTTTTTCAGATAACGCATAGGTGACGGTTCCTTCCCCCTTGTTATCTGTTTTAAAGGCACCGGCTGGCACCGGCTGATCTCCTTTAATGAGCCACACTTGATAAACAGCAGATGAATCAAGCTGACCCTTTAATCCGTCTGCACTCACCACAAGTTCTTTTTTACCGTTATGCTCTATTACTGAAAAAGCACCTGTCGTTTTTGGTGATGCGGCCGATGCCAATGATTTTGTGGCAACAACCCTGACAGGTTCTTCCGCCTGTTCTTTTCCATTCGATAAGAAATACACATTTCCAGCTGCTGATATGAGAAGCAGTGCCGCAACGAGCGGTAAGAGCCACTGGTTTCGTTTCTTTTGCAGCGGTTTGATTTCGTTTGGCTCAGGTGCAGCCTTGAGCTCTTTTTTATGGCTGTTCTTTTCTTCGACTGTCTCTTCTTCAAACACCTGGGATAAAATACGGTCTTTCATCCCTGCCGGAGGTGTTTGGTCACCTGCTAGAAATGGAATGTCAGACATGAGCGATGTTAATTCTTCAAGCTCTTCTTTGCAAGCTGAGCAGTGCTTGATGTGCTCTTCAAATTGCGTTTTTTCTTCTCCTTGTAAATGCCCGTTGAAATAATCAATCACTTGATGTTTACACTGAGTCATGCCTCTTCCTCCTTTCCTCCGCGAGACAGTTTCGATCGCAAATGCTTCAATGACAATCGAACCCTTCCTTTTACCGTACCAATAGGGATGCCCAGCTTGTCCGCGATGCTCTTTTGTGTCATCCCTTTAAAATAGACATCTTCTATGATGGTTTGCTGTTCTTTTGACAATGTAGATACTGCTTCACGTATGATTTGTTTTTCCTCGTTCCATTCTACTTCTTTTGATATATCTTCTTGATGATCAGCTAAATATTCAATCTGCTCATCTTCCAAAGCCGTTTCATTCCGGTTCTTTCTTATGAGATCAATGGCCGTGTTGCGTGACATCATAAATAACCACGAGGAGAATTTCCCTTTATCCGTATGATATTCTCCTATGCCGCGCCAGAGCTTGATGAAGACCTCTTGAAGCACTTCCTCCGCGAGCTCACGGTTGCCAGTCATTTTATAAATAAACGAATATAACACACGTTCATAGCGATCGTACAGCACTTCAAGCGAGGGCTTGTGACGATCATATTTGATCTTTTGATACAGCTCAAAATCTTGCAATGTGTCCATGGTCATCTCCTTCCTTTTTCATGAGAAAGAGCATGCGTATTCATCATGAAATCCTTCACGTATTGCTTATCACTCGATTTACTGAAATAAGCCTACCTTGTACTTTACTCTTTTTTCAAGGAGAAAAAAAGAGCGCTGAAAAAGGGAAGTGTGCTCCTCATGAGAATGTACTTACTTTACGACATAACAGACCATTTGGATCACTCGTGGTACAAAAGTCAAGAATCCATGTGTGACCACTCTCTGATCAGCTGATTTTAGCAAACTCTCGTCTCCCTCTCAATTCAATTGAGGTAGAACGCATTCTTTCCTCATGTCATAATAGGGTGTAAATTGGAGAAATTGGAGTGTCCGTATATGATGGTGACGATTGTTCTTTTTTTATTAGCAGGTTTAGCAGAAATTGGCGGCGGCTATTTGGTATGGCTTTGGCTGCGTGAAGCAAAGCCTGTCAGCTTCGGAATCGCCGGCAGCCTCATCTTGGTTGCATATGGCATCATTCCAACCTTCCAGCAGTTCCCGACTTTCGGACGGGTTTATGCTGCCTATGGCGGTGTTTTTGTCATTCTTGCTGTATTCTGGGGCTGGTGGGTCGATCGAAAAACACCTGATCTATATGACTGGATGGGTGCTTTGATTTGTTTGGCTGGAGTCAGTGTGATGTTATTTGCGCCTCGCAGTTAATGGACCCATATAAAAAGTGCTGCCACATGCGATGCGGGCAGCACTTTTGCTATGTTATTTGAATGATTTAACGAGCTCCAGCCGTTTGTAATTCTTTGTTTTTCTCTTTAAAGCGTTCGTTATGAGAGGAAACGTACGCCACTTTTTCAGCTTCTGGTTCGATGTAAAGCTTCGCGCTATTCAGTGCATTGACTCCATCAACAAACGTGCCGGCAATTAAGCGGACCTTGCTTTTATGTGTACACAAGTCGCCTACCGCATAGACCCCCGGTAAATTGGTTTCCATTTTTTCATTGACCTCGATCAGTCCCCATTCACCTTGCTTAAGACCCCATTCCGATAGAACGCTTAAATCGCCTTTCATCCCGTGATTGACGATCACAGCATCTGTTTCGATTCGTTCTTTTTCACCTGTCTCTATGTTTTGAATGGTGACCGCAGCAATTTTGTCGCCTTGACCATGCAGCTCTGTTAGTTCATGCGGGGTTAAAATTCGTTTGCAAGTTGCCTTCATGTTGGCGACGTTTTTCTCATGTCCGCCAAACATGTCTCGGCGATGCACGACGGTGACACTTTCAGCAATCGGTGCAAGAGCATTGGCCCAGTCAACCGCTGAGTCGCCGCCTCCAGAAATCACAACCCGCTTCCCTGCAAATGTCTTAAGCTCCTGGACAGTGTAATAAAGGTTTGTCACTTCATAGCGGTCTGCATCCTCGATTTCAAGTTTCCGCTGAACTGGAATGCCGTGACCCATCGCTAATATGAGGGTCTTTGTCAAATGACGATCACCATTTTCAGCCGTCAGCAGGATATGATTATGTTCATCTCGCTCAAATGACGTGATTTTTTGATTCAGTGCAATCTCTGGTTCAAATGTTTTCGCCTGTGTTTCCAGCTGCTGTATCAGCTGTTCTCCTCTTGTTGGCGGCAAACCGCCGACATCCCAAATGACCTTTTCAGGATAAAGAAGGATTTTCCCGCCAAGGCTTTCGTTGTACTCAAGTACCTTCGTCTTTAAGTCCCGCATCCCACTATAAAAGGCGGTGTACATGCCTGCTGGACCGCCGCCAATAATGGTGACGTCAAACAATTCAAGCTGATCTGTCATTTGAGTCCCTCCAGTTTTCCATCGAATGATCTATTTTTCAGTGATATTGATTCTCATTATCATATGTGTCTATTGTAGTCTACTCTAGTGAAGGGAATCAATAGCTTTCTTCAAAAAAAGAACAGGACGAGCGCTCACTCGTCCTGTCATCCATCACACAATGGTTAAACCAAGGTCTTTTAATTCAAGAGAAACAAGTCTTGCAATCGCATCTGCGCCTTCTTTTGTAAAATGCGTGCGGTCCTCAATTCCTGTTGACAGCATAAAGTAAGAAGTCGTTTTCTCTATACCGGAAATTTGATAAAACTGAAGGCTTGCCGTATTTAAATCAACAAGAAGGACTTCTTCTTCATCAGCTAGTTCTTTCATAGCGGCACAGTAATCAGGAAAATCATTGATAAATTCTCCGTCTTTTTCATGAAAACGGCCGACTGGCGTGAGTAAAAGTGGTGTTGCCCCCTTTGCTCTTGCTCCATGAATATATTGAGACAGGTAGCTTTTATACGTCGTGAAAGGATCTGTATGCCGCTCAGGCTTTTCCTTGGAAGCATCATTGTGCCCCATTTGTGTGAAAAGCCAGTCTCCTGGCTGAATGTCAGCCAATATGTCATCAAGGCGTCCTTCTTCAATGAATGTTTTTGAGCTTCTTCCACCAATGGCACGGTTCTCGACGTTCACCCCTTGCGCTGTATAGCGGTGTAAAAACTCTCCCCATCCTCCTTGAACAGGACGATCTGGATATGATGAAACGGTCGAATCACCAGCTAAATAGATGGTTGTCATGTTCATACGCCTCCCTTTTTCATTGAGCCACTTCACCCGAGCGATACGGGCATCCTAGTGGCTGCTGAAAAGATATGAAACAATCAGCATCGCTATTTCAATTATTCTCTTTTTAATGATCAAAACCCTGCTTACCGGTAGATGTGAATGTGTTAAATATGCGGCGGAAGTTCTATTTTTGATTCCACTGCTTGATGTAACGCCTGAAGCATGTAGCCAATTCCTTTATATGGAGCCAGCGGATAATTTGCTTTTTGATGAGGCTGTAATAAAGGGTGGATCACTTTTCGATATTTCTTTCCACCTAGTACCACCAATTCATCATATGCGAAAAGATTTTTTTGATGAAATTGCTGGCTCAGTTCTTCTCGTGTGATCTGCTTAGCATGGGGTGTACCAAAAGCAACATCATAATTTTCATGTATGATATCATCTGCCTTTAAGAACCCGTGCTTCGCTGATAAGATCATCCAGTCTGAAAAAAAAGTTTGGGCATAGCTTTTCGTACGCTGATGCAGCGGACTTAAATAAACGAGGTTCGCCGGCTGGCTCCCTGCTTCTGGATCGACGTCCCAAATTTTCTTCGCGCCACATGGAATGATACAAACTCGCTTCACTCAGGTTTTCTCCTTCCTTTTTCGATAGATCTGATACACGATACAGCCTAGCGCTGTGCCAAGTGTATTTAAAAGAATATCATCAATATCGCTGCTTCTTGTAATGATACCAGATTGTGAGAACATCCATTGGAGCAATTCGATCATGGTTGACAGGAGAAAGCCACCAAGAACCGCCTTTTGCCAGCGCATGGTTCGAAAGGCTTGATATAGAAAAAAACCGAGTGGTACAAATAACAATATGTTGCCTGCTAAATTTAAAAAGACAAGATTTGGATAGCCGTGATGGTAGGCGTGAAGATTTTGATAAATGGACTGCAAAGGCAAGAGATTAACACTCACCTGATCTCTTGGGGCGGAAAAACGATTTGGAAAGACCGTCAAATATAATAAAACATTCGTATAAATAAACAGACTGGCAAGAACCAATTCTGTCCGCAAATAAATAAAACGATTGTGCTTTTTTGCCTGTCTGTATCTCATATGTAAATAGAGCGGGACGAGCAGGAGAAAATAAGCAATGGAAAACATAGCACTGGATGTCATACAGAAAGCTGCCCCTTTCTCACATGATGATGCTTGACCATATTTACAGCTTATTCAGGCTTGCCCGCATCTATTCATCACTTATTCTCACATTCAATGAAGAGAAAACCATATTGACAAATCGTCATTTTCTCGCTAAACTGAATGACATTCAGTCAGTTAAGGCCGGTGATGATATGTCGAAACGAGAAAAGATTATGCTTGCTGCGATTGACGCGTTTAAAGAAAAAGGAATCGAAAAGACGACCATTTCGGATATTGTGAAAGCAGCAGGAGTAGCGCAAGGAACGTTTTATTTATATTTTCCTTCAAAGCTTTCCGTCATGCCTGCTATCGCTGAACATTTGATCGCACAGATGGTGCCTGCGATCGAAAAGGAATTAACTCAGCATGCAGATGTCCTCGATCAAGCAGATGCGCTTGTTGAATTCATTTTCGCTTTTACAAGGCAATACCGTGATGTCCTTGCCTTGACCTACTCAGGCTTAGCCGCCACCGAGCATTTAAAGGAATGGGAAGATATTTATGAGCCAATTTACAAATGGGTCGCTGCTTTTTTAGAAAAAGCAAAGCTGGACAAAAGGGTCCGTGCGAATTTGAACTGTCAATATGCAGCCAAATTCATTATCGGTTTACTTGAATCTTCTGCTGAGCAAATGTATTTATTTACGGAAACAGATACAGAAGAGGTTCTGATTCAAAAGCGAGAGGTGAAGCAATTTCTTCTTTACGCACTTGGCTTAGAGACACCTTAACTTAGTACAGCACTTGCTGTACGCTCTTTTTTGGTTTCAAAATGACGATTCGTCATTTTTTAAGTTTTAGGAGGAAATACGATGAAAAAAAGCTGGATGTATGTTGCACTCACTTGTTTATTCGAATTACTTTGGGTGTTTGGTTTAAATAGAGCTGATGCTGTGTGGGAGTGGGCGGTCATTATCTGCCTGATCCCGGTTGATTTTTATTTTTTAATGAAGGCCTGCGAGAAGCTGCCGACAGGGACTGTGTACGCCGTGTTTGCCGGAGTTGGAACGATTGGTACGTCATTGATGGATTATGCGCTGTTCGGCGGTTCGTTTTCATTAGAGAAGCTCTTATTTATGGGCATTTTAATTCTCGGAATTATCGGACTGAAAGTGTCTGATGGAGATGCACATGAGCAGAAAGGAGAAGCGGTATAAATGGGCTGGTTTTTTGTACTGTTAGCCTCTGCCTGCGAAATCGGCGGAACCATTGGCCTCAATATGTTTAGTAAGAAAAAGCAATTCACGACAGGCATTTTATTTGTCGGCGGGTTTGCCTTATCCTTTTTGTTTTTATACGCCTCGTTCTCATCCGTTCAAGTATCCGTCGCCTATACGGTCTGGATTGGACTTGGAACGGCGGGCTCTGTCTTGTTTAATATGATTCTATTTAAAGAGCCGAAAAACATGATTCGTATACTCAGCTTGCTGCTGATTGTGATTGGTGTGGTTGGGCTGAAGCTGTTTGCGTAATTGAGTCACAAGAAAGAAAAAGTTTATGATGGTATTAGCCATTACAGTAGCAATAGAAAAAGCAATGGAGTTGATTTTCCATTGCTTTTTAAGTTAATTTATATACTTTTCTTGGTACGCTTTAAATTGTTCTTCGTATTTTTGCAGCTTTGCCCCATCAACTTTTGAATTTAATTTCGGTTTTCGCTTTCCAATCACCATCACATCTTTATCTACAATAGGACTTGATAAAAAGATGTATGGCGCAAAACGATCACACTTCGTATTTGGGAGGGTTACGGATAACCTGGCATATTCTTCTGTCGGGAATTGGTTCGAAATTTCAAGTTCCTTGAGTCCCACTAATTCCGATATCGGCTCTAAAGACTCGTCCTTCACTTTTATATTTGATAAACACAGATATGTTAAATTCTTGAGGTATCTTAAAGGTTGAAGAGTATTTAAGTTTAATGAATTAAAAAGACCGCCTGACAATTCTAACCATTCTAAATCAGTTTTTTTCTGCAAAGGGGCTATGTCATTCAACTTTGAAAAATCTGTTATGGATAAAGTTTTTAAAAAAGTGTTTTTTGATAAATCCCATAAACTTTGTGCCTTTGTATTCCATTCAAGTGCCAATACCTCAACATCTTTAAGAGAACTGATGATTGATAAATCTTCTACTCTCAGTTCACGCATATAGAGCATTTTGGGATTAACTAAGCTCAAGATCGTATTGAATTCCTTTTGGTTCACTTTGTAAATCCACAATTTCGTCAGATTAGAAAAAGATTTCAACCTTTCAATATTTTTTGTTTTTCCTGTGATTAACAACTCAGTGGAATTTTCATCTACATTGGCTAAATCATGAGCAACTTCTGGTCGTTTATCATGATGAAAAATATATTGGGGGTCTTCTTTTAGCATTCTTCTACCTCCACACCTATAATTAGGGAATATCTAAATAAATTTTATCAGTATTTTGGAGTCAACACATTATTATCTTTAGCACTTTCTGATATTTCTTCTGAAGAAACAGGGGAAGGGATAAAAACTAGATGATCTTCTTTGGTCGTCAATCGTGATTATGACCTCTGTTTTCTATCCATTTTATAAAATCTTTATCATCTAAAATATGGAGCAGTCATTGGAGACTATCTGCTAGGCAGCGGACTTCTACCAATTGATATGCTAATTTTAGTAGATAATAAAGTTAGTAAAATGCCTATATATAAATAAAAGAACTCTAATTCTTATCCGAATTAGAGTCCTCATGATATGACTGATTTTATTTTTCTACCTTAAAATCGAACCCGTTCATCAAAGCCTCTTTTTTTATTTCTCGTTTAATGGGTATCTTGCTGCTCAAGCAAGAAATCCATTGCGTAAATCGATTCGCCTTTCTCATCCAATAAAAAGTACACAATCAAAGGCTCTCCAAAAGCTGCTGTCTGCTGCGCGAACAAAACACAGGTGAATTTTTCAATACCAACTGGCAGCTTTCTTTTTAATAAAGGGTGGAGAATAGGCGAAGCCCGAATTGTATCTACATCAACATCCCAACGTTCGTTTTTTAAAGTTGGATAATGCTCTGATAACAATTGGTGTAACATGCTGGTCGTGAGCGCTGCTTTTCCATCGTATCCATCATTTATTATGTTGGTGTTATACATCCGATGGCTGCTCACCCTTTGAAGCGTTGATTCGTATTCCTTTTAAGACAAATCGTTTCTGACCATCAAGTGTACAAGTGATCAATGTCAGTTCATTTTTCCCGCGATCCTTTAGTACATCCACATCCGTCGGTTCAATCGTAGCTGAGCTGACAATTTTATATTCGTATGTTTCAGCTTGATGATGTAAGACGACTTTTTCTCCTTTCGGCACCTCTGGCAGCTGACGGAAAAGACGATCGCCTCTATACCCTCTATGCCCTGCAATCGTGAAATTCCCTTCACCTGGCATTTGATGAGATTTAATTTGAGTCAGTGCTATACCTAAATTTTCTTTTGTTGTAACAGGAAGCACTTTTTCGTTTAAATCAATTGACGGGATCTCTAGCTCCATCACATCTCGCAGGTCTTCTTCTGACACAGTTAGATGTGGGATAGTAGAAAGAGCATCACTGTCATTTTCTTCAATCATCTTTAATGCCTGTTCCATTGCCGCTGTCTCTTGAGAAGTTCGCCACTCATATAGAAAAGGAACGGAGGTGAGCATTAGCCCTGCGACCACCAAAAAGCTGCCTAATAAGGTTCTTTTTTTCATCAATACACTCCTTCCTTTTACTGAATGGTTCTTCTTCTAAGAACAAGGAGAACAGTTCCAGACACTACTAGTAAAATCCCTGCATACATCATATAACGCAGCCATTCTTCTCCAGTCTTTGGCAGCTCACCGTTTGAGTCATGAGGCGGATGCTGATCCCCTTGATCTGAAGCTGGAGGATTCGTGTGATCCTCTTCATTCTTCACTGGTGCATTTTTCACAATCATTGTCTTGATCTCCACTTCGCCCATTTGAATTGTAAAAGCGAGCGGCTTCTTTAAAGCTACATAACCATCTGGTGCTTTCGTCTCTGTGAGTATATATTCTCCAGGTGTAAGCCCTTTGACAATCGCTTCTCCGTCTTTTCCTGTTGTCACAGATTTTATGGTTTTCCCGGCTTTTGTACGAATGTCAAAGGCTGCCCCTTTTAAGGTTCTATCTGTCTGCTGGTCTACCTTTATGATACGCAGACTTCCTAAGATCAAGTGATTCTTCGCTGTTAATTGAAGCGGCTTCTGTTGATTTTTCTCAATTGTGAATAGGATCGGCTGATGATCCAATTGATAGCCATGAGGTGCTTTCGTTTCAACGAATTGATATTGTCCCGGTTTTAAATCGTTGATGTGAAGCTTGCCTTTTTGGTCCGTTACAAGTGATTTCTTCAACGTTTTTCCTTCTTTACTCAGAAGAGCAAACTCTGCATTTTCCAGCGTATGTCCCTCATCATCCACTTTGGTCAGTTCCACTGCTCCCGGCGTCAGCTTGTTAATCATTTCTACTTTTGCTGGTTTGTCTTGACCTAATCGAATCGTAAAGGTGACAGGTGTCTGATCCAATTCATAGCCGGCAATGCTTGCTGTTTCGACAAATCGATAGGTGCCTGGCTTCAGTTGATCGACTGTTAGTTGACCGTTTTTATCTGTCTTTAAGTCTTTCTTTATACGTTGATCGTGCTCATCAAGCAGATCGAAGGTCACTCCATTGAGCAACTGACCATCTTCTCCTTTTTTCTGAAGCTGCACAGCACTTGTCGTCCGAATATTTTCTTTTGTCACTTTCACCAGTTGTTGAGGATTGAAATCAATCTTAAAGTCTACTGGTTCTGCATCAAGTTTATGTCCAAAAGGAGCCTTCGTTTCAACCAATTGGTAAGCGCCTGGTTTCAAATCGTTGACACTGATAATGCCTTTCTCATTGGTTGTTAAACCTGACATCAATTCTTTACCATCGTCATTGAAAAGGGTAAATTCTGCGCCTTTCAGTCTCTCTTTTTCTTCCCCTATTTTGGTGAGTTCTACAGAACCTTTCTTGAGCTGATTGATGGCCTCCACTTGAATCAATTCTTTTTGACCTAATTCAACTTGAAAGGCAAGTGGTTTCTTACTCAATTCATAGCCTTCAAGACTCTTTCTTTCAACAAATTGATAGGTTCCAGGTTTTAAACCTGTGAAGGTGATCTTTCCATCCTGATTGGTTGTAATCCCTTCTCCTCCTGCCACTATCTTTCCTTTGGCATCAGATAGGTCAAAGACAACTCCTTCTAATGATTTCCCATCTTCTCCTTTTTTGTGTAACAGCACTCCGCCTGTAGTGCGGCTATTTTCTTTTGTCACACTGACCAGTTTCTCAGGGTTAAATGGAATAGCAAAAGTGACAGGTGTTTCGTCAAGCTCATGACCGAATGGAGCCTTCGTTTCAACAAACTGATAGGTTCCAGGTTTCAGATCGTTGACGATGATCTTCCCGTTCTGATCAGTGACGAGACCTGTTTTTATCTCTTTTCCATTTGCATCTACAAGCTTAAATTCGGCTCCTTCAAGCACATCATCCTTTTCACCGAGCTTTGTGAGCTGGACAGCTCCAGTTTTAAGATCATTGATCACTTTGATCTCTGCTGGTGTTTTTTGTGCGACTTCGATGGTAAACGGATAAGGTTTATTTTTCTTTTCGTAACCATCAATACTCTCTGTCTCTACGAGCTGATATTTGCCCGGTTTGAGGTTATCGACAAAAAGCTTCCCATCTTCATCTGTTGTCAAATCTTTACGCACAACTTCGTCATTTTGATCCCTGACTTCAAAGCGAACACCTTGAAGTTTCTCGCCATCTTCCCCTTCTTTCATCACTTCTAATGCACTTGTTTCATATAGGTTCTTTTGCGAAATGACGACTGGTTCCTTTGGATCAAGTGGTACTTCAAATTTGATTGGTGTTTCATCTAACACATAACCATCTGGTGCTTTTGTTTCAATGAGCTGATACGTACCCGGTCTTAGTTCGTTTATCGTGATCTTGCCATTTTCTCCTGTGACAAGCGAACCTTTTAACTCATGCCCGTCTTGATCTAATAGCTTGAACTGTGCACCTTCTAGTCTCTCTCCGCCTTCACCTATTTTGCTCAATTCTGCAGAGCCTTTGATGATGTCATTTACGGCGGTTACAGTTGTTGTTTCTGTTTGATTTTCTTTAATGGTGAACGGCCATTTTTGCTGATTTAATTGATAGCCTTTCGGTGAGTTTGTCTCCACAAAATAATAGGAACCTGGCTCAAGATGTTTGAAAAGAATTTCTCCTTTTTCATCCGTTTTCAAATGGGTTTGGACGGTCTCTCCAGATTCATTTTTCAGTTCAAATTCTGCATTCTCTAATGCAGCACCTGTCTCTTTGTCTTTTTTCATTAATTTGACATGCTGGCGTATTTCTTGGTTCTGCACCGTCATGCTATTTCCTGTTTTCGCTTGATCTCCTGATTCGTAAGGCTGATCAATCGTTACATGGATCGGTTCCTTCGTCTTAATATAACCATCAGGTGCTTTCTCTTCTGTCACGATATAGTCACCATACAGAAGACGATCAAATCGAAGAGCTCCTTCTTCATCTGTTGCCTTTGTTCCAATGACGATACCACTCGCAGCATCTGTCAGAGAAAAGCTTGCTCCTTTTAGCGCTTTTCCAGTACTTGCATCTACCTTTTTAATGGTTAAAGCACCAATCGCTCCTGTGCCATCTCCCATGCCAGCTGTGCGTTTGACCACAATTGAGGCTTCGGATTCCTTTTTGATTTCTTTTACATTTTCACCTCTAAACGTTACTTCGTTTTGAAGTGTACTTCCCACTTTATCTAAAATGAGAGATTGGTATTCTAAAATATATGGTCTCGTGATTTCTTCTTTAAATTTAATTTGAAAAGAATCTGGATCGAATTCAAGGTCTAGCTCATAATCCTTCCCTTTTTCCAGCTCTTCTCCTTTTGCCACTTGCCCCTTTTCATCTATTGTCGTCGAATAGAGATGAAATGAGTTTTCTATTATGGCTTGGTTACTGCTTGGATGATCTATGATCGTCGCATCTTGGACGGTTGATTGACCAAAGTTGATATTCAGTTTCCAATCAATGACTTTCCCTTGTTGATTTCCTGATTTGCTCGTGTATTTCCCTCCATTTGGAATGGACACTACAGCATTCACGTCTGATTCTTTTGTCTGTCCATCATAAAGGGTCGCCTTATTATCGTAGGTTTTCTGTACTAAATCCATTCCTTCAACACTTGTTTGATACGTGATTTTGTATGGGGAATCAATGGCTTTTTTGAAAATGACTTCGAAGCCTGTTTCTCCCTTTTCATTTTCAAGGAATTTGATGTCATAATGTTCTTTCGCTAATACCTCTTTTTCTTCTGCTCCATTTTCCCCGCCTTGTAAATCAAGCGAGTAAACGGTGATTGAATCTTTAAGCAAACGCTGATTTCCTTGAATGAAATCCTCGATTTTCGCCTCTTCTAAATGTTTCAAGTTATAGTTCACACCGATATTCCATGTGATCTCTTTTTTCTTTGCATCATAAGTTCCGTTCTTGAATCCATTTGACTGCGTGTATGTGTCAGGCGTGAAGACAGATTGATTTTCCTTCGTCAAATCCTTGCCATCTTCATTTACCCATTCAAGCTTTACGTGATTACGAAGGTTCTTTTGATCCTTATCTGCTCTTTTTTCATAATCAAAAGCCGTTGTATATGTGACGGTATGTTCTGTGTTTATTTCTTTCATAAATTGAATATCAAATCCATTTGCATGTTCAACGATTAGATAGTCTGTGCCTTCTTCAAGCACTGAATTGCCTGTCGTTACTTTTAAACTATCTTTTTGCAGCGTCAATCCTTCGTTTGTAAACGTATCTTTTAATATTAGATTGTTCATCGTTTGTTGATCTTTGTTGAAGGTGATACGCCATGGAATGGTCTTGTTCTTGTAATTCGGTGTTCCATGACTTTTCGTTAGGATTTGCTGGTCAATTCTTTGCTTCCCTTGTTTGCTCTCTTTGCCAGCTGTTACAGTATTGATAATCTCTTCAGCTTCAAAAATCCGCTCGGCTGCTTTCGTTTGATAGGTGATGAGATAAGCTGATTGAATATCTTGATTGAATTGCAAGGTAAACCCGTTTTGTTCATCCTTTTTTTGAGGTTGAACTACATAATTTTCAAACGCTTTAGTCCCTGCTTCGTTGCCATTTTGATCAATTGTGACTTCTTTGACTTGAAATGAATCAGAAATCAGCGCCTGTGTGCCGTTAAAGTAGTCTTCTAACAAAGCGTCCTTTTGAGCCAGCTTTTTTTCGTTATAGTTATATCGAATTTCCCATGTAATTGTTTGTGTGACTGGATCGTAGTGAGCGGCTTTTTTATTTAAAGGACTGCCTCTTGTCACATTCACTGTTCCTTCTGCTGAACTGATCACTTTATCACCAGAAACAAGGGACGCTTTATTACGAAATGCAGATTGATCCTGATTCGTAATATCCGTTTCATACATTAAACGGTAAGCTAGATGAACGTCATCTTTAAATTCAATCGTGAAATCTTGACCATCTGCTGTTTGGCCAATTGTGTAGTGGTTTTCGTCAAGCAGCTGACCAATCGATGTTTCGCCATTTAGCTTTGTATCAATACGATAAAGCTTAATTGAATCTTTTTTCAACGCCTGACCTTCTTGAATCGGATCTAACAGTTTCGCTTGTTTCACATCTTCTAAATCCATATTAAAATCTACTGTCCATTGAATGGTTTCAGCATTGTAAGTTCGATTTGGTTCTCCCTTTTTAGAGACATTTGGGCCATTTGGAATGTATTTAATCGGGATGGATATTTTATCCTTTCCTTCAATCGGGGTAATGACCACTTCTTTTTCTTCAGTAATGACAGTTTTTTTATCTAATTGCGTCCACACTTGAAGTGTTCCATGAATATTTGAATATTGTTTAATAAAATCAGTGAACTCGATGGAGGCATTTCCGCTTTCATCTACAGAAAAATAACCAATGGTTGCCTGATTAAATTTCATCTCAAGACGATCGATTTTTTCATAAATCACTAATTCCTCTGGAACCTTGAAATGGAATTCATCCCCGCCATTATAGCTATGACCGTTCGGGATGGCCCACTCATAGTTAATGGAAATCAGTGAGTTGATATCAGGCTTTTCAACTGAATTTCCTTCCTGATCTTCAAATATTAATTTCGCATCAGTGAGGAGATTTTCTTGTATCAGCATTTGTTTTGAAACACTTTGCAGCCCTGCACGCTTGGACACGCTCACTTTGTTTTTTAGTAATTCATCTTCATCGTTTTGTTTCGTTTGAGCGGCTTCTTGATTGTTAGAAGCTTTATCTTTCTCAGATGAGATTAAGTCATCTTTTGGAAGACTTTCTTCACCCTTATTTTGCTTTGTTTTCTCTTCTTGCTGAGTAGTACTGGTGACATCGATGTCAATTGATCCTTCTAAATTTGGATCGATCTCAACATCTTCTTTAAATGTCACCGTCACTTCATTTTCTTTTGAAACGGTATACTCGCCAACAGTTATGTCACCCACAGTAATGGGTTCCTTCTGCTCCTTCTCTACCTGGATGGCTGAAGGAAGAGTGAGAACATACGGATATTGTTTTTTTAGATCAATTCCTTTTATAGACCAATGTACAGTGGCCTTTCTTACTTGCTGATCTTCCATGCTTGATAACTTATTGCCTTCGCTATCAGCAAACTCAATATCCCCATAAATGTTTTCATGAATTTCTTTTGCTTGTGCCCCTGCTAAAGGCAAGATTCCTAATATACTAGACTGTATGACTAGCACTGTAATGAGTGCCAGCGACAATATTCTTTTCAATACATCCACCCTTTTCTAAAATTAATTTTCAACAACGATAAAAAATCATTCGTATACTGTCAGATCAATCACTCCGCTTCTGATCAATATTTTCTAAAAATTGCACCTTAAGACCCTATGAATAAAATGAGTTGATCAATCATGAGCTTGAAAGGTCATCATGAGTAGTGGTTAGAGTAACTGGATTGGGGTCTATAGAAATGGGGAATAGTGAGAGGATCGTGAAAAGATTAAATGTGAATTTTATATTTATACTGGAATGAACAATAAACGATGTGTACATGCATATATAAGCATGTATTCACATATGGTTCGTTCATATGAAGAAACAAGCATGTATCATATCGTATGTAAGGTGAGTCAGTTCAGCATTATATAAATCGCATTCCTTTCTACTCCCTTTCATATGGTAATCAAAAAGCTGCTGCGTTTTATTCTTACATTTACCGTTTCAACAGCAAAAAAATAAACAAAATGATCCATTTTTATAGGATTCATGGATCACTTATAACCTTTTAAAAGAAAAATATGGAGAATCAACGAATAACATTTGTTTTTGTCTAATTTTTTTCTCTTTTATCATTAAAAGTGAAGACAAAACACTTTAGCCTAAACATTACAATCATTTCATGCTATATTGAGAACAAAACGTTCTTTATGGTGACTTCATCATATAGAGGCAAGCCAAGGGAAGGAGTTAGTTGTTTAATGGAGCTTATTGATAATAAATCAAAGAGATGGATAAACATTTTAAAACTGCTTGTATCAAAAGATAAGTGGTGGAGCCTACAAGAGATATCGAATGAACAAATCGGTTCGGTTCGTGCCATTCAAAGCGATTTAGAACAAATGAAGTCGTTCCAAACAGAGAATGGAGAGCCGTTAATCCACATAAAGCCAAGACAAGGCATATCCATTTGTTATACACAGACGATACGAGTCGACTACTATATCAAAGAAATTCTAAAAGATACGATTGAAATTCGATTGATTGACGGCGTTTTCTTTGAACAAAACAGGTCTTTCTATGAATGGATGGACACGCTGAATATCAGTAGATCAACATTGTATAACACCATTCATAAAATCAATTCGCTCCTTATCTCGTATGACATTGAGTTACGACCAGATAGTATGCAGTTCCATGGAAATGAGAAGGAGATTCGTCAATTTTTTGTGGAATTTTTGTTTGAAGTCTATGGAAGCAGGCTTTGGCCATTCGATGATATTCAAAAGCAAGATGCAGTTGATTTTTTACAAAAACTATTTCAGGTGCTCGAAGTCAATCTACCTGATGTGGCTATAGATAAATTTTGCCTATGGCTCGCCGTTTCCATACACCGAGTGAGGAAAAATTTTTCAATACGACGCAATTATAGGTACTCAATGGATAAGGAAAAACAAACAGCTACAGCTAAAGGTATCTATAATCAAATCAAAAACTTGGAAGAACACGTTTGCCAAATGACAAAGGACACTTTTGGTGTTACGTTGGATCGTCACGAATTTGTCTTTTTACTGTTGATTGAACCAGCTATTGGCCATTATAAATCAATTGAAACTGTCGAAGAAAAATTGACGTTCTTTCAATCGCATACACCACACCTCTTCGAAGCTATTCATTCCTTTATCAATCAATTGGAGTTGATTTTTCATCAAGAGATAGCTAATCGCAAGGTGATGACACTGATTCTTCTCCAATATTATGTGTATTCTAGGGAAATTACCGTAAGAGATGGATTCCTTTTCAAAAAGAAATCGAGGTATTTATCAGAGGTAAAAAAACAGCTTCCTTACTTCTATTCGAGGATTACTCATATCATTCAAGAGTTAAAAACAGACGATATACTTGCTTCTTTTGTGAAAAATGAACGAGAATTGATTCGTATCATTACTTCTAACTGGAGGGGGCTTGTTCATTTGGAAATGGATCGGAGAAACGTGTTGAACATTTTTGTCATTTCAACATTAGGTTATAATCATAGTTTGTTGATTGCAGATTTAATTAAATTAAGATTGCCTCCTCTCATTCATATTTTCACAAGTCCAGAAAATACATTAAATGAACTGACAATGGATCGACTTGGGATTGATATGATTGTGACCGATACTGAGCTTCCTAATCAATTAGGACGGTCTACACTGCTGATCAGCTCTTTTCCAACAAAGAAAGAATTGGACAACTTGCACTCAAGATTGGTTGATATGACAAACTAATATTCACAAGAAAAGCTGCTGAGGAGCTCTCAAGCAGCTTTTTTGCTTCTGTATTAATGAAGCGCTATTTGTTCATTCATCAAATCAATGGCGTAAAGCGATTGCTCATATTCATCTAATAAAAGGTAAACTTTGAGCGGTGCAGCGGTTTGATCTGTCTGCTGCGTGAATAGGACACAAGTGAATTTTTCGATTCCTTCTGGCAGCTTGCTTTTCAGAAAAGGATGAAGAATAGGAGAGATTCGAAGGGTATCAACATCTTTCAGCCAAAGCTCATCTTGTAACGCAGGATAATGGTCAACCAAAAACTGACGAAACACTTCCAATGTACTCAAGGTAGATATCCTCACTTTCTTCTATTTATGGCTTTAAGCTTACCTAAAAACAAACATGTTCAACTCATCCTATGATCTTAGTCCGCCTAGTTTCGCTTACTACTAGAGACATGATTTCATTTTTTCTTCTAAAAGATTTGTAGATCAACTTTACTGCAATGGGTTTTCAATATGTATGACGTTTACTATATGAAATACGAATTCCAACCGATGGACCTATGATCATATTCTTATCTGTTTCTTTCGTGATGAAACGACAACTTCCTTCTACAAAATTCCATTTTTATTCTAAAAAGAGGAAAATAGGCAAAAAAGAACAGCTGCTCACTGTTCTTTTAGAAGTTATGAAAGGTCTGTCAAAGAGAACACTTCACCGCTCACTGCATCAACGCCTTCATGACAGTCGAGCTTTCCGCATAAAACATATTGTTTTTGCACATCGTCATAGACGTAGATGGGTGTAAGTTCGAGGCGTTCTCTCAATGTTTCAAAGGCTTCTTTCTGAGATATGGTGATTTCACTAGCTGTCTGAGATGGATTGAGTATCCCGCATACTTGAAACATCTCTTTTTTATCTATGTAATTAATGGCTTCAAAAGTGCTGGCATCAATGAAGACCTTGATCTTATCCATAAAACCACAGCCTTCTTGCTCATTCGTTTTTAATATCGCTTGGATGTAGCCATGATCACGGTGGAGTGTTTTTAGCACCCACTTCCCTGTATCCTTTGAATATTTTTGCGCCAAAAAGGTTCGAACCGCTTTGATACACGCAGCTTGCTCTTCTTTTGAGATTGGGAAGGTATCTGGTGAAGGCTCCAGTGACAAGGCTTGTTCAGCAGTAATGTCCTCGTTTATATCGATTTCCTTTTTTTCAAAGCCTTTGTTTAACGGTTCATTCCACTCCATGACCTGATGCACGTGTATACAATGCGTTTCTTCACGTCCAATTTCAAACGGTATCGTTCCTGTTCCATCGTTCTTGACATAAATTTCTTCTAACGCATATATAGGGCGGATTCGATTCTGCTCGAAGAATGGCCAATCAAACCGCTGCACTTGCTGCTGAGCTAAATCCTCGATCCTATCAATGGAAAGCACATATTCTTCAGTTTTTAGTCGTTTTTTTGCCATAAATGGCCCTCGATGTATATAGTGAATGAGCTGCCCATGTTCATCCCATTTCACTTCGATTCTGCCTGAAGGCGTCACTTTCACACCATCTATTGCTTCTTCGAAAAAAAGTTCTCCTTTCTCCTTTTGATGCATGTGAAAATGCTCACCATAGACCAATCCTGTTTCTTGTTCGATCCATTGAATGACATGAGCTGGATAAGGCCTCTTAAATGTGACACCATTCTTCGCGAAGGTTTTGTCCATGACAAAAATGACCGTTTCAATCTGGCCTGTATTTAAGTTCACGTCAATCACAGCTGTGCCGTCCGGGTTTAGATCATCGTCCTCGAGTTCAGCTTCATGAGAGGGAAACCATTCCATATTCAATGTATAAACCGTTTCATTGAACATATTGACGTAGCGATGAAAACTGTGTCTTTTTAAATAGTAAAGATCTAAACCAAATTTCGCCTTTGTCTGATCGATCAGTTGTTGAATGTTTGCATTCATTTGTTTCACCTCAACATTCTGTTTTATGGAAGAAAAAAGATGACGATAAATCCGAATATGACAATCACTGATAATAATCCTAAAGCCATTGCCATCATGTTTGATTCCTTTGTAAAGCCTTTTAATCCATGCGCTTCCGTCGATCGGTCGATTTTTCTAAAGCGAAAGAGCATGCTTATATTGATAATGGCTAGAGCCATAACAAATAAGAAAATGAGAAACTTAGGTTCTATATGAAAAAATGGATCTTGCATCGTTTGAAAACTAAATGACTGGAAGAACATTAGTCCGCTCAATATCAATTTCCAAATGTTTTCCACTCTTTGTTCTTTCTCCCACTCTTTTCCCAATTTCTCTTTTTCATAAATGGCTACCTGCTCAAATATGGGAATGATAGACTTTGTTGATCCTTTTTTGATCAAGCCGTAAATGCCTTGAAGGAGCATGAAGATTCCTAAACAAAGAAAGAAATATGTAAATTGAATCTCAACTTTTTGAATCAAAACAAAAAAAATCAAGATCATCATGCCAAATAGCAAATTAGAGGTAACTACTTGTTTAGTCCTCATTTTTTTCAGTGCAGCTTGTTCCATGTAATACTCCTCTCCGTTTTAAATGTTTCTGTTGAACGCTCTATCTTTATTACGATTTTACCGAAAAAATGTTTCAATATTTTCCCTTTCCATTGCAGATTCCGTTTTTCTGCGGATCTTAAATTCTTTCATAAATAAAAAATAAGAATTAAACATTCATTTCCCATCAGTTCAACGAATGTCTAATTCTTAGAAAACCTACATTTACTTAATTAATTCTATTGTTTTAAATAAAATATCTCGTCATTTCACTTGGGCTGTATTCAATTTGATACGCAGGAGATAATTCACGTTTCACTTCTTTCGTGATACGCTCTCCTTCTTGATTGAACTTCCTTTCCATGTCTACGCCATTTGGCAGCAAATCATCGGTTTCTTCGTCAAACCAGCGACCATACTGTATATTCCAATTCCAAATCTTTGAGAAAAGGGTATCGCTTACTGGTACATCATCTCTTTCTAAATGACATTGACAATGCCCGCAATGAAAGGGTTCACTACCGTAATCTCCTTCAATTTTCACAAAAGGATGATCCACAAACTCTCGACAGCACACCCACTTTTTGAAGTTCTGTCCAAACTCTGTCAGTTTAATCGAGTAATAACGCATGGAAGTTCGTTTTCCTTTCATGTCAAAAATCCCTTGATCAATTAATATCTTAAGTCGATACTCAATAAAATCATCCCCGATATACTGATCTAAATGACCAATGACTTCCCCTATCAGGCGTGGAGTTACGATGTACTCCTCTTCTGGCGCGGACTGATGAAGCCGCTTAGCCATTTTCACTAAATAAGCATCAAATTCATCTTCTGGTACGCTGATCGTTTGTCCTTTTTGCCATATCCGCAGCGTATGATTTTCTTTAACAAATGAAAGCCATTCGTTTTGTAATCTTTCTCTTTCTTCTTTTGTCACTGTGTGAATAAGCTCTTTACTCTCGTACAAAATTTTAAATTTTCCAGATGCAATTTCTCCGGAATGTCGAATATCCATTCTTCTTGTATTTGTATTGAACAGCTGATCAAATGCTGTCGTTATATTGATTACAGACAATTCAACCCTTTTTTCTTTTAATAAATAGACGGCATATCGCAAGCCAATTTGCTCATGGGCATTACTGCCTGTCCAGATGAGAATACGACTGCCTGCTTTTATCTCCTTTATTTGTTGAAGCATTTTATGCTGATCGTTGACCAAGTCATCAAAATAGCCAAATTCATTTGACATCACATTACGCAGCCATTCTATACGGTTCGCTTGTCCTTTATGTTCGTGTAAATGTAGAAGTGGTCCAATCGAATAAATATCATCAAAAGCGATGATATCATCTATTTGATCTTGCTTCATTTCACGTACTGCTTGTTTTAAACTACCGGCAGCTGCCGCCCCAAATATGATATGTATCATCATCCGTCTCCCTTTATCTTACAGTTTATTTCATCTTCACCTATTCATGGTTCTTACGTCAATTCTATTGAGTCAATTTCATTCAAAAGTATGAGGATGAGATAATAAGATATAAAAAAATGCAGAATCGAGGAGACAATTATTTCTAGACTTTTTATTTAAGCAGAAAAAATGCCTGCTTAGTTGCATAGAAGAGTGAACGAGACCGTTCGTTCAAAACACTCAGTCAAGTTAAAATCATAAATGCCAGTTAGCGAGAACAGCATATTAAGCAAACTTCGTCTAAACAAAATTCAGAGAACACTCTATACCATGAATACCAATCCGCTGTGTCCAATAAGTGCGTTTACAAATGGTAAAAGGTAAGGGAGCGTTCCCTTACCTTATTTCATGATTATATGGTATTGCCTTTTTGAGTTTATACTAGTAATAAACGTATTGGATAATTCACTTTGTAGCCAATTTCCGCTTACGAGCACAATTTTATCACGATTGTTAAATAATTTTTCACGCATCTTTAAAAAAAGCTCTTTATCACTGAATTTCAACAATAACTTATATTTTTCATCTTTCCTTGGTGTACATAACGTTATAGTTTGGTTATTGGTATCATAAAAGTATCCGGATACTTTCGCTTCAATAAGTTTATATCCAAAGATTCCTTTTGGATACATATATAAACTTCTATCATCTAAAAGCATGCGCCCAATTTGTAACCCGTTATATGTATCGGAGCATTTATGTGCTTTACACATGTCATAGATTTGACGTATTGTTCTTAGTACTGTTTTGTTCGGTGTTCCAGCTTTATGTAAATTCGTTTTTTTAGATTTCTTAATTTGTTTAGTCGGTTCCAATAGAGCCTGCATAGCTTTTTCAAAATCAAAAGAAGTTTCGTCGTGCCTTTCTGAATTAAAATTATTTGAAACACGAAAAGAGCACCCTTCTATATGGCCGTGTTCTTTATGAGTAGCTCTGAAATAGGCTGATGATGAGCCATCTATGCCGCAAATAAACATGTATGCTTCACAAATAGGATTAGGACAATAAAATCTAGTAGATTTATCTTCTTTATTTACGTTATTTGCATATAATACATTTTTTCTTTCTTCATCTCTAAAAACATAATTTGCCACATTATCACCTCTCGAACATTTTAAATAGTATAACATGAACAATTTAATCTATAAAAATCTCTATGAATACAAAGGAAATTCAACGATTTTAAAAGAAATGGACTAAGGTTTTAGTCTTGACTTAACCACAAGTGTTCCATATAAAGAAGCTATCTCAATCGAATTCTCAAGGTTTTTACGGTCTACGGAATTGAAAATATATAAATTCTTTACCATCCGTATACATTTTCACATAGTCTTGTACGCACAATTCTTTATAATTGATGCAACATTGGCTCAAACTGTTCCACAATTCGAGCTTTTTCTGGTGAAGATACCATTGTATATACCTTTGCATCAATCCATTTTGCCAACTGAATAGTGACATTCCCTGCACCACCGTGAATTAAAATCTAGTATCTCCCTGCATTTATTCTGCTAAAGCACTACTCGTATCTTTAACAAAACTTGCAAAACCGTATTATATACTTCATCACCAACTTCAAAATCAGTAACTCCTTCTCCGATTTTTGTAATAATACCAGCTACATCGCCATGTAAAACAGCTGGAAATTCAGAGAGCAAATTTAGCACAAACTCCACGGCGTATTGTTTTATCAAAGGGATTTAAACTTGCAGCCTTTACCTGAATTAAAACATGCATGGGTTTCACTTCAGGAATAGGAATCTCTTCTAATTGAAAAACAGGTGCGTCTCCAAAGAACAAATAACTTGTACCTTCAAATAAATCATTTCTTAATGATTCAACATAATAAATATACAATTTTAAATTATATAACTATTTATACTAAATATATTATTGCAATAACCTACTTGGTAATTCAATAAGCTAAGCTACAAAATTATTTATAAATATAAGTATCTATTATGCACTTCCTCTCTGACTAATTATTTATAATGACTAATAAAACTGCTGCCGGAACATACATCATTTAAATGCCAAAAACAATTCTTCATATCACCATTTCCTTGAGCTAAAATATGGACAATAGATTTGTTTGTATTTTTTGAATAGTTTGTCTATTATCCCATAGTAATTTGCAAAATGTCATCAAGTTGATGCTGTCCCAAAGTGAAGGTAAAAAGAGCCTAGGAATGTATCTCCTCGACTCTTATAATCAAACATATTCTGTTTTTATACACAATAGATAAAAGTAAAACTATATTACCTACCTTGCTCCATCACCTTCAAACTCTTCTGCTGAGAGATTCTGTCAAACGCCACCATCAAGATGGTCATGAGTAAAGCGAGAAGAACCGTTCCAGCACTAATCCAGCTCAGGTGCAATATAGATGTCCTGCTCAATACAAGCCCTCCTAACCCCGAGCCTAAAGCAAATCCGAATTGAATAAATGATGTATTGACACTTAATGCGATATCAGGAGATTTGGGTACAAGTGTGACGAGATACAGCTGCTGAGCTGGCGATGTGCTCCATGTAGCAATCATCCATATCATGATCACCACCACCATGACCACGAGATTCCCTGTCACAAATGCCAGCAGCATAAGCATGATGATTTGTAGAATAATTCCGGAGAAAATCGTGAATGTTGGGCCTTTTTTATCTGCTGCAACCCCTCCAAGACTGGAGCCCAAAAAGCTGCATATTCCCGCTAGTAATAAAATGCCGCTGATTTCTGTTATGCTAAGGTTTGCTGATTCTTGCAGGAAGGGCGTTAAATAGGTAAATAAAGTGGAATATCCGCCTACATAAAAGAGTGTAACTGCCACCGCAAGCAAAATTCTCTTATCTTTTAATATCGATAATTGCATACCTAGCGTCACCGGTTCTTGTTCTTTCATAGAAGGGATGCGCCTATACACAACAATCAGCGGAATGAGCGTGATCAATCCAATAGCTGCGAATAATGCTTTCCATCCAATCATGCTGCTTAGAAATGTCCCGATTGGAACACCTAAAACTAAGGAGCTGCTTAATCCCATTAAAATGATGCCAATCGCTGTTCCTCTTTTTTCTCGTTCGACAAGGCGAGTAGCCACAGCCATTGCCACCACAATGGCCGTCCCCCCACTAATTCCTTGTAAAACCCTAGTCATCAGCACCATTTCAAACGAATGGCTGACACTTGTGATGATATTACTTAAAGTAAAAATGATCAGCATCCATGATAATATTTTTCTGCGGTCGATATTGATGGTCAGTGCAATGACAATCGGCGCGCCGATTGCTGCTGAGAGCGCTAATGATGTGACCAATAAACCAGCAGCTGACGTCGTGACCTGTAAATCATCTGCGACCATTTGGATAATGCCTGTAATGATATATTCGATTGTTCCGATTAAAAAGGCTGCTAAAGCAAGTAAATAGACAACGGCTTTATTTTTCATAATCGCTTTTCTCCTTTGGACAATGTAGACGATTTATACTTGAATGGGAATTTGAATTTCAATGAGTCTTCCTTCTTCATTTTCAGCCAACGGGTAATAAATCTCTCGGCCCGGCTGATCTTCTTTCACGCGGTATCCGTTATGTTCGATCCATGTCGCCAGGTCAACACAAGCAGTTTGTGCAAATGGAGAATCTGAATGAAATAAGAGCGTCGCCATGGTTTCTTCAGCTGGTAATGTGCGTATTGTGATGCCCTGAGGCAGAGAGCCTCTTATCGCTTTCGCGGAATACCCAACCTCAAATTCGAACTCACTTTCTTTAGCAATTGATTCCCTCCACAGCACGATTTGCGGCTCAGAGTTCAATTCTTGCGGATGTAACAAATGATGAAACGTTTGAAAGAAGGAAGGGATTTCGTCAACAGTTCCGTTGGATTGAAAAGACATGAAACGTTTGCTTTCAACCGATTTGATGATAACCTCCTGCTCTTTTTCCACACACCCCTCTCGTTTGATGAGGTGCATCCGCTCCTTAATACGCGCTAATTTCTGCTGTTCTCTCTCGATCAATTGCTGAATCTCACTCTCTTTCAAGAGAAACATGCCCTGAATCTGCTCAACAGAAATATCTTCACGAAGAAGCTGACCCATTTGCTTTAACGTAAAACCTAATTCCTTGTATATAAAAATTCGATTGACCTCAAGCAGCTGCTCAGCTGAATAATACCGATAACCAGAATCTTGATCGATCTGTTTAGGCTTTAATAAATCGATTTGGTCATAATACCTTAAGGTTTTGACAGGGACTTTACTTAACATAGAAAAATCGCCAATCTTGAACATCCTGATCTCCTCCGTTTTGTTGATCTGATCAAAGTATAAACCTTTCAGTAAAGGGGAAAGTCAACAGAAGAATTTAATATTCATTCGTATTATCATTAGATTAAGTTGAAGAATGCAGACTCCAACTTCGCATTCATTATCTATTAAGCATTCAGTCACCATGAAATAACTGCTGTTACGCAAAAAAACCTAGATTTCTTAAAATCTAGGTTTTGCTAATTTTTTGATTCTGATTACATGCACACAATTCGAGTTACTTTGTAAATTTACATCTATTATCGATTAAAGTTTTTCTAACAATCCCATCTGTTCAACAATCTTTATATCATTCATAAATCGTTGTAAACTTACTTTATGCTCTTTTTTTGTAAATCTGTTGAATAACCTAAGCATATATTAAAAATACTATCTAACCTTTCTCCATTTCCACTATAAAAATAATTCGTCAATACTCCATTATTTTCACTTGCAAGAACCACAACTGTAGCCATCTCTAATACATATTCTATATCTTCTTTAGAAATCGTTCGATCTTTTTTCTTAGCACTCATGAATTCATGACTATGAATAGAACGAATCCTACCTTCAAGTAAATTGAGTATAGACTTCTTATAAATGACATACACACTGTGAATATGACTTTTATCAGGACAATAGGGATCTTGTAAAATGAACTTTATACGTTCATCTTCTTTTTCAATTTTTATTGCATCAAGTTCATATAATAAAATTTGATCAATTTCTTCTATTTTCATAGGAGGAAAAGTATCGGCTACATCGGTTTTATTTTTCATTTGATCACTCCAACAATTGAAATAAACCGCCCACCGCTCTTACTCCAAACAATCCAATCTTTCAAGACACTTCAACATGTTTCCACTTTTAAAGAAATTGAATATGGCTCCCTCACTAAATCGCTCAGCTCTCACAACCCCCATGATGAGTGCAAGAACACACTGCGCATTTAAATGTGAGAGGTCCCCATTCTCGATACCGTTCAATCCACCTTCAATGCCATTTTCTTTGAGGATTTCTCTGTAGCGGATAAGCTCCAGCTCTTGATGTTGTTCCGCAAAGGTATAGACACCTTCGATAAAGTGACGGACCGTTTCGGAATAATTCACAAATGGCATCTGGATTGGGCGTTCAGCTGTTCCATCATTTTCTTGATCGATCACCCATTCTCCGATATGGTCCTCGCGGAGCATCGGTATGTATTTTGTTAGACTCTCGAATTGGCTCATTTCCATCCTCCTCTACCTCATTCATATGGTTTACTCTGATCGACACCTATGAATCAGTATATAAAAAAATCCGTGATCATCCTACCAGCTAGACACCAGTATTCAAATCACGGACAGTTTTATTTACTTCACTTTTTTACACTCTTACCATTGATACAACGGTCTCCACATGCGCCGTATGCGGAAACATATCAACTGGCTGCATGTATTCGATTTTGTAGTCTTTTGACATGTATTCAAGGTCTTTTGCTAGTGTGGATGGGTTGCAAGAGACGTAGACAAAGCGTTTTGGTTTGACTTGTTTGACGGTGTCTAAGAAGGTGCGCTCGCAGCCTGTTCTTGGCGGGTCGACGACGATGACGTCAGGGCGGAAGCCTTCTTTGACCCATTTTGGCAGCCAATGTTCAGCTGTTCCTGTTACATAGGTCGCGTTTTTCATGCCGTGTTTTTTGGCATTTTTCTTGGCATCATCAATCGATTCTTTGATGACATCCATTCCTCGTACTTCTTTGGCGCCATCTGAGAGCCACATCCCAATGGTCCCAACACCGCAATACGCATCGACAACCTTTTCTTTGCCTGTCAGTTTGGCCGCTTTTTTCGCTTCATCGTAAAGCTTTAGCGTCTGCTTCGGATTCAATTGGAAGAAAGCACGTGCACTCAATTCAAATGAGACGTCTCCTAAAAATTCTTGAATGACCATATTGCCAGCTAGGTGAGATGTTTTATGGCCGAAGATGACCGACGTTTTTTCACCATTAATATTGTGCATAATGGACGTCACTTCAGGCAGACGTTTTTGAATGGCTTCGGCTATTTCTTTTTTCTTTGGAAATTCAGGTTTTGATGTGACAAGAACGACCTGCACTTCCCCTGTTTCAAAACCGACACGCACGACAATCGAGCGTACGTCGCCTTTTCTTGTCCGTTCATTGTAGACCGATACGCCGAATTTCTCTAAAATTTTGCGGACAACGCCTGTTGTTTTGTTCGTTTTTGGATGCTGTACGATACATTCCTTGATCGGTACAAGCTTATGGGAATTTAGTCCATAAAGTCCTGCAATGATGTCTCCGCTATGAGAACGTCCTACTTGGAACTGACTTTTGTTTCGGTAGTGCCACGGATCTTCCATGCCGATCGTTGGCCGAATATCAAGCTTTTCAACCGATAGCTTTGTATGACGCTCCATTGATTGAATGACAATATCACGCTTTTCATTTAGCTGCTGCTCATACGCCAAATGCTGAAGCTGACAGCCACCGCACTGTTCGTATACTGGGCAAGGCGGTTTGACTCGATGCTCGGAGCGCTTTCGCACTTTTCTCACTGTGCCTTCTGCATATTTTGCTTGGACATTCGTTGCTTCAACCACCACTTCCTCACCTGGAAGCGCGCCTGGGACAAAGACCACTTGCTTTTTAAAATAACCGACCCCTTCACCATTAATGCCAAGGCGTTTAATGGTAAGCGGGAACTGCTGTCCCTTTTGCAAAAGGGCACCTTGCTGTTTTTCTTTCACTTTATTCTCTCCGTTCTATTTGAACCCTTAATAGGTTGTCTTCATTTTATTCCATCTCATTAGTATACCACGTCTTAGACAAAGAGAGAAAATGCCTTTCATTTATTTATCTGTCTCAATGCTTCTCCATAAATATAAAGAAGCGTAGCTTAAATATGGGGTCCATTCCTTGCTTAGCGCTGCCATTTCATCTTTTGTCGGTTTTTCAGGCAGGTTAAAATGACGTTTCATTGCGTTTTGAATGCCGATATCTGCCATCGGAAAAAGATTTGGTCTTCCAAGCCCATTCATGAGCACATTTTGAACCGTCCAAGGGCCAATCCCTCTAATCGGAAGCAGACGCTCTTCTACCTCCAGATCAGATAAATCGTGTAATTCCTCTAAACAAAGTGAGCCGCTGACAATTCGTTTCGATACATCGATGACATATTCTGCTTTTCGCTGACTAAATTGAAGCTTTCTCAAATCATCTGTTTCAAGAGAGGCAATGGTTTCTGGTAAAGGATCAAACCATACACCTTCTATTTGCTCGCCGTACGTATGGACAAATCGTTTCGTGAGCTCGTAAGCAAACGAAAGATTAAGCTGCTGATGAATGATGCATTTCATTAAACAATGATATAAATGAAAATCCAGCATGAGCGGCGTTCCAATATGCTGCTCAAAAATGGGCGCTAGATTGGTTTGAGAAAAATGGTCTTGAATCATGTGTAATTGATGCTCCATGCCAAATATCCGTTTCACCTCAGAAAGAAGGGGTTCCTCTGGGCCGTTTGATCGCACACGGAACATAGGCGCATCTTTTGTTCCAGTAGCTTGAACGATGACCACGTACGGTTTTTGCTCTAATCTGATCGGCACTTTGATTTCTCTTTGACTCAAATCAACTGCTTTTAATGGATCACTTGATAAGCGTCTAAGCACTTGATCGAAATGATACGGCGGCTCTACCGCAAGCTGTTTTTCCCACATACATGTCCTCTTCCTTTCTGCAAACATACGCAGATGTGATTGTTTCATTTTGCATGAATGATTCTCTAGATTGAATACTTTTAAACATAAAGAGTACAAGAATTTATCAGTTATATCTTCCTTATTTGTGGTCATTCTCCTTTTGGATAGATCAAAGTTTTTAGTCGAATTCAGCTAAAATTCGACAGCATCCTTCAACATTTTAGGCTCATTTTCCTTAAATTAGAAATAGAACCTCTGGGTGATATCTTCCATTCAAAAAATATTTGTATAATTATGACATATCAAGGAGGTGAACAAAGAAATTAGCGGATTAGGCAATCATTTGTTTTATCTTGCAGGAACATATTTACCTCATTGATGACCGGCTTCACTTAGTTTCACATTTTACAAAAAAGAAGACCCAAAATTTAAAAACAAAGGAGATCCGACCAATGAAAAAAACAATTCTTTCTGTTGCCCTTGCCACTGCTGTTTCTTCGACACTGCCAGTATTCGCTGACGCTGCTGAGCCAAAAACTTCAGCACCTGTTTCTACTACACTTCAGCAAACTGTCTTAAACAAAGCTGCTGAAGGTAAGGCATCTACAACTGCAGGAAACGTTAATATTAACTTTGATGTACTTGGTATTGCAAATGCATTAATCAATGCTGCAAATGCTAACACAAACCGTGAAGGCTTTGTCAAAGGATTAATGGAGTCTGCTTTCTATGCTGCCGGCGCAAAATACAATGTCATGGTATTTAACTTAAGTCAAGGTTATGAGACTCGTTTCAACGGCGTCAAAACGTTTGCTACTGTGAAATACGGAAGTATTACGTACGGAGTCTGGGTATTTGAAAATGGATCTTTCACAAACAAAGGTGACGGCGGCTACATCAACTGGGCATTTAGAGGCTGGTTCGACCGTAATGGTGGTTTCGTCAACTTCCGTCGCCCTTAATTCTCGGTTTTATCCATCAATCATACACGCACATTGAACCGATCTCAAAAATGAGATCGGCTTTTTTTATGAAGAAAACGTATAAGTTCACCGGCGCTGCTTCATGATATAATGCAAGTCTGGAGGGGTGCACATGCTGAGAAAACTTGCAGTGACAAAAAACGGCGACTTGATTGAACATGCAACATTGCAGCAGCTTTCAAGCCCCGATATCGCCTGGTATTGGATTGATTTTCATGCGCCAACGGAAAAGGAAGCAGCGCTTTTAAAGGAATATTTTCATTTCCATCCACTCGCGATTGAAGATTGTTTTCATTATTTACAGCGGCCCAAGCTTGATTTTTATGAAGGATATTTGTTTTTCGTGCTGCATGCCCTTAATCAAAAAACGCTTCGTTCTGAGGAAGTCGATCTGTTTGTTGGTGAAAACTATATCGTGACCTTTCATTTGAAAGAAGCGCCGTACGTTGAACGTGTGATTCGAAAGCTTAAAGGGTCTGATAAAGCGAGAAACAGCGGACCTGAGCATATTGCCTACATGCTGATTGATGAGCTTGTTGATGATTATTTCCCTATTATTTATCAAATTGAAGACAGGCTGAATGAAATTGAAGATGAAGAAGGGCATAAAACGTATGGCACGCTGATGAACGAAGTATTTGGGATTCGATCCGATTTGCTCAAACTGCGAAGAACGATTATCCCGATGAGGGACCTTTTATATCGTATTGTGAACACGAATATGATGAAAAGCGATCCAAACCGCCATGCTTATTTTAATGATATTTATGATCATCTTTTGAAACTCACAGAGATCGTTGAGTCAAACCGTGATATGACAGCCGATTTACGAGACAGCTATCAGACGCTGAATTCCAACCGGATGAATGCGATCATGATGACATTGACCATTGTATCGACCATTTTTATTCCGCTAACCTTTATTGTTGGGGTGTACGGAATGAACTTTGACAACATGCCTGAATTACACTGGAAATATGGCTATTTTGGCGTGCTGATTTTTATGGGTCTCCTCGTCTCGGGGATGCTTTTGTGGTTTAAACATAAAGGGTGGTTTAGGATTTTTAAATAGTGTTTGACTCTTTTTTCACCTCATCATCCTCTTTAGTTTCAGCGTAAAATCAGAGAGGGAAAATCAAAAAGCCTGCAGGTCTTCTGCAGGCTTCTTTCTATAGCTGTGGCAGATGCCATACTTTTTCAAGCATGAGATCGTCTAGACTTTTAAAGGAATATCCTTGTTTTTTCAGAGCGGTGATGGCATCATCCAGCGCTTCTGCATTGTCTCTTGAGACGGTATGAAGTAAGTAAATGGCACCTGGGTGTGCCTGCTTCATCATTTGATCGTATGCATACTGTTTTCCTTTTTGATGATGGATATGCCAGTCCACAAACGCCACTGACCAGAAAATGGTTTGGTAGCCGAGCTGTTTTGTTTCTTTTAATACCCTTTCACTGAACACACCGCGCGGCGGACGAAGATAGAGGTTATCCTGTTTTCCTGTGATTTTGTACACATCTTCATTGACACGGTCCAGTTCTTCTTTGATTTCTTTTGTACTCTTTGTTGTTAAATCAGGATGGTGATAAGAATGGTTGCCAATGATATGACCTTCCTCTGCCATACGTTTGACAAGCCCCGGCTGGTCCTTTACAAAATGACCTGTCACAAAAAAGGTGCCTGGTACTTGATGTTTTTTCAGCACGTCTAAGATCTTGGGTGTGTACCCATTTTCATAGCCATTGTCAAAGGTAAAATAAATCTCTTTCTTTTTCGTGTTGCCTAAATAGAACGCATCATACTTTTTTAAGAGTGCCGTCAATTCTTTGCCCGCATCCGGCGGCCTGTGCTCTTTACTTTTCGCAAATCCCCAGTTAATGGGCTTATTAGACACGGCTTCCGCTTCTGAGAGAGGCATGGAAACAAAAAGCGCACATAAACAGATCAGCATGAATTTTTTCATTTACGTCACTTCCCGGTTTTTCTTCTATTGTGCAGAATAAGACCGAGACTCATACACCGATTCACCTGCCAATTTAAAGAAAAAAGCCCGCACCGCGCGAGCTATTCTTCCTTCCAATCATTTTTAAACCGTTCATATTTCGCTTCTAGGTCGTCAATCATCTGGATCAGTCTGTCTATATCCTCAACGTCTGTTGATTCAGGATCTAATGAATCAATCACATTCATAAACATATCTAATCGGTTCTTTAAATAATCAACCTGCTGCTCTTTGCTGTCTGCTGCCTTACCCATCGATACACTCCCTTTAGCGTTTGTTTATAGCTTATCTTTTTTTCCCTTGCAAATCAATTGTGTCCCTCTTGCGTATAACCGTGATGAGGCTTAAAATTAACTGTTGGCGGGTCTACGTTTGCCCGAATGAAAAGGAGATAGATACCATGAACCAAAAAACAGCACTTCGTCCGATCACACCTGCATACGACCCTTGGGAAGCCTATCTCGATGTGCAGGATTACGGAGAAATGAAGCTGACTAATATTGAATTTACGACAACAACGCTGTGTAACATGAGATGTGAGCATTGTGCGGTCGGCTATACCTTACAGCCTAAAGACCCGAATGCGCTACCGATAGATTTACTGCTTCGCCGTTTAGATGAAGTTCCGCTCCTGCGCTCACTCAGTATTACAGGCGGAGAGCCCATGCTTTCTCTTAAATCTGTACGGGAATATGTCGTCCCTTTATTAAAGTATGCCCATGAACGCGGCGTCCGTACACAGATCAATTCAAATTTAACCCTTGATTTGGCGCGGTATGAAGAAATTATTCCTTACTTAGATGTCCTTCACATTTCACATAACTGGGGCACTGTCGAAGAGTTTGCAACGGTCGGTTTTGCCATGATGGATCGAAAACCAACCTTTGAGCAGCGCGAGAAATTATTTAACCGCATGATTGAAAATAGTCAGGCACTTGTCAAAGCGGGCGTAACCGTATCCGCTGAAACCATGCTGAATAAGCGCACGCTTCCATATATCGAACACATCCACCGGCAAATCGTCGAGGAAATGAAATGCCAGCGCCACGAAGTTCACCCGATGTACCCAAGTGATTTCGCCAGCGCCCTTGAATCATTGACGCTTCCGCAAATGCGGGATGCGATTCATCAGCTGCTTGATATTCGTGATCAAAACACCTGGATGCTGTTTGGCACCCTGCCGTTTTATTCATGCAGCACAGATGAAGAAGACCAGCGACTCCTCAACCGATTGCGCCAGGAGAAAAATGTCACGGTACGAAATGACCCTGATGGACGCTCACGGTTGAATGTGAATATTTTTGATGGGAATATTATTGTGACAGACTTTGGCGATACTCCGCCGCTTGGAAACATTGCAACTGATACATTGCAATCAGCCTATACACGCTGGATGAACACAAAATTAGCAAAAGAACTGAATTGTCATTGCCCAAGCGTGCAGTGCCTCGGTCCGAATGTTTTAGTGAAAAACAGCTATTATCAAGATGTTGATTTTACTTCTCGTACAGCCAGGGGGTAACCGGTAGATGGACGATACATTTCTGACAGTGGTCAAAAACAAATACATTGAAATTCTCCTTGTTGGACTCATTCTTTGGCTTGCTGTCTTTATGATTAACAAAGCCCTTCAAATTTTCTTTAAACGAACTGAGTTTATAGAGGACAAGAAGAAGAAAACGATCGAGAGCTTGGTCAAATCGGTCACGCAATACACCGCTTCGATTTGCTTTGTGCTCTATGTCATTTCTCTGTTCTTTCATGACTTTGGGAAAATCCTTGCGGGTGCTGGTGTTGCTGGGATCGTCATCGGTTTTGGCGCCCAGACGCTGATTCGTGATATTTTAGCAGGCGTTTTTCTTATCTATGAACGTCAGATTCATAAAGGGGATTATGTGACGGTGAATAACCTCTTTAATGGAACCATTGAAGAGATTGGTCTCCGCTCTCTGCAAATTAGAGAATGGAGCGGCAAGCTGTTAACCATTTCTAACGGAGATATCCGTCAAATCCAAAACTATAACATGCACTACATGCGGATTACGGAATCTGTGTTAATTAGCGCGAATCAAAACCCAGATATCGCCTTTCAAGCACTTGAAACAGCATGTGACAATTTAAATCAAATGCATCATGATTTTCTTAAAAAAGACGAATTTCAAAACGCCATTGAACCCTTTCAAGTTCATGGAATTATGGGTCTGAATAAGCTGAATCGCGGGATTGAAATCACAGTAAAGGGAATGGTCGAAGACGAAAAATACTTCGACGCCGCCCTCGCTGTGCGAAAAGAAATGATCAAACAACTTCATCAGCATGATGTCAAATTGCTTGAGGATCTCGCTTATCCCCAGCCTGCAAAATAACCTCATATATGATGGGGTTATTTTTTTATTTGTTTTTGTTAACCAGTTAATTATAATGTTATTTAGTTAATCAGTTAACAAAAGAGAGGATGTATGAAATGACAAAAACAGAAGCAATTTCTTTCATCAAGGAGATGTATCAAGAGGTGTTAACCAAGTTCGATGTAAAAAAGGTGGAGACTTATTTTTCACCTGACTATCAGCAAGTGACCGATGGGAAGGTTTCCACGCTTGATGAATTTAAAAAGCATCTATCCACATTAAAAGAAATGACAACACAGCTTGTGATCCCCACCTTTCATGATGTGTTATTTGATGAAGAAACGCAGCAGGCGTGTTTTCGTTACACGGTACATGTTGAACTCGCAAGCGGAGACGGGGGTTTAATAGATGTCACAGCTCTTTTCACCTTATTAGATGGCAGGATCATTCGATGTGACGAGCTGACTCGGGCTCACGAAAAACATGAAATGCTTGAAACGCTTGGGCACATTTGCTAACAATTTTCTTCACTTCAGCCCTCTAACTTCTATCCTCTTGACTGATTCATGTATAATAGATAGCAGAATGATTTCATGCAGCATGGGGACCCTCATACTGTGTATTTTCTAAGTGAAAGAGAGTGAATAAGATGGGTCGTAAGTGGAACAACATTAAAGAAAAGAAAGCATCAAAGGATGCCAGTACAAGTCGTATTTACGCAAAATTCGGGCGTGAAATCTATGTGGCTGCCAAACAAGGTGAGCCAAACCCAGAATCAAACCAAGCACTTCGTTTTGTCCTAGAACGTGCAAAAACATATAGTGTCCCAAAACATATTGTGGACCGTGCCATTGAAAAAGCCAAAGGCGGTGCGGAAGAGAACTTCGATGAGCTGCGCTACGAAGGATTTGGTCCAAACGGATCAATGGTCATCGTTGATGCCCTCACCAATAACGTGAACCGTACAGCTTCAGATGTTCGAGCAGCATTTGGGAAAAACGGTGGAAACATGGGCGTAAGCGGCTCTGTTGCCTACATGTTTGACGAAACAGCTGTCATCGGTGTCGAAGGGAAAAGCGAAGAAGAAACGCTTGAGCTTTTAATGGAAGCAGACATTGATGTACGTGACATCATGGAAGAAGATGAAACGGTGATTGTGTACGCTGAACCAGATCAATTCCATCAAGTACAAGAAGCATTCAAACAAGCCGGCGTAGAAGAATTCACTGTCGCTGAAATCACAATGCTCCCGCAAAACGAAGTGACATTAGATGATGAATCGAAAGCACAATTTGAAAAGCTGATCGATGTATTAGAAGAGCTTGAAGACGTGCAGCAGGTTTATCATAATGTGGATTTAGGGGAATAAACTTAAGCCATAGTAGTCGTTGAGTTCATTCAACTTCTACTATGGCTTTTTTTCTCAAAAAAATGTAATATATGTATAAAGATGTTAATGTCTACAATTTTCAAGGAGATGAGTTTCATCTTTAAAACATGGTGGTTTTCTTATTATGGATTTATGATCATCCCTTATTTTGGCCTATGTCTTATTTTCAACAACTTACCGATATTGACTAAAGTTATCTTCTTTCTTTTTATCATTTGGTATTTATATAACGCCTTTGACTTTTACAAGAATGAACTAAAAAGAAAAAAAGAGAAAACCTCTTAGAAAAAAACAGTCATCTCCTCTTTTGATAAGAGGAGATGACTGTTTTAATTCATCCCTTGAAACCCAAACGTCAAGTGATCCTGAACAGGAATCCAAGCGCCGATTCCTTGTGAGGTCACGTTTTTTACGACGAGTTTTCGTTTATTTCCTTTTAGCACAAGGTACACTTCTCCGTATGTGACCTTACCTTTTTCGTTAATCGCTGGTGCATAGGCATGAAGCGATGCTGCTTTTTTCGGAGAGACGTGGTATGACTGATCTCGTTTTGTTCCTGCACCAATCACGGTGTCAAAAGCGAGGGGCAGCTTTGTTTTTTGAATCGCTTTTTGCATCATCAATGTTTTCACATCTTCTGGGTTCGGCACTTTTGCTGTGAGCCCGCCGCTTACTTTCACCTGCTGCTTTTGAACGTATTTTCCAATGGCTGTTTTATTGCCGCCTCTGTTATCAATGTGATTCGTATTCACTTTTTTGTATTCCCAGTTGGCGACCGTTTCGTTTGAATCGTAGCTCAGCGCCCATCTCCCGAGGAAAATGGTCGCACGGTATCCAACAGCTAATGGCGTCCCTGAAATGCTGGATTCATTCAGCATTTTAATCAAATGAGTATTCTCAATCGGTACACTTGTTGTTTTGAACAATTCAGCCGTCAGCTCGCTCGGCTGGAGCAGCGGCTGATCCTGTGACGCGTTTGGATACGTATTCTCCTTGGAGATACTGGCGACAGAGGATGGCACTTTAAATGGCTTTGCCGCCTCCGCTGAAAAGCTGTATAGAAAACTTAAGGATAAGAGAACAACAAACATGATGCGGAGCATCTTTTTCATATCATCACTCTTTCTCATTCATTTTTCCATAGTATTTTCCGCAAAGACGTCCCTTATCCACAAAAGATTATAAAAGGAAAAATCCAATCGCCATAATAAAATAGGCAGCGAGTAATGTGGCGCCTTCAAACCAGTTTGTATCCCCATCATTTGATAAAATCACCGTGAGCAGCACAGAGGATGCCATCGCAATGAGCTCAGGCAAGGAGAAAATGAGCGGCATCTGCTTATCAAAAAATAGCGAGCTGATGACTAGGATTGGCGCGACCATCATGGCAACCTGAAGTGTGGAGCCAAAGGCAATTTCCACTGCTACATCCATTTTGTTTTTATACGCCATGATGACAGCTGAGGCATGTTCTGCGGCGTTGCCGACGATGGCCACAATAATGACACCGATAAACAGCTCACTCCAGCCAAACTGTTCTCCTACCGTATCAAAAGTATGAACAAGACGCTCTGAAATGTACGCAACTGCGATCGTCGAAAGCAGCAAAATGACAGTGGCAAACTTTCCAGACCATTCAGGTGTTTCTTCTTCCGTCTCCGCTTCACCTTGCATACTGTCCTGCTTAGCAACATAGACTCCACGGTGGCTGACCAGTTTGAAATAGAGCGCCGCGACATAAAGCAAAATCATCACAATGCTGATCCCAATGCTTAAAACAAACTGCTTATTCTCTGCCATCTCCATCGAAAACACTTCTGGAATGACAAACGCTACAATGATGGCAAACATGAGCAAGCCTGAATTGTGCCTTGCATCATGGACATTGAACACTTGGCGCTTATATTTTAATCCGCCAACAAAAAAAGACAGCCCCGCCACAAGCAGTAAATTTCCGATGACTGATCCAGTTAATGAAGCAAGTACGATGGCCGTCAGTCCTTGCTTCAAGGCAAAAAACGATATGATTAATTCCACTGCATTTCCGAATGTGGCGTTTAAAAGTCCGCCAATTCTAGGTCCCGCAATGATGGCAAGACTTTCTGTGGCTCTTCCCATAAAACTAGCAAGACCAATAATGGCGATACAATAAACGGTAAACATGATGACCTGCGGGAAATGAAGAAAACTGCCAATCACCGATAGCGGAACACCGATTGCGACAATCACAAGAAATAAACGATTCATACAGCCATTCTCCTTTACATGTGTCTGACTGTTATTCTTTCGTGAGTGCCGTCATCGTATACATTTTAGATTCGCGCGTGTGAGAAGGTGATATCAATACTCTCTTTCACGGACTGCACCATAGAGCAGTGCTTCAATGCAAGAGTGATCATTTTATCGATTTGTTCATCAGATGTATTGATGTCTTCAAATAAGATATGTAAATGAATGCAGGAAATTTTGTTTACAGCTCCTGCCCTTGTCGTTTCAGGTGTGATCGTCATCCCTTCATAGGATATTCGCTTTTTACGGCATACATGAATGAGCATTTCTCCAAAGCAGCCTGCAATGGCTGAGGTGAGCAATTGAGATGGGCGGTACCCCAGTTCTTCTGTTCCTGAAATAGGCAGCTGCCTGTCCTCAATAAGTGCGATCCAATGATCCTTTTCGTATGTCAGCTTCATTCCTTTTCCACCTTTCTATTGAAACCCCTCTGGTTCCATTGTACGATGAAAGCATGAAGTTGTAAGGAGCATCTTATGTCGAGAATTCACTTTATGATTTTAATTTTACTGGTATCCGTATCCGGTTTTTCACAGGGTGCATTACTTCCTGTCATTTCCATTATCTTTGAACATGCCGGCACTTCTCCTACGTTAAACGGCCTGCATGCCACAGGCTTATATCTCGGTGTGCTGCTTGCGTCTCCTTTTATGGAAGCACCGCTTCGCCGGTTTGGATTTAAGCCGTTAATCGTCATTGGAGGCGCTGCTGTATTTTTAAGCTTGTTTAGCTTTGTGTTTTTTGAATCTTATGTCGTCTGGTTTTTCCTCCGGCTCATGATCGGGATTGGTGACCATATGCTGCATTTCTCTACACAGACGTGGGTGACCTATGCTTCATCATCAAGAAATCGCGGACGAAATATTTCATTGTATGGATTATCATTTGGACTCGGTTTTGCCGCCGGCCCTTTTTTAACGCCGCTCATTGAGATCAATCCAGCCTTGCCTTTTATTGTTTCTGGTGCCGTTAGTTTATGTATTTGGCTGCTTGTGTTTGTTTTAAAAAATACATATCCAGATACAGGCGAAGTGCAAACGTCAGAGCAGACAAACAGTTTGAAGCGCTTTAAAAAGGCCTTTCAATTTGGCTGGGTCGCCTTTATGATGCCATTTTGCTACGGCTTTTTAGAAACGACGCTTAATAGTAACTTCCCTGTGTATGCACTCAGGAGCGGTGTGACAGTAGATGCAGTTGCGTTTATTTTACCTGCGTTTGCCATTGGGAGCATTGTCTTTCAGCTTCCTCTTGGGATGCTTAGTGACCGGTTTGGCAGGCGCCGCATCATTTTATGTGTGACACTCGCTGGATCATTCTTTTTCCTTTTGGCAGGGATTTTCATTCAATCCGTTTTGGCTGTGGCCATCTGTTTCTTTATCGCTGGAATGGCTGTAGGCTCTACCTTCTCGCTTGGCATCAGTTTTATGACCGACTTATTGCCAAAGCATCTTCTTCCCGCCGGGAATTTGATGTGCGGGATGGCGTTTAGTGCAGGCAGTATTCTCGGGCCGGTACTCGGAGGATTCTTTGTGCAAACGTTTGAAGGAATGAATTTACTTTACCTTGTCAGCATCGTCATATTATTTGTGTTTTGCTGCGTTCGATTTGGGAGAACGACGGCAGTGCTGGAGAGTCACTAAAATGGAGGGTCAAAATCGTTGTTTACATATCACATCACAAATGAATTGACTTTGGCATCTCTACAATTAGATGATGCGGACTCACTATTTAGCCTTATTCAAAAGAATAAGGCCCATTTAGGGGAGTGGCTGCCTTGGGTTCATCACTGCAATAGCATAGAAGCGGTCAAAACGTTTATTCAATCAACTCAAACCACTTACGATGAACAAAAAGGGTTGGAAGCTGGCATTCAGCTGAACGAGCAATTAATCGGTGTGTTCCGTCTGACATTTGATCAACAATTAGGCAATATCGGTTATTGGTTTGATGAAGACGCGCAAGGACAGGGCATTGTGACAACCATCGTCAAAGCTATGACAGAAACCTTTGCTCCTAAAGTCGATGGATTTGAAATTTTTTGCCCTATTGGTCATGTCAGAAGTGAACGTGTAGCGATAAACGCAGGGTTTCAGCATGATCCTCATTACCAGTCAAAACCTGATACAGCTTTTATTCTTAAGCGATATATACGATTGTCGAAATAAAAAACTCCCCTGCATCTATGCAGAGGAGTTTTTTTCATTTAATGATAACCATTTTGCCCGTTTGCACTGCCGCTTGTTTTGTGCTTTGGCTGATGGCCTTTGTTTTGTTTCGTGTTGCTTCCGCCTTTTTTCGATTGTTTGGACATATGTGATTCCCCCATCCATCAAGATTGAACATGTTCGTTCTTCTTTAGGATGCCCGGATTTCTTCACACCTTGCCTGGTACGATTTTACGCTTATGTAAAAGCGCATTGAGCTCGCCGCCAAGAATGATCATGATGCCGGTTAAATAAAACCAGATCATTAAAATAATAATTCCCCCAATACTTCCGTACATCGCACTGTAATTAGCAAACTCGCCTACGTAAAATGAGAACAGCATGCTCACCAAAATCCATCCAATCGAGGCAAAAATAGCGCCTGGCAGAACAAATTTCAATTTCAATCTAATGTTTGGGGCGAAATAGTACAAGGCTGTAAACACAATCAATAAAATCAGCGGGCTAATGATCCACCTCATGGCCGTCCACATGGTGAGAAAGGCATCTGACTGCCCGACTAATTCAGCGAGAAATAAGCCAAGTTCTTTTCCAAAGACAGGCAGCATTAAGGCAAAAATAATCGTAAGAACCATCGCTATCGTTAAGATGATGGATGTCAAACGTACGAGAATGAAAGAACGATTTTCCTCAACTTCGTAAGCATGGTTAAATGCTCTGACGACGGCATTAATCCCGTTAGATGCAGACCAAAGGGCGGCAATAATCCCGAATGACAGCAATCCGCCGTTACGGCTGTTCAGTGTCTCTTCGGCAATGGATTCAATCATCGAAAGCGCTCCTTCTGGCGCATAACCAGAGATGACGCTTAGGACATCCTTCGACGTCAGCGGCAAATATCCAACGAGCGTCAGCACGAAGATGAGAAACGGAAATAATGAAAGCAAAAAGAAGTAAGCAAGCTCAGCAGATTTTGCCGGTCCTTCATGCAGCAAAAAGCGTTCAATTAACGCTTTAATAAAACCCATACGCCTCATCTCCAATGATCAATCTTTCTATTTCGATCGAAAGTGATCCTTTGTTTCTTCAATAATCTCTAATACTTTTGGGGTTGTTTCCTTTAACTGATTGACTTGTTCATTTAAAAATGACAAATCATCTGAGACTGTTCGCATCAGCTGCTTCGTTTCTTCCATTTTTTCTTTCATGCAAGCAGAAATTCTGGCTGGCTCCTGACGGTATTCCGCCAGCTTTTCCTGACAGTCATCCCATTTGTCTTTAAGCGCGATTCTCGTTGGCCGATGAAATAATGTCAGCAGTGCGCCGCAAACTGCTCCTATCACAGCTCCTCGAAGCATGATTTGATTTTTTTCTTCCATCTCGTCTGATCTCCTTTCAGTTAAAGGTGTTTCTCTTTTTTTACATACGTCAAAAAACGATCAATTCCTTTTTCAATTAAATCATGTACTTCCTCAAAGTTTCCAGTGTAATAAGGGTCTGGCACATCATCTCGATCGTCGTCTTCAACAAAGTCAAGAAGACGGCCAATAAAGTGATGTTTCCCATAGCCGGCTATACTGCGAAGTGCCCCAACATTTTCAGCATCCATCGCAATGATATAGTCGTATGCTGTGATGTCCTCATCTATGATTTGTCTTGCGGACATTCCTTCATAGCTGATCCCTTTTTCATCAAGCAGCTTTCGTGTTCCTTCATGCGGAGGGCTGCCTTGATGCCAGCCGCCAATGCCTGCTGAATCAATGACAAAGTGCTCGCTTAGCCCCTCATCTTCTACTCGTTTTCTAAACATGGCCTCTGCCATCGGTGATCTGCAAATATTGCCAAGACATACGAATAATACATGAATCATCCTTCATTCTCCTCCTATCTTTTCCCTAAGAACTGCTTTCGGAAACCTTTTCTCTATCATATCAAGCCCTTTTTCTTTTGAAAACTTTGCAAGAAAAACTCCCATCGGCATTGACACATTATACAAAAAAAGGTGACACTTTAGGAGAAATAAACAAATAAAGGGGGATACATATGGGATGGGTAGAACAGATTGTCAGCAGTATCAATGATGTATTATGGGGACCGCCGCTTTTGTTTTTGATCGTGGGGACAGGGATTTACCTTACCTTTCGCGTGCTCTTCATTCAAATTAGGCTGCTCCCCTATTCGCTTAAGCTGGCATTTTCAAAGCAAGATAAGACATCAGAAGGTGATATTTCTCACTTCCAAGCATTAATGACAGCCCTTGCTGCAACGGTTGGAACGGGAAATATTGTAGGGGTCGCCTCTGCTGTCATTGCCGGCGGACCAGGCGCTGTGTTTTGGATGTGGTTTGCAGCGTTCTTTGGAATGGCGACAAAATATGCTGAAGCTGTTCTCGCAGTGAAATACCGTGTCAAAAATGAAAAAGGGGAAATGTCTGGCGGGCCGATGTACTATTTGGAGCATGGCTTGAAGCAAAAATGGCTAGGGGTGCTGTTTGCTATTTTTGGCGCTACGGCTGCCTTTGGGATTGGGAATCTCGTGCAGTCAAATTCGATTTCTGGTGTCATGAATTCAACCTTTCAAATTCCAACATGGATCACCGGCATTATTATTACGGCCTTTACTGCCCTCGTGATTTTAGGCGGGATTAAAAGCATTGGCCGTGTGACGGCTATTTTTGTACCGGTCATGGCTTTATTCTACGTCATTTGCGGACTGATCATTCTTGTCATGAATGCGGATCTTGTCCCAAGTGCCGTCGGGCTCATTTTTACGGATGCATTTACAGGTCAAGCCGTTGCAGGCGGTGCAATCGGTACCGTAATCCGCTGGGGTGTGGCGAGAGGGGTATTTTCCAATGAAGCGGGTCTCGGTTCTGCACCAATCGCTGCAGCTGCTGCCAAAACAGATATGCCTGCTCGTCAAGCGCTTGTGTCAATGACGCAAGTCTTTATTGATACGATGATTGTTTGTTCCATTACAGGGATCACAATTGTCATGGCCGATATGTACGTCACAGAAAAAAGTGATGCACTCACCTCGTTATCCTTTGCTCATTTCCTTGGTCCAATCGGCTCAATCATTGTTGCAATCGGCTTACTTTTATTCGCCTATTCCACCATTATTGGCTGGTCCTATTATGGCGAAAAATGCTTTACATATTTGGCGAAAGATTCATATGTGATGTATTATCGTGTTGTGTTTGTTATTGCTGTCTTTTTCGGTGCCGTGTTTAAGAATGATTTCGTCTGGGGCGTGGCTGATATGCTAAACGGACTGATGGCTGTTCCTAACTTAATCGGCCTCATCGGTTTATCTGGGGTTGTCGTGTTTGAATCTAAACGAATCATTGATAAGATCAAGCAGGAGAAAAAGGAGAAAAACATCTCGGTGTCGTCTTAATAGCCCTTTTATTCTTTTGCATTTCTGTTAAAATAGACATATTATTCAACACATATGCAGGAAAGGACGTGCCGCCCTTGTCAGAGCAAAAAGCGGCTGAAGTCAATCAGCTGATTGAAGACATTTCGCAAAAGTTAAATATGCTGAACATTGGAGTCATCAAAGCCGAGGACTTCAGTCCAGACAAGTACGAAGATATTGAATTTCTACACCAAATGGTGATGAAAAAATCTTCATTCAGCCCAAGTGAAATGCAAGCCATCGCAAGCGAGCTAAAAAACTTAAGAAAATAATCGTGCAAAGGAAACTGGATTGCGGTTTACGCCGCTTTCTTCCATCCATGCGCAGAAAAAGCCAGCACCCCGCAAGGTGCTGGCTTTGTTTATCCTGTCAAAACTGCTTATTTTGCGAGCAGTTTTAATGATTCACGGTTAAATGCTGGAATGTCATCAGGTGTACGGCTTGTCACAAGCTGATCCTGACAAACGACAACTTCTTCATCTTTGAATTTTGCGCCTGCGTTTTCCATATCTACTTGAATGGATGTATAGCCAGTCGCGCCTCTGCCTTCCAGCGTCTTCGCTGTAATGAGCAATTGCGGTCCGTGACAAATCGCAAATACTGGTTTTTTCTCGTCCATAAATGCTCTTGTGAATTGGACATAGCGATCATCTGCACGCAGAATGTCTGGGGAGAACCCGCCAGGAATCAGAAGTGCATCGAAGTCTTCAGGCTTCACGTTATCAATGGACGCATCCACTCTCACTTCTGCTTCTCCTTGCTTCCCTTTCACTGTTTTTCCTTTTTCGTTTTCAATCACTGTGACCTCATGGCCTGCATCTTTAAAGGCTTTTGCAGGCTCGGTGAATTCAACATCCTCAAAGTAATCTGTTAATACAACTGCAATTTTCTTACCCATGTAGAAACCCTCCTGCTTGATTATCGTTACACTACACACTATACCCGGGTACATTGAAATCAAACATCCTATCCCGATCAGAAAACCCCTTATGATGAAAATAAGCATTTAGACTTATTTATATTCCCTCAACAAGGTAATTCGTATGATTTATGTTATCTTTACAATAATCTGCAAAAAATAACTACAAAAGTTAACGAAACATTTCTACAATAGGTATTGTGGTCAAAAAAATTTGAAAGGCGGAGATCAGGTGAAGAAGCAAGCACATAGGTCTAAACGAAGGAAAAACCTGTCTATTCTGCTCACTTCCATTATGATGATTAGTCTCATTCTCCCAGCAGTACCTACTCATGCAGCAATAGAAAACGGCGATGCCGTAAAAGTCAGCATCTTAGCCACAACGGATGTTCATGCGAACATGATGAATTATGATTATTACAGTGACAAAGAAACAAATGAGTTTGGCTTAGCAAAAACAGCCGAGCTGATTGAAAAGCACCGGTCACAAAATCCAAATACACTCCTTGTTGATAACGGAGACCTGATTCAAGGAACCCCTCTTGGAGAATACGTTTACAAAAATGAGAAAGACAGTATCATCAATCAAACAAAGGTTCACCCCATTATTCATACACTCAACAAACTAAAATACGATGCAGGAACACTTGGCAATCATGAATTTAACTACGGATTATCATTTCTTGATGGTACCATTGCCGGCGCTAACTTCCCGATTGTCAATGCGAACGTCAAAAAGTTAAATGGAGAACACCGTTTTACGCCTTATGTGATCCAAGATAAAACCTTTAAAGATGCAAACGGAGCTTCACAAACTGTAAAAGTCGGTTACATAGGATTCGTTCCACCGCAAATTATGACGTGGGATAAGAAACATTTAGATGGACAAGTTCAAGTGCAGGATATCGTCGAATCTGCCAATGAAACCATTCCTGAAATGAAGGAAAAAGGGGCAGATATCATCGTCGCTCTTGCCCATACAGGAATTGAAAAAACCGCTTCGCCTAAAGGGTCAGAAAATATGATCTTTGATCTTGCCACGAAAACAAAAGGCATCGATGCGATCGTGTCCGGCCACCAGCACGGCACATTCCCAAGCGCTGAATATAGCGGCGTCGACAAATTCGATGTCTCAAAAGGAACCATCAACGGTATTCCAGTCGTCATGTCAAAAAACTGGGGAAGCTACCTCGGAGTCATTGATTTAACATTAGAGCCTGACGGCAGCAAATGGAAGGTCACAGACGGAACAGGAAAGATTGAACCTGTTGCAGGAGTCACTTCTCAAAACAGCACTGTGAAAGATGCCATTCAAACAACGCATCAAAACACACTTGATTATGTGAGAAAACCTGTCGGTAAAACAGAAGCAGACATTAACAGCTTTTTTGCTCAAGTGATGGATGACCCTTCTATTCAAATTGTGACAGATGCACAAAAATGGTATGCACAAGAAAAAATGAAGGATACCGCGTACAAAAACTTACCGATTTTATCTGCAGGCGCCCCGTTTAAAGCCGGCGGTCGAAACGGTGTGAATTATTATACGAATATCGCAAAAGGTGATTTAGCGATTAAAAATATCGGCGATCTCTACCTTTACGATAACACCGTGCAGATTGTTAAACTCAAAGGCAGTGAAGTAAAAGACTGGCTCGAGATGTCTGCCGGACAGTTTAATCAAATCAAACCAAACGAATCAAATGAACAGCCTATTTTAAACGAAGAATACCGCTCGTATAACTTTGATGTGATCGATGGTATCACCTATCAAGTCGATGTGACGCAGCCTGCTAAGTACAGTACAACAGGCACCCTTGTCAATGCAAATGCAAACCGCATTAAAAACCTGTCCTACAACGGGAAACCAGTCTCTGACAATCAAGAATTTTTAGTCGTGACGAACAACTATCGAGCTTCTGGCGGCGGAGGCTTCCCGCATCTGACGCAAGATAAAGTGGTGCTTGCCTCAGCTGATGAGAACCGCCAAGTACTGATGGATTATATTATCGAACAAAAAACCATCAACCCAAGTGCGGATCAAAACTGGTCCATTGCACCAATCAAAGGCGCAACAGTCACATTCGAATCTTCTCTTATGGCTAAGCCGTTTGCTGAAAAATCAAGCAGCATAGACTTTGTTCGTAACGCCAGCACAGATGGTCTTGGCGTGTACAAGCTAGCCTTTAAAGAGGATGGCACAACAGAACCGCCTGCATCAGACAACTGGAATTTAACGGTGATGCATACAAACGATACACATGCCCACCTTGATGATGCAGCAAGACGTGCAACAAAGATTAAAGAAGTTCGAGCCGAAAGCAAAAACAACATTTTATTAGATGCTGGAGACGTCTTCTCTGGTGACCTATATTTCACAAAATGGCAAGGACTTGCCGACCTAAAACTAATGAACTTAATGAAATATGATGCCATGACGTTTGGTAATCATGAATTTGACAAAGGTCCTTCTGTTCTTCGTCAATTCCTGACGGGTGATGCTTCAGATGTAGATGCGAAAAACCGTCACCAATTTGAAAAGCCTGCATTCCCAATTGTGTCATCAAACGTTGATGTCTCTAAGGAAAAACAATTGAGCGGCTTAGTGAAAAAGCCAGCGACATTTAAAGCTGGTGAGAAAAAAGAAGCTGGGATATACCCATACATCCTGCTTGATGTAAACGGTGAAAAGGTGGCTGTATTCGGCTTAACCACTGAAGACACGGCCATTACATCCAGCAGCGGTCCCAACATTCAATTCAAGGATGCATACAAGAAAGCAAAAGAAACAGTTAACACGATTCAAACAGAAGAAAAAATCAACAAAATCATTGCTTTAACACACATTGGCTATAACCGTGACCTTGAGCTTGCTCAAAAAGTAGATGGTATTGATTTAATCATTGGCGGTCACACGCACACCCTTGTTGAAAAATTAAAGGTCGTCAATAAGAAAGAACCAACGATTGTCGCACAGGTAAAAGACTACGGACAATTTTTAGGAAAAGTAGACGTGGCCTTTAATCAAAAAGGAGTCGTACAGCCAAAGGAATCTTCTTTTGATCTCATCACCATCGATGACTCTGTCAAAGAAGATGCTGATGCAAAAGCGATCCTCGATCAGTACAAGGCAGATATTCAAGATTTAAAAACGGAAAAAGTCGGGTCTGCTGATGTCCTCTTAGATGGACAACGCGAGCATGTCCGTGCAAAGGAAACGAACCTTGGGAACTTTATTGCTGACGGCATGCTGAAGAAAGCGCAAGAATCTGCTGGTGCTGATCTTGCCATCACAAACGGCGGCGGAATTCGAGGCAGCATTGAAAAAGGAGATATCACTTTAGGTGATATTTTAACGGTCATGCCATTTGGAAACACACTCTATGTCGCAGATCTAAAAGGCAGCCAAATTAAGAAAGCACTCGAACAAGGGCTTTCAGGCATTGAGGAAGGCGGCGGCGCATTCCCTCATGTAGCCGGCATTGAATATACGTTTACACTGAGTAAACCAGCTGGCAGCAGACTCATTGATGTCAAACTGAAAGACGAAAACGGCAAACTAACAGACATTGATGATAAGAAAACATACCGCGTGGCAACAAACGCATTTGTTGGCACAGGCGGAGATGGCTACAGTGTCTTTACAGAAGCCTCTCACGGCGAAGACTTAGGCTATGTTGACTATGAAATCTTCAAAGAGCAAATTGAACAGGCAGACGGCGGGCATATTTCTCCTGTCATCGATCACAGGGTGAAAGAAGTGTTCCTTCCGCGTGCGAAAGGAAAAGGCACCTATGACATTCAAGATGATGAGAAATTCCAAACGTATGTGCAGCATACAAACAAAGCATTGCTCTATTTAGACAAAGCGAGCGAAGCGAAAAACGTTCAATTGTCTCTATCAAAAGCGCAGGTAGCCGAGCTGAAGAAAAGAGAGCAAGATCCAAACGTCACCATCTATCATGACAAAGTGGGACTCGCATTACCGCTCTCTAACTTGTCCGAGAAAAGCGCAGATATATGGATGACAAAGACGGATAAGGTGAAAAATGCATTAACGGATACGTATGATTTCCAAATCAAACAAGATCAGAAAAAGGTTTCTACCTTTAAAGATTCTGTCACACTATCCTTTACATTAGATGAGCCTCAAAAGGCGAAGAAACCTGGTGTATATTATGTAGACCGCAAGAAAAACCGTTATGCAAAAACAAGTAACGGATCGTTCGAAAATGGTGTCGTATCAGGTCAAACTGAACACTTCAGCGAATATACCGTACTCAACCAAAGCGGGGCAGCTGGAACAACGCCAGATCAAACTGGCGGAGACGGCGGTACATCAGCGCCAGGCGGAGGTACAGGTACAGATCCAAACCAAGATGGAACCGGACTCCCAGGCGGCACACTCCCGAATACAGCAACAATGATGTATACAGCTGTATTGATTGGCGTACTCATGCTTGCCTCAGGCGGTATCCTATATTACTACCAGCGCAAGCGTACAAGAAAAAATGTATCATCCTAAAAGAAAAGGACAGAGCCTATGCTCTGTCTTTTCTCATCTCAATCTTGGGATAAATAAATCCAATTGCGTTTATCAAATTGTTTCACCTCATCTGATCCTATATGACGCAGCATTCTATTGAAGAACGTGATGTCATCTTCATCATCGACGGCATATAAATCCTCTTGAACATAATTTCTTATAATAAAATTCGTTAAGTTTGTATTATTCACAAAGTCTGCAAAATAATCTTCTACAAGAGTTAAATCCTCTTCACTTAATTTTTCATCATTGATAATGGAAATATGAAAAACATTCAAATACGCTTGTATATCTTCTTCATCCATATAACATAAAGGTTCCAGCTTTCTGTCTTCTGCCGTAAACGGTTTTCGCGTATCTTCAATGATGACATAACATAAAATCTGCTGATCTTTCATCACACTGAATATTTCTAAATCTCTTAATTTTAATGGTCTATTTACTCTCATCATCTTTCCCCCAGAAAGTAGTGATCTATTCGTCATCTACTTTTCCCATAACCTGAAAAGGACAGAGCCTAGGCTCTGTCCATTTTTTCTCTTCTAGCAAAATCGACGAATCTGAAGCGGTCTAATCGGTGACGGCTTTCTGTGTATTGAAATAGACTCGTATCCTCTAAGAACACATAATTCTTTACCACAACGACATGGTCAAATCCCTTCAAATCAAGGTACTTGGCGTCCTCTTCTGTACATGGCTCTACCACAAATTCTTTTTGAGCATAGCTGATCGATACACCGAGTTCTCCCTCAATATACTCGTAGATTGATCCTTCGCATATGTCTTTAGACAATACTTCGACATGCTTTTGCAAAAAGTAGTCCTTGTCTAAAATCACCTCTTCCCCGCTAATATTGCGAGATCGAATGACTTTCCAGACGTCTGTCTGTTCATCAATTTTCAGCTGAGACTGAATATACTGATCCGGTTTGATTAAACCAAATTCATGAACTGTTGTGACCGTCTTTCGGCCAAGCGTTTGGGAAAGCTCTTTAAAGCTGACAAGACCTGATACAGGAAACTGCATTTTCTCCCGATTCAGCAATACAGAGCCTTTCCCGCGGATTTTTTGAATATAGCCATTTTGCACAAGAATATTTAATGCCTTTCTCACCGTCTCCCGGGACGTGTCGTACATGATAGAAAGTTCATGCTCTGATGGAAGGATGCCTTTATCCTGCCATTCACCTTGCTCAATTCGTCTTGCGAGCTGATCATAAATCACTCGAAACTTATTCTCTTTCATTTTCCCTCCGCCCCATTTTCTAGCGTTTGGTTAAATGATAAACGATTGACTCATATGGGCGCAACGTAAATCCCTTGATATGTGCCGGCACATCCTCATAATTGGATAACAGGACTTGCCCCTCCATCTCATCTACAGCCTGCACAAGCTCATCAGGAAGCGTAAAGTCCGCCTCCCCTGCATAAAAGTGGTTGATCACGAGGAGCTTCTCATTCTTGCTTTCTCTAACATAAGCAAAAATCTTTGGATCTTCTGCTAAAAGTAAGGAGAAGCTGCCATATGTGATCACATCAAGTTCTTTACGCAGTCTGCAAAGGGCTTGGTAATGATAGAAAATGGACGTCCGGTCTTTTAACGCAGCTTCGACCGAAATGTCGTTATCGGCTGGCTCAATCCAAGGCGTTCCTGTTGTGAAGCCTGCATTCTTCTCTGAGGTCCACTGCATTGGAGTTCTCGCATTATCTCTTGACTTGACCTGTAAAATGGCGAGTGCTTCTTCCTTTGATTTTCCCTTTTCAAGCATGACTTCGTACATATTGAGTGATTCGATATCACGGTAAGACGAAATGTCCTCAAAGCGAGGATTCTTCATGCCAATTTCCTCACCTTGATAAATATAAGGAGTCCCCTGCATCAGATGAATCGTGGTCGCCAGCATCTTCGCTGATTGCTGATGATACGTGTCATCATCACCATATCTTGAGACGATACGCGGCTGATCATGATTGCACCAGAACAGCGCATTCCAGCCGCCGCCCTCATGCATTTTCGTCTGCCATTCAGACAGAATCGACTTTAATTCTTGAAAATCAAATGGTGCGATCGCCCACTTTTCGCCGTTTGGATAATCCACCTTTAAATGATGGAAGTTAAACGTCATATCCAGCTCCTGCCGATCAGGTCTTGTATACCGAATGCAGTCTGCGATATTCGTTGAAGACATTTCTCCAACTGTCATGCTATCGTATTTCGAAAAAACCTCCTGGTTCATTTCATGCAGAAATTCATGAATTCTCGGCCCGTCCGTATAGTACATGCGGCCGTCGCCTTGCACAGATTGTCCGGCATCATCTAAGAAGCGCTGATCCTTTGAAATGTTGTTGATGACATCCAGCCTGAACCCATCAATTCCTTTTTCAAACCAAAAGTGCATGATGTCATATACTTTCCTGCGCACCTCATCCTTCTCCCAATTGAGATCCGCCTGAGTGACATCATATAAATGGAGATAATAATCTCCTGTTACTTCGTCTAGCTCCCAGGCTGGGCCGCCAAATTTCGACTGCCAATCATTCGGAGGAGATCCGTCCGCTTTTGGCTCCTTCCAAATATAATAATCTCGGTAAGGGTTATCCTTTGACTCACGCGAGGCTTGAAACCACTCATGGAAAATGGATGTATGGTTAACGGCTAGATCCATGATGACTCGTATTCCTCTCTCATGCGCTTCCTTCAGCATGCGTTCAAAATCTGTCATTGTGCCGTACATGTCATGGATTTTTGTATAATCACTAATATCATAGCCGTTGTCATGCTGCGGGGACTCATACATTGGCGTGAGCCAAATACAATCCGCCCCAAGCTCTTTGATGTAATCAAGCTTTTTCGTCACGCCATTGATATCCCCTGTACCAGAGCCCGTTGTATCTAAAAAGCTCTTCGGATAAATTTGATAGACCACCGCTTTTTTCCACCATGGTTCATTTGATTGCTGATTCAATTTCCTTCACCACCACTAGTTAAGTTCTTCTGAAAAATCCTTCTTCTTTTTTAGTTTTGCATATAAAAGAGTACCGATGAATGGGAGGATGAGTACAATCACCATTCCAATTGCAAATGCCCCCCAATATTTCGGGATAATGGAGAAGATTCCTGGAATGCCTCCAACACCAACTGAGCTTGCCAGCACCCCTTGAGAGGCGATAAACATACCGGCTAATCCTGAGCTGATCAGTGCAAAAATAAATGGGAATCGATAACGCAGGTTGACCCCAAACATCGCCGGTTCGGTAATTCCTAAATAAGCAGAAATACTTGATGTCAGCGAAAGTCCTTTTTGTTTTTCATCTTTTAAGACAAACATCATTGCCAGTGCAGCTGATCCTTGTGCGATATTGGACAGTGCAAGCATTGGCCATAGGAACGTGCCGTGCAGCTTTGAGTTAATCAATTGAATATCCACAGCGAGGAACGTATGGTGCATTCCTGTAATGACTAATGCTGCATACAGTCCGCCGTATAATAGACCGCCAAGTGCTGCGAATTGCTGGAATACAGCTACAAGTCCAGATGTTAAAACATTACCGATTGCAAAGGTAACAGGTCCAATGACGATAAATGACAAAAATCCAATGACTAATAACGTAATCGGTGCAACAACTAAAAGCTGAATACTTTCAGGTGTCCGTTTTGTAATAAATAATTCGAGCTTTGCAAGTAAATAAGAGGCAACGAGTATCGGAAGAACCTGTCCTTGATAGCCTACCTTCTGCACTTCAAGTCCAAACAAGTTCCAAACAGGAATGTCACCGGTCTTCTCAGCCGCTCCATAGCCCCATGCGTTTAACAAGTCTGGATGTACAAGCATTAGTCCAAGGACCATTCCTAAAAGCGGATTCCCCCCAAACCGCTTCACAGCTGACCAGCCAATTAATGCTGGCAGGAAGGTGAAGGCAGTGCCTGCAATTAAGTTGATCATATTCGCTAAGTCAGCCCATGCCGGATACACATCTACTATCGATTTTTGATCAAAGAAAATATCAGGGGCTGTTAAAATATTGTTAATCCCCATTAATAAACCGGCTGTGACGATGGCAGGAAGAATCGGTATAAAGATATCCGCAAGCGTTTTCACAGCACGCTGCAATGGATTTAGTTTTTGATCAGAGGCACGCTTGACGTCCTCTTTTGTGGCTTCCCCAATCCCCGTCTGTTTCACCATTTCGGCATATACTCGATTGACGATCCCTTGACCGATCACCACTTGGTATTGACCGTTCGCTGAGAAAGATCCCTTCACTTCATCAATTTGTTCAAGTGCTTTCTCATCCACCCTGCCTTCATCTTTCAGCACAAAGCGCAGTCTTGTTACACAATGTGTCGCTTGATCAATATTTTCTTTGCCGCCGATGGCTTTCACAATCTGATCTGCTGCTGCCTGATAATCAGCCATACTATCCCCTCCGAGATCGTTTTTTTATATAAGAAAAAAGAACCAAAAAACTTGTATATACATGTTTGATTCTTATTTTATATTTGTATATACATGTAGTCAACAACAAAATGTAGCGCTTACATAAAAAAAGCCCCCTCAATGTGCTCAGGGAGAGGCAGCGTGTCATCATCTTTTTTTATGCTCCGTTAATTTCTCGTAGACCTTATTTTTATAAAAGGAGGAAGCTGGACGGGCAAAAGTTTGGCGCTTAGATGTAAGTTCATCCAGACGTTTTTGTTTTTCTTCACATATGAGAGACAGCTTTTTTCTCTCCTCTCCGTCTATACTGGAGTGAAGCAGCTCTTTGACAGTCATGAGTTCTTTTTTCAGCGCTGTTTCTTCCCCAGCAAATCCGGCATTTTTCATGATGCGGTAGCCCATTCTAAGTTCTTCTGGTACATGAGCAGCATCATCTTTTGGCAGAGGCTTCCCAAAGCCAGATAATCCTTCAAAAGCCCCGTTATCCATCGCTTTTTTGATCCGTTCTTCTGATAATCTCTGCGCAAAATCCATAGCGTTTCTCCTTTCGCCGCAAGTATTTGATTAAGCATAGCAAAAAAGCTGGCTCTCTCACAAGAGCCAGCTTCAGCATCTAGACAACCCCTCGCATTCGGTGTCTATCCTGCGTTCAGGTGCTCGTCCCTTCTTCGCTGAAAAGAGAAAAAGGGCTAAAATATTTTAGCCCTTTCTCGTTATTTATTGTCGACTTTGAAGGTTGAGACCATTTGTGCTAAGTCATCCGACATATCAGAGAGCTGTTCAATCGCACTTGAAATTTGCTGCATACCAGCACTTTGCTGTTCTGTTGCTGCCGCTACTTCTTGAGAGCTGGCTGCATGTTCTTCCGATACAACAGAAATTTGCTCAATCGATGTAGAAATCGTTTGATATGCTTTCTCAACTTGCTTAATAGAAGCAAGCAAATTGTTCGTTCTTCTTGAAAACTGGGACACACCGTCGTAAATCAAAGCGAAGTTTTGTGACGTGCCTTCCATTTGCTCACGTCCTTCTTCCACTGCTTTACTGCTTTCCTCTACGCTTTCAAGAACGCGCTGACTGTTTTCCTGTGTACCGATGACAAGGTCTGAAACGGTTTTAGCCGCATCCGCTGATTGCTCAGCTAACTTGCGCACCTCATCTGCCACAACAGCAAAGCCTTTTCCTTCTTCTCCAACACGTGCCGCTTCAATGGAAGCATTCAGTGCAAGCAGATTCGTTTGTGCTGAAATGTCTGTAATAATCGAGATGACACTTTCAATCTCCGTTGAATGAGATTGTAATTCTTCTGCTGCCTGCTTTGAGTTGGTCATCTTGTCATGTAGCATATTCAGATGATCAAGCACATGGTTCACTAATTTTTGACCAGATTCTGACTGCTCTTGTACGTTAGATGAAACAGATTTCATTTCATCAACTTCTTTTGTGACACCTTCGATTTGCGTATCGATCTCAGCAACGGATGTCGTACAATCCGTAATATTTGCGACAGAATCATTGATTCCTTCACTCATATTCGTCATGGCTTCTGATACTTGCTGCGCACTTTGACTCGATTCGTTCGTCACCGTACGAAGCTGTGAAGACATTTTCGACACTTCACTAGATGAGTGTGAGATTTTCGAAATGAGCTCTTTGATCCGCCCCTGCATCTTTTGGAAGGATGCGGCAAGCTGGCCGATCTCGTCTTTACTTTCAACTTCTACCATTCCAGTTAAATCACCGTCAGCAATTCGGTTCGCTGATTCCATCAATGAACGTGCTGGTTTCGCAATTCTTCTTCCCATGATAAAGGAGAAGAGCAATCCACCGATGAGCACAATAGCAGATGCCACTGTGATATAGATCGTCAGCTTCTGCGTTGTTTGAGGCACGACAGACGCATCTAAATCAATGCCTAAAATCCCTGTCAGTTCACCGCCTGAATCCTTGATTGGCAAAAAGACTGATTTATGTGTACCAAATGAATCTTTGTAAATATCACTTTTGACCATTTTATCTTCAGAAAGAGCTTGTTTCATCTCATCTGAGAATGCATAATCCTGGTCAAAATCATTGTCTTCTCCAGTTAATACGATAATTCTTTCTTTACCGCCTTTATTAGATAACACGTATAAGTTCTCAAGCGTATGATCTTTTTGAAGCTCTGTGAATTTCGTTTTAATCTCGGCATAAATGGGGTCATCCTTCCCGCTAATGCTGAGCACGTTTCCATCGATGTTATCGATTTCTTTTTTGGCAGTATCAATATCTGTTGTTAATCGATAATCAAATTGCTTTAATAACTGGGATGATAAATCCTGGCTCACTAGATAAAAGGTTAGAACGAATAATGCAACGGTTGCGAGTAATGTTACGGTAACGACTGACATGATTTTAGAGGATATCGTGTATCCTCCAAATTTCCTTTGTTTCGCCATTTTTTCCTACATCTCCACTCTCAGATTTGATTTAAGCATGTACATTTTCAAATTGTCCACAAACAGATGCAATCACATCTTTTAAATAAGATACGATATGAGGGATATGCTCTGGTAACGTATAAGGTGAGATGACAAAAAACTTACTAACACTTAGATAGAATTCTTGGCCTTCTTTCGAGTTGACAAGTAAAAACTTCGTTGTATCGCCAAAGAACATCTCATCTCTTTTCTCTCCAAGCTTTTCAAACAGCATTTTGTTCAATTCATTGTTCCGCTCAATTTCGATTGAAGTCGCTTCGCCAGAAATCTCTTCTTGAAAACGCGGTGAGCCGTCTAGGTAAATTCTAAATAATGTAGCCATTCCGACGTTGTCATCATTCACGACTTCTGCTTGCGGAATTTCCCGACTAAGTGCTTCTCTGAAGGCAAGGTTCACTTCTAAGAATTGACCAAGCAAGCGCTGATAGCCTTCAATCCCAAACGTTAACAGCACACTCAGCATACTGATCGAGCTTCCCATTCTTGAGCATTCCAGTGTATAACCCGTATGGTATTCCCCGTAGCCTCTATGGCCAACATATGGTGTCTCCTGTTCTTCCAGGTCCAAACGCTTTAAGTCAGCAGCGTTTTTCACTAGGAATAAACTGGATGTGTAAGGTGTTTGGCCAAGCTTTTGAAAATCAAAGCACATCGAGTCTGCAAGAGACAGATGCTGGAATTTCGCTTTGATTTCTTTTAGCATACGAAGAACACCGTCTGAGAATTGCAGCGGGTTTTCCGATACATCATACTCATTAAAGAAAGCAAAGAATCCACCCAGCGCCGAATCTGCATGAATATGCGGCACCTTCAGATCATACTTTTCAGCAATCGTTTCTGCTGTTTCACGTACCCCTTTTACATCATCAATTGCAATGGCATCTGTTGTTCCGGTTGTTGCAACAATATAAACGGGAATCCCGCCACCCTGTGCAACACGTTCCATTTGACAACGCAAATCTTCCATATCCATTGAATGATCTTTATTCGTCTTAATTCTGATTAAGTTGTTTGTGCCAAGTCCTGTTGCTTCCATTGACTTAAATAGGCTGTAATGTGCAGCATCAGAACAAAACGCATAAAGATTTTGCGGAACTCCTTTTCGCAGTGACTCCGGCGCAGCTTTTGCGATCGCTAAACGAAGTCCTGAAAAAATCGCTCCTTGACCTCCCCATGTTGTGTATCCCCCGCTCACATTTGGATCATATCCGATGAGCTTAGACATCATTGAGACCACTCTGACCTCAGCTTCCGCACCTGCTGGTCCATAAACATCCCATAGGTTGTTTCCGTTTACCAGCATCGCTGTCAGCATGCCTAAAATTCCTGGTGTACTTGCCATTGGCAAAATGTTCGTGAAGAAATACTTGGTGTGGTATGGATGGTTATGTAAAAGCTTCAGTAATTCTTCATTCACAAGTTCCGCTTGCTGGCCGTTCATCGGAATTTGACTTGTTTCAGTGAGCTTTTTGTAAAAGTCCTCCCCACGATTCTTTTCACCTTTAAGGTGTGCACGGTTGGGATCTTTCAGGTCATCGAACCCTGAAATGATCTGCTCCATCAATTTGATGAGTTCTTTACGCTCTCCTGCATTTCCGTCCTCACTCGGAAACCAGTTCTGAACGAGGTTCTCTGCTCGTACAGTCATATACTATCAATCCTTTCAATGGAAGATTTCCTGTCACTGTCTATATCGACCCCAATTCAGAAGTTTATAGTCTCAATATGTTCACTTAAGTATATTTAGATAATTTGTTCACTTATTAAAATAAATAAAACCCTTAAAAAACACATGAAAACCATTATTTTCGTGAAACACAAAAATATATTGATATATTGTTCGAGAGGGATTTTTATCCATCGCTTTGTTCCATTCCATGGCTCATTTTTTTTGCTTAACCTGCATAAACATTAAGAAACAATGGAAATACTCTCTAAATGACCATTGTAGAAATCAAATTAATTCTTTAGACTTGTGTCTTTTTACCTGTTTTATTGATATAGCAACTGGAAAATTACTGAATTTTCTGTCAATAATAGGTCGATTTTCATAAAAAGTTTTTCGATGGGCGAATATTTTCATTTTCTCTCCTTTTATTGCTCGGACAGGCTTCCAAAGGCTCTTCACTGGTTATGACTTTTCTATTTGTGCATTTCGTGGTATATTCTAATGGTTCGTTTTCTTTCGTTCCGCCTCTTCCGTTTAACGGAGAAAAGGAGTGTTTATATGAAAACATTTATTCAAAAAAGAGGTCTCGGCTTCTTTCTGATTGCAGCCGTCTTACTATGGCTCAAAACGTATTCAGCGTATTTAATCGAATTTAAACTTGGTATATCAAATGTGCTTCAGCATATTTTGCTTTTCGTGAATCCTATTAGCTCCAGCTTGTTCTTTCTTGGCTTTGCTTTATTGTTCAAGAAAAAATGGCAGCCTGCCGCTATCATTGTGATTCACTTTTTCATGTCTTTTTTACTATACGCAAACATCGTGTACTATCGATTCTTCAATGACTTTATCACGCTGCCTACAGTGATGCAGGCAGGAACGAATGGCGGACAATTAGGTGATAGTGCATTTTCACTCATGCGTTGGACTGATGTGTTTTACTTTATTGATACAATCATTTTGATCGTACTTGCAGTCCGCATGAAAAGGCAGCAGCAAACAAGTACAGCCACTGTACCTGTTCAAAAGTCAAAATCGTTTAGACTCGTCCTTGTGTCCTCTGTTGTGATCTTTGTTTTAAACTTAGTGGCTGCAGAGATCGATCGTCCAGAGCTTTTATCAAGATCGTTCGACCGCAATTATTTAGTTAAATATTTAGGCGCTTATAACTTTACTGTGTTTGATGCCATTCAAAATGTAAAATCAAACAGCCAGCGTGCTCTGGCAAATTCAAATGACGTGACAGATGTAGAGAACTATTTAAAAGCGAACAGCGCTGATCCTAACCCTGCTTATTACGGGAAAGCGAAAGGCATGAACGTCATTACAATTTCTCTTGAATCTCTGCAAAACTTTGTCATTGATTATAAGGTCAATGGAAAAGAAGTAACGCCATTCCTTAATTCATTGGCACACGACAATAAAACGTTTTACTTTGATAACTTCTTCCATCAAACAGGACAGGGAAAAACGTCTGATGCTGAATTTATGATGGATACTGGGTTATTCCCATTATCACAGGGCTCTGTTTTTATTAACAAGGCGCAAAACACATATCAAGCACTTCCTGGTATTTTGAAGAAGGATCAATATACGTCAGCAGAATTCCATGGAAATACGAAAACCTTCTGGAACCGTAATGAAATGTTTAAATCCTTTGGATATGACAGATTTTACGATTCTGAGTACTACGATATGAACGAGCAGGATACGAAGAACTATGGACTGAAAGACAAACCGTTCTTCAAAGAATCGATGCCAATTCTTAAAAACATGAAGCAGCCGTTTTATTCGAAATTCATTACCTTATCGAACCATTTCCCATTTGGAATGGATGAAGGTGATACTGATTTCGAGCCTGGTGATTTCGGTGACTCTGTCGTCGATAACTACTTCCAATCGGCTCATTATTTAGATGAAGCGATTGAACAGTTCTTCAACGATTTGAAAAAGTCAGGTCTCTATGACAATACCGTCGTTATTATGTACGGAGATCATTACGGTATTTCTGAAAACCATAATGAAGCGATGGAAAAAGTGACAGGGCAAAAAATTGGAGATTATGAAAATGCGCAGCTCATGCGTGTGCCGCTCTTTATCCATGTTCCTGGCGTAAAAGGCGGACAGATTCATAAATACTCTGGTGAAGTCGATGTCGCACCAACTCTTCTGCACCTGCTTGGCGATGATACGAAGAACTATTTAATGTCTGGTTCTGATATCTTATCGAAGAACTTTAAAGAGCTTGTGCCATTTAGAAACGGTGACTTCGTGTCTAAGGACTACACGAAAGTAGGCAATAACTATTACAGCAACAAAACAGGCGAGAAAATCGAGCCAACTGACAAGGCATCGCAAGAAAATGAAACGGTGAAAAAGATGCTGGAGACATCTGATAAGATTGTCACCGAAGATTTACTCCGTTTCTACAAGCCTAAAGGCTTTACACCGATTGACCGCAACGATTATGACTATACAAAGAAAGTACAGGATGAAAAGGATTCCTCTTCCGCCAAAGATGAATCCAACTCTTCTTCAAAATAACGTTCTCATGCTAAGAACCAGCCGATCCTTGATCAGCTGGTTCTTTTCACGTTTGATCATGATGGCCCCGGGTATAGGAGAAGAAGGAGGGATTTATCATGAAGAAAACAGCAGCTTTTGTCGTAACTGCCTCACTTGCTTCATCGGCCCTATTCGGTTTCAGCCCTGCGGTCTCAGCACACGCCATGATTAAACCAGCAGCAGAGCAATCCGTTCCTCAAGGTCCAAAAGCCGCGCTTAACAGCATTTATAAGCTGGCACATAAAGGACAAATGCCCTACTATGCGAAGGGACTGAAAATAGGCGTTCAAACAAAAAAAGACGTTCATCATCAGCTCGGACATCCATATCCAGAAACAGGTCAAAGCAGCTTTGATTTGTATCATGCTGAAATGGGGAATCCTGGATTTGCTTTTCACTATGATGCGAAAGGCAAAATTGATGAAATCCGTTATTTCGGTACAAATGTAGAAAAAGAAACAAATATCGGCGGTATGACCCCTTCGTTACTAAAGAAACAGCTTGGACCAGCGGATTCAGTGAGTACCATTCCTCAGACAAAAGAGAAAAAATATGTGTATCGAACCGGTGATTATGAACTCGAATTTATCGTAGGCCATGATCCAGATATGAGTCAGCATGAGCTCACCGTCCTGCATATCAACCTCATTAAAGCCGATTCTTAAATAAAAAAGCATCCTGAGCTTGTGCTCAGGATGCTTTTCTTTATTATGATGCCACTTCTAACTGCGGCTTTCTTTTCATTGTTCTTTTGAGGACTGGACCTGCGACATAATCAAGTCCAAATTTGCCTGCATTCCCTTTCGCTGCCATGATAATGATGGCTATGAGCAGAAGCAGCGGGTTCACAGAGACAGTTCCAGCTAGTAAGAAAGAGACATTCATCACGCTTCCAAAAAAGGCTGCCGTTGTTGTAAACAATCCAACAATTAATCCTAGGCCTACTAAGATTTCTCCCCACATGACCATGGCACTGAATAGTCCGGCATTTGGCAAAGCGACATTTTCTAAAAACCATACATAGAACGGATACACTAGATGACCATCTTTGACGACAGGTTCAGATATTGCAAATTGCAAATAGCCTGACGCATCAAATCCACCTGTTAGTTTTCCAATACCAGATGTCAGCCAAGTCCATCCGATATAAAGTCTTGCTGCCAAAAGGATAACGGCTGCCCATACATTCGTTTGTAAGAATTTTGTAAACATGATGATGCCTCCTTTTAAATTATGTGAAATATTTCACATTTTCTTTATGATCTTATTATACTATTCGAAATGTTATTTGTGATCTTTTTCACATATATATTCACAAATTGTTCATGAATATCTAGTTGAGGTAAACTTTTCCCTTGCTAAAACCGTCTAAGTCATTTCAGACAGTAAAAAGGGGTTTAATTTTGTATGAAAACACTATTTCATTTTGCTTATTTACAAGCCATCTCATGTCTATTCCCCGTCATGATCTTTGCGGCGCTTGCCCTATCAAAGACGGTGTCTATTCCTTTTCTTCACCGGTATGATTTCATTCTACTGCTTTGCATCGCAGCTCAGATCCTGATGCTGACGCTGCGGCTGGAGACTTGGGCGGAGCTAAAGGTCATTTGTCTATTTCATCTCATAGGAATCTGTTTAGAAGTGTATAAAGTACATATGGGCTCTTGGTCCTACCCTGAAGAAGCTTATACAAAAATATTTGGGGTTCCACTTTATAGCGGCTTTATGTATGCGAGTGTGGCTAGTTATATTTATCAGGCACTTTCACGACTTCATGTAAAAGTGGCCGACTGGCCTCATCCATTTCTTTCAATTGGCATCAGTTTGTGCATTTATCTCAATTTCTTTACTCATCACTGGCTCTATGATGTCAGGTGGTGGCTGACATGTCTGCTTGTTGTTGTGTTTCGGAAAACGTCAGTTTCGTTTCAGGTTGGTCCATCTTCCTTTCGAATGCCGCTTGTTGTTTCATTTCTCCTGATTGGCTTTTTTATTTGGGTGGCCGAAAATGTCACGACCTTTTTAGGCGCATGGCAATATCCAAATCAGCAGCATGCTTGGTCTCTCGTCCATCTTGGTAAAATCAGTTCGTGGTTTTTACTTGTTGTCATCAGCATTGTACTGGTGATCGAACAGCGTAAACAAAAAAACGTTCAGCCCATTTGACCTGGCTGAACGTTTTTTTTAATCTCGATCGACTTCCTTACGGAGATCATCTGCGACAAATTCTACATTCGTTCCAATGATGATTTGTACGGTTGTTTTTCCAGAAGTCAGGACCCCTTTGGCACCTGCTTTTTTCAATGTACCTTCATTTAATAAATTTGTATCCTCTACTGTTAAGCGAAGACGTGTGGCACAATGATCAATCGTGGTGATATTGTCTTTGCCGCCAAGTCCCTCTACGAGCATACTCGCTCCTCCTGCCGTCACCGTATCATCCGCTGCGATATCTTCCATGTCATCATCTTCCCTGCCTGGTGTTTTCAGCTTTAATAGTTTAATGAGGAAATAGAAAACGACAAAGTACACGACGCCATAAATGATTCCTACTACAAGAAGCAAGATCGGTTTTTGCGCAATTCCGAAGCTTAAGACGTAATCAATCGCACCTGCTGAAAAGGCAAAGCCGCTATGAATCCCAAGAGTGTTTACAATAAAAAGCGAAAGCCCCGTCAAAATAGCATGGACACCATATAAAAGTGGAGATAAAAACATAAAAGAAAATTCAATTGGTTCAGTGATCCCTGTTATAAATGATGTAAGTGCCATCCCAATCATCAGACCAGCTGTTGCTTTTCGCTTCTCAGGTTTTGCAGTTACAACCATGGCTAGACATGCCGCTGGCAGACCAAACATCATCACTGGGAAGAATCCGGTCATAAAGACACCCGCGCTTGGATCTCCTTTAAAGAATCGCGCTAAATCCCCTGTTGCCCCGCTGAATTCCCCGAATTGAAACCAAAATAAGTTATTCAAGACATGGTGAAGTCCTAATGGAATGAGCAATCGGTTAAAGAAACCAAACAGCCCTGCACCTGTTGCACCAAGACTTAAAATCCATTCTCCTAAATCATTGATTACACTTTGAATCGGCGGCCATACATATCCGAAAACGGCTGCTAATAGAATGGTGAAAAGTGCCGTCATAATAGGCACAAGCCGCCTTCCGCTAAAGAAACCTAAGTATTCCGGCAGTTTCGTATCCTTAAATTTATTGTAAACATAACCTGCCAAAAGCCCGCATAAAATACCGCCCAATACCCCCATATTGTTGGTTGAGTTGATCGACGTTGTACCGGCTGACAAAATAAAATAAGAGATCGCTCCTGATAATGCCGCTGCCCCGTTCCCATCCTTTGAAATACCAATCGCTACACCCATTGCAAAAATTAAAGCCAAGTTCGCAAAAATTGCATTCCCTGCCGCATGAATAAACGGGATATTGAATACATCCTCCCGCCCAATGGCCAAAATAATCCCTGCTGCTGGAAGTACAGCGATTGGAAGCATAAATGATTTTCCTAGCTTTTGAAAAAACTGAAACACCATCTGATTTCCCCCCTTTGTCATCATCATGACCAAAATCATTCATGATGTTCATAAAAAATATATCATATGCACGTCTAGTTATCTATACCAATTTGTCCACATCCATTTGAATTCCGCTCTTTACTCTTTTTGCGTAAAATGTGGTAAGCTATTGAATAGAATGAAGATATAGAAAGCGGGAATGAACAGTGATTGTCAAACATGATCATGAGTTAGAAGCCTTAAAAAAAGTCGGCCGAATTGTCGCTTTGGCAAGAGAAGAAATGAAAAGCCAAGCGAAACCAGGCATGTCTACAAAAGAATTAGATTTGATTGGGAAAAAAATATTAGAAGAGCACGGTGCCAATTCAGCACCTGAAAAGGAATATGACTTTCCTGGTACCACTTGTATCAGCGTAAACGATGAAGTTGCACACGGTATCCCTAGTGAAAAAACCATTTTACAAGAGGGAGACCTCGTGAACATTGATATCTCAGCAGAGCTTGACGGATATTATTCCGATACAGGTATTTCATTCGTTTTAGGAACAGGTGATGCTCGTCTTGAAGCATTATGTAAGTGTGCGGAGGATGCGTTCCTTGAAGGATTAAAGCATGCAAAAGCCGGTAAAAGACAAAACCAAATTGGCCGCGCGGTCTACAATACAGCGAAAGAACAAGGATTTACTGTCATTAAAAACCTGACAGGACACGGCATTGGGAAGAATCTGCATGAAGCACCCAACCATATTTTGAACTACTATGATCCATTCGATAATGCTTTGTTTAAAAATGGCACAGTCATTGCCTTTGAACCTTTCATTTCAACAAATGCTGAATCGATTTATCAGGCTGATGATGGCTGGACATTTAAAACACCAGATAAAAGTCTAGTGGCACAGATTGAACATACGATTGTGATTACTAAAGACGAACCGATTATTTTAACAAAGCTGTAAGCCAAGCGGGTCCCCTCCTTCACTGGAGGGGATTTTTTCATGCCCGTTTCACGAATCTGTCACGACTAAACAAAAAAGCCTGTGGTAAAATAGGCAAAGATATGCGAAAGGGGTCTTATTTGATATGTGGTTCATCATCATAGGTGTTATCTTTTTCATCGAAAGTATTATCTTAACGGTTGTAGGGATTAAGAAAAAACAATCCATGATGACCTATCTTGGTGTTATCATCATGATTATGACGGTCGGCATGATCCTCGTTACCCTCAACCCGCCAAATTCATAAATCAATATTTCCAGCATATACATGGATCATAGGCAGATAGAATCAGTTTTCATTTCTTGACACCTGCACGCTTTTCACCTCCTTTTTTGAGATGTTACAATGCAGGCAGTTTCAATTGAAAGGAGTTTTCTATCATGCATTATGGTAGCAAAGGCTGGTATGTCGAAGAATTAAAGAAGCTTGGTGTGACCAAGCATGAAGGAAGAAAGCTTCAAAGCTTAAAAACATATTTCCTTGCAAATCTTCTTGAGCAAAAGAAACGCAGCTCATAAGCTTAGAAAAGCCGCACATCTTAAGCTGATGTACGGCTTTTTTTAAATGTGCTGAATTCGTTTTTCTAAAGACTTCCTGACCACATCTGCTAAGGCATCTACTTCAAGAACGGCTTTCAGTCTCTCTGGACTTGTTTGACGATATTTCACTTCATTGACCTCATGGACCGTAATGTGATGGGACGCTTTTTCTACTAGTACTAGCGATGCATCAGGCGGCACCATGCCTTCTTTCAATACACGTAAATAAAAGCCTGTATACCCTGTTTTTTGCACTTCCTTTACAAGCTTCATGTTGCCATGCTTAAGAGATAATTTCACACAAGGCTGTCTTGGCTGGCTCACCTCAACAAATGCATCTCCAAGCTGAAACACATCGCCAATATGCACATTCGTTTCGACTAGCTGGCGTACTGTTACATTCTCGCCAAAGGCAGCTTCCTGTAATGGAACCCCTAAAAATTGTTCAAAGTGAGCATAATGATCATACGGAAAGACGCAGACGGCTTTATCATAACCCCCATGATGAACCAAATCCCCCTGACCATCTCCTTCAAAATTGACCTGACTTAAATACACAGGCTCATGAATGCGCCTTTTGTTGATGGCTGTTTTGATTTCTTTTCCATTCGCATAGGTAATGATAGGTTGTCCCACTTGGATTCCTTCTATGTCGTATCTCTTTTGTCCCACGATGGCCATCTCCTTTGGTTGTCTACTGGCTTTTATTTTACATCGTTTGACAATCAAATCATAGTCGAGGCGTGAAGATCAGATGCAGGCTATGGTACGATGTGAAAAAAGGAGTGATGATCATGATTCATTATCACGCCATTGTAAAAGGACGTGTGCAAGGAGTCGGCTTTCGTTATTTTGTTCAGGGAGAAGCTGTCAATCGTGGAATGAAAGGCTGGGTACGCAACACAGATGAAGGTCATGTCGAGTTAAAGGTAGAGGGTGAGCAGCAGAAAGTGATTGATTTCTTAGAGACTGTCCGGAAAGGAAGTCCTTTTTCAAAAGTCACCGACATGCAAATGGAGCCGCTCACTGAGCTGGCTCATTATCAGGATTTTCGAATAAGATAATAAAAAAACCTAGCTTTCGCTAGGCTTTTTCTGTCCCGTGATAGGGCTTGTCCTGATAAAAATAGTTTGGTTTCACAATGGTATTGTCGTAATTCTTGTGGAATATGTGGGTAGCAGCTGGTGATACTGGGGGAATCAGCCATGTCCAGTCCCCAGTCAGCTTGCGGTCAGCCTTTTCTTCCTGCTTTTCAAACTGCTTGAATTGATGTGCTGCTGTGTGATGATCAACAATGGTCACCCCTGCTTTGCGATAAGAATGGAGAACCGCCACGTTCAATTCGACAATGGCTTTATCCTTCCAAAGGGACGAATTCTTGGTTGTGTCCAGTCCTAAAAGAGAAGCGATTTTTTTCAGCATATTGTAGCGGTTTTCATCCGCTAGGTTGCGTGCGCCAATTTCTGTGCCCATATACCAGCCATTAAACGGTGCAGCATTGTAATGAATACCGCCAATCTCTAATTTCATATCAGCAATAATCGGAACCGCATACCATTTCAGTCCTAAATCACGGAATTCATCGTATTCAGGATGGGTGATCTCTACCTCTTGGACGATTTCTTTCGGAAGCTCATACAGAACAGGCGGCTGATCTTTTAGCTGAAACATGAGAGGCAGAATATCAAAATGTGTGCCCTCCCCTTTCCAGCCATGTTCTTCACATAATTTTGTTAATTCAAGAGATGCCTCGTCGCCGATGATGCCATATTCAGTTTCATAGCCTGCATAACGAACGAGCTGATGATTATAAATGACGACTTCCTTCTGCCTGTTCTTCTCTGGGGGAAAGACCGTAATGGACGGTTTGATTTTCCCGCCATTTGTCGCATACTCAATATGATGAAAGAGCGCCTCCTTCACCTCATCCTCTGTCTTTACATGCCGGCAGTCATGCACTTGCAGGGTCGACCAAAACAAACGGCCAATGCAGCGGTTACTGTTGCGCCATGCCATTTTCGCCCCGTAAGCTAATTCCTCTAGTGTATGCGTATAAATTCCTTCAGTTTCAATTTCTTTTTTTATTTCATGCAGACGTGCTGCTTTCTCTTCATTTGACTTGTTTAATTCTTCATAGCATACAGAAATAAAAGCTTCTGCTTCAATCCACAACGCTTCTTGATTACTCAAACATACTCGCCTCACTTTAATACGAATATATCCATTGTAGCGGTTTCTATTGATAAATTCACTCGTTTCAAACCATTTTTTATCATATCATCCGACCATTGTCCTTAGACCATAGATGAATCAATACGTTTAAGGGTCTTTTGGAGCCAGCGGACATAGCCTTTTTCTCTTTCAATTGCCCTTGTCAGCACTAAGTAATGCCCAAATTGAGCTGAATGCAGCGATTCAGCAGAAGGGTCTTCCTCTGTCAAAGCGTGCAGCTTTTGTTCCAGCACATCTACTTTCTTGGTGCGCTCTAACAGTTGATAGGCAAACAGGTCAGCCGCTTCTTTTTTGTCCATGGAGGAGATGAAAAAGGTTTTGAGCATGAATTCATCCTTTGTTGTTTCCGGAATCGGATCTTTTGTTTTTAACCACTGACGCAATTCTTCTTTTCCTGCCGCTGTGATTTGATAGACCTTCTTCTCCAGCTTTTTTCCTTGTATGTGAATATCAAATTCAATAAATCCTTCCTCTGTAAGACGCTTCAGCTCAGGGTAAATCTGACTGTGCTTCGCACTCCAAAACTGTCCAAGGGAATCCTTAAAATGTTTTGTGATATCGTATCCCGTCAGCTCATGCTGATCCAGCAAGCCAAGAATGGCATATTTTAGTACTCTCATGATGTGCCTCCAACGCTTATTCTTTGACAATAGTATACCATAGACTTTAAAATAAATATGTAAATCACAACATGTTTGAAAAAACATCATTCTAATGAAAGAAGGAATAAACATGGATCAATTCGTTGGACTTCATATGATTTATACGTATGAAAATGGCTGGGAATATGAGATTTACATTAAAAACGATCACACCATTGATTACCGCATTCATAGCGGAATGGTTGGAGGTCGCTGGGTCCGTGATCAAGAAGTCAATATTGTGAAGCTGACAAAAGGCGTATACAAAGTCTCTTGGACAGAACCAACTGGTACAGACGTCTCTCTGAACTTTATGCCTGAAGAAAAACGCATGCATGGCGTCATCTTCTTCCCAAAATGGGTGCATGAACGTCCAGACATCACCGTCTGCTATCAAAATGACTACATCGATCTCATGAAAGAATCTCGTGAAAAATACGAAACCTATCCAAAATATGTTGTCCCAGAATTTGCGGACATTACGTATATCCATCATGCAGGTGTGAATGACGAAACCATTATCGCAGAAGCACCATATGAAGGCATGACAGATGAAATAAGAGCTGGACGAAAATAAAAAAAGCGGCACGCCTAGTGCCGCTTTTACATTTGATAAAGGGCTATCATTTTAGTCCTTTTTATTGAATGCCTAACGTCTTTTTTGGAAGCATGAAACGATAGACTGGCAGTTCATCACCTGCTTTTGAAGCAATAAACCCTGATGACATATAGCTGTCCTTTGATTCTGGTTCAAGGGCAAGTGAGAGCAAATTGGTTTGCGGCTGTGCCGTGACATATACCTTTGTTCCTTTTGGCAGCTGGCGTTTCTTGTCAACGAGTTTTGTTTCAAGCTGAATATCTGTTTTGCTCTTTTCCTCTCGCTTTGTCACCTGATAGGCTTGTACCGGCACTTTCATGCCAGCCGGCAATGTGACACTTTTTAATCCTAATGTTCTGAGTTTCCTTTCTACTCCTTCATGCCCCGGAAGAATGAGATAAGCTGTCGGCCGTTCTCTTGTTAAGACGGGAACAGCATCGCTCGCACTGTGAAAGCGTACAGGAACTTGAGTCGTTTGTCCCTTCTCAATATCAACCATTTCCAGCGAGTCATTGACAGATGCTTTGAAATCATCTTGAATGACCACCTGATCATCATCATTTGACTGCAGTCCTTTTTTGACCAGCTTCAGCCGCTCCGTCACCATTTGCTGCTTCACCTGTTTGGCATGTTTCACTGTAGTTTCAATGGTTTTTTCATGAGTAGCTACTTGTGCAGCGACGCGGCGGGCAAAATCCTCTCTTCCAATCCCAATCCCTCTGCTTTCTACAAGAAATGACAGGGCTGGCGAAAGTGCAAGGGCATTACGACCAATTCGCGCATCCGTTCCACCTTCATAGATGTCGATCTTTCCATCCTTTCCTCTTGTGTTTGTATAATACAAATCGTTAGAAAACCCTTTATTTGTCAGCGCTTCACGAACTCCGTTTACATACAACTCATTTGATGTCAGCCGGATGCTTTCTGGAATATTTAGATTCTTCCCTGAAAGAATAAGCAAATCATGATATTTGAGAGCGCCTGATGAACCGATATTTTCAAACTGCTTTTGACCCACATCGTATTCATGGGCATCAATGACCACTTCTGGCGCATACCGATTAAATTCTTGATGCAGGGCTGTCAGTTCTGGAGATTCTAATGTCATATGATCACGGTTTCCGTCTAATCCGTTTGCCAGTCTGCGGTCAAACGCATAAGAACCATCAGGATTTATTCTTGGGACAATGATGATATTGACATGATTGAGTATACGCTCTCCTTCTTCACCTGCTAATCGTTTTGCAATGACGAGAGCAGATTCACCGGAGGCTGGTTCATTTCCGTGTATTTGTGCTTGGAGCCAGATGGTTGGCTTTTTTGAAAGTGGCGTGATGGAGCGATCCTTTGTAAAGTACAGAGCCGGAATGGATCTGCCTTCAATGGATGTTCCAATCTTTCTCTGCGTGGCGTAAGGACTTTTGCGGACAATGTCTCGTAAGAAAGTTTGTAGCTCTTCTTGGGTCGTAAATGCTTCTCCTTTTTTCTGAAAGGCAGGGGTATCAAACGTCTCGTCAGGCTCAGGGTATAGCTTTTTCACTGAAGCCGGCTGTTCATAACTCTTTCCATAATAAGGGGTTTCTGCATGAGCTGAAGCTGGGCTCACCATCGACAAACTGCCTGCTAAGAGGCATGCAGCAGCAAAAAGAATCGTGCCTTTTCGTTTGGACATGCTATCCTCTCCCTTCGTTGATTTGCATTATAAAGAAAAAAACAGCAAAAGTGTCAGTATTTTTCAAAAATAAATCTTTTGGAGGAACAGGCTTGTCTTTGTCTAGGGCAAATGAATGGAGCCTGGTCGGCAATATGACCTAAAAAAAGTGCCTGCCCGCAGCAGACACTTTTTTATTTACCAGATGGAAATGGCCCCAATGAGAACCGCCATGACGGTCATAGCGACGACTGCCAGCACAGCCCATTTCATCCCAAATTTCTGATGCTGATCCAGTGATACGCCAACAAGTCCAACAAGTAAATGAGTCGATGGAACAAGTGGACTTAACATATGAATCGGCTGACCAATAATAGAGGCTCTGGCAATCTCAATTTTATCGACACCATATGCTGCCGCTGTTTCTGATAGGATCGGCAGTACGCCGTAAAAGTATGCATCATTCGGCATAAAGAAAGTAAAGATCCCGCTTGTTAATGCGACAATGACTGGAATAAAGCCGCCCAGCTGCTCTGGAATTGCAGATACAATCGAAATCGCCATTTCATCGACCATTTTCGTTCCAGTTAGAATACCTGTAAAAACACCTGCCGCAAAAATCATCGAAGCAATGGCTAAAACGTTTGTTGAGTGAGCCGCAATTCGCTCACGCTGCTGGTCCAAGTTCGGATAGTTCACGATAATCGCCACACAGAAAGCAAGAACAAATAGAACAGTTAAGCTGACTTTACCTGATACAAGCAGCAGCACCAATAACAAAGTCAGCGCCAGGTTAAACCACCAAAGCTTCGGCCGTTTGATGTCATCTTGCAGTGCCGCTGCCATTTCATTTGCATGAATCGGCTGGTCAAGTTCAATCACACCAAGGCGTTTTCTTTCGGCTTTTCCAAGAAAATAAGCAACAATAATCATACTGAGAACCCCTGCACCAATGACTGGAATCATTGGTCCAAATAAAAGTGAAGGATCGACGCCAAGTGCACTCGCCGCTCTAGGTGTAGCTCCTCCCCATGGAATTGTATTCATAATTCCCATGCCGACCCCGGCAATACCCGCTAAAATAATTGGACGGATGCCAAGCAGCGTAAATAGTGGAAGCATCGCTGTTGTTGTAATCATATACGTTGTCGTTCCATCACCATCAAGTGCAACAAGCATCGTCAAGACAGCTGTTCCGACAACGATTTTTAATGGATCGCCTTTAACGATTTTTAAAATTTTCGCCACCATTGGGTCAAATAAACCCGCATCAATCATAATGCCAAAGTACAAAATCGCAAACATGATCATGACTGCTGTTGGTGCGACTTGCTGCACACCTTTAACAATCATGTCTGAAATTTCAGTAAAATGAAAACCTGCAATAAGAGCAAATGCAATTGGTGTTAACACCAATGCCGTTAAAACAGACATACGTTTCGTCATAATCAAAACCATAAATACAATCATCATAAGAAATCCTAAGATTGCTAACATATTGTTCACCCCTTATGTTGTATACGCTTTCATTAATGTGTTGGTATCCCATTTCCAACCCTTTTTGTCATCATATCTGAGGTGAGAATTGAAGTAAATATTATGAATTTTAATTCTTTTTCGGTCGATAAATGCTTTTTGTTCATTTTGTTCAAACATTGGGCTTTTTAATTCCATGAAAAAAACAAAGGGTTTATTTAAGCCCTTTGTCTTCTTTTCAGTGTGATAGAAAACCTTTGCAGTCTAGGAAGGATGAGTACTGGAGCGGAGCGAATATGAGATTCGTGAGCACCAGCACACAGAACCGGCACCGAATGCAAGGGTTTGTCTACACGCTGGAAGCGGTCTCACTCGATCGCTTGTTCTCCTTGTATCAATTGCTCATATTGCCTTAATTGATCTTCCATAAAGACCTTTGCCTCTTTGCTGTTCATATAACGACTTGTCCAGCCCTTTTGCTTTAATCGCTTTTTCCAGGACTTCGTTTTCGTCATTTTTTGAAGAAGCTGATCCCATTCACGAACCTCATGCTGACTCATTTGTTTTGGGCCCATCACACCGCGCCAATGGGAAAAGATGAGCGGAATGCCCTGCTCTTTCCATGTCGGCACATCTTCAAATCCATCTAAGCGCTGGCTGGTTGTCGTCGCTACGAGCTTCAGCCTCTTTTTTTCATAATCATGACGAACCTCTGTAATGGTAGTCGTTGCTGCATCCACCTCATGGTCGATGAGCGCCTGAAATAAATCATCTGCACTGTCAAATTTCAAAAATTGAATGCGATATGGATCAATTCCTGCCATTTCTGCTGCCCGGGCGAATGAGATTTGATCATCATTTCCAAAATCAGGGGCAAATCCAATTTTTAAGGAATCTGGTTTTTTCTTAAGTGCGTGTAACAGCTCCTTCCCATTTGAAAAAGGAGAATCCACTGGGACTGCGACGACCTGCCACTCTTCTGCAAGGATTGCCAGCGGTGTCACATCATTCATCGTCACGTTACTGCTGCCAAGCAAATTACGGCTTAACAATAAGCTTGAATTTAAACTGATATAGTTGGCTTCTCGCTCCATCATGTATGTCCATCCTTTATCCACCGTTCCGCCTCTTTGATAAAGAATGTTCACAGGCCGGTTCACCAGCTTCTCTTGTTCAAGCACTGATTTCATCACCTGAGCCGTTTGGTCAAATCCCCCCTCTGGTACACCCGACACCACAATATATAAGGAGCTTTGCTGCAGGAAAGAATCACCGGCCTTTTTTTCATTAAAGGTGAGCGTCATACAAAGGCAGAGCACGATCACAAAAAGTATTCCTTTTTTCATCTTTTATGACTCCGCTTGTTTGGCAGGGTAATATTTACGTTCAGGTCTGCCAATGATTCCGTATGCAAGCTCTGCCCGGCATTCCCCTGTTGTCACGAGATACTCTACGTACCGTCTCGCCGTTGTACGTGATGCGCCCATCTTTTCCCCGAGTTCTTCTGCTGTAATTCCGCTATTCTCTGATGCCATCAATGTTTTCACTTTATCCAAGGTCAGTGAATTGATGCCTGTAGGAAGATCTCTGTCATCCCTTTGTTTTGGCTCTTCCTGCATCTGCCCAAAAAACAGATCGATCATCGTTTGATTGACTTCATCCTTTGAATTGATGATGTCTTTCTTCTCTTTATATTCAGTTAAAACTTGTGCAAACTTTTGTGCGGTCACCGGTTTGATTAAATAATGAACCACTCCGTAATGAAGCGCATCTCTTAAAAGCGTCGTTTCCGTTGCAGCCGTGATAATGATCACATCTACTTCAGGATAGCGTTCTCTTAAAAGCGGCAGCAGGTTTGTGCCGAGCTCATCAGGCATATAGACATCAAGCAAGATGAGATCCACTTGTTCCCTCTGGAGCGCCTCCCACATATCCTTTGCACTCTTTGCCTTTCCAGCGACCTTAAATCCTTCTATCTTTTGTATATAAGATTCATGAATGGCAGCGATTCGAAAATCATCCTCCGCAATGAGTACCTTAATCACCATCTATTCCCCCTTTGTGCCTTTCGGTATGTATACAGTGAAGATGGCACCGCCTTCTTTTTGGTTCGCAACTTCAATCCAGCCCCCAAGCTCGTCCAACACTTCTTTCACATTTGCAAGCCCATAGCCTCGTCCTTCTCCCTTTGACGAATGGCCTCTTGTGAAAATCTGTGACAGCTCCTCTTCATTCACTCCATCACCTGAATCTGACACTTCTATGATAATATCAAACCCAATATCTGTGATGAACAGGTCTACCTCGCGCTTCTCCTTATTTAATACAGCTTCAAAAGCATTATCTACGAGATTGCCAATGATGGTGATAAAGTGAGATAGGCTTAAATGAGCTGGGAGCGGCTCTAGTGAGCTATTTTCATCAATGTGGAAATGGACTTTTTTCTCAGATGCTTTCCCTAACTTGCCAAGTAAGATGGCTTGTATTTTAGGAGAACGAATCTGCTTCATGAGTAAATCGTGCTGACGGTTTTGCAGATGATATTCTTCTTTAATTAAGTCGATGGCTTCATCGAATTGCTTCAGCTCAAGCAGGCCTAAGATGGCGTACAGCTTATTTGAGAATTCGTGCGTTTGTGCCCTCAGGTCTTCTGAATATTGACTGACCTCTGTTAATGTATCCAGCAGCTTCGTCAGCTCTGTTTTCTCCCTGAAGCTCACAATCCCTCCGAATACTCGATTCTCCTGCATTACTTTTTTCACATTTAAGACATAGGTTTTATCATTGACGACGGTTTCGATGTTAGGTTCAATCGTCTCTGACTTTAAATAGAGAAGAAGTTTGGCATTTGGCAAGACTTGATCAATATGAAGGGGCAGCTCTGATGAGACGCGCAGCATGTGCTCAGCGGATGTATTCATCATTGTAATCGCGCCTTTCTGGTCAAACGCAATGATCCCTTCTTTTATAGCGAGCAGCATCGCTTCTCTTTCTCGATACAACGAAGCTATTTCATGCGGCTCAAGCCCTAATGTATCTTTGCGAATACTCTTCGTTAAAAAAATCGCACCGAATATGCCCGGCAAGAGCACAAGAAGGGCAATATAGCTAAGCTTCAATAGCTGATGAGCTGTTGCTTGATCGATTTCTTTTTTTAAAAATTCGACGGTGACTGTGCCGATAATTTCTTCATGCCCTTCTGTTTCTTTCATAATGGGTGCACTGCCTCTGACAACGGTTTCACCATTAGAATCATCAGTTGATATGGAAGTTCCTCCAAATAAGAGGGTACTTCTTCCTTCCGATACACTGATGGTCTTTCCTACGTCCTCATGATTCGTATGAACAAGGACCTTTCCTTTTCGATTGGTAATGAAGATGGCATGTGCTCTTACTTGCTCCTTCATTTGCTCAAGCACTGCCTGTTCTTCATTTTGGGACGCTGATAGAGCCACCGATGCTTTAATGGGCGGCATATATGATATTGTTCTAGCGGTCTGCACCGCCAGCTGTTCAGCTTGTCCCTGCCTTTCTGATGTCTGCAGAAAACCAAAACAAATGGTTAATAACGCAATGACAACAAGCAAAAGCCCGATAATTAACCCCAAAATTTTCGTTTGTAAAGTGACTTTCCTTTTGCCCATCCTCACCGCTACAACCCCTAATTCAGTAGATTCACCCGAATAGACTCTATGAAAATGATATCATTTTTTCTGACTAAGTTAAGAGAAAATTCTTTCAAACAAAAAAGACGACTCAAAATCGAGTCGTCCCTGTATGCCTATTACGTGATCGATAAACCAGCACTCGCATAGCCTGCTACAGTATTCACTAAGGATAGACCTGTAGCTGATGCGGAGAATACAACAAGCAATCGTGTTTCCGGTGTGACTGGTACATTTAGACCAGTCGCAATACCGTTTGCAATCGCACCCAGCGTTAAAACACCGGTTAAAGCTGGTGCTAATGTGACACTCGCTACTTGAGTGAAACTGTTATTTGGTGTCGGTGAAGCGAATAGACTAGCCGTTACGGTAATACTCGTGCCGACTAAAGAAAGAGCTGCTGTTGTGCTGAAATAGCCTGCAAATGACGTGATCGTCCCAGCTCTCGGAACTGAGAACGCCATGTTGAGTAAAGTGCCTGCAGCGCCTGTTAAATCAATTACTCCGCCTAAAATACTGACACCTGTCGCTGAGTTACCAAATCCGATCAAGCTGGATGTTCCAACAAGACCGCCTGCAATTGTTGTCAGGACAGCAGGTGTACCTGATGCAAACGGAATGATCGCACTCGATCCTGTCACTCCTGTTGGACCGGTGGCTCCTGTGGCTCCTGTACCTGTGACTCCGGTGGCTCCTGTTGCACCGGTTACACCCGTTGCTCCAGTTAAACCTGTAATACCCGTTACACCGGTCACTCCTGTTGCTCCGGTTGCTCCGGTAACGCCTGTAACTCCCGTAGCTCCGGTTAATCCAGTTGCACCGGTCGCTCCAGTCACTCCTGTAACTCCCGTAGCTCCGGTTAATCCAGTTGCACCGGTTGCTCCGGTAACCCCTGTAACTCCCGTAGCTCCGGTTAATCCAGTTGCACCGGTCGCTCCAGTCACTCCTGTAACTCCCGTAGCTCCGGTTAATCCAGTTGCACCGGTCGCTCCAGTCACTCCTGTAACTCCCGTAGCTCCGGTTAATCCAGTTGCACCGGTCGCTCCAGTCACTCCTGTAACTCCCGTAGCTCCGGTTAATCCAGTTGCACCGGTCGCTCCAGTCACTCCTGTAACTCCCGTAGCTCCGGTTAATCCAGTTGCACCGGTCGCTCCAGTCACTCCTGTAACTCCCGTAGCTCCGGTTAATCCAGTTGCACCGGTCGCTCCAGTCACTCCTGTAACTCCCGTAGCTCCGGTTAATCCAGTTGCACCGGTCGCTCCAGTCACTCCTGTAACTCCCGTAGCTCCGGTTAATCCAGTTGCACCGGTTGCTCCGGTAACCCCTGCGGCTGCTAATAACGTATAATCTGGTGACGTATCTGGTGTGCCTGTTGGCGGTGCCGTATTCACGATATAGGTTCCCCCTTCATACGTGACCCCTTGGCCTACTGGATATGTCGTTGCTGCCGCTGGATCAAACGCTGTGACGCCGGCTAAGCCGATTCCCGTCGCTCCTGTGATCCCTGTTGCACCTGTTGCGCCCGTATCACCAGTTACCCCAGTTGCACCTGTGACACCGGTGGCTCCGGTTGGACCAATTTCTCCTGTTGCTCCTGTAACGCCAGTAACTCCGGTTGGACCAATTTCCCCCGTTGCTCCCGTGACGCCAGTGACTCCGGTTGGGCCAATTTCTCCTGTTGCTCCTGTTGCTCCCGTCGCTCCTGTACCGGTTGCACCTGTAACGCCAGTCGCGCCTGCGGCTGCTAATAACGTATAATCTGGTGACGTATCTGGTGTGCCTGTTGGCGGTGCCGTATTCACGATATAGGTTCCACCTTCATACGTGATCACTTGACCTACTGGATATGTCGGTGCTGCCGCTGGATCAAACGCTGTGACGCCGGCTAAGCCGATTCCCGTCGCTCCTGTGATCCCTGTTGCACCTGTTGCGCCCGTATCACCAGTTACCCCAGTTGCACCTGTGACACCGGTGGCTCCGGTTGGACCAATTTCTCCTGTTGCTCCTGTAACGCCAGTAACTCCGGTTGGACCAATTTCCCCCGTTGCTCCCGTGACGCCAGTGACTCCGGTTGGGCCAATTTCTCCTGTTGCTCCTGTTGCTCCCGTCGCTCCTGTACCGGTTG
>NZ_ASJD01000009.1 GCF_000691165.1 Bacillus safensis FO-36b | reverse complement strand
TTGTCTTGTTTAGTTTTCAAAGAACTTGTTTGTCACTCTCTTAAAGCGACCACTTAAATATATCATATATCTCTATCAACAGTCAACATTTTTCTTGAAAAACATTTTATTTTTTTAAGAAGTTTCCACTGTAAAAGAGATAAAAAATAGAGCCTCTTTTTGCTCCTTTGAAAGATTAACACATATCTATGAAAAAAGCATTATAAATTTCAAAAAAACATGAGTTTTTTTAGAAAAAAATAAAGCCGGTGAAAAACCGGCTTTATTTTTACTCAGATTGCTCTTGATCTGACTCTATAGTTTCTACGTTTTCTTCACTATTCTCTTCATCATCTTCTTGTGATTGTTCAACTAATGCCACTGTAGCGACATGTTCATCATCACCTAGACGGATCAGGCGGACACCTTGAGTGACTCGGCCTGTTGTTGAAATGTCTGAAACGGCCATACGAATGATCACGCCGCTTCCTGTAATAATCATCAAGTCCTCTTCAGCTTCAGCATTCGTCGCCTTCACTGCGACAAGCGGACCATTGTTGTCAGTGATTTTACATGTTTTAAGACCTTTACCGCCCCGACTTTGAACACGGTATTCTTTTTCAGGTGTTAACTTACCATATCCTTTTTCGGTGACAATCAATACGTTTGCATCTGGCTCAAGGATTTCCATCCCAACGACGATGTCATCTTCAGAAAGCGTAATTCCTTTCACGCCAGCTGCCGTACGCCCCATTTCACGAACATCTGTCTCGTCGAAACGAATCAGCATACCTTTTTTCGTACCAATGATGATTTGTTTTTCTCCATTGGTTAAACGGACAGCCATCAGTTCATCTTCGTCACGAAGACTTAATGCGATAAGTCCATTGTTTCGAATGTTGGCAAACTGAGACAATGAAGTTCGTTTTGATACACCATGTCTTGTTGTAAAGAAGAGATACGAATCTTCATCAAATTCGCTTACTGGAATAATGGCATTAATCCACTCTCCCTTTTCTACTTCAAGCAGGTTAATAATCGGAATCCCTTTCGCTGTCCGTCCGAATTCAGGAATCTCATATCCCTTCGCACGATAGACCTTCCCTTTATTAGAGAAGAAGAGGATCGTATCATGGGTAGATGTTGAAATCAGCTGTTCTACGAAATCATCCTCATTGGTTCCCATTCCCTGAACACCTTTACCGCCTCTTTTTTGACTGCGGTATGTTGATGCAGGCAGACGCTTGATATAACCATTATGAGTCAGCGTAATCACGATGTTCTCAACAGGAATCAAATCTTCGTCTTCAATTGTTTCAATACCTGCTGTCACAATTTCAGTACGGCGCGTATCATTGAAACGTTCTTTGATTTCTGTTAATTCTTCTCTAATGATTTCAAGAACTTTTTCATTGTCTGCTAAAATGGCTTTCAACTCAGCAATCAAATCAACAAGCCCTTTGTATTCTTCTTCTATCTTTTCTCTTTCCAAACCAGTTAAGCGCTGAAGACGCATATCAAGAATGGCCTGTGCTTGTTTTTCGGACAAGCTATAGTTCTCCATTAAGCCATTTCTCGCGATTTCAGCAGTTTGAGAGCTTCTAATTAATGCAATGACTTCATCTAAGTGGTCAAGAGCGATTCTTAAACCTTCTAGAATATGAGCTCTTGCTTCAGCTTTACGAAGTTCATATGCTGTTCTTCTGCGAATAATCACTTTTTGATGCTCTAGATAATATTCAAGACATTGTTTGAGGGACAAGACTTTCGGCTGTCCATCGACAAGTGCCAATAAGTTGATTCCAAATGATGTTTGGAGTGTCGTTTGTTTATAAAGATTGTTTAATAGAACGTGGGCGTTCGCGTCTCTTCGCAGTTCAATCACAATCCGCATTCCATTACGATCAGACTCGTCACGCAGATCTGTAATGCCATCGATCTTTTTATCGCGCACAAGATCAGCGATTTTTTCGATCAAACGGGCTTTGTTGACCTGATATGGAATTTCATTGATGACAATCCGCTGCTTACCGCTGGATGTTTCTTCGATGATAGACTTTGCACGTAATGTAATAGAGCCCCGGCCTGTTTCATATGCCTTACGGATTCCGCTTCGGCCAATGATTTGTCCCGCAGTTGGGAAGTCTGGTCCTGGAATGATCTCCATTAGTTCCTGTGTTGTCATTTCTGGACTTTGACTAATTGCCAGTACACCATCAATCACTTCACCTAGCTGGTGAGGCGGAATGTTGGTTGCCATCCCTACAGCGATACCTGTTGCCCCGTTGACTAATAAGTTCGGGAAACGAGCAGGCATGACGATTGGTTCTCTTTCACTGCCATCGTAGTTATCTTGATAATCAATCGTATCCTTGGTGATATCACGAAGGATTTCCATTGAAATTTTAGATAGACGCGCCTCAGTATAACGCATTGCTGCTGCACTGTCTCCATCGACAGAACCAAAGTTTCCGTGTCCTTCAACTAGCATATTTCGATAGTTGAAGTCTTGCGCCATACGAACCATCGCTTCGTATACAGCGCTGTCACCGTGAGGGTGGTACTTACCGATAACTTCTCCAACGATACGTGCAGATTTCTTAAATGGTTTATCACTTGTCATACCTAGGTCATTCATCGCATACAAAATTCTTCGATGCACGGGCTTCAATCCATCTCGCACATCTGGTAATGCACGCGAAACAATAACACTCATTGCATAATCTAAAAAGGACGTACGCATTTCTTGACTAATATTCACTTCGCGTACATTTGGTGTATGTTGTTCACTCACTATAAGAACCTCCCTTTACGTATCACATGAAATAAATTATGTGGGAGTAAAATATGTATTTATCTTCACAAGACTATTCTTCATTATATCAATAATCTCGGCTTTATACACATTAATTTACTAGAAAATCAACGAAAACACGGAAAACCAGGACATTCGTTTCACACCCCTGTTTCTTGAAAAACAACCTTATTCCAAACAAGAAATAAGGTTGTTCTCAGGAGGGATTCATCTAAATATCAAGGTTTTTCACGTATTGTGCATTTTCTTCGATAAAGTTCCGTCTCGGCTCTACTTTATCTCCCATCAGCATTTCAAATGTCTCATCAGCATCGATCGCATCCTCAAGTGTGACTTGAAGAAGTGTTCTCGCATCAGGGTCCATTGTTGTTTCCCAAAGCTGAGTAGCATTCATCTCTCCAAGACCTTTATAACGCTGAAGTCCAGGCTTTGGTGTTTGAGGTAGTGATTTTAACAGCTCATCCAGCTGTTTATCGTTATACACGTACTCCACACGTTTTCCTTGCTGCACTTTATATAAAGGCGGCTGTGCAATATACACATAACCGTTTTCAATGATTTGACGCATGTAACGATAGAAGAATGTTAAGAGAAGCGTTCGGATATGCGCTCCATCTACATCGGCATCTGTCATGATCACAACTTTGTGATAGCGTGCTTTCTCTAAAGTGAAGTCTTCTCCGATTCCAGTTCCTAACGCTGTAATCATTGCACGAACCTCGTTGTTCGATAAAATTTTATCTAAACGAGCTTTTTCTACGTTTAGGATCTTCCCTCTTAACGGTAAGATCGCTTGGAAGTGACGATCACGGCCTTGCTTAGCAGATCCGCCCGCAGAATCTCCCTCTACAATATAGAGCTCAGAGATGGAAGGATCTTTAGAAGAACAGTCCGCCAGTTTCCCAGGTAAGCTGGAGACTTCCAGCGCACTTTTACGTCTTGTCAGCTCACGAGCCTTTTTGGCAGCCATTCTTGCACGAGCTGCCATCAGTCCTTTTTCCACAATTTTTTTCGCAGAATCAGGATTTTCAAGCAAGAATTTCTCAAGTGCTTCTGAGAAAAGGGAGTCTGTGATGGTTCTCGCTTCTGAGTTCCCAAGCTTTGTCTTCGTTTGCCCTTCGAATTGAGGGTCTGGATGTTTGATGGAGATAATGGCTGTTAAGCCTTCTCGCACATCTTCACCACTTAAATTCGCATCCCCATCTTTGAATACGCCATTTTTACGAGCATAGTCATTGATGACACGCGTTAGACCGGTTTTAAAGCCAGCTTCATGTGTTCCGCCTTCATACGTGTTGATGTTGTTGGCGAAGGAATAGATATTGCTTGTATAGGAATCGTTGTATTGTAATGCCACTTCAACCGTAATTCCGTCTTTCTCACCTTCGATGTACACAGGTTCTTCATGAACGACTTCTTTTGAGCGGTTTAAATGTTCTACATAGCTCTTAATACCGCCTTCGTAGCAGTATTCATTTTTCCGCTCTTTGCCTTCACGCAAGTCTTCTATGATGATGTTTACACCTTTTGTTAAGAAAGCTAACTCACGAACACGGTTAGCAAGTGTATCGTAATCAAATTCAATGGTTTCCGTGAAAATTTCTGGATCTGGCACAAAGTGGGTTGTTGTCCCGGTTACATCTGTTTCACCAATAACCTCTAAATCTCCCACTGGAACACCGCGTTTGAACTGCTGATAATGAATTTTTCCGTCACGGTATACGGTCACGTCTAAGGTAGTAGATAATGCATTTACAACAGATGCCCCTACACCATGTAGACCGCCAGATACTTTATAACCGCTGCCGTCAAATTTACCGCCAGCGTGAAGAACAGTCATAATGACCTCTACGGCAGGACGCCCCATTTTCTCATGAATTCCAACAGGAATCCCGCGGCCATTATCTTTTACTGTAATGCTGTTATCCTTTTCAATTTGCACTGTAATGTCTGTACAATAACCAGCTAATGCCTCATCAATACTGTTGTCGACAATTTCCCATACAAGATGGTGAAGTCCTTTTGCATTGGTTGACCCAATGTACATTCCTGGACGTTTTCTAACAGCTTCTAGTCCTTCAAGCACCTGTATCTGATTTTCATCATAACTATTATGTTGCTGTTCCATTGCCACGTACATTCACCTACACTTTTCTTAAACGATATATTTATATGAATTGAGCTTTTAGACTTCAATTTCAATCACAAACGAAGCACGTTTTTTGAGCGTGCTTGAGGAAAGAGGAGAGTAATAAACAGACTCAGTTGTGACGACAATGGATTTGGGTGTCCCTTGTGATAACGAAATGATATGTTTCTCCTGTTTTTGTAGAAATTCTTCTACAACAGAAGACGACCTCATTTTGTAATCAACAATTGCGACAATCTCTCGTGTAGAAACAACACAATCATCACCTAAATGAATATACAAGACTCACACCTCATTTATCAGTCAATTACTTTTCCACTGGCTACTCTGAAAATTTCCGCTTCTTTCAGGGTGGCGTGATCGATGCCTTCAACACTTGTTGTGGTGACGAAGGTCTGTACTCGCCCCTGAATGGTATGGAGCAAATGAGACTGTCTGTAATCATCAAGTTCAGATAACACATCATCAAGTAGAAGAATAGGATATTCTCCGATTTCTTCATGTATCAGATCAATTTCTGCCAGCTTTAGTGAAAGAGCTGTTGTTCTTTGCTGCCCTTGAGAGCCATATGTCTGAACATCCCGGCCATTCACAAAGAAAAGCAGGTCATCTCTGTGAGGTCCCCACAGTGTCACCCCTCGGTCTATTTCTCTCTCTCTTAGTTTCTGAAACGATTCTTCATAGCTATTCTTTATTTTCGACAAGTCTGACGCTTCTGATACCTCTATTGCCGACTGGTATTGGAGCGTGAGTGTTTCTAGCTCTCTAGAAATCCCAAAATGCAGCGGCTGCGCCCATTTTTCGAGCTGTTTCGTAAAAGTCAGTCGTCTTTTGACCACTTTCGCTGCCGCATCAATCAACTGCTCTGTTAAAATCTCCAGCATCGCTTGATCCGATTGCTTTCTTGTCTGCAATTGTTTCAAGTAATGATTCCGCTGAGAAAGGATTTTTTGATAGAGCGATAAATCATGTAAGTAGACAGCAGAAACTTGTCCAATCTCCATGTCGAGGAATCTTCTGCGGATTTGCGGGCTGCCCTTCACAAGACTTAAGTCCTCTGGCGCAAACATGATGGTGTTTAATGCACCAACATAATGACTGAGCTTCTGTTGTTCAATGTGATTGACCTTGCCCTTTTTCCCTTTTTTTGAGATCACGAGCTGCATTGGGAGTGGACCATTTTTTTTAATGACTCTACCTTCTATTTTAGCATAGTCTTGGTCCCATCGGATAAGTTCTTTATCATTTGACGTACGATGAGACTTTGCCATCGACAATACATAGATCGCTTCCATCAAGTTCGTTTTACCTTGGGCATTCTCACCGATCATGACATTCACCTTATTGTCGAATTGAAGCTCGGTGTGTTCATAGTTTCGGTATGAAGTTAACGCCAGACTTTGAATGTACATGTATTGTCACCCGTTTCTAATTCACAACTTGAAATGTGCCGTAACCTTCAATCTCGACAACATCTCCTGGGTATAGTTTGCGTCCCCGTCTATTATCTGGCTCTTGATTAATGAACACCTCATGTTCACTTAAAAACCATTTCGCCATTCCGCCAGATTGGATGACTTCGGCTAATTTCAAAAACTGCCCTAATGTAATCATTTCTGTTTCAATGGTTATAAGATTAGGCATTGTATCGACCTCTTTCAATATCACTAATATCTAATTGTACTAAAAAACAAGACAAGAAGGAAAGGGGGAAAGCCAACTGGGATGAAAGAAAGCATGGAAAACGAGAAGAAAAGCTGCTGTGCACTCACACAGCAGCCATTTTAGATTGAATTAATACGTTCTTACCGGAAGAATCAATTGCAAGATAGAATCATCATTCGGCGTACGCAGCAGGAACGGTCTCATTGCACCAGTGAAGCTTACATGAATATCTGTTCCCTCTAATACTTTTAACGCATCCAGCATATATTTTGGACTGAAGGAGATTTTAAGATCTTCCCCTTTAATGTCATCTGCTTGAACCGTCTCCACCACTTTACCGATCTCAGGTGAATTAGAAGAGATTTCAAGGCTTTGTTCAGGATCAGCTGACAGTTTCACGACATTATTACGTCCTTCTCTTGCCAAAAGTGATGCACGATCAATGGCTTGAAGGAACTCTTTCGTGTTGACCACGACATCCGTTTTACTTTCTTGCGGGATCAGACGAGCTGTATCTGGATAATTTCCATCCAGCAACCTTGAGAAGAACAGCACATTTTGTGCTTTAAAAAGAACTTGGGTTTCTGTAATGACGATGCTCACAAGATCTTGTCCATCATCAAGAATTTTACTTAGCTCTGTTAAACTCTTCCCTGGAATCACGACATTATACGAACTTTCCTCGTTAATATCTAGCTTCGCTTTTCTTAAAGCAAGACGGTGGCTATCCGTCGCCGTGCATATTAATTCACCTTTTTCCACCTTCCAGTTTACACCTGTCAAGATAGGTCGTGTTTCTGAGGTGGACACTGCAAAAACAGTTTGACGAATTAAGTTTTTAAGCAGATCTGTCGGAATTTGAAATGCATGATGCTCTTCAATTTGTGGAAGATGCGGATATTCTTCAGCATCTAAGCCGTTTAGGTTAAATTCCGCTGAACCAGAGCGGATGATCGTCAGGTGATTTTGTTCTACTTCAATTTCGACAGTAGACATAGGCAGTTTCTTTACAATTTCACTAAAGAAGCGGGCTTGAAGCACAATACTTCCCGGACGATCAATGGTGATAACCTCTAAATCTCCATCTCTTTGAGGAATGAAAGATTCAATTGAGATATCAGAATCGCTTCCTGTTAGAGAAACCCCTTCATCAGACGCAACAATTTTAATCCCTGTCAAAATAGGAATCGTTGTTCTAGAGGATACAGCCTTTAATACATCTTGGACACTTTGGACAAGACGATCTTTTTGAATCGTGAATTTCATAGTGGTCCTCCTAAATTTTCTTAATGACATGTATATATATTTTATTAATAAAAATCGTAGAAGTAATAGTAGGGCTTGTGAATATGTGGATAAGTCATGAAAAAGAAAGGAAAGACAGCCTATCCACATGTGGACAGACTGTGTATGACTATGCTCTAGTTATTCACATTTTCCCGTACTCATTATATCAGCTTGGTTATTTTAATTGTTCTTTGATCTCTTTGACATGCTGCTGAAGCTGTTCATCTTCAACAATTAACTTCGAAATCTTCTCATGAGCATGAATGACAGTCGTATGATCACGACCGCCAAATTCTTCTCCGATTTTAGGCAGAGAGGAATCGGTCATTTCTCTAGAGAGGTACATGGCAATTTGTCTTGGATAAGCAACTGACTTCGTACGTTTCTTTGCTTTGAAATCCTCTAATCGAATATTAAATTGCTGCCCTACAATTCTTTGAATATCTTTAATTGTAATGACCTTAGGCTTTGATGAAGGAATGATGTCCTTTAGCGCCTCAGCTGCTAGATCTGCATTAATGTCTTTATTAATTAAAGATGAATAAGCAACAACACGAATCAAAGCACCCTCCAGCTCACGAATGTTGCTGTCGATTTGATTGGCAATGTACAGCATGACTTCATTTGGAATGTCCAAGCCTTCTGCCTTTGCTTTTTTGCGCAGAATTGCGATGCGCGTTTCTAGATCTGGCGGGGTAATGTCTGTAATTAAGCCCCATTCAAATCGAGAGCGTAATCTGTCTTCAAGTGTCGGAATTTCCTTCGGAGGCCGGTCACTAGAAATGACGATTTGCTTACTTTCTTCGTGAAGTGTGTTGAATGTATGGAAAAACTCTTCTTGTGTTTGTTCTTTTCCTGCTAGAAATTGAATATCATCTATCAAAAGCACATCTACATTCCGATAGCGGTTACGGAAGTCGACAGCTTTGTTATCTCGAATTGAGTTGATAAATTCATTAGTAAATTTTTCAGATGATAGATAGACCACTTTGGCCGATGGATTATGGTCGATCACGTAATGACCAATCGCATGCATCAAGTGAGTCTTTCCTAAACCAACGCCCCCATAAATAAAAAGCGGGTTATATGCTTTTGCTGGTGCTTCCGCGACTGCAAGTGAAGCGGCATGAGCAAAACGGTTGCCTGAACCAATAACAAAAGTATCAAATGTATATTTTGGATTCAGCATATTTTGTGGAATGTCAACGGGCTCTTCTTTAGACATTTTTTTGATAGGAGACTTTGGCATGGCTTCCTCTTCGTCCTGATTTTGAGGAATAATAAATTTAATGCTGAGCTCTTCACCTGTTAGTTCATAGATGGTATCAGCAATTAAGTGAAGATATCTTGACTCAAGCCAATCTCTAGCAAATTCATTAGGTGCCGTAATTGTAAGCGTATCTCCCTGAAGAGAATGGGCTTTTGTCGATTTCATCCATGTCTCAAAACTGGGTTTGCTCAATTTTGTCTCTATTTTTTGAAGTGCTTTATTCCACAGATCCAAAATATTTTCCATAAGGCTTCTCCCCCCTCCTTTTCTTTTTAAAATGACCAGTATCAAACTGTTATAGAACACGAAAAAGAGCAAATGGTCATCACCATTCGTGCACATACATTGTTGAAAACAATTAATATAGTAGAAAAACGTCTTTTCGACAAATTACACAAGCTGTGGATAAACAATTCAACAGGCTGTGTAATAACTTTCCACAGGTTATCCACAAATTGTGGATAATATAAAAGGGCCAGATAAGTAATTAAGAGTTAAAACACAAATATAATATCAAAATAAACAAGATGGTGCAATGGGTGTCACAAACTTATCCACACACTTTACATCCTGTTGAAAAATAATTATCCACATCGGTTATTTGTGTGAAAAAAATGTCGATAATGGGTGTGGATAGTCTAAATATGCCGGAAAAATATCCACATTCTTGTTTTGAAGGTCTTTTAGGAGGAAAAAGAGAATAAAATGCTGGAAACTAAAAAAGAAGGTTTCTTCGTTTGATAATTTATGTTATGCTTATAAGGTTGATAATAAGAGTTTTATCATTGATATTGACAATCGATGGGTTACACAAATATAATGAGTTAGACTGTCTTAAACAGCTATTCCTCAGGGAGGTGTCATAAATGAAAAGAACGTTTCAACCAAATAACCGTAAGCGTAGTAAAGTTCATGGCTTCCGCAGCCGTATGAGTACTAAAAACGGACGTCTAGTTTTAAAGCGACGCCGCAGCAAAGGTAGAAAAAAATTATCAGCTTAGGCCACTGAATAATGTCAGTGGTCTTTTTTACATAAAATCGTAAATGAACTGTCAGTTTTTATCGGAGTGGAAGAAAACATGAAGAAGCGAAACAGGCTAAAAAAAAATGAAGAGTTTCAAAAGGTGTTCAAAAAAGGTCAATCAATGGCAAATCGCCAATTCGTTATTTACCAGCTGGATCAGCCAAATCAAGTTGAACTGCGTCTAGGATTGTCTGTCAGTAAGAAGATTGGTAATGCAGTGATTAGAAACCGAATTAAACGTCTGATCCGTCAGGTGTTTTTAGAGGAAGGCCATAAGTTAAAGCAAGAAAAAGACTACATTGTCATTGCACGACAACCAGCGAGTGAATTGACCTTTGAAGAAACAAAGAAGTCTCTCCAACATTTATTTAGAAAATCCGCTGTTTATCAACAACAACCGAAAAAGTCTTCGTAATAGAAACTTTCGTTGAATCAATTTTTAAAAGCGCTTCCTTCATCTAGTGAATTAAAATGAAACCACCACTTTGCAAAGAAAAAATGTTACCATACTGATTAGGTGAGTCACTTTCTTAATCAATTCCAACTTAAATAAAGTTTGAAGTAATGGGAGGAATCTTGTTGAAAAGGCGATTATTACTAATATTTAGCTTGATTGGCGTATTGGTTTTATTGGCAGGATGTACACAGATCAATGAACCAATTACATCAGATAGTAAGGGATTCTGGAATTCTTATATTGTTTACCCGCTATCTCAATTAATCACGTACATGGCAAACTTAACTGGTGAAAACTATGGTGTAGCGATTATTATTGTAACACTGTTAATTCGCTTGCTTATTTTACCATTAATGATTAAACAGTTAAGAAGTACAAAAGCGATGCAAGCATTACAGCCTGAATTGAAAAAGCTTCGTGAAAAATATAGCTCTAAAGATCAAAAAACACAGCAGCAGCTTCAGCAGGAAACAATGGCCCTTTTTCAAAAAAATGGCGTCAATCCATTAGCAGGCTGTTTCCCAATTTTAATTCAAATGCCAATCCTTATTGGTTTCTATCATGCAATTATGAGAACAGCAGAAATTAAAAAGCATACATTCTTATGGTTTGACTTAGGCAGCCCAGATCCATTGTTCCTATTACCGATTATTGCGGGTGTAGCTACTTTCATTCAGCAAAAGCTGATGATGGCTGGAAATCCTTCGGACAACCCTCAAATGGCTATCATGCTATGGGTGATGCCGATTATGATCGTTGTGTTTGCAATTAGTTTCCCAGCAGCACTTTCATTGTACTGGGTTGTAGGTAACATTTTCATGATCATTCAAACATTGGTGATTAAAACACCTCAAGTAAAAGTTGATACAAAAGAAAAAGCTGGCGGGAATAAAAAATGAAGGAAATAACTGCTGTCGGTCGCACAATCGAAGAAGCAGTAGATTCCGGACTTAAACAAATTCAGCTACTACAAGAAGAAGTAGAAATCACAATAGTAGATGAAGGAAATAAAGGGTTTTTAGGATTATTTGGTAAAAGACAAGCTGTGGTCAAGTTAGTAGAAAAGATAAATGCATTTAAATTAGCTACACAGTATTTGGATAAAATTGTTAAGTCTATTGATCCTAAAGCAAAGATTATTTCCAAACAGGAACCGAAAAACATTTCTTACCACATTGATGGAGATAAAACGTCATTAATGATTGGAAAAAGAGGCCAGACATTGTACTCTTTAGAAACGTTGGTACAGCTAGTGTTTAATCGTTATTCTGATCAGTATCATCATATAACAATTGATATTGGCGATTATAGGAAGAAACGACAAGAAGCACTTGAACAATATGCAGTCAAAACAGCAAATCGGGTTTTAAAAACGAAGAGAAAGGTTCATTTAGAACCAATGCCTTCGAATGAACGAAAAATTGTTCATGATGCGATTGCTGCATTCTCTAAAGAACTTGCAACGGCATCTGAAGATACAGGCAGCAAACGTCATGTTGTGGTGCTGTATAAAAAATAGCAGAAAGGCTAAGATTCAGCAAAGCTGGATTTTAGTCTTTTTTTATTGAAAAATTGCTTTTTATAGAGGATTCATCCTTTATTTCTAAAAAATGAGTGTGTGATATGAGTGCAAAACGCCAATTTAACAAGTAAGTATAGGGATCAGGGCGTTTAAATTTATTGGATTTAGGTGTAAGATGTGAAGACAAGTTTAAAACGTCGTTATTCACATGTGGATAAGTTAAGTGTTAAAATAGATAAGATGCAAAGCTGTGGATAATTAGATATGGGATACTTTCACTTCGCTTTCATTTATGGTATCTTTAAATTTTGGATTAAGCGTTTTTGATATAGAAATGGACAATGTCCATTTAATAGATAACAGACTGTTTATTAAGTAGAGAAAGAGGTGAATGAGTGATGGATACAATTGCAGCAATTTCTACACCGATGGGTGAAGGAGCAATTGCGATTATTCGTTTAAGCGGGCCTGATGCGGTACAGATTGCTGATCGGATGTATAAAGGTCCTAAGGAGAAAAAACTTGTATCGGTGGATTCACATACGATTCATTATGGTCATATTGTGGATTCTAGCACTGAGCAAGTCATAGAAGAGGTCATGGTGTCAGTATTAAGAGCACCAAAAACATTTACGAGAGAAGACGTTATTGAGATTAACTGCCATGGCGGAATTGTAACGGTCAACAAAGTACTGCAGCTTGCTTTAAGAGAAGGAGCAAGATTAGCGGAGCCAGGTGAGTTTACAAAACGAGCTTTCTTAAATGGAAGAATTGATCTTTCACAGGCTGAAGCGGTAATGGATTTGATTCGCGCAAAGACAGATCGTGCGATGAATGTAGCGATTACTCAAATGGAGGGACGACTCTCCGGTTTGATTAAACGACTTCGCGGTGAGATATTGGAAACTCTGGCCCATGTTGAAGTCAATATTGACTATCCTGAGTATGACGATGTTGAAGAAATGACGCATCGGGTTTTAGTTGAAAAGGCAACATCAGTGAAAAAGGAAATTGAGTCACTGCTAACGACTTCTCAGCAGGGGAAAATACTGCGAGAAGGCTTATCTACTGTCATTATTGGAAGACCGAATGTTGGGAAGTCTTCCTTGTTGAATAGTCTTGTACAGGAAACAAAAGCGATTGTAACGGATATTCCTGGAACAACGAGAGATGTCATTGAGGAATATGTAAATGTTAGAGGTGTACCGCTTCGTTTAGTCGATACTGCGGGTATACGTGAGACGGAGGACATTGTTGAGCGTATAGGGGTTGAACGATCTAGACAGGTCTTAAAAGAAGCTGACCTGATTTTACTTGTGCTCAATTATAGCGAGGAATTGTCAGAAGAGGATATCAAACTTTTTGAGGCCGTCTCAGGCATGGATATCATCGTAATCGTGAATAAGACAGATCTTGAGCCTAAGCTTGATATTGAAAAGGTCAAGCAGTTAGCGAAGGATCGTCCGGTGGTTACTACATCATTATTACAAGAAAAAGGGATTGATGAACTTGAAATCGCGATTCAATCACTATTCTTCACGGGTTCAATTGAAAGTGGAGATTTAACGTATGTAAGTAATACAAGGCATATTGCTCTTCTTCAGGCAGCAAAACAATCCATTGAGGATGCTCTTGAAGGAATTGAAATGGACGTACCGATCGACATAGTTCAAATAGATTTAACACGCTGCTGGGAACAGCTGGGTGAAATTATTGGAGATGCTGTTCATGAGAGCTTGATTGATCAGTTATTCTCTCAATTCTGTTTAGGAAAGTAAAGGGAGGAACATAAGAAATGGGTTATGAAGCTGGCAATTATGACGTAATCGTCGTGGGTGCCGGTCATGCTGGAGTTGAGGCTGCTCTTGCTTCTGCAAGACAGGGCGCCAAAACACTTGTATTGACTATCAACCTCGATATGGTTGCTTTTATGCCATGTAATCCGTCTGTAGGCGGCCCCGCAAAAGGGATTGTCGTCAGAGAAATTGATGCTCTAGGCGGAGAAATGGCACGAAATATAGATAAGACGCATATTCAAATGCGCATGCTGAATACGGGGAAAGGACCTGCTGTCCGTGCGTTAAGAGCGCAAGCAGATAAGTTCCAATATCAGCATGAAATGAAAAAAACAATGGAAAATGAACCAAACCTGACAATGCTGCAAGGTATGGTAGATCATTTAATTGTAGAAGATGATGAATGTAAGGGTGTTGTTACTCAAACAGGGGCGAACTATCGTGCGAAGTCTGTTGTTTTAACGACAGGGACTTTCTTAAAAGGCCGCATCATTTTAGGAGACCTTTCGTATTCAAGCGGTCCAAATAACCAGCAGCCTTCTATTAAATTATCTGATCATTTAGTAGAACTAGGATTCGATTTGGTTCGCTTTAAAACAGGAACACCTCCTCGAGTGAATAGCCACTCGATTGATTATAGTAAAACAGAAATTCAACCAGGTGATGATGTCCCGCGGGCGTTCTCCTATGAAACGGTTGAATATATTACTGACCAGCTGCCATGCTGGTTAACGTACACGAGTTTAGAGACCCATCAAATTATTGATGAGAATCTTCACCGTTCTCCAATGTATTCAGGTATGATTAAAGGAACTGGCCCTAGATACTGCCCATCCATTGAAGATAAAGTGGTTCGTTTCAATGATAAACCGAGACATCAAATTTTCTTAGAGCCAGAAGGTCGTAATACGCAGGAAGTTTATGTTCAAGGATTGTCTACAAGTCTTCCGGAGGATGTACAGCAGCGCATGCTTTCAACCATCCCAGGACTCGAGAATGTTCAAATGATGAGAGCGGGTTATGCCATCGAGTATGATGCGATTGTGCCTACTCAGTTGTGGCCTACACTTGAGACGAAGAAAATTTCTGGATTATATACAGCCGGCCAAATTAATGGTACGTCTGGTTATGAGGAAGCAGCAGGTCAAGGGATTATGGCAGGTATTAATGCAGGAAGAAAAGCATTAGGTAAAGAAGAAGTCATTTTAAGCCGTTCTGATGCATATATCGGTGTCCTCATCGATGACCTTGTCACAAAAGGAACAAATGAACCCTACCGTCTCTTGACATCACGTGCTGAGTATCGTCTCCTTCTACGCCATGACAATGCTGATTTAAGATTAACTGAACTTGGCTATCAAATTGGATTAATTTCTGAAGAAAGATTCCAAGCATTCCAGCAGAAAAAAGAAGCCATTGAAGCAGAGAAAAAACGTTTATATTCTGTGATCATTAAACCTACAGCAGAGACTCAAGAATTTATTCGTTCACTCGGTGGAAGTGAGTTGAAGGACGGCATTCGTGCAAGTGATTTGATGAAACGTCCAGAAATGAATTATGAAACTGTTGTGAAATTAGCTCCTGCGGAAACACCGCTTCCTTCTGATGTGTGTGAGCAGGTAGAGATTCAAATTAAATACGAAGGTTATATTGAAAAGTCACTCCAGCAAGTTGAAAAACTGAAAAAGATGGAGAACAAAAAGATTCCTGATCGTATTGATTATGATGCCATCAAAGGGATTGCAACTGAAGCGAAACAAAAGCTGAAAGAAGTCCGACCGCTTTCTGTTGCACAGGCTTCTCGTATTTCAGGCGTTAACCCTGCTGATATTTCTATCCTTTTAGTATATTTAGAGCAGGGGCGTATTGCGAAGATAGCAGAATAGAAAGGATGTCGGCATGAACATTGAACAATTTACAGCAGCACTAGAGGAGAAAGGGATCACTCTTTCTCCTGTGCAGCTTGAACAATTTGAAACCTACTTCCGCATGCTTGTAGAATGGAACGAGAAAATGAATTTAACGTCCATTACTGAAAAGGAAGAAGTGTATTTAAAGCATTTTTATGATTCAATATCAGCAGCATTTTTTATTGATTTTCACAAAGTGACGACGATTTGTGATATTGGAGCTGGTGCTGGTTTTCCAAGCATTCCTCTTAAAATTTGTTTCCCTCATCTACATGTGACCATTGTTGATTCTCTTCAGAAACGAATTACGTTTCTCAATGAGTTAGCAAAAGGATTAAACTTACAAGATACTACTTTTTATCATGATCGTGCGGAAACGTTTGGACAACGTAAGGAAAAGCGTGAAAGCTATGATCTTGTCACTGCTAGAGCAGTTGCACGTTTATCCGTCTTGAGCGAACTATGTCTGCCTCTAGTGAAAAAGGAAGGATTGTTTGTTGCCTTAAAAGCATCTGCCGCTGATGAAGAAATGCAAGCAGGGAAAAAAGCTGTCACAGTCCTCGGAGGAGAGGTTGTTGAAAAGCATTCCTTTGTTCTTCCTTTAGAAGAAAGCGAACGGAACATCATTGTCATTGAAAAGAAAAAGCAAACACCAAAAAAATATCCTAGAAAACCAGGAACACCTAATAAATCACCAATAGAAGGTTGATCATGTAAAAGGTCGGTTTTTCTTCAATATTTATGATTTTACAGAAGGAAAAAACATGAGAAAATAGAATTATAAAAAGGTAGTTTTTAAAGGTGGTGTAGGTTCATGAAGCATTCACTCTCACGCTTCTTCGGGCTTGGAGACAAAGAACATCCTGAGCGTGAAACCGAAATAGAGGCAGAGATTGCTGAGCATGATACATTAAAGGAAGAGATACAGGAGCTCCCGGTCGACACAATTATGCCAAACCGTTTTCAGCCACGCACCATTTTTTCAGAAGAAAAGATACAAGAGCTGGCCACGACGATTCATACCCATGGCATTATCCAACCGATTGTTGTTAGACCAACAGAAGAAGAAGGAAAATATGAACTGATCGCCGGCGAAAGACGTTGGAGAGCGGTACAGACTCTTCAATGGGAGAAAATCCCCGCTATTATAAAAGATTTTACTGATACGGAAACGGCATCTGTGGCATTGATTGAAAATTTGCAAAGAGAAGAGCTGTCTTCTATTGAAGAGGCTCATGCTTATGCACGTCTTTTAGAGCTTCATGATTTAACGCAAGAGGCGCTTGCTCAGCGTTTAGGCAAGGGACAATCAACTGTTGCAAACAAATTAAGACTTTTAAAGTTGCCTGAAGAGGTACAACAGGCCATTTTAGAGAAAAAAATCTCTGAAAGGCATGCACGGTCACTTGTGCCCCTAAAGCTTCCAGAATTACAAATCGCGCTATTGCAGGAAATCATCGAAAAGCAGTTGAATGTGAAACAGACTGAAGAGCGTGTAGTGAAGATGCTTGAACAAAAAACGGATCGCAAACCGAAGCCAAAACGTAAGGCGTTTAGTCGTGATACACGAATTGCGATGAATACCATTCGTCAGTCTCTCCACATGGTAGAAGACAGCGGACTTAAAATAAATACCGAGGAAGAAGAGTTTGAGGAATATATCCAATTAACGATTCGAATTCCTAAATAGAAATAAGCTGATGAGCGCCACTCGTCAGCTTTTTTTGTTTGTCTTATTTCCTGCACACACCATATTTACATAATATTTATAAATTGGTAAAATATGATTTTCATAGTATAAAGGAGGTGACAACTACTGATGAAAATGAAGAAGACTATTTTCGCCATTATTTGCTATTTACTAATTTCTTTTTCTGTTTTTCCAAATGAAGCGACAATATACGCTGTGAAATCGCCAACGGCTCATGCGGATGAAGGCCTGATGACCAACGAAGAATTGAACGTTTTGAAGAAGCAAGGTGTTGTTTCTAAAGATGTGACTGTACAGCAATTTAATCAAGAGTATGCGTCTTCCGACGATTCGATCGACTTGATTACAGCTGACGATGATTTGAAGAACTATGGTTTACGACAAAATAAGCATGATGAGCTGGTGACGGATGAAAAGCCGCATACCCTCAAGCAACTTTTAGGAAAGCCGTATCCTGGTACCGATATTATCCCTAAAAAAGGAGATATCTTGGTGACAACCACTGATGCTGTGAAGGGGTTGGTTGGACATGCAGGTATCGTCATTAATGAGAAAAGCTATGCTTCTATTCCAGGGTTTCGAAAGCATCCTCAACTTGATTCCATTCATAACTGGTTTCGCTATAGTGCCAATACAAAGGTAATTCGGATTAATCAAGAGGAGAAGGCAGATTTAGCAGGGGAATGGGCACACGATTATGTGAAAGATCATCCGAAGGCTCGCTACTCCATCACCATGTCAATTCAATCATTGGACCCGACTTATTGTTCAAAGATCGTGTGGCAGGCCTATGGCAAAACAGGGGACGCTTTGGGACATGCGACTTTTACCATTAAGACACCCTATGGATTTTTAAAAAAGAAAAGCTATAAAACAGTAACTCCTAAGGTCATTGTCAGTGAAGGCCGTAAAATAGGTGAATTATACTTTTAATATGTGACCCTCACTTTTGATAGAAGTGAGGGTTTTGATGTATGTCTATTTCTTAAAAAAGATATATCAATATACTTTTTAGATGTGTTTTCATTCGTTCTTTTATGTACGAAAAGGCACATTCACCGACGAATTTATAATAGGGGAACAAAAAAAGCAAACGTTTCATACTTTTTTTGATAGAATAGGAAGTATGAATGAATGAGAAACTTGTTAAGTTGAAAGTGGGTGACATCGTGGGGAAAATCATAGCGATTACCAACCAGAAGGGCGGCGTCGGGAAGACGACAACTTCTGTTAATTTGGGTGCGTGTTTAGCATACATAGGCAAACGAGTGTTGTTAGTTGATATTGATCCGCAGGGCAATGCCACGAGTGGTATTGGGATTGAGAAGGCCGACGTAGAGAAGTGTGTGTACGATATTTTAGTTGATGATGCAGATGTTCTTGATGTGATTAAGACGACAGAGGTCGAAAATCTTGATGTCATTCCTGCGACGATACAGCTTGCAGGGGCTGAAATAGAGCTTGTGCCTACAATCTCACGTGAAGTGAGGCTGAAGAGAGCACTTGAATCTGTTAAGCAGAATTATGATTATATGATTATTGACTGCCCGCCATCACTTGGACTGCTGACGATTAATGCGTTAACTGCATCCGATTCCGTTTTAATACCAGTTCAATGCGAATATTATGCGCTTGAAGGATTGAGCCAATTGTTAAACACAGTTCGTCTCGTGCAGAAACATCTAAATACCGATCTTGCCATTGAAGGTGTCTTGTTGACAATGCTTGATGCCCGAACAAATCTTGGGATTCAGGTTATCGAAGAAGTGAAGAAGTACTTTAGAGATAAAGTCTATCAAACCGTCATTCCGAGAAATGTGAGGCTGAGTGAAGCGCCAAGTCATGGAAAGCCGATTATCTTGTATGATCCACGTTCAAGAGGTGCAGATGTCTATTTAGACTTAGCAAAGGAAGTGGATGCGAATGGCTAAAGGTCTTGGAAAGGGTATTAATGCACTATTTAACAACGTAGACTCAAATGAAGAAACGGTTGAAGAAATTAAATTAAAGGATTTGCGTCCGAATCCGTATCAGCCAAGGAAAACGTTTGATGATGATGCATTGTCTGATCTGAAAGAATCCATTCAGCAGCACGGTGTTTTACAGCCGATCATTGTTCGTAAATCGATTAAAGGATATGACATAGTAGCAGGAGAACGTCGTTTTCGCGCAGCACAACAAGCTGGTCTGACAACAATTCCTGCGATCGTTCGAGAGTTTTCAGAAACGCTGATGAGAGAAATTGCCCTTTTAGAAAACCTGCAGCGTGAGGATCTCTCTCCACTAGAGGAAGCGGAAGCGTATGCTTCCTTGCTGGATCATCTAAGTGTGACGCAAGAGAAATTAGCGAAGCGATTAGGGAAAAGCAGACCGCATATTGCGAACCATCTCCGTCTGTTGACTTTACCGGATGAGATCCAAAAGCTGATTGCAAATGGAACGTTATCAATGGGACATGGCCGGACATTGCTTAGCTTAAAGAACAAAAAGAAGCTGGCGCCTTTGGTAAAGAAAATCGTGGATGAGGGGTTAAACGTACGACAGGTTGAGAAACTTGTTCAGCAGTTAAACGAAAATGTTCCACGTGAAACAAAGAAAAAAGAAGCACCAAAGGATCGAGTGTTGAAAGAAAGAGAGTCTTTCTTACAAAACTACTTTGGTACTTCAGTGACGATCAAGAAACAGAAGAAAAAAGGGAAAATTGAGATTGAATTCCTCTCAAATGAAGATTTAGACAGAATCCTTGAATTGCTTTCTACGAGGGAATCATCAGAGTGACCATCTTGATATGAGATGGTCTTTTTTATATTCTTCCAGTGATATTTTGAATAGGGGTGAAGAGAGACCGGCTTTTTTCTCTCGTCCAATCCATTTGGTCAATGTGAGATAGACTTTCAGAAAGTGTATTGGCCATAGACATGACAAGATGAAGACGTGTGTTTTGGAGGACGAAGTATTCCATGAAACCACTCACATTGACGATCCCATTAATATGAATATCTCCTACCTCTGGAAGCTCTTTTTGCACACCAGCTCCAGGCTTTAACGGTCCATCTCCAATTTGGAAAGAACCGACACTTTTCACTCTTCCTAAACAGGCATCAACCGCTACAATAAACGGGTGTTTATGAGCTTGTTCAATTTCAGCGAGTTTTTCTTTTAAATTGACCGCATGCACTGGGTCAGAGAGTGTTCCATATACATGAAGCTTTTTCAAATCCAGACCTGAAAGCTTTGAACCAACAAGTGGACCTAGAGAGTCGCCAGTTGAGCGGTCTGTTCCAATACAAACGATGGCAACGGGTCTTTTTCCTGCTTTCTGAAGATGCGAGAATAAAATACTTTTAAGCTGTTGAATGGCGTTTGTATCCGTATGGGACACGTATTCTTTCACCCTATTTCTAAAAAAAAGACCGTTCTTGCTATTCATAGGTCTCACTTCCTTGTCATAGTAGTTAGTAACAGTATACGGAAACAAGCTTAATTCTATACCTATGAGGTGATGATTGTGTGGAAGGCTGGTTCAAGGTGGACGCTTTTAATTTTAGGAAGCTTAATAGGAGCGGGATATGCTTCCGGCCAGGAAATTTGGCAGTTTTTTGGCATTGATAGCGGACTAGCCATTCTACTGTTTACATTGATGTTTATGCTGTCTACTTATGTGGTGTTAAAAATCAGTTATGAGGTGCGTGCCGATCACTTTGTGCCAGTACTGGAACGGCTTGTCGGTCCATGGCTGGCTAAGGTGTATGACGTGTTAATTGTCCTTTATTTATTCACGACAACGACGGTCATGATTGCTGGCGGCGGGGTGACTCTTGAGATGTATCATGTGCCTTTTTGGGTTGGCATCGGCGCGTTCTGTTTGTTTTCATTTATGATTTTTTTCTGGGATGTGAAAGGGCTTTTATCTGTGAATGCTTTCATTATACCAATTTTGGTGGCGGGGCTCATCTATGCGTTTGTTTTTTATTATATGAATCATGATCATATGTGGCGTATTGATTTTGGGCAGCAGTACAATTGGCCTGCCAGCATTGTTTTTGCTTCTTTGAATATATTATCTGTTGTGGCAGTGCTGTCTTCGGTTGGGAAAGAAATGAAGGGGCTGGGGGAAGCCAAAGTGGCGAGTATATTAAGCGGTCTCATCTTTGGTGTGATCTCGTATGTGTATAACGAAATACTGGTTGATATTTCTGGAAGCCTTTCAGCAGAGGGAATTCCTTTGTTTACAGTATTAGAAGGGGCGCCGACGTCTTTGTTTGTGTTTATGACCATTGTCCTTTGTCTAGCGATTTATACGACGACGGCAGCAGGTTTATTTGGATTATCCAGCCGAATGCTTTCTTTTGTACGAATGCCCCGCTGGCTGGTTGTATTGGTGATGCTTCTTTTGATGGCCCCTTTGACATCTCTTGGATTTGCTGATTTGATTGCGTTCTTGTATCCAATTTATAGTTTGTTGAATCTTTATTTGCTCGTCTGTTTAATGCTGTATCCGATTTTAAGTAAAAAGATATTTTCTCGTCCTAAAAAATTATATTGATAAAATAAAATAAGCACCTCTCTTTTTTAGAGCTGTGCTTATTTGATCTGAATTGAATCAATAGCTTCTTTGATATCATCATAGACAGGCATTTGCTTGAGACGCTGGAGGCGATCCTCTAATTCTGAAATGGCCTGTCCCTTTAAATGCTGGGAAATGTGTTGTTTGACAATGGTCGTCTGGTTTATCATGTCTTCTGTTTTAGACAATTGATATTCCAAGTGCACGCGAGTATTTGCTAATTCGTCGTGCAGCCGCATTTTGAGCAGCCGTTTTAGATCCTTTCGCTGTCCTTCTCTGCGCATGGCCTGAATGGCGGCGATTTCTTCAGGAGACTGTGTTTGTGTGTGTGGTGCCGATTGATTTTCGAATACAGACATGGAGCGGCGGGCACTCACATTTTGCAAGAAACGCTGGGCGTCACTAGGAGGCTTATTTTGATTGATCATGCGATGACTCCTTTCTTAATGAATACCCATTTGCATTGCAAGGCGTCTATCTGCCTTGGCGTAGTCATCACCCATTGTGTACATATGTCTTGAAAGAGCAGAAAGCTCTTGTTCGTAATCCCTCAGGGTGTACAAGGCATTCAGCTGTTTTTCGTGTGAATAAAAGGAGGAATGCGACTGTTCCATCCTGACTTCCTCTACCAGTGCTTCCACATCACTATGACTTAATAAATCATAGTGGCCAAAGCCGACGAGTCCTTTGAGTTCTTGTTTTACATGATGGACGGCGTCTTTTACGCTTTCATCAATTCCATCGATTTTTTCAAATACAGTGTGCACTTCATGTTCAATAATACTTTGCAGATCATAGGATGAATTTTTCAGTAAATGGGATTTTATGATAATTTCAAGTCCGTCTTGTGCATATGCACGTCCAGAATGAATCTCTTGCAGCAGCATGGCTGTAAAACTTGTATTATGATCAAGCTGTTCATCTAAAATACGAGCAGATCCATTTGGATGGAATGAATATCCATTTGCTTTGAATTCTCCTGAAACGAGAGCTAAAAAAGCATTTGTATCAAAAGATTCGTTCCATTCTATATTCATAGATGCAAAAGCTGATTTTAAAAAGGTGTCAATTTCTCTTTTTTTGTATTTTACGGATTCTTGGACTGAGTCTTGCTGCCGTGGCGGTACGGTGTACTTGATTTGTCCAACTCCTTGATCATGACGATTGAGTAAACCGACGTAATGACTAGGCTGAATATATTCAGTCAACATGCGTTTATATTGACCTTGCTGCGCCTTTTGCTGAATCGAAGGCGACAGGCTGCTCCATATATTTGGGCTGTCAAAGGTGACGGCTTTTTTGACAGCTGGCTGTTCTGTTGCAATATAAGCACAAACAGCACCGGCAAGTGCTTGTCCAGTGAGATGGATACCTGCATTCGGATGCTTCTGACAGACTTTCTCTATGTATTCCTTCCCTTTAAAAAAGACATGGTCTTGATTGCCATCAAGGGACTTTCTTTCAATTGGATAGGCATAGTCAGTTTTGAGCAATGACTGTGCTGCGTTGTGTACATCTTGCTTAGATGACACCGTCATTTGATGTGGCAGCGGGCAGTGAAAAGCGACGATGAATTCATCTGATTGTTCCGGCTGCATTGTTAAACCATATAATTTTCGGTCGATCTTTAGAAAATCGTGGACAGTGAGTGTTTGCTGACCTATTTCTATTGTATGGTGCTGCTGGTAATTGTCGATATTTCCAGCATGATCGGATATGATTTTATATTCTTTATCAGTTAATCTATCCTTTCGATTGACCATCGTACCTGCTCCCTCACATAACATTTATGCAGATATCATAAATCAAAAAATATGGAAAAACCACCGCGTTCTACCAATAAAAACCTTTTGACCTACAGTGTTTGTGACAATATTGAAAAAAAACGGAGTTTAAGTAACTATTGGTCACAAATAAAATGATCTAAAAGAAGGGTTTTTTCTCTAAAAAAGAATAGGATGAACGATTGAAAGAGACTCTTTGTTTTGTGCATTGCCCTCCATCGCCGTTTTTTTGTACAATAGATTCAATGAAGTGAGCAAGAGAGGTGAAGGCTGATGGCAGACAAAGCGTTTGGGTTACATGATGTTGTAGAAATGAAAAAGCCCCATCCATGTGGTGCCAATCGGTGGAAGGTCATTCGTTTGGGCATGGATATCCGTATTAAATGTGAAGGCTGCGGACACAGCGTGATGATCCCAAGAAGAGATTTTGAACGAAAAATGAAGAAAATTCTCGTCAAGCATGAGGAGCCAACTGCTTAAGTAGGCCTCATGCTTTTTTCATTAAATTTGTCTTTTCTACAGCAAAGCCAGGTGCAATTTCTCGTTTTGAAGCATTGATTTATTCTTTTTGACGATGTTTCTTCTATTGAAAATGCATGGTGGTTAGCTTGTCTTTTCATGTAAACCTACTTATAATTGCTCTAGGTTCATATTACGCAGTATAACGAGCACGTTTGATATAGAGGAGATGAAAGAATGGCTTTAACAGCTGGTATTGTTGGCTTACCTAACGTCGGGAAGTCAACGCTATTTAATGCAATTACACAGGCTGGAGCGGAGTCTGCTAACTATCCGTTTTGTACCATTGATCCAAACGTCGGAATTGTAGAAGTTCCTGACGAGCGTTTACAAAAGCTAACAGAATTGGTGCAGCCGAAAAAGACAGTTCCCACTGCTTTCGAATTCACTGATATTGCGGGTATTGTCAAAGGTGCATCTAAAGGTGAAGGTTTAGGGAATAAATTCCTTTCTCATATTCGTCAAGTAGATGCGATTTGTCACGTGGTCAGAGCTTTTGCAGACGATAACATTACACACGTAGCTGGTAAGGTTGATCCTGTAGCAGATATTGAAACGATTAATCTCGAATTGATTTTGGCTGATTTAGAAACAGTTGAAAAGCGTTTAGCTCGTGTGAGTAAGCTCGCAAAACAAAAGGACAAGGAAGCAGTAGCTGAATTTGAGATTTTGTCGAAGCTAATGAACGCATTTGAAGCTGGGAAATCGGCAAGATCTGTAGAATTTACAGATGAACAGCAAAAGCTTGTGAAACAGCTTCATTTACTCACATCTAAACCAGTTCTTTATGTAGCAAATGTGAGTGAGGATGAAGTAGCGGATCATGAGGGCAACGAATATGTGCAGCAAATCCGTGAGTTTGCTTCTGGTGAAAACGCTGAAGTCATCGTCGTTTGTGCAAAGATCGAGTCTGAAATTGCAGAGCTTGAAGGAGAAGAGAAGCAAATGTTCCTTGAAGAGCTTGGTATTAATGAGTCAGGGCTTGATCAGCTAATTAGAGCATCTTATTCACTTCTAGGATTAGCTACGTATTTCACAGCAGGTGAGCAAGAGGTACGTGCTTGGACATTTAAAAAAGGAATGAAAGCGCCAGAATGTGCTGGAATCATCCACACAGACTTTGAGCGTGGATTTATTCGTGCTGAAACGGTTGCGTATGAGGATTTACTAGCTGGCGGAAGCATGTCTGCTGCTAAAGAAGCAGGAAAAGTTCGTCTAGAAGGCAAAGAATATGTAGTGAAAGATGGAGACGTCATTCATTTCCGTTTTAATGTATAGGTTCTTGTCATAGGCCAAGTGATTTGTTATAATATACAATTGTGAGTAATATAATTTATTGCTCCTTGCCCGTTTAGGGCCGCTTAGACCAAAAGGAGGTGCAATCAGATGAGAAAGTACGAAGTTATGTACATCATCCGCCCAACAGTTGACGATGAGGCTAAAAAAGCAGTTATCGAGCGTTTCAATAACGTGTTAACTTCTAACGGTGCGGAGATCACTGGAACAAAGGATTGGGGTAAACGTCGTCTTGCATACGAAATCAATGATTTCCGTGACGGTTTCTACCAAATCGTAAACGTTCAATCTGACGCTGCAGCAGTTCAAGAATTTGACCGCTTAGCTAAGATCAGTGACGATATCATTCGACACATTGTTGTTAAAGAAGAAGTATAAATCATTGAAATATATATTTAAAGGTGGTCTTTCAATATGCTAAACCGTGTTGTATTGGTCGGAAGACTAACAAAAGACCCTGAGCTTCGCTACACGCCTAATGGTGCGGCTGTAGCCACGTTTACTCTAGCTGTGAATCGTACGTTTACGAATCAATCTGGAGAGCGTGAAGCCGATTTCATTAACTGTGTTACTTGGAGAAGACAAGCCGAGAACGTGGCTAATTTCTTGAAAAAAGGAAGTCTTGCCGGTGTAGACGGTCGTTTGCAGACAAGAAACTATGAAAATCAGCAAGGACAGCGTGTCTTCGTGACAGAGGTTCAAGCTGAAAGTGTTCAATTTCTTGAGCCTAAGAGCGGCGGTGCTGGTTCAGGTGGATACAGCGGCGGTGGCAATAGCGGAGGCCAGTATTATGGCGGTAGCCAAAACGATCAGAATCCATTTGGAAATGAACCAAGTCAAAATCCATATGGCAATCAAAACAACCAAAATCGTAATCAGGGAAATAGCTTTAATGATGACCCATTTGCGAACGATGGTAAACCGATTGACATCTCCGATGATGATTTGCCATTCTAATTGATCTGAAAAAATGACTAAAGGAAAGGTGTGAAAACAAATGGCAGGTGGACGCAGAGGCGGTCGTGCGAAACGTCGTAAAGTATGTTTCTTTACTTCTAACGGTATCACGCACATCGATTACAAAGATGTTGATCTTCTTAGAAAGTTTGTTTCTGAGCGTGGTAAAATTTTACCTCGTCGTGTAACAGGAACTAGCGCTAAGTATCAACGTAAATTGACTTTAGCGATCAAAAGATCACGTCAAATGGCATTACTTCCATACGTTACTGGTGAGTAAGTCGTTGACTTAAAAAGCGGAGAGCCCCGAGCTCTTCGCTTTTTTTATTTTCCTCACTGTGAATCCCATCTATTTTTGCTAGAGTTGTTTTTGACAGTCAACCTAGGGGAAGTATGTAAAAGTGACAGTTTATTCTATACAAATATGAGGTTGATCTGTCATATTGGTAGTCTAGAAAATAATTGCAGTCAGGGCGTGGGAAGATGATTGAATTTAATAAGGTATCGATGCAATTTTCTGATGAGCGCTATGCCGTTCAATCTGTTGATTTGGAGATTCAGCAAGGTGAGTTTTTTGTATTGATTGGACCTAGTGGCAGCGGAAAAACGACGACATTGAAAATGATCAATCGTCTCATTTCTTCTACAGAAGGTGAGATTTACATAAAGGGTCAAAAAATAAGTGATTTTGATATGTATGAGCTGCGCTGGGATATCGGTTATGTTCTGCAGCAAATTGCGCTTTTTCCTCATATGACCATAGAAGAAAATATTGCTGTGGTGCCAGAGCTTAAACAATGGAGCCGGAATGAGACCAATCAGCGTGTCCATGAACTCATGTTGATGGTCGGGCTTGATCCTGCTATGTATCGGCATCGAAAGCCAGCAGAGCTCTCTGGTGGACAGCAGCAGCGTGTCGGTGTGGCACGTGCACTTGCAGCTGATCCTGAGATTGTCCTGATGGATGAACCTTTTAGTGCGTTAGATCCACTAACGAGGGAGAAATTGCAGGATGATCTGCTTGATTTGCAGCGCCGCATACAAAAAACCATTGTTTTTGTGACGCATGATATGCAGGAAGCTATGAAGCTGGGTGATCGGATTTGTGTGATGAATGAAGGAAAAGTAGTGCAGATCGGACGTCCTGAGGAATTGGTTCAACATCCAGCCAATGCCTTTGTAAAGGAGTTTGTTTCAGGGGCTGCCCGCCATGTGGGACATCAAGCTTTTGAGCTGGAAACCTTGGCCCAACCGATGGCTCACGAAGCTCTTTTCCTCTATGAGGCGGTCTCAGCAGATGCCACACTGGATGAAGCCTTGTCTCTATTGGCAAAGCACGAGGAATTGGCTGTTGAAAAGAATGGAGAGCGGATTGGACTAGTGAATCGTCAAGCAGTGATTCAGTTTTTAGCTGATTCTTCTAAAGAGAGGGGCGAGTCACATGAATGATTGGACCCGTGTGTTATGGGAACGCAAAGAACAATTGGGGCACGCCTTACTTGAGCATATTCAAATTTCTTTTATTGCTTTATTTTTAGCGATTTTGATTGCCATTCCATTAGGTATCTATTTAACGAGGGTTCCAAAGCTAGCGGAATGGGTCATTGGGGTGACGGCTGTCTTGCAAACGATTCCGTCGCTTGCACTTCTTGGCTTGCTGATTCCTCTCGTGGGGATTGGGCAAGTGCCTGCGATTATTGCGCTTGTGGTCTATGCCTTACTCCCTATTTTAAGAAATACATATACAGGCATTCAGGAGGTCGATCCTTCCCTGAGAGAAGCAGCGCTTGCTATGGGGATGAATCATCGCAAACGGTTATTAAAGGTAGAGCTTCCACTTGCCATGCCAGTCATTATGGCGGGTATCCGAACCGGAATGGTTCTCATTGTGGGGACCGCCACTCTGGCAGCACTGATCGGAGCTGGGGGATTAGGAAGTTTAATTCTGCTGGGAATTGATCGAAATGATATGTCTCTTATTGTCATTGGTGCGATACCAGCTGCCTTACTCGCTCTCTTATTTGATGTGGTGCTGCGAACCTTTGAGAAAATTTCTTTTAAAAAGACTGTGATTTCTGTGGCTGTTTTTGCTCTGATTGCAGGAGCAGTTGTCGCTGCCCCCTCGCTGTTTCAGCAAGAAAAGAAAGAAATCACCATTGGCGGAAAGTTAGGATCAGAGCCTGAGATTTTGATCTCAATGTATAAGCTTTTAATTGAACAGGATACAGATATTCAAGTGAACCTGAAGCCCGGTCTTGGTAAGACGTCCTTTGTTTTCCAGGCATTACGCTCTGGTGATATTGACATTTATCCCGAGTTTACGGGTACAGCGATTTCTGAATTCCTCAAAGAAACAGCAAAAAGCACAGATAAAAGAAAAGTGTATGAGCAAGCGCGGCGTGGATTGGAATCGTCCTTTCAGCTCCGTCTTCTTGAGCCCATGGCATACAACAATACGTATGCTTTAGCCGTGCCGCAGTCACTGGCTGATCAATATGAGGTGTCCCACATTTCAGATCTAGGTAAGATCAAAAACCGTATAAAAGCTGGATTTACCTTAGAGTTTTCTGATCGTCAGGATGGGTATCGAGGCATTCAAAAAGCTTATCAATTTTCCTTTGACGATGTTGTGACGATGGAGCCGAAGCTTCGTTATCGAGCGATTCAAAAAGGAGATATCAATTTGGTCGATGCGTATTCGACAGACAGTGAATTGAGACAATACAAATTAAAGGTGCTTGATGATGATCAGCATGTTTTCCCGCCATATCAAGGAGCACCGCTGCTCAGGCAGGAGACATTAACTGAATTCCCTGAGATTGAGACCTCTCTCAATAAGCTTGCGGGTCAAATCACAGACGATGAGATGAGAGAAATGAATTATGAAGTCAATGTGAAGGAGAAGGATGCATTTCAGGTAGCGAAGGCCTATTTAAAAAAGAAAAAATTGCTGCAATAATCAAGGGAAAGCAGGGCTGTTTCATGCAAAACAGCTCTGCTTTTTTAAAAGAAAAACAAAAAACATTGACATTTATTTAAAAACATCATATCCTTAATTCGAGATAAATATATTTTTTTGATCTAATATCTCGAATTCGAGATAATATAAAGACGTCAGTAAAGACATAATGAATAGAGGTTTCTTACTTCAATTAGGAGGGCATGAGAAGTGAAAAAAACAGAAGGAATTCACCATATTACAGCTATTGTAGGTCATCCTCAGGAGAACGTTGATTTTTATGCAGGTGTTTTAGGACTTCGTCTCGTGAAGAAGACCGTGAATTTTGATGATCCGGGCACATACCATTTATATTTTGGAAATGAAGGCGGCTCTCCAGGGACAATTATTACGTTTTTCCCTTGGCCGGGGGCACAAAAAGGTCAAATTGGTGCAGGGCAAGTGGGCGTGACGACATATGTTGTACCGACAGGCTCTTTCTCTTTCTGGAAGGATCGCCTTGAGCAGTTTGATGTCTCTTATGAAATAGTTGAACGCTTTGGTGAAGCTTTTCTCTCATTCGAAGATCCACACGGCTTATTGATTGAGCTGGTAGAACGTGCGGAAGGAAAGCAAAACGAGTGGACCTTTAATGGTGTTACACCAGATGTAGCCATTAAAGGATTTGGCGGAGCTGTTTTATTAACTTCGCAGCCGGAGCAAACGATGCAGCTGCTAGAGCAAACGATGGGACTTGAACGAGTCGGAGCAGAAGGAGACTATGTGAGATTCCGTTCGTTTGGTGAAATAGGCAATGTGATTGATGTGAACAACACACCTGTTCCACGAGGACGTATGGGTGTTGGGGTTGTGCACCATATTGCATGGAGAGCAACAGATGATCAGGACCAATTAGATTGGCAAAGACATATTGCACAAAGCGGGTATCAAGTGACACCTGTGCAAGACCGAAATTACTTCAATGCTATTTATTTTAAAGAGTTTGGCGGCATATTATTTGAGATTGCCACGGATCCTCCAGGGTTTGCACACGATGAATCAGTGGAAACAATGGGTGAAGCATTGAAACTGCCACCGCAATATGAGGCGCAGCGCGGTCAGATTGAACAAATTGTGCTTCCAATTGAAGTGAGAGAAGTTAAAGGGAAAGGAGATTCATGATGAAGCATCTTTTTCGAAAAGGAAAGAATGAACAAAGACCTGTCCTGTTATTACTGCACGGAACTGGCGGGACAGAAGAAGATTTATTGCCACTTGCAGAGATCGTAGATCCTGATGCATCTGTTCTTAGTGTGAGAGGGAATGTATTAGAAAACGGCATGCCGCGTTTTTTCAGACGTTTGGCAGAGGGTGTATTTGATGAACAGGATTTGATTGAGCGTACTGAGGAACTATATACATTTATCGGTGAAGCAGCTGATGAATATGGATTTGATCGTCACAATGTGGTAGCTATCGGATATTCCAATGGGGCAAACATTGCTGGAAGCTTGTTATTCCATTATGGGGATGCCCTAAAAGGCGCCATCCTGCATCATCCAATGGTTCCAAGACGCGGAGTTTCATTGCCTTCATTAGCAGGGAAACAAGTCTTTATAGCAGCAGGTGAAAATGACCCAATGTGCCGTCCAGAGGAATCACAGGAGCTGGAGCAATTGCTGCAGGGTGCAGGTGCATCGGTTACACTTCATTGGGAAAATCGCGGACATCAGCTAACGAGAGAAGAAGTCGATGCTGCGGCTTTATGGTATCGTCGTCAATTTTAAATAAGGTGGGGAATACAGGTGGGATTTTTACAGAAGCTTTTTGGGCAAAATAAACAAAAGGAGATGGAACAAATGGAAAACGTAAAATTAGCGATTATTTATTATAGTTCAACAGGTACAAACTATCAGATGGCGAAATGGGCTGAAGCTGGAGCAAAAGAAGCTGGCGCAGAGGTCAAAGTATTAAAGGTTGCTGAATTGGCACCAGAAGCAGTTGTCGCTTCAAATCCAGCATGGAAAGCACATTTAGACGAAACAAAGGATGTGCCAGAGGTTCAATTAAGTGATTTAGAGTGGGCAGATGCCATCATCTTTAGCATGCCGACACGTTTCGGTAACCTGCCAGCTCAAATGAAGCAGTTCTTAGATACGACAGGCGGCTTGTGGTTCCAAGGTAAATTGGCAAACAAAGCAGTGAGCGCGATGACTTCAGCTCAAAACGCAAATGGCGGACAGGAGCAGACGGTTCTCAGCCTATATACGACGATGTTCCACTGGGGAGCCATTATTGCCGCTCCTGGATACACAGATGATTCCTTATACGGTGCAGGGGGCAACCCTTATGGCGTAAGTGTCACTGTTGACCAAAATGGAAAAATCCAAGAGGATGCAGAAGCAGCTGTGAAACATCAGGCAAAACGTACAGTCAATGTAGCAGAATGGATCAAAAAAGGTCAAAACGCTTAATAGATGTAAATAAAAAGAATGCAGCCTCGCCGCTGCATTCTTTTTTTCATTAATAAGGATCTGATGGTGTGCTGTTGTTGATGGCATCGTCCACGGCTTCGGCAGCGCCTGTAGAGCCGATAGGTCCGCTTGGCTGCTCTTGTTTAAAGGCTTTTAAGCCGTCAGCGACACGCTTTCCGTAATCAGGGTCTGCTTTTGTAAAGTTTTCGATCATTTGGTCTTGAATGTCCTTTTGACATGTGGCAAGGGTATTGACTAAGTTCTTAATCAGTTCCTCACGCTCCCAATCATTAAAACGGCGATACGTTTCTCCTGCTTGTCCAAAGTTGTTTGGGCGGTCAATGGCTTCTCGTTTGACTTCACCCTCTACAAAAGGCGTATGATCCTTTCCATCCTGTTTGGCTTCTTTTAATCCCCCGAGGATCGACGGTTCATAATTCACATGGGGATTTTGCCCTTTGCCTTGATCGACATGGTATTCCATTTGCCCGTCTCTCTGATTGGTGGCGACATGCTTTTTCGGTGCATTGATCGGCAGCTGTAAATAGTTTGGCCCTACACGATATCGCTGCGTGTCAGAGTAGGAGAAGGTACGGCCTTGAAGCAATTTATCATCTGAGAAATCCAAACCGTCTACGAGTACACCAGTCCCAAAGGCAACCTGCTCGACTTCTGCGAAATAGTTTTCTGGATTTTTGTTTAATACCATCCGTCCGATTGGTTTCCATGGGTAGTCATCCTTGTACCAAAGCTTTGTCGGGTCTAGCGGGTCAAAATCGAGGTGAGGGTGGGCATCATCTTCCATGATCTGTGCATATACCTCCCATTCAGGATGATCACCTTGCTCGATGGCTTCATATAAATCCTGTGTGGCATGATTGAAATTTTCTCCTTGGATCGCTTGCGCCTGTTCTTGGGTCAGGTTGCGAATGCCTTGTTTCGGTTCAAAATGATATTTAACCAGCACGGCTTTTCCTTCATGGTTTACCCATTTGTACGCATGGACACCTGAGCCTTGCATGTGCCTGTATGTTGCGGGGATGCCCCACGGTGAAAAGAGAAATGTCACCATATGCGTCGCTTCAGGTGATTGTGAGACAAAATCAAAAATACGCTCGCCGTCCTGACGATTGGTGACAGGATCTGGCTTAAAGGCATGAACCAAATCAGGGAACTTTAAAGCATCTCGGATAAAGAAAATCTTCAGGTTGTTCCCCACGAGATCCCAGTTGCCTTCCTCTGTATAAAATTTAATCGCAAACCCTCTCGGATCGCGTAATGTTTCTGGTGAATGACCGCCGTGAATCACAGAAGAAAAACGAACGAAAACAGGCGTCTTTTTCCCTTTTTCCTGAAACAATTTCGCTCTCGTATAGGTGGAGATGGGTTCATCACCAAATGTGCCGTAGGCTTCAAAATAACCGTGAGCTCCAGCACCGCGTGCATGAACGACACGTTCAGGGATGCGTTCACGATCAAAATGACTGATTTTCTCTAGGAAATCGTAGTTTTCAAGCGTAGTGGGTCCTCTATTCCCAACAGTTCTCATATTTTGATTGTCTGTTACGGGATGACCTTGCCGATTCGTTAACGTTTCTTCTGACTCTGAAGATGATTTAGGCTGTTGATCTTCTTTCAATTCGAATCCCTCCTTCAATATCTCCCTAACAATATGGTCATGTTGCTCCCTATTTCATACAAGGATTGATATAATGATTGAAAACTTTCACGAGGAGCAAACCAGATGATTCGATTACACTGCCTTCACGCCCATCCATCCAATCAGTCATATATAGAAGATGTTTTTGGTGATACAGATGTTGATTTGCATCACACAGTCGATTCATCATTTATAGAACGCGCCACTCAAGATCCTGCATTTGATCAATACAAGCAGCAAACGTATGCTATCAACAGATTAAAGCAAGAAAGTGAAGCCGATCTCATTCTGCTCACGTGTACACAATACATTGCTGCTCTAGGTGATCAGCAGCACCATTTCAAACAACCGATTGTTCCGATCGATGAACCGTTATTTGAGATGATTTGTGAGAAACAAGGGCCTCTTCAACTGGTGTTTTCCAACCCAGATACAGTGGAAGGGACGATGCAGCGGCTTGAATCATATGCCACAGAGCGGGGCAAACAGGTTGAAGTGGAATTGGTTGTGATGGAGGATGCCTTTCATCTCTGTCTAAACGGTGATATGCAAGCCTATGATGAACAAATCAAGGAGCAGCTGAGAAGATGTATGAAGCAAAAAGGGAAAGACATTTGTGTGATGCAGCTTTCGATGGTTCATGCGGCACAGCAGATGGAGCAGGAGACAGGCGTTCCTATCATTCATCCGCTTTCTTCACTAAAACAGTTTGTTCATCAAACACTATCCGCTTGGAAAGAGTGAACCCATCAGGTTCGCTCTTTTTGTATAGGAACGTAAATGTGATGACATGTTAAAAAATAATCGAGCGCAAACTATTTTCAAAAGGTGCGCGTCTATCCAATGTAAGAAATAACAGATGCGCATTTAAGATAAAGGAGCTCTTTGTAAAATGAAGAAACGAAAAATAGACGATCAATTTGCGGATTACGTCATGGAACATAAACACAGTTTTTATCGGTTGTCCTATAGTTATGTCAAAAACCCAGAAGATGCTATGGATGTTGTTCAGGAGGCCATTCATAAAGCACTCAAATCTGTTCACCGATTAGAGGATGCGAGCAAAATGCATAGCTGGTTTTATAAAATCGTGGTGAACGCTGCCCTAGACTTTTTACGAAAGAAGAAACGGGTGCAGGTGACAGATGATGATACGCTTGAATTCTTATCTCAGGGCGAATCAGATGTATACGAGGATCAAGACGTCAAACGGGCTATAGAGGATTTGCCTGAGATGTATCGGGTCATCATTATTTTGAGATTCTTTGAAGATTTAAAACTAGAGGACATCGCCCAGATTCTCGATGAAAATGAAAACACCATTAAAACAAGATTATATAAGGCGCTGCGGCTTTTAAAAGTAGAATTATCACAGGAGGAAATATAAATGGATAAGTATTTGGAACATTTAAAAGATGAATATTTAGAAATCCCTATTCCACCGGAATATGATGCGATGGTTGAACGAACGTTAAAAAGAAAAAATAAAAAACCTCATTTTCAGCAATGGACAATAGGACTTGTTGCGGCGGCAGCTCTTTTTGTCACAACGGTTAATGTCAGTCCACAGGCAGCAAGAGCGATTTCAGAGGTGCCTGTCATTGGCGAGCTGGTGAAAGTCGTAACGTTTACAGAATTTAAAAAGAGCGATCAAGGAACGAATATTGATCTTAAAACACCACACGTTTCAGGACTTGGGGACGGAACATTACAAGACAGCCTGAATCAAAAATATTTAGCTGAAAACAAAAAGCTGTATCAAGATTTTGAAAAGGAAACAAAGGGGTATAAAAATGGTCATTTAAGTGTTGAGAGCGGTTATGAAGTGAGAACGAACAATGATCAAATCCTTTCACTAGGCCGATACAAGGTGACGACTCAGGCTTCTGCGGCAGAGGAAATGACATATGATACGGTTGATAAGAAAAACCATGTCCTCATTACACTACCAAGCCTGTTTAAAGATGACCGTTATATTGATGTAATTAGTGAAAATATTAAAGAACAAATGAAGAAACAGATGAAAGAGGATTCAAACAAAATGTATTGGATTGGCAAGCAAGATATGGCGGAACCATTTAAGAAAATTAAGCCGGATCAAAACTTCTATATCAATTCAAAAGGAAAGCTTGTGATTTCCTTTAATGAATATGATGTGGCACCTGGCTACATGGGTGTTGTTGAATTCACGATTCCAACAAGTGTGCTAAAGGATGTTCTCGTTAGTGATATGTATATTCATTAAAAAGAATATAGACAAAAAAGACTGCTGAATGATTCAGCAGTCTTGTCGTGTTGATTAAGAAAGTGCGTCTGTCAGCGCTGGTACGACTTGTTTCTTTCTTGATACAACACCTTTTAGTAAAGCTGTGTTGTTTTTAAGCGTGACGTTAAATGCTTTTTCTACTTTTGCTGCTTCAGCACCGAGTGCAAGAGCAAGGGAGTCATTTTCCAAAATGTCTGTGATGACTAAAACAAATAGATCAAGACCTTTTGCTGCAATGACTTCATTGATTTTCGCTTCAATGTCAGCCTGTCTTGCTGTCACTTCAGCAATATCTACTGTATTGACTTGTGCAATTTCGACTTTGCTTTTGCCTAGTGCGAATTCTTTTGCATCAAGTGTAATTAATTCTTGAACCGTTTTTTGGCTTAGATCAGCGCCTGCTTTGAGCATATCTAGACCGTAAACTTCTGGATCTACCCCTGCGATTTTTGCAAGCTCATGTGCAGCATCAATATCTTGCTGTGTGCATGTTGGGGATTTGAATAATAAGGAATCAGAAATGATCGCAGATAAAAGCAAACCAGCGATTTCTTTTTCAATCGTCACTTGGTTTTCTTTATACATTTTGTTTAAGATCGTTGCTGTACAGCCTACAGGCTCTGCACGATAGTAAAGAGGTTCACTTGTTTCAAAGTTGGCAATACGGTGGTGGTCAATGACCTCAGTTACTTGTACTTGATCAATATCGCTTACACTTTGCTGGAATTCGTTATGATCGACAAGAATGACTTGCTTTGTTTCATTTGCAGCCGTTTCAATGAAACGAGGTGCTTCTTGTTTAAAGAAATCTAATGCGTATTGTGTTTCTCCATTGATTTCTCCAAGTCTGACGGCTTCTGCCTGAACGCCGATTTTGTTTTTCAGATCAGCGTAAGCAATAGCAGAACAAATCGTGTCTGTGTCAGGATTTTTGTGTCCGAATACGAGTGTTTTTCCCATGTGAATTCTCCTTCTTACATTTATTGATGATGTTTCTATTCTAACAGCTTTTGACCTTGAATTCAGGGTTTATAGCTAAGAATAATCTAAAAAATTGTAACATGCTGTTTGAAAACTTGCATGTGCGGTTCCATATCGGTGTTCCACGTGAAACGCTCCCAGGACAGCCTGCATTTTACTTGAGATTTACCGCTATGGTAAAATAAAGGTTGGGGCAAGACATGATGGAGCTGACATCATACGTATACATAGAAGTACACATTGAGCAAGATATAGACAAAAGGATTGGATAGAGGTGAAGGTGTGAAACAAACAAAAGCGTTAGTAGAGGGCGCAATCATGATGAGTATTTTTGCGGTCATGATGCTGTTTTATTTGTATGTGCCGCTTTTATCTATTATTTTCTTTCTAGCTGCTCCGATTCCGATCATCCTCTATACAATCAGACACGGCTTGAAAAAAGGAATTGCTGCTGGCGCTATTGGCATAGTGATCAGCTTTTTAATTGGGTCTATGGCTGGACTCATGAGTGCACCTATCTTAATTGCCGTCGGATTAGGCATGGGTGTTTTCTACAGCAGAAGGCAGCCTGGGAATGCCATCATTACAGGTGCGCTGCTTTATTTATTCAGTATTCTCATCTCCTTTGTTGTCAGTGTTCAGCTCTTTCAAATCGATATTATGAATATTGCGAAAGAGTCGATTGAGCAAATGATGCCGATGGTAGAGAGTGTTTTAAAGCAATCCGGGGCTTCTGAAAAGGACATAGCTAAACAGCTCAAACAGTTTAAAGAGATGCAGGATACGGCATTAAGTGCTTTACCTGTAGCGTTATTGATTTTGGTGACGCTGATGGCTTTTGTGAATCACTGGTTCGTGCGGCCTTTGCTCAAACGGTTTGTTTCAGACATGCCGTCCTTGAAGAAATTTAAGGATATGCGACTGCCAAAAAGCATGGTATGGTATTATTTACTCACATTGCTTTTGATGCTGATTCAGACGGAAAAAGGCAGCTTTTTATGGCTCGTTCAAACGAGTGCGTTTCAAATTTTATTTATACTGGTGCTTATTCAGGGATTTTCTTTTCTCTTCTATTATTGCCACGAAAAAAACATCTCAAAAGCGGTACCCATTTTCGCTGTCGTGTTAACGGTTTTCTTTCCGCCAATCGGTGTGATTGTGCGAATTATAGGGATTGCTGACATAGGCTTTGATTTAAGAGAAAAAGTAAAAAACAAATAATTCACTCTGAATGTTGAGGAGTTGATATCAGTGCCAAGCTTCTATAGAAAACCTGTCATCAAGTATCCGATCTTCGCGTTAATTGTTCTTGCGGTGGTCACAGTCCTCCTCAACCTTTATTTCAATTGGATCATAGGAGCAGTTGGTCTTATCGTCCTTGCAGGTGTGCTCTACTTCTTAAAGTGGGCAGATACGCAAGTGCAGAATGAGATTGATTCATATATTTCAACATTATCCTATCGAGTCAAAAAGGTTGGAGAAGAAGCATTAATGGAGATGCCAATTGGTATTATGCTGTTTAATGACCAGTATTATATCGAATGGACCAATCCGTTTCTCGCTTCGTGCTTTCATGAAAGCACACTTGTCGGCAGATCCTTGTACGATACATTCGAGTCTATTGTGCCTCTTATTAAACAAGAGGTCGAGACCGAAAATGTGACGCTGAATGACCGGAAATTCAAAGTCATTATTAAACGGTCAGAGCGCCTTTTATATTTCTTTGATGTCACGGAACAAGTGCAGATTGAACGACAGTACGAAAATGAACGAACGGTGTTATCTTATATCTTTTTAGACAACTACGACGATGTCACGCAGGGCCTTGATGATCAAGTTCGCAGCGCGATTAATAGTGAAGTGACGTCTTTGCTCAACAATTGGGCACAAGAATACGGTATTTTCCTGAAGAGAATTTCGTCTGAACGATTTATGGCGGTTCTAAATGAGAGCATTTTAGCTGAGCTTGAAGCGTCAAAATTCTCCATTTTAGACGAGGTCCGTGAGAAAACAGGGGCACATAGTGCGACGCTTACTCTGAGTATCGGGATCGGTGCGTCCGTTCCTTCCTTGAAAGAGCTTGGAGCACTTGCCCAGTCGAGTCTTGACCTTGCCCTCGGACGAGGCGGGGATCAGGTCGCCATTAAACAGCCGAATGGAAAAGTGAAATTCTACGGTGGAAAAACGAATCCAATGGAGAAACGGACACGCGTACGCGCACGGGTCATTTCTCATGCTTTAAAAGAAATTGTATCTGAAAGCGGTAATGTCATGATCATGGGGCATAAGTTCCCCGACATGGACTCGATCGGTGCATCCATTGGGATTTTAAAGGTCGCCCAGGCCAATGGAAAAGAAGGCTATATTGTCATTGATGCCAATCAGATTGGCGACAGTGTTCAACGCTTAATTAGTGAAATTAAAAATTATGAAGAGCTTTGGTCACGTTTTATCACCCCAGAGGAAGCAATGGAGCTTGCAAAGGATGACACATTGCTTGTCGTCGTGGATACACATAAACCGTCTCTCGTTATGGAAGAACGGCTGCTGAATAAGATTGAAAATGTCGTGGTCATTGACCATCATAGACGCGGCGAGGAATTTATCCGTGATCCTTTACTTGTTTATATGGAGCCGTATGCTTCATCTACAGCAGAGCTTGTGACAGAGCTTTTAGAATATCAGCCGAAGAAATTACGGATTAACATGATTGAGGCGACTGCGCTTCTGGCTGGGATCATCGTTGATACGAAGAGTTTCTCCCTGAGAACGGGGTCAAGAACGTTCGATGCAGCATCCTACCTTCGTGCAAAGGGAGCAGATCCTGTCCTTGTGCAAAAGTTCTTAAAAGAAACCGTCGATCATTACATCAAACGAGCAAAACTCATTCAGCATACAGAACTGTATCAAAATCAGGTGGCCATTGCTTCATTGCCATCTGACAGGTCGGAGTATTATGATCAAATTACGATTGCCCAGACAGCGGATTCCCTGTTGTCAATGAGTGAGGTAGAAGCGTCATTTGCTGTCGCTAGACGAGATGACGACACAGTATGTATTAGTGCTAGATCATTAGGGGATATCAACGTTCAAATTATTATGGAAGCATTAGACGGCGGCGGTCATTTGACTAACGCTGCTACCCAGATTTATGGTATAACCATTGAAGAAGCGGTAGGGAAATTAAAGGCTGCCATTGACGAATATTTCGAAGGAGGGGTTCAAAGATGAAAGTCATCTTTCTAAAAGACGTAAAAGGCAAAGGAAAAAAAGGCGAAGTCAAGAATGTAGCTGACGGATACGCGCACAACTTTCTCATCAAACAAGGGTTAGCTGTTGAAGCAACTCCAACGAACCTAAGCGCATTGGAAGGGCAGAAAAACAAAGAGAAAAAGAATGCCATCCAAGAGCTTGAACAAGCAAAACAATTAAAAGAAACACTTGAGGCGTTAACAGTGGAACTCACTGCAAAATCAGGTGAAGGCGGCCGTTTGTTTGGCTCGATTACAAGCAAACAAATCGCTGATAAATTGCAAAAAGATCATCAAATTAAACTCGATAAGCGTAAAATCGAGCTGAATGACGCCATCCGTGCATTAGGTTACACAAATGTACCGGTGAAGCTTCATCCAGAGGTACAAGCAACGTTAAAGGTACATGTGACAGAGCAGGCATAAGTAGAAAAGAACCCGTCTCACGAGGAGGCGGGTTCTTTTTTTATGAAGGATCTGAAATATAGACACTGCGTCCAGCACGCATACCGGATAAAAACATGAAAAATAGGATGATGATAAAGATGATAATCGCTGGTGTCCATGTATGTGTGGAATCAAAAAGGATACCAATCATGAACGGCCCAACAGCAGCTAATAAATAACCGAGAGACTGCGCCATTCCAGAGAGGGCAGCTGCTTGTTCCATATTGGTTGTACGTAAACCGATAAATGTGAGGGCAAGACTGATACTGGCCCCTTGTCCAATGCCGATCAATAGAACAGAGATGACAAGGATAGGCGTCGATCCTCCGAGAAGAAGTCCAATCATGCCGAGTAAATACACAAGGACAAGGCCGGCGACAAGCGGTCTTTGCGTTTTTAATTTTTCTGCAAAAACGGGTGTTAAGAAGGTGGATGGCAGCCCAACAAACTGCATAATGGACAGCATCCAGCCAGCTGTCGACAGGTTCATTCCATGGGATGTTAAGATATCAGGAAACCATGCGATGCTGCTATAGAAAAGGAATGACTGCAACCCCATAAAAAAGGTTACCTGCCATGCAACACGTGAACGCCATATTGGCTGCTCTGTAAGAGAAATACTTTTGACGGCCGCTGTATTCTGATGAAGAAGCTGCGGCGCCCAAACCATCATGGCGAGAAGGGCAAGTCCAGCCCATACAAGGAATGATGTATTCCAGCCGCCAGGCATCGTATGACTGAGCGGAACACTGACACCTGATGCAAGTGCAGCGAAGACGGACATTGAAGTTGTATATACACTTGTCATCAAGCCTGCATGTGCAGGAAATTTATGCTTCACAAGCCCCGGTAAGAGCACATTACAAATCGCAATTCCAACGCCGACCAGCGCTGTTCCAATCATTAAGAAGGTGATGGAGCCAAACGAGCGAATCACAATCCCAAAGAGAAGGACGGCAAGTCCAAGCCAGAGGGTTCGTTCATTGCCAAGTCGTTTTCCGATTTTAGGTGCAATTGGAGAAAGCAATGCGAATGAGAGCAGTGGTAATGTCGTGAGAAAACCCGCCAGTCCATTTGAAAGCTGTAAATCGGAACGAATCGCGCCGATAACAGGGCCAACGGATGTAATGGCAGGCCGAAGATTAAATGCAATGAGCAAAATCCCAGCAATCAGCAGGATGGTTTGTCCTGTACTGCGAGGATGTAATGTTGATTTTTCTAGTTGTTGTTCCATGAATGTAAACTCCTTTATTTCTTTAAGAAGAACGATCTTTCTTCTGTTCAAGCTCCGCTAATTTAGCTAATAAGATATGCTGCGGCATATGCATGATTTGTTCTAACGGTACATTGAGTGATGCAGCAAGCTTTTGTGCGGTATCGGCTGAGATTTGTAAAGGTCTCATGCGCAAATCCCTCCTCTTTCAATCTATACGTTCCAATATATCATATCGGCTTTGTGCCATGCTGATAAAAAATTAGCGTTCTCTTTGATAAAACCACTTTAGGGCCGATAAGAAATTTTTTTGAAATTGTTTCAGATGATGGCCCTCCCCTTGTTCGATGTGATATTGCAGCTGCCTTTCTTGCATCCCTTTCTGTAATAAAAGGTCATGTAGTTGTTTGTTGAATAAAGGCATGTGCTGTTGAGCAGATGTTTTGCCTTTCCCTTCTTCACTGCCTACAGACAAATAAATAAAGTGATCCACACACTGAATGCTTTGTTGTTTAGCAAACGGTAGAAAATCTTGATACCAAAATGACCCGGAGATCGATGCGATGTTTTTAAAAAGATCAGGGTGCATGAATAAAGTATAAATAGCAAACAGCCCGCCTAATGAAGCACCTACGTGGCTATGTTCATGACAGGTCTCTTGAACTGGATATTCTCTTTTGATATATGGGAGTAAGTCATTCGCTAAAAATGACACATACGTCTGTGCCTCACCTTTAAAGTCAGGAAACCCAGATCGCAGTGATGACGCCTTCCATGGTGTATATTCGTCAAGTCGATTGAATGGGTGTATGCCGACAATGATGATTGGTGAGATGGTTTTGGTTTCGATCATTCTTTCGATCTCTAGCAGGTGTGTTCTAAACAAAGAAGAGCCATCTTGTACAAAGACAGCTGGAACATCAATAGAGGTGTCCTGTGGGAGGTAAATATCAAGCTGACGCCCATTAAACTCATCATATAGAAACGTTCCGTTCATGTGTATCCTCTCCTAAAGGTTTTCAACTGCGTTGAAAAGAAGACAAAGGGCTAAACAATTTAGCCCTTTGTCAAAAATCTGATCACGCATCTGTTTAGTTGTTTTGATCTAACCATTTGACAGCCTTATCAAGGAAGGTTGTTTTGCTTAGTGCTGTTCCTCCTTGAAGCATAGGATCAACGGCATTTTCATTGATGTGCCCATTTTTCACAGCTTTTAGGCTTGTCCAAATTTTATTTTTCTCTAAGTCCTTCAATGCATTTGGATTCGAGGAGTTTTCCTCTTTAGAGAACTGAACAAAAATATAGTCAGGATTGAGTTCGCCTAGGCGCTCCAATGAAATCAATGCTTGTGCTTTGGCTTTTTTGATATCACTTGGTGCTGTAAATCCTAAGTCCCCATATAAGGTAGAGTTGAAGTATACGTCTTCAGGGTAAACGTACAGGTCGCCCTGTCTAATGCGCAAAATGACAGCTGTTTTGTTGCTGCTTTTGTCTTTCAGGGTTTCTTTCGCTTGTTTGAGATCTTTCTGATAATCAGAAATGATGTTTTTCGCTTCTTTACTTTTTCCAGTCAGTTCACCGAGTAATAATAGATTGCTTTCCCAGTCAGAAGAGACATGGGATACTGGGATCGTCGTTTGGACTTTATCCAATTTTTTAATTGTTGCAGGCGGGAACTTGGTTGATCCGAGTATGACATCTGGTTTTAGTTTTAGGATTTTTTCCAGGTTCGGTTCTGTTTTTTCACCGATACCTTCTGTTTTCGCTGTAATGTCTTTAAATAATTCAGGGAATGTGCCGCCTACAGTAGAAGCACCAATAGGCTCGATACCAAGTAATTTTGCATCTTCCATTGATTCAAGGCTTCCAGCAATGACAATTCGTTTCACTGGTGTTTTGAGTTTGTACGTTTGATCTAAGTAGTTGATATTTGTTTCTGCTGTTTCAGCTGACTTGCTTTTGGTCGTGTTTGAAGCAGGTTTATTTTCTGCAGCACCACAGGCTGCTGCGGTGATCGTCATGATACAAAGGATAAGCAATGCGAACCATTTTTTCATTTGTTTTCTCCTTTAACTGATAATTGTTCTCAATTAAAGATTGTAGTAGTCTTTTGTCCTTTTATCCATAGACAATGATCTGTCAAATGATGGACTTTTTACGGAAAAAAAGATAAAAGGTCCTGAATGACTCGTTGATGACTGGCTGCTGTGTATTCACGCCAAGGGTCAGACGTAAGTGGATAGACGGCTTGCTGCGTCACAGCCTTGAGATTTTGCCAAGACTCCTGCTGCTTTAACTTTTGATAAAAAGCAATGGTTTTTGGCTCCTTATGCAGGAAGAGGAAGATGGCGTCTGGATCTAGCTGTTGTATAGAGCGAATGCTGATTTTCTTTTCTATTAGCTGGCCGTCATTCTGAAAAGCTGGCAGAAGGCCAATATCTTGAAAAATTACTTCTGACATGGTGCGATTCACAGACAAATAGAGCTGATCTTGAAAGATACGAAGAGGCAGGACGGTTTTTGGTGGATGATCAAAAAGGCATGCCTTTTTCGCTTGAATGACGAGTTCCTCGTAATGAATCAGCCATTCTTCTGCTTCGTTCGCTTCATTTAGGAACGTAGCTGTTTGTTTGAATTGAGTGCGCCAATCTAATTGTGTGAATGGAACAAAGTGAACAGGACAGATGGTTTTTAACACTTGTTTTTCTTCCTCTGTCACATGATCATTGGCAATGATCAGCTCAGGTTTTGTTTCTTTTAATAGCTGTAAATTGGCTTCAGCGTGCTCGTTGATCCGATGTGCACTCAGGTGAATCGGAATTTCTTCTGCATGATGCTCAAAATCATGTGCTGTCCACTTAGGGTGAAGAGGGGCAGCATATGGGATGATATGAATGGGTGTGAGCTGGCCGAGTATGGAATGGCCATAGGCTGCAATTTTCCGCTGACGGCTTTTCATATAAGTTGAAGGGGTCATGCCCGTTTTTTTCTTAAAGATGCGGCTGAAGTAATACGGATCTTGATAGCCGATTTCCAGTGCAATGTCTTTGAGCTTTGCGTTGCCTTTTGCCATTAATTGTTTGGCTCTAGCCATCCTTTTCTTGGTGATATAATCAGTGACACTCACATCAAAATGCTTTTTAAATAGCTCACTGTAATGATTGGCGCTGATGCCAGCCATATGAGATAGACTTGTCAGGCTGAGGGGTTCTTCGGAATGTTGATCGATATATTGTTTTGTTTTGAAAAGGGCATGTGCCGTGTCACAAATATCTTCTTTATGCAGTGTGAAAAGCTGCATAATGAGCTGCTGAAAAAGAGTTTGGCTTCTAAAAAAGCTAATGGATTCAGGTCTTTGCCATTCCTCTGTCATATCGGACAATAAAGAATGAATATGTTCAATCGAGCTAATATCGATAAATTGCCATTTATTCAGTAAGAAACGGGCATGTTCCGTTGATACTTCTCCTATGTTTTGATTTTGCAGCGTGTAGAGCTGAAAGCGAAACAGATAGAGCTCGTGTTTTTGATAAGGCTCTGTTTTTAACATAAATGTTTCCCCAGGCATGATTGTATAGAGTGTCAGATGTTTCAATCGCCATTTTTGATCGTTCAATGTGAGTAAACCGCTGCCGCTTATGCTGAAGAGGAGGCAGAATGTATCTGATAGCTGCTGCTCTGTATGTGGAAGCTCTGCATTATTTATTTTTTCAGTATATGTTAATCGGTAGATGAATTGTTCGGCATTTGCCAATGTACGTAATTGATTGTTGTTTCCCATAAAACCACCTGATCTCTTATTGATTGATAAACATTCTCAATTAAATTGTAGCAGAAAGAGCTGAAAGATGGTGATGTTTATTCTGTCAAAAAAGCACCCTGATGGAGATCAGGGTGCGGTGATTTATTCCGTTTTTCCATGTGCTAGCGCAGGTTCTTTTGTTAAGCTTAATGGCCGCAAGTCCTGCCAGTGTGTCTGGATATAATCGATGCAGGCATTTCTAGTGTCTTCACCAAAGACCTTTTCCCATCCATCTGGCACTGGTGCAAATGATGGCCAAAGTGAATGCTGTCCTTGTTCATTGACCAGCACAAGAAATACACCGTCTTCACGATCAAAGGGATTTGTCATTTGTCATCTCTCCTTTATTCTTAGTGCTTTTGTTTGACCCGATGCAGTGCGTTGTCTAAGATGACACCAATTTCTGCTAGGGGTTTAGGCTGGCACATGTCTTTGTGCCGGCAATGAATGTCGTGCTGTTCAATAGTTCCGTTGATATAAGGTGCCCATGCTTCGGGATCAATTGGTGTAAACCAATCTGGGATAATGGTAGATCTAAAGAATAATATGTCCCCCTGATAAGTTTTTGGCTGATATTCTCCAAGCAATCGAACTGAATTCACATAGGTTTCTTTTAGATTTCTAATGGCATCTTCATTTAAGCTAGCTAGTGCACTGCCATCTTTTTTCAAGATATCGATGGCACTTTTCATTGTGAGCGGTTCACCTGTTAAGGTATCTGGATCATAACCGCCAAGCGCAAGAAGAGCGATTAGTGCTTCTTCTTCATCAGGTGCTGCTTTAATCGGTAAGAAATGGTTTGGATAGGCATCCAGCATCGCAACGAGTGCGATTTCTTCACCTTGCTGCTGGAGCTGTGTAGCCATTGCCTGTACAACGTTTCCGCCTAGTGACCAGCCAAGAAGATGATAAGGGCCTTTTGGCTGAATCGTTTGGATGTGCTTGATGTAATCCGCAGCCATATCATCTAGTGTGTGCGGGTAGTCATCTTTTCTTGCGATTCCTCGTGCCTGTAATCCATAAATAGGGATGTCTTTTTCTAATGTATTCAAGAGACCTGCATAGCACCAGCTAAGACCACCTGCCGGGTGAACACAAAAGAGAGGATATCTTTCTCCATTTGTTCGCAGTGGCAGCAGGATTTCTAGTGCGTTTTCATCGCTTCCTGTTTCTAGTTTCTCTGCCAAACTTGCCACATTTGGTGCTTCAAACAACGTTCCGATGCTTAGTTTGACACCAAGTGCATCACGAATGCGGCTGATTAAACGAACCGCAAGTAAGGAATGCCCGCCAATGTCAAAAAAGCGATCGTCTATGCTGATTTTAGGTAAATCAAGCACCTCTTCAAAGAGATGACATAGGATTTCCTCTTTCGGGTTTCTTGGGCCGCGGCCATCTGCTTGCTGTATATGCAATTGAGGTGCTGGCAGTGATTTTTGATCAAGCTTCCCGTTTGCTGTAAGCGGCATGGTGTCAATTTGTACATATGCCGCGGGAACCATGTAATCAGGAAGACTGGCTGCTGCAAAATGACGAAGGGTTTCAGTATCGAAACGGTCTTCTTCAGTTGTGACGATATAGGCGACTAAGCGTTTGTCGCCAGGCTGATCCTCTCGCATCATGACGGCAACTTGTGCAACTGCATCGTGGCGTGCCAGAACGGCTTCAATTTCTCCAAGTTCAATGCGAAATCCGCGTATTTTAATTTGATGATCAGCTCTGCCAATGTAATCAAGATCCCCTTCTTCTGTCCAGCGCGCAAGGTCGCCTGTACGATACATCCTTGTGCCAGGTGCTCCATAAGGATCGGCAGGGAATCGATCTGATGTCAGGTCAGGTCTGCCTAGATAACCTCTTGCAAGGCCAGCTCCAGCTACATACATTTCACCTGTCGTCCCAGGGGGAACAGGCTGTAGGTATTCATCTAGTACGTACACGTGTAAATCAGGAATCGGTTCGCCTATTAAACTGCTGGAGTTCTTTGTGATCATCTCTCGATTGAGTACATTATACGTAACGTGAACGGTGGTTTCTGTAATGCCGTACATGTTGATTAGCTTTGGCTTACAGTCTGAGTGACGGCTGTACCAATCTTCTAATCTGCTAAGCTCTAATGCTTCACCTCCAAAGATGACATAGCGGAGTGATAATGCTTGACCAAGTGTTTGTTGTTCCTTGTCTATCTGCATGAGCTGATAGAAGGCAGAAGGTGTTTGATTAAGTACAGTCACACCTTCCTCAACTAGAAGCTGCAGCATCTCTTCTGGAGAGCGAGAGATGGTATGAGATACAATGACAAGTCGGCCGCCATATAAAAGTGGTCCCCAAATTTCCCATACTGAAAAGTCAAAGGCATATGAATGGAACATTGTCCAAACGTCTTCTTCATCAAAATGGAACCAATGTTCAGTAGATGTTAGAAGACGGATGACATTTTGGTGTGGGATGACCACTCCTTTTGGTTTCCCTGTAGAACCGGATGTATAAATAATATAGGCCGGATGCAGAGAAGATAGCGGCTTAATTCTGTCTATATCAGCCGGATTGTGATTTGGCGTAGTCAGCAATTGATCGCTCGTTTCCTTTTCGTCTAACAAAATCAAATCGCAATCAGCAGGGAGGTGCATTGCATCTGCTTTTGTTGTGATGCTGCAAACGGGTTTGGCATCTTGTATCATGTATGCCAGCCTGTCTGCTGGATAATCAGGATCAAGCGGAACATAGGCTGCGCCTGCTTTATGAACGGCTAATAAGCTTATGAGCATATCGATTGATCTAGGCAGGGCAAGTGCAACGAACTGTTCTGGTCCAACGCCTCTTTCTATTAATAAATGAGCAAGACGATTGGCTTTGTTGTTTAACTCACCATAGGTCAGCTGCCTCTTGCCATCCGTTACTGCGACTCGATCAGGAGATTGCTGCGCCGTTTTTTCAAATAAAGCCGAGAGACTATGTGCTTGGTCTAACTGAGCAATTGTCTTTTTGTCAGGGAGAAATGTTTGCCGCTCTTTATCTGATAAAATGTTCACTTGACCAATCGGCAGATGCGGGCGCTCAGCTACCTCTGTTAAAAAGCGCTTCATTCTGTCAGCGATTGCTCGAATGGTGCTTTGTTTAAATACATCTGTGCTGAATTCAAACAATCCTGTTAATCCCGCTGCTGACCCAGTTTCCGTTCTTTGTTCTGCCAATTCGATGGTCAGATCAAATTTAGCTGACCCTACTGGTTTCACGTAAAGATCTGAGTCAAGTTGTGTCAGCTTCATTTCTGCCTTCGGTGTATTTTGGAAGGCTAGCATGACCTGGAACAATGGATTTCTTGATCTGGACCGGGTTGGGTTTAGGATTTCAACTAGCCGTTCAAATGGCAGATCCTGATGCTCATAGGCTGCTAGGTCAACGTCTCGCACTCGCTTCAATAGCTCACTAAAGGTTGGATTACCAGCTGTATTTGTACGTAATACTAGTGTGTTCACAAACAAGCCCACAATATCGTCAAGTGCATCGTCATTCCGTCCAGCAATTGGACTGCCGATTGGGATATCTGTACCGGCCCCAATGCGTGTCAGTAATGCTGCAAGTGATGCTTGAAGCACCATGAACAAACTCACTTGATGCTGCTTTGCAAGCTCAAGGAGGTTCTGATGTAAAGCGGGTTCAATCGTAAAGTCTATCGTCGCACCGTTGAAGCTTCCTTCCTGTGGACGCGGGAAGTCATAAGGCAGTTCAAGTTCTTCAGGCAGGTCATGTAAGGCATCTTTCCAATAGCTGAGCTGCTTGGCAAATAGACTATCCGCCTTTTCTTCACTGCCCAACAGCTTCTGCTGCCAAATAGCATAGTCAGCATATTGAACAGGTTCTGCTGGCAAGGAGATGGATTTTCCTTGTATACGGGCTTCGTAAGCAGCAGCTAAGTCTCGCGTCAATGGTGCAAGTGACCAGCCGTCACCAGCGATGTGATGCAGCAATAGAAGCAGTACGGATCGGTTTGCATCAAGCGTGAATAATTCAGCTCGAAGTGCAGGTTCTTCTTCAATCTGAAAGCTATAGCGAATGGCTTCGTTTAACTGATTCTCAATTTGTTGATCGCTTGAAGCTGTGACATGGAGTTCAGGCTGAACACTTTTCGGGTGTAAAATGACCTGTCTTGGCATGCCGTTCTTATCTGGAAAAATGGTTCTAAGGGTTTCGTGTTTTTCAGTGATATCTGCCAGTGCACCAATGAGAGCTGTTTGATCCAGTGTACCTGTCAGCTGAATGACAAGTGGAATATTGTAAGTTGGACTTGGCCCTTCAAGGCAATGAAGGAACCAGAGCCGTTTTTGGGCAAAGGATAATGGAATTTCATCTGGTTTGTCTTCAACCTGAAGCGGCGGCCGAATGTCCTTCGCTTTGTCAATGTGCTGCGCAAGCTCAGCAACTCGAGGTGATTCAAAAATGGTACTCATACTTAGGTCTGCACCAAGTGTATCGCGTATACGTCGAAGCAGGCGAGCGGCGAGTAAGGAATGTCCTCCTAAGTCAAAGAAACTATCATCTATGCCAATTTGAGATAGGCCAAGGGTTTCTGCAAATAAACTACATAACATGTCTTCTTGTGGTGTTCTAGGTGTACGCTCAGAACTAACTAAAGACATATTTGGTGCTGGTAATGCTTTGCGGTCGATTTTGCCGTTTGGTGTAAGTGGAAGTTCTGGCAAAACGACAACAGCAGAGGGCACCATGTAGTCAGGAAGTAATGCAGCCGCAAACTGCCTGAGCTCTGAAGGGTGCAGAGAAGACCCGTCTGTCAGCACAACATACGCACAAAGCAGCTGCTGCCCAGGTTGATCCTCACGAACGATAACAGATGTATGCTTTATGGCTTGATGCTGCATCATCACTGTTTCAATTTCACCTAGTTCAATACGGAAGCCGCGGATTTTAATTTGATGATCGGCACGGCTGATATAATCAATTGAACCATCTTCACGCCATCTGGCTAAATCACCAGTACGATACATTCTCGTGCCTTTTGTGCCGAATGGATCAGCGACAAAGCGTTCAGCCGTTAAATCATATCGCCCAAGATATCCTCTGGATACTCCTTCACCTGCAATATAAAGCTCACCGATTGATCCTGCTGGGACTGGGTTTAGTCCTTCATCTAAAATGTAAATGCTCGTATTCCAAATGGGTTTACCAATTGCCGGTCCACTATTTTCTCGATGTGCTGTGACATTTTCCATCGTAGACCAGATCGTCGTTTCTGTAGGTCCGTACAAATTAGTAATGTCACATTGAAGAGATTGCAATGTGTGCAAAAGGGAGGCAGGGAGAGCTTCACCTCCAACAAGAACACGCATACCTGTGATCACATCAGGGTATTCATCTGCCAACGCATGCCACAACGTTGGTGTTGCCTGCATGATTGTGACATGATGAGAACGAATCATGTCTGAAAGCTTTGCTGGTTCTTGTATGGTTTCTTTTTTTGCCAATAAAATAGCAGCCCCATGTAAAAGCGGTAGGAACATTTCCAGCCCAGAAATATCAAAGGCAATGGTTGTTACCGCTAAAAGCTGGTCTTTTTGATCTAATAAAAATGAATCTTGCATGGACAATATAAAGTTGATCACATTTCGTTTTGTTACAACAACACCCTTTGGTTTGCCTGTCGATCCTGATGTGTAGAGGATGTAAGCTGGGTGATGTGGAGAGCCCTCGCTCCAAGCCGGATTGATGTGCGGACTGTCTGCTATCTCCTGATGAACAGTTGAATCATCCAGCTGAACGATGTGCGGATGGTTCAAACCGTCTGCTGTCTCTTTAATTGTGAGCAAGCACGCCGGTTTGGCATCTTCTAGCATATAGGCGACACGATCGTTAGGATAATCAGGGTCTAGTGGCAGATATGCGGCTCCCGTTTTGACGACGGCTAATAGACTTACGACCATATTGATGGACCGAGGCAGAGCAATTGCGACAAATTGTTCTGGTCCAATGTCATGTTTTTTCAAATAATGAGCTAATTGATTAGCCCGCTGATTCAACTCCTCATAGGTCAAAGTAATTCCTTCAAACTGTAATGCTTTTGCTTGTGGTGTTTTGCTCACCTGTTTTTCAAATAGTTCCCGTAAAGATTCCCTTGGTAATTCTCGTTTTGTATCATTCCAGTGCTTGAGGATGTTCTCTTTCTCTTCAGACAAAAGAAGGTTGAATTGACTGATCGTTTGATCTTGCTCTAGTCCGGTTATTTCCTCCAGCAATTGAAGAAAACGCTGCTGATGAGCGTCAACTGCTTGCTCTTTGTATACGGCAGGGTTTGCATCAAAGTCGATTTGAAATCCGTTCCCATCCGCGCGGTCGTATATGTTGATCGATATATCATCCACGGGTCCTGCTGAGAGGTTATGTGCTTGACCCATGCTCTGATCGAACATGAGATCATAATCAAATGGCATGATATTGATCTGCGGGCCAAATAATCGCTGATTTCTTCCGATAAGTTTAAAGTCTCTCCGCATGTCCTCGTGGCGATATCTTTGATGAGGGCGAATGGCTTTTAGTTCATCAGATACTTGGCGAACAAGTGCTGATAGCGTCATTTCTGGTTTGCATGTTAAACGAAGCGGTACCAGGTTCATGACCATTCCGGGTGTTTGTAAGGCGCACGATCCAAGGCGCATCATCACAGGTAATCCTAAAACAATATCATGTGCACCAGTCATACGATGCATATATAAAGCGGATGCAGCAAGGATCATTTCATGCCACGTACCACCGAAGGCTTGAGCATTTTTTTTCATTTTGCTTACCTTTTCTGCATCGTAGCCAGCCGTTTTTCGGATAAAATGATCCGACGTTCTTGGGGCAAGCTCAGCAAGGCTGACAACTTCAGGTTGATCAGCAAAGCGATTTTTCCAAAACGCTTGATCATCTTCATATCGATTAGACTGTTGATAGGTGAGCTCCTCTTGGACTACGTCATGTAAGGATCCAAATGTTTGAGGGGGCATAGGTGTCCCATTCGATAGGGCTGAATAGACCTCAGCAACACGACGCGCAATGAGCGAAAAGGCGAATCCATCAATGGCAATGTGATGAATGCGCTGATACCAAATAAATCGGTCGTCAGCAAGCTGAAAAAGTACTTCACGGAATAATACATCTTTCTCTAAAGAGACTGGTGTTGAAAGATCGGCTTTCATCCATGCTTTAGCCGCATCAAGAGGCTGTTTTTCATTTTGTAAATTAACATATTGAAATGGAATCTCTTTCTTAGATGTCATCCATTGCTTTGGACCGTCAGTATCCTCAACGAATTGCATATACAAGGAATCTGCTTCTAAGACAGTCTTTCTAATGGCTGCTTCAAATTGTATGGGATCAATAGGACCTTTAATCTCTATATACTCAGCTGTATTGAAAATAGGATTAGCTGGATCAAGCTGCTGCGCGTACCAAATGCCTGATTGGGCACCGGTTAGCGGGAATGAATCGACTGACTGGATCGACAAGGGTCTATACCTCCTTTACAAGTAATCGATATTTGGGATAGATGGCTGCTTTTCTGGGAAAAGAAGAGTCCGCCAATGAGCGAGCGTTGGATTTGCTGCAAGCTCAACGAAATTGACTGTCGCTCCTTGCTGCCTCCACTTTTCCGCTAGGCTCATCATTCTAATAGAATCAAGCCCAAGGTAGACGAGATTCTCATCAAGTGGTATTTCATTTGGCTCGATTTGGAGATACTCAGCTACTTGGTGAACGATGGCCTCAAAGGATAAATCATCACTGTTTGGTTCTTGTCCTGTTAAACGACTGATGATTTGGTTTGTCGTTGTGGTGACTGCACAGCGTTCAGCTGCATAGGTCATGGCCATTTTGTGATGTTTCAGTGAAAAGTCAGCGACGGCATCGGCGACAAAAAAGGTTTCAATATCGAGCATGAATGCTTCTGCGGCTGTCAGCATACAGCCAATATGTGCATATACGCCAGTAATGATTAGTTGATCACGCCCGCCTTCTTGAAGGATATCCAAAAAATTAGATTTCTTGAATGCGCTATAACGCCATTTTGTCAGCATTGTATCTGCCTCAGATGGAGCAAGCTGATCAATGATTTTTGTCAATGCTTCATCATCACCAAGTCCAGGTCCCCAAAAATCTGTTAATAAGGCACGATCCTTCGGGTCTTGGTCACCAGGTTGCGCTGTATAGACGACGGGGATTCCAAGTTCATTGCATGTATTACGTAATTGTTCAATATGCTGAACTAACTCTGTGATCGGTGATGTATCTTGTTGAAATGCATTTAAAAAATATTGCTGCATGTCATGTATCAGCAGAACAGCACGTTTCGGATCTGGTATCCAGTTCACTTTATTTTCGGGTAAATCTTGTGTGCTTGGCATTGGATATGCAGGAATAGTAGGGATTGCCATGGTTTTCACTCCTCTTTTTTATACGTTGGCAGTATGGGTTGCAGCTAATTCTCTTAATGCTTTTTTACTGACTTTGCCTACACCTGTTTGCGGGAACGCATCGATCCATTCAATGCGGTCGGGAATTTTAAAGGCTGCGAGCCCGCGTTCTCTTAGAAATGATTTTAAGACGTGCGGTGCTGGTTTGTTGTTTCCTTTCGCGATAACAAAGGCACATGAGCGTTCGCCAAGAAATGGATCGGGCATAGACACCATGGCGGCATCATGAATGTCAGGATGCGCAAGTAAATGGTTTTCAACTTCTTCAGCGGCAACTTTTTCGCCGCCACGATTGATTTGATCCTTGTCTCTGCCTTCTACAACAACATTTCCTTCTTTGGTTATTCGCACGATGTCACCTGTTCTGTAAAAGCCATCGGGTGTAAATGCTTTTTTGTTTTGTTCATCGGCTTTATAGTAGCCGCGAATCGTATAAGGTCCTCTTGTTAAAAGATGTCCAGCCACTTCATGCGGGACGGGCTTGTCCTCATCATCTACCACTAGTACCTCATCATATTCAGACATTGGGCGTCCTTGTGTATGAATAATGACATGTTCAGGATCATCTAATCTGGTATAGTTGACCAGACCTTCTGCCATGCCAAAAACTTGCTGTAACTTACATCCAAGTGTAGGCATCACTCGTTTTGCTGCCTCAGCACTGAATTTAGCACCACCGACTTGTAAGACTTCAAGACTCGATAAGTCATCTGACCGATGAGGAGCGGCCTCTAGCCAAATCAATGCGATAGGTGGAACGACAGCGGTAATGGTCGCCCGTTCTTTTTCAATGAGTGGAAAGACGACATCAGGGCTTGATCCAGGTGCAAGAACGACTCTTCCGCCTGCGTATAACGTCCCAAGGACGCCAGGCGAGCTTAATGGATAGTTGTGCGCAACCGGAAGTGCAGCTAGATACTCACTATCTTGTGTGAGCTCGCACACCTCATTGCTTTTCCAAAGACTATAAATATAGTCATCATGCGTGCGAGGAATAAGCTTTGAAAGGCCTGTGCTGCCTCCAGATAACTGAAGAAATGCAATATCGCTTGCCTCTACATGAATTTGGGGATCAAGTGCTGGGTCCTTGCGCAGATCATCCAAGTCAAGGAATTCCTCAGCTTCCCCTGCAACAATGACATGAGGTAATGAGGGAAGCTTTTCTTTCACTTGACGTGCGAGTGATCGATAATCAAAGCCGCCATCGATATCTGGTATGACATATGCGTCTGCTTCGGCAAACTCAATAAAATAAGTGATTTCACTGCTTCTATGAGATGGCAGCGAGAAGACGGGTAAAGCACCGATTCGAAATAAAGCGAAAATGACTTCAAAAAAAGCAGGAATGTTAGGAAGCTGTACGACAACTCGACTTCCTTTCTGAATTCCAAGCTGATGAAAACCGGCAGCAAGACTGCTGACGCGCTGATCAAGTTCTTGGTAGCTTATGTGCGTATCAGCGTATGTAATGGCTGTTTTATTTCCTAGCGATGCGGCGCGTTCACGAAGCATACCGCCAAAGGTTTCCCCACGCCAACAGCCGTTTTCACGGTAGCGTTTTGCAAATTCTTCTGGCCATGTAGGTGGTTGAACAAACATGTTTTTGTCATCTCCTATGTATTTTTATCACTGATGGATGCCCATTGCATGAAGCATCGTGTTGAATTTTGCAGATGTTTCAGCTAGCTCTTCTTCTGCCTTTGATCCTTTGACCACTCCTGCACCAGCAAAGAGACGTAGGGAGTGACCCTCAGCTTCTGCACAACGAATGGTGACAATCCAATCACCATCACCATTTGTATCTGCCCAACCGATCATTCCTGTGAAAAATCCTCGATCGAAGGGTTCAATCGCTTGAATGGCTTCACGTGCATCTGCTGTAGGTGTTCCGCATACTGCGGGTGTTGGATGAAGGCTAAGCGCCAAATCAATTGAGGACACACTGGAATCTATTAAGTCACCTTTGACCACAGTAGATAAATGCCACATCGTTTCTGTTTGAATGACGGATGGTGATGCAGGCACATCTAGTGTATGACAGTATGGAGTAAGCGCTTTAGTGACAGCTTCAACAACCACTGCGTGCTCGTGTAAATCCTTCGCTGAGGTAAGGAGTTCATCGCGGCGGCGCTGGTCTTCTACTGGATCTGAACTGCGAGGCCGAGAACCAGCGAGTGGATTGGAAATCACAGATGAACCAGTTTTTGAAAGAAGCAGTTCAGGGCTTGCCCCAAGAAGTGTGCGCTTTTGGGAAGACTTCGGATCAGCTACATTTGCAGCAAACGTATAGCCAGTCGTATTATGACGAGCCAGTCGTTCGAGTATTGTTTTCGTAGGAATGTCTTGATTTGATTTGAGATGGAGAGATCGAGAGAGTACGATTTTGCTAAGCTCTCCTTTTTCAATTTTAGCTAACCCTTCGTTCACACCATTCATGTAGACTTCAGGAGAAGGGTCAGGTGTCACCTCATAGGATGGCGATGCCGCTTCTGACTCCTCATCACCTTGTTGGAATTCGAGTGGATCACTAAACTGTACATGGACTGGTACATTTAAACGAACGGGCTGCGCCGGATCAAATGGGACAGCACCAGCCACAATCGGTGTTTGAATTCCAGCTTGTTTGGCATCTTCAAATACGTGCGCTACCCTTGTGGATAGTTCATTTAGCTGATTGGTTTCAATATGCTGGAAAATCCCTTCGGCAAGTATCGTGCGTTTAGGTGAAGCAAGAAAAAATGCGCCTGGCTGATAGTCTTGAAGCAACTGTATTTTTTCTTCTGACGACAATAATGAATGTTTCATGAAAAGGCCTCCTTTTAAATGAAATGCTAGATTCCGAGTGTTGCGCCGCCATCGATCGTGAGATTCTGCATCGTAATATGACTGGATTGCTCAGATGCAAAGAAAATGACTGCATCAGCGATATTTTGAGGATCAGCGATTTTTTGTAAAGGAATACCGGTTTTATACGTCTCTAGTGAACCTTTAATCACCTGATTTTCTCCTTGTTTATCAGGCCATAAAGCCCATTGCATAGGCGTTGCGGTAGACCCAGGAGAGACGACGTTGCACCTGATTCCATAGGCAGCCAGTTCTAATCCAAGCGTTTTTGTAAATGAAGTGGCTGCTGCTTTTGAAGCGGCATAGGCAGCCATATTCATTCTAGGAATGGCACCTGCGTTAGAGCTGACGGTCACAATGACCCCTTCTGATCTTTTCATCATGTATTTGGAGACAGCTTGAGATACGTAAAAGACACCATGTGTGTTGACTGCGAAAGTTTGCTGCCAGTCATCTGCACTAAGCTGGTCAATAGAACCCATTCGAAGAATGCCTGCTACATTGACCAGTAAATAAATGGGGCCAAGCTGCTTTTCAATTTGATCGACCATGTGCTGAACAGATGCTTGATCGGTAATGTCACCTGGATAGGCAAAGGCACGTATGCCTTCATCATTCATTTGCTGGACGGTGCTTTGCAGCTGATCTTCTTTTACGTCAACTGCTGCAATAATCGCACCTTCTTCGGCTAGTCTTTTTGCGACTGCTTGTCCAATACCCTGTCCTGCGCCTGTGATAAGGACAACTTTTTGAGATAGACCACTGTGTTTCATGTGTTCACTGCCTTTCCTTCATGTCTGTGGTTGTGAAAGGATCATCATGATAGAGTGCAAATCGAAAAGCGTCATTCATCAGCACCGGTAAAACGGACGTATGTCCTTCTTTAGGGAATTCGTGATAGGCTGTATGCAAGCCATATGGGGATAAGGGCAGCATACGATTTGCTAGTGAATTTGCATGATCATTCATTTGACACGGATGATGTTTTTCTAACTCACCTACACCTACAAGCAGCCTGACATCCATAGGCATCTGACGTATATGGCTGGTGAATTGGTGTTCTTTTTCTAGAAATAATTTTTTGTTCCAGTGGATAGAAGGACTGCCTGCAATATATGTTTGATAAGCATCAGGGTGCTCAAATAGTGTGTGTAATACAAAAAGACCGCCAAGAGAGTGCCCAAATAGTGTTTGACGACTCTGGTTGATCGGAAAGCGCTGCTCGATATAAGGCTTTACAATCTTTTCTAAAAAAGAAAAGAACGCAGAGGCTCCGCCATATGTATGGGTGGAGAAATCCTTTCTTTTGCCACCAATGGAAGCGTCAGGGCCGGTTAGAGTGAGATCATAATGCCTGAGCGGATGATAGGGCGCTTCTGTCTGATAGCCAATTCCAACAATGATGGCAGGTACAACACCTGTTTTTTCGGGTCTTCTTGACTGTAAACGAATGGCTTCGACCATTGTGCCAAAAAGTGAATTCCCATCAAGCACGTACATGACTGGAAAACCAGCCGCTGGAGGAGTAGTAGTCGGTTTAAATATAAAAAGTCTGTATGGGTGTGCTGTGATATCCAGTTGCTCCGTCCCGGGTATAAAAAAAGGACGGCTTTCTCCGAAAAGAGAATCCTCAGTACCCATTCCTTCAGGGCGTTTGGACATGTGTAAAAAATCCCCTTCCTCAAATTGACTCTCATATGCTGATAAAAGCAGGCTTGCGGATATAGGATGAGTGTAGAGATTGAAGAATGGTCTCTTCAAATGAAAATGATTCTCAATTATCACGCAAGCAAATCAAATGATAATGGTTATCAATTATGAAGTCAAATGTTCATTAAGTGGTGTAATTGATAATTTGATCTAAATTTTCGGAAAATAAAGGACTAAATAACTACCAAATGAATGGAAATAGGGAATGCCGGACTGAGTCATTTAAAAAGAGGAGAAATGCCAAAAGACCTTGACCGTCACGGGATATTTACCATTTTCTTCTGTTTGATTCAGGAATATATATAGGTTTTTCTTCTTGAAATCATTTTGAGAAAAAATAAGTCTATAGACCTTCTTGTATTTTTAGGAAAAAAGAGGAGAATTTTTCGAAAAGCTGGTGAGCATATCTCACAACTTATTCAATCTCATGCGTAAATTCATATACAATTTTCTAAGGAAGACAAGATCGAAGGGAATGTAGGCAGAATGAAAACTCCATTAGGAAAGCTAAGGCTAAAACTGCTTGAACATCAGTTCAAACTGAAAAATACGTTTACAGTGGAAGAATATCATGAAATGAAGCAATCATTACATGATATACGGATGACATTTGCGGCCTATGAACAATGGGATTTATACCAGCGGGCCACCGATATGATCACCATCCTCCTCTTTCAACACGCCCTCAAGCAAAATCACCATTAACACCTTCACTTTTTATGAGCAGCGTATTTCTTATGAAAGGACGGTGCTGTTTTAAAGTTGGCCAAATATCATATAGCATCAAAAATGCGGAAATGAAAAAAGTAAGGGATGTCCCCTTACTTTTTGATCAATTGGTGTACATGTCTGTAAACACCATTCAATTAGAATCCATCTGTGACATCATATTCGTAACGAATATCGGCTTTGACATTGCTCATAGTAGATCTCGCAGTAGCCTTTGCGTTGTACTTAAAGCTCCATTTTTGAGCCACTCTTAATTGATCTTCCAGAGAAATACGGTAAGAACCACTTGTTGCAGATGAAAAAACGGATTCGTTCCAAATCTTGTTTTCATCAGCCATCAGTTTGTGTGTGACATTTCCTTGGTTAGGCGATTGGGTACTAGTTGTTGAAATCGATTTAACGATTGCATTTTTAGGGATAGAAGAATTGTTCGTTAAATCCATTGTAATGATAGAAGAATCAACTCCTAAAAAATTCAAAGAAGTATTCCCCAGGTTGGTAGCGGTCCCCGTAAAGTTGAATGTACTATTTCCAGATTTAATTCGATCTTGAATGGATACAGTAAAATACATATTTCCTGTATATGTGCCACGAGTTACTTTCACAAAATAAGTTTCTGAAGTTGAAGTAACTTCATCAGTATTGGCAAAAATAAACGGCGTAATTGAATCAGGGTTAATCACCCTACTTCTTTCATCTGAACTTTTCGAATTATACACCTCGATTTTCATCCCTGTATATTGCTTATTATACGAACTTCTGACATAAACTCTTTCACCTTTATTGATCGTAAACTGATAATACGCTTCATTTTCACCTTCAGGTAAGATTGTTGTATCTGGGCGACTATTTTTCCAATATCCCATTGAGCTTGCTGTGTTAGGGCTGTTATTCCCCGTAATCGCTGCTTCTGCTGAATTAGGTGCAAAAAAACTAGTAACAAGCACTAATACCAATGCAGGTAACAAAAAACGTTTGAAGATAGTATTTGTCATATTTTAACCCTCCTTGTAATAATTACTATATCGGATCGAAACTAACAAATTTTAACTGAATTGCCGATATATTTAATAATCACTATTTTTTTAAAAAAGGAGAATCAAAATGAATATTAACTCGTCATACACGGCAGTTGCTTCAAACAATCAGAACCGAATAGACTCTAAAGATCAATCAGCTATTAAAAGTACAAACGAGGTGATGACCGAAGCTGATAGAAGAATGAAAATTTTAGATGAAAAATACCAAAAAATAAATGAACAAAATAAACGATTCAAAGATCCTCATGGTCATATATTTGATAAGTATCGAAATCCAAACTCCCCTTATTTCAGAAATGATTTAACTAAACCGGAAAGAGAGGCGGCTTACTCTATTGAAATTGGATGGGCTAATAGTGGAACAGGAGGACATTTTAATTCTAATGATGCCGCCTTTCGTAATGAAAAACGGTATGACCCTACCCAAGAAAGTGTAGAAAAGAAAATACTCAATCGCCAAAAAGTGAACGAACAAATACAAGATTTATTCTCTAAAAACGGGATATCCCTTCCTAAAAACACAAATCTCACTTTTACCATTGACCCGAACAATTTTAAATTGGTGGTAAGTGGTTCAAAAGACGAAACGCTGATGAAACAAATAGAAGACTTATTAAATACAACCAACAATACAAGAGAATTATTTTTCCATATCATGAAAAGCAGAAATGATGATTCTACTCAATTCACACCGGATTCTCTGGCCAAGTTCCATCTTGTTAATCAAATCAAAACGGTCACAGGCTACAATTTAAAGGATTTAAGCATTGTAAATGGTCAATTTGTAACGGATAACGGAACGAATATTTTTGATCTATACAAAGAAGAACTTCTTAAAAATCCATATACAGCAGAAAATGCGCGCATTGCCGCTTCACATTACGGAGCACAGCTATTTGACCTAGCGAAAAACGGGTTTGATTCCATTCCAGATTTGGTGTTATCTATTGGTTATCAAAACGATTCTTTACAAGACATTGGGCAAAAAGAAAATTATGGAGTTAAGAAAACGATAGATTAGAAAAACGCACCCGAACATGCCATGTTGGAGCGTCGATTACATGTGTGAACGGCAACAAATCCAAATTCCATTAGCGATAACGAAAGACTCTATAACAATTGATGTTACAGAGTCTTTTCTATTGAAATGCGCTGGTTTGCACAAAATATCAACATGGTAATTTTGACTATAGTCGATGTTTTTCACTTTTTTATTGATGAAAATGTTAAAATGATGAGTAGCGTATTTTTTTATGAAAGGACGGTGCTTGGCATGACGGAACTTCTCGATGACCGGCTGCCGCCGCAAAATATAGAAGCCGAGCAGGCCGTATTAGGTGCTGTTTTTTTAGAACCATCTGCGCTAACGCTCGCTTCTGAGGTATTAATTCCAGAGGATTTCTATAGAATGTCGCATCAAAAGATTTACAATGCGATGCTTGTACTTGGCGATAGAGGAGAACCGGTCGATCTTGTCACGGTGACATCTGAGCTTGCCAATACAGATTTACTAGAAGAGGTAGGCGGGATTTCGTATTTAACCGATATTGCGAACTCTGTCCCAACTGCCGCAAACATTGAATACTATGCAAAAATTGTAGAAGAAAAATCCATTTTAAGACGTCTGATCCGTACGGCGACAACCATTGCACAAGATGGATACACGCGTGAGGATGAAGTAGAGGACCTGCTGAGCGATGCGGAAAAGACCATTATGGAAGTGGCGCAGCGTAAAAACTCAGGAGCCTTTCAAAACATTAAGGACGTTCTTGTTCAAACATACGATAATATTGAACAGCTTCATAACCGTAAAGGCGATATCACAGGGATTCCAACAGGTTTCTCTGAGCTTGACCGGATGACAGCTGGATTCCAACGAAATGATTTAATCATTGTAGCGGCTCGTCCATCAGTAGGGAAAACCGCCTTCGCATTGAACATTGCCCAAAATGTCGCGACCAAAACGGACGAAAGTGTTGCTATCTTTAGTTTAGAGATGGGTGCTGAGCAGCTCGTTATGCGTATGCTTTGTGCAGAGGGGAATATCAATGCACAAAACCTAAGAACCGGTAATCTGACAGAAGAGGACTGGGGCAAGCTGACAATGGCGATGGGCTCGCTGTCAAACAGCGGAATTTTCATTGACGATACACCTGGAATCAGAGTAAGTGAAATTCGCTCGAAATGCCGCCGATTGAAGCAAGAAAATGGTCTTGGCATGATCCTGATTGACTACTTGCAGCTCATTCAAGGGAGCGGGCGATCAAGCGATAACCGTCAGCAGGAGGTTTCTGAAATCTCTAGGGCTTTAAAATCGCTGGCAAGGGAGCTTGAAGTTCCGGTTATTGCCTTGTCTCAGCTTTCCCGTGGGGTAGAGCAGCGTCAGGACAAACGTCCGATGATGTCTGATATTCGTGAATCAGGAAGTATCGAGCAGGATGCCGATATCGTGGCATTCCTTTATCGTGATGATTACTATGACAAAGAATCAGAGAATAAGAACATTATCGAAATCATTATTGCCAAACAGCGTAACGGTCCAGTTGGTACAGTATCTCTGGCGTTCGTCAAAGAATATAACAAATTCGTCAATCTGGAAAGAAGATTTGATGATGCGGGTGTTCCGCCCGGTGCTTAAAGCCCAGCTCAAGAAGCTGGGCTTTTTTGATTGATCTACATCGAAAGAATGATTGAAAAAACAATCAAAATGAGGAGGAGAGAGAAAAAGAGAGAGCGTATACTAAAAGGAGAAAAGGAGTGAAGACTGATGAAATTTCAACAGTTTGAAGCCGCTCAATTACGTATCGCACGCCCAACCGTCAACATGAAAGAGGTTGTTTCCTTTTATGAAGAAGGCTTAGGGCTCAAACGAATAGGCTCATTTGATCAGCATGAAGGGTACGATGGTGTGATGCTCGGGCTGCCTCACCAGCATGTTCATTTAGAAATCACCAAACATGAAGAAGAAGAAAGCCTGCCCGTCCCGCATCCAGAACAGCTGCTTGTTTTCTATATTTCCAGATGCAGAAGAATTTCAGCAAATGAAAGAGAGATTGCTCTCATTTGGCGGACGGCATGTCACCTCAACGAATCCATACTGGGACCGGGGAGGAGCAACCATTGAAGACCCAGATGGGTATCGAGTTGTGCTGATGAACACAGATGGTATTACACCTGTTTAAAAAAAGACGTCCATTGTTGGGGGTCTTTTTTATGTTGATGAACAGATGGAAACGATAAAAAGTTGTTTTTGCTCAAAATCTCCATTTTTAAGCACTGGAAAAGTGATTAAAGCGCTTTTCCTTATATTTAAAACGAACAAAATTTGATTTCGAGATATTAATGTTCGGATTTCGCGTTGACTTTTTCGTTGTGCATTGATAAAATAAATGTGTTTGAAAGAGATAACGTTTTGAAAGGTTAACGGAGGTGCACGATATGTCTTCAGTAGTCGTAGTAGGTACGCAGTGGGGTGACGAAGGGAAAGGGAAAATTACCGATTTCCTTTCAGAAAATGCAGAGGTGATTGCCCGTTATCAAGGGGGAAACAATGCAGGTCACACGATCAAATTTGATGGAGTGACTTATAAGCTACACCTCATTCCATCCGGTATTTTTTATAAAGAGAAAACTTGTGTCATCGGTAATGGAATGGTGGTTGATCCTAAAGCGTTGGTCACTGAGCTTGCGTATCTTCACGAACGGAATGTGAGTACAGATAACCTCAGAATCAGCAATAGAGCCCATGTTATTCTGCCTTACCATTTAAAATTGGACGAGGTAGAAGAGGAGCGGAAAGGGGCTAACAAGATCGGCACGACGAAAAAAGGAATCGGGCCAGCTTATATGGACAAAGCAGCCCGCATCGGTATCCGCGTCGCAGATCTATTAGATCGTGAAGTATTTGAAGAGAAGCTTGCACGTAATCTAGAAGAGAAAAATCGTCTTTTAGAGAAAATGTATGACACAGAAGGCTTCAAGATTGAAGATATTTTAGATGAGTATTATGAATATGGCCAGCAAGTGAAAAAATATGTCGTAGACACATCTGTTGTTTTGAATGATGCACTAGATGAAGGCCGCCGCGTGTTATTTGAAGGCGCACAAGGGGTCATGCTTGATATCGATCAAGGGACATACCCATTTGTGACGTCATCTAACCCAGTAGCTGGAGGCGTAACGATTGGTTCTGGCGTAGGACCAACGAAAATTCAACATGTGGTTGGCGTGTCAAAAGCGTACACTACACGTGTTGGAGATGGCCCATTCCCGACAGAACTTCATGATGAAATTGGCGATCAAATTCGTGAGGTTGGCCGTGAATACGGTACGACAACTGGACGCCCGCGCCGTGTTGGCTGGTTTGACAGTGTTGTTGTCCGTCATGCGCGCCGTGTGAGCGGAATTACAGATTTATCTCTTAACTCCATCGACGTACTGACAGGGATTGAGAAATTGAAAATCTGTGTCGCTTATAAATTGAATGGAGAAATCACAGAGGAATTCCCAGCAAGCCTAAATGAATTAGCGAAATGTGAGCCTGTCTACGAAGAAATGCCAGGATGGACAGAGGATATTACAGGCGTGAAGAACTTAAGTGAGCTGCCTGCAAATGCCCGCCATTATTTAGAGCGCATTTCACAATTAACAGGTATTCCACTTTCCATTTTCTCAGTCGGACCAGATCGTTCACAAACGAACGTTGTCCGCAGCGTGTACCGTCCATAAGAATAGATTGATGAAGCGCCAGTAAAATCTCGCATTTTGCTGGTGTTTTTTTGTTTAAATATTCCTTAATTTCACTAGAACGGACTTCCGGTCATTACCAAAATATGATAACTGTATAGGAGGGAAGGAGCGTTCTAGTGAAAGAAAGAATACGATTATTAGATATTTTACGAGGTTTTGCCATACTAGGCACGTTGGGAACGAACGTCTGGTTTTTTGCGTATACAGGGGATACCTTTGCGACAGACCAGATTGCGGATGAATATGAAAATGGCAGTTTTCTTGAAAGTCTTGTCTCTATGTTCGTTTATGGCAAAATGTTATCACTGCTCACAATCATGTTTGGTGTAGGGCTAGAGCTGAAATACCAGCAGGCGAAAAGAAAAAATACGCCTTGGCCGGGTACATATTTGTGGATTCTTTTATTCTTATTTATTGAAGGCTTTGTCCATTATGCTCTAGTGATGGAATATGATGTGCTCATGAGTTACGCTGTCACGGGTTTACTTGTGGCTTATATCGTTCGTGGAGGAAGCAGGCGCATCAAAAAGGGCATGATTTTTTCAGGTGTGATTCATCTGCTTGTCATGTCATGTCTGATGCTGTACTCCCTCTCTGAAATGGAGTCAGCGTCCGATGATCAAAGCGGTGAACCGGAGCTGGAAGAGCAGCTGCCAGAGACATGGATCTCGCAGGTTCAAGAACGATTACAATACTTTTTCATGTACCGAGAAGAAGCGATCTTTATCCTTCCAATGAACACATTTCTGTTTTTATTAGGTGTGCGAATGATGAGAGCTGGTGTATTTTATGCAAATGAACGCGGACAATCTCTCCGGCAAATATTGTTCCGAATCGGACTGTGGGTTGGTCTGCCGCTGAATGCACTAGTCTTCGTTCCGAACGATCTAGTGGAATTTGTGGTGCGCTACGTCTTTTCACCATTCCTCTCTATTTTCTATATAGCTGTCATTGCGAAGCTCCTCGCACGTAAGGAGCCATGGTTCATATGGACTTGGTTTGAATATGTAGGGAAAATGGCGCTTAGCTGCTACATCCTGCAAAATGTCATCTGCTCCATTCTTTTTTATAGCTGGGGATTGGGTCTTGGCGGTCAAATCAATGCGCCCCTGATTGTATTGGCATGGCTGTTGATTTCACTTCTGCAAATCGCGATTTCAGCAGTTTGCCTAAAGGTTTGGAGAATTGGACCAATGGAATATATCCGTTCACGGGCACTTCGCAGGGTGACGATGAAACAAGCATCATAAAGGGGAGAGCACAATGTTTTTTAAAAAAATGACGAAAAGAGAACAAGCGAATACACATAAAGCAGCTGTGCCGGCATTTGTCTTTTATCTTCTGGCATTAGGAGGACATGCGCTGTACGCGTTTTTCCAAGGTGACAGACCACCGGTTACTTTTGTCATTTTAATGGCGGGACTCCTTGTCTTTTTCTCCGCTGACTGGCTATTTAACAAAAAACGTTCATAAAAAAGCCCTCATCACGAGGGCTTTTTCCTTACTTCAGGCTTTTATATTGGCCTTTTAAATTTTTACGGATGTACTGAATGATTTTACGTAGTTCGTTGGCATGCGGTCTGCCAAACGGACTTGTTTGTCTTTGCTGATAGAGCACTTGACCTTTTTCATTTAATAAGAAGTAGGCGGGTTCACCGTGCACCCCGTGATCTTCATATGGGGCATCTTCCCCGTGATAGTGGACTTCATATGCTTTTAATGACGTGAGATCATGGTCATACATGATCGGAAAGGACAGTCCCTCTTTATCCGCAAATGCCTTCAAGTCATCAGGGTTATCCGTTGAAATCGCCATCAAGTGAATATCCTTGTCCTGAAAGTATGACTGCTGCTGTTCGAGCTCTTTTAATTCTTCTACACATACCGGGCACCAAGATCCTCTAAAGAAAACGATCAGGTGCCAGCTTTGATGCTCCTCTAAATGTTTGTCGAAATCAATGTGTTCGCCCTGTATTGTTGGAAGTGAAAAGTTGGGCATTTTATCTCCTAATTTGAATGAACTCATACTGCTTCCTCCTTTTTCAATGACAATGTCACTTGTTTCATGTATAGCCATTTTTGAGCGGCCTGAAACGTGTCTATGTGTTTGAGTAGGCAGAAGACATCCGAAAAGGCCTATCTAATGAAGGCGGTTGCAGAAGTGGGAGCTTTGATAGAAGATATTTAAATCCGACACTTTTTTTAAAAAATGTCGAAAAACGTATTGCCATATGTATTTACTCTATGATATTATAAATCTCGTTGTTGCAAAGGTCTCTGAAACTTGTTAGGATGCGATGTTCCAGCTTTTTTAAAGCGATTGGTTTGGCGCAATACAGCTTCTTCAGATTCACTTTTCACAAGCCGAGAGCCATTAGCTCAGTTGGTAGAGCATCTGACTTTTAATCAGAGGGTCGAAGGTTCGAGTCCTTCATGGCTCACCATGTATTGGCCCGTTGGTCAAGCGGTTAAGACACCGCCCTTTCACGGCGGTAACACGGGTTCGAATCCCGTACGGGTCATTGATTTACTTTAGCGTTAAGCTAATTTTTTCCTCACTTGCTTGAAGGAGCACCACGATTGCTTTTTCGGGCAAGTTACTGAGGTCCGGTAGTTCAGTTGGTTAGAATGCCTGCCTGTCACGCAGGAGGTCGCGGGTTCGAGTCCCGTCCGGACCGCCATTTATACATATTCATCTTTTTGATGATGGCTCGGTAGCTCAGTTGGTAGAGCAACGGACTGAAAATCCGTGTGTCGGCGGTTCGATTCCGTCCCGAGCCACTTCCAAACGCATCTGCAATCGCAGGTGCGTTTTTATTATGAAAAGAAGGCATAAAAAGGGAGAAGCCGGACCTAGGTAGGGCCCGGCTCCATAAGAAGAAGACGTTACATCTATATAGACGGCTGGTGATTGGAAAAGTTTCAATAAAAAAGGAAAAAGTCATCAATTTTTTCGAGCGGCGCCTTCCTATCCAACGTTTACTAGAAAAGAAAGCCGTTATTATTTTTATCTTTGCCTCGTAAAACGTTATAATAGACAGTGAGCCTTTTTTTCATAAATGGAAAAGGTGTAATGATACATGCAAAATGGAATGACATAGATGCTAAAAATGCAGGAGGAAATCACAATGGAAAAAAAGATTCTTGTCGTAGATGATGAAAAACCGATTGCTGATATATTGGAATTTAATTTAAGGAAAGAGGGCTATGAGGTTCATTGTGCATATGATGGAAACGAAGCCCTTGAAATGGTAGAAGAAATCAAGCCGGACATTATTCTGCTCGACATTATGCTGCCGAATAAAGATGGTGTTGAAGTATGCCGTGAAGTGAGAAAGAAATATGATATGCCGATTATCATGCTGACAGCAAAAGACTCTGAAATTGATAAAGTCATCGGCCTTGAGCTTGGCGCAGATGATTATGTGACAAAGCCTTTCAGCACACGTGAGCTGCTTGCCCGCGTGAAAGCGAATTTGAGAAGACAAACCGCTGCTCCGCAGACGGAGGAAGAATCTGAATCAAATGATATTGAGGTTGGATCACTTGTTATTTATCCAGATGCGTATGTGGTGTCTAAGCGCGAGGAAACGATTGAATTGACGCACCGTGAGTTCGAACTGCTTCATTATTTAGCGAAACATATCGGACAAGTCATGACACGTGAGCACTTGCTGCAAACCGTATGGGGCTATGATTACTTCGGAGATGTCCGTACAGTAGACGTCACAGTCCGCCGTCTTCGTGAAAAGATTGAAGACAATCCTAGCCACCCGAGCTGGATCGTGACAAGACGAGGCGTAGGCTACTATTTAAGAAACCCAGAGCAGGACTAAGATTCTTATGAGTAAAGTAGGTTTTTTTCGCTCGATTCACTTCAAATTGACCTTGATTTACGTGCTGCTGATCATCGTCGCCATGCAGATCATTGGCGTGTACTTTGTGAAGCAGCTAGAGCAGTCCTTAATTAATTCATATGATAATTCCTTGAATCAGCGAATCTACTCGTTATCGTATTACCTAGAACAAGATTCATCGAAAAGCAAAGCAGAATTAAAAGAGGATGCTCAAAAGATATTAAACGATTTTAACAACAAAGATGAGTCTAATGAAATCTCTGAAGTCAGCTATATTGACGAAAGCAGAGAGGTCATTGCTTCTGTAAATAACGGCAGCCAAGAGATTGCTGGCAAGAAAATCACTGATCAAATCATTAGCCGTATTTTTGCGGTCGGCAAAGACTATGAGAAAAAATTCTATGACCCTGAGTCAAATAAAAGGGTGCGTATTTCTGCGACAGCCGTAAAAAATGAGAACCAAGAGACCGTTGGTGTGATTTATGTTGTGTCTTCAATGGAAAGTGTGTTTAACCAAATGCGAACCATTAACACCATTTTAGCAACTGGGACACTGATTGCACTTGGGACGACTGCTCTACTGGGTATCTTCATCTTTAGAACGATCACTCATCCTATTTCAGATATGAGAAAGCAGGCGATTGAGCTTGCCAAAGGGAACTTCTCCAGAAAGGTCCGGAAGTATGGACATGACGAGATTGGCCAGCTTGCGACAACCTTTAACCATCTGACGAGAGAGCTGGAGGAAGCTCAGCTGATGACGGAGGGGGAGCGGAAAAAGCTTTCTTCTGTTATTGCCTATATGACGGACGGTGTCATCGCAACGAATCAAAACGGTGCAATTATTCTATTAAACAGCCCTGCATTAGAGCTGTTAAATGTTTCACGTGAAACAGCACTAGAGATGCCGATCACGTCTTTGCTTGGCTTAGAGGAAACTCATACATTTGAAGATTTAGTCGAAAATCAAGATTCTATGCTGATAGAAATTGAACGCGAAGACCAGCTGTCTGTATTGCGTGTGAATTTCTCCGTCATTCAGAAAGAGCATGGGAAAATTGATGGCTTAATTGCGGTCATTTATGACGTCACAGAGCAGGAGAAAATTGATGCTGAACGCCGTGAATTCGTCGCGAACGTATCGCATGAGCTGCGCACACCGCTGACGACGATGCGAAGCTACCTTGAGGCGCTGGCTGAAGGTGCGATTGGTGATAAAGAGCTTGCACCAAGATTCCTCAGTGTCACGCAAAATGAAACTGAGCGGATGATCCGGCTTGTCAATGACCTGCTGCAGCTGTCTAAGTTCGACAGCAAGGATTATCAATTCAACCGTGAGTGGACGAACTTTATCAGGTTTATCTCGCTCGTCATTGATCGTTTTGAAATGACGAAGGAGCAGCATGTCGATTTTATCCGCAACCTGCCGCAGCGTGAAGTATATGTGGAAATCGACCAAGATAAAATTACTCAGGTGCTCGATAATATCATTTCCAATGCCATGAAATACTCACCAGAGGGTGGACACATCACGTTTACCGTCGATTTGGATGAGGAGAAAGGCCTTGTGTTATTCAGCGTGAAAGATGAAGGAATCGGTATTCCGAAGAAGGATATGGATAAAATCTTTGAACGTTTTTATCGGGTGGATAAAGCAAGAACAAGAAAGCTTGGCGGAACCGGCCTCGGTCTTGCGATTGCAAAAGAAATGGTTCAGGCTCATGGCGGAGATATTTGGGCTGACAGCATTGAAGGAAAAGGGACAACGGTGACCTTTACCCTTCCGTACAATGAAGAACAAGAGGATGATTGGGATGAAGCGTGAGACCTTTAAAACCATAATATTGACAATCCTAATTGCGATCAGTCTTGTATTTACGTGGAATATCTGGATGTTCCAGCCCGTCATGCAGGATCAGGCAGATACCGGCACACAGGTCGTGGAAACGAAGAAGATTTCAAGCGACGAGCCTAGAAGTCTCATTGATGTCGTGAAGCCGCGCGAGATGTTCATCCATTCAAATGGGGAGCATTTTAAAGTGGATCAAAAGGAACTCTTTCAAAACTTTTGGAATGATGTGAGCCTTTGGGATGTCAAAGAGATTAACGATGTGTCAGATCAATATTCCGAGCAGAAATTTAAGAATTTCTTCTATGGACGCGAAGGACAAGGGAAGACTTTGGATCTTGTCTTCAATGATCCGATTCCGATTGATATTTTCCAAGCGCTCTTTAAATGGCCGAACAAGTCCATTGAATACAACTCGTTTGATCGGATGATCGTGCCGTTCGCCCAGCAGGATAAGGCCAATAAGAAAGTGTATTTGGTCTCATACAGCAAGGAGACGGTGCTTGAGCTGACAATTGAGTCCGCCAACTACCGTAATCTAATGAACAGTATCGCAGCCGCTCAAAACGAGATGCCGCGCTATGATCTTTATACATTCTCAACGAATTCTAAACGAGATTTCCTTCTTCCGAGAAAGCAAAAGCAGCTTGAAGCGAAGATGTTCTTTATCGAAACGATTAAGACAAACAAGTTCAAAGATGCTTTGTTTACGGACCCGAGCCTTGTCGGTGAGGAATCTAATTTAAACCGGACGGTGTACACAGATGGCACAAGCCGCCTTGAAGCCAATCAAAAAGACCACCGCATTCAATATCAGCATCGCAATATCAATTCCAGCACTGTTTTCCAAACGGGGGATTTGATTAAGCGAAGCGTGAAATATTTCAATGATACGGGAAGCTTTACTGATGACTATCAATATTTTGGCATCAACAGCAACCAGCAGCTGTCCTTTAATATGTTTATGGACGGTCTGCCGATCGTGAACAGTACAAAGCATCCATTTGGGATGACCTCTCTTGAAGTACAATGGGCGAATGATGACATTTTGAATTACAAGCGCCCAAACTATATTCTTGGCAATAAAGCGAGTCAAAGTGAACAGGTCAAGCTGATGAACGGGACAGAGCTGAAGGACTTGATCATCAAGCAGACGAAATATGATGATCTGGAGAAAATTGAACAGATTTTCCCTGCATATCAAGCTGCTTCAACTGCTTCAGATCAAGATCAAGCAATGTTTGTCTGGCTGGAGCCTGTATGGTGCATGAAATATAACGGCAAAACCGTGATTCTATCGAATGATCTTTTGACAGAGGGGAGCGAGAATCATGGAGTGGAATAAGACCAAAACGATCTTTATCCTAGCCTTTCTCATTCTCGATATCTTTCTAGGTTTTCAATACTTTGAAAAACGGTCAACCGATCATTTTGCGATTATCGAAAAAACGGATACGCTGGAAGAAATGAAGGCAGACGGGATCAAATATGGCAATCTATCAGATGAAGCGAAGATTGGATACCGCATTACAGCTGAAAAGAAGCAATATACGAAAAAGGATGTCGACGGATTAGCTGATCAAAAGGCGAAAAGCACATTCCCGAAAACAGACAAAGATGATCCTGTCACGCTGCTTGAAATGACCTTCAACAAGCCAGTTGCCTTGCCGAAAAAGGATATCAAAACAGCGGCGACGAACCTTGTGAACCAGCGTTTGCTGGATGGGAAGAATTATAAGCTGTGGAGTATAGATGAAGAGACAGGGAAAATCGTCTTTTTCCAAACGTATAAAGGGAAATACATCTTCCAAGAAGGCCTTGATGACACCGAAACCATCGGGCAAATCACCTTAAATCTCAACGATCAAAACGAAATCGTCTCATATCAGCAATCAATGGTGACATCGATTAATGAAGTGAGAAAAGAAACCCTTGTCCCGGCACTTGAAACAGTGAAGGACTTATATACGCAAAATATGCTGAGCCAAAACACGACCGTGAAAAAGGTAGAGCTTGGCTACTATACGCAATACCCGGGGGCAAGCACGCAAGTCATGGTACCTGTATGGCGGGTGGAGCTTGAAGGCGTATCAGCAGGTTCAAAGAAAAAGACAGAAGAAGAATATTTGATCAATGCCATTGATGGCTCAACACTTGATCATATAGAGAAAGATGACAAATCTTCAATGGAGTGAGAGAACATGAGCTTGCAGTTCAGTGTACTAGCGAGCGGAAGTACGGGGAACGCTTTTTATTTAGAAACAGACGAGCATGCCTTTTTGGTGGATGCTGGTTTAAGCGGCAAACAGATGGTCGAGCTGCTTAGCCAAATCGACCGCAAGCCTGAGGACTTGGACGGCATTTTTGTGACACATGAGCACTCCGATCATATTAAAGGGCTTGGTGTCATGGCAAGAAAGTACAAGCTTCCTGTCTATGCAAATGCGAAAACATGGAAGGCAATGGAGTCTCATATCGGAAAGATTGACACAGAGCAGAAATTCCATTTTGATATGGAGACCGTTCAATCCTTTGGCGGCCTTGATGTCGAGTCATTTGGCGTCTCACACGATGCGGCAGAGCCTATGTTTTACGTGTTCCATTATGGAGGGCGCAAACTTGCCCTCATGACAGATACAGGCTATGTGAGTGACCGCATGAAAGGCATTATTAAGTCAGCCAATACGTTTGTGTTTGAGAGCAATCATGATGTCGGGATGCTGCAAATGGGCCGCTACCCATGGAGCATTAAGCGCAGAATTCTGAGTGATGTCGGACATGTATCAAATGAAGATGCTGCTCTCGCGATGACAGATGTCATTGGAGATGCCACCTCACGCATTTACTTGGCTCACTTGAGTCAAGACAACAACATGAAGGATTTAGCCCGTATGGCGGTCCAGCAGACGCTTGAAATGAAGGGCTTTGTTGTGGGGGACGGCTTTGATTTATTTGATACGGACCCGAAAAAAGCAACCCCGCTTTGCGCCGTATGATTTTTACAATCGTATGATTAAGATAAGAGCTTCTTACCAACACTATATACATCATCTATTCACTGAAAGGAAGGAAACATAGTGGATTATCGCGATGTAGAGTGGAAGCCGAGACGAAGCAGAAAAGGATATTTTCTTTCTGGTTTGATCGGTGTATTGGTAGGAGCTTTTTTAATGGGATTCTTTTTCCCCTATGTATCTGGACAGAGCGGCAGTCCCTTTGGATGGCAGCAGAACGGTGATGGACAAACATCTCAGGGCCCTTTAAAAACTGTGAATGTAAACGTCAATGATGCAGTCACGAAAGTGGTGTCTAATATGTCAGATACGGTGGTCGGCGTCATTAATATCCAAAAGTCGAGCTTTTGGGAGGAAGGCGGAGAAGCAGGCAGCGGGTCAGGTGTGATCTATAAAAAAAAGGGTGACACGTTTTATATTGTCACAAACCATCACGTCATCAAAGGCGCCAACCAGCTTGAAGTGAGCCTTCATGATGGGACAAGAATTAGTGCCAATCTTGTTGGCAGCGATCAGCTCATGGATTTAGCAGTTCTCACTGTCAAAAGTGATAAAATCAAGAAAACGGCAGCCTTCGGTAACTCAGATCATGTGAAGCCAGGTGAGCCAGTCATCGCCATTGGAAATCCATTAGGGCTTGAATTCGCAGGCTCTGTCACACAAGGAGTCATTTCAGGCACAGAGCGTGCGATCCCTGTTGACTCAAATGGAGACGGACAGACGGATTGGAATGCAGAGGTACTGCAAACAGATGCCGCCATCAATCCTGGAAACAGCGGTGGTGCCTTGATCAATATGGACGGAAAGGTGATCGGCATCAACTCAATGAAGATTGCTGAATCAGAGGTAGAAGGAATCGGGCTGTCCATTCCAGCGAATCTAGTCATTCCTGTCATAGAGGATTTAGAGCGCTACGGAGAGGTAAAGCGTCCGTATCTTGGCGTCGGCATGAAATCATTAGCGGATATTGCGAGCTATCACTGGCAGGAAACGTTGAAACTGCCATCTAAGGTTACATCTGGGGTCGTTGTCATGAGTGTTGAGCCGTTGTCTCCCGCAGGAAAAGCGGGATTAAAAGAGCTGGATGTCGTGACCTCCTTTGATGGCAAGAGTGTACAGAATATCGTAGATCTTCGTAAGTATTTATATCAAAAGAAGGTCGGCGACAAGGTAAAGGTGCAGTTTTATCGAAGCGGAAAGAAAAAATCAGCAGAGATCAAACTTTCTCAAACCGACCGATATGGCGGCTAACCAGTTCCAACTAGGAACTGGTTTTTTTGGCATGACTGACATATGATGAAGGAAAGGGGGCGGTACGATTGGTTACACTACAACGGATGTCACAAACTGATTACGATGTATTGATGGAGAAAGCCATTCAGCGGTACGCGGAAGAAAAGGTACTCGCAGGGACATGGGAAAAGGAAGAATCACTTGCGAACGCAGAAGAACAATTTGACAGACTGCTTCCAGAAGGACTTCAGACGGAGCATCATGAGCTGTGGAATTTTTTAAACGGAGATGAAGCGATTGGCTGGGTTTGGCTTTGCTATGACCCGAATCACCCGCAGCACGAAGGGTTTATTTATAACTTTATTTTGTTTGAAGCTTATCGAGGAAAAGGCTTTGCAAAGCAGGCCATTGCTGCATTAGAGGAGCAGGCAAAGTCATTAGGTGTGCAAAAGCTCTCGCTCCATGTCTTTGCTCACAATCAAATCGCCCGTTCGCTGTACGAGAAAACGGGATTTGCAGAAACCGGTATCTATATGAGTAAACCTTTATAAAAAAAGAAGAAGTACCGTGCAGAAAGCGTACGGTACTTTTTTATGAGGACAGCATGGCATCCTGAGCCGTGACCCTGTATAAATCGACTTTGCACTTCACAAAAGCGCGAATGATCGCTGGAACTTGAGCTTCTGAACGAATTAACAATGAGGTCTCGTCATCACTGATCACAAGATCTGTTCCGACAGTTTGCAGGTACTGCGTGAGAACAGGTTTCACCTCATCATCAATCCATGCATGCTTGAAGGTTGCACGTATGTTTGAGGATGTGATGGTTTTTTCTTGAGGATGAGTAGTATGTGGGGACACTAATTTTCCTTCAGAAATGAACGCCGTTTTGGTACAAATACTATTGGTGAACCTTGGGCGGTCAGCTGTTAAAAAGACGGTTTTTCCTTCATCCTTTAATGTTTCAATGACCCGCTGGATGTGCAAGATCGAATCTGCATCAATATCGGCAAAAGGTTCGTCGAGTAAAATAAATTCCGGCTGATGGGCGATGGCCTGCGCCATTCCGAGCCGTTTCTTCATACCAGGTGTGAAGGCACCGACCTTCTCCTGATGATCATGATGTAAACCGACAAATTCGAGTAATTCCTCATAATCACTTGTTTTCTGGCGTGTTCCGGTGACTTTTGATAAATAGGCAATATGCTCAAGAGCCGTAAGACCTTCATATAAATCCGTATATTCTGGCAGAACACCGATATGCTGTCTCACTTTTTTTAGCGAAGGCATATTCATCACTGTAAACGTACCAGAGGTAGGGCGGGAGATCCCGGTAATAATATTGAAAAACGTCGTCTTACCAGATCCCTTTGGTCCAATGAGGCCGAAGATATCGCCCTGATTGACATCAAGATTAATATGATCTATTGCGACTTTTGTACGGTATTTTTTTGTGAGCCCCTTTGTATGAAGCATCTACACATCCCTCCTTTGAAACAGCAGTGCAGTTCCAATGAGTAAGATAACGGTCAATGCCGTGTTCATTAGGACGTAGGTCAGCGGTTCACTCCAGCGCGCATAATAATAAGGCGTCATATATTGGAACCAATGAATCATTCGTTCTGAAGAAAGAACAGAAATCAAACTGACGATTGGGAAAAGAAAGGAAAATAACATGCCGACAAACATTGATTTCTGCGGTGTTGGAAAGAGCATGGACAAAAATAAAGCACATGAGATACCGACACTGATAAAGGTTAAGATTTTTAAGGCATCTGAGAACAGAAAACGGTGTGAAATCACCATATTCAGCACATATGTCGTCATAATACAGCTAAGCCAAAACAGCATCAGTCCTAGATATTTCCCGATGATAATGTTCAAACGGGTTGTTTTACTGACGAGAAAACGAATGGTTTTCAAATGAATTTCGCGGCTTAAAATATCATGAGACAACAAAAAAATAAGGAAGAAACCAAATAAAGACATCACCAGTTCATTCCCAATAGAATAAGGATCCTTTGCCAGTTCCCATTTTTCCTGATGAGCAGCGATAAACGGAAGACTTGAAACAAAAGTAGATAAAATGAAAATAATTACAATTGTTAAAATAGATTTTGTGCTTTTGAAGAGCTGCTTAAACTCATTCATACAGATGGTCCACACACGCTGTACCTCCCTTCACCTTTATTATACCCCTAGAAAAGAAAGACACCATATCTTGCTCTTTAACATTTGTTTAAATTTCATAAAAAGAAGACTCTTCCAGCACCAGTTGACTCATTTTTAAAAATGTTCAGAAAAATATCTTGATTTATCAAAAAACATCATGTATGATAGCTTTAATTCAAGATAACTATACAGGCAATGACGAGAGAAAGTACAATCATCAATTTTTCCACAGAGAGCTTCGGCAGCTGAAAAGAAGCAAAAATAATGATTCGAAAAATGGTCTCTGAGCCTCGTGCTGAACATATCTATGATATTAGTAGGTGACGACGAGAGTTGGTACTCGTTATCAAAACCACAGTATATGAGCCAGATTGGAGCTTTGTACTTGTAGAGGCTGTTTAGCGCGAGCAAACAGTAAATAAAGGTGGTACCACGAGACAAATACCTCGTCCTTATGATTCAAAGATAAGGATGGGGTATTTTTTATTGTCCACTTTTTTTTCATACAATTGTTCAAATGTTCCACGTGAAACACCACATCCATTTTTTCAAATGAAAGGGAGATTGACATGAGTGAACATGCATTGGTTTTACAATCAGATTTCGGCATTGATGATGGAGCTGTCAGTGCAATGTACGGAGTGGCAAATACGGTCAGCAGCAGCATCCGCATTTTTGATTTAACACACAATATTCCGCAGTATGACATTTGGGAGGCCTCTTATCGCCTGCTTCAAACCGTCACATACTGGCCGGAAGAGACGGTATTCGTTTCTGTCGTTGACCCGGGCGTTGGATCCGAGAGAAAAAGTCTTGTCGTCAAAACGACAAGTTCACACTATATCATTACCCCAGATAACGGGACACTCACGCACGTCGCGCAGGATATTGGCATTGTGGAAGCCCGTTACTTAGATGAAACCATTAACCGGCTGCCAAAGTCGGGAAAATCACATACATTCCATGGGAGAGACATTTACGCTTATACAGGGGCGAGAATTGCATCAGGTGTGATTTCTTTTGAAGAGGTTGGGCCAAAGGCGAATATTGATGATATTATCCATCTTCCAGTCGTACAGGCTTATGCGGAAGAAGATGTGATCACAGGGACGATTGATATTTTAGATGTGAGATTCGGAAACCTATGGACAAACATTCATCACACGCTATTTGAACAGCTTTCAATTAATTATGGGGATGCAATAGAAGTTACCATTGCCAACGGGCCGAAAAATGTGTATAAAAATATCATGACCTATGGACGATCTTTTGCCGACTTAAAGGTAGGCGAACCACTCGTATATGTCAATTCACTCGACCATTTAGGCGTGGCGATCAATCAAGGGTCATTTGCAAAGGCTTATAACATCGGTACAGGCACAGGATGGCGCCTTTCGATTCGCAAAGCTCCGCGCATTATATACGAATAAGAGGAGGATACATCATGGCAGGAAAACAACTTTCAACGAAAACTGTCGTTGCCATTGGAATTGGCGCAGCCGTCTTTGTGATTTTAGGACGCTTCGTCTCCATTCCAACTGGAATTCCGAATACACAAATTGAAACCTCATACGCATTCCTTGCATTAATGGCCGTGCTATTTGGTCCTGTTGCAGGCGCACTGATTGGTTTTATTGGCCATCTCATTAAAGATGCGACCACATTTGGCCCTTGGTGGAGCTGGATTATTGTATCGGGTGTCGTTGGTTTATTGATCGGCTTTATTTCTAACCGTTTAAAAGTAGAAGAGGGAGACTTCGGCTGGAAGAAAATCACGCTCTTTAACGCCGTACAAGCAGGCGCACAGGCATTAGGCTGGTTTATCATTGCTCCTGTACTCGACATTGTGATCTATGCAGAACCTGCGAACAAAGTGTTTGTCCAAGGCATCGTGGCAGGGATTTCAAACATCATCACAGTTGGTGTCCTAGGGACCATCATCATTGCAGCTTATGCGAAAACGAGAAGCAAAAGCGGCAGCCTATCGAAAGAAACATCATGAAGCAAGGTGGAACACATAAATGAAGAAACCGATGATTCAATTCGAACATTTCGGATTCAAGTATCGCAGTCAGGCAGAACCAACATTAAAGGATATCAACCTGACGATCTATGAAGGAGAAAAAGTTCTCATCGCAGGCCCGTCTGGATCGGGAAAAAGCACACTAGCCCATTGTATCAATGGGCTAGTTCCTGCGTCTTATAAAGGTTCTATGGAAGGAAGTCTTCACATCGGCGGGAAAAATGCAGAGAAAGAGAACATTTTCTCCCTCTCCCAGCTTGTCGGAACGGTGCTTCAGGACCCTGATGGACAATTCATTGGGCTGACCGTTGGAGAGGATATCGCGTTCACGCTTGAAAATGATCAAGTCACACGCGAAGAAATGAAAACACGTGTCGAGGAAGCAGCTAGATTAACAGAGGTAGACGGCAAGCTGGCATCGTCCGTGCATGAGTTGTCAGGCGGGCAAAAACAACGTGTCGCCATTGCGGGTGTACTTGTCAATGATGTCGACATTTTGCTGTTTGATGAACCACTTGCAAGCCTTGACCCCGCAACAGGCAAAGAAGTCATCGACCTCATTGACCGGCTGCAAAAACAAACGAAAAAAACCATTGTGATGGTTGAGCACCGATTAGAGGACGTCCTCTTCCGTCATGTGGACCGCATCATCGTTGTCAATGAAGGAACGATTGCAGCGGATATGACACCAGATGAATTGCTCGCCTCAAATGTATTAGAAGCGGCGTATTTACGTGAGCCTTTATATGTGAAAGCGATGAAATATGCAGGTATTCCGGTTGAAGCAGGAGATCAGATCGCTAATTTACAGCATCTCACCTTAGACGATGAAGCAAAAGAGAAAATCGAGCAATGGATGGAAGCATCTGAGCCGTCAGTAGAGCAGATTGCAGCACAGGATTTACTAGAAGTGCGCGAGCTGAGCTTTGACTATCCAACAAGACCAAATACGCTGAGCAACATCTCTTTTACCGTCAAAAAAGGAGAAATGATCAGCATCGCTGGAGCCAATGGCGCAGGCAAGACGACATTGTCCAAGGTGCTCTGTGCATTTGAAAAGCCAACGAAAGGGTCCATTCTTTTAAATGGCGATGACATCACAGGAGACACGATCAAACAGCGCTCTGAACGAATTGGTGTCGTTATGCAAAACCCAAATCAAATGATTTCAAAACAAATGATCTTTGATGAAGTCGCACTTGGTCTCGTTTTAAGAGGCGTAAAAGAAGAAGAGATCAAGGAACGGGTGGAGCGGGTCCTGAAAGTGTGCGGACTGTATCCATTTCGGAACTGGCCGGTCTCAGCCCTCAGCTTTGGACAGAAAAAACGCGTCACCATTGCATCTATACTTGTACTAGAGCCAGAAATCCTCATCCTAGACGAACCAACCGCAGGACAGGACTTTAAACATTACACAGAGATGATGACGTTTTTAGACCAATTAAATCAGCAGGGTGTCACGATTTTCATGATCACCCATGATATGCATCTCATGCTCGAATACACAACAAGAACCATTGTCATTTCAGATGGAGAAAAAATCGCAGATGATAGACCAGCCAAAGTGTTGACAGATCAGCTGCTTGTCCAAAAGGCGAGCTTAAAGGAAACGTCGCTGTATGAACTGGCGCTGAAAGCAGATTGGCCGAATCCAAATGAACTCGTAGATCGCTTCATTGAGGTTGACAGAAAGGAACGAATGACATGGCTGTAGACATGCTGTCCTATATCGATCGCCCGTCGCCGATTCACCGGCTGACAGGTGCAACCAAACTCATTTGCTTTATCCTCTGGTCATCCGCAGCGATGCTCACGTATGATACAGGCGTTTTAGTCTTTATGTTAGCCGCCAGTATCGTGTTCTTTCAGATGTCGAACGTACGATTTCGTGATATTTCCTTCGTGATGATCGTCCTGGCGATTTTCCTAGTGATCAATAACATTGCCATTTACATCTTTGCGCCCCAGCAAGGTGTCGCCATCTACGGAGCGAAGCACGAGCTGTTTCATATTGCCGGCTGGTACAATGTCACACTTGAACAGCTTTTCTATCAGTTAAACATTACGCTGAAATACGTGACCGTGATGCCAGCAGCGCTTTTATTTATTGTGACAACAAATCCAAGTGAATTCGCCTCATCCCTCAGCCGAATTGGGGTCAGCTACCGGATTTCGTATGCTGTAGCGATTGCTCTTCGCTATATTCCTGATATTCAGCGGGATTTTCGCACTATCGCGATTTCTCAGCAAGCGAGAGGCATTGATTTATCGAAGAATGAAAAGCTGGGAAAACGGATTAAAAATGCGCTGTCGATTGTCATGCCGCTGATTTTCTCCAGCTTGGAGAGGATTGAAACGATCAGCAATGCGATGGAGCTGCGGGGGTTTGGAAAGCATAAAAAGCGGACATGGTTTACAGCGAAAGACTTTCAGAAAGCAGATTATGTGGCGTTATTGTTTGTTGGTGTGGTGCTGATCGTGTCGCTGGTGATTACATTTGTTAGAGGAACGAGATTTTATAATCCGTTTTTATAGAAAGAAGCCTTCACAGGAGTGGAGGCTTTTTTTGTTTGGTTTGTGGATAAAAGGTGTGGGAAATGGTAAAAGACTATTAACATGTGAATAAATCGGTTATATTGGACAATGAGCGAAACACTTGTGAATAACCAGAGAACCTATTGGAGGAATAAGAAACTTATGAACAAATCACTTTATGCTTGCGCAGAACATATAGAAACCGTACTAGACATGTACATAGATGATCACGAAACGCCGCCGGAATTCAGAAAAATCGAACATACACACAGTTTATCCACAGCCTGTGAATTGTGCGATGAACCTGCAATATATATAGTGGGGAACGAATGATCGGACACAAAATACACAAATTTTATCCACAATTGTTGATAACTTATATGAATAACTTGTTCTTAAGGTGGGGATGACCTGTGAATATATCAATTATCACAGTAGGAAAATTAAAAGAGAAATATTTAAAGCAAGGCATAGCCGAATACACAAAACGATTACAAGCCTATGCGAAAATCGAGATCATTGAGCTCGCGGATGAAAAAGCACCTGAGAATCTCAGCGATCAAGACATGAAAATCATCAAAGACAAAGAAGGCGAACGCATCCTAGGCAAAATCAACCCAGACGCCCACGTCATCGCCCTCGCCATCGAAGGAAAAATGAAAACTTCCGAAGAATTAGCCGATACAATAGATAAGCTGGCAACATACGGAAAAAGCAAAGTATGTTTCGTCATAGGCGGATCCCTTGGCTTAAGCGACGCTGTCATGCAGCGTGCGAATGAGAAACTGTCGTTTTCGAGGATGACGTTCCCGCATCAGTTGATGAGGCTGGTGTTGGTGGAACAGGTTTATCGTGCGTTTCGGATTGTGCGGGGGGAGCCGTATCACAAGTAATGTTGGAAAATAGAGTTTTCTATTGAAATAAATAGATTAAGAAGAATAAGAAGGAAGTAGAGAAATCATTGAAAAGGAGGAGTGTATAGATTGGAGTATGTTTGGGTAGAAAAAGACAAAAATATTAAAAATATAGTAAATGAAGAGATGAAGTTATATATCAAATGGAGTAAGAAACCTGACGAAGACTATACAAAGCTATCTAAGAATTATATGAACGCAGGTTATATTACTTTAAAGGAAATAATAGAAGGTCCACACAATAATATCAAATATGATATGTGGTTTTTACCTAGTATTTATATGATGCGGCAAGCGATAGAATTATTGATTAAGTCGGGAATAGCAATTAATGGAACTACTAAGAACGAATTACAGACAATATTTCTTGCTACAAAACATAATGTTAAAGAGTTGTATAAGATCTATAAAGATAGGTATGGAGTTGAAGGGCTAAACGAAGCTGAACAAACATGGTTAGAAAAATATTTAGATAGTATTGAATTAATAGATTCCAGTTCAGATCTTTTCAGATATCCATTTAAAGACGACTTCATGCAACAGTATGGCGATAAGGCATTAGATGTAGTTCAAATGGGGAACCGACTTATACATTGTTATAGTACCTTAAATAAAATGATTTATGGTGAGTGGTCTAATGGAGTTGAATTAGACGTTAAAAAAGAACCCCATTTTTTACAATTGGCAAATACACGAATAAACAATTGCTATTTATGGGACTCACCATGGAGTAATGGATTTCATAAGCAGATTACAGGATATAGTAAGGTCGCAACATTCTTATTTGAAAATTATAAAGAAACAAAAGACGAAGCATTATTTTATCCGATAGTATTCTTAATGAGAAACGCTATTGAGATAGGTTTAAAAAGATTACTTCATATGCAGATGAACCAAGGTGTTGATTTGTATATCGTTAAAAGTAAAAGGAACTCACATTTGTTATACAAAGACTTATGGAAGTCAATAAAACCTATGTTAATTCATTACTCTAAAGAAGATAATCAAAAGGAAGAAACACTTGAGCTAGCTGAGAGCTATATTAAATCAATAAGTCGTATAGATAAGCATGGAGATATGTTTAGGTATCCATGTTCATACAGTAATGAATACAAGTTTAATGATGTAGAGATTGATGTAGATAACTTTTATAGCTACATGTTAGGACTTTTTCATTTTATCGAGGGTTGTGATGCGTGTTTGGATAATATCAAAGACTATGAAATGGAAATGCGAAGCGAATGGGAATCAGAGATGAGAAGTTATATGTAATTAAAGCAAAAAATAATTTTAGTACTAAAGGCAAGTTCTAAAGAGCTTGTCTTTTTAATCGGCAGTTAAAAATTAATCATTACAGGTTCGTTATTTTGGTAAACCAAATCGTATGATGATGAATTAAAGGCACTCTTAAAAGTTTATAAAACAGTTCAATTTTAATAATGAAACTGTGAAAATTGAACTGTTTAAGTAATAGTTTCTTTATGGCTGATTAATGTTAAAATATGTATTGAGAATTATTTAGGGGGAATGAAATTGAAACCGCCGATTGAGTTTATTAAAGAAAATAATAAAGAAAATTTAATTATTTTTATTCACGGATTTACTAGTGATTCTGAGACATGGACAAACTCATCAAAATATAAGTTTCCTGAAATGCTTTTAGAAGAAGATTTCATAAATGAGAATTTTGATATAGCGTATTTTAATTACTTTACTAAGTTAATAGACTTTAAGAAAGCTAGGTTCACTTCAGGGTTAATAAGGACTATTTTTGCTAAGCCTTCAAATATTGCAAAAAATATTAGTATCAAAAGTTTAAGTGAGCACTTAAAGTCCTCAATAGAAATATATTGCGAAGAGTACAAAAATATAATATTAATCGCTCATAGCATGGGAGGGTTAATATCAAAAGCATTTATTCTTGATGATTTGAACGAAAATGAAAGTACAAAAGTAAAATTATTTCTATCACTTGCTGTACCACATAAAGGCTCAAATTGGGCTAATATAGGTGGGAAACTAGCTAGATCGAACCCACAAGTAATTGATCTAAAGCCATTAAGTGACTTTCTTGACAAGGTTAATGGAGATTGGATAGAAAATAAGGAGAGGATACCTAAAACAGTATATTATTTTGGACAATATGATGAGATTGTCGAAGAGCAAAATGCAGTTTCATATCAGGTGGGGAAAAAACTAAAGGTCGCTTGTAATAATGATCACTTTAATATATGTAAGCCTGAATCAAAAAACAGCATAGTATACAAGGGGATAAAAAAAGACCTCAGTACGTATGTGAAGGAAAAACACTTTTCTGAAGATATGAAACCAAAGACGTTTATTGATGATGGTAAATTAGATGATGAATTATTTGTATTGAAGTTATTAATAGCTGATGTTCATAATTCGCTAATTGATGACTCAAAGCAAACTTTCTTTAATGCGGAGTATATGATTAGGTCCATGATAAACAAAGGATATGACATCGAAGAATTAGATCAACTTTACAATAACTTAGAACGTTTATACCGAATATATTTTAATAAACTTGTAGATGGAGAAATAAAATCTAGTAATGAACTTTTAAATAAGATTTTAGAAAATATAATAGATAGAGACAAAGAGTTCTTAAAAACTGCAATCCCCCTAATAGATGCTAATAAAAAAACTGGGATGTTACAACAACTTGCAAACAGCCTAGATAAAGATATATGGTGGGCTAAAAGTCATTCCATAAAAAATATAGAGGATTTTAGAAAGGCTAGGGATCAAAATGAGAAATAATATACCAGTTATTATAACTGAAAATGACATCAATTTAAGATTGATTAGATTTTTAATAATAATAGAAATATTAGCGTACACAACAAGAGGGAAATTAATATTAAATTTAGATAAACTTACGATTTTTGATTTTTTAATTAAATATCCATTTCTACTAAAACGGGTATTAGCTGTTAAAAACAAGAATAGCTTGAAATTGTTAAACATTGAATCTGGCTCGGTTTCTAGCTTATTTCCTAATAAAATTACTCTACTTGATATTAAACCTGCTAAAGAACTAACTAAATTAATGATTGCATATAACATGATAGATGTTGTTCAAGAAAAAAATGAACTTTTTTATATCCTAACGGAAAAGGGAAAAACCATGGTTAATAGAACTGAAACGGATTACACAATGAGAATTAAGGAATTATGTAATGAGATGCTTATATTAAGATCAGTAAGTACAAGTGAACTCAAGAGAATTGTAAATCCTTTAGTAAAGGGGATATAAAATGGTTGTGAAATCACCAAAATTAATAATTAATAAGATGGTTTTAATAGGTAGGTCAAAATCGTATCATGTGAATTTTGAAAATGGGATTAATATTATCCATGGAGATTCAGACACTGGGAAATCAAGCATATTAAATCTAATCGATTATTTGTTAGGAAGCAAAAAAGTGTACATGTATGATGAGATTGAACAACAAGGAAAATATGCTTTGCTAGAAGTATCGTTAAGTAATAAAGTTTATACAATAAAGAGAGACATATTCAATCCAAAAGCGGATATAGAAGTCTTTTCTTCAAATATTGAAAATATCGAGAATGTATTCCCTCTAGAGTATTCTCCTAATTATGAAAAAGAAGGGGCAGCTGGTTATTTTTCTGATTTTTTATTATCTAGTTTAAATATACCCATCATTAAAGTTAAAAAATCCCCCTCTAAGGATAATTCTCCTATGGTAAGGTTAAGCTTTAGAGATATATTTAAGTATTGTTATTTTGATCAAGACGATGTTGGAAGTAGAGACTTATTGGATAGAAAAAATTATTCATTAATGGCTAAAAACAAAGAAACATTTAAATTTTTACATAATGTGCTAGATACACAAATCACAGAATTGCAAAATATGATAGGAGAAAAAGTTAGAGAAAAGAAAGAAATTGAAAATAAGTATGTGTCAGTTTCTGCGTTTTTACTTGAAACAAAACTTTCAACTGAGCGTTCGCTGCAAGCTGAAAAAGAAGAGTTAAATGAAAAGCTAATTTTTCTCGAAAAAGAAAAAAATAAAATAACTGACAAAATGAAGTCAAATAATGCTGAAATGGAGGAATTACGATCTATAGTACTTGAAATAGAGCAAAAAATAAATATTCTATTTTCAAAAAAATCTCACAAAGAGGCTCTGTTAGAGCAAAACCTCAGACTAAGAAAAGAGTATTACAATGATATAAATAAATTACAAACTGTTTTACAAGTTAAGGATAGTATGCCAATGCTAAATTATAAGGTAGTTGAATGTCCTTTGTGTGATTCTAAGATGGAAACATCAGAAATAAAAAAACATTTTATCGAGCACAATGAAGATGTTCTAAAAAAAGAAATCAATAGTATAAAAAACAGATCTAAAGACTTGAATAAAATTGTAGATGAGTTACGAGATGAACTATTTATAATCGAAGATGTAATAAGATCAAATAGAACTCAATTAGATAAAGCAAAGAGTATTCTAGACACTAAAGCCGAAACTTTTATTTCTCCTTATATAAGCCAGAGGGATATGGTGATTTCAGAATTATCGAGTTATAAAGAACAACTTGATAAGGTGAAATACTTTTTAAAGGTAAGGTCACAATTAAGTGAATTAAAACAAAAACAAGAGGTAATCAATAAGCAGATTAGTGAGTTGGATTCTAGATTAAAATCATTAAAAGAACAAACACCGTCTGTAGAAGAAACATTAAGTGATTTAGGGACATACTTAAAAGAGTTTTTAGAGTATATTCCAATAAAGAATGCCTATGGGATAAGTTTTAGTGAAAAAACATTTTTACCAATTGTTAGAGATAGAGAATATGTAGATTTAACTTCGGGAGGTCTAAGAACTTTAGTTTCTGTGGGTTATATTACAAGTATATTAAAGAATAGCTTGATTAACGAAACTAATTTTCCAAGCTTAATAATGCTTGATACTATTGGCAAATATCTAGGTAAAACAAAAAAATATAGTGAAGACGCTGATGGTGCCAAAGAAAGTAAAATAGAAGGGCTAGATGACCCGAAAAAGTATATCAGAATCTATGATTATCTACAAAAAATGTCAAATGGCTTTCTTGAAAAGGGGATTGAACATCAGATTATTTTAGTCGATAATGACTTTCCTGATGATCTTGAAAAAGATTTTGCTCAATATGTGGTTAAAAGATTTAGTACGGAAGATAAAGAAGGTTACGAAATAGGTTTTATAAACAATGCAAACTAACAAACCCAAAGGGTGAAAAGTAATCAGTCATGGAAACCATATTTTAACCCTTATGTACTGAAACAAGTGCTAGAAGGTGTTTACCTATCGCCTATGATAAAAGAATTATTGAAGAAAGAGGGAAAGAGTTATAAACAAGATTTTTTCATTTCCAAATATTAGAGTCCGTTTTGTGCTTGAAGCTAATAAAATGATTGAGGATATAGAAGATACAGTAATACAGCGCTGGTATGACGAATTAAGAGAGTATTAGGAAATCAGAAATTAAAATTTCGAGTAATGAACGTTCTGTTAATAAAGATGAAGTTATATATGCACTTAAAACGATAGTTAGTGATGATGAAAAAGGTACTGTTAGATCTTTAATAAAAGAAATACAAATGGAGGAGAACCAGAAGGATATCAAAAAGATTACCTTTTGGTTTTCTTCTGATAATGTTTTACCACCTAATAAAGTTCGCAGAACCGTATCATAAGTAAGTGAGGGATGAGAAGAATAAATTCATCTGTACAAGCCGCAAAAAAGTACTCTAACCCTTTCCCATCAAACATCTCCATTGCCAGCAGGAAAGAAGATATAGGGTTTTCCCCACCACTCCGCAAAAAAACACGATTAAGCCTAAAGCGGCGAGAAATTACCTAGGAAAACAGAAAGTTGTAAGGAATCTCAAACAACACATGTTGACATATCGTTATTTATCGATATAATGGGGTGTATGGAGCCAATAGAAGTTTTCAAAGCCTTATCCAATGAATCCAGATTGCAAATTTTACAATGGTTAAAGGAACCTGATCGTCATTTTACACCCCATGAAGGGATTGATATGAATACTACAGGGGTATGTGTTAGTCAAATAACAGATAAATTGAAAATGACGCAATCAACAGCATCTCAATACCTTTCAATTTTACTTCGAGCTGGATTAATTACGACAGAGCGTATAGGTAAATACACGTATTATAAAAGAGATGAAAATGCCATAAAAAAAATTGCTGAGATTCTAGAAAAAAATATTTAATAAATGAACTGAATTCATACATCAGAATTCAGTTTCATTCATTTATTAAATACAAATCGACTTATCGTAATATGTTTTTTTGTCCATACATATTAACAATTCTAGATATGTAAATGTATTATATATAAGGAGTGATCTACATTGTCAAACACTGTAAAGATTTACATTTTAGCTATTGTAAGTTTTTTAGTTGGTACATCAGAGTATATCATCTCTGGTATTTTGGATAATATTTCTGAATCATTAGGGATTACGATAGCTGCAGCTGGCCAGTTAATTACGATTTTTTCTCTTGTGTATGCCATCTTCACCCCAGTATTAATGGCTTTAACATCGGGAATGAATAAACGCAAGTTAATGTTATTTTCACTTAGCGTTTTTATTCTAGGTAATATTCTGGCATTCGTCCTCCCTGGGTATCAATTATTTATTGTGTCAAGAATTATTATGGCTCTTGGAGCGGGGATGGTCGTAGTTACTGCATTAACAATTGCTGAAAAAATTGCACCAAAAGGTAAGCAAGGTACCGCTATTGCTACAGTAGTAATGGGATTTACAGCATCATTGATCATTGGAGTCCCACTGGGGAGAATGACTAGTGATTTCTTTGGTTGGAAAGCTGTATTTGGAGGAATAGCCTTACTCGGATTATTAGCCATGGTGATAATTTCTCTTACGATTCCAAAAATCCAAGGGGATAAACCCGTACCTTTAATTCAACAACTCGCTCTTTTTAAAAAACCAAAAGTAGTGTTGGGATTAGCCATCACCTTTTTCTGGCTTGGTGGTTATTCAATTGCCTATACCTACCTATCCCCTTACCTTTTAAATATATCAGGTGTAAGCAGCAAATTGCTGAGTGGAGTTCTCCTCGTATTCGGGATTGCTAGTCTAGTTGGGTCAAAGTTTGGTGGATTTAGTACCGATCGATGGGGTGTGAATTTTACGCTGATTAGTGGAATGACATTACATGTCATCATGCTCATATTGCTCTCACTAGTTACGCATTCTTATGTTGGAGTATTGCTCATTTTAATATTATGGTCATTTGCTGCATGGTCTTCTGGCCCGACTCAACAATACCACTTAGCTACAATAGAGCCAGAGTCATCAGGTATACTATTAGGTCTCAATCAGTCAATGATGCAATTGGCGATGGCCGCAGGTGCAGCTATTGGAGGTATCTTTGTAGAGAGGGTTTCTCTATCTTCCGTTACTTGGGCAGGTGCTTTAGGCGTTGCAATCGCGATCATTGTAACAATATTGGCTTCGCGTGCTACTTCGAGTAATGAAATTCGATATACTTAAACAGTAGAACGATGGGAAAAAACGTGATTCAATTTAAAAAATAATGACAGAAAGTAGGAAGCACCTTTGCACTCAATTAAAAAAATAGGTCAGAGTTTTTGGTACATCACACCAGTATCACTCACCGACCGCCCCATCCTAGGCATGGTCGTTGGCAATAACAAAACATTAATGATCGATGCGGGTAACTCAGAAGATCATGCGAACTATTTCATCCAAAGAACTTTAAAGCACGAGAACGCCAAGCCTGATATGGTTGTCCTCACGCATTGGCATTGGGATCATATTTTTGGTCTGCCTGCGCTGCCTGATACGGTTTCAATTGCTTCTGCACAGACAAGAAAGGAAATGGAGGAGCTTGTTCCGTTTTCGTGGTCAGATGAGGCGATTGATGAGCGGGTGAGGGAAGGAACGGAGATTGAGTTCTGCGCGAAGGCCATTAAGGAAGAATATCAGGGTCATCGAGATATTCAGGTGGTTTTACCGGATGTCACGTTTGATCGTCGGATGGAGATTGATCTTGGCGGGGTCACTTGCATCGTGCAACATGTTGGAGGCGATCATGCGGCAGATTCAGTGATCGTGTATGTGAAAGAAGAGAAAATTCTTTTTCTTGGTGATTGCATTTATCCGAAAATGTATGCCGAAAAAGTTCATTATACGGTGAAAGAAATATTGCGTCTTTTAGATGAGTTAGATGCTTTTGATGCCGATACGTATATTCCTTCACACCAAAGACCGTGGACAAAAGAGGAGTTTCGTCAGGAAACAGACAAAGTTCGGATGATAGCGAAATTCACTGATCTATGTGGTGGAGATCAGCAGAAAATCACGAAAGAATATCAAAATTATGTGAACAGAGAACTGAAAGAAGATGAATTAGAAACCATTGCTTATTTTGTAAATGGGTATTAAATAATAACTAAAAAAAGTCTCATTTGAGTGATTTCCCTCAAACGAGACTTTTTTTGCCTCACGGATTGTGACAGACTTATTTTTGGCATTGATAATAAAAAAATCCCAAGTAGACTTGAGTGTTTTCTGATAAATTTTTTATCGAGTTTTCCTTATTAGGAGGTAAAAAACATATGGACAAAATAACTGATCCATACGACACTTTCAAAACCAAAATATCCAAATATCCAATCGAACAAAATCATTGGCAAGCCTTCAAAGATGGAACAACGATTAAACAATTAAAAGCAGGTACATGCATGATCAAAGCTGGCGATCCAGTGAAGCATGCTTATTTCTGCATAACGGGGCTCTTCCGTCTCTTCTATTTGTTACCGGATGGAAGGGAGTACAATGTGGCTTTTACGTTGGAAGATGATTTTGCTACTTCTTATGCAAGTATGATCAACGGGCAGCTTTCTCCTTATTCGATTGAAGCAATGGAGGATTCTATCGTGATTGAAATTCCGTATGATCTGCTTCAAATGTTGATGGACAGAAGTCATATGTGGGAGCGGTTTGTTCGGGTTAGTGTAGAAAGGCTTTATACGAGAAAGGAAAAGCGTGAGAGGGAACTGCTCTATTTGCCCGCAATTGAGCGATATCAGGCGTTTTTATTGAAATATCCCGGGTTACATCAACGAATCGCTCAATATCATATTGCCTCATATATTGGTATTTCTCCGGTTTCGCTGAGCAGGCTGCTCCATCCTGCTGAACATTAACCTATGTTAATGCACACTCCCTAGATCTGACGTACAATCATCACATCATAGAAGAATCGGGGGTATGATGATGAAATATATGATGGTTGTTTTATTAGAGTTCTATCCATCTTGGCTTGCTTTGCCACGAGAGGAGCGAAGAACCCATGCGGCTTCGCTGCAAGAGTTGATGCAGAAATATAAAGAACATGTGACAGTGCGCTTTTTTGATGCTGAAGCTCTTCCAGGTAAGGAGTACACAGATTTTGTGATGTGTGAAACGGATGACCTGAAATTCTATCATTTTATGTGGGAAGAGATTAGAGATTCTATTCCTTACACAAGTGGTTATGTCAAAATTAAAGAGGTCATCATGGGAATGGAAGATGCTTTTCAAACATATGAACAAGAATCTCTGAAAATGGATCAGTAATCGAAAACCACCTGATAGCAGGTGGTTTTTTGTACATTCTATTTTTTGGTATAATCAGGGGTAAGGTAAGAACGGATAAATTTTTGAACTGAATCGGAGGTACATATGAAGCAGCTTTATATGAAGCAGAAAGTATTTAGTCTGAGCGGCAGGTTTACGGTAAAGGATCAGCAGGAGAATGATGTATATGTGGTCGAAGGCAGCTTTATGAAGATGCCGAAGACGTTTACCATTTTGAATACAGAACGAGATGAAATCGCTGTGATTACGAAGAAAATGTTTACCTTTTTACCGAAGTTTTTAGTAGAAGTTGGTGGTCAAGAGGTATTGACGATTAAAAAAGAGTTTACGTTCTTTAAAGCAAAATATTCAATTGATGCTGCTGGGATCGAAGTGCAAGGTAACTGGTGGGATATGAATTTTCAGGTGCTCCAGAACGGCGAAGTGATTGGTCAGGTGAAGAAGGAATGGTTTACTTGGGGTGACAGCTATAAGGTTGATATTTTGAAAGAAGAAATGGAGCCTGTGATGATTGCGCTCGTTGTTGCGATTGATTGTGTGAAAGCTGATGAAGCTGCGTCTAGGTCTTCGTCGTCGGCAACGACGAATTAATTGGAGGTTTAAAAATTGGACAACCTCACTCGCATCATAAGATTAAGAGATGCAGAATTATGGGAGTATGAATTTCTCGATAAAAAAGAAATCATTATTTATTTCTCCATTACAGATTTAAATAGAAAAGCAACGACCCATGATAACCCGCTAGCTACCCGAGAAGAATTAGATGAAAGAGATAATTATATTTCAATTGATGTCCATAGTAATCTGGATCTCAAAAAAACGCTTGAAGAAGATACATTTGATGATTTTATCACCACAATCTCATCTTTAGTAGAGCATATGCACGATTTTCACAATGCTCATGTTTTTACTAATATGCACGTTCATGAAAAAATGGACTTAACGGATTTTCAGTTGGAGAAAGATGAAGATTTGCATGGTGATGAAAAAGAACAGCTCTTTACATTTCAACGTTTATGGATTCAGAAGACTTGCCTTCAATTGATAGAACAACATTTAAATCGAAAAATCAAAGAAATATCTAACAGTAGATTTTGCCAAGATCTAATATGAGCTTGTGAGGTGAGCACACTGATCACATTCCAATACAAAGTATTTCTAACAGTCGTCGAGTGCGGCAGTTTTACAAAAGCAGGGGAGAAGCTTGGGCTGACGCAATCTGGGGTGAGTCATAATATTGCGAAGCTTGAGTCGGAACTCGGGATTGTGCTGCTTCGGCGGAATCGAAACGGGCTTTCGTTAACGGACGCAGGTGAGCGGGTGATGCCGCATATCCGGCAAATCATGCATCATGCGGCATTGCTTGAGCAGGAGGCGGCGCTCATTCAAGGGATGGAAGTGGGGAGTATCAAGATAGGGACATTCCCTAGTTTTTCTTCAAATGTCCTTCCACGCCTTATTCATCGTTTTACGCAAATCTATCCGCATATCAAGCTGGAGTTATATGAAGGCGGTTATGAGGAGATTGAGGAATGGATCACTTCTGGCACGGTTGATGTTGGTTTTTTAACGCAGTCATCGAGGGAATTTGAGACCGTTCCACTTTTTCAGGATGAATTGGTGGTGCTCATACAAGAGAATCATCGCTTTCATACGAAGAAAGTGATTGAAGTGGACTCGTTACATGATGAAGCCTTTATCATGCCGAAAGCGGGCTGTGACATACTCGTCAAGAAGCTGTTAAAAGAAAGAGGCGGCGTGAAGCCTCATGTTTTGTTTGAAATTGAAGACAACAATACGCTTATTTCTATGGTTCAAGAAGGACTTGGGGTCACGATCATTCCAAAATTGGTTTTGCCGCCGCACATACCTCATACGAAAGTCATTCCACTGGAGACGAGCGTCTTTCGTGAGGTCAACCTGGCGCTCAAATCATTCAAAGCAGCTTCCCCATCGGCCAAAAGATGGATCGAAACGGTCAAAAATCATTTTAAATAGAATCAGCTTGAACAGGAAGTCCCCATTCAAGCTGATGTTTTATAAAGTTAACACGCCGCGGATCGTGATGACAGCTGCGCCTGCCACTTTAATCACCGGCTTTGATTCATTCGGAATGACTGTGATACGAAGCATGCCAGGTCTGCCGATGGCATCCCCTTGGGCAATGTTCAGGTGAGTGATTTCTTGCTGAGAAATGATACCCTCCAAATAAAGATATCCAGCCAACGCCCCGTTTGCTGCCCCCGTCACAGGATCTTCTGGTATACCAATCCCAGGTGCAAAATCCCTCGTATAAAGATCGCATTCTTTTGAGGTGTGGAACGTATAAAGGTGGGTTGTCGAGATGCCATGCTCTTTATTCATTTTAGCTAAAGCCGCTAAGTTCGGTGCCGCTTGATCAATGTCCTGTTGGTGCTTCATCGGCACAAGAAGATGCCAGTTTCCGGTGTTTGCTAATTTGATAGGATAGGATGGATCGATGCGGTCACTGCTCACACCAAGCATGTCACTAAGCTCTTCTAAATCGATGACAAAATCTCGCGTCCTCGGTGGCACCTGCGTCATTTCCACATCAACGACCTTGCCTTTTTCTTCGTGCCATTCAACAGGCACATTGCCGATCTTTGTTTCTAACACGATCCCTGATCTCTCTTTAGCCAGCCCTAGCTCCGTTGCTAGAAGCCAAGTCAATCCAACAGTCGCATGCCCGCAAAAATTGACCTCTTCCGTCGGTGTGAAGTATTTGACGCGATAATCGGCTTTCTTATCATGGGCAGGAAGCAAGAAGACGGATTCCGGTAAATTCAACTCCTTGGCGATGCTCTGCATATCATCTTCTGTTAAAAACTCACCATCCAACACCACCCCAGCGGCATTTCCTCCAAATTTCTCAGTTGTAAACGCATCGACATGATACACTCTAATGTCTCCCATGTGACGAACCCTCCTATACACTCTTGTTACGTTAATCATAAGTTTGTTTGATGCATTCGTAAAATGAATCTTTTTGATGGTTTAAATCGCAAGTGTTCATGTAAGAGAGGGAGTTTTCATAGAATAATAGTTTAAGTAAAGTATAATGAAAGAAAAAATGAAGCGAGGGATATGACATAACTACAGGTGGGTATATCAATATCGGACTCGTTTTTTATGAAGACATTCATATACCAAATACTTTTCGCCAATTGATTGATTATCTTCTTCAAAAAGACATGTCTATTAAGAAAGTAAAGTTTAGTCTGGACCCTGACGGAGAAACATGGATTGAACACAGTGTTAAAGAGAACATCATCAAAGACGATGATTTTTCTGGTTATTATACAGAGTTTGAATTGTCAGGCAGAAGTTCAGATCGAAAAGGAAGGACAATCAACATACAAAAAGAAACGGGTTTCGTAGGATTCGTTCTCAGTTTAAATTGGACAGAGGTTGTTTCTCATGATGTCATTCATCTTCAGCAGGAGATCATACGCTGTCTTGTGGATCTTTATCATACGATGACGTTTGAATATGCGTTCATTGGACATGAAATTGAAGTCGAAATTCATCCAGATGAGTTTGAAAAGTGTCTGCAAGACCAGCATGCTTTTCCAGTTGCTCTAATTGGCAAAGGAAATCACATAGACATTTATTATGGTGATGTTGGGATTGATGGCCTATCTTCTCAAGAAAGAAGGATGGAATGTTTAAAGGTTAAAAGATAAAAGTAAGAAAGCCTCCTGACACCAGGGGGCTTTTTCCATCCATCACCCATAATAATTATTCGCTTGAATAAAAAATTGGGATTGCATGTAGTTATACGTGATTTTCGAGAAGTCGAAGGGCTGGCCGTTTGTGAGATGAAAGACCGTCTCGACGCGGAGAGCGGGATCGTCTTGCTTAAGTCCGAGGTGCTTTGCTTCGGTTTCATTAAGTTTGCCTACTTGTAAGTACATATCGGAGAAGCCGACTTTGAGTCCAAGCCCTTCACTGATGAATTTAAAAACAGAGTCGGCAGCAATTTCTGTGTTGAGATAGGGAATGATCGTTTTTCGGTAATAGGATTCTTCTAAACATAACGTTTGCCCATTGATGTAACGAATGCGTTTTAGATAAAAGACATCTTCATCTTGTTCAATGTTCAAATTAAGTGCAGCTTCTTCGGACGGCTTGATGGTGTCTAGCATTAAAACTTCTGATGTCAGTTGAAATTCCTCTAAATCTTTTTTAAACCCTTGGTTGGATAAAAGGCTGATGTAGCCCTTACGGCGGTGTCTTCGAACAAAGATGCCGCTGCCCCTCACTTGATAGATAATTCCTTTTCTTTCGAGTAAGTCTAATGATTTGATAATGGTACTTTTGCTCACAGCAAATTGGCTCATGAGTGTTTCGAGTACAGGGAGCTTATCCCCTTGCTGCAGCTCATGGGTGACAATATATTTTTCAATATCGCTCGCAATTTGTTGATACTTTAACATGGCCATTCCTCTTTGTTTTCACGATTTATTGTTCTTGTATTATAGCACATACCAAATTTCCTTTGATATGCCAATTGAAATTATATATGTATTGATATATTGTACCGGTATAATTATAATGTACATATACTAGTAGTGATAAAGGGGGGTTTTATATGTCAAAAGTGAGGGATTATCAAAAGCTTGCAGAAGACATCTTAGAGGCAGTTGGCGGAGAAGAAAATGTGGTGAGTGCCGCAAGATGCGCCACGCGGCTGCGTTTGGTCTTGAAACGTTCGAATCCAAAGGCAAAGGAAGCAGTCAATGCGATGCCTGGCGTCATTACCGTGGTGGAAAACGGCGGTCAATTTCAGGTCGTCATCGGTCAGCATGTTGGTGAGGTCTATGAGCATTTTTCCAGCCTTGTTCAGCTGCAGCCGTCTGAAGATGACCAGGTAAATGAAAACAAGGGAACGGTGCTGAATCGTGTCATCGCGACCATGTCTGCTGTGTTTGCGCCATTTGTGTATATTTTGGCGGCAGCTGGTATTTTACAAGGTGCACTTATCCTCATTAATTTATTATTTCCAAGCTTCTCGAAAACGGGAACGTATGAAGTCTTTAGCTTTATTTCTTGGGCGCCGTTTACGTTCTTGCCTATCTTTATTGCCATTACAGCTGCCAAGCATTTTAAAACGAATATGTATATCGCAGTAGCGTGTACAGCAGCGCTTGTCAGTCCGGCTTGGACGGAGATTGCTGGACGCGTGGCATCAGGGGAAGGCGTTACCTTTTTAGGCATAGCGTTATCTGAAACGGTTTATACGTCATCTGTTTTGCCGCCGTTATTCTTGGTATGGATCCTTTCATATGTAGAGAGATTTTTAAACAAACGCATTCACGAGGTGGTCAAACCGTTATTTGTCCCATTTATCTGTATGGTTGTCATGGTTCCGTTAACCATTCTATTAATTGGTCCACTTTCGACAGCAGGCGCAAATGGAATTGCAAACGGATACAATGTCTTAGCAGAAAATGTCCCAGCTTTAGCAGGCGCCATTATCGGAGGTTTCTGGCAAGTGCTTGTCATTTTCGGTGTTCACTGGGGCATCACACCAATGGTGCTCGCCAACTTTGAACAATATGGACGTGACTCCTTCCAGGCATATCAAACCATCGCTGTTATCGCTCAGGTCGGCGCAGTGTTAGGGGTTATTTTAAAAGCAAGAAACCGCGAAACACGAAAAGTCGGGGTGTCAGCGGGAATCACGGGTCTCTTTGGAATTACCGAGCCTGCGATTTATGGGGTCACCTTGCGTTTCAAGAAACCATTTATTTTCGGATGTATATCTGGAGCGGTCGGGGCCATTGCTGCCAGCTTCTTTACGCCTTATTACTTTGCGTATGCAGGGTTGCCTGGTCCACTGACGATTGTAAATGGAATTAGTTCAGACTTTCCAACATCGATCATCGGCATATTGATTGGTGTCGCAATTGCGCTGATCTTACCAGTTGTGCTCATTCAAATGTTTGGTTATGGGGAAGATACAGTGGAACAGACAGCCGGTGCAACGTCTGATAAAGATCAAGTTGGAGAAAAAATGAATGCTTCGATGAACAATGAAGAAACCATTCCTGCACCGCTTGCAGGGAAAGTACTCCCGTTATCTGAAGTGCCGGATGCCGTATTTAGCTCTGGGGCAATGGGCAAAGGATTTGCGATTGAACCGACAGACAACAAGCTGTATGCACCGTTTGATGGCAGTGTCGTCATGCTTGCGCCGACAAAGCATGCAATTGGACTGCGTTCAGAATTTGGTGTGGAGTTACTTGTTCATGTAGGAATTGATACGGTTTCGCTAGATGGCTCAGCATTTACTCTTCATATCAAAGAAGGCAGCAAGGTGAAGAAGGGTGACTTGTTGATGACATTTGATCAAGAAGCCATTGAAAGCAAGGGATTAAAAACAATCACACCCGTCATCATCACCAATACACAAGCGTACGAAGATGTGATTGTACAAGAACAATCGACATGCCAGTCAACAGACGTCATGATCACAATTGTGAAATAGGAGGAATGAATAATGACATTACCAAAAGAATTTCTATGGGGCGGAGCATTAGCTGCACATCAATTTGAAGGTGGATGGAATGAAGCAGGAAAAGGACCAAGTGTTGTAGATGTGATGACAGCAGGTGCTCACGGAGTACCGAGACAAATAACTGAAACGGTAGAAGAAGATAAATTTTATCCGAATCATGAAGCGATCGATTTCTATCATCGTTATAAGGAAGATATCGCAATGTTTGCCGAAATGGGTCTAAAATGTTTACGTACATCAATTGGCTGGAGCCGGATTTTCCCTAAGGGAGATGAAGCAGAACCGAATGAAGCAGGGTTACAATTCTATGATGATGTATTTGATGAACTGCTCAAGCATGGCATCGAGCCTGTGATTACGCTGTCTCACTTTGAGATGCCGCTTCATTTGGCAAGAGAGTACGGCGGGTTCCGCAGCCGAAAAGTCGCTGAGTATTTCGCGAAATTCGCAGAAGTGTGCTTCAATCGATACAAGGACAAGGTCACATACTGGATGACATTTAATGAAATCAATAACAAAATGGATGTCAACAACCCACTATTCCTTTGGACAAATTCAGGGGTATCAGTCAAAGAAGGCGAAAATGCCAAAGAAGTCATGTATCAAGCAGGACACCATGAATTACTTGCAAGTGCATGGGCAGTAGCCAAAGGAAAAGAGATCAATCCTGCTTTCCAAATTGGAGCGATGGTGTCTCACGTGCCAATCTATCCGTATTCCTCAAATCCAGAGGATGTCATGCTTGCAGAGGAGTATATGAGACAGCGCTATTTCTTCCCAGATGTACAGGTTCGCGGCTACTATCCGAGCTATGCATTAAAAGAATTCGAACGCGAAGGGTATCATATTCCATTTGAAGAAGGCGATGAAGAAAGCTTAAGAAAAGGGAAAGTGGATTATCTAGGCTTTAGCTACTACATGTCGACAACGGTTAAAAGTGATACGGTGTCTGATCACAACGGAGACATTGTCAACGGAGCCCTGCCGCATGGTGTAGATAACCCTTATATCAAATCAAGTGACTGGGGCTGGTCCATTGACCCGACAGGCTTAAGGTATACATTGAATCGTTTTTACGATCGCTATCAAATCCCGCTGTTCATCGTAGAGAATGGATTTGGTGCAATAGATCAAGTGGAAGAAGACGGTTCTATTCACGATCCAGACAGAATTCAATATCTAGCTTCTCATATCGAAGCACTGAAAAAAGCGATTGAATACGACGGTGTGGACCTTATTGGCTACACACCTTGGGGCATCATTGATATCGTGTCATTCACAACAGGTGAAATGAAAAAACGCTACGGCATGATCTACGTTGACCGCGACAACGAAGGTAACGGCTCGATGAAGCGCCTTAAAAAAGATTCGTTTACTTGGTATCAAAACGTCATCGCAACGAACGGTGAAGAAGTGTAATAAAGGAAAATAGAAGCCCGGATGAGCGTGGTATATGCTTGTTCGGGTTTTTCATCGTTTATGTTTTAATAGAGCCTGAACACAAAGGAAGAAGAGGGTAATAGGGACAAAATAGTTCATTGGATTGTGAAAGATCTTGATGTTCAAGTATATTTGAAGAAGAATCCAAAAGCCGAATATCACCATAACAGCAGGAATGATTTTTTTATACATATTGATTCTCCTTTCGAGAGTAGTTTGTTTTAGTTGGCATTTTCTCATATCATTGCAGAAATTGAAAAGAGATAAAGATATTCATAGGTTCTATTACACAATTTGGTATAATTGATCTATAAAAACGATAAATGGTAGATGAGGAATAGGAGTTGTTGAAATGAATCAAACTCTGCAAATGGGTGCCAATACCGTACTAAATTCTCCAAAGGGGCAAGTATCCATCAGTTATGAAGTGTCATCTGCAATTGATATTTCTTTAACTGCGTTTCTTTTAACAGATTCAGATCTAGTTCAAGGAGATAATGGCATTATTTTTTACAATCAGCCGGAGAGTGCCACGGGTGTCGCGACACTTTTACCAGCAGAGATATCAGATCAGTTGAAAAGGCATCAATTGAATTTTGATATGAGTAAAGTGCCTGTTGGAATCACAAAGATGGCGATTACACTAACAGAGGATCAAGGAATTGGCTTTTCTCAAGTGAAGAATCTGCAAGCAGAAATTCGAACAGGTGATGAGGTGCTATACCTAACACCAGTAAAATTTACAAATGAAAAAGGGATTGTCGTAGTAGAGCTGTATATCAGAAATAGTGAAACGAAAGCACGATCCATCTGGCGTGGCTTCAATTCTGGATTGGAAGGGCTATGCAAGCTTTATGGGGTGGAGGTTGAACCTGTTGTACAAGATGTTTCTTCACCTCCTCAAATGGCTTCTGAAAAACAAATTGATGAGCCTGCTCCAATGAAGACAGCCGCTAAAGAGAAAGTGGCTGCACCTATTAGCTTAGAGAAAGTTCAAGGTAAAATTAGTCTAGACAAAGGTCATAAACCGATCATCATTGAAAAAACGCCTGAGATTACAGCTACAGTATCCTGGGAGTCTGGAACGGATTATGATATTTATGCATTGGTCTATACGAAGGCAGGAAAACAAATAGATGTGGCCATGTTTGGCGCAAAAGGTGTTCCAGCTCTCAAAAGTTACGGTAACGGAGCTGTAGAGCATATGGGAGATGTCGGTAGAGACCGTGATTCGCTGAAAACAGAAGTCATTAAATTACGGTTAAATGACGATATCCTTGCTATTGTTCCGGTTGTTTATTCTGCTCAATCAAACGGAACAGGTTCCTTTTATAGATATAGGGTATCTATGAGTATCGATAATCACCAAGGAACGTCTGTGACAATTCATGCCAAACATGCGAATGATAATGATCGGATTTATTCTTGTGTGCCGGGGATGCTTCAAAATACAAATGATGGTGTGATCATCCGTCCGCTAGAGCTTTACAGCAAACCCAATTCCGAGCGCAGACCTAAATTAAAAATGAAGTCATCTAATGAAATTGATGTTTTGATGGATAAAGGACCGATCAATGATTATAAATAAAATAAATGTATGGCTGGACAAAGCAAAGTGCATTGTCTAGCTTATTTTATTTGACCTTTAAATAGAGAGTCTATTCCATTTTTTAAATCATTTAGCCTATTTTTCCGTTTTGAAGGTCACGGTAAAATAGACTTTATGATCAATAATGGAGGGAGTGACTTCTTCTGGGCAAGATACTTGA
>NZ_ASJD01000008.1 GCF_000691165.1 Bacillus safensis FO-36b | reverse complement strand
CGGCTCTGGGGATGCTTTTGCCGTTTGGGGCGAAAGGCTTTCGGGGGAAGATGGGAATTACGGGTAGGGAAAAAGTTAAGTTCTCATCTAGCTTAGAAGATCATATAAGAAAAGTTGATCCCAATGTTCCAAGGAGAAGAGGAATTGGTGGGGCGCATAACAAAGATGAATTTATGAAAAATGATGTAAATATATTAAATGTTAAGAAGCATGATGCTTTGCCAGGAGTGGAAAAAATAACTTACCAAGTTCCTTCTTTAGATGCTAAAACAGGTCAAAAAATTGGATGGAAAGCAAAGCCATTTGATAAAACTGTTTATGATCCTAAGTTAATTTCTGATGAAGATTTTATTAAACGAGGAAAAGAAGCTGTAAATAATGCTTCTTCAAAAGGTGTTTTAGGGAGAGAATGGGAAGGTTATGATGGACAAGGTATAAAATGGAGAGGTTATACAGATAAGGATGGGGCAGTGACCTCGTTTTATCCTGAATTATAGGTAGGAGGATTCAGATAGTATGTTAAAAAAAATTTTAGAAACTCAAATGTTAAGAGATGAACACTTTCCTGTGGTGGCTTTTTTCAATGCCATTACTGATGATAGCTTTGTAAATATTGTTCAGCATTTATCTACGGGGGTAGGTTATGGAATTAACGATGTGGATTGCACATTTCCAAATGATCTGGAACCCGACGAGGAGCCCTTTCATGGAGTACTATTTGCACTTCATGATGATGAGGTTATTGTTGATTATCAGACATTCTACTATTATCTTGAGCAAGCCTGTAACACGTACATTACAGAGTATCCTCAGGATAAGAAAACTATTAGCGAGGTGTTAAGGAAGGTTTTTGAAAAATATAGATTGGCCAATTGACAGAAGCAACCTCTGAAAATAGTTGAGCAACTAAGTATTGAAATTAGTAGAATGATTAAAGACAATTCTAATTGATAATTTATAGGCTAAATAATAAATTAGGACTTAAATTACTATCAAATTTATGAATAAGTTGGAGAATAATGAGAAGAAATATAAAACTCGAAGTCCCTGTATTCAACATTCATCCTTTAAGAATAACTGAAGGTTGGATTGTACGTTATAATAACTTCAGGGAAATTGACCCTAAAAAGTTAGAAACAGAAGATGATAGATGGTTTATGTTCACTGAAAGTTTATTACAACTTTATCATGAGAAATCATCAATAACGTTGGATTTAGGGTGGTATCCCGATTTATCTTCTGATGGTAACTATATTGTTCTAATAGTTAAAAATACAGATTGGGACAATCCTATTCAGGAATTCAGCTCGGATGACTATACCAAAGTGATTGATTTTATAGAATTTCATTTGAAAGAAATTACATCCAACTGGTGGAAATAAAATAGTAGATACTTAATTACTAACAAATTAACATCGCTAGTTTCTTCAGTTTTTACTCGTTTATGATCAATTTTTGGGGCTGTAGGTACTCGAATGTGTCCTCAGAGTAATTTCATAATTAGGGGATTCAATATGTTTAGAGAATTAGATAATCTTTTATCTGTTGATACAACAGTAGATTCATGGTATGATGACGGGTGTTTGATTGCTAGTGAGATACTCTCTGATTTTAGCCTAAATGACTGGGAAGAACTATCAAATCAGGTGCTTAATAAACCAATAGAGTGGCAGCGTAAAATTGCTTATTGCCTGGATAATGAGTGCAATGAATATGAGTTAAATATTTTAATAGATTTGTTGAATACTAATGATAAAGAATTATTTGAGATTTGTATTGATACATTGAGAAGTTTCCCAATTGAAGAAGGAAAGAAATTGATATTGAAGCATCCTCAAATTTTAGAACGTGTAAATCATGTAGTGGCTACTACTGAGAATTCACTAGTAAAAGTAATTTTTCAAGACTTTCTTTCAAAGATGAATTCAAATTAGTTCGTTTTTAATGAGATTACGCAAAAAAAACTTGATTGGCTTAATGCCTTACAAGTCTTTTTGTGTTATTGGACTTCAAATTAAAAAAACGACCAAAAGGGGATCGACCTCATCGTATAACTTCTTCATAAGAAAATAAAGTTGGTACAATAAACAGAAAAATATCCTCTAATAATGCATAGAGAATGCTGCTCTGTTTAGAAGGGGGAAATAATTTTAATTTATTTGTTTCATCAGATTCACAAATTCGAGTTCAATATTCCCCTTTAATTTTAAAAAATGACCCACGAATCGTTCCAGCTAGTTTAGACTTCTGCCTAGCAAATTTAAATTTCCCTTCTAATTCCTTTGGTACTTCCATCCCTTCAGAAAGCTTAAAACCAACAGCACGTTTTTTCGGGTCATCCACTGTATACAGGACGTTAATTGCAAGACCATCTTCATAAAAGACGTAGGTCCATTTGATATTTTCTACTTGAAAACTTGCCGTTTCTAAAGGTTTGGCTGCAAACTCTAGTTCACGTTCTTCTTTTAACACTCGGTTCACATAATCAAGGGTCTCCTGACTTTCGCTGGCAGGTAATACTGTCAATTCATGCTTATATTTGTTCATAAAGTAACGAGCCTCATTCGCTCGTAAGCCAGCAAGTGCGTCTGCTACAGGTGAAGACTCTAAACCAATCGTAGACACATTTTTAAAATCAACGATATAGGCCATTTCTATCCCTCCATATCCTTCTTATTTTCGTACAACAGGAATCCACATCTCACCAAGTAATAAGCCGTTACGCTGCCCCATCTCTACCACTGCATTTGGTCCACCAACATAGGCGAAATTCTTTGCTTCAGGCAAGACTTGACCAAATGCAATACCAGTAAGCGTTTGATGCAAGTCATCAGCGGTTTTAGCTTCCCCTTTAACGATTAGATATTCCCCTTTAGGAAATTGAATCACTCTGTCCGCTTCTGGTAACGATTCCTCTGTCATGACCCCGACATAATGCATCAGCTTGTTATTTATCGCTTCGTTTACGATAAAAATATAGTCATTTGAGGCAATGGCTTTTAAGGTGTCAAGCTTACCTTCTTTTGTGACTGCTTGCCAAAAGTCTGCTTTTTCCTTCGTTATGCCCGCATAGTCTGTGTAATGACTCTTAAGTTCAGTTCCAATACCTAACACGTGAAAGCTGTCTTTTTGTTCTAGTATATAATCTGTCATATTCTACACATCCTTTTGAAAAATTGATCAAATGTTTTTTCTTTTCACTTGATAAATATATAATAGGCTTAAACCATGTCAAAAAATGATACTGTTTAGGGGGGCCAGATGAAAAAAGTTGAACGGATTAATACCATCATGCGGTATATCAACAACCGCGCCAACTTTACAATTTCTGAAATCATGAGAGAATTTAATATCTCTCGTTCGACAGCAATTAGAGACATCAGAGAAATTGAAGCTATGGGGATGCCGCTTGTCGCAGAAGTCGGAAGGGACGGGGGGTATTTTGTGATGAACAATTCCGTCCTGCCAACTGTTCGTTTTACCGATAATGAGATTAAAGCTCTTTTTATTGCCTTTATGGCCACAAGAAACCAACAACTCCCTTATTTAAAGAGTCGCCAGTCTTTAGCTGAAAAATTACTAGGACTCATCTCAGAAACCCAGCAAGATGACCTTGTTCTGTTAAATCGCCTCTTGCTATTTGAAGGGACTAATCCAAATAATCCTGATCTGCTTGATTTGACAGATCTCCCTCATCCCATGTTAGAAAAATTAATCCAACTGCTTATTTTGGATCGATATTTACTGATTACCATGAGAGAGGAGAACGTGATAAAGTCCTATCCTATTTACCTCTTGAATCTTTATCGTGAAAAAAGCCTTTGGCTGATTGAAGGCTTTGATTTAAAGGAAGAGAAGAAACGGATTTTGCCTGTCGACAACCTCACAGATGTAGAACCATGCTCTACAAAAAATAGATTAAGCAGGAAAAAGATTTTAGAAAAACTAAGTAAACAGGAGGAAGTAATCAACCTTGTCCTTGAACTTGGTCCAAAGGCAATTGCACAGTTCAAAAAATACCATCCTTTCAAAATGTCAATTTCTTATACGAATCCTTACCAAACTACAGCCATTTTAAAGACTTTTATCGATGTTAATCATTCAGAAGAAATAACCGAAATAACAAATTGGCTATTTTTCCTAGGCGATGATATCAAGGTCAGGGAAATGCCTGTAGAAATCTTGGAAGGTTTACAAGAGAGACTCCTCCTATATTGTCCATAATCAATGCTGGTTAGACCTCACAGCGATTCCTATGAATTTTGACAAGAAGGTAGTTAAATAAATACATTTAGATAAAGGGGTTCATTTTATTGAATTCTTATGATGAAGATCTAATAAAGGATTTGGAATTAAAAGACCTACTTAAATATGTCAAAGTACATGAAAATCCAGAAATTTATTTAGATTTAATAGAACAAAAATTTGTTTTTGCTGTTTCAAAAATAAATTGGTTACAAACCAATAAACACCATAGTAAGAGCTCAAATAATGAATCGTTACTTTCTGATGCTCCTCTATTTATAACTGAATTAAAAGAAAAATATTTAGCTAATGACTTACAAGTAATTTACATAGGGGATAACCTTACAGAGTTTGGGTACCAGTTTGAATTAAAACATTTAAAAGAGTTACTAGTCTATTTTTTAGATATCCCACAGCATCACTACTTTATATCATTAGAAGGGGATTGGTGTATCTGTCTTTCATTTGAAAACTATTTGGATTTCGGATTTAGTTTAAACAACAAATAATTTTGATCGTCACGTATAGGAAAAATAAAAGATGATAAGAAGTGAAAAAACCTTGAATGGCTTTATACCAATCAAGGTTTTTTGCTTTTATTGCTCCTTAAACACGTAAAAAAGACAAAGGACTCTTTGTATACAAGCCTTATAGTGTGTTTTTCTTAATGAAAAGAGCACACAATCGCTGCACAGCACGTGCTGAAGACATTTGGGCTTCTTTGATGCATGTGAGTTGATTAGACTTATAACCAAAGGGAAGAAGGGAGGAATTCCAACTGTACTTAACCAAAAGGGGCACGACGTTACTATCTATGCTGCTTCATACGACATCTTATCTATCAATAGAAGATTTACAGAATCGAATGAATGTCTCGACTCGAACCGTTTACGCTGAAATCAAACGAATGAACAGCTGGCTGGAAACTCATCAGCTTAGTGGTGTGCAGCGAAAAGGCCAACTTGGCTATTATTTAAACCCTCATGAAAAAGAAGTCATTATTCAAAAAGCTGATACCATTCTTATTGGTCACGATTATGAACCATGTGTAAAGGAACGAAGGGCCATTTTGCTTTTATCCATTGCATGCAGCGAGCATTGCCTAAGAATTGATGATTTTATGAAGATGACAAAGGTGAGCCGAAATACATTGCTCGAGGATATGAAACAGCTAAAAGAAGCGCTTTCAAAGCAGGAGATCACACTCCGCTATCAATCAGCAAGCGGCTATGTAATGTCAGGAGACGAAAGGGCCATTCGATTGGCACTCAAACCTTATATACATTTCATTCGCACCATGATAAAAAACGAAAAAACGTTTCCGTCGTTTTGGTTAAAGGGACCTATTTCATCCAAACGGGTACACCATCTCCTCCAGCAGTCAGAACAAGAACTTAAGCTTGAATTTGCAGATGAGATGCTGGAACAGCTCTCTTTGGATCTCTTTTTCTACTTCAAGCGGATGAAGCTGGGGCATGCTGTACACATTTCAAACGAAGAAAAGCGAACATTGCAGGAAACAGAGGAATGCTTGGCTGCTATTCGTTTCATGGCGCAGATTCAAAAAGAGGCCAGTCTCATTGTTCATGATGATGAGATCTATTTTCTTAGCACCTTATGGCTCAGTGCCAAAAAACAAAAACTTCCATCAATTAAAAAACCAGAAGAACATCTCATTCGCACCATCGCCAGACAAATGATACTTGACTTTCAGAGATATGCTTGTATTACCTTTCAAGAACCAAAAGCATTGGAGCAAAACTTAACAATGCATTTAATTCCAGCTTATTACAGGCTCATCTATCACATTGGTATCATCAATGAATTGACGGATTCTATAAAAAAGGCACAGCCAGAAGTGTTTGAAATCACTCAAAAAGTTGCTTGTCATTTAGAAAAGGCGGCCTGTTCAAAGTTGAGTGACCATGAAATTGCATATCTCGCCATGCATTTTGGCAGCTGGATGAGAAGAGAAGGAATTTCATCCATTGTCAGGCGTTCTGTATACATTGTCTGCGGAGAAGGAATCGGCACAAGTAACATGCTGAAAACTCAGCTTCTCGAATTAATCGGCTACATTGAAGTACGCGGACTGTTATCAAAGCGTGCATATGAAGAATTAACAGCCGTTGATGCAGATTTCGTTGTGTCCACAACACCTATTTCGTTTAAAGGAAAACCAGTTCATCTCGTTCATCCTATTTTAACTGCCTATGAGAAAAAAACATTACTTCAATACGGGAAAGGCTCAGAAACGAAGATTGAAGAGAAGCATGTAAACGCTTTATTTAACATCATTCAGCAGCATACCATCGTACAAAATAAACAAGCACTGCTTCATGATATTCGGGAGCTGCTTTATCCCACATATGTATCCTATCAGAAAGGGTGGAATCCAGTGTTAAATGATTTATTAACAGAACAAACCATCAAGCTCCACCAAACAGCAGACACATGGCAAGAGGCGATTACAAAAGCGGCGCAGCCTTTACTTAATCAACATGCTATTAAACCAAGTTATGTAGAAGCCATGATACAGTCTGTTCATCAAAATGGTCCTTATATTGTCATTGCACCACAAGTGGCCATTCCACATGCAAGGCCCGAGGACGGCGTGAACAAATTGAGCATGACACTCATGTCATTCAAACAGCCCATTTCGTTTTCAAAGGATGGAAAAAAGCAGGTGCGGCTCGTCATAGTGCTAGCGGCTATTGACAGCATGAGCCACCTGAAAGCACTCAAACAGCTGACCATGCTGTTAAGTGAAGAGAAACGGACGAAACAATTGATTGAAGCAGAAGATTTAGCATCGGTTCAAAAACTAATCGACCAATTTTCACAAGTATAAAGGAGGAGTAAGAAAATGAAAAAAATTCTTGTTGTATGTGGAAACGGGTTAGGAAGCAGCTTTATTGTAGAAATGAATGTCAAAAAAGCATTAGAAGAATTAGGTCTTAAAGCTAAAGTGGATCATACCGATCTCAGTACAAGTAAAAATGAACAAGCAGACCTTTATATCGGAGCAGCTGATATTATTGACCAGCTGAATGACGGCACAAGAAATGTGGCTGGCTTAAACAATTTGTTAGACCAGGAAGCCATTAAAGACGTCCTTCGTCAACATATTTAAGTCATGAAAAAGGGGGATTCACATCATGATAGAACTGATCATGAACGATATATTGGGCACACCTGCCATTCTCATCGGTTTGTTTGCACTAGCCGGTTTACTTTTACAGAAAAAATCAGCTGCAGACACTGTGTCAGGCACCTTGAAAACAACCATGGGTTTCTTAATATTAGGGGCGGGCGCTACAGTCGTCTCTGATTCACTCGGGGTTTTTCGAAAGATGTTTGAAGCAGCCTTTCACATTCAAGGGGTTGTCCCAAATACAGATGCTATGGCCGCCATTGCTCAAAAGGAATTCGGTACACAGACAGCACTTATCATGATTTTTGGTATGCTGGTCAATTTGTTACTTGCAAGATTCACACCCTTTAAATACGTCTTTTTGACTGGTCACCACACGTTGTATATGGCGGCGATGCTCGCCGTCGTTCTCTCGACAGCCGGCATGCACGGGTGGCTGCTCATCTCCACTGGCTCAATGATATTAGGTGCAGCTATGGTCATTGCACCCGCAATCCTTCAGCCGTTTACGAGGAAAGTCACCGGAAGCAATGATCTCGCGCTCGGACACTTCAGTACTTTCGGTTATTTTACTGCGGGAATGATCGGCAAATGGGTTGGATCTCCTGAAAAATCAACGGAAACCATTCAAGTGCCTAAATCACTCGGTTTTCTAAGAGATACATCTGTTGCCATTTCGATTACGATGGCTTTACTGTTCTTTGCAATTGCACCGTTTGCAGGAATTCCTTATATAGAACAAATTAGCGGGGGCACGAACTTCGCTGTCTTCATTCTCATTCAGGCGATTACGTTTGCTGCTGGTGTGTACATTATTTTAGCAGGGGTACGGATGGCCATTGGCGAGATCGTGCCTGCATTTAAAGGGATTGCCGATCGATTCGTGAAGGGGGCAAAGCCGGCACTTGATGCGCCAACCGTTTTTCCATTTGCGCCTAATGCGGTCATTATCGGTTTTTTATGCAGCTTTGCAGGAGGCATTGTATCCATTTTTCTTTTACCTTTGTTTGGTTTAACTGTCATTGTCCCTGGTCTTGTCCCGCACTTTTTTTGCGGTGCTACAGCAGGCGTGTATGGCAATGCAACAGGAGGGGTAAGAGGTGCAGTCGCTGGGGCCTTTGTAAATGGATTGCTTCTTTCCTTTTTACCTGCCTGTTTATTACCTGTGTTAGGAACCCTTGGCTTTGAAGGGACAACGTTTGGAGATACAGACTTTGGTATCATCGGAATCTTGATTGGATTGATCAAGTTTTTATTTCAACTGTAAAAAGGAGGAGCCTGAGAATGACAGCCGTTTTTTCACCTTCACTGATGTGCATGGATCTAACGCATTTCCGTGAACAAATTCATCTTCTCAACACGAGAGCAGACCGGTACCATGTTGACGTGATGGATGGGCATTATGTGAAGAATATTACGTTATCACCCTTTTTCATTGAACAGCTTCGGAAACTGACAAATTTACCGATTGATGTTCATCTAATGGCCGAACATCCGCAGGAATTTTTAATCGATGCATGTATTGATGCAGGCGCAACGATGATTTGTTTACACCCAGAAGTCGTGCAAAAAGATGCCTTTCGAATCATACGCCATATTCACCAAAGAAAATGTGAGGTTGGCTTTGTTCTAAATCCCGCCACACCTGTTGCAGCATTAGATTCCTTTATTCATTTAATAGACAGAGTGACGATCATGACGATCGATCCAGGCTTTGCCGGACAGCCTTTTATTAAAGAAATGCTTCAGAAAATTAAACAGGTGAAAGATATCAAAAAACACGAAGGATACTCGTTTTCAATTGAAGTAGACGGCTCTTGTAATGAGAGCACGTTCCGGCTGCTTGCTGAGGCTGGAAATGAGATCTACATCATCGGCACCTCAGGTTTATTTGGACTTCATAAAGAACTCGACACTGCTTGGGAAAGAATGAAGCAAATATTTGCAAAAGAAACAGCCTCAATCGAATCACGTTAGTAAAAGAGAGGATGAAAACCATCCTCTCTTTTTACGCAAATTTTACTAAAACACAATTCATTCACCAAAACTTACCCAAAAACAAAATAAAAATCAAAAATTCATAATTGAAAGCGCTTTATTTATGTGTTATCCTTCATATATCTTTAGTAAATATTTAGTCAAATAACGATGAGGAGTTTGCCTATGACCACACTCAAAGATATTGCTCATGATGCAAAAGTGTCCGTTTCCACTGTATCCCGTGTGTTAAATGGCGATCAAACGCTTGCCGTTTCACACGCAACGAGACAAAACATCCTCGACATTGCTAAGAAGTTAAACTATACCCCAGTGAGAGCAAGAAAAGCCGATCAAGCAGAAGAAAAAAGCCCATCTGAATCCCCAGTCATCGGTGTCGTTGTCGCTCAATCCATTGACGAAGAATTAAATGATCCCTTTTTTTCATCGATTCGAAAAGGAATTGAAAAAGAATATGCCAAACAAGGCCTGTCCACTCTCCATACCTTTCGCCTAAGAAGCATGGATAAAGGGGCGATGCTAAAGGATATTGACGGCTTGATCGTCATTGGACGAATCAGCCCCGATACGGTTGAAAAAATGACAAATCGAATGGAACACATTGTTTTTATCAATCATTATGCGGATGAAGATCTGTATGATTGTGTACATGTGGATTTTGTCAGAGCGGCAGATCGCGCCATTCGTCATCTGCAATCTCTCGGCTATACACATCTAGGCTATATTGGCGGGAAAGAGCGGGAGCATTATTTTGAAGGTAATGCTGTGATTGAGGACGAAAGACAAACGACGTTTATGAAAAGAATGCAGGAGGCGGGCGCTCTTCATATGGAAGACATCCACATTGGTGAATACTCCATGCAAGAAGGCTATACGCTTATGCAGCAAGCGATCAAAAAGGGAAAACTGCCGCAAGCCTTTTTCATTGGAAGTGACTCTATGGCAATCGGCGCAATGCGCGCTCTGCATGAAGCCGGTCTACACGTACCTTCAGATGTATCCATTGTTGGGTTTAATGACATTGAAGCCGCGTCATTTTCAAGCCCGCCGCTTACGACCGTCAAAGTATATACAGAAGAAATGGGGGAAGTCGGTCTGAAGCTTTTGCTTGAGAGAATAAACGGAAGAAAACTTCCTCTGAAAGTCGTCGTGCCAACAACACTCATCGAGCGAGGCAGTACATGTCTCATCCATGAAAGGGGGTGAACCATAGATTTCAGAACACAAAAAAGAGACAAAAAAGCAGAAAGCAAGCTGCTTAGCATGATGGCCAGATCATGCTAAGAACAAGGCAGCCTGCCGCTATGCTCTCTTATCTCTTTGAAAAGAATAGAATTCCAGTATAATGGACTTCCTTTGTTTCCGCAACTGCATGAATTCTACCGATAATCGTCTGAATTTTCAGTGATCAAAAGGAGGAAACCATGAATAAAAAAATCATGCTGCTGACTGCAGCCATGTTCTTGACCATGATTTTGTCTGCTTGCGGTAATAACAGCTCATCTGAAGCAAATGGAAAGGTCACCTTGACGCTATTTTCAACAATGAGCAACAGCGGGGAAAGAAAAGCGTTTGAAGAAGTCATTCGTGAGTTTGAGAAGAAGCATGAGCAGATTCGAATCGATGCTAATTTCCCAGGCAACAGCTATGAAGATATGATCCGCGTCAAAATGGGAGCAAACGATATGCCAGACCTGTTTGATACACATGGCTGGGCCAAACTGCGCTATAGCGAGTATGTGGCTGATTTAAAAGAGATGGATTGGGTCAAACAGCTTGATCCTTCACTCGACCAAATTTTAAAAGACCAAGATGGGAAAGTGTACGCTTACCCGCTGAATCAAGCAAAAGACGGGCTTAGCTTTAATGCCAATCTATTAAAAGAATATGGCATAGAAGTCCCTAGAACACTTGATGAATTAAAATCTGCTTTGCTGACAGTGAAAGAAAAGAGCAAAGGAGATGTTGTGCCGCTCTGGATACCAGGAGGAGATAACTCAAATATTGCCCAAGTCTTTGATGAGCTGGCGACGCCTTTATTAATCACCGATCAAAAGCATCAATACGGAAAGGAACTTGAAAACGGATCATTTGATTGGTCTCTCTATACCCCGCTTGCACAATTCATGAAAGATCTGAAGGATCAAGACCTTTTAAACAAGGATGTCCTGACAGCGAAACTCTCTCAAGCGCCTGAACTCATGGCACAAAACAAAATCGCCTTCACCTTTGTCGGAGGATCCTTAGGACCTGAAGCAACAGAGCTGAATTCATCGATCAAAGTAGGCACGATGCCTGTTCCAGCCATTCATGAAGGAGATGAACAAAGCTGGATTGGCGGAGAACGTTTTACTGTTGCTGCTTGGAAAGACTCTAAGCATCTAAAAGAAGCAAAACAATTCATCGATTTTTTAGCAAAACCTGAAAACGCAAAAAAAATCGCCGAGGGCACATCCTCTGAAACAGCTCTAAAACAAGTGAAAGCGAAAAACTATTACTCTGCAATTTACGATCAATACGAACAGGTGAAGATTGAACCGTATTTCGATCGAAAATACTTACCAAGCGGAATGTGGGCGGTCATGGCAACAACGGGTCAAGAATTATTAGCAGGCTCCATCACACCAGAACAGTTATCAAAGAAAATGGAAGAGGAATATAAGCGTTTGAAAAAACAATAGCCGATGGATGCTGAAACAGGAGTGAAGCCAATGAATGACATCACAAAAGCAAAGCAGCCAGCCGCATTCACCTCTTTACCAAAACAAAAGATACAAAAACGCCAGAATTCATCACTTTGGTGGATGTACATGCCAGCTGTTCTCGTCGTCAGTACCTTTATCATTTATCCTTTTTTGAACGGCATTCAGCTTTCTTTTACGAATTGGAACGGTTTCTCACAAACTTATCAATGGATTGGTCTTGGGCAATATGGGCGGCTGCTTCAGGATCAAACGACATGGCTTGTTGTCAAAAACACGCTTCTCTATGGAATCGGGAGCACTGTCTTACAAAATATCATCGGACTTGGATATGCTCTTTTATTAAATCAAAGCTTAAAGATGAAAGCCATCACAAGAACGGTCATCTATTTACCTGTCATGATCAGCCCGATTGCGATGGGCTATATTTGGTATTTTGTGTTTGCTTACCAAGGCGGTGCCTTAAATGATGTGGTGACGCTTTTTGGATTTGATCAAATAAATGCGCTCGGCAACCCGCAATTCAACACATGGATCATTGTGCTTGTCAACACATATCAATTCGTCGGGATTGCGATGATCATTTATTTAGCAGGACTTCAAAGTATTCCTAAGGATTATTATGAAGCGGCTCAATTAGACGGCGCATCGAGCTTCCAGCAATTCAGGCGGATTACATTGCCGCTGCTTATGCCGTCGATCACCATTAATGTTGTGCTGAATGTCATTGGCGGGCTCAAGCTCTTTGATGTCATTGTAGCACTCACGGGCGGCGGACCTGGAGATTCCTCGCAATCCATGTCGACCTTTATGTATGATCTGTATTTCAAACGTCAGGATGCAGGCTATGCAGCGACGCAAGGGGTGTTTATGGCGGTCATCATCCTTGTCATTAGTGTCGCAGCGCTGATTTATTTCAAACGAAAGGAGACCGAGGTGTGATGGATAACGCCTACAAACGCAAGAAAAGATGCTACTCCTTCCTCGCACTATTGATCACATTGCTGCACCTCATTCCATTTTATATTTTGGTGACGACATCATTAAAGGGGATAGGAGATTTCAGTTCAAAATGGCTGTTTCCGAAAGCACTGCATCTTGAAAACTTCCGCACAGCATGGACAGAGGCTCAGCTTGGCCAGTCCTTTTTGAATACAGTGATCATTACGTTCAGTTCCGCTGTATTGCTTATTATGTTTGGATCTCTTGCAGCCTATCCGCTCGCAAGAAGGAACACAAAGCTGAATAAAGCAGTCTATGTTTTATTTATTGCCATTATGGTCATTCCACCGCTTACAGCCCTTGTCCCGCTCTATAAAATGGTCGTTCAAATCGGGATGATGAACACCTATCAAATTGCTGTTTTAAATAATGTGGCTGCTTTTTTGCCGCTGACAATTTTCTTATACGCAGGCTTTATCCGGTCGACAATTCCAAAGGAGCTTGAAGAAGCTGCCCGTATTGATGGTGCAGGGACACTCAGAGTTTTTTTCACAGTCGTTTTTCCGCTTCTGAAGCCCATTACCGCTTCTGTATTAATTATTGCCTGCGTGTATATTTGGAACGACTATCAATTTGCTATCTTCTTTTTGCAAGATAAAGAGATGCATACACTCACAGTCGCCTTATCCCATTTTTTTGGTCAAAATCAGCATCAGCTTCAGCTCGTTGGGGCAGCTGCACTCATTGCGATGCTGCCAATGGTCACGATGTTTTTACTTTTGCAAAAATATTTTATCGCAGGGCTTTCACAAGGCTCTGTCAAAGGCTAGCCCAATATAGATGTAAAAAGGAGAATCGTCTATGTCTAAAATTACATTTATCGGTGCAGGGAGTACCGTGTTTGCTAAAAATATATTAGGAGATTGTCTGTCTGTTCCCGCCCTTGCAGGCTTTGAATTCGCATTATATGATATCGACCACAACCGGCTGAAAGAATCAGAAACGATGCTCCGGCATTTAAAAGCAAATTACGGTGCAAATGTGACCATCCAGTCCTATCACAACCGGAAAGAAGCCTTAAAGGATGCGAAATATGTTATCAATGCCATCCAAGTTGGAGGCTACCGGCCAAGTACTGTCATTGATTTTGAAATACCAAAAAAATACGGATTAAGACAAACGATTGCGGATACGGTAGGGATCGGCGGCATCTTCCGCTCCCTTCGAACGATTCCTGTCATGCTGGAATTTGCAAAGGACATGGAAGAGGTTTGTCCAAATGCTTTATTGTTAAATTACACGAACCCAATGGCCACACTGACAGGTGCGATGCTGCGCTATACTCAGGTTCAAACGATTGGTCTCTGTCATAGTGTGCAAGTCTGTACAAAGGACCTATTTGAATCTCTTGAAATGGAACATGAAGGCATTGAAGAAAAAATCGCCGGCATTAACCATATGGCATGGTTATTAGAGGTAAAACGGGATGGAAAAGACTTGTATCCAGAAATCAAAAGACGAGCAAAAGAAAAACAGCAATCGAGGCATCATGATATGGTACGCTTTGAACTGATGGATAAATTCGGCTACTATGTCACAGAATCCTCAGAGCACAATGCCGAATACCATCCATATTTCATCAAATCACGGTACCCAGAACTAATCGGTCAGTTTAACATTCCGCTCGATGAATACCTGAGACGCTGCGAGGAACAAATCAACAATTGGAATACAATGAAGCATGATCTAGTGGGGAACACACAGATCACACATACCCGCTCAAAAGAATATGGTTCACGTATCATTGAAGCGATTGAAACGAACGTTCCCTTTAAATTTGCCGGGAATGTGCTGAACACAGGTGGCCTCATTCACAACCTGCCTGAAAAAGCGTGTGTCGAAGTGCCGTGTGTTGCAGACCGGAGCGGGATCATGCCATGCTATGTCGGAGAAATACCTGAACAACTGGCGGGACTGAACCGGACCAATATCAGTTCACAGCTCATGACCATCGAAGCAGCAATCAGCGGAAAAAAAGAACACATTTATCAAGCGGCATTACTAGATCCACACACAAGTGCTGAACTGTCGATTGATGACATCATCAAATTATGCGATGAACTCATTGAAGAACATGGTGAGATGCTCTCGCATTTTGCAGATCCGAATCAATATGCCGCATCAACCAATTTACAGAAATAAACCAGCCTCTACCTGATGCAATGCGCATCAGGTTTTTTTATGCTGCAAATAGAGGATTGACTGAAAGCGTTTTTAATATTATGATTTTTCTAAAGTTAACCAAAAGTTAATCAAAAACAAATCATGAGTGAATCACATTCCGGAATCATTTCTCACAAACAAATGGCTGGGCGGCAACCTATCACACGTTAGAGCAAGCTTTTATCACAACGTAAACCAAAACAACAATAATATTTGACAAAGAGTGTATACAGATGGGCGCCCGTTAGATGAGACAATGACAACTAAACAAATCCTACATTTTTTCATAAAAAGGAGAGAGGGAACATGACCAAAACAGATGTACAAATGTTGAAAAATTATATTGGCGGACAATGGATTGAGGCAGAAACTAGTCAAACAGAGGAAGTATATAACCCAGCTACTGGCGAGATCATCGCAGAAGTGCCGCTTTCAACAAAAAAAGATGTCGAACATGCGGTACAGGCAGCACAAGAAGCATTTGCCACTTGGTCGAAAACTCCCGTTCCCCGCCGTGCACGCATTTTATTTAAATACCAACAGTTACTCGTTGACAAATGGGATGAGCTGGCTGAACTCGTAACGATTGAAAACGGAAAAAGCATCACAGAAGCAAAAGGAGAAGTGCAGCGCGGAATTGAATGTGTCGAATTTGCCGCTGGTGCACCAACCTTAATGATGGGAAAACAATTACCAGATATCGCATCTGGACTCGAATCTGGCATGTACCGCTATCCAATTGGCGTCATCGGCGGAATTACACCATTTAACTTTCCGATGATGGTTCCTTGCTGGATGTTCCCGCTTGCCATTGCCTGCGGAAATACGTTTGTTTTAAAACCTTCAGAGCGCACGCCGATTCTTGCCGCACGATTAGCCGAATTATTTGAAGAAGCTGGTCTTCCAAAAGGGGTTCTCAACATTGTCAATGGAGCTCATGATGTCGTCAATGGTCTGCTTGAACACCAAAAGGTCAAAGCCATTTCATTTGTCGGCTCTCAGCCAGTTGCAGAATACGTCTATAAAAAAGGCACAGAGCATGGCAAACGTGTCCAAGCACTTGCTGGCGCAAAGAATCACTCCATTGTCCTCAAAGATGCAGATTTAGACGCGGCAACGAAACAAATCATTGGTGCTGCCTTTGGATCAGCAGGAGAGCGCTGCATGGCCGCGGCCGTTGTCGCAGTGGAAGAAGAAGTGGCAGATGATCTCATTCAAAAATTAGTTGATGAATCGAATGAGCTTGTCATTGGAAACGGAATAAATGAAGAGGTCTTTCTTGGTCCAGTCATTCGAGAGGAACATAAGGAGCGAACGCTTCAATACATTCAGTCAGGGATTGAAGAAGGCGCAAGTCTCATTCGAGATGGCAGGAAAGATAACGAAACAAATGGAAAAGGGTATTTCGTTGGACCAACGATCTTTGACCATGTGACAAATCAAATGAAAATTTGGCAGGACGAGATTTTCGCCCCAGTCTTATCAATAGTTCGTGTCTCTTCACTGACAGAAGCGATCGACCTGTCTAATCAATCAAAATTTGCGAACGGTGCCTGCCTGTACACAGACAGTGCATCAAGCATCAGAGAATTTCGCGAAAATATTGAAGCAGGGATGCTCGGCGTCAATATCGGTGTTCCCGCACCAATGGCATTCTTCCCGTTTTCCGGCTGGAAGGATTCTTTCTACGGGGATTTGCACGCCAATGGAACAGACGGAGTGGAGTTTTACACAAGAAAGAAGATGGTGACCGCTCGTTATATGTGATCAACACTCATCAATTAACTTAGAAAATGCAGTTCCAAAAGGAGAACTGCATTTTTTGTTGTCTTCTAGTCAAAAAGTAAGGGTTTTCATCGTGATTCTAGCAAGGATTTGCACTAGAAATCATTCTTTCTATTCATTCTTCATCAGTATCTATCAACATATTTTGAAATTGGGCCTAAACCCCAATATTAGGAAGATGAAAACAGGAGGAAATGAAACGATGAGGACGAGGATGAAGTGCGGCGTTGGTTTATTGATTTTTGTTTTGGTACTGAGTTGTTTACCGGTATATGATGCGAGTGCGGCAAGCACAACAATTGCAAAACGTGTAGGAAATGCAAACCCGCTCATAGACCACCACTTGGGCGCTGATCCGTTTGCGCTCACCTATAACGGAAGAGTGTACATTTATATGTCGAGTGATGACTATGAATATCACAGCAACGGTACGATTAAAGATAATTCTTTTGCCAATTTGAATAGGGTCTTCGTCATCTCTTCAGCAGATATGGTGAACTGGACAGATCATGGCGCGATTCCAGTAGCCGGTGCAAATGGGGCAAATGGCGGCAAAGGGATTGCTAAATGGGCAGGTGCTTCCTGGGCTCCATCAGCGGCGGTGAAAAAAATCAATGGGAAAGATAAATTTTTTCTTTATTTTGCGAACAGCGGCGGAGGGATTGGTGTTCTGACAGCAGATTCCCCAATCGGTCCATGGACAGATCCTATCGGAAAAGCGCTTGTCACGCCAAATACACCAGGAATGTCCGGGGTTGTATGGCTGTTTGATCCAGCCGTTTTTGTAGATGATGACGGCACTGGTTATTTATATGCAGGTGGAGGCGTACCAGGCGGTTCTAATCCAACGCAGGGACAATGGGCCAATCCTAAAACAGCAAGAGTCTTAAAACTAGGGCCTGATATGACAAGTGTTGCCAGTAGCGCCTCGACCATTGATGCTCCTTTTATGTTTGAAGACTCAGGGATGCATAAGTATAACGGAACCTATTACTATTCCTATTGCATCAACTTTGGCGGCTCCCACCCAGCAGATAAACCACCTGGTGAGATCGGTTATATGACGAGCTCAAGTCCGATGGGTCCCTTTACGTATAGAGGGCACTTCCTGAAAAATCCGGGTGCATTTTTTGGCGGCGGCGGTAACAACCATCATGCGGTGTTCAATTTTAAAAACGAGTGGTATGTCGTGTATCATACCCAAACGGTCAGCTCTGCTTTATACGGGGCAGGAAAAGGCTACAGATCTCCGCATATTAATAAGCTTGTGCATAATGCTGACGGCTCCCTTCGAGAGGTTGCAGCCAATTTTGAAGGGGTCAAACAGCTTTCCAACCTGAATCCTTATCAGCGGGTAGAAGCTGAAACATTTGCATGGAATGGACGCATTTTGACAGAGGCCTCTTCAGCTCCAGGCGGACCGGTCAATAACCAGCATGTCACAAACATTCAAAACGGAGATTGGGTGGCTGCCAGTAACGTCGATTTCGGATCAAACGGCGCAAGAACATTTAAAGCGAATGTAGCATCAAATGCAGGCGGAAAAATAGAAGTACGCCTCGGAAGCCCTGACGGCAGACTCGTCGGAACATTAAATGTCCCTTCCACAGGCGGAACGAACAACTGGCGAGAAGTAGAAACAACTGTAAACGGAGCAGCTGGCGTGCACAACGTATTTTTTGTCTTTACTGGAACAGGTGCAAACCTATTTCAGTTTGATTCCTGGCGGTTTACTCAATAACAAAGGATGAGAAAATGATAGGAGAGTGGAAAAATTTGATGTCAATGATCAAAAAAACAATCTGTACTTTATTGATCTGCTTCACCATGCTGTCTGTCATGTTCATCGGACCTGGCGCAACTGAAGTTTCAGCAGCAGATGCCAATATTAATATCAATGCAGAAAGACAAGTGATTCGCGGCTTTGGCGGAATGAACCACCCGGCTTGGATTGGTGATTTGACCGCACCTCAAAGGGAAACCGCTTTTGGCAATGGGCAGAATCAATTAGGGTTTTCCATTCTAAGAATTTTTGTAGATGAGAACAGAAATAATTGGCACAGAGAGGTCGCCACAGCCAAAAGAGCAATAGAGCATGGAGCTTTAGTGATCGCTTCACCTTGGAATCCTCCAAGCCATATGGTCGAGACTTTCAACCGTAATGGTACAACTGCAAAGCGGCTGAGATACAATCAATACGCTGCATATGCTCAGCATCTGAACGATTTTGTGACGTATATGAAAAATAATGGCGTCAATCTCTATGCGATATCAGTACAAAACGAGCCTGATTATGCACATGAATGGACATGGTGGACTCCTCAGGAAATCCTGCGTTTCATGAGAGAAAATGCCGGCTCCATTAATGCCCGCGTGATTGCGCCAGAATCCTTTCAATACCTTAAAAATATATCAGATCCTATCTTAAATGATCCGCAAGCGCTTGGAAATATGGACATTCTCGGAGCCCATTTGTACGGAACTCAAATCAGCCAGCTTCCATATCCTCTGTTCAAACAAAAAGGAGGGGGGAAGGAGCTTTGGATGACAGAGGTCTACTACCCGAATAGCGATAACAATTCAGCGGACCGCTGGCCTGAGGCATTAGGGGTTTCAGAGCATATTCACCATTCGATGGTAGAAGGGGACTTTCAGGCATATGTTTGGTGGTACATCCGCAGATCCTACGGCCCTATGAAGGAAGATGGCCTGATCAGTAAACGCGGTTACAACATGGCGCATTTCTCCAAGTTTGTACGCCCAGGATACGTCAGAATTGATGCAACGAAAAGTCCTGAACCAAATGTTTTCGTATCTGCCTACAAAGGAAACAATCAGGTTGTCATTGTCGCGATTAACAAAAACAATACAGGAGTCAATCAGCACTTTGTGATGCAAAATGGAACTGCTTCGCAAGCATCAAGATGGATTACAAGTAGCAACAGCAACCTTCAGCCCGGTACAGACTTAAATATATCAGGTAATCAATTTTGGGCTCATCTCCCGGCTCAAAGTGTGACAACATTTGTAGTCAAACGCTAGAATCAATTGAATCACCAAAAGCCAATTTTCTCATTTCAAAAGAAAATTGGCTTTTTTTATGCAAATAGGAAGTTGATTTTTTCACTATGTTCTTACATTGGGTATAATAATGGCAATGACTTCAGGAGAGTGATCAATGTATGCCAAAGCATCAAAGCAAAGTATTAATGATCGATGACGAAAAAGAAATTTTAGAATTAATCAACACAGTATTAACAAGAGAAGGCATTGATCGCGTTATAACAGCTTCAACTGCCCGTGATGGGCTCACGAAATTCCATCAAGAACAGCCTGATCTTGTCATACTTGATATTATGCTGCCAGACGGTGAAGGCTATGATATTTGCAGACAAATTAGAGAGACCTCCCATGTTCCGATTATCTTTTTATCAGCAAAGGGAGAGGAAACAGACAAAATTGTAGGACTTGCCATCGGCGGGGATGACTACATTACAAAACCGTTCAGTCCAAAGGAAGTTGCCTACCGGGTGAAAGCGCAGCTAAGACGGCTCTCATACTTGCAGTCATCTCAAGCGGATCCCGTCATCAAAAAAGGGCCGTTTGAGTTAAACGAGCAGCAAGCAGAACTGAAGAAAAATGGCGCGGTCATTGAGCTCACGCCGAAAGAGCTTCTGCTGATGACCTACTTCTTGCAGCACCCGAACCGCATCATCAGTAAAGAAACGCTTTATCAAACTGTTTGGGGGGAAGACTTCTTCGGTTCTGACAATACGGTGATGGTTCATATCCGAAGACTTCGGGAAAAAATAGAAAATTCCCCGTCCACACCAGAGTTTCTCGTCACAGTCAAAGGGCTTGGCTATAAATTTGTTGTAAAGGATGCGTAAGGATGAAATGGCGATTAACAGGCAGGTATATGGTCTCTGTCATTATCGTGACCATTATCACGGTCTTTATCAACTTATTCGTATTTATGATTTGGCTCGTACTTCAGGCAAACAGCCAGCATAACGAGGAAAATACGCCCGAAACCTTCACAAGATCATTTGAACAATACATCTCTTTTTCTGATCAAGGGATAACCGTAAACAAAGAAGGGCAGAAAGCCTTAAAACAACAGAATGCATGGATTCAAATTTTAGACGAAAATGGCCAAAACGTGTATCATGCGCAGGCACCTAAAGGATTAAAGAACAAATATACACCGATAGAAATCGTGAACTTACATAAATATAAAGATAAGCAATTATTATCGACCATTTATGCTGGCGGAAAAAAAGTAAAGGGCAAAGAATACAGCTACTTTATCGGTTTTAAAGACCCTTCCATCGGAAAATACCTATTCTCGTTTGACACGAAGGATTTAGTAACAAGATTCAATATCGGGACGATGATTTTATTATCAATTGATGCCATCATAGCATTACTCATTGGTTACTTATTCAGCCGGCAGCTCACAAAACCGCTCGGCCGTGCCATTCATAGCATCCAGCGGCTGGCAAATGGAGATTACACGACAAATCTGCCTGCTAAAGGAATTTATAAAGATGTCTTCTATAATGTCAATCACTTATCAGAGCAGCTCGCTTCAAGCAAAAAAGAAAAAGACAAACTAGAACAAATGCGTGAAGAATGGATCAGCCATATTTCTCATGATATTAAAACGCCATTATCCTCTATTCAAGGCTATGCTGAAATCATGAAGGATCGAAATTATCCTCTTTCAGATCAAGAGATGATGCATTATGCCAGCATCATAGAGAATAAATCACTGTACATTAAAGATGTCATGGAGGATCTAAATTTAACAACAAGGCTGAAAAATAACGACGTGATGCTACATAAAGAGCTTGTGAACATTGTGCCGTTGCTGCGTAAAACGTTAATTGATATCCTAAACGATTCGAGATATGCAGATCAAAGCATTGAGCTGCAAACGAATGTAGACAAGCTCATGCTGAATATTGATACGGTCCTCATACGAAGAGCAGTCACCAATCTCATTTTAAATGCCCTTGTCCACAATGATGCTGATGTGAAAATCATTGTACAGCTTGAGCAAAAAGAACATACCCACATCACAATTAAAGACAACGGCAAAGGAATTGAAGAGGCAGAGCTAGAAAAAGTGTTTGACCGCTACTATAGAGGGACGAATACAGCAGGGACACATGCTGGCTCTGGTCTTGGAATGGCGATTGCAAAAGATATTATCCAAAAACACGGCGGAGATATTACGATACAAAGTATAATTGGAGAAGGAACAACGATTGATATCCAATTACCCACTTGAATAGACATACAAAAAACGGTTCTGCTCAATGACAGAACCGTTTTTTCATCTATTATTATTCTGAAAACACTTTAATGCCTTTCACAATGTTCCAAATGAAGAAGTAAATCGCCACAAGGAATGTCAGAGCATACGTAGCAATTAAGAACGGACCAGCATGACTGATATCGTTCATGCCAAGTAAACCTGAACCGACAATACCAATACCGAAAATCAAATAAGGAATAACATGCGTCCATAGTGACTTTTTCGCATGATATTTCACTTCATCCTTTCCTAAGAAGTAGACGATAATCGGAAACAGAAACGGTGCAAAAAAGATACTGAAGTAACATAATGAAGACAAAATTTTATTTTCTCTCAAAACTTTTCACCTCTATGATTAATTTAGAAGGGAGGAGAATCATTCGACTCATCCCTCACTTCCTTACAAACCCATTGTACAACCTCAACCTTAACCTGTATTAATCCGAACCTTACAGCAACCTTAAAAATGAATAAATAGTGGCATTTCCGTTTCAAAAGGCTAAATTGAAAATCACATATCTATATTTTTGACCTTATTCTTGACCTTGTAGTATACTTCAACCTTTATAATGGAAATATCAACAGGTGACTAACCTATACATGAAAAATACGAACATAGGAATAGAGCTGATGACAAAAGGTGAACTTGCAAAAAGAACAGGAATAAGCGCTGCTGCCATTCGGTACTATGAAGAAAACGGCATTTTACCTGTCCCAATACGCTATTCTAATGGTTATCGATTATATACAGAAGATGACCTATTAAAAATTGAATTCATAAAAGGGGCTAAATCGTTAGTTACTCCCTGAATATGCTGAAAAAAATCAGATGCTGGCTCGTGAAGGAATGGAAGTCATTACAAACATATGGGCTGCTGATAAACACCCAACAGACTCATTGATCAGCCCAATCTACGGAGATTTTAAAGGACTGGGGAAAATCACTCATTTATTGGCACACACGAAGCTTTATATCCAGATGCGATAAAACTTGATGAAAAACTAACAGAGCAAGGAATTGAGATCAACACCTACGTTTATCTGGAAATGCTTCATGTGTTTGTTGTCATGCTAATCCCAGAAGCAAAAGATGCTAAACAAAAAATCATTCAGATCATTAATAGCTAGGTATCGTCCTTTTATGTCACGAAATAAATGAAACACACTCAATTCAATATTTGATGGAAACACCTTTCCCGAATCCTGAAAAAATTAAATCAGTGTACTCCGATAGAATACCGTCACACACTGGCAATTTTAAGTTTTTTATATTCGCCAAGTTGACAAGGCTAAGAACAGATTAGTGATCTTTTTCAATGAATATTCACAAGTAAAGAAAACCTGTAAAAATTGCAGGAAAATGAGACATGCATAAGTTTTCAAGTGTTGTTTGCGTTTTCATGAAGAATGTTGGCGCATACATTGACTTTGCCAAACGAAATCATCATCTTCATAATGAAAAGAGAATGAAGCATAAAGGGGTCATGAACTTTGAAAAAAAATGTTCAAGCTATGCTGAAAGAACTCAATCGTGCCATGAAACAATATGGAGAAGCTATCATTAAAATTAAATCCAATGTATAGCCTTTAATTTTAATAGGTGTCTAGTCTGGTGCAATTGCATCAGGCTTTTTTTCGTGATGAATAGTTAAAATAATGAAAAAATTTCGAAAAACAATTGACTGAAAGCGCTTTTGATATTATGATTATTTCAAAGTTAACCATAAGTTAACCAAAAATATGATTATTTTTTGAAAAACTTATGGTTAACTCTATTTTTCAAGTATTTAGTCATAAAGGAGGCTGACAAACGCGTGACCAACCCGAACTGTATTTCGTGGGGCATTGCTCCGATTGGCTGGAGGAATGATGATATTCCAACGATAGGAGCTGATAATACATTATCTCACTTATTAAGCGATATATGTGTCGCTGGTTTTCAAGGAACTGAAGTAGGTGGTTTTTTCCCCGAACCCAACATTTTAAATAAAGAGCTTCAATTACGTAATCTAAAAATTGCAGGCAAGTGGTTTAGTAGTTACATCATACAAGACGGACTAGAGATGACGAAAAAAAAATTTACTGATCATTGTCGATATTTACAAGAAGTAAATGCAAGTGTAGCGGTTGTATCTGAACAAACGTACTCTATTCAAAAAAAAGAAGTGAGTGTTTACAAAAATCAACCCACTTTTTCGGATAAAGAATGGGACTTACTCTGCACAGGAATAAATGAGTTAGGCAAAATTGCTAACGCTTTCAATCTGAAACTTGTGTACCATCATCACCTTGGCACAGGGGTTCAAACCTTATCAGATATTACTCGTTTATTAGAAGGAACGGACGAAAAATATGTTCATCTTCTATATGATACTGGTCATATTTTCGTATCAGATGGCGATTATATGCCCCTATTGCATACACATATTGACCGCATACATCATGTTCACTTTAAGGATGTTAGAAAAGAAATAATGGACCTTTGTAAGCAAGAAGATTTGCCTTTTCTACAATCCTTTCTTAAAGGTATTTTCACTGTTCCAGGTGACGGATGTATTAATTTTGAAGAAGTATACCGCGTTCTATTAGAAAATGGTTATAACGGATGGATTGTGGTTGAAGCTGAGCAAGATCCTTCAATTGCACATCCACTTGAATATGCGCTGTTGGCTCGTAAGTATATTGATGAGAAATTAGTGATCCATACTTAAAATAGAACAGGAGAAAACGAGCATGAATAAACAAGTCAACCAACACCAAAATCTTAGGGCGATTATTTTAATTTCGACTTTTGGCGGACTTCTTTTCGGATATGATACTGGCGTCTTAAATGGGGCATTACCATATATGTCACAACCAGGGCAGCTCAATTTAACAGCGCTTACACAAGGTTTAGTGACAAGTGCATTACTTTTTGGGGCAGCATTTGGGGCAGTGATATGCGGTCGGTTATCAGACCGTTATGGCAGGCGTAGAACGATTTTTTCTCTCGCAGCGATGTTCTTTTTTTCCACGATCGGTTGTACAGTTTCACCGAATGCAGAAATTATGATTATTTTCCGATTCCTCCTTGGCCTAGCAGTTGGGGGAGCATCTGTTGCAGTGCCAACTTTCTTAGCAGAAATGTCACCTGCGAATCAGCGCGGAAGAATCGTTACACAAAATGAATTGATGATCGTAACAGGTCAATTACTTGCGTTCGTTTTCAATGCTATCATTGGTAACTTATTAGGAGAGAACCCATTTGTATGGCGAATTATGCTACCGATTGCTGCTCTTCCAGCGATCATTTTATTCTTTGGCATGTTGAGAGTCCCTGAAAGCCCAAGGTGGCTTGTCACTAGTGGGAAAAGAGATGAAGCCCTGCAAGTGCTACAAAAGATTCGCTCAAAGGTAGATGCAGAAAGAGAGCTTAGTGAGATTGAAAATGCCTATGAAAAAGAAAAGAACCTTGACAAAGCAACCTTTAAAGATTTCTCTATTTCTTGGGTTAGAAGACTTGTACTCATCGGAGTAGGGATTGCGATTGTCCAACAAATAACTGGTGTCAACTCTATTATGTATTATGGAACCGAGATATTAAGAGGTGCCGGCTTTGATACAAAAGCAGCGTTGATTGGTAACATTGGAAATGGTATTATTTCGGTTATCGCGACAATTGTAGGAATTGTCTTGCTAGGCAAAATCGGACGCCGCCCTATGCTCATTACAGGATTAATCGGTACAACGACAACATTACTTTTTATCGGAATTTTTTCAAATCTTTTTGCTGGGTCAGAATTACTTCCATATATCGTGTTATTATTAACCATTACCTTCCTTGCGTTCCAACAAGGTGCAATTTCTCCAGTGACTTGGCTCATGTTGTCTGAGATATTCCCACTCCGCCTTAGAGGGCTCGGCATGGGTGTCACAGTTTTCTGCCTTTGGATTGTTAATTTCTTAGTCGGTCTAACGTTCCCTATTCTACTATCTCAACTTGGGTTGTCTGTGACATTCTTTATCTTCGTTGGATTCGGTATCTTGTCAATATTGTTTGTTACTAAATTCTTGCCAGAAACGAAAGGGCTTACATTAGAAGAACTTGAAGCGAATTTCCGAAATCATGGTCATTCAGGCGTTGATGTTACATCAAATAATAAAACGATTTCTTAATGAAAGAGGTATATAAATGAAACTTGCATTTAACCAAGCGACAACTCTCAAAAATTCTAATTTATCAAAAGATTTAAACCTTTGCGAAAAACACGGTTATGATTTTATTGAAATTCGAACAATGGATAAATTACCAGAATACCTTGAGACTGCTTCACTTGAGGATCTAAACAACTATTTTCAATCAACCACAATTAAACCACTTGCCTTAAATGCTCTCGTCTTCTTCAATAATCAATCAAAAGAACAATACGAAGCGACAATTCAAACATTTAAAGACATGCTTGAAACGGCCAAAACAATTGGTGCACCTTACATAGTTGCAGTTCCACTTGTAACAAAAGAAAAATTTCTCAAATCAGAGATTCATAAAAGTTGTGTAAGCGTGTTAAAGGAACTTTCTACGCTCGCTTCTCCTTATGAAGTAAAAATCGCTTTAGAATTCGTAGGTCACCCTGAATGTACTGTCAACACATTGTCTCAAGCATACAAAATCATTGAAGAGGTTAATTGTGACAACGTAGGGCTTGTTCTAGACTGTTTTCATTTCCATGCAATGGGCTCACGTTTAGAGGATTTACAAAAGGTTGATATTTCAAAAATTTTTATCGTCCATATCGATGATACAGAGGATTTCCCAATCGGCTTTTTAACAGATGAAGATCGCGTATGGCCAGGTGAAGGCGCCATCGATCTTCAAGGGATTTTCAGCATCTTAAAAGAAAAAGGATATGACGGTGTGGTATCTGTTGAGCTATTTAGACCCGATTATTACAACCTTGATGCAGAAGTAGTCATTAAAAAAGCCAAACAAACGACAAACAACGTACTTACAAAAATGGGGGTCTAATTGCCATGAAGGAGTGTTCATAATGACTGTAACTGATGTGAAATTAGTTTCAATGAAAGAGATGTTAAAAGAAGCGAAGCAAGCAAAATATGCTATTGGGCAGTTTAATATCAATGGATTGCAATGGACGAAAGCCATTCTACTTGCCGCAGAAGAAGAGAACTCTCCTGTCATTGTTGCAGCTTCTGATCGACTTGTTGATTACCTAGGTGGCTTTCAAACGATTGTTGGAATGGTAGAGGGATTGATGAGAGATTTATCGATTACAGTTCCAGTTGCTTTGCACCTTGATCACGGGGCGAGCGTTGCTAGGTGCCAATCAGCCATTGAAGCAGGTTTCAGCTCTGTCATGATTGATGGTTCATCCTTTTCTTTAAAAGAAAACATCCGTATGACAAACGATGTTGTCAGCTATGCGATGAAAAGAGGTGTATCAGTAGAGGCAGAAGTTGGCTCAGTCGGTGGTATGGAAGATGGGATGATTGGCAACATTGTATATGCTAATCCATTAGACTGTCATCGACTTGTACAAGAAACCAATGTAGACGCACTTGCGGCAGCACTTGGTTCAGTACATGGGCCATACCAAGGTGAACCAAAGCTTGGATTTGAAGAAATGAAAGATATTTCTGAACGCACAGATATCCCATTAGTACTCCACGGTGGTTCTGGGATTCCGGTCGAACAAATTCAGCGAGCGATTTCATTAGGGCATGCGAAAATTAATGTCAATACAGAATGTCTACTAGCTTGGAATCAAGCTATACGCTCTAAATTAAAAGAGGATGCTGACATATACGATCCACAAACCATCCTAACGCCAGGTACAGAGGCTATTAAAAGTGTGGTCAAAATGAAAATGAGGGAATTCGGATCTAGCCAGCGCATCAGATAAAAAACCCATCACATCACATGAAGCCGCCTTCCATAAGCCATGATGAAAAGGAAGATCACGATGTTAAAAATGAAAAGAATTCAACAAATCAAAGAATATATCTTGAAAAATCAGTCTGTATCTTTAGACGACCTTGTCGAGACATTTGACGTTTCCAAAAATACCATTCGGCGTGATGTCCAAAAATTAGTAAACGAAGGACATATTCAAAAGGTCTACGGAGGAGTTGCTGCAAATCATGCGAAGCTTGAAGCCTTTCAAGACAGACAAATTAGAAATCAAGCGCAAAAACGTCTGATTGCAAGAGAGGCAGCAAGCTGGGTGAAGGATGGAGATGTGATCTTTATTGATTCTGGTACGACAACACTGGAGCTCATACATTTCATTCACAACAAACAGGTAACAGTTGTGACAAATAACGTGGATTTCATCGTTCAAGCAATGCCTTATAAACAGCTACAAGTGATTTCGACAGGGGGACAATTAGAACGAAAGACGAAATCCTTTTCCAACTATTCTATAGCTGAGGAGTTAAATCTATATAACTTTGATAAAGTATTCATGGCATCTACAGGTGTCTCCATCTCTAATGGTGTCACCAACTCATCACCTGTCGAAACAACTATGAAGGAGCTAGTTGTAAAAAAAGGAAGAGATGTTTTTTTACTTGTCGATCATACGAAGTTCGACAAATATGCAATGGTTACCTACTGCGGTTTGGATGAGATAGACTATTTAATCACTGATGATCCATTAAATACACAGTATGTCAACTTTATTGAACAAAACGATATTAAATTGATTGTAGCGACAGACAAAGAATAAGTATTGACATGATGATTGACACGTTTGAAACAAGCGAGGCTGTTTGAGTAAGAGAGACCCTCTCAAGAGCAGAAATAAATTTATACGATAAGGTAGGGAGTACGATGGAAACAATTAGATTGACAATGAGTCAGGCATTGGTCAAGTTCTTAAATGCCCAATATGTTGAGTTCGATGGAAAGAGAGAACCATTTATTAAAGGAATCTTCACCATTTTTGGTCATGGAAACGTTGTAGGAATTGGTCAAGCACTTCAAGAAAACCCAGGAAGACTCGAAGTCTATCAAGGAAGAAATGAACAGGGAATGGCTCATGCGGCAATGGCTTTTGCAAAGCAAAAACACCGGAAACAAATTATCGCTTGCTCTTCATCCGTTGGCCCGGGCTCAGCCAATATGGTGACAGCGGCAGCAACAGCAACAGCGAACCAAATTCCACTTCTTCTTTTGCCAAGTGACGTCTTTGCTACTCGTCAGCCAGATCCAGTGTTACAACAAATGGAACAAACGCATGATCTGAGCTTATCTACAAATGATACGTTTCGAGCCGTCAGCAAATATTGGGATCGCATTACACGTCCAGAACAGCTGATGAGTGCAATGGTCAGCGCCATGCGCGTGTTAACAAATCAAATGGATACAGGTGCTGTTACCATCTCTTTACCTCAAGATGTACAAGGCGAGGCATGGGATTATCCTATGTCATTCTTTAAAGAACGTACGCATTACTTAGATCGGCAGGCGCCTTCTACCAGAAGCATCGAAGAAGCGGCTGAGCTGATCAAAACGAAGAAAAAACCACTCTTAATTCTTGGCGGAGGCGTTCGCTATTCAGAGGCTGCTGACGAATTCAAACAATTTGCAGAAACGTTCAATATTCCATTTAGTGAAACACAAGCTGGCAAGAGCGGAATTGAAAGCACGCACCCATTAAACGTTGGCGGACTTGGTGTGACAGGAAATAGTTCGGCAAACGAAATCTCACATGATGCTGATCTGATCATCGGTGTAGGCACTCGTTTCACTGACTTTACGACATCATCCAAACGTTTTTACGCAGAAAGAGATGTCCTGACAATTAATCTATCAGACTTCCATGCTTCTAAACTAGAAGCGACAAAAATCATCGCTGATGCGAAACTAGGACTTCGTGCATTAAGAAAAGCGCTAGACGGCTATCAATCTGGTTATACGAACGAGATTAAAGAAGCAAAAGCGAAGTGGGAGCAAGAACTTGAAAGACTCCGCAACATCGAATACTCAGGCGATGACTTTGAGCCAGAGATCAAAGGGCATTTCAAAGAAGAAATGGAAGAATACAAAAAAGAATTAAACACAACACTCCCGCAAACAACCGTTCTTGGTTGCATTAACGAATGGATTCCAAAAGATAGCATCATCACTTGCGCAGCAGGGAGTTTACCAGGTGACTTGCAACGTATGTGGGTCGCAAAAGAGAGAAATACGTACCACTTAGAGTATGGCTATTCTTGTATGGGATACGAAGTCGCATCTGCATTCGGTGCAAAAATGGCTGCACCTGACCAAGAAGTATATGCGATGACTGGAGACGGGAGCTACTTAATGCTACACAGTGAGCTTGTCACGAGTATTCAAGAAGGTTATAAAATCAACATTATGCTTTTTGACAACTCAGGTTTTGGCTGTATCAACAACCTTCAAATGGATAACGGAATCTCCAGCTTTGCAACAGAATTCCGTATGAGAAATAAAAAGACAGGTCAGCTTGATGGCGAGATCATGAAAATCAATTTTGCTCAATCAGCAGCAGCTTACGGTGCAAAAACGTATGAAGTGTATACACTTGATGAGCTAAAAGCAGCGATTGAAGATGCAAAACATCAAACGGTCAGCACATTGATTGATATCAAAGTGCTGCCAAAAACGATGACAGACGGTTACGGTGGTTCATGGTGGCATGTTGGCATCGCAGCTGTATCAGAGCAGGAGTCTGTGCAAAAAGCATTCGAAGCAAAGGAAAATCAACTAAACAAAGCAAGAAGATATTAAAAAGCTAAAAAAACGAAAGGTGTGATCATCATGACTGATCTAATCGTACCAGGACAAAAACGTGATAAAGAGGGAAAGGTGCTGAGCATCACGCCTGAATCTGCAGGTTGGACGTATATTGGATTTGATGTGTATACCCTCTCAAAAGGTGAAACGCTTCATCACGAAACGGGAGACAAAGAGGTTTGTGTTGTCATTCTTTCTGGTAAACTCCACCTTTCAACAACAACAGAAAAATGGGAGAACATCGGAGAGCGCATGGATATTTTTGAAAAGATTCCTCCATATTCTGTCTATGTACCAAATGGTGACAAGTTTGATATCAAGGCAACAACAGATGTAGAAATAGCCATTTGCTCTGCTCCAGGAAAAGGCACATACAAAGCGCGCCTCATTACCCCAGAACATATAGGGGTTGAACATAGAGGAGCAGGCAATATTGCAAGGCAGGTTCATAATATTTTACCAGAGCAAGAGCCTGCAGATCATTTGCTTGTAGTCGAAGTATTTACACCAGAAGGAAACTGGTCGAGTTACCCGCCACATAAGCATGATCAAGATCATTTACCATATGAATCTTACTTAGAAGAAACGTATTATCATAAGGTAAAACCAGATCACGGATTTGCGCTCCAAAGGGTGTATACAGATGACCTTTCTTTAGATGAAACAATGGCTGTCAAAGATGGCAGTGCTGTTTTAGTACCAAAAGGGTATCATCCAGTATCAGCGCCCCCTGGTTATGACATTTACTATTTGAATGTGATGGCAGGGCCTGTTCGGACATGGAAGTTTCATAACAGCAAGGAACATGAGTGGATTATGGAACACAAATTAGCTGCGAGCAAGGAGAAGTGACAATGTCCTATTTAACTTTTGAACAAGATAGAAAACTAGACGTCATTGCGATCGGTAGATTATGTATTGATTTAAATGCAAATGAAATCAACTGTCCAATGGAAGAAACAGTGACATTTACTAAATATGTCGGCGGGTCTCCTGCGAATATTTCCATCGGTCTTGCGAGACTTGGCATGAAGTCAGGCTTTATCGGAAAGGTTGCCGATGACCAAATGGGGCGTTTTGCGACACACTATTTGCAAGAAAACAACATTGATACTGAAGGAATTGTCATTGATCGAACAGGCGCGGTGACAGGCCTTGCATTCACTGAAATTAAAAGCCCTGAAGAATGCAGCATTTTAATGTATAGAGACAATGTCGCTGATCTTAAACTTGAAATCAGCGAAGTGTCTGAAGATTACATCAAACAAGCGAAAGCCATTCTTATCTCAGGAACAGCGCTAGCAAAAAGTCCTTCTAGAGAAGCCGTTTTCGTTGCGCTAGATTATGCAAGAAAACATCAAGTGACCATCATTTTTGATGTCGATTATCGTCCATATACTTGGCAGTCCGAAGAGGAAACATCAATTTATTATAACCTTGCTGCTGAAAAATCAGATTTGATCATCGGGACAAGGGAAGAGTTTGACATGATGGAAAAATTGACAGTTGACGGCCCATCAAACGATGAATCCACTGCAAATAAATGGTTTTCACATCATGCAAAAATTGTCATCATTAAACATGGAGGAGAAGGATCAATCGCCTATACAAAAGATGGTCTTTCCCATCGCGGGGGCATTTTTAAAACGAAAGTACTGAAAACATTTGGCGCTGGCGATTCATATGCATCTGCTCTCATTTATGCACTAATGAATGGGTTGACAATTCAAGAAGCAATGCGCTTTGGCAGTGCTTCAGCATCAATTGTTATTTCAAAACATAGTTCATCTGATGCGATGCCATCTGTAGAAGAAATCAAAGCGTTTATGGCAACAGCAGAAGAATTCATTCTAAATCAACCATAACAGTAGTAGAGGAGAGAGAAAAAACATGGCAAAAACAACCTTAAAAACAGTGAAAAATTATATTGGTGGCAAATGGACCGAAGCTGCAACAACGCAAACAGAAAAGGTTTTCAATCCTGCAACCGGTGAAGTAATTGCAGAAGTACCTTTATCAACAATAGAAGACGTAGATCGTGCTGTCCAGTCAGCAAACGAAGCATTCAAAACTTGGTCCAAAACAGCTGTACCAAAACGTGCGCGTATCCTTTTCAAATACCAGCAATTGCTTGTGGAGAAATGGGAAGAATTAGCTGAGCTTGTGACGCTTGAAAACGGAAAGAGCTTAACAGAAGCTAAAGGAGAAGTACAACGCGGCATAGAGTGTGTGGAATTCGCTGCTGGTGCACCAACCCTCATGATGGGGAAACAACTACCTGACATTGCAACAGGACTTGAGTCTGGTATGTATCGCTACCCCATCGGTGTCATTGGCGGGATTACACCGTTTAACTTCCCTATGATGGTTCCTTGCTGGATGTTCCCACTCGCCATTGCTTGTGGAAACACATTTGTCTTAAAGCCATCTGAAAGAACACCAATCCTTGCCGCAAGATTAGCAGAGCTATTTGAAGAAGCTGGTCTCCCAAAAGGCGTACTTAACATTGTGAACGGTGCACATGATGTGGTAAATGGGTTGCTTGAGCACAAAAACGTCAAAGCGATTTCATTTGTTGGCTCTCAGCCAGTGGCAGAGTATGTATACAAAAAAGGAACAGAGCACGGCAAACGCGTTCAAGCGTTAGCTGGAGCGAAAAACCATTCTATCGTCTTAAAGGATGCTGATTTAGATGGGGCAACAAAACAAATCATCGGTGCTGCGTTCGGATCAGCTGGTGAGAGATGTATGGCAGCTGCTGTTGTGGCAGTAGAAGAAGAGATTGCGGATGAATTCATTGAAAAATTAGTAATTGAATCAAATCAAATTGTCATTGGTAATGGCATTGAGGAAGATGTGTTCCTTGGACCTGTCATCCGTGAAGGTCATAAAGAGCGCACGTTACAATACATTCAATCAGGAGTAGACGAAGGCGCATGCCTCATTCGTGATGGAAGAAAAGACAGTGAGACAGAAGGCGAAGGCTACTTCGTTGGACCAACGATTTTTGATCACGTTACAGAAGAAATGAAAATTTGGCAAGACGAAATTTTCGCACCTGTTCTTTCTGTTGTACGTGTGAAATCACTTGGTGAAGCGATTGACATTGCCAACCATTCAAGATTTGCAAACGGTGCTTGCCTTTACACTGACAGTGCATCAAGTGTCCGAGAATTTCGTGAAAACATTGAAGCAGGTATGCTAGGCGTTAACGTGGGTGTCCCAGCTCCAATGGCATTCTTCCCATTCTCCGGTTGGAAAGATTCATTCTACGGTGATCTTCACGCCAACGGGACAGACGGCGTAGAATTCTATACTAGAAAGAAAATGGTTACAGCTCGTTATATGTAAACGAGCGAACAGGCGGCTGTGTCCCTTCTGATCACAGCCTGCCAAATAAATGGATGTGGTCATCGCGAAAGACAAAGTCCTATTTTCTATCATTTCATTTTTCTTTTGGTTTACACAGTTTCTCTATGTCCCGATTTTATCACCTTATTTAAAAACACTTGGTGGACACTATACCTTTATTGGTATCGTGTTAAGTAGTTACGGGCTCATGCAGCTTTTTTGCAGGCTACCTGTGGGGATCTTTTCCGACTTCTTAAACATGAGAAAACCGTTTATTGTCTTCGGCATGATGACGGCCACTTGTAGCTGTCTTTTATTTGCCTTAACGGACGCCTTCATATGGGGGCTTATTGCGAGGTGTCTTGCTGGCTTAGCAGCAGCAACATGGGTTGCCTTCACAATAATGTATGCGAATTATTTCAAAGAAAATGAATCACAGAAGGCAATGAATTACATTTCATTTATCGTTGTCCTCGCGCAGTTGTTAGGTATGAGCTTTAGTGGTTATATCGTCGATATCTTTGGATGGAAAGCACCGTTTTGGATTGGATCCTTCATCGGCTTGATTGGTCTTGTTTTATCACTTTTTATTCTCGAACAAAAAACAGAAAACAAGACCCAATTGAAAATGAAGCAACTCATTAAAGTCGCGAAAGAACCAGCGTTACTAAAGATTTCACTGTTGTCTATTTTAGCGCACAGTATGATTTTTACGACGATGTTTGGATTTACATCAACGTATGCACTCACCATCGGCATGAAACAAAGTGAACTTTTTTACGTTGTCTGTTCTTTTATGATGCCGCACACCTTAGCACCTTTATTACTTGCGAGACTGCTTAAGGAGGCGAATAAAAGAAACATCTTAATCGGTTCATTTACGGTTGCCTCATTTTCGATCTTTATGATTCCTTTTATTCAACAAAAGGTCATCTTTTATATCAACCAAGGAGTAGGTGGACTTGCATTAGGTTTTATTTTTCCAATACTTCTAGGAATGGCCATTGAATCTGTGTCACAAAGTTTTAGAGCGACTGCCATGGGTGCATATCAAGCATTATATGCACTTGGTATTTTCGGTGGTCCGTTTATTGCAGGAATGGTCAATCATGTATTTGGCATCGCATTTGGATTTTATTTTGAAGCCATCTTAGGGGTATGTGCAGTCGGACTTATTATGACAAAGACTTTTGAAAAGATACAAAATCATGATACACACACGATTAAGCGCCATACATAAAGCGCTTTCATTCAGGGGGACTCTCAAATGAAATTAAGAATTGGTGTTATTGGTACTGGAGCAATTGGTCAAGAACATATGAAAAGAATCACAAATACATTGTCAAAAGGAAAAATTGTGGCAGTAACAGATGTGAATCAAGCGCAAGCCCAAGCGATTGTAAACGCATTACATTTAGATGCAACAGTCTACAACGATGGCCATCAACTCATTCAAGCTGATGATGTTGATGCGATTATCGTCACTTCTTGGGGACCAACACATGAAGAGTTTGTATTAGCTGCGATACAAGCAGGAAAACCTGTTTTCTGCGAAAAACCACTTGCGACAACAGCAGAAGGGTGTAAGCGCATTGTGAATGCTGAAATCGAAGCAGGGAAGTTATTCGTGCAGGTTGGATACATGCGCCGTTATGACCCAAGCTATCTAGCATTGAAAGCAACTCTTGATCAAGGAACTGTTGGTGAACCATTAATCATTCATTCTGCACATAGAAACCCAACAGTACCTGAAACTTATACTGGTGATATGTCAATTGTCGATACATTTATCCACGAAATTGATATTCACCGCTGGTTACTAAACGACGACTATGTGTCAGTACAAACAATTGCACCAAAGAAAACAAGTCAAGCAGCCGATCACCTTCAAGATCCAATCATAGTCTTGATGAAAACAAAACGTGGGGCACTCATTAGTGGAGAAATTTTTGTCAATTGTGAGTATGGATATGATATTCAGTGCCAAGTCGTTGGAGAAAAAGGAATTGCCAGTCTTCCTGAGCCTGCTACGGTTGTTTTGCGTACTGATGCAAAACATTCAAAAGATATTTTAGTAGACTGGCAAGCTCGTTTTAAAAGCGCGTATGATGCTGAACTACAAGATTGGATTGATTCTACATTAAAAGGTGAAGTCAATGGTCCAACAGCATGGGATGGTTATGTCGCAGCAGTCACATCTGATGCATGTTTAGAAGCGAAAGTATCTGGTGAAGTCACTCCGATTCACCTTGATGACCGCCCAGCATTTTATGATCAAGCATTAACAACCGTCCAAAAATAAATACTTAGCTGAAAAAGAAAGGGAGATTGAACATGATTTTAGCATACGACCCGTCTCATTACCGTGATCATACAAATTTAAAAGATACAATTGATAACGTTGCAAGACTCGGCTATGAATATGTAGAGCTGTCCCCGCGTAAAGATTTCATTTGGTTTTATGAATATCCAAAAGTTGATAAACATTTGATCAGAGACTTAAAGAGATATTGTCGTGATGCAGGTGTAAAAATTTCTTCTGTACTTCCTGTTCAACAATGGTCTTCACCAAATGAGCAAGAGCGGCAAGCGGCAGTGAGAAACTGGAAAAGATGTATTGAGATCACATCAGAACTTGGTGTTGATCTCATGAACAGTGAATTTAGTGGAGACAAAACACGCCCTTTAGAAAGTGAAGCAGCATTTGTCAGATCAATGGACGAACTGATGCCAATCTTTGAAAAAGAAGGGATTAAGCTAAACCTTCAGTCACATCCACATGACTTTATAGAGTTGAACATTGAAGCGATCCGCATGATTCGTGCACTAGATAAAGAATGGATCAAACTTGTGTATTCTGTTCCCCATGCGTTCTTCTATGACGATGGGATTGGTGATGTAGAGAAGCACCTTGATGAGGCAGGAGATCTGCTTGCACATGTATTAATCGCAGATACACTAAATCATAAAGCAGCTTACGGGCTACGTTATATCGTGAATCCACCAGATGCCAATGTAACCGTTCACCAGCACTTGAATCCTGGTGAAGGAGAAATTAATTTTGAAGCACTTTACCGGAAATTACGCGAAATGAAATTCGATGGAATCGTTACAAATGCAGTCTTTGCATATTCTGATCGCCCAGAATGGTCGAATGAAATCACGTTAAAGTCCATTAAAGAAGGATTAAACATCAAATAATAAAAAAAACCAGCGTTTATTCTCAAATAAGGGAACGCTGGTTTTTCATATGTGTCGATTGCATATTTTCAGTGCTTGTGCTCGATGCAAATGTGTCTTTAACACCACGGTCGCGATGGCGCCATTCGACCTTGAGAAAAGTTCCAATGGATTTGTCAAATCGAATAACACAAAAGTCTTTTATCATAAAAAGTGAGAGGTTAAGCAGCCGGGCTTCCCGATTGCTTTGCTTGTTTATAATTGAAAAAGGAGATGATTAAATGAATTACTATAAATTACTTGTATCAATTTGCACCATAAAGAAGAGGAGATGCATACGATGACGGCATTTCTTTCATCCATAGCGTAAAAGAAGAAATGTTTGCAGGTGATACCGTATCAATGGAACGGTTCAGGTGGGGAATTGAAGTCATTTTGTATGGAATCCAGCAAGAAATCAATTAGAAAGGAGCACGAGCAAAAAGCAGTCAATGGCTGCTTTTTTTACATTTTCTCAACCTTTTCAACATATATAAAAAAATCTATATATTGTTTTTATATATAAAAAATTATATAATCTAGTGGAATAAATAAATGAGGTGCTTAGGCATGGAAAATACGAAGAATTTATTAGAGAGCTATATTCCTTTAGCAAAATCTACGGCAAAAATGTTTGGACCAAATTGTGAAGTAGTGATTCATGATTTAACGAACCCTCAAGCATCTGTCATGTTTACAGTCAATCATCATGTGACGGGAAGAAAAATCGGTCAATCATTTGATCATTTGGTAAAGACTGTTTTACAATCCGGAGATTTTAAAGAAGATTATCTTGCTGGGTATACATTTAAAACAGAAGACAACCGTACCATTCGTTCTTCGACTTCATTAATTCGTGATTCTAAGAAAAAGGTGGTTGGAGCATTCTGTATCAATTTTGATGTTGAAGCATTGAATCAAATGCAGCAATTTATGGATACTCTTCTTTCTACAAAAGTTGAAGTTCAAGAAAATGAATCAACATCAAATGATGAACTTGAAAATGTGGAAGGAATAGTAGATCAATTGATTCAACAGATCATTCAAAACAGTGTCCACCCAGTTATGAAACGTCATGAAAAAATTGAATTAATAAGGTTCATGGATGAAAAGGGAATCTTTTTAATGAAAGGTTCGGTTGAGAAGGTCGCATCTATGTTAGGTATTTCTAAAGTCACCGTCTATAGCTATTTGGATGAAATCAAACATAAATCGAATGAAGGGGAAACGAAATGAAAAGTATCCTTGAGGTAGGGAATCTAAAATCCAACGGACACTATGCATTCGCAACCATTCATCAAAACACGGTCTACGTTTCAGGACAATTTGCCATCAATCCCGAAACGAGAGAAAAAGAATTCGGCCCCATTGAAGAAGAGACATTACAAGCGCTTAAGAATGTGGAGATGATTGTAGAAGCAGCCGGAAGTAAAAAAGAAAAGATTTTGCGTATGACATTATACATTTCGGATATTGAACTATGGGACAAAGTAGATGCGGTTTATACTGAATTTTTCGGGGAACATCAACCAGCACGTACTGTTGTACCAACGAATGAATTACATTTTGGTTTCAAAATTGAAATTGATGCGATTTCTTATATTTAGAATATTTTTTTGCCCATGTTATATAAAAAAATATATTTCATATAAAAAATTATTCAAAGGGGCTGATGATTGATGGATCAATTGATTTGTAACCAGTGCGGCAAAAAGTATGAGATGACACCAACTTTATGGAAATGTGATTGTAACGGCGTATTAAATCTGGTGAAAGATACCCCTAAAATAGATATAGAGGCTTGGAATCACTACCCAAACTCCTTATGGCGTTATGTTGAAACCATGCCATTTTCAAAAGATTCTAAGACTTGGGAATCTGTGACAATGGGTGAAGGTCAAACTCCGTTAATCGTTTTAGATCCTAATGAGCCAAACACTTATGTAAAAGTTGATTATATGATGCCTACGCTATCCTTTAAAGATCGAGGAGCTGCTGTTTTAATGACAAAAGCAAAGGAATTAGGGGTATCAAAAGTCATTGCGGATAGCAGCGGGAATGCAGGAACGGCGATTGCCGCTTATGCAGCTCGCTGCGAGATTGCATGTGACATCTATCTAAGCGATGAAACTTCACCTAAAAAGGTCGCTCAAATAAAAGCCCATGGAGCAACGATTAAAGAAATTCGCGGTACACGAGAGGATATTGCAGCCGCGGCCCAAAAAGCAGTAGGCGACGAAAACGTTTTTTATGCAAGCCATGTGTATCAACCTTATTTTTTTGAAGGAACAAAAACATACGCCTATGAAATTTATGAACAAATAAAAGGAGCACCTGATGCTATAATCATTCCGGTTGGAAATGGTACTCTCCTCCTAGGTGCGTATTATGGTTTTAAAGAGTTATTTGAAAATGGTTTGATTCATCAAATACCGAAAATCATTGCCATACAAGCGAAAAACTGTGCACCTCTTGTGAAAGCTTATCAAAATGCGAAAGAATCAGCATCGCCTGTTACGAATACAGGAACCTTGGCAGAAGGGATAGCCATTGCTGCCCCGGCGCGCTCCAAACAAATTCTAGAAGCTGTACAAAATACCAATGGCACATTTATAGATATTGAAGAAGAAGAGATATTGAATGCACGCTCTAAGCTAAGTGAGAAAGGATTTTATGTGGAAGTGACATCTGCAGTCAATTTTGCTGGCTACATGAAATATAAAAAGAAATCAAAAGAAACAATCGTCATACCTCTTTGTGGTGCAGGAATTAAATCAAAATAACCCAAACTTGAAATCGGAGGAATGTTTCATGGGTTTGGATTTTACTCATTGCGAAGCATATTGGTCATACAGTGACTTCCATGGTTTTAGAAAAAGGTTAGCTGCTTGTTTTGGTATGAATTTAGATGATATGGAGGGGTTTGGTGGGGAAATACCCTTTAAAAACTACCAAGATGACATCATCCCATTGCTGGAACAGCCCGATTCTGATCGTTACTTATCACCAGATGTTTGTCAGACCGTTGCAGCTAGATTGCGTCAACTGATCCGCCATTGGCCAGATGATGATATAGATAAATTGAACGCTCTCTATCTAGCAGAGGGAATGGAACTAGCGCATCAACAAAATGAGATATTGGGATTTATATAAAAGAAGATATGTTGTCATATGGCAGATCTTCAATATATATGAAGGGTATCTCAAGAGAGATGCTCTTTTTCTTGCCTGAATGTACAATCCCTTTTGCCCAAAAGTACAATTTTACTTCACTATTTCATTGCGTAGAATAAAGAGGTGAATATCATGAATTCGATGAAAAAGGAGTAAGTGAATGGCTAAATTTTTATATAACTTAGGAAACTTTGCTTTTATGAAGCCTAAACGAATGTTAATCGGTTGGTTACTTATTTTAGTAGCTGTAGTTGCAGCAACAATAGGGACAGGCGTTTCATTTAATGGAGATATGTCGATTCCAGGAACAAAATCTGAAAAGGCGATGGATCTCTTGGAAAAGAAGTTCCCAGCAGGTGATGATGGGGGAACGATTCGTCTGATATTTAAAGCACCTAAGGATGAAACATTAGAAGCAAAGAAAGTAAAACATAAAATAAATGAGACGATGAAAGAAATTAAAAAGGATAAAGCAGTTAAGCAGGTGACCGATTTATATCAAAACTTTACGATAAGTAAAGATAAGAAGATAGGATATGCGGATATTACGTATCGAGTGAAAGCGGATAAGGTAAAGGAATCCTCAAAAGAGAAAGTATTAAATAGCATAAAGATTTCAAGAGATGCCGGCATCCAAACGGAATTAGGCGGCTCCGTCACATTCTCTGAAATTGAAGTAGGTGGGATTTCTGAAATCATAGGGATTGTCTTCGCCTTCTTGATTTTAGTCTTTACATTTGCTTCACTTTTGGTCGCAGGATTACCAATATTGACGGCTGTGATCGGGTTAGTCATAGGTGTTATGGTCATTTTAATCACCTCAAACTTTGTAGAAATGTCTGCATTTAGTCTCACATTAGCGGTGATGATTGGTCTTGCAGTAGGAATTGATTATGCACTGTTTATCATTTCAAGATATCGACAGCTGTTAGCAGAAGGCTACAATTTGAATGAGGCTGCTGCTAGAGCAGTGGGTACCGCAGGAAGTGCTGTATTATTTGCGGGCGTCACTGTTATTGTTGCATTATGTGGACTTGTATTAGTTGACATACCGTTTCTAGGTATCATGGGCCTTGTGGGAGCCTTTATGGTACTATCTGTTATGCTTGTTTCTCTGACGATTGTTCCAGCTATACTAGGGCTTCTTGGAGATAAGGTGAGTCCTTCCAGACAAAATAAGTTATTTTCTAAATTACAGCCAAAAAAAGAGAAAAAAACAATGGGCTGGGGAAGATTTATTCAAAAGCATCCGGGTAAAATAATGCTAGGTGTCATTTTATTGACAGGATTGGTAAGCTGGCCAGCACTTCATATGGAGCTTGGCCTTCCGGATAACGGTATGAAAGGCAAAGAAACAACTGAACGTAAAGGATACGATCTTTTAGCAGAAGGATTTGGCAAGGGGTTTAATGGACCACTTGTTGTCATCATAGATGCCTCTCAAGCAGATGAAACGAGGAAGTCCAAGTCCATCGAGGAATCATCAAAATTGTTAGAAAAAATGGATGGTATCAAACAAATCACGCCGGCGATCCCTGATCAATCGGGTGAGTACGCAATGTTAACAATCTTACCTAGAAGTGGTCCGGAGGATAAAGAAACGAAGCAATTAGTAAAAGACATTCGAAATGAATCGAGTGTGACTGACACAAAGTTTCTTGTGACTGGTTCTACTGCCGTGAATATAGATATTTCAGATAGACTCAGTCAAGCATTGCCAAAATTTGCAGGAGTCATTATTGGATTTGCTTTTGTGTTAATGATTCTTGTATTTAGATCATTCCTTGTTCCATTAAAGGCTGTACTAGGGTTTTTAATGACATTAACTGCTACATTAGGTTTTGCTGTCTTTGTTTTACAGGATGGACATCTTGCCCCATTGTTTGGAATACCTGCAGCAGGTCCTCTGTTGAACTTTATGCCTGTACTAGTAACAGGAATATTATTTGGTCTTGCAATGGATTATGAAGTATTTTTAGTTAGTAGAATGAGGGAAGAATTTCTTCTATCTCAGGATGCAAAGAAATCTGTTATTTCTGGATTACAGCATAGTGGCAGGGTTGTAACTGCAGCAGGCTTAATTATGATTTTCGTTTTCGCAAGCTTTATTTTTGCTCAAGACTTGATTATTAAAACAATGGGATTAACATTGGCATTTGGGGTTTTATTCGATGCATTTGTTATTAGAATGACCTTTATCCCCGCTTGTATGATGCTATTAGGGCGTGCAAATTGGTACTTACCTAAATGGCTGGCACGATTGCTTCCGCATATTGATATTGAAGGAGAGTCAATTGCCCAAAAAGAAAAGAAGATTATATAATTTATTCTTCTTTAAATGTTAAAATTCTAATACCGCCATTGCCTCTTTCAAAGGCGGGCGGTATTTTTCGTGTTATGATGGGGTTTGGAAGGTGAACGTTTATGGATAAGAAACGGATAGACCCATTTAATGAAATGATCTATTCCCGAATTCCCACGTTATTATGGGGTATTCTTGTGTATGTTGCAGCGATGATTTTTCAGTTTTTAACAGTATCTCTATCGCTTTCAAGTTTGTTTTTTTCTGGCCTTTTTGCAATACATCTCATTTTTCATTGGTGGTCTTTTTATTGGTTCCAGAAGAAGCCTTGGATTTATTTCTTCATACAAGGAATCGTTATTCTACTTTGTGTTTTAGCTATGCCAGCTGCCTCTCCTGTTATTTTAATTGGTCTTTTACCGGTATTAATTGCTCAGAGCATCGGTGTATACTATCATACATTAAAGATTATTTTGACAGGACTTTGTTTTTATGTGCTTTTTTTTCTAGCTCTTATTTTGGCTAATGATACAGATGATCTGACTGTCTACATTCCGATTTTATTTCTTATCCTTATTGTGGTCGTTGCATACTCTATCTTATTTTTTAGACAAGTAAAGGCTAGAATTCGAACTCAAACGTTTCTAAAGGAACTCGAACTCGCACATCAGCAGGTGGAAGAGTTAACCCTTGCTAATGAGCGTCAAAGAATGGCTAGAGATTTACATGATACCCTTGCACAAGGGCTTGCAGGCATTATTATGCAATTGGAAGCTGTTCAAGCACATTTAGAGAATCAAAATACCCAGCGTGCTCAAAGCATTATCAAGGGCTCAATGAGCCAAGCGCGAAAAACACTAGGTGAGGCACGGATGGTGATTGATGATCTTCGGAAGGATCGTCATGATCAATACGATTTAACCGAAACAGTAAAAAATGAAGTAAATCGATTTACGACAGCAACGAATATCCCAATTCGCACAAAGATCTCTGTACTTCAGAATATGTCGCCTTTTTTTATTGAACATACTGTTTACATAATAAAAGAATGCTTAACGAATGTTTCAAAACATGCCAAAGCAAGCCATGTCGAGTTAGTGATCGTACAACAAGGTGATCACATCCATTTGGAAATAGCAGACAATGGAGTGGGGTTTGATGAGAAAAAACGAGAATCCACTTTTGGACATTACGGCATCATTGGTATGTCAGAACGTGTCCGGCTGCTTGGTGGAGAGATCCATTTGAAAAGTAAAAAAAATGAAGGTACACAAGTAATAGTAAACATACCTTTGAAAAAGGAGTAAATACAGTGTCTTATCGAATTGTGATTGTGGATGATCATTATGTTGTGAGAGAAGGATTAAAATTAATTCTTGAAACAGACGAAAGATTTGAAGTTGTTGGAGAAGCAGAAGATGGAGGAAAGGGGTTAGATGTCATAAAAGAAAAATCCCCAGACCTTGTATTACTTGACCTCAACATGCCTATGATGAGCGGGCTTGATATGCTTAGAGAAATGCAGTCTCTTCAAATAAAAGTTCCCGTACTCATTCTGACTACTTATAATGAAGAGAACTTAATGATTCAAGGGTTACAGCTTGGTGCAAAAGGCTACCTCTTAAAGGATACCAGCAGAGAAAACTTATTTAATACAATTGAAGCAGCCATCAGAGGAGACATTTTACTTCAATCAAATGTGGCCTCAAAGGTGTTTGAATCAACCGCACACAAAGAACCTCAAGAAAAATTGAAAACAGACAACCACTCGCTTACCGAAAAAGAGATGCTCGTTTTGCAAGCAGTAGCTAGAGGGTTCCGGAGTAAGGAAATTGCATTCGATATGGGAATTTCTGAAAGAACTGTAAAAGCACATTTAACAAACATTTATCAAAAACTAAATGTGACATCAAGAGCTGAAGCAATTAAAACATCAATAGAATTAGGAATCATTCATTTTTAGATTTCATTCTCTTCATAGGGGCATAGGGGAAGTCGAATAAGTATAAGATTGTGAAAGTGCAATAAGGATTTACCCGAATGAGCTATATATTGATCTGCAAAACATAACCTCAAGCAGGTACAAGAAAGGAAGGACAAAATGTCCTTCTTTGTTCGCATTGATACAAATTCCAAGTGGTACCGTTGTGCAGCAGCTTCTTAAAAGGCACCCTTCAAGACAAAAACTGGTTTATCGTATCCTCACACTCAATCAGGAACAAACTCTTGGGAGAGAGGGGCCTCGAACCACAAAGCCAAGAACGAAATTGGGTGGATTCTTAAATATCCCACATGGAGAACAGGCTTTTCAAAGTCTTAAGATCAACTTTATATGATTAACAATAAGGAGCCAGCAAAGGCTCTTTTTTTGTGCTCATCAATTGCAACACAAAAACTTCAGCCTCTGTTATGGAACCAGAAAGAGATTTGGTCAAACGGATAGCTCAAATTGTCATCGGAACGAGGAAAGATATAGCACGTTTTGAGAGAAATGAACTTAAAATTAAAAAGGATGTGTTTGAGGAGAAAGATTTGCCAGCCTAACTATTTCATTTTCATTTGTTCTTCCCCCCAATAACAAATCGCATCTAATACAGGGATCAATGATAATCCCTTTTCCGATAAACTATATTCTACTTTTGGAGGCACTTGAGGATATTCTTTACGATTAATTAACTGATCTGCTTCAAGTTCTTTTAGTGTATTGGTTAATGTTTTAAAAGAGATTGCCCCAAGCAATCGCTTCAACTGATTATAGCGAATAGGAGCATTGTTTGCATATAAAGCATACAGTACCGTCATCTTATATTTCCCACCAATTAATGATAAAGTGTACCCAAATCCAGTTTCTTTTAGATCAACATGAGCTGTAAAGGATTCTTCGGTCATTTTACACTCTCCTTTAGGTTAGTATCGCACTTTAATTACCGTACTTGTAGTACGTTATAGCATACAATAAAATGAATGTACATCAAAATATGATGAAAAATAATAAAAAGGGTGAATGAATCATGAAAACAATTGTCTATGCACATCCTTGGGACGGAAGCTATAATCATGCCATTTTGACTTCCATTACAGAAAATCTAGAAACAAAGAGAGAACCATTTCAAGTGATCGATTTATATAAAGATGGGTTCAATCCCGTTTTTTCAGCTGAGGAATTGAAGTATTTTCATAAAGGAGAAACGCCTTATCAATTAGTTAAGGATTATCAAAAGAAATTAAGTCAGTCAACTGAATTAATATTTATATTTCCTGTCTGGTGGTGGGATTTACCTGCAATTTTAAAAGGATTTATTGATAAAGTCATGTTAAGAGGTTTCGCATTCTTGGAAGATAAAAACACTGGGGCTTTAAAAGGTTTATTGACACATATTAAAAAAACAACCGTGATCTCAACATCTACAACAGATAAGGATTATATAGAATCTGAAGGCGGGAATGCGATTCAAAGCGTTTTTATTAACAGAACTCTTGCTGACTTGGGAATTAAAAATGAATCCACGAAATGGATTCATTTTTCGGGAGTTAACTTAACAACAGATGAAAAGAGAAAGCAATTTTTAAAAGAAATATCCCAGAATATTTGATTTACAGTACCAACAAATTCGGTAACAAATCAAGGAAGCCCAAAAAGGCCCAACCTCTACGACCGATTTAATTTATTGAGAAGGTCGTAGAAGTTTTTGAAATTTAAAAGAGGTGAGATTTAGACAAACAAAAGGATAGACCTGTACAAGAAGGTAAAGCTTTGTAACTTAAGTTCTATACGTTCAGCAGACTCTTAATCACCAGTCCTTTAAGCAAAAACAAATCGAGCCTGCTCATAACCGGCAGCTAAAGAATGCCCACTGCCAATTACAGCAACTGTTTTATTCTAATAACGATTTGTTGCGTAATTAATAAAGGCTACTTTAAAATGGCTGAAAATAATTGATATTCATTAAAGAAAATACTTACTCATACCATTTTTAAAGATAGGCAGGGTCTTAGTCACTAGCTCTTCTGATGAAATAGGTCTACCATCCTTATTCCATGTGTATGCAGCTCCGTATATCCCCCAACTTAGCATAGTAGATAGGATTGTTATCAATTGTTTATCCTCTAATTCAATCGTATTTTCAGTTCCTTTTAGCACAAGATCAGCTATGAGCTTCTGTAACTCCTCTTTAATTTTACTTTCTATAATCGTTCCTAAAGAATGATAACCTTTAGGACATAATTCGCTTAGCTCTTTATGGTGATCACACATGGCTAGAAAAATATTTGCAATGACTTTTTCATTGAATCCATCGTGATCATTTAGTCTTTTTTTCAATTTGTCTGTAAATGTATTGGTGATTGTAGAATGTAATAAATCAAATTTATCGTCAAAGTGCGCATAAAATGTAGCGCGGTTAATAGTAGCCTTTTCTGTGATATCACGTACCGTTATATTGTTGAAATCTTTTTCACTAGCTAACGAAAGAAAAGAGTCTACAATCAATTGTCTTGTACGAAGTGTTCTTGGATCTTTTTTTGGCATAATCATTTTTTCTTCTCCTTTTAAGGGTTCATATGGTGTTTAAAAACGACAATACAATAGAAGTGTTGCGTAAACAACATATTGGCTATTTTGGTTATTGTTTATTATTCTTTTTCATCTTATTATCAAATTATACAACGCGCGTTGCTTAAATAACACATGTTATTACGAAAAAGTTTTGATCAAGGAATTAATTGTGATCATTCAGAATAACAAAAGGAGATAGAAGACCATGAACATCACTATTTTTGGGGCAACTGGTGCAATCGGTCAACTTTTAACACAGTTTGCATTAGAAAACGGAGATTTCGTTACGGTATATGTTAGAAACCCTGAGAAAATCAAGCAAAAGCATTCGAATTTACGCATTGTAACGGGGGAACTAACGAACACTTCAGCTATTGAAACGGCAGTTTCAGAAGCTGATGTCGTGATAAGCACCTTAGGCCCCGGGATTGATTTGTCGCGAAAACGAAAAGGCACACCGATTGCCGACGGACATAACCGGATTGTCAAAGCGATGAAGAAGTTCACCAAAAAAAGATTGATTACACTCGCGACGCCAGCCTTGCAATCTGAAGACGATAAGAAAAGCTTATCGACGATACTGCCGAGAATACTGCCTAAACTTTTCATGCCAAATGGTTATGCCGAAATGAAGAAGATAGGAGAACTGATTAAACAATCAAACCTGGATTGGACAGTCGTTCGAATCATTAATCCTAATATCAAATACAAAGGGCAATCTTACGGTTATTCATTCGGCGATCAGCCAGCTAAAATGTCCGTATCAAGGGAAAATGTCGCTAAACTCATGTATGACGCCGCTAGGCAAAGCCAATTAATCGGAAAAATGCCCATTGTCTATAATCATTAATTCAGCTTTTTGTGTGAGGGTGTTGATTCAGCAAAAATTATAGGAATCATACCGAAAATATTGTTTAGATGAAACATGTAAATTCTTTTTATAAGTATTCAAAAAATGTTTAGGCATAAAAAACATTCATCAAAATCATAGAGGAGACAATAATCATGTCAAAAGTATTATTTGTTAAAGGAACACCCCAAAGTGAGGAACAATCAAGAAGTACGCAAGTTGCTAGAGCATTTATCAATGAATATAAGGAAGTAAATCCAACGGATGAAATAATAGAAGTAGATGTCTATTATGCAAATGTTCCATTAATTGATGCTGATTTTTTAACTGGACAAAAGAAGTTAAGAAGTGGCGAAGCGCTAACAGATGTTGAAGCACAAAAAATAGAAGCAGTGAATGCATTCACAAAGCAATTTATGGAAGCAGATAAATACATCATTCAGTCTTCAATGTGGAATTTAGGAATCCAACCATTATTAAAAGCCTATTTTGATACAATCATGAGTGCTGGAAAAACGTTTAAATATACAGCAGAAGGTCCAGAAGGATTGATCAAAGGAAAAAAAGCAGTCCATATTCATGGAATGGGAGGATTTTATTCGCAGGCAATTGGAATGGAACATTCCGATTCTTACGTGAGAGGTGCGCTAAAGTTTGTTGGAATTGAAGTGGAACCAACGATTTTTGTTGAAGGTATTGACTATGATCCAACTAAGAAAGAAGAAGTTGTTGCTGCAGCAATTGAAAAGGCAAAAGCGGCAGCACGAACTTTTTAAAAAAGAGCTTTGGTGGGATTCGTTAAAAAGATGTTTATTAACATAATCCCCCTCGCACATTCATCAAAATCATAAAGGGGGAACATATGATGAAAGTAGAAATTTGGTCTGATTTTGTTTGTCCGTTTTGTTATATTGGCAAACGTCAATTTGAAATAGGGTTAGAACAGTTTGAACATAAAGAAGAGGTAGAAGTCTTATTTCGTCATTTTCAATTAGATCCATATGCGAAAAAAAATACAGGAATGGATATCCATCAAGTATTATCCTCCAAGCATGGTGTCCCATATGAAAAAGCAAAAGTACTGAACAATCAATTGAAACAGAAAGCAAAAGATGTTGGATTAGATTATCAATTTGATACAATGATTCCCACGAATTCATATGATGCACTTCGTCTTTCTTATTATGCAAAAGAGAAAGGGAAGATACGGGAGTTTATGGAGCGTATTTTGAAAGCTCATTTCACGGATTCACTAGATATCGGTGATCACGCAACACTTGCTCAACTTACAAGTGAAATAGGTCTTGATGGCAACGAAGCTTTGGATGTTTTAGCAAATGATAAATATAGCGAGAATATTGCAGCTGATAGAGCCGAGGGATCAAAAATTGGGATTCAGGGCGTTCCCTTTTACGTAGTGAATGATAAATATGTCATCTCAGGAGCACAACCTAGCGAAGTATTTTTAGAAACATTACAACAGGTTTGGAAAGAAGAGTACGCGAATGCTAAGGTTGAAGAGCATAAATTAGAGTCGTTGCTCGATGATTATTGTTCAGATGGAACATGTAAATTTTAATGGATAATCAAAAAAGATAGAAATTACAAAAAAATAATATAGTATCTCAAGGCTCAGGTATTGTTGTTCTAAATCTTGTAGTAGTGCCAACATCATCGGTGCTTGTGTTATATAGCTGCATTAAATACTACTTTATAATTAATCGTTTACTTCCAAAAAAATCAAAGGGGTTTAGCGATATGAAAAATACAATTTTTCAAGGCACAATAGAGCATTCAGGATTTGTAGTACCCGATATCGAAGCAGCAGTTGAATTCTTCACTAATATTTTGGGTTTTGAAGTCTTGTTCCGGCCAGGACGGATGCACTTTGAAGACGATAGTTTTAAAAGATACTTTGGGGTTCACGATCATTCAGTTGTAGAAGGGGCGGCATTTTTGCAATACGGCGGTAGAAAGATCGAACTGGTCCAATGGTCGACGCCAGATCAACAGAATGTTGACCTAAAACCGAGTGATATCGGTGTAGCTCATTTAGCTATTACAGTGACCAATATAGAAGAGGCTTTGAAATATTTTGCAGAACAGTCTGATGTTAAAGTTAGAGAGCTGAGCCCTCTTGGATTTTTCTATATCACAACATCATGGGGGATGGAGATTCAAATAATGGAATGACGCTAATATGTATTCTCATTTCCTAGTTTACATAATATATATTCTAGGAAGTTATCCATTAAACGAATTTCTCTTGTCTCATAATTAAGTATACTTATCTTATTGAGACAAAATAGAAAAAATCAAAATCTGCCGTTTATTCGCCAGATTTTGATTCATCAAGATATTTAATGATTTTCGCAGGATTTCCGCCAACCACCACGTTTGCTGGAACACTTTTTGTCACAACGGCACCAGATGCAATGACAGCATTGTCACCAATTGTGACACCTGGATTAATAATAGCACCGCCGCCAATCCATACATGGTTTCCAATGGTGACTGGTTTGCCGAATTCAATGCCCTTTGCACGTTCTATCGGATCAAGCGGGTGTCCAGCCGTATAAATATGTACATTCGGACCTAATAAACAGTGATGTCCAATGGTAATTTTGCAAACGTCTAAAAATACTGCATCAAAATTTGCAAAAAAATGCTCACCAATCTCGATATTGTATCCGTAATCGCACTGCAGTCTTCCTTCAAAAACGACATCATTTCCGCAAGCGCCTAATAATTCCTTTAAAATGGATGTTCTTTTTCTTTGCTGATTGGTTTGCTGATATGCGTATGTCAATTGTCTGGCTCTTTCACGATCTGCGATCAGTGTTTGGTCACTAGATACATAATGTTCTCCTTGGATCATTTTTTCCTTTTCACTTTTCATGTTGATCTCCTCCTCCCTTCTATTTATACCGATGCGATATGATTACATCCTACCGCCCCCTTTATGTTTATTTTACCTTCTCATCATAAGAATTGGGAAGGAATGATTTCTTTTGACTAGAATTGACCTTGTTCCTCCAGCAAGTTATTTACGAATCAGCAAGTCTCATTTATAATCGAGTAGATTTGTTCAATAACATATATATCTTTAAATGTGAGGGATTTGATGGAATTAAAGTGGTATAAAGCAATTATTGTGATCTTTACGATGTCTGGAATCTCCATTTCTACATGGTTTTCACGGACACCGGAAGTGAGAGATTTATTACAAGCAAACACAGGAACAATGGGTCTTATTTTACTTGGTTTATCCGTTGGTTCAATTGTTGGGCTTGTTCTTTCAAATGTATTCGTCCGCAAAAAAGGCGGCCGAGTGGCGATTGTGATCAGTGCTTTTTTGATGTTCCTTGGATTTACTACTCTTGCCATTGGTTCAACACTCTCTTCTATCTTTGTCGTCACTTCTGGTCTTTTTCTTTTTGGCGCAGGCTCTGGCATGTGTAATGTAGCGATGAACTTAGAAGGAACAGAGATTGAATACAGCATCAAGAAAACCATTCTGCCTATATTGCACGCTTCCTTTAGTATTGGGACTTTAATTGGAGCAGGTGCTGGTATTCTTTTTATCCATCTAGGCATCTCTGTATTGATACACCTTCTCGCTATTGCCCTTCTGCTGTTCCTCAGCATATTGATTTGTACACGGTTTATTCCGCATGGGACAGGAAAGGATCAGCATGAGAAGCTGCCCGATACAGTTGAGTCTAGTCAAACGGCATGGCTGAACAAACGAACGATATCTCTTGCGATGATCGCCTTATGTCTTGCGTTTGTCGAAGGCTCGGCCAATGATTGGATTCCACTTGCAATGGTAGATGGCTACCAAGTTTCACATTCCATGAGTACAGTCATCTATGCTTTGTTTTTGTGCGGCATGATTAGCGGCAGACTGATCAGCGGACGTTTGATCGATCGCTTTGGCAGAGTGTTATTGCTAAGAGTTGCGATTTTATCAGCAGCTGCCGGCCTATTTTTAGTCATTTTAAAAATTTCACTTGTTGTATGTATGATATCGATCTTTTTATGGGGACTTGGCGCATCTTTAGGCTTTCCGCTGACCATTTCTGCAGCTGGCGATGATAGCAGGTACGCTGTCAAACGCGTCAGTATTGTGACCTTATCTGGTTACACAGCCTCCCTTTCCGGTCCTCCTATATTAGGGCTGCTTGCCAATCAAGTAGGACTGCTTCATGCCTTTATCTTTGTTCTATTTGCCATATGTATTGCAGGAATCTTTACTAAAGCTGTAGCAAAACCGCATTCATTACAAGCTCACTAAAAGTGTCTGATCCATGATCATGGCACTTTTTTTAAATTTAAAAAATAAAATTGAAACCTTTCATGAAGTGAAACAGTCCTATAGATGTCCTGATGTTTATCGCTTTTTTAAAGAGGGAAAGTAAAAAAATAAGACTTTTCAAATAACTGAAAACGTGGTAAGATCATGAAAATAACCAGGAAGGGGTGAGAAAAATGAAAAAAAATATGCTATTAAAATTAGGTGTTTTATGCATAGCACTTGCAAGTTTTCATTTGTTCTCAATGCCTCATTCCGTTCAGGTATACCATCATGCAAAGGTGGTTGCCGATCAAGAATCACATGAAATGAAAATCGTTCAGACAATGGGCGATGAAAAGAAACAAAAACATGTGAGCGCAGTATTTGCCGCATTTACAGCACTGCTGATTATTGGCAGTATGACAGCTGGATTTGCACGCATCACTCATACTGATCGATTTGACCGGAAAAAGAAGCATTTACTTGCAGTGTTCTACCAATCTTCTTATTTCCGACTAGCTCGTGTTTAACCCAACCATCTAAATCAAAACAAAAATTGGGAGGTTTTACACGATGTTATTTTTCTTAAGAATTTTCATTCTAGGTCTATTCTCTGTCACTTCACTTTCTCTTTTCGTCTACCAAGGAATTGAAGTAGTGCACGCCATTTCAAGCATGTTTGGCAACCACGAGAGCTAAAAGACCCGTATATAAAAGAAACCCCCTGCGACTGGCAGGGGGTTTTCGTTTGCTTATTTATTGTCATCTGGCACACGTTCAGGCGTCAGAAGGACATGAGTCACTTCTCCCTGCTCTTCCTCATCTACAATAAACGATCCATTGCTATAACGGTCATTTGCTCTTAGAGTAGAGATTTCAAGCGGAATCGTTGTACCCTTTTCTGTATCTATTTCAAGTGTATCGTGCAGAGATGCAGCGATCACAGCCACAATACGGTGCGGGTTTTTCTTTAATTCTCTCAGCATAAGAACCCCGCGTTTCGCTCTTGATGTTTTATCAAACTCAGAGAGGTTCATTCGCTTTACAGCCCCTCTTTGTGTCGTGAGCACAAGGACATCGTTTTTCGGATCGATGATCTGGCCAGAGACTACCTCGTCCCCTTCCTTCAAATTGATTCCTTTGACGCCGGCCGCTCTCGGTCCAACAACACTTACTTCTTCTTCATCAAACCACAAACCGTAACCATTTTTCGTTGCAATAAACAATTCCTGCTGTCCTGTTGTGACATGAACATCGACGAGTTCATCGTCACCTTTTAGGTTCAAGGCGACAAGCGGTTTCGAATAACGCTGCGCTTTATATTGAAGAAGCTCTGTTTTCTTCACCATTCCACCTTTCGTAAAGAATAAAAGATATGATGTTTCATCAAATTCTTTTATTGGAATGGCTTTTTGGATTGATTCCTCGCGATCAATCGAAATGATATTCGTAATATGCTGCCCCATGTCTTTCCAGCGTATATCTGGCAGCTGATGAACAGGACAATAAATGTAGCTTCCTTTATTCGTAAACAGCAGAAGAACATCCGTTGTATTCATTTCAAACTGATGAATCAAACGGTCAGTATCCTTCATGCCAAAGTCCTTACCGTTAGAGGCAGCATAGGAGCGCTGGCTTGTTCGCTTGATGTAACCATCCTTCGTGACTGTCACATAAACATCCTCTGATGCGATCATCACTTCAAGGTTAATCTTAATTTCTTCGATTTTTTCCTCAATAACGGATCTTCTCTCATCAGCATATGTCTTTTTGAGCTTTTTCAGGCTGTTTGTAATGACCTTCAGCAGCTTTTTCTCGTTCGCTAAAATGTCTTCAAGCTCTGCTATCCGCACATCTAGCTCTCTTGCTTCGTCTCTTAATTGCGTAATATCTGTATTCGTTAAACGATATAACTGGAGTGAAACAATCGCTTCTGATTGTGCTTCTGTAAAGTCATATTTCGCCATCAAGTTGTTCTTTGCATCACGCTTATCATTAGAGGAGCGGATTGTGGCAATGACTTCATCTAAGATGGAAAGTGCCTTAATTAAACCGTCGACAATATGGTGGCGTTCCTTCGCTTTTCGAAGCTCGTACGCTGAACGGTTTGTCACCACTTCTTTTTGATGGGCAATATATGCATCTAGTATAGTTGTCAGCGTCATTAAGGTCGGTCTTCGATTATGTATCGCTACCATATTAAAGTTATATGGGATTTGCAGATCTGAGTTTTTATATAAGAAATTCAGCACGCCATTTGCATCTGCTTCTTTTTTCAGCTCTACTACGATTCGAAGCCCAGTACGGTCTGTCTCATCTCGGACCTCTGAAATGCCTTCTACTTTTCTTTCAATTCGGAACTCGTCCATCTTTTTGACAAGGTTCGCCTTATTCACTTCGTAAGGAATTTCTGTGATCACGATTTGCTGGCGTCCGCCGCGGATGGTTTCAATCTCCGCTTTGCCTCGAATCATAATCTTTCCTTTTCCTGTTTCATACGCCTTCTTAATACCGTCTACACCTTGAATGATACCGCCTGTTGGGAAATCTGGCCCTTTGATGACCGTCATTAAATCCTCAACCGTACAATGCGGCTGTTCGATTCGTTTAATAACGCCATCAATAACTTCTCCCAAGTGATGCGGAGGGATATCAGTGGCATAACCTGCTGAAATCCCTGTTGATCCATTCACGAGAAGGTTTGGGAACATCGCTGGTAATACAACGGGCTCTTTACTTGTATCATCAAAGTTTGCGACAAATTCGACCGTTTCCTTGTCTAAGTCCTTTAAAAGCTCTGAAGCAATAGCAGACAGCCTTGCTTCCGTATAACGCATGGCAGCAGGCGGATCTCCATCGATACTCCCGTTATTCCCGTGCATCTCAATCAGTACATTCCGTACTTTCCACTCCTGACTCATTCTTACCATCGCTTCATAAACAGATGAGTCTCCGTGCGGGTGATAGTTACCAATCACGTTACCGACTGTTTTAGCGGCTTTACGGAAGTTTTTATCCTGCGTATTTCCTTCTGCATACATCGCATATAAAATTCTTCGTTGTACAGGTTTTAGTCCATCACGTGCATCTGGAAGCGCACGGTCTTGGATAATATATTTACTATAGCGGCCAAAGCGGTCACCGATTACTTCTTCTAATGGTAAATCATGAAATCGTTCTTGTTGTGCCATGTTTAAACCTCCTCAGCTAGCGACAAGTTTTCATTTTCAAGAATGTTGCTTTCCTCATCAAGTCCAAAGGCGACATTCTTTTCAATCCATTTACGGCGTGGTTCTACTTTGTCACCCATTAGAGTTGTGACGCGGCGTTCCACACGTGCAGCATCATCAATTTTGACCCTGACAAGTGTTCTCGATTCTGGATTCATTGTCGTTTCCCATAGCTGGTCGGCATTCATTTCACCTAACCCTTTGTAGCGCTGAATCGTGTACCCTTTTCCAACTTTCTTCAGTACGTCATCCATTTCTTCATCAGACCATGCGTACTCAATAATCTCTTTTTTCCCTGAGCCTTTGCTGACTTTATATAAAGGCGGGAGTGCAATAAACACTTTGCCATGCTCAATCAGCGGCTTCATATAGCGGTAGAAGAATGTTAAGAGAAGTACTTGAATATGCGCTCCATCCGTATCCGCATCTGTCATGATCACGATTTTGTCATAATTGATGTCTTCTACATTAAAATCGACACCGACGCCTCCACCAATTGCATGAATAATGGTGTTGATTTCTTCGTTTTTGAAAATATCAGCAAGCTTTGCTTTTTCTGTATTGATGACCTTTCCGCGCAGCGGCAGTACCGCCTGGAATTTACGGTCGCGCCCCTGTTTTGCTGACCCGCCCGCAGAGTCACCCTCTACTAGATATAGTTCGTTTCTTGCTGGGTTTCTAGATTGAGCAGGTGTTAATTTTCCGCTCAGTGTTGCTTCAGACTTTTTCCGTTTCTTGCCGCTCCTCGCTTCTTCACGTGCTCTTCTAGCAGCCTCTCTTGCCTGCTGCGCTTTAATCGCTTTTTTCACAAGAAGAGTGGCTGTTTCCCGGTTTTCTTCAAGGAAATACGCAAGTTTTTCAGAAATAACAGCATCAACAGCTGAACGTGCCTCACTTGTCCCAAGCTTTCCTTTTGTCTGCCCTTCAAATTGAAGCAGCTCTTCAGGAATTCTGACAGAAATAATAGCAGACAGTCCTTCGCGAATATCAGTGCCTTCTAAATTTTTGTCTTTTTCTTTTAAAAGAGCGACTTTGCGAGCATATTCGTTAAAGGCTCTCGTCATGGCCGTTTTGGCACCAGACTCATGTGTACCGCCATCTTTTGTTCTGACGTTATTAACGAATGAAAGGATATTTTCCGAATAGCCATCATTAAATTGAAAAGCAAAATCTACTTCGATGGACTGATGCTCTCCTTCAAACGAGACGACTTCACTTAGAACATCTTTTTCTTCATTTAAATAAGCAACAAAGGCTTCAATGCCTGTCTCATAATAAAAGGTCTCCTGTACATCATGCCGTTCATCGATCAGCTCTATTTTTAATCCTTTTAATAAAAAGGCAGATTCTCTTAAACGCTCTGATAATGTATCGAAATTATAAGTCGTAACACTGAACATGGTAGGGTCCGGCTTAAAATGAATCAGTGTTCCCGTTTTTTTCGATTTTCCGACTTTTTCAAGTGATGTGACAGGTTTACCGCCGTTTTCAAAGCGCTGATGATAAATAAATCCGTCACGTTCAATTGTGACAGTGAGCCATTCTGACAGCGCGTTCACAACAGATGCCCCAACTCCGTGAAGGCCACCACTTGTTTTATATCCGCCTTGACCAAATTTTCCGCCTGCGTGCAGGACCGTTAAAATGATCTCAGGTGTCGGTTTTCCAAGCTTATGCATACCAGTAGGCATTCCACGCCCTTTATCTTGGACGGAAATGCTGTTATCTTTATGTATTTTGACAATGATATGATCTCCATGGCCAGCGAGCACTTCATCAACAGAGTTGTCTACAATCTCATAGACAAGGTGATGAAGACCGCGCGAATCCGTAGATCCAATATACATCCCTGGACGTTTACGGACCGCTTCAAGCCCCTCTAGCACCTGAATAGAATCATCGTTATAATCTACTTGCTGCTTTTTAACCAAATGCTTAATCCCCTTTCACTAACAAACATAACCGGCTAATCATCAAATGATCTCTCTAGATTTTAATGATGATCATGCTGCTCATTACTGTCCACTTTAATAAGCTGCATCATCATCATGCATGTGTAATTCACCAATACATGCTCTTTTGCACAGCTATGAGAATCATTCTACATTCTGCAATCAGAACTAGAAGTCCATTATAAACAAGACTGTTTCATAAGCCAAATGCAATCATATGATGGTTTTAGCAAAACAGAACAAATGTTCTATATTTATCTTATCGCTCTTTTTCTCGATATGCAAGGCCGCCGATATGTCCCTGTCGCCTTATTTTATCGCTTTCTTTCAGAATCGCAAATATATTTCTTCAACAAAAAAGCAAAAATCCTTGAAAAACCAAGGATTTTTGACGATTTAATGAGTTTTTGTCATCGCATGAGCCACCTTGATACATAAATCCATGATGGCGACCTTGCCATTTTCCTCAATCAGCCTTTTCGCTTCTTCGTGATATATGCCTTGCTGCGCCCAAAAAACAGGTGCGTCTATTTCGAGAAACTCTTCTGCCACCTCTGGCAAAAACTCTGAACGTCTGAAAACATTGACGATATCAACAGGCTCTTTTATGTCTTTTAAAGAAGCGACTGCTTTCACACCGAGAGCTTCATCAATCGTTGGATTCACTGGAATGATCTCATACCCGGCATCCTGCATCGCTTTAGACACCATATAAGACGTCCGGTGCGGCTGATCTGATAAACCAACAACAGCAATTCGTTTACTGCTCTTTAATATACGGCCAATTTCTTCTTTCGTAGGATTGTTCATCAAGACACTCCTTTTCCTCTATTTTAGCGAATTTCTGCTTAAAAACAAAGCTGAATCCATCTGCTTTCGATTTTTTCAAAAAAAGTTCCCCATGTTTTTCACAAGATCATGTTAAAATGTAAGACAAGAGGGAGAATATAAAGGAGTTATGCAGATGTTAATTGCTTTGATGTTTATTTTGGCTTATCTTCTCGGCAGTATTCCATCCGGTCTCATTGTCGGGAAAGCTGCAAAGGGAATCGATATCCGTGAACATGGCAGCGGAAACCTAGGTGCGACGAATGCATTTCGTACACTTGGCGTAAAAGCAGGGTCTATTGTGATTACTGCTGATATCCTAAAAGGGACGCTTGCTTCAGCTCTACCGTTTTTCATGCAGCTGGACATCCATCCCTTATTAGCAGGAGTTGCTGCTGTTATCGGTCACAGCTTTCCTGTCTTTGCAAAATTTAAAGGGGGAAAAGCAGTCGCTACATCAGGCGGTGTGCTGCTATTTTATGCCCCATTCCTATTTATCACGATGATCGCTGCTTTTTTCTTATTTTTATACATTAGTAAATATGTTTCACTATCATCTATGCTGACCGGGATCTATACATTCATTTACAGCATATTCACCAAAGACCTATTCTTAATCATTGTTGTTGCCGTTCTTGCTGGCTTTGTGATCTACAGACACATCGCCAACCTCAAACGAATTCTCAACAAAACTGAACCGAAAATCAAATGGCTCTAGCCGTTTCATCCATTTAAATATGTGGTAAAAGTAAAGAAAAGCTGTTTTTGCATCCTGCATTTTAAAAACAGCATGACTTCAAAAAGGGGCGATCACATTGAAATTAACGATAAAAGAAGATGCACTCAATTGGTACAAGGATGAATTAGATTTAGAAAAAGGTGATCAAGTTCGCTTTTTTGTGAGATATGGCGGGTGCAGTAATGTACAAAAAGGCTTTTCTCTAGGCGTCGCAAAAGATGAACCTCAAAATGCCGGCGCAACCGCTGAAATAGAAGGTATTACTTTCTTTATTGAGGAAAGTGATATTTGGTACTTTGACAACCATGATCTGCATATTGATTATAACGAGTCCGTGAAAGAACCAGAATTTCATTATGAATAAACAAAAAAGATACCTCATCCCTCGGGTATCTTTTTTGTTTTACACTTCAATATACAGCCCATACTCCTGAATGTTTCCTAAAGATCGTTCCTTTTGCAGAATTCTTTTTTGCGGCTCACCGATTAAGTCAAAATGAGGAAACCCTTCGCGGTCATGAATCCATTCTTTTTTTAGTCCATGTCTTTCTCCCCACTCAACTAACCGCTTCATATCCTGACAGGCTGCTTTTGTGACAGTATTGGCATTTGGAAAACGGTCATCAAGCCAGTAGTGTGTTAAAAAAGCAACTTTTCCTTGCTGGACAGCTGTTTTCCAAGCATTTAAATCGCTTCGTTTAATACCAAAAGCCATAAATTAAACCTGCTTCTTCGACTGTTCATATACTTTATGCCAGGCAGGAAAGGCTTTTCTAAATTGAATAGGTCTAAAGGTGTCTTTATCGACACAAATATGTGAGGTTGTCCCTGTAATCGCTGTTTGTCCATCAGGTTTTTGAATTTCATAGCCATACACCGTTTTGACCCCATTATATTCTTCAATCCATGTATGAACGGTTGCTGTTTCACCATACAGCAATGGTTTTTTATATTGAACCTGCAAGTCTATAACAGGTGCAAGAGCGCCGTCTGCTTCTAGCTGTGCATAGGAAAAACCTAATTCTTTTATCAATGCTGTTCTGCCAACTTCCATCCAAATTAAATAATTGGCATGATACACGATGCCCATTTGATCTGTTTCTGCATAACGGACTTCTATTTCTTTTTTGGATATATACACGTTTTCATCGCTCTCCTATCAAAACCTAAGGTCTGTCTCTGCCATTTTACCACATTCCAAATGGTTCTTCTAAAAAGAGGCAATAAAATAAACCAGGAATCCCTGGTTTATTCGGTATAGCCATTCTTTCTTGCTGCTTCTTCGTCCTTGATCTCAGAACGCATCGCGTCAATACTCATTTTGCGGTTTTCGTTTTTTTGTTTGATCATTTGCTTTTCTGTCTCTGTTGAAACGGACATCGCTGCTTCAGATTCATCAATATTGTCAAGAGTGTTCTCGATCATATCTTGCAGCTTTTCAACATTATCAGAACGATCATCTGGATTGGATTGATAGGACTTGTCATTCATCATGATTCCCTCCTTATTCGCCCTTCGTCTGTATCACATCAGGCTGTTCATTTGATTTATTATGCATCTTTTTACCTTTATTACGTTTGTATGCTACAGGTTTTGTCCCTAAATGGTCTGGTGTAAACTGAGCTTGTTTATCATGCTCTCTACCCATTATCATCCCTCCCTCTTCTTTAGGATGAACGAAAACGGATAATTCATAACTTATTTCTGTCTAAATCGCTCTTCCAACTTTTCTTCAAGCTGGTTTAAAAATTCCTCATTGCTTAATAATTCTTTTTTATTTTCAAGCACAAGCTCTTCAAATGTGCGTCGTTTTCTTCTTCTCATTCCACTCACCTCCATATATGTATGATTACATTTTCGCCAAAACATTTAGAAAATAAGCAAAAGAGCTGAATCATTATAGATCCAGCTCTTTTTCAATTTCTTTTTTTGTCAGCATTTGATGCTTCACAGACATGATGCGTCCTTTTTCGTCTAATATGTATGTCGTTGGGTATGAGAGCACCTGATATCTTGCTTGAATGCCTTTTTGGTCCAATAAAACAGGAAAGCTCACCTTTAATTCTTTTGTGAATGCTGCCACATGATCCACACTCTTTTCAGTGGTCGTTAAATTCACCGCTAGTACTTCAACTTGGTCATTTTCGCTCCTAATCGCGTCTAAATCCGGCATTTCCGTCCTGCACGGCTTACACCATGTCGCCCAAAAATTGACGAGCACCTTTTTCCCTCGGTAATCAGATAACGAGGCGGTTTTGCCGTCAAGGGTTTTCAGTTCAAAATCAGGAGCTTGATCGCCTTTTTCAAGACCGATTGCGGGCTCTTTTGGCCCAAATAAATTCCACGCAAGTAAACCAATCAACACAAGTAAAACAGCGCTTGCCATTCCTTTTTTCCACATGATTGATCCTCCACTATTTTAAAAAAGAAGAGAAAGCTGTTTAGATCGCCTTCTCTTCTTTGCTGTATTAGTTGCTTGCCAATTTTTCGCGAAGCACCATTTGAAGGATACCGCCATGACGATAGTAGTCAATTTCGACTTCACTGTCAAAGCGAACCACCACTTCAAACGTTTTCTCGTTTCCATCTGTGTCAATTGCTTTCACAGTGACGAGATCACGTGGACGAACTGTTTCGTCAACATGAACTTCAAATGTTTCTGTTCCTGTTAGACCATGAGTTTCTGCACTTTCTCCGTCTTTAAACTGCAAAGGAAGTACGCCCATGAAGACAAGGTTACTTCTGTGGATACGCTCAAAGCTTTCAGCTAGAACAAATTTAATTCCAAGAAGGTTTGTTCCTTTAGCAGCCCAGTCACGTGAAGAACCCATTCCGTAGTCTTTACCTGCTAAGATCGCAAGACCTGTTCCATCCTCTTTATAACGCATGCATGCATCATAAATCGATGTCACTTCACCAGTTGGCCAGTAAGTTGTATAACCGCCTTCTGTTCCTGGTGCAATTTGGTTCTTAATACGGATGTTTGCAAAAGTCCCTCTCATCATGACATGGTGGTTACCACGGCGGGATCCATATGAGTTAAAGTCTCTAGGCGATACGCCTCTTTCTTGCAAGTATTTGCCCGCCGGTGTGTCCTTACCAATCGCTCCAGCAGGAGAAATATGGTCAGTTGTGACAGAGTCACCGAACTTCGCAACGACGCGCAAGCCTTTAAGCGGTTCAACTTTACCAGGTTCAACTGATAGGTTTTCAAAGAATGGCGGGTTATCAATGTATGTGGAATTTTCATCCCATTTGTACAATGCATCATCCGTCGTTTTAATTTCATTCCATCGTTCATTGTTGTCAAAAACTGTTTCATACTCTGAACGGAATAGCTCAGGTGTGACAGTGCTTTTAACGACGCTGTTGATTTCATCCATTGATGGCCAAATGTCATTGAAATAAACGTTCTCGCCATTTTTATCGACACCGATAGGATCTTTTGTTAAATCAATATTCACCGTACCAGCAAGTGCATAAGCCACAACTAATGGTGGAGATGCAAGATAGTTCCCTTTCACAAGCGGATGAATACGACCTTCAAAGTTACGGTTACCTGATAAAACAGAAGTGATCAGCAGGTCATTTTCAGAGACTGCATCTTCAATTTCTTTCTCAAGCGGTCCAGAGTTTCCGATACATGTTGTACAGCCATATCCAACAATGTTAAATCCGAGGTCTCTTAAATATGGAAGAAGTCCCGAATTCACAAGGTAGCCTGTTACAACTTTAGAACCCGGTGCTAGTGACGTTTTGACGTAGTTTGGCACTTTCATACCGAGCTCACTTGCTTTCTTCGCAACAAGACCTGCTCCGATTAACACGTATGGGTTCGATGTATTCGTACAGCTTGTAATCGCTGCAATCGCAATCGCACCTGTCTTCATCACAGCTTTTTCACCGTTTGCAAGATCAAATTCGATTTGTTTATCAAGCTCTGATTTATCTAAGCCAAACCCTTGGTTACCAGCTGGGCTTTCGATGTGTTGATGGAACGTTTCTTTCATTTTAGAAAGTGGAATCAAATCTTGTGGACGTTTTGGTCCAGATAAGTTTGACTCAATTTTAGAAAGATCAATTTCCACAACATCAGTAAAAATTGGCTCTTCTGCATCTGGCGTATAGAATAAGCCATTTGCGCGAGAATATTCTTCAACGATATTAATTTGCTCTTCATCACGTCCAGTGAGGCGCAGGTAAGCAAGCGCTTCTTCATCTACTGGGAAGAATCCGCAAGTAGCACCGTATTCTGGCGCCATGTTCGCAATCGTTGCACGATCTGCTAACGGCAGTTGTGCAACACCAGGTCCGAAGAACTCAACGAACTTGTTCACTACGCCTTTTTCACGAAGGACTTGTGTGACTTTTAATGCAAGGTCGGTTGCAGTTGTTCCGTTTGGAAGCTCTCCAACTAATTTAGCACCAATCACTTCTGGTACTGGGAAGTATGAAGGCTGACCAAGCATACCAGCTTCCGCTTCGATACCGCCAACGCCCCATCCAAGTACACCGATACCGTTAATCATCGTTGTATGAGAGTCAGTTCCAACTAATGTATCTGGGTAAGTGATGATCTCGCCATCTTCTTCAATCGCATGAACAACACTTGCAAGATACTCTAAGTTCACTTGGTGAACAATTCCTGTTGCAGGCGGAACAGCTTGGTAGTTATTAAACGCTTTCTTTGCCCAGCTAAGGAAGTTATAACGCTCTGCGTTACGTTCGAATTCTAAGTCCATGTTAATGTTTAATGCATCTTCAGTTCCAGCTTTATCAACTTGTACTGAGTGGTCAATCACAAGGTCAACTGGAATTTCAGGGTTGATTTTATCCGGATCCCCGCCTACATCTGCCATTGCTTTTCTTAAAGAAGCAAGGTCAACGACTGCTGGTACACCCGTGAAGTCTTGTAAAATAACTCGAGAAGGTTTAAATGGAACATCAATTTCTTTTACCTCGGCAGTTCCCCATTTTGCCAAGTTTTCAACGTGTTCCTTCTTGATCACTCTACCGTCTACTTGGCGAAGCACTGATTCTAAAAGTACCTTAATGGAATAAGGCAGCTTAGAAACATTTCCGATTCCTTGTTTCTCTAGTGCTTCTAACGAATAATAGTGATACGTTTTCCCATTTGTCGAAAACGTTTTTCTAGATTGAAAAGCGTCTTGTTTAGCGACTTGCTGCTGTTTCGACATGTCCAAAATCCCCCTTTTGATGATCAAGATCAATTTCAATTCTCAGAAAAATCGTCGTATTTCACCACAATTTTCTCACAATTTCATCTTAAAACAAATTCATACATAAGTAAATAACAATGCTTTTATTAAATTCAATAAGTTTAACTTATCATTAGGAAATGATTACTCTTCATAAACGAAGCGGGGCGGGCTCATACTATAAATGAGGTGATAAAACATGACAAAACGCAAAGCGAATCATGTCATTAATGGCATGAACGCAGCCAAAAGCCAGGGTAATGGCGCAGGCTATACGGAAGATGATCAGCTCGTTTTAACAGAAGAACAAAGGCAAAACAATAAAAAACGTAAAAAGAATCAATAAGAAGGAGCCAAACATCATGACGAATAAAAACACAGGGAAAGACATCCGTCAAAACTCTCCTAAGGAGCATCAAGGCGGTCAGCCTGAGCCGTTATCAGGCAGTAAAAAAGTGAAAAACCGCAACCATACAAGACAAAAGCACAATTCTCATCATGATATGTAATTATCCCCCTCTCATCCCGTGACCACACGGGATGTTTTAGGTCTTTCACACATTTCTATTTTCATCATATGATTTATTATGAGATGTGATGGAGGAGTGTTTATGGAGAATGAAAAGCAATCGAATTCCTCTGATTTTATTGAAATAGATGATTGGCTCAATGTTTTAATGGATGATCCATTTGCCTGGTATGATGAACACCTCCCAATTGATCTTTATGAAACAAGCCGTGATTATATTATCGAAATCGATGTCTCCACCTTATCGATCACTGATGTAAAGCTGACCTTCGCTGGACATGAGCTGACGTTGACTTACACAGTACAACATGCAAATGGTGAAGGCGAACAGCCAATTGAAAAAAGCGTGATGCTCCCTTTTTATTTAAACGACAAAGACATTGAAACAGATTATGAAAACCAAGTCATATCGATCAAAATTAAAAAATGTTCCGACCATCCAAACGGTGCATTTTCCTTTCAAATCCCGCACTTCAAACATTAAGAGCCCACCTTTATATAGGTGGGCTCTCTTCCCGTTCGTTTCAAGTCAATACCTTTTGCGAACCACCATGGCCAAATAGTAGAGTCGCTATATGATAATGTATTCTTTTTCTATTAATTGGTTTGGGTCATTCTAGTAAATGGGCGGCTATCAATGAAAAAGGGCATTTATAGAGATCATAGACATACATTTTTGTTATTTTCTTCTATCCTCTCTTCATGTAATATAAAATAGAGAGATAAGGGGTATAAGGAGTGAGAACATGTTAAGCGGCTGGTTTTTGTGGTTCATTTTATTTTGGGGTACAGTGATGATCGGATTACTCGCAATCGGTGGCTTTTTTATGTTTCGCAAGTTTTTAAAACGATTGCCAAAGGAAGATGGGAAATCAGAGCTTGATTGGCAGGATGAATATATTCAAAAGAGCCTTCACCTATGGCGGGATGAGGACAAACAGCTGTTAAATGAACTCGTATTACCTGTTCCAGAGCTGTTTAGAGATGTTGCCAAAGAAAAAATTGCAGGTAAAATCGGTGAGCTGGCATTAAAAGAACAGGCTGCCAGCATTAATTTAGACTTAATCATTCGCGGCTACATTATGGCCACACCAAAGCGGGATCATAAGTTTTTACTGAAGCGCCTTCAAGAAAAAAACATTGATCACTCGCCATATGAATCGTTATTAAAATAACCTCCTTTTATAAAGGAGGTTTCAGCGTTTAGACAAACCCTCGCATTCTTTGTCAGTCCTGCGCGCTGGTGCTCACGTATGTTAAATTCGCTCCGCGCCAGTGCTCGTCCTTCCTAGACTTCAAAGGTTTTCAATAACGCTGAATAGAAGACAAAGGGCTAAAATAAAAGATCATTTTAGCCCTTTGTCAACAATATGTAACCTCCTTTATTAAAAGGAGGTTTAATTCATTTGAATCTGCTGCGGATCTAATTGTTTAGACAGCTTTCTAAACGATAAATACATGGCAACCCGCCAAGGCACGATCATGCCAAAGGCAAGAATCCAAAACATCCCGCTTAATGAACCATAATCAATAGAAGAACTCAAGATGGTCTTCATCCCGATACGAAGGACAAGAAGTCCAATGAGAATGAACACAAATGCTTTTGACCGTTTTAAGTAGATGTCATTACCTCTAATTTCAAACTTCGATGTTTTGATTAAAAATATAGAGAAAAACATCCCCACTGTGATCGCTTCTAGAAATTCAGCTCCAGTTACCCGAAACATAGGAACAAAAAACATCAGTGCGCCAGTGCTCATGAAAATAGGAGGTAAAATAATTTTTTTCGCAGTTGCAGGTTTTGCAGATGACTTAATGCGAATAAACATGACGGCCACCGCCATACATACCGCAATTATAGAAGAGATCAAGATCATCATATCAAATCATTCCTTTATTCTTTAAGGTCAGCCTATGTATAATATACTCCAATTGACGAAAAAAAACCATTCGCCGCGACTGTAGAAAACGATTTCAAAAGCCTGTAAAGCCGCCAAACAATGATGAGAACATGATGATAATCCATGTCAGAAGATCAAAGAACAGCAAAATCCCTACCACAATCATAATGATTCCGCCAATTCGCATGATGAGCTGCTGACGTTTTCTGATCCACGCCATTTTCGTAATGAAAAAGGAGAGAATAAAAAACGGGACGGCAAATCCGAATACATACGCAATCATATACATGACCGCCGACTCAGGATTGTTACTCGCCAGTGTGATGACAGCAGATAAAATAGGTCCTGTACAAGGTGTCCATCCAGCGGCAAAGCCCATTCCGATGAGAATGGATCCAAAAAAACCAGCAGGACGATTTTTGAACTGGATTCTCTTTTCGCCCATGAGAAAAGAGGGCTTGAATACACCAAGAGTCATAAAACCAAAGAAAATAATGAGGATGGCTCCAATTTGACGAATCGCTTGATGATAATCATTAAAAAACTTCCCGACAAACGATGTCCCAAAGCCAATCGCAATAAATATAATAGAGAACCCAACTAAAAAGAATAAAGTATGAAGCAGACTTCTTCTTCTCAGCATCACCTTCTCGGATTTCACTTCATCTATACTAACGCCCGTAATATACGATAAAAATGCTGGATAAAGCGGCAGACAGCACGGTGAAATAAAAGAAAGAAATCCTGCTCCAAATGCTAAAAAGTAATTCAAATCTGTCAAAAGAACACCCCCTTCTTACAATATACAATAAGAGATGACAAAATCATTTCATTTTTTTTACATCACCTCAATAAAGATGGTCTATTCTCTTAAAACCTTATATAATTTAATTTGACATCAAGATAATGAATCCTTTAAATTTGAAAATAAACCTTAAAATGGATATAATAGAATCGATTCTTTTTATCAAGATTTGCATGAAAGGAACATGACTTTGGTAAAAACATCATTATTAACTCAAATCGAAGAAAAAAGAGAAGAGCTGATGAAAGTTGTCTTGCATAATGGGATGACATCAACAGTGACCATCGAACATAGCCAGCAGCTAGATCATCTCCTCTTACAATATCAACGACACTTACACTCAAACTCAGCCAACTAATCATACTTCATGATATCAAACATGCCGCACCATTTTTAGAACAGTTGATATGTGTGACCATAAACGAAACAAAAACCTCTGACATAGGGGTTTTTTGTTTTTTACATACTCTTGACGCCATAATAAAAACCACCTTCCCTGCTTCATTCATGCAAGTACAGTGGTTTTAAGCGTCTGATGAAGGTGAATTGAATAAAGAAAGGACAATGCTTGTCCATTCTTTAAAACCATGTTCCATCTATGATCATAATATCGTACGTATTATTTCGCTTGGTTGTTCATGGCTTTCATCATTTGATTGATTTTCTTCTGGGACGGTTTCATGCCCATTTGCATCATCATCATTCGAAGCATTTGTTCATTAATCGGTGGATTCTTTTTCAAATAGCTCATCATATACTTACGAGCAATAAAGAATCCGAGTGCAACTCCTGCAAGCAGTGCAACAACGCCTACAAGGATGACAACCCATAAATCCATAATTCTTCCTCCTTCATGTTGTCTCGTATAAAGTGTACTAAACAAAAGGCTATTATACAACATTTCACGTTCAATTTTATTTTTTTAAACAAAATTCCTCACTTTTACTGGATTGAGCCATCCGTGTTTCTTTGAACTAAAGTCCATCGCAAGAAAACAAGGGCTGATTTTTCTCAGCACTTCAAAAAACACCGCTTCTGCCTCATAACTGCCAGTGGCAGACATTTGAATATACCGGTCTTTAATAATAAATGCTGCAGTTCCTTTTCCATCTGGTAAGGAAGCGCTGTAAATCGAGCCTATTTGTGTATAGTGAATGTTCGTTAAGTTATTCATTAGACGCTGGTGCATATGAAAAGCAGGGATTCGTTTCGTCACATAATCCACTTGCTTCACAAGCATTACAAGTTCATCGTCAGTGCGGTTCGTCCAATGTAACGACTCAAACAAATGAAACAAAATCGATTCTCTGCCAAAATAGTGATGCGCAAATTCATCCTCAATCCAATAAATATAATAATGACGTTCCATGTCTATCCCTTCCTTTCACATTTCGTCAATCTCGTTTATTGCTTGTATTATACAAAAATGTGAAAGAAAGAATTGTCTATATATGAAGCAAGAAGAAACTAGTTTTGTCAAAAAAACAAGAAAAAAGAAAAAAGTTTGCAGAGCGGATGAAAATGCTCTGCAAACAGATAGCAAAAAAGCATGATGCTTGGAGTTCGTTTATTTATTCAGCTTCGCTTTCACACGGCTGACTACATTGCTGACAGTAAAGCCGTATTTCTCGATAATGGTTTCTCCTGGTGCAGAAGCGCCAAATTTATCAATTGCAATCACGTCACCATCAAGCCCCGTGTAACGCTCCCAGCCAAGTGAAGCACCCATTTCAATTGCAATACGTGCACGTACTGCTTTAGGAAGAACGGATTCTTTGTATTCGTCTGACTGCTGATCGAAGCGATCCCATGCAGGAAGGCTGACAACAGACGCGCGGATACCTTCTTTTTCAAGTGCCTTTTGTGCTTCAATGGCTAAACCAACCTCAGATCCTGAAGCGAGTAGAAGTGCTTCCGGCTGTGCATCAGCTGCTTCAACCACAACGTATCCACCTTTTTCTACTCCCTCATATGCCTTCTCTGGTGCCTGGTCAATTGTTGGAAGGTTTTGACGAGTAAGAACTAGTGCTGTCGGTTTATCCGTTGAAGATACAGCTAGTTTCCACGCTGCAGCTGTTTCATTTCCATCTGCTGGGCGGATAACGGAAAGATTAGGCATCGCACGCAGTGAAGCAAGCTGTTCAACCGGTTCATGCGTTGGACCATCTTCACCAACAGCGATACTATCATGAGTAAAGACGTAAGTGACTGGAAGTCCCATTAAGGCAGCAAGACGAATCGCTGGTCTTAAGTAATCTGAGAAAACAAAGAACGTTCCGCCGAATACACGAAGACCGCCGTGAAGTGCCATACCATTGAGCGCTGCACCCATTGCAAATTCTCTGACACCGAACCAAATGTTTTTGCCGGCATAATTATTTTTCCCGAAATCATCTGTGTTTTTAATCGTTGTTTTATTTGATCCAGCAAGGTCAGCAGACCCGCCAATAAAGAAAGGTACTTGCTTTGCAATGCCATTTAACACTTCACCTGAAGATGCGCGGGAAGCAAGGCTTGAACCTGCTTCATAAACAGGAATTTCTTGATCCCAATTCTCAGGAAGCTTTCCTTCAATCGCAAGCTTCAGCTGTGCTGCCAGCTCTGGATATTCTTTTTCGTATTGCGCAAACAATTCATTCCACGCTGCTTCTTTTTTCTGTCCAGCGTCTTTGACAGCTTCTTTGAAATGATCGTACACTTCAGAAGGTACATGGAAATCTTCTTCAAACGTCCAAGAGTAAGCTTCCTTCGTCAGCTTTGCTTCCTCGCTGCCAAGCGGTGCACCATGCACACCAGACGTTCCCGCACGGTTTGGAGATCCGAAACCGATCGTTGTTTTCACTTCGATTAATGTAGGTCTGTCTGTGCTTTGCTTCGCCTTTTCAATAGCAGCTGTTACTTCTTCGATGTTATTGCCGTCTTTCACGTAAAGAACTTCCCAGTTCATCGCTTCAAAACGATTCTTCACATTTTCAGAGAATGAACGATCTAAATCGCCATCTAAAGAAATGTCATTTGAATCGTAAAGAACGATTAAACGGCCTAAGCCTAAATGACCAGCAAGTGAAGCTGCTTCAGAGGAAATTCCCTCCATTAAGTCTCCATCTCCGCAAATGCTGTATGTATAGTGGTCTACAACATGAAAGTTGTCTTTGTTATACGTTTCCGCAAGATGTCTTTCTGCAAGTGCCATTCCTACTGCCATAGCAATTCCCTGGCCTAGTGGACCCGTTGTCGCGTCTACGCCTTCTGTGTGTCCAAATTCAGGATGTCCAGGTGTTTTGCTTCCCCATTGGCGGAATTGTTTTAAATCTTCAATGCTCAGATTGTATCCGCTTAAATGAAGCATGCTGTATAGAAGCATAGAACCATGGCCCGCAGATAAAACAAAGCGGTCTCTGTTAAACCAATTTGGATTTTGCGGACTTACGTTTAAGTGATTCGTCCATAAAGCGTATGCCATTGGTGCAGCACCCATCGGCATTCCTGGGTGACCGGAATTCGCTTTTTCAATTGCGTCTATGGAGAGAGTACGTATTGTTGCAATAGATTTCAATTCAATCGTTTCCATATAAATCCCCTTCCGTATCTTGTGTACACCATTATCATAAATCTACTGTCCTTTTTTCACAACTATTTCACGCTGAAAAAGAAGGATTTTGTCACATTTAGTTTATCGATCACCTAAAAAGTTATGCAAATATGAAAAAAGACGAGAATATTCTTCCCATCTTTTCAAAATTCAAGAAATCACAGCCTTAATGAAGGTTCTGATCTTTTTCTCTTTTTAATTTTTCTGGTGTGACATCGTTTCCTTCAGGGTCAACGATTTTGACAGTTTTAAGTGTATTTTTCATAGAAGAACGAAAAGCTTTTAAATACTCTTCTCTCAACTGCTTTTGTTCTGTTTTTTCAGCGTCTGATAAACCGGTTTCTTTCGACTTTTTTGAAAGCTCATTTATTCTTGAAAGCTGTTCTTTAGAAATCATGACAAACTCCTTTAAAGCATTTTCTCTACATACTACTAAATATCAATCATTTTGACAACAAATCACGCTTTAGGTGGTAAGGCCTTTTTCATATTCTTGATACCTTCTATGCACTGTTGCTTTTGAAATGTCAAAACCTAATGCCTGAAGAGTTGCGGCAATTTCGGCGAACGTCATGTTATTTTTTCTTAATCGAACAATTTCTGAAATCGGCACTTCAATACGCTCACGGCCAGGTGCATGGTCCTGCTGCCTTAAATTTAGTTCAGGCTGATATCCGCGCTCAACAGCCCTTTTCATCCCCCGCTTGATTTTCAGGTTATGAATTTTCCGTTGGTACTCTTCGACGACTCCTACAATCTCGATGACCATTTCATCTGCTTCTGAAAGCTCAAGCTCTCCTCTATGAAACACGCTGTATACCTTTACGTTCTCTTTAAATAGACAATGAAGAAGCGCAATTTTAGCTTGTCCTCTTCCAAGACGTGTTTCATCTTGGATAAGAACGGCATCGATCGACTCTTCCTTCAGTGCAGCAAGCATTTCAAATACGCCATCACGATCTAGCTCATATCCACTTGCTTTTTCTTTGATGACTTTGACCACATTCATCTTGTGCATGGCAGCTAAAGCCAGCAGTTCTTCTTCTTGTCTTTTCAGCGAGGTTTCCTGCTCTTCTTTCACAGTGCTTACTCTCGCATAAATGATTGCGTTCATGTCTTCAATCGACCTTTCTACTGTACTGTTGCAAGCTGATATACGACTGGATGCTCTTTTTTCACGGGTATGACAAGAATGTCTCCAGGCTGGATTTCTGTTGAAGCAAGATCATTGTGTTCTGTTACCCAGTCAATAAATGCATTTTTGTCGATTGATTTGCTGTCATTTACTTGATCAGCTAATCCCCAAAGAGTATCTCCTGATTGAACCTCTATTTTAACATATTGATTTGTATCATTATGGCTTGTGACTGCAATAAGTGAGAGAAATATGCCAACGATGAATGAGAATACCCCAATAAAAATAATAGATTCTTTTAACCTCATAATGTCATCTCTCCTAATAGAATGTGTGTTCGCTCTTTCTGTCTCTCATTATAAATACGAACAAACGTTTCTGTCAAACGTTTTTTCGAACCTATGTTTGTACTGTTAGGAAAAACATGCTATAATTTCTTTAAAATTGACGTTTTGAGGTGCAAAAGATGACGAAGCTATCAAAAAGACAACTCGATATCCTGAAATTCATCAAAGATGAAGTAAAAAGCAAGGGTTATCCCCCATCCGTCCGTGAAATTGGAGAAGCTGTCGGTCTAGCATCCAGTTCAACGGTCCATGGACATTTAGCTAGACTGGAAACAAAGGGCTTAATAAGAAGAGACCCGACAAAACCTAGAGCGATCGAAGTACTAGATGAAGAGGAAATGAATATTCCAAAGAGTGCTGTAATGAACGTTCCAGTCATCGGAAAAGTAACCGCCGGCCTTCCTATCACAGCTGTTGAGAATGTAGAAGAATACTTCCCTCTTCCAGAGACTTTTGCAGCACCAGACGAACAAGTGTTTATGCTTGAAATTATGGGAGAAAGTATGATTGATGCAGGTATTTTGGACAAGGACTATGTCATTGTGCGTCAGCAAAGCACCGCTAACAATGGAGATATTGTGGTCGCCATGACAGAGGAAGATGAAGCGACAGTGAAACGTTTCTATAAAGAAAATACACACTTTAGATTACAGCCAGAGAATCCATCTATGGAACCGATTATTTTACAGAATGTGAGTATACTAGGTAAAGTGATTGGCGTATTTCGAAATATTCATTAAAAAAAGCCGGTATTTCATCAGCAGCTGATGAAAACCGGCTTTTTCTTATGCACAGGAATATGCAAGAATACTTGAACTTGGGAAGGAGCCAAAAGTAAAGTTCGGCCATATAAAGCCAGTTGTTCTGCCAAATGGCTGTGAGGAAAGGACAAACATTAAAAATACTTGACCGTTTCTCAAAAGCACAATCGTCCATCTTCTATTACAGCCCGCTGCAAAATGAACAGCTTGATGGCCTCCTGCACTTTGCGCAGATATAAGCGACTGCATACTTTGAGGCTGAGAGAGCGCTTGCTGATACTGCGAAATGATATGCTGCGGCGGAGCTGGCGGTGCCGATTGCCCGCCTGACCCTTGACCTGGCCAAGTACCTCCTCCAATCGGAAACCCAGGAAAACCTCCAATTTGAGGAATAGAAATCGATGGCAATCCCTGCATCTGCCTATCATATGAGTAACCATTCCACATATCTTCATACGGTTGATACATACGAAACACCACTTTCTTTAGACTTTCATCACGACAGTATATGTCATAAATAAAAAAGAGTGTTAAACGTCTAAATAGAAATTTTTCCAAAAGACGTTTCGTTCTTCTTTAGAACGGTTAAATAATGATTAAGAAGAAAAATAAAAAAAATGAAAACTTTTTGTCTCCCTCAAACGTTATATAATTAGAAACAAAAGAAATAAAAAAACATTTAGATTTAATACTTGTAATATCACTGTAATTATTGTAACATTTGTAACATAAGAAGTTTTCATTGAGAAAAGGAGGCAATCGCCTTGAAAAAATTATTTGTTTTATTAACAGCTATTATGCTTATGATCTCATTACAAACAACAACATTGGCCGCTTCCAAGAAATCAGCCGCTTTGACAAATAAAGAAGCGTTACATATTGCCCTTGATGCAAGAGAACATTTTTGGAGTGCAATGTCAGGCTACAAAATTAAAGACCATTCTAATGTCAAATTAAAATCATTTACCTATAAAGATATGACATACAACTATCTTTCTAAAACATTTGATACAAAGAAAAAATTAAACAGCTACCTATCTCAAGTTTTCACTCAAGATGCCATCAAACATGGTTTAAAAGATTATCAGTTCATTGTTCATAAAGGCAAAATGGCTGTTCCAGTCGGTGACGGAGACAACATGCTCAATTGGGAAAAAGCCACACCTAAACTTGTTTCAAAAAATCAAGCGGTCCGCACATATGAATTCACAGTCCCAACACTTGATGGACGCAAAGTAAAACGAACTGTAACGTACGAAAAAGTACAAAAAGATTGGAAAGTCACACAAATTGACGCTGTCATCTAAATAAAAACCAGGCCGTTCATCGGCCTGGTTTTTATTTTGGAGAAAATTCAGTCATGCGGTCCAGCGCGTGAGCAAGTGATGATGCCGTGCGAAATTCATTAAAAGGAAGCCCGAGCTGCACTGCTGTTTGGGCAATTTCTGGTCTAATCCCTGAAATGGTCGTCTCTACTCCAATTAACCGAAGTGACGTGACAAGATCAAAGATTTGATGAGCCACCATTGTATCAATAATGACCACACCCGATAGATCAATACATAAATGCTGAACACCTTTTTGCGAGCACTGATTTAGCGTATTTTCTAAAATAATCTTTGCTCTCGCTGTGTCAATGTCACCTACTAAAGGCAATAACGCAATCTGGCTTTTTAAGACAATCACCGGTGAGCTCAATTCGTAAATCATATCTCTTTGAGCCACGAGTTTTTCGGTTGTATTTTTCACATATTGCTGGATAAACACATGGATTGAAATATTAAACGCTTCGGAAATTAAATCATACCAATAAAAGATGCGGTCAATATCAATTTCATCTTGACGCTGTTTGATAAATTCTTTTAAGTAATGCAGAACCACTCTTTGATTGGACATGTATTCTCTCACGACATAATCTAATGGTGTATTTAAATGCTTTGGGTCACTGGCTAATTCCTCAGACCATTTTTTAAATTCAGTATGTAAATACGTCTTATCTTCAATAATAGCTCGTATAAAATGCTGGTAATAATCTTGATTCTGCCGTTTTAGCTCTGATATGATGCTGGAATCTGTTGAACGATATATGGATTCTGGATCATCGTCCTCAATTGATTCATACCATGTTTCGGTCAGCTCCTCTGCATGCTGCATAAAAAAATCGTATAATGCACGGTTCTTATCCATAAGCAAATGTCCCTTCACATTTTCTTCTTGTCAGTCTTTGTACCTTATAGATTGATTGTACCACTGAATCTTTTGTCCCTGCTAGCTCGAATAGGCTCTGATGATAAACAAAAGAGCCCCCCACTCTAGGGAGACTCTTTCCGATTTATTTCACAATGAATAATATTCTTTTCCCATCAGGAAACCTGCTGATTTGGTGGCCGACCCATGAGCCTGCTCCCCTATTATCAGATGGACTGACATATTGAACGCTTGCGCCTTTTCCTCCCTCAAGACAAACCGCCATTGGCCATTCATCCCGGTCAAAGCCAGGTTTTGTCGGAATTCCTTTTAATGATTCTTGCCTGCGGGCATCTGCTCCATTTCGGTCAATGGTACACACATCTGAATGCCCTTTTCGAATGGCTTCTTGAATATGACTGCCTGTTTCAGGGTACCTTTCCTTTGGAAATTGAACGACATGATCATATCGATCAGCCCCTTTTGCTGCCTGCTTCTCTCCAAATCCACCTAACAACGTGCCCATCCATATCACAAAACATAAGGTGACAGCAGCGATCCAGCCTCTTTTCATCTTCAAAAGCGCGTGACCCTCCTCATCCATCTTAAGCATCATCTTGACTGAAAGGAAATGTGTCATTTTAATGTATGAGTGGTGCGCAGATGACATGAGAAAAAAATGATGAGGCTCTCAATCTCAAATCTCTCAGGTTAGAAATATGAATCCTATCAAATCGATTCATACAAAAAAGCTTGTCCCCTATGAAGGAAACAAGCTCTATTTTTTATTGCGCTTTCGCATAGTTTATAAACTCAACAAAAGCAGCTGTCGCTTTCGGACCGCCATTTATCGTTCCGTTTGAATACCCAGCGTTATGAACGCCAACGATTTGCTGGTTCTGATCCAGCATGGCAGAACCTGAATTCCCGCTGAATGTATCAATCGTATAGTACGCTAGATTCGTATCTTCTCTCGTCACAGGACCTGACATCTCCCACTGTGACACCTTGCCAGTCGATCTCATTTTATCACCAGGATATCCTGAGATTTTAATGGTTGTCCCAGTCAAGTTTGTCACCTGGCGGATGGATCGGTAGCCGACCGTATTGCCAATGTTCGTATCGGTTTTGATCACGGCAAAGTCATATTGGCTTGCTCCAGTATTAATATATCCGCTTGGCACATAGAACTCAGTCATTTTTGCTGAACCATTCACCGCAGTACTATCATTCATACCAGGATATACAGTCCCTTTCTCACTATAGCTTCTCGATGCCGTATTATATACGCAGTGTCCGTTTGTCAAAATTTTGTTAGGAGCAATGAGTGTTCCCGTACAGCTTGAGCCGCCAAATGTAATATAAGCAATCGAATTGTATGGTGCCACTCTTGTATTTGCTACTTTGGTTCTACCATCGTCTCCAATGACGACTTTCGTTTGAAAATCTTTTAAATATTTTGATAGTGGTTTTACTTTTTCGCCAACAGTAGAAGAAAGATCATCCACTTTGTCAAAGGATGAGGGGGCTTTCGTATCATTGTGGAAATCACTTGAAGAAATTACTTTACCATCAGAAGTCACCATGTCATAATCAGACGTTAGTACTGAATCCGATGCGGCATGGGCAAAACTAGGCACACTTAAAGCACCAAAAACGAGAAGAGAAGGGAGTAACATTTTCACCTTTTTCATCATATTCCTCCTTTATGTCCTATATCAAAAATCATACGATTGTTTCATATTGGAGTAAATGAGAGAATATTCTTATTTTTTACAAAATATTTCATTTCCAAATTAGGTGTTTTGTATCTTCCCAATCTTCATTCTATCGATCTCTTTCTATGAGAACAAAAAAAACCGCCTAATAGGCGGTCTTTCCTCTTTGTCAGCTCCACACATCTTTTACATATCTATTGTCATTTGCGAGGGTTGTCAGCCATTTTTCAGCTGCTTCTCTCGAGCATTGTTTCTCGTTTTGATAAAGATCGATCAGTGTAGCCTCTACATCTGGGGCCATAACTTTTCCGTCTCCGCACACGTACAGATAAGCACCTTGATCAAGCAATTCGATCAGCATGCCGCCGTCTTCTTTCAACAAATGCTGGACATATACTTTTTGCTCATCGTAACGAGAATAAGCGCGATGGATATGGACAACTCCGTTTTGCGCTGCAAGCTGCATTTCATCATAATACAGATCATCTTCCTGAGGGTGACGGCAGCCAAAATATAGGTGGGCTTCGCCTAGCTGCTTCCCTTCCTTCTGCCACACTTCTCTTGCCTGAACAAATCCTCTAAATGGAGCGATTCCTGTACCTGGTCCAATCATAATCATCGGTATGTCTGATGAAGGGGGCAGCTGGAATCCGTCTTGCGCTTCATGCAGGAAGCAGGCTACTTCTTCCCCTTCTTTCAAACCACATAAATAGGTTGATGCGACTCCGGCATATTCTCCGCTTCCGCTCCATGCTTTACCTTTTACAACCGCCACTGTGATACTGACTTTTTCTTCATCTACCTTTGGCGAGCTAGAAATCGAGTAATAACGCGGCTTCAAACCTGGTAAAAGCGCCAAAAAGTGCACAAACGGCAGCTCACACGCTTCATATTGATCTAATAAATCCAGCATGGTTACTCGTTTCTTTAAGATGGCTTCTTGATATGCTTCACCAGCCATTTGTTCAAGCTCCACGCGGTGAGGCGGACATACAGTATGTGCTGCGAGCTCTCTTAACTGTGTACGTGTTGCAGGCTCTTGAAGCTCAACATGCGAGGCAAGTAATTCTTTGATTGGAATCGGCTGATCTAATGGTAAATGACTTGCCTCTTTCTCAGATGAAAGCTTAATGTGCTGCTCAGGATCTAGTTTAAAGCGGCGGGTCACACGCTGGACGAGTGCATCACTATTTTTCGGTACAATCCCAATATGATCCCCTTCTTTGTATGCTTTTCCAGCAGGTAATTTTAATTCAATATGTCTTGTCTGCCGTGTGTTTTTTTCTGATTGTAATTCTTCATTTTTCAATACAACAGCTGAAAAGGCATCATATATTTTAGCTACAGGACGTTCCACTAGCTCATTAGTATAAGCAAATGATAGGTTTGGTTTTTCCTTACCTTTTTCTTTGAAGGTGAGCTTAAATTCTTTTGCAAGCTGTTCGAAGACAGTTTTCTGGAAGATTTCTTTATCCTCATCCATATCACCGCCTGCATCGCCTTCACCTATATCCGTTACACGCTTCGCCCCTTTTCTTTCAAGTGCTTCATCAATCAGACGAGGAATACGCTGGTACGTACTCGCCCAATTTCGATCTCCGCATCCAAAGACAGCAAATGTCACATTTGATAAATCCTGCTCCTCATCCTGCGCCAGCCAATCCACAAATTGCTTCGCATTGTCAGGTGGATGTCCGTTGTATGAAGCGGTCACGATGAGGACAGCACCTGTATCTGGCAATTGGCGTGTAAAGTCATCAAGCGGTGCAGTGGTCACATCAAACCCTTTTGCTTTCCCGTCTTCAGCCAATTCGTTCGCTATTTGCTTTGCTGTGCCAAGATTTGATCCGTACAAAACTAGCAGCGGTGTACCGTGACTCGCCACTTTTGACTCACTAGATTTGGTGCTTTTCTTCGGTTCTTCCTTCGGTGGTGCCATAAAGAATTGCTGCTTCCTTGGCCGTACTTTGATTTTAAAATCGTTAGGTTTAATTGTGAGAGATTCTTTTAAATCTAGCTCATAAGATGTGTGGTCAATTAACTCTAAATTGTGCAGAACCATCGCGAGAACCATCGTAGCTTCATGCAGGGCGAACTGCATACCGATACATGCACGCTGGCCATTTCCGAACGGTTTATAGGCATGCTGCGGAATTTTCTCAGGGTGCATAAACCGCTCTGGTTTAAAGTCTTCTGCATCCTCTCCCCATACCGCTTGATCACGGTGTAGTTTAGGGAGCAGAACAGAGACACTTTGATTCTTTTGAATCGGATATTTCCCCCCGATTACTGTGTCCTCTTTCGCATAAAGAGAGAACGTAGGCGCTGTTGGCCAGAGGCGGAGAGCTTCATTTAACACCATACGAGTGTAGCTTAGCTTTTGCACCTGTTTAAATGCCGGAAGCCCGCCCTGCAGCACCTCATCTGCTTCCTGGACGGCTTTCTTTAATTTCTCTGGATTCTTCAGTAAGAAATAAATCGCAAATGATAGCAGCCCGCTTGTTGTTTCGTGTCCTGCAATTAAGAAGGTGATGATTTGATAACGGATATTTTCATCGGATAAACGTTCACCTGTTTCAGGGTCCTCTGCATGCAGCATAAGAGACAGTAAATCATCGCCCGTTTTATCTTGTTTTCTTCGTTCCTGAATAATGTCATCTACTAATTTCTTCATAAAATCGACATGCTGGTCAAATTCTTTTCTTCTTTTGATCATCAGTTTATCTGCAATTGGCAATCGGCTCGACTGCTCCATTGCTTCATTTAAACCTTTCAGCATGCTGTCGATGAACGGATGCTGATTTTCTTTATAAAAGCTGTTAAAGCGAAAATCAAAACCGCAAAGGCCGATTGTATCTAAAGTCAGCTTTGTCATATCCTCAGCTACTTCAATTTCTTCATCGCGGCCTGTTCTTTGCCATTTTTGCACAAGCTGTGTGGCAATATCGAGCATCATTTCATGATAGCCCTTCATGGCCTGCTGGCTGAATGCAGGCATCAAAATTTGATGAGCCTTTCTCCAGTTCGGTTCTTCTGTCCAGCTTGTAAATAGTCCATCCCCTGAAAATGCTCTAACTTTACTCAGACTAGTCCCAATATATTTATCAAAACGGCTCTCGTCACATACTTCTTTGACAAGTTCATGGCTGGAAACAAAAATACTTGTTGCATTTGAAAATTCAAACTGAAAGATCGGTCCTAATTCATCTGCCAGCCGCCAAAAGGTTTGAGAAAGCTCTCCCTTTTTTATATGGGGAATATTTTTAAAAGGTCCGTATGTTTTTGGTTTTGGAATGATTGATGTTTGCTTCATATGCCCACTCCCTTTATCTCTTTAAGATGCAACGCTGATGGCGCGCCATAAACATTGCTCAATATCCTCTAAAAAATCAATCGTTGGCTCTATTTCTTCTGCAAGAATTTGTTTATGCAGCTGCACGAAGGCACCAAATACAATAGATAAAATGGTTCTGCCTGAGAGATTTGGATGTATTCCATCCTTTTTCCCTTCTTCAAAGATAAGGAATAGCTCATGTAACAAATGCTGCATTTTCTCTTTGCTCGTCTCGTCTAAGTAATGAGACCGTTTATCAATCTCTAAGAAATACAGGCCGCTTGGATTCTCCTTTGTAAATAAAACCAAGCAATAAAATACATGCTTAAAGTACGCCCGGATACTTAACTTTGGATCTGGACTGTTTGTGTTCATTTTTTCGATAAATGCTGAGAGACTGCGCTGGTACAAAATATTGACGAGCGCCTCCTTGCTGTCGAAATAACGGTAAATGGTGCCCGCTCCGACGTTTGCTCTTTTTGAAATCATCGGCATTGTGGTGCCGTCAAAGCCTCGTTCAATAAATAGTTCCAGCGAAGCCTTCATGATCTGTTCTTGTTTATCAGTCACTGCTGGCATTTCATCCCCTCCTTATAAAAATATAGGAATGAACGTTCATTCCGCCTTCGGTATATTATATTAATATTTTAATTTCATCTATTTATACTTAAACATACTTATTTTAATCCGTCATCACATTTTCTGAAAATAATAATAATTAAGAAATGCTACCTAGTCGTATGATACCCAAAGGACTTATAAAGATTGTCAAATGTGTGTCACACAGGTGTCATCAGCACTACACATTCATTCCTGATCGATTGGAGAATGAATATGGTCGTCATATGTATCAATATATAAGTTTCCATTACTTGAACGGACAGCATAAACAATGTCCTTTAAGGACAGCTGCCTTTTTTTAAGCTCTTCTTCTATCCATTGCTCTGTTAATTGATTTTCTTGTATGTTCTTTTGGATAAGTTTCCCGTCCATGATGACTTCAATCGGCATGTAACGCTCTGCCTCCATGAATAAATGAAGGTCTTTCCGCGTGACTTTTTCAAACAAAGGGTATTTTTTCACTGACATATGCCCATCTGTTTCAATCATCGCAAATTCAACTTCGCTAATATCAAAGATGTCTTTTTCTCTCAGCTGTTGATTTAAATAATCAAGGGTATATCTCATCCCTTTCATATTTGCTTCAAGAATTTTTCCATTTTGTATGACAAGGGTTGGTTTACCAGCCATAAACCCTCTCATCGTCCGGCTTCTTAATGCAAGCAGGGAAATCACATAAATAATCATGACAAGTGACACAAAGGAAATCGTTGTGTGCTGAAGCGGGAGCGTTGTATTAAACGCCAGGTTCGCTGCAATTGAACCTAAGCTGATGGCTGCTATAAAATCAAAAATATTCATTTGCACAATGGTTTGTTTTCCTAAAAGACGTGCTCCTCCAAATAAAATTGCAAAAGCAAACATCGTCCGAAGAATGACTTCAATATGGTCAGGCATGCAAGTGTCCACCTTTCAATTGCATCAAAAAAAGCCTTTTCCTTAGAAAAGACTCTTTGTTAGACTATGCATTTATCCCATCATTATTCAATTGGGCAGTACCGCTTTGTTCAAATTGTGACCGCAGTTCAATAATTGAGCTATTCCTCACATGATCTGCTTCTTGCTCAAGAAGCCACGTATAGAACCTAGCTTGCTCCGCTGTCTGCAACGCCTGCATAAATTTTTGCGAGGAACGCTTCTCTGCAACGCGCTGCTTCATCCCGCGCATCTGCTTCCAGAATTGATAATAAGGAAGCTTGAGTTTGGTCATAAAGCCGCGAGCATCCTCAATGACATATCCCTCTTCTTTTATTGTGTCATCATGAGAGACCGCCTGATACCATTTATAAAAAGACGTCCAATCATGGAAAACAGCCACTTCCTGCTTACAGGATATTCCCAGCTGTTCACTTAATCTTTTCACTTCAGCGAATGGTGCTTTTTCATAGCTTAACTGCCGCTTCACTATATCGAGTAAAATGAGTTGATCTTGTTCATATGTGATAATATGCGGATCTTTTTCTGGCAAAATGACTTCAAACACAAGAGATACATGGTGGTCACGGACGTATGATTTGATGTAGTCAGCCTGCACATCACCGAAGGTTTTATAAAATAGCTCTTCGACCCAGGAAGCATGCTGATTTTGTTTCACATGTGATGTATACGATTTGGACGTAAACACCAATTCATCTTCCATTTCGTTATACCCAACAGTTCCTAAGTATCCATTTGCTTTATCATATACGGCGACAGGGAATTGAAGATGGTTCACTAAATGCTGCATTCTTGTCTCCGGACGCTCATCAATGTTAAAAAATTTATTATAGCTTCTAGACACAATCTGCTTTGAAACCATATTGACAAACAAACCTCTTGCCTTCACATTCACATCATCCCACTGACGTTCACTAAAAGCCTTTTTCGTAAAATTAAAAGATGAAATATGGTGTGGAAGCTTTAATTCCTGAACGTATTCATGCTGATCTAAATGAGCTAAAAAATCATCCAGTGAAATATCTGGCTGAACAGCAGCCGATTGTTTTTTCTCAGAGGCTCTGTAGACTGGATTGTCAATTTCATGAGTCTCAATCCCGTCAGCTGTGATTTTCAACACCCTCAGCTGCCCCCCAAATTCAACCTGGCCTTCTAGGTTATAAGATCTTTCCGCTGCGTGAATAGGCAGTCTGTATAAATTGCGATGCCCGTGAATTTGGATGATATCCAGCCCAGCTGTGTTTTGAACAAATAAGTGATCAATGTCATCTGAATATTCTCCTACGCCGTGAATGAGCTGCTGTGTTGAGACATGAAGAAGCTCTTTCGGCAAATGAGCAAGTCCGCCATGGGTAACAAGAAATGTCTGATCATGGTACGTAAAATAAGTCAGCTGATGAAAGGTTCTGACAAACTTTCGTACTTCCTTCAAATCAAAGTCTGCTGCTTCAATTTCAGGCGCAGTATGCCGGTTAAACATATTGCTTCTGACTTTTTCACCATGTGCAAACCGGTATAAATGCTGATCATGATTGCCTTCAATGACAATGACATTCCGGCATTCTCTATGGGCGAGCATCCAATCTAATACTTCTTTGTTTTCTATTCCCCTATCAAGTAAATCCCCTGTAAAGATATAAAGTTCGTTTTCTTTGATGTCTCCTTGCAAATAGGTGGTAAGTGCGGTGTAACAACCGTGAATATCTCCGAAAACATGAATGGCCTCATATTGATCAAAGGATCGAGGCTGATAGGTCATCACTTGCGGATATTCCTCCGGCTGCAAAACAGTCACCCATGACGGGACCTTTTCTGTTTTTAACCGCTCGTTCATTTGATACAAAACAGATTCCCGCACCACTTTGTGAGATTCACGTGAGCGATTTTGCAAAAGAGCTGTTTCAAGGGGCACCTGCGTGAAATCGACGACATATACCCTGTAACGATACGAAGTCGCTAAAGACTTATATTGAGAAATCGATTTACTTGAAATATGTGTCGCATCAATCACAGTAAAGTCCCCGCGTTCCATACGGGCCGTGAGTAGATCGAATAATAAAGACCAAATTTTGTGGTCATGCTTGCTTGAAATGTCTAGTTTCCCATTGACTGATAGCTGCGGCGGCTGCGTTAACAGCCGGATTTGATCCGCTGATAAAGTGTAAGGCTCTAAGCCTTGTTCTTTGATCCATGTTGATTTACCTACGCCTGGGAGACCTCGTAAAAGGACTAAAGTTCTCATATTGGTTCTCCTTTAATGAGTGATATTTTACCTATTATAGATAAATTATGGATAAATCTCAATCTTTTAATGATTATGGTAATATATAGATAGAAAAGGAGGTTTTACGTATGTCTAATAGAGAGGATATGGCATTCAACATGGGAGATCTTCTATTTCAAATGTTCTCTCTTCTATTCATTGCCTTTATTGTGACAATCATTGTCATCGCGTTTCGCATGATCAGAAGAAAACGAATGGAATTGAAAAAAATCGAGGCAAGATTAAACAAAGTGATTGAAAAAAACGATTTAAAAGAGTAAAAAATCCGGAAGTTAACCGGATTTTTTTGTTTTCATCACGATTCCTTGACGCTGCTGCATCAAAAAGAAAAAGACGCCTAAAAGAACAAGCAGGCCGCCAAGCATTTGAAGCAGTGTGACTTTCTCTCCAAGCAGCCATACAGCAAGGATCGTTGCCCCAACAGGTTCACCAAGAATACTCATTGAAATGGTTGTCGCATTCACATAGGTTAAAAGCCAATTATTAATGACATGAGACATGGTGGGAATGATGGCGAGCAATAAAAAGATTCCCCACTCTTTACCCGGATAGCCTGTGAAAGGGGTTTGCTGAAGCAGGTTGAATAAAATTAAAAAAAGACCGGCAAAACCAAATACACAAAAACTATAAATCCAATGAGATATTTTTCTTACAGCCTGTTGGCCTATTAACAAATAACAAACAACAGCAATCACACTCAAAAAGGATAAAATATCTCCTAAGATGGCTTCCTTGCTATGACCAATATCTCCCCAGCCTATCATGAGGGCACCAACAATCGCTGCACACATCGTCAATAGAGCAGACATTGTTGTTCGTTCACGGAAGATGAGGAATCCGCCTAATAAGGAGACCATCGGCTGAAGGGCGATAATAATGGTAGAGCTTGCCACTGTCGTCAGCTTCAGTGAGCCAAACCACAACACAAAATGGAGCCCTAAAAAGAAGCCTGACATACATAAGAAAAACCAGTCTCTTCGCTTTATCGAGAGAAATTCTTTTTTTCTAGGCAGGATAAACGGCAGCATGAGAGCCGCCGCAAAGATCATTCGATACATACTTAAAATAGCAGCAGGTGCATTTGACCATTTCACAATAATTGCAGAAAACGAAATGGCAATAATTGAAATCACAAGCGGTAGTGCAATTGATTTCGTTTGAGCAGTTGTCTTCATTTCCATTAGCAGCTTCCTTTACATCAGCAGTAGATGAGCAGTTCATCTTGTATGTCGTCATCTTACTATGTCCATTCACCTAGTGGCAAGATGATTTTTTAAAACTGGCTCGAGCTTTCTGGATGAAAAAAAGCTTTCATGACGAAAGCCTTCATTCATCATCTATTAACAGATAAACGGCCTGAACTGGGCCATGAACCCCCACCACTAAATTCATTTCAATATCGGCAGAATTACTTGGACCTGATATAAAATGGATGGCGCCTTTCGCCTGCTCCCCCTCTTCTACTGAGCGATTGAGAGCCGAAACAGCCTGAATCATCCGCGGAACAATTGAGCTTTTCTCTATACACACGATATATATCATCGGTAAAAAATGCAGCGCTCTTCCTTGACCTTGGTGGGATGAAAGGACAACTGTACCTGATTCTGCAAGGGTATAATCACTGAACACAACTGCATATTTCGCTTGTTCTGCCTGCCTTAATTTTTCTTCTCTTGATGCATCTGTATTCCAGCTGGTGATGGAGATTCCTTCCTGTTGCAAGCTGTCAAACATAGGGAGGAAACCATATTGTTCAAAACGCCGTTCACGCGATGTCATCACAGCACCCTCACCATATTCTGTTATCAATAATCGTAATACAGAGGGCGCTTCCTCCGGTGTTGTTTCGACCACTCTTGTGTGAATTTGCTGACATTGCTTTTTCAATTGCTCGACTAGCTCTTCTTTAGACAAACTTCCGTTTGTTTCCCACTGGACTTGATGCCTCCATTCCGGACGCTGAATTGATGCAGTTGGGGAGGAGTTTTTGCCTAATTGCTGCTGGATATGAGATAGAAACGACTCTCGGTGAGATATGGTCCCCTTCATCACTTCTCCTCCTTTTGTCTCTTTTTAAACCAATCCCTGAATCTTTCTTTACTTGGAACTGGCAGGTCACGAATATCTGTCCAATTCTTTAAAGGGCCTATCCCTTTTGAAATTTGTCCGTTTGAAGCCATACGATTCAAGAGCGCAGGGGCTGCTTTTGTTCCAAATTGATACATTCCGGGAGACGATGCCCCCATACCAAACATTTTCATCGCCATCATTTCAGCTTTAGGCGCTCTGCCCTCTTTTTCTACGATCACCTGTCTATGTTTAATCAATAACTCGTGAAGCGGAATCTTCACTGGACAAGCATCCGTGCAGGCTGCGCACAGACTTGATGCAAAGGGGAGCTCTTTATAGTCATCATAGCCGCCAAGAAGCGGCGAAAGAACAGCTCCGATTGGCCCCGGATAAATCGAACCGTACGAATGTCCGCCAACATGCCGGTAAACCGGGCATACATTGATGCAGGCTGCGCACCGGATACATTGGAGAACAGGCTGAAAGGCCGTTCCTAATATATTTGACCGCCCATTGTCCACAATGACCAAGTGAAATTCTTCTGGTCCATCTACTTCTCCTTCTCCTTTTGGTCCCACGACAGAAATATAACTAGTTAATTTTTGACCGACTGCGCTCCTGCACAAAAGACCCACAAGGACATCCAGTTCCTCCATTGTTGGAACAAGCCGCTCCATTCCCATAACGGCAATATGCGTCTTCGGTATAGCCGTGACAAGATCTGCATTCCCTTCATTTGTCACAAGGCAGATGGACCCTGTGTTGGCCACTGCAAAATTACAGCCGGTCACACCAATATCAGCTTCGAGGAATTTTTCACGCAAGAGGGCTCTCACAAAACTCGTCATTTCTTCAGGTGTGTCTGACATCTCATACCCAAGCCTTTCATGAAATACTTCCCGTATTTGTTCTTTCGTCATATGAAGGGCGGGTGCCACAATATGTGAAGGCGGTTCATGGTCATCCACTTGCAGAATATATTCACCAAGATCGCTTTCGACTACCTCGCAGCCGATCTCTTCAAGCGCTTGATTCATCTCGATTTCTTCTGTGACCATTGATTTTGATTTGACGACCTTTTTGGCTGCTTTTTTCTGTGCCACGTCTTGAATATATGCTGATGCCTCTTCCTTTGTTTTCGCAAAAAAGACATGGCCTCCGCGTGCACTTACATTTTCACTTAATTGATATAAGTAATCATCAAGATGCGTCAGCGTATGCTGCCTGATTTCCTCGCCAAGCTCACGCCACTTTTCCCAATTGCCAAGCTCTTCGCTCGCAGATAGCCGCCTTTCATACAGGCGTTCCTGTGCTGAGGAGACAGCACCTCTCATGACAGCGTCTTCTAAGCCATCCCCGATCCGTTCTTTAAAGGCCTTTTCTCCAATTTTCATACTCATGTGCCGTTCCTCCTCTTAAAGTCCGCGGCTGTTTAATACTTCTGCGATGTGCATGACCTGAATGGGTTTATCAAGACGGTTCAGCCTCCCGCCAATGTTCAGCAGACACCCGCAGTCAGCACCAATGATATATTCGGCGCCTGTCTCCTCTATGCTTTGTACTTTTTCATCAACCATCTGCTCAGAAATAGGGGTCATTTTCACTGAAAAGGTTCCTCCAAATCCGCAGCAATTTTCTGCGCGGGGCAATGGTTTCATCGTCAAATCTTTGACATTTGACAACAGTGTAAAAGGCGCCTCCTTAATGCGCAGCAGTCTCGTCATATGACAAGAGGTGTGATAGGTTGCGTTTCCTTTCAGGCTCGCGCCTACATCTGTCACGTGTAATATATCAACAATAAACTCTGTTAATTCATATGTTTTTGCGGCAAGTGCCTCAGCCTTGGCCGACCACACTCGGTCTTCTCTTAAAAGATGAGGGTATTCTAAAAACATCGCCTTGCACGAACCTGATGGTGTCACAACATATTCAGCTGATTCAAAGGCTTTGATCATGTTTTTCGCTGCTTTGATTGCCTCTTTTGTATAGCCGCTGTTAAAGGCTGGCTGCCCGCAGCACACTTGTGTTTCTGGAAATTCCACTTCAACACCGAGTCTTTCCAATACTTCCACTGTCGCCTTTCCAACATTTGGCTGCATCGTGTCAATTAAACAAGTAACGAATAAATGGACTTTCATCGGCGAACTTCCCTTCTATTGCTGCATTTTGATTCATCATTCTGGTCATCTGATGACTCAATATCAGACCTTAATTTCATTTTAATCCCAAATTTCTGAAATTTCAACGAAGTGATTTGTCTAAAATTTGTCCTTATGATTCGTGTGACTAAATGAAAAAACGCCCTTTTCATAGGGCGTTTTTGATGTTTATTTTGAAATCAATTCACGAATTCTTTCTTCAATAGGTGTTAACGGACGGCCTAGTAATGTTTCGAAATCTTGGCTTTCAACAGCTAAAGCACCATCGCGAATGCCGCTTTGAATGGCTTTGACAAATGGCACTGCTTCTTTTGGTACACCATTTGAACCTAAAAAGTCTCCAAATGTGTCTACATCTATTTTTTCTACTTTGATTTCTTTTCCACTCACCTTACTAACAATTTGTGCAAGTTCACTATGCGTCCGAAGCGGTCCTGACAGTTCATATATCTCCTGATCATGTACGGCAAGTGTTAACGCATTTGCTGCCGCTTCTGCGTAGTCATTTCTTGTTGCCCAGCCAACCTTTCCTTCGCCAATAGGGCTTAAAAATGGCGCGCCGCTGACTGACGCCAGAATCGTATCTTTTTCGTTTTCAACATACCAGTTGTTTCTTAAAAATACATGAGGAATGCCAGAGGCCAGAATGGCTTCTTCCGTTTTTGCGTGGTCATGTGCAAGGACAAGCTGACTCTCTCTTGCATTGACAACACTTGTATAAGCAATAAACCTCACATTTGCTGCTTTCGCCGCTTCAATTGCTGCTTTATGCTGCTCGACGCGGTCACCATCCGCTGTTGAAATGATCAACAGACGATCAATGCCCTTAAATGCTGATGTCAGGGTGTCTGGCTGAGTAAAATCTCCACGGCGTACATCCACCCCAGCATCCTTCAAATGTGCTGCTTTTTGCGGATTTCGAACACTGACTGCAATTTGTTCAGCCGGTACTTTTGTGAGCAAATGCTTGACGACGAGCGATCCGAGTTGTCCTGTTGCGCCTGTTACTAATAACTTCATTTGTTTGACCTCCTCATTTTTCGTTCAACGGTGATGGCATTCGTTATAATCAAAATGGTTACAACAAAGGTATAAAAAAGCTCTGATGTACGAGCTTTTTTATTCCGCCTCTGTTAATAATTGCTGAATTGTCACTTGCTTTAGGTGATTCTCAAGTGCAGCTTGTGCTTCTTTTAGTTCATGCCGCAGTCTCGTATCCATCGCTTGACCAATCGGGCATGCGATGACGGGCTGATGAAAGTTAAATAATTCTTCATCCTCGCTTACATCCACAGCACGGTACACATCTAAGAGTGTGATGTCCTCAGCCGGTCTTTTTAAATAAGCACCGCCTACTCCGCGGCGAATTTCAATGAGACCCGCCCGTTTGAGCATTGCCATCATTTTTCGAACAATGGCAGGATTTGAATTCACGCTCTCTGCAATAAAATCACCTGTACACTCTTTTGGAACACCTGCAATAAATGACACAATATGAACAGCAATCGGATACCTGCTGCTAATTTGTTTCACAATCTTTCACCACCGTTGTAATCACTATAGTTACAATGAGTGATTTTGTCAATCAATAAACGGATTTTTCTTTCGATCCCAGTTCTCATATGTCATGATATCGTAGTTGTCTGCTGTATCAAGTTCAAGCGGCGCAATGCATTCAAGCAGATTCTCATCTGGGTCAAGAAAATAGATCGCTGCATGAAATTGCGGCGGATTATCGAGAACTAAAGGCTGTTTTTCTTCTGAAAAACCAAACATTGGGTGAATGTTGATGCCTCTTTCAATCAGCCAGGTCTTGATCTGTTCGATACTGGACGTTGTAATTTGAAAGGCAACGTGCCGAGTCGAGGGATGGTATGGAAAATTGTTTATATCTACTTTCCACAGGCCAAGCCAGCTTTTTCCTTTCTCAATCCATAAAAAAGCAACTCGTTCATTTTCATGAGCAAGTGTCAATTCCAATTTTTCATAAAACGCAATCGATGCCTTCAAATCACTCACAGGTAAATGTGCTTCATACAAACCTTTCATCATCATCAAAATCACTCCTTTTCTACCTTCTATTCTGCGGGAATTGATGAGATTCTGCCTCAGCAAAACGATGTATTTTATCCCCATCATTGGTTTGAGAGAACTTGTATGTTTGATCCATTACAGATGGGGGAAGGTGTTCAAATAAAAGAAAGGAGCGTTTCTTATGCCTTGGACGATGAACGATTATCCAGCTTCATTTCAATCATTAGACAACGTCATTCGAATAAAAGCGCTTGAGATTGCCAATAAAATGATTCAGGAAGGCTATGAGGAAAATAGAGCCATTCCAATTGCAATCAGTCAAGCGAAAGAGTGGAAAAAGAACGCAACGGAGAAAGAGGTAGAAAATTTCTCCTCTCATGGTTCTGTCAAACCTTCTGAGAACAGCAGCTCCGCAAGACCAGAGCTCATGGATCAGGCGCAGCATGTTGTGAAACACAAGGAAGGCTGGGCGGTTCAAACAGAGAAAGCGAAACGAGCAAGTGAGGTCAAAGAAACAAAACAAGAAGCAATTGACCGGGCCAAGGAGATTTCAGCTAATAAAGGAACATCCGTTGTCATTCATCGAAAAGATGGGACGATTCAGGATGTGTTAAAGCCGCAATAAGACCGCTCGTCAGCGGTCTTATAAATATGGCACCCCTAGTGATTCTAGGCGGCATAAATTCATGAGAATAATGGCGAGCCCAAATGAAATGCCAATAAATCCAAACATCGATGCCATAAACATGAGCGGGAAACGGAGCATCCTGATGGTGGACGTCTCACGAATGTCAAATTCGCTCCACTCCGGTACTCGCCCTTCCTAGGGCTGCAAAGGTTTTCTATCACGCTGAATGAAAACAAAAGGCTAAAATAAAGATCATTTTAGCCTTTTGTCAACAATTTAAGACCGCTTGTCAGCGGTCTTTTTTATGCATTCTTTTCTTTTTTCGCTGGTGTTTTTCTTTTCTTAGGTGCTGCTTTTTTCGGTTTGGCTGGTTTTGATCGGTCGATCGAAGCCTGTAGTGCGGCCATTAAATCTGTCACATTGGCTGCAGGATCTTTTTTGCCTGTCGTTTCCGGCTGAACGGTATGTTCTCCAGATATTTTATCGCCAATTAAATTCATCAGCTGATCTCTGTATTCATCTTGATATGCCGCTGGATCGAATGTCGTGGTCAACTGCTCGATTAAAAGGAGCGCTGTATCTAACTCTTTCTTTACAATGTTCTCCTCTTGGGGGATATTCGGTACATCTGATACTTGTCTAATTTCATCAGGGAAATGAATGGTCTCCATCAGCAAAATATGTTCATAGCACCTAACGATTGCTAATTGTTCCTTTGAGCGGATCATAATTTTTGCGACACCAATTTTCCCCGATTCCTCTAAAGCTTTTCTTAATAATGAATAAGCCTTTGCTCCGCCAGTATCCGGTGATAAGAAGTAACTTCTTTCATAATAGATGGGATCAATCTCTTCAATCTTCACAAAATCAATGATTTCAACGGCTTTTTCTTCATTTTCTTTTCTCAGTTTTTCCAGCTCTTCATCGTCCAATTCAATAAATTTATTTTTCGCATATTCATACGCCTTGACGATTTGTTCCGGCGCTACCTCTTCACCGCAATTGGCACATACTTTCTTGTAGTTAATGGGCGTGTGACACTCTTTATGCAGCTGTCTTAATTTAATGTCTTTGTTCTCTGTAGCGGTAAACAGCTTGACTGGAATATTGACCAATCCGAAACTAATGCCGCCTTTCCATACTGTATGCATCGCGCTTCCTCCGTTCTTTTCTCCTTACTATGTAATGTTTTCATCAGACTTATGTATGTGATTGAAAATTTCATCCCACTCTAAGAACACATGATATAAGGAAGTGACATGCACAATGAAACCTATGCGATTAACACCTGCACATGATATACCTGCCGGTGCAGACTGGGTATATGAATTAAAATATGATGGCTTTCGGGCTATTCTTGTATGGGAAGAAGACGAGATGCGTTTAGAAAGCAGGACCGGAAAACGGCTAAATGAGCAATTTCCTGAAGTGATGGAGCAGTGCGAACAATTAAGAGACCAATTTGCTCCTTATTTACCGCTGACGCTTGACGGAGAATTGGTCTTTTTACTGAGTGAACAGCAAAGCGAGTTTGCGAAGGTTCAGCAAAGAGGCAGGCTGAAAAACAAAGAAGCCATCCAAAGACAGGCTGAACGATTTCCATGTCATTTTATTGCATTCGATCTATTAAGCTGCAAAGGGAAACCTATCGTTGATTCACCGTTGATGGAAAGAAAAAATCAGCTGCAGCAATTATTCCAAGAAGCAAAGCTCCCCTCATCAGTTCAGCTTGAGCACCCTTCCCTTTTGCAGGTCATTCATACAGATCCAGACTCTGAATACATGAAAAACGTGATGACGATGTATTTAGCAGAAGGACTAGTAGCGAAAAAAAAGATGAGTAAATGGCATGACAATACTCGTTCAAAAGAATGGCTGAAAATGAAAAACTGGCGGTATGTCTCTGTCATTGTCACCCGTTTTGACAAGGAAAATGGCTATTTCCAAGGTTCCATTTATCAAGATGCGGCTCTCATCGAGGTTGTACAATTCAAGCATGGATTTTCTAAAGAAGAAGAACAAACACTGCGTACGCTATTTCAGACAAAAGGCCAGTTAACAGGAGGATCATTATACGAAATCCCTCCTTCTATCGTTGCCAGCATTGCTTGTATATCCTTTGATGGATCGGCGTTAAGAGAGCCGCGTTTTTCTTCCTTTTTACTAGATGCTGATCCAGCAGCATGTACATTTCAGCACATGCTCAAACAGCTGTATCCACTCCCTGCTGCTATAGACGTCACTCACCCTGAGAAACCGATTGTCCCGGCTCTTCAACTAAACAAGGCAGATTACTTACTTTATTTAAGACAAGCGGCTCCCTACCTTTTGCCCTTTTTACGTGAAAGGCGTCTTACTTTAATTCGGTATCCGCACGGCACTGGAGATGAATTCTTTTATCAAAAGTCGACACCTGATTATGCGCCGGATTTTGTTTTGACAGATGAAGTTGATGATATTTCTTACACGGTCTGTAATGATCCTCGTACGCTTCTTTGGCTTGGCAACCAGCTGGCAATGGAATTTCATATCCCTTTTGAAACAAGAGATACGGATCGGCCGACAGAAATCGTCTTTGATCTGGACCCGCCATCTGTAAATGAGTTTCATCTAGCCATAGAAGCTGCTAAACGAATCAAAGCGCTTTTAGACGGGCTTTTCCTCACAGCCTTTATTAAAACAAGCGGAGGTAAAGGGCTTCAAGTCTATATTCCTTTAAAGAAAAACGCCTTCACATACGAAGAAACAAGACAATTCACCGCGTTTATATGCCAATTTTTATGTGAGCAAGCACCGGATCTTTTTACTCTGGAACGTCTTAAGAAAAACCGCGGCAATCGCTTGTATTTAGACTACATTCAGCATGATGCTGGGAAAACAATCATCGCTCCATATTCCCCAAGAGGAAATGAGCTTGGACTTGTTGCGACACCGCTTGAATGGGACGAACTCTATCATGATGAGCTTCATCCTTCTCTTTTTACGATGCCGGCTGTTATAGAGCGTTTAAAGGAAAAGGGCGATCCGTTCCGCCGCATGAGGCACCTTGTGAATGATGATACTTTTAGACAAGTCTTACATCAGCTTGCACACATGTGACCATCTCATCAGATGGACATTCGCGGTCATAAAGCGTTACACTTATTCATTAGAGAGGAAGAAAGGAATGACTATTTTGACCGCACATTCATTTCGAAATACAGCTTTGGTTTTCTTATGTCTTTCCGCAGGAATTGTTGATGTGATTGGCTATTTAAGCCTAGGGCATGTGTTTACAGCCAATATGACAGGTAATATTGTGCTGCTTGGCATTGCAGCAGGAAGCTCCTTGCAGCTAACAGCCCTTCATTCCATCATTGCTCTAAGTGGGTTCGTTTTAGGGGTTTTACTTGCAGTTGTGATAGGCGGAAAGCATGAGAAAACGTTTTGGCCAAAAGCCGTTACACGCATTTTTATCATCGAATTGATGATTTTGCTTCTATTTGCTCTCATGACCTTTTTCCCTTATACACAAGGTGCTTACTTTATGCTGATCATCCTTTTAAGTATGGCTATGGGCATGCAGACAGCAGCCGCTCGTAAATTGAATGTTGCTGGCATTTCCACAACCGTTCTCACGAGTACACTTGCTAACCTATTTGAAGATGCAGCTCAGCGCATATCATACCGGGAAAAAAGAAAGGCCCCTATCCAGCTTGTAAGCTTGATGCGAATAGGCTCTATTGTCTTCTACTGCCTAGGTGCAGCTATTGCTGCATATACAGATCGTTACGATCCATTTATCATCATCTGGCTGCCTATCATCATCCTAGGGGTCATTGTGATAACTGCTGCATTAAAGCACTTTCACCAATTGAAATAGCCTCTCTGGCTATTTCAATTATTGTGCTCTTAAACTAATAACTCCTCACATAAAAACCAGGAGGGCGTCCCATGATGAACGTAGAGCCATACGGATATCCAGAAAATGTCCCGAATCCCCCGTACCCCGGAAAACCTCCCAAGCCAGAGAACACACCAGGGCTCAAATAATACCCGCCGAAGCCGATATGGGAACCAACCGGCCCAATATGTGCTCCCCCTCCTGTAAATCCGCCTCCATGAAAACCACCATAAACCCGTGGATACATACAATCACCTGCCTTCGAATTAGACCTTATCTCATCATATGCATGACAAATGGGGCGGTGCTCCTGCTTTTTCTTTCCTTCTATGTACATTAGACCAATTTGATAAAATTTGAATGAAAAGTCCTGCAAAAAATTAAATTAAGCAAAGAAAAGTGACCTTTTTAACTTGTTGCTCTGCCCTATGTTTATTTAGAATAATAGAGCAGGTAATAAATTTGCACACCCCCTTTGTTGCGAATTCTTCTTATTAAACGTTCTTGCAGCGTTTAATAAGAAGAGCCTATTAAAACACAAAAAACCCTTGCTGACGATATCAACAAGGGCGAGAGATAAATGGTATTAACCACCAATGATTTTTTCTGCAACTTCGAAAGAACCTGTAACGTTTTGCGTCAGAACAGTCGCAGCGACCGCTAAACCTACAACGAATAATACTTTTAATCCTGTTTTCATCTTAAATCAACCCCATTCTTTTCATATGTAAATCCGCTTCTAAACTTTTGTTCAAGTAAAAAACAGACTGCTCATAAAGTGCTTGCTTTTCACAATATTTTGCTGCAAATTGTGATAGCTCTTTTACTTCATGATATTCATTCTTCTCTTCTAACTTTCTTAATTTCTCATCAATTTGCTGAAATCTTTGCGGTGCATGCGTTAAGTAAAGATCATGTACGATGCCTATTTTTAGCTGAAACACTTCATGAGAAGCATCTTTCATTCTGGCATATGCAGCCTCTATATATTGGCTTGCACGCTGCTTTTCACCAATCACACAGAGTTCTCGGCTGATCAGATACGTAGAATGGAAAAAGAAATCTGAATCATAATACTCTTGATGAGACAGTGCTTTTTCAAGATGACGTATCGATTCCTTCGGTTTATTCCAAAATGAATATAAAATGGCCACATTGTGATGAAGCTGAGCCAGCATAAAATCATCCTGCTCGCTTGTCAAAACTTTTTCTGCCAGACGATAATTCTCAAGCGCCTCTTCATACCGGCCGATCTCTGTTAGATTCGCTGCTATAAGAGAGTATGAAAGGGCCGTTCTTCTTTCATACTGCTTGTGCCGCTTATAGACGTGGAGCGCTCTGCGGATATAGCTTAGTGAGAGCATAATATGACTGAGCCGGTAATAAAGCCATGCCACTTTAAAATCGAAATCAGCACGTTCGATCTCACTTGGAATTTTATCTAAGAGCTTTTCAGCACTTTGATACATCTGCAATGCAACCTCATAATTACCTTGATGCTGCTCATACACACCCTCATAAAAATCAAAATAATAGGCAAGACGGTTAGACAGGTCATCTTCTTTTTTTCCATAATGACCCTCTATGCTTTTCGTTGAAACATTGCCCTTTTGCCCTCTTAAATTGTACATCAGAATGTGATGCCTCTTCTCAAGAAGAGAATAGTATATGAGGATATCCGCATCGTCAATTTCCTCTACCGCTTGTTTCGCTTTGGCAAATAACCGTTCTGCCTCATCTGCATGATCTTTTTTGATTTCCATGTTCCAGTCATTTAATAGTGATGCCAATTCCGCAACAGGAACTTTGCTCATTCTACACCCCCAATCACCTTCAGCTAAAACACATGAATTCACTAAATATGGAACTTCTATTAGCAATTGCTAATTAGTCCATTTGACATCATTTTAATATGAATCACTTGAATCTTCAACAACCGTTTCCATTGAAAGTGCGTTTCTTTCTCCTAGTCAACGATATTTGCGAAAAAATTCCGCCTTTTTTTAAAATAAACATCTCGAGATGAAATGAAAAAAGCCCAATGTCGAGACTTTCTAATCTTATGTTGGTTCATAGCAGCTTTTCATTTATCCAATTTCTTTATATAATATGATCAATCACTTACACGCCTCAGTAGCTCTAGAAGGGAAGAGCGCCGTAAAACAAATTGTAGCTGGCGGGTCGCAAGGCAAGGGTTTCAGAAGCACCGAAAAGCACATGAGCTGAGACAGGTGAAATTCCTGTCGGTGAAATTCCGTAGGGAAGCGTGTTGCCCCTAGCCTATGCTTACGAAAGGAGTGCGGGTTCGAATCCCGTCTGAGGCTTATGAGGTAGATGGATTGGGAGGATAAAATATCATGCATGTGTTTGAAGAATATATCAGCAAAATCGGTAACCCAGAGCTGAAGCAGCGCACTCAAGACATCTTACAATGGGTAGAAGACACATTCCCTCAATTAGAGCCAAGAATTGCTTGGAATCAGCCCATGTTCACAGATCACGGCACATTTATTATTGGGTTTAGCGTGACAAAACATCACATTTCTGTCGCACCAGAAGCAAAAGGAATTGATCAATTTTCAGCTGACATTGTACAAGCTGGGTACGATCATGGGAAAAATCTGTTTCGCATGAAAGAAAGCTTGCCAGTTGATTATCCTCTCCTAAAAAAAATCATCGAATTTAATATAGAAGACAAAGCGGATTGTTCAACGTTTTGGCGAAAATAAACAGTACCCCGATCTCAGCGTTAACAGATCGGGGTATTTTGCTGCAACAATGTTATTTTGTTCTCTTCCCTACCAATTTTTGTTCAAGCCATTCATAACATGACAAGAGGGCATCTACGCTCTTTTGGCATAGCGGCAAATATACAACGGCGGCGGCTGTTAAACACGCTATAGCAGCTCCTGCTAAGACATCTAATGGATAATGAACACCTACCCAAATCCTTGAAAAACCAACAGCACACGCAATGATCAGCCAATACATATGGCGTTTGTGAAACAGCCAAAAGATCAGGCAAATTGAAAAAATAAAGATGGTATGATCACTTGGAAACGAGTTATTCACTTCCTTTTGAATCAAAAGATTGACGTGGCTCATTTCTGCAAAGGGCTGCTGATTGAAATAAAGGAGCCCTGCGATTTTCCCAAGTAACTCTGCCAATATGAAGGTCACTCCGGCAGATACGACCATCGCCCTATTGTACCTGCTGCGATTTTGAAACCATACGAACAGACACATGAGCGCTGCCAGCAGCACTGTATATTCAGCTAGTCCAATAAATATCGGATTCAAGTAACCATGATCGATACTGAACTGATTCACCCACCTAAATAAATCTTCATTAAGTCTCTGCATCTCATTTCATCCCTTTTTACTTGATTTATGATAAAGATAATTGAAATGAGATGTCTGCCTCCATCGATCGAACGAACAAACTATGGAATCATATGACATGTTTGTCACTTTGCTGTCACCTGAACATCGTGTACTAACTAAAAACTCATCAAAAGCTATTAAATCACAGGAACAAAACTGTTATAATAGAACATAAGTTTGCATTTTATCAAAAAGGGGTTACATCATATGATCAAAACGGTGGATGGCAACATTTTAGAGGCAAGCGAAGACATCATCTGTCACCAGGTGAACTGTAAAGGAGTCATGGGCGCTGGATTAGCAAAACAGATCAAAAGCAAATATCCGAATGTGTACAAAGATTATAAACAGTTATGTACAGAACAAGGAGATGACTTGTTAAGCTCCGTTCAACTCATCACAACAAAAGACGGAAAAACAATTGCCAACTTATTTGCCCAAGCTGGATACGGAAGAACAAGAAAGCAAACAGACTACGATGCCTTACGCAGCTGCTTTCAACACCTAAAGGATACAGTGACACAATCACCTGCTGAGAAAAACCAAACATCCATCGCCATTCCATACGGGATCGGCTGCGGATTGGCTGGTGGCGATTGGACGATTGTGGAAGAGATGATTGAAGAGGTGCTGGGTGATTGTGAAGTGACGGTTTATCGGTTTAGATAATGGAAATGAGGTTTTATGAAACATATATGACAAATACCCTCCTTAATCGGAGGGTATTGTGCGTTAGTTATCGTCTTTATTTTTTATATAATTTAATACGGCTTCTTTATCTTCCTCATCATCGGGTAAAAATCCAAACGTTTCATATTCCCAAACTGCTATTCTCTGTATATTGTCAATACCTAAAGAAAATACATCATCGTAACCAAAATCTGTTGACATTTTTCCTGAATAAGTCAATTTCATTTTTACAGTTGTCCATTTATCTGATTGTTCTTTAGTATACTCTTCCCTCAACTGTCTTAGCTTTCTTTGTAAGTTAATCAACAGGCTATCATATATGTCTTCACTAACCTGATATTGATCTGGGATATTGTGTGAATAAAAATATTCCTCTTTATTAGGAACCGTAAAATAAAAGAGAGCAGATGCAGAGTCATCTAACATTTCTGCATACATCCAAATTGTATCCCACTCCACTGGAATCATTTCATTTAAATTTCTGGCTATTTCTCTATATAAGCTTTCCATCTCTTTTGTTTCCATTTGTTCATCCTCCTGGTCTGTTATATATTGTGTCTGTATAAACTCTTCCGTCTATCTTGTATTTGACTAGGAATTCAGATGGTCTTAACGAATCGGATTCATAAAATGCTTTTATTGAAACAGTCACAGTTTTAGGTGGATCGGTTTTCAAAGCTTTCAACCACCGTTGCTCCATCTCATACCATTTCCCGCCACTTCTATTAATCTGTGAACTCATCGGAACAAGGTTATCAATATCCCCAGACCCTTTAAAAATAGAGGCAATCAAGTGACCTCCGTCATCTTTTGATAATCGATCCGGCTTTCCTGAATTGGATTGGGCATATTGGTTTCTTTTGATCTCTCCGTATTTTAAATCCCTTGCTTCGACTTTGACAATGCGTCCGTAGTGATCGGTTGTGTAGGTGTAACCTTGCTTTGTTGAATAAACAACATTTGGTTTTAAAACTTTTTTACGTTTCCATCTCACATAATGATCTCCGTAACTGACAACGGTTGGCGGGGATTTTGGTGCTGGTAAGCGTCTGCCTGTCTTAGAGATACCGTAGCCTGAATTGTTGTCTAGACGCTTTGCCATAGAGAGGAGTTTATTTTTGAGATTTTCTCCGTCAAACACGTTATACGGCAGCTTCGGGCCACCAGCCATTTGAAATTTTGGTGAGTAAGGCAATAGATTCGGAATAGAGACTCTTTCTAATGATTTCGCTCCTTGTTCAAGGCCTTTCTTCATCGTACAGAAAATAGCCAATAAAAATAAGACACCCCAATAGAGGGTGTTTTTTAACCTCTCACCTTAAACACTTTCAAGAAAACGTCACTAAGTAAGATTCCAAAAGCTCCTGTATCACTTTCAACATCTTCTTCAACAATAAATAACCCTCCTTAAATTAGGAGGGCAATGTGTTAGTTGTTTTCTTCTTTATTTTTTATATATTCTTCGAGAAATTCCCTAACCGATTTTCTTTTTGGGTATATTCCTAAATTCTCATATGCCCATATGGCTTTTCTTTGTGATCCATTTAAACCTGAATTTAAGACATCATCATAACCAAATTCAATTGATAGCTTTCCTGTGTGATCTAGTTCAAGGGTAGCTGTTGTCCATACCTGTTCATTATGTTTTATAAATTCTTCTCTCAATTGTATGAATAACTCTTGCATTCTAATTAAAATATTAACGTATACTCGTTCACTAACTTGAAAGTCGTCAGGAATATTATGGCCATAGAAATATTTCTCTTCATCAGTGCAAAAATAAAAAGCAACCTCTGATGAATCATTTAACACTTCGGAGTAAAGCCAAACTTTATGCCATTCAGTTGGTATGATTTCGTGTATATTCTCGGCAATTTCTTTATAGAGTTCTGACATTTTATTTGTTTCCACTAAGGTTAACCTCCATACTCATTTTTTATATAAATATAATCTGTGCTTTCCCCTATTTTATATTTTACTTCGAAAGCTGAAGGCCTTAAGGAGTCTGAATGGTAGACTGCCTCAATATAGACAGAGACTTTTTCAGGCGGAACCTCCTTGAGTGCAGACAACCATTCCTGCTCCATCTGATACCATTTCCCGCCGCTTCGATTAATCTGTGAATTCATTGGAAGTAGATTATCAATATCGCCTGATCCTTTAAAAATAGACGCGATTAAATGACCTCCGTCATCATCTAGTAATCGATCTGGCTTACCTGAATTGGACTGAGCGTATTGGTTTCTTTTGACCTCTCCGTATTTTAAATCACTTGCTTCGACTTTGACAATACGTCCGTAGTGATCGGTTGTGTAGGTGTAGCCTTGCTTTGTTGAATAAACGACATTCGGTTTTAATACTTTCTTCCGTTTCCATCTCACATAGTGATCTCCGTAGCTAACAACAGTCGGTGGTGATTTTGGTGCCGGTAATCGTCTGCCTGTCTTAGAGATGCCGTATCCTGAATTGTTGTCTAGACGCTTTGCCATATAGAGGAGTTTATTTTTGAGATTTTCTCCGTCAAACACGTTATACGGCAGCTTCGGGCCGCCAGCCATTTGAAACTTTGGTGAGTATGGCAATAGATTCGGAATAGAGACTCTGTCTAATGATTTTGCTCCTTGTTCAAGTCCTTTCTTCACCGTTGTTTTGGCCGCTGTTGTCCCCGTTTTTGTGATGGCACCTGCCCCTTTAGAACCAAAGACGATTTCTGCTAGAGAGCCAGTCGCATAGGCGAACCAGTGTGATCGAGAATATGCATCACCATTGACGACTTCTTTTTGGAATGAGTCTGAAATCGACTTTCCAATCGCTTTCGACGTTTCAATTGGATGAGAAACAGCCGTTACGACCGATTCAACGGCACCTCCAGGATCTGTCACAAGATCGTAGATGCCAACTACTGTATCTTTGGCCACATCATATAGACCAACTGCTGCACCTTTTACAACATCAACGAACCCCTCTGATGCTTCTTCCTGCGCTTTGATCTGGAGAAGCTGGCTGTAATACATTTTTTGATCGTAAGAAAGATTCTCATATCCAATTTCGTTTACAATCTCAAAGTATTTCTCTTCTGATATACACGAAGGATCGTTGAGTTTTTCTTTCAATTCTTTGATTCTTCGTTTCTCTTTTTCTTCTTTTTTCAATTTTAAATATGCTTTCACCTGTGCATCGATTTTATCATGATTCTTGTACACATCTGTCTCATGAAATGCTTTTGCATCGTAATACATTGGCTGCGCATTTTTCCCTTTTCCTGTAGCAGCCATCATTTTTGCATAAAAAGTTGCAAGATGTTTCTCAATCGCTTCTGATTTTTCGTATTCTGTTTTTAGGGCATGATCTAATTTATGTACAGCATCAATTGCCTCTTTTCTTTTTTTATTGGCATCGTCTAAATGTTCATTGACCTCTTTACTTGAAAATACATTCAGTTCTATGAGATCACTGATGTCATCAAAAATAGTGGATAGGGCTTCTTTTTGTTCCTTGACCATATCTTTATTATTCTGAATCCCTTGTTTCAGTTGAGCGTCTAAGAAATGCTCATCAATAAATGTACTCCCGCCTAACGATTCATCATCAAGCTTTCCTTTTACCCCATCTAAAAAAGCTTTTTGCATATCAATAAAATCAAGATAAGTGTCTGTGTAAAGCGCAAGATCCTCATAAAAGGCTTTGATATTGTCTGCACCTTTTCCAGTAAATTCATCACCTAATCCCGACACACTTTTTAATGCTTTTTTCACATGCTGCATTTCGTCTCGAAGCTCCTGATAGGCTTTTGACCTTTGTTCGACAGCTGACAGTAAAGATGGAGCATCTAATATTTTCATATAAAAAAGACTCCTTTTATGGAATATTCTTTTACTAGAATACCATAAGGAGTCTGACACTTTAATCCACTTTATCGTTTTTTAACCAATTATCTTCTGTAGTGATGGATTAAATCTTATCCTTTCTATGACCCTGCACCTCTAGAGAAAAGCAACACTACCTCATTTTTAGCATCTGCCTGAGTTTGTTGTCCAGTAGGCATTCCAAGAATTGCACCTAATAGCAAAGCGGTAGTAATCATCATCATTATTTTTTTCATGATCATATGACCTCCTTTCCTATAAGCGTACAAGATTTCAAAGCCAATTCCAAGAAGTAGTTACTTTCTTCATAAAGATTTAACTTTTTATATATGGAGGCAACATCAGGAGCTAAAGCCTCTATATCAACATATGCCTTTCTTTCTTCCAAAAGACATAGCCCTTTCTTGATGTCCTCATAGCTTTCCCGTGGTGTTGTATAACATTTCTCAAGGATATTGAATTTCAAAATAAAGTTTGTGTTTTGCTGTTCTTTAGAGAAGCTTTTCCCCTCAGCAACCCAACTTATTGCCTGATTCAACTGATTTGATTTGTAGCTTGATCTTGCAAATTCGTACGCACATTGTAAGTATGAAACAGGAGCTGACTGTTTTAGATCATCTGCGCAAATTGCTTTGTTGAAATATTCAATTGCTTCTATATGGTGGTCATCCTGAATTTTGAGGAAGCCTAAATCATAATAAGCCAACGCTAACAATCTCTTATCATTCTTTTCAATCAGTCTATCGACACAATCCAAAAGCATTCGTTCAGCTTTGTCTAGTCTACCATCATCAATCAAATTCAGTGCCAACAACATATTACAGTTTATGGTCTGTATGCTGTAGCCTTCATGACCTTTGTAGATGTCCTTTGCTGTTTGTAGATGATGGTGAGAAAGGAGCGTGACCTTATTGAAATAGTAGAGTGTGCCAATTTTATAATGGAACTCAGCCTTTTCAATTTCATCATGTACCTTATCTAATTGTCTCTCAGCTACTCTGAATAGGACTAGGGCTTCTGAATAGTTATTCTTTGCACTCTCATACATACCTTTGAAAAGATAAAAGTAAAACCTTAGCATGTCATCTGTTTTGACTCTTTCACTTTCTGTTATTGTTGGTTGACCCACTAAATCTTCCATAAGCACCTTAAATCTGTAATCAAGAATATTGAAATAGAGTAAAACATCTTGATTTTCTTCCATTTCGCCTAACATTTCTTGAATCTCATCCCTCAACTCTACTGCTTGTGAGACTTCCCTCTTTTTAATATGTAGATACCATTTGTTGAGAGTGTTTGCTACATCTACAGAAGAAATCAAATTCGACATACCATTACCCCCTTGCTGTCATTTCCTTTGTATAATTTTAACATGATATTTACAACATATGTAAAGTCAAGGTGTTCATTTTAAAAGTTTTCGGTATCCCGCAAAATGCAAACATACTTATCTATAAAAGGTATGTTTATGTAGAGTGTATTAAAAGAGGATTAACATGGCAGTACAGAATTATACATAGGGATCTTGTAACACAAGAAATAACATAGCTTTCTAAAAATAGATTTAGTACAAAAAAGAAGAGAAAGTACTGATAGCGTTCCTACGGGTGTACTTGGGTGCGGATCATAACTTATATTATCTTTATATGTCTTTGTAGATCATCAACCTTGATTTATAGAGGTTTTCATACTAAAAAATAATACAAGATCATAAAATATTTTTAAATTTTGGGTGATTCGTGAGCGTTTTGTGGGTATTAAAGGAGCATGAAATGAACATACTCTAAAAGCTATGCTAGAGTCAGCGACCTCTACGCTGGCAGAGTGAACGACATCACCCGAAGCAAACTTACGTTCTCTGAAAAAGACTGATTTAATAAGGTTCTATGATGAGCCTTTCTGAATAAATATTTTCATTTCTGAACAAAACTGAAAGGGTTGGTCCCCAATCCGTCCCCATAAAAAAGCAGACCATGTAGGGTCTGTTTTAATTTTGCCTATACGTTTTGTAAAGTTGTGTTTCGTTCATTTTTTATTTACACTGGTTGCTCTTAAATATTATAATTACAAGGATAGATTACGAAACATAAATTTTTTGTGGTTTTCCGAGTTTTCTCTCTTACAACAGAATTGTGTTATTACGCTTATTATACAAAAAAGCTTGTAGACTTTGTCTACAAGCTTTTAACTATTTTTATATTTTATGATGATCCATCTGCAAATTTAATGATAGTTATATATGCACTACGAAGTGTACTATCTCCTGTTATTGTCCTATCTCCTCCAGAACGATTTGTTAGATTTATAGTATATGGTGTTGTTGTAACTATAATAATATTAGAAGAACTTAAGTTACCGCCTCCAGCATCAATACCAAAGGGACTTAGACCACCATCATTTTTAAGTAACCCAAATGCACTTGCTGGACTACCTGCTTCTAATTTTACACCCCAACTAGCATAGTAAAGACCAGGTTCTCTAATTGTAATTGTATCACTACCTTGTTGGTAAAAAAACGCACTTCCTGAAATAACTGCACCCGTTGTAAATACAACAAATCCATTATGTGGTATCACTTGATTTGTATCAGCAACTGTGTATACTCCGCTAGAAAGAAAAGGGCCTGTTGGGCCTGTTGGACCCGTGGATCCTGTCACACCTGCGGCTGCCAACAACGTATAATCTGGAGACGTACCTGGTGTGCCGGTTGGTGGTGCTGTATTTACGACATAAGTTCCGCCTTCATATGTCACCACTTGACCTACAGGATAGGTTGGATCTGTTGCTGGATCAAGTGCCACGATGCCAGTTAATCCTACTCCGGTTGCTCCGGTTGAACCAGTTACTCCGGTGGCTCCCGTATCTCCTGTTGCACCAGTTACTCCGGTGGGGCCGGTATCTCCGGTTGCACCAGTTACTCCGGTTGGACCAGTATCTCCGGTTGGACCGGTATCTCCGGTTGCACC
>NZ_ASJD01000007.1 GCF_000691165.1 Bacillus safensis FO-36b | reverse complement strand
TCTATGAACAACACATGACCTGTAAATGAAGGTGGTGCAGTGAGCCCTTTTTGCATCAGAAGTACCTCTGCCCCGCAGTCTTCCAGCATGTAGGCAATACGCTGCGCTGGATAGTCTGCATCAATTGGAACGAATGCCGCACCTGCCTTGAGAACGCCAAGAACAGCTGCCGTCATATCAAGGGACGGACGAGTGAGAATGCCGACGCGGTCGCCTGGTTTTGTGCCGTTTGTGATGAGTCTTGAAGCGACTACATTCGCCCGATGGTTCAGCTCATCATACGTCCAGCTCGTTCCGCAGAAGACCGCTGCTTTTTGGTGCGGTGCTTCAAGCGCCTTAGCCTTAATCAGGGCATGAACGGTTTGATCTGACGGGACGTCTAGAACAGGACCTGACCATTCGTTCAGCTGTTTTTGCTGCTGCTGTGGTGACAATAATTGCATTTGATCTAACGATTGATCTGGTGCTGACACCATTTGTTCCAGCAAATGAAGGAAATATTCTTTCCACTTTTCAATTGACGTCTTTTGAAAGATAGAACAATTAAAATCAAACACGAGCTCAATTTGATCTGCGGATTCGTTTCCAGTTAAGGTCAAATCAAATTTGGCGATCTTCTCTTCGAATGGCTGTGGAACAATGTGAAGCCCATCCATTGATAAATCACGAATATCCGCATTTTCCATTGAGAATACAACGTCAAAAATTGGATGGCGGCTTGTATCTCGAACCGTTTGCACCTGATCTACCAATTCTTCAAATGGGTACAGCTGATGCTCGTTTGCCTCTAACACAAGCTGATGAACATTTGACGCAAATTCAGCAGCTGTCTGATGTCCTGCTGGTCTTGTTCTAAGTGCCAGCGTGTTCACAAACATGCCGATCACAGATTGAATATCAGGATGGGTTCTGCCAATAACCGGAGAACCAATGATGATATCCTCTTGTCTTGAAAGCTTGCTTAAAAGAATACTGTAGCCAGCAAGCAGGACTGTATAAGTCGTACTGTTGAGCGCTCTAACGAGTTCGTCCAATTTCGCTTTAAGCGAACCTTCGATTGTAAATGAGACACGATCTCCTGCGAATGTTTGCACTTTTGGCCTTGGCAGGTCTTCCGGCAGTGCCAGTACAGGCAGTTCCCCTTCTAATTGATCCAGCCAGAATGCCTCTTCAGCTGCTTTTTGAGCAGCAGATGCCTCACTTTTTGACCAAACTGCATAATCCTTATATTGAACAGGTAATTCCTCTAGTTTGTCTCCCCGATACAAGGCTGATAGCTCCTCAATTAAAATGCCAACAGACGCACCATCTGAAATGATATGATGCATATCAATCAGTAAATAATGGACATTTACGGAAACGGAAACTAGCCCTATTCTGAGTAAAGGCGCTTTTTCTACATCAAATGGCCTGATAAAGTCATTCATTAATTCCTGTATGTCTCGGCCGTTCTGTTCAATTTTTTCAATGTCTATAGAGACATTTGTTTCAATCCGTTGAACAGGTTCATTCTCAACAAAATCAAAGCTCGTTCGGAAAGCTTCATGACGTTGGACTAGCTGATCAATTGCCTTTTCAAATCGTTTTTCATCAAAGACGCCTTCTAGCTTTAAGGCAGCCGGCATATGATAGCTTTGCTCCGCATCAGTCATTTTCTCCAAAACAAACAGTCTTTTCTGAGCAGATGTCACTGGATAATAGGCCGCCTCTTTGGCAACTTCTACTCGCTTGATCTCCGTTTGATCCGCTTGATCAACTGCAAGGGCGAACGCTTCTAATGTTGGGGATTCAAATAAAGACTTCAAAGAGAGCTCCACCTGCATCTCTTCATACAGCCTATTCAGCATTTTCATGCCGCGCAGCGAATGGCCCCCGCATTCAAAGAAATGATCGTGCCTGCCGATTCGCGGCACTTCAAGAACTTCCTCCCAAATGTTCGCCAGCAGACGCTCTGTTTCTGTTTGAGGAGAGGTGTATTCATTTGCCCCCTGCTCACTGAGATCAGGTGCCGGCAGCGCCCGCCTATCGACCTTGCCATTATTCGTCAAAGGAAGCTCGTCTAATTGCATGAAAAATGCCGGCATCATATATACAGGCAGTTCACGTCCTGCTTGCTCGCGCAAATCAGTTAATGAGACAGATCCTTCCGCTGTGAAATACGCACATAAGGTGTCATTCGAAGCAGCAATGACGACAGCTTCCTTCACCTGAGGATGCTGCAGCAGCTGGTGTTCAATTTCCCCAAGCTCGATACGCTGTCCGCGAATCTTCACTTGATGATCGATCCGTCCAATGAATTCAATATCTCCATTCGGCAGCCAGCGCGCAAGATCGCCCGTTTTATACATGGTCTCTCCAGGGCGGAAAGGATTGTTGACAAACTTTTCGCTTGTTAGTTCTGGCTGCTTATAATATCCTTTCACCAGTCCATCACCAGCGACACATAGCTCTCCCGCCACGCCCGGCGGCTGAACTTGTCCAAACTCATCTACAATATAAACAGCCGTTTGACTCACTGGCTTTCCGATTGGGATGGATAACGCCTGCTTCTCAATATGATTCACAGGATAATATGTGGTGAAAATTGTGCTCTCAGAAGGTCCGTACATATGAACAAGCTTGTCTTTCCCAACTGTCTCAAGTGCAGTCACTACATGAGGCACAGAAGCACGTTCTCCGCCAAACAGCACTTTTCTTACGTTTTTCAGGCTGTCTTTTTTCATATCGATGAGTAAGTGAAAAAGAGCTGTCGTGATCATTAAAATACTGACTTTTTCCTTCTCAATCGCTCCAGAAAGCTCATTCATGTTTAAAATATGATCCTTTGGCAGAACAATGAGTTTCGCTCCGTTTAATAGAGCACCAAACACATCAAACATAAAGGCGTCAAATACATAGTTTGAGAGGCTCATCACTGTGTCTTCAGGATGAATGGTGAGATAATTCGATTGCTTCACCGTTCTCAAAATGTTCCGGTGTGTCACCATATTTCCTTTAGGCTTACCGGTTGTACCAGATGTATAGGTCAAATTCGCTAAGTCCTCAGGTGAAATATGAACATCTATAGGGCTGTCTGACTGCTGAGCAATCGCTTGATCTTCTGTTTCTATGATGGTTCCCTCAAATGCAGTGAGCACCGAGCGATGGCGCAGCACTTGATGTGTCAGTAAGAATTGTGCACCGCTGTCTGTTAAAAAGTGCTTCACGCGCTCATCAGGGAAATCGGGGTCAATTGGTACATAGACACCGCCAGCCTTAAGCACAGCCAGAACAGAGAGCACCATTTCATTGGAACGTTCAAAGAATAAGGCCGCTTTCATTCCTTTTTCAAAACCATTTTCACGCAAATAATGAGCCAGCTGATTCACTCGGTCATTCAGCTCTTGATAAGAAAGAACCACATCTTCACATTGCAATGCAGGCTGATGACCATGCTGCTGCACCTGTTTTTCAAACTGCGTCACAATGGTTTCTTCTGCTGGATAAGGCGAAGGTAACGGATTCCACCTATTTAACTGAGCTTCTGCTTCTTGTTCAGACAGTAATCGATAGGATTGAATAGCTTCCTGCGGCGCTTGAACCATCTGCTCCAGCAGATAAATATAATGTTTCATCATCTGCTCTGCCGTACTTCGTTTAAATAGAGCCGTACTGTAATCAAGTACAAAGGATAAACCTTGATCGGACTCCATCGCTTGCAGTGTTAAATCAAATTTCGCAATATGGAAATTGGTTTCTTCAACCTCGACCAGCATGTCTCCAATATGCTGAGCTGCTCCATGATCCGGCGCGAGTGTAAAGACGGTGTCAAACAATGGATGACGGCTAAAATCTCTTGGCACATTCAGCTTTTCAAGCAGCCGTTCAAATGGATATTGCTGATGTTCAAATGCCTGCATTGTCTTTTCCTTTACTTGCTCAATCAGCTGAGACATGGTTCCATTCGGATCTACCTCCGACCGCAAAGCAAGTGTCTGGACAAACATACCGATCATGTCATTCAAATCTGTATGCACACGCCCTGCCGCCGGTGTTCCGACCACGAATTCCTTTTGACCTGTAAATTTGGCAAGCAATGTATAGTAAGCAGAAAGCAAGACCGTATACAGTGTCGTGTGATGGTTTGCTGCAAGCTCCTGTAATTGATTCTTTAACACTTCATCTATTTCTTTGATGACCCGATCCCCTGCGAAAGACTGGACAGCTGGACGCTGATAATCGGTCAGCAGCTGTAAAGCCGGAATATCGCCCGAAAATTCTTGCAGCCAAAATGCCTCTTCTTTTTGAAAGCCTTGGTGCTGCTGCCAAACAGCATAATCTTGATATTGAAGCTTCAATGGTGCTTTAACCAAGCCCTCGTAAGCATCTGACAACTCACGCAGCATTAAATCGATCGAAAGACCATCTGAAATCAAATGATGCATATCGAAAAAGAGCAAATGCTCCTGATCATGCAATGACTGCAAACCAATTCGAAGAAGCGGCGCACACTCAAGATCAAAAGGTCTGACAAATTGCTGCATGTTTTCTTCCATCGCACCGCCTGTCAGCTGTTCTATTTGAAAGGACACTGATGATGCTATCCGCTGACGAGGAACACCTTTTATCGTATGAAAAGAAGTACGCAGCATATCATGACGTGTGATCAGTCTGTTAAAAGCTTCAGTCAGCTTCTCAAGCTGCAGAGTTCCTTTTAACCTCACAACAGCAGGCATATGATATGCAGTGCTTTGCTCCAATTGACTCACCATGTAGACGCGCTGCTGTGGAGGCGACAATGGATAATGATCAGCAGCCGGCGCTTTTGGTATCACCGTTTCAGAAGACTTTTCTGCCTGCTCAATATAAGCAGCCAAAGCAGCAATCGTCTGCTGTTCAAATAAAACGGACAGCGGCACCTCCACTTGCAAGTCTCGCTGAACCTGTGTAAGTAAGGTCATCGCTTTGAGCGAATGCCCGCCTCGATCGAAGAAAGAATCATATACACCGATCTTCTCTTGATCAAGAATGTCTTCCCACAAATGAACAAGCTTCGTTTCTATATCGTTTCTAGGTGCCGTATAAACAGCATGAACCGCTCTATCACCTTTTAACGCAGCAAGTGCACGACGGTCGACTTTGCCGCTGACTGTGAGTGGAAAAGCATCGAGTTCTTTGAAATAAAGCGGCATCATGTAAGCTGGAAGCTGATGTTTGATAGCCGCTTGCAGCATGTCAACAGACACACCTTCATGACGAGCTTGATAGTAAGCACTTAACGCCTTTTCTCCATCCGCTTCGTCAACCACTAGCACGACAGCCTTATCAACTCCATCTACCTGCTCCATTACCGCTTCAATCTCGCCTGTTTCTATGCGGTAACCCCTTATTTTCACTTGATCGTCCATTCTGCCAAGATAATCAATCGTGCCATCTGGAAGCCATCTGACTAGATCCCCTGTTCGATACATCCGCTCATGCGGAGAAAACGGGTCTGCCGTGAATACCCTCTCCGTCAATTCAGGCTGATTCACATAGCCTCGCCCAACACCTATACCGGCAATGCACAGTTCTCCAGCAGCCCCATGCAGCTGTAATTGATCATGTTCATTTAAAATATAAACACGATGATGACCAAGCGGTTTTCCAATCGACACATAGCGCTGTTCAGTTGATTCGCTCAGCTCACTGAGATCTAGACGATGCACCGCCGCATCCACACACGTCTCAGTTGGACCATACACATTCCACAGAGTAAAATCAGGCTGACTCCTACGAACTGCTTCGATGAGTGAACATGCTGCTTTCGCAGGCAGCGCTTCTCCCCCAATCAACATGTGCGTCAATGACAGCCCGTCCAAATCCGCAGCAAGTAAAAGCTGCACATGCGCCGGTGTTCCATCTGCCGCTTCAATTTGATGTTTTCTGTAATAAGCCGCTAGCTGCATGCCATTTCTCGTCGTTTCTCGCGGGATGATATGAAGCGTATGTCCAAATAAAAGGGCAGCAAAGATTTGTTTGACCGATGCATCGAAATGGAATGGGGCTAGAAGCGCCATTTGTAGCTCATTCGTCCCTTGATACATCTCATGATGCAAAGCATGGACCAAATGATGTAGCTGAAGATGCTCAATCATGACGCCCTTCGGCTTTCCAGTCGTACCGGATGTATAAATCATGTAGGCTAAATCCTCCGGCGCCGTCTGTTCTACGAGCTCAGGCAGCTGTCCACCATCTAATAATATTTGCTGCTGCACGATTAATTTTTCCGAGAGGGCTGGGTACTCTTGAATGAAAGATTCATCTGTTAACACAATAGAAGCACCTGAATCCTCCACAATAAATTGAATGCGCTCCTCAGGTAATGCCGGATCAATTGGTACATATGCCCCGCCAGCCTTTAGTATGCCGAAGACTGCTACCATGGCATCTGTCTTCCGCTCCATCAAAACAGCAACAGGCACATCACGTGAGATACCTTTCATTTGTAAAAAACGAGCCAGCTTTTCTGCCTGTTGTTGCAGCTCTCCATAAGTAATTGTTCCATTTTCTGCTACAACGGCTGTCCGGTCTGCATATTTGTTGGCTGTCTCATCAAACAGGTGATGAACCGGTTTTGCTGCTGGCCTTTCAAACGATTCTCCTTCAGATAATTGCAGCAGCTCCTTTTGTTCTCCTGCTGAAAGTAAAGGCAGTGTCCCGATCAGCTGATCAGGCTGAGAGACGGCCGCTTCTAGTAATATCAAGAATCGATCAAACATCTTACTCATTTCTTCTTCTGTGAATACATCTGTACGGTAATCCAAATCAATGGTCAATGTATCAGTATCCCAGCGGTCTTTCACATGTATTGAAATATCATTCATTCCGCTCCCGCTAAAAATCGGTTCAGTAATGAACGACAGATTCTCTTTTTTCTGCCACTGCATCACCTGATACTCTAAAGAAATATCAAAAAGGCGTCCTGTAAACCCTTCTCTTTCCCGCAAATCATTCATGAGCAGATTGTAAGGGTACTTTTGGTGACGTAATATCTTCATTTGATCCGCCATGACCTGCTTTACGAAATCAAGAAACGATTGCGACCCTTGAACAGATGCACGCATTGGAATCGTGGATACAAACATCCCAATCATCTTTTTTTCTTTGGCATTCGTCCGGTTGCCCATAAAGGTTCCAAGAACGACATCTTCCATACCGCTAAAACGATGTAAGTAAATATAGACAGTGGACATAAACATTGAAAGCATGCTGACTTTCTGCTCTTCACAAAAGACACGAAGCTTCTCTTTTAAAGAATCTGGAACATCCCCTGAAAATCGCTCCGCATGTAAACTCATCTCGTATCCCTTATGCGGTTTTAACGATGCGAAGTCTGGAATATGAGCAAATTGCTCATTCCAAAAAGCTTGGTCTTTTTGAAAACGTTTAGAAGATTCATAGGTCTGCTCACTCATGATGTGATCAACGAAGGAAATCTCCTCAACTGGCGAGATGTCTACTCCTTGCAGCATGTCATGATATAAGTCAATAATGCGATTTCCCATTAAAATGATGGAAATACCATCCGCGACAATATGATGTGCTTTACAGAACAGCCAGCACTCTTGATCACTGATTTGAAACACCGTAAATTCAATCAAGGGGCTGTCAATCAATGGCATTGGCTCACGAATCTGCTCGTTTGCCCAAGCCCTTACCTCCTCTACACTCCAGCCCTTTTCCATGCGAATCGGCTGTTTTTCATAAGGTTTGATATATTGAACAGGCTCCTCTTCTTCATCTCGATACACGAGCCTCAGACGAAGAGAGTCAGTTTGTCGAATGTACGCTTGAAGCACATCGACGACCAAAGAAGGATCGAGACCAGATGCTGATCTCAACCTGGCGAATCCACCCAAATTAGAAATACTTGTACCTGGATAAAATCTTTCCGTGTAGAATACTCGCTTTTGCGCATGTGTTAAGGGGTAATAAACTGTATTCATTCTCATCCTCCGCCTCTTCTATGTTTTCTCCACCAATTTCACCCTGCACCCTCTATATCAAAAGAACCAAGTCTATTTCATTAAAATAGACGGTTTAACAGAAAAGGAGCCCACCCCGAATAAAACGGAGGGACTCCCATTTTCATTCGGTAGCCTGCCGACCTTAGCAAAAAAAGAATCATTTACCTTAGGACATGGCTTTGCGTCTCTATGTTTCCATAGATTTGCCTTTTTCTTCTTTTCTTTTAGATATTTTCTATTTACGTCCACTTTATATGAAAATATTGTTTTTTTCACCGAAAAATGGGTGTAAAGATTCATGCGTTATACCGAAGGGATCCTGTGAGAATTGACGATATTTACCGAAAATAACTAATAATAGTTGCGTTCAACCGAAAATAATCGACTAAATACCGCAAAAATTTCATATTTTCCCTTAAATTTTGAAAATATGACCGAAAATGTAGGATAGAGGTCTCCTTGCGTTCCCCGCAAATTCTTAAATCTTAAGAACTATATTCCCTAAAAAAATGAATTTTTTTTACTGTAAAAACAACAAAAAAAGAGCTGTCATTTCAAATGACAACTCCTTGTTTCTTCATTATATTTACATCACCTTAGACAGACCAATCGTTTTCTCAATAATGAGCAGCGCAATGATAGAAATGATAATAAATATGACAGATATCGCATTGACACTCGGATCAAAGGTCTGCTCAATGTAATTAAAGGTCCTGACGGGGATTGTAATGGTTTGAGGAGAGGAAACGAACAAACTGATCGATATTTCCCCAAATGACGTCACAGCTGAAAACACCCCGCCTGCAATGATTCCCGGCTTAATCAAAGGCAATGTGACTCGAAAAAACGTGCGAATGGGTCCTGCGCCAAGATTCATTGAAGCCAGCTCAAGCCGCGGATCTAAATTCGAAACACTCACGCCTACCGTTCGAACCACATAGGGAAAACCAATGATGACGTGACCAATGACGAGCGCCCACAAAGACCCTGTAAAGCCCATAGCCGTAAACAAGTAAAGCATCGCAATCCCTAACACCACCTGAGGAATCATGAGAGGTGACAGAATGAAAGCTTGGACAGCCTCCTTTCCCTTAAAGGAAAGCCTTGCTAAAGCATACGAAGCCATTGTCCCTAAAAGAACCGTGAGAGGCGTCACGATGAACAGCAGAATCACACTGATCCGAAGAGATTCCATCCATTCTGGATTTGACACGACCTCATGAAACCAGCGAACAGAGAACGAAGTCGGTGGAAATTCAGGAAAGGCATTTGGACTAAAAGCAGATAGGACGATCACAAGAACAGGTATGGTTAAAAAAAGATAAACCAATGACCCAGCAGTCCAAATCAGGATGGAAAGCAAGCGGTCACCTATTGACTTTTTACGCATGCATCCTCGCCTCCCAACGCTTCAATAAATAGCTTAATAGACTGACTACCACAAGCACACAAACCAATAATGTAAAGGACATAGCTGCAGCAAGAGGCAGATTATACACCTGCATGACCTGCTGATAAATTGACAGCGGCAGCAGCGGCTGCATCCGTCCGCCGACTAACAGCGGGGTGATATAACTTCCTGCTGCCAGTGAGAAGACGATGATTGCGCCAGTCACCATGCCTGGAATGGTCAGTGGTAAGGTGACATGAAAAAAGGTTCGAATCCGGCCAGCTCCAAGACTCATAGAAGCCGGTCTTAAGTGACGATCCATATCGGTTAAGCTTGTTGCGATCGGCAGTACTGCAAATGGCAGCATGACTTGGACATAGGCAATAATGACCGCATTCATATTCCACAGCATCGAGAGCGGCTTCTCAATTACATGTAAATCTAGTAACATGCCATTGATCAGACCATTTTGCGAAAGAAGAACAATCCATGCAAATGTCCGAATCACAACACTTGTCAAAAGCGGCGACACAAGTAGGATATAGAAAAATGCCCGCAGACGCGGATTAGGTGCTTTGACGAGCACGTATGCTGCGGGGTATGCCATCAATAAACAAATCACCGTTGTCTGCAAAGCCACCCACACAGTACTTCCAATCGCCTTTACATATGCATCTGTCGTGAACACATGAATATATTGAGAAAAGCTATACGTTTGTAATGTATTCATCATCGAATCGACATCGCGAAAACTGAGAACGAGCATCATCACCAGAGGAGCTAGTAAAAATACTATAAGAAACAAACAGGCTGGCAGCAGCATAAACCAATGAAATCGTTGATTCTTTTTCTTGATTCGCATCACGTATGCACCTTCGAATCTAAGAAAACGATATCTTCAGGCTGCCAATGGATATGGACGGTTTCTCCAACTTCAGGCAGCTCGGGAAATGCCGCATCAGAAGCATGGACAATAATTTCACCATGATCAAGCCCCACAACCAAACGTAATGAATGCCCAATATAACTCACATCTGACAGCATGCCTGATACATGGTTCGGCTTTACTTCCTCCCGCTCAGAAGAGATGCTGATTCTTTCAGGACGCAGCATAAGCAGTTGCTTTTCCCTCTTCTCTTGATGTGCCGCAGCCTGCAGCTGAAGGTGCTGACCGTTTGAATGGGTTACATGCGGAACTGTAAATGCCGCATCAGCTTCATTGTACACGGCCTCAAAGATGTTCACTTGTCCGATGAATTCAGCTACAAATCGATTGTTTGGCTGGCGGTACACCTCTAAAGGCGTCCCAATCTGCTGAATTCTTCCCTCTCCTAAAATTCCAACCCGATCAGAAAGGCTTAAGGCCTCCTCTTGATCATGTGTCACAAGAATGGTTGTTATCCCGACATTCCTTTGAATTTTTCGCAGCTCTGTCTGCATGTTTTTTCTTAGTTTGGCATCTAGGTTGCTGAGCGGTTCATCAAGAAGGAGAACAGACGGCTGAATCGCCAGCGCTCTTGCAATCGCTACCCGCTGCTGTTGACCACCGCTTAATTGGTGGGGCATCCGTTTCGCAAATGCCTCTAATTGAACAAGAGACAAGCTTTCCATTACCTTCTCTTTAATTTCCGCCTTCTTTTTCTTTTGAACCTTTAGCCCGTACGCCACATTATCAAATACAGTCAGATGTGGAAAAAGTGCATAGCTTTGAAAGACCATACCTGTTTTTCTTTGGTAAGGCGGCAAAGCTGTCACATCCTGATCGCCAATATAGACGACGCCTTTTGTTGGTTCTAAAAAACCGCCAATGATGTTTAATAATGTTGATTTTCCGCAGCCGCTAGGACCAAGAAGGGAGAAAAACTCTCCCTCATTCACCGTAAGACTGACATCGTTGAGAGCAATCTGCTCACCGAAGTGCTGACTGATGTGTTCTAAATGAATTCCACTCATGCGATCACCTATTTTCCTCCGCCTAATACTTCGTTCCATCGATTTGTCCAATTGCCAAGCTCAGAGGTCGCTGTTTCATAATCTACCCAAGTCAGCTTGCTGTAATAATTTTCTCCAACTTTCACTTTCCCCTTAATCTTGTCATCGTATTTCACATCAGAATTCGACATGCCATAATAAGATTTTTCCGAGAATGCCTCCTGAGCTTCTTTTCCGCTCAAGTAGTTTAATAGTTTGTACGCCGCTTCTTCGTGCTGATTTCCCTTCGTTAAAGCCCAGCTCGCAACAGCTGCAACAGCACCTTCTTTCGGATATGAGAAACCAATATCCATGCCTTCTTCTTCAAGTGCAAATACTCGCCCGTCCCAATATGGAACAGCCGCGACATCCCCACGTTCTAACAAAGTTTGAATCGATCCTGGGTTATCTGGAAAAGCAGCTACATGACCTTTTAACTGCGCGAGACTTTTAAATGCTTTATCAATATCCTTAGGATTTGATTCTGTCCCCCCTTGCGCATGAACAAGTGCAGAGAAAAATTGCAAACCGGCTGAATAAGTCGGAGATGAAATGGCTACCTTCCCTTTCAGCTGACTGCTCCATAGGTCAGTCCAGCTGTTTGGTTCCTGCTTGACGAGGTCTTTTCTATAAGCAATTCCAAGCTGTCCCATACTAAAACCTGCTGCATATTGTTTTCCATTCACAGTAAGCTTCTTTTGGACAGAACGGTAAAGTTTTTTGACGTTCGGCGCTTGATCTTCATCGATAGGCGCAAGAACGTTTGCTGCGATACCTCTTTGAATCGTATCGGGCTGTAAGATTAGTAAGTCATATGGTGGATTTTTCCCATTTGACGCTTTTAATTTTGTAAACCATTCAGAATCCGCCCCAGAGACGGTTTGCACTTTAATTCCTGTATCTTTTTCAAACTTTTCGAGGATTGGTTTGATATTCTTTTCCCAATCGCCTCCATATACGCCAACAATCACAGTCTGCTGCTGTTTGCCTTGATCCTTTCCATTTCCACCACAAGCGGCCAGCAGTACAACGATTGATAGGATGCCTGCAAAAATAGCAATTAATCTTCTATTCATGATTTATTTCCCCCTTTTTGTCCATTCAATTGACAAAGTGCTTGAGTAATATCTTCCTTTGTTAACGGCTCATTTCTATGACTGAAATGTTGATGAACTGCATGTTTAAAGTACGTACGTTCATTAGCCGGATAGGAACGAAGCTGAACGGCCAGCGCACTGCTGGCTTCGTCCGTCCATACTTTCTCATAAGCTGCTCTTTGTTCTCCGAAATCCCACACGTCAGTAGATGCAGAAACATCAACCTTTTCTCGCACCCTGCTCGTCTGCTCCTCATCAATCTTCCATTTATTTTGGTCTAAATACACTTTCACACCATATTGCTGCAGCGCTCTCTCTTCACTTAATAGACCTGCTTCCACTTCCTGAAGGACTTTTTCTTTCTTTCGGGCAAATGGATTCCCCCAGCCGCCTCCACTTGGTGAAATCAATTGAACGATATCGCCTTTTTCAAGTCGCAGAACATCTATTTTGGGCTGGTCTTGTTTCTCACCATTAGCCGTGGTCAGCTTGACCTCACCAACCGATCCTGCTCGGCCGCCCATTAATCCCCAAGGCTGAAACTTCATCCGTTCCATTCCTCGTGCTGTCACCATTGATTCAGGCTTCATCATTTCAAATTCCAAACCAATCGCATGTCCGCCTCGATTTTCACCAGCTCCACCTGTATTCGGCAGAAGTTCATATCGGTGAACATGAATATCAATATGCTGTTCCAAACTCTCAATTGGGGTATTCTTCAAAAAGCCTGACGAATGATCAATACCGTCCACTCCATCAGTACCATTTTGAGCACCGCCGCCTCCGCCTAATGGTTCGACAACGGACATTTTCCTGCCACCCGTTTGATCATCAGGTACTGAGAGAACCACAATGGCAGATTGACCTGCACCTGCTGCCGGCACCGCTTCAGGTAACAGCTTACCAATGGCGCCTAGCACGACATTGTACAGCCTCATCGTAATCGAATGACGAATCCCGACAGAAGCCGGGTATTCTGGATGCACCAGCGTTCCTTTAGGAGAGATCACGTCAATTGGATACGTTATTCCACCATTAATCGGTATAAAAGGATCCTTACTAATGATGTAATTAATCAATCCTTGATAAAGAAAGGAATGCTTCTGACCATTGGTAACGAGGTTAAAGGCTGTTTTTACTTGCGGATCACACTCAGAAAAATCGAGCGTCAGCCGTTTCCCTTTGATCGTTAGCTTGATTTTCAACCGAATAGGGACGCCTGAGATCATATCATCATCTAAATAATCAGCAAATTCACTCGTCCCATCCGGTATAGCTTCAATTACCTTTCCAGCACGATCCTCGGCTTGCTTCAGCAAGTCTATCATTCCTTGTTTCACTTCGTATTTTCCAAATTTCCCAATCATTTCTTTTAACCGAATATCTGCTGTATTAACTGCTGCAATCATCGCATTAATATCACCATCATTTAGATGACTAGCGCGGCTGTTCGCTCTTAAAAAGGTACGTACGACCTGATTCTCTTTCCCGCCTTCATAAATTTTCACTGGCGGAATTCTTAATCCTTCTTGATGAACATCCGTTGCTGTCGGTGAAATACTCGAAGGCACAAGCCCACCCACATCACTGACATGAACAAAAGACCAAGCATAGCTTACGATTTCACCATCTACAAAAATCGGCTTAATGATATGGACATCTGGAAGGTGAGTCGCCAAACCGTCTGTCGTATAAGGATCATTAGTGATGATAATGTCTCCTGGCTGCATCGGCCCGCTTTCTTCAATCGCTTTTTTTAGACTCAGCCCTAAAAAGATCGTCACACCCACTGTCTTCGGATAAACAAAGAAATCTCCAGAAGGCGTGGCTAATGCTGTCGCAAAGTCAGCAGATTCTTTGACGAAGGTCGTAAATGACGTCCGTTCAATGACATGCCCCATACCTGATGCAATCGCATTAAAATAACTGCGCATCATCTCAAGCTTTGCTGGGTCAGTTCTCATGTAAAGCCGCCTCCTTTGAAATCACTAAGTTACCTGATGGATCAATGCTGCCTGCCCAGTTTGGCAAAATTAATGTTGTTGTATCATCCTGCTCAATAACGGCTGGCCCATTTACAATAGAACCTACTGACAGAGTATCCCGGTTATAAACCGATGCTTCGTATTCTTTTTCTTCAATAAAAATCCGTCTATATTCATATGGTTTCAAAGACTGTCCGCTGCTTTCATGAACAGGTGAAAAAGGCAGCGGAGGCGTCTCGCCTATGACTCGAACGCGTAAATGAGTAAACTCGATTTTTGCCTGATCATCCCTATGACCATATTGACGCTGATGCAATTTGTGAAAGGCTTCAATGAGTTGGTGGATATTTTGTTCCTGCTTTAGCCAATCAATCGATAATGGCAGTTCAATCTCAAATGCCTGTCCCTGATAACGTGCGTCTGCTAATAATAGAATGGATGTCTGATTGATATGCTGAATGTTTTGCTGGCTGACCCAATCAGTCGCTTTTCGCGACAGCTTCTCATAATCTTGTTTTAGTTGGTTGATCGAATAGTCTTGTAAGCATATTTTCTTCGACAGCACCGCATCATGAATAAAGTCAGCAGTCAGAGCACCTAACGCACATAATGTACCCGGACTTGGAGGAACAACCACATTTTTCGCATGAATTTCTCTCGCAAGGAAATTCGCCACAACCGGCCCTGCTCCGCCAAACGCCAGCAAACTAAAATCTCTAGGGTCAAACCCTTGCTGCTCCATCACATTGCTTAATTCTGTGTACATATTGGCTACGGCTACTTGAATGAGCTGGTCAGCCGCTTCTTCAACCGTTTTGTTGAGCTGATCAGCAATTGGCTGAAAAGCCTTTTTCGCCGCAGACAACTGTAATTGCAAATGTCCTCCGGCAAAACGTTCTTGATTGAGGTAACCGCATATGAGAAACGCATCAGTTAAAGCTGCTTTTTCTCCCTTTCCATACGAAGCTGGTCCCGGGTTTGAGCCAACTGATTCTGGCCCCGCTTTTAGAAGTCCGCCCTGATCAATCCATGCTACCGAACCTCCTCCTGCTCCAATTGAATACATCGCAACAGATGGAAGAATAATTGGGAAGCCTGAAAGCTGATTCGATTGCGCCATTGTAGGTTGTCCATTTTGAATAATCGAGATATCTGCACTCGTCCCCCCAACATCAAAAGTGATCAGGTTGGGTTCACTAGATGATGCTGCAATTCTAGCCGCACCGATGACACCGGCTGCCGGACCAGAAAAGAGAGTCTTCACAGGCGAGGCTGCCGCACTTTCTGCATCCATTAAACCACCATTTGATTGTGTAATGTATGGAGAAATTGGTACACCTTCTTCCTTCAAACGACTTTTCAGTGTTTGCAAATACTGTTTCACCTTTGGTTGAATGTACAAATTAACAACAGACATCACTGTACGCTCGTATTCCCTCATTTGAGGCCATAATTCAGATGAGGTAAGGACTTCTAACTGTGGATAATGATGATTGATATAGGCTTTTGCCTGTAATTCATGAACTGGGTTTTGATAACTATGTAAAAAAGAAATGACAATACCTGCTAGCTTTTTAGATATAGCATGCTGGACTGCATCATCTAACTGCTGCAGATGGAGAGGTTTTTTGATCGTACCATCGTGTATCAACCTTTCAGAGATTGGATATACATGCTTCCGTGGTATCAATGGTTCTGGCAAACGAGAATTGAAGTCATAAGGAATGGGTAGTCGTAAACGTTGAAGTGACAATATATCTTGAAATCCTTCTGTCACAAAAAGGGCTAAATCTGCTCCTTTTCGCTGCAATAATGTATTAAGACCAATTGTCATTCCGTGAACGAGGTATTGAATGTTGGATAGATCAACACCTCTTTTTTTTAGAAGATTTAACCCATTGATAATTCCTTGGGCTGGGTCATCAGTCACTGTGGGTGTCTTGAGTTCAGTCAGCTCCCCTGTTGCTTCATTTATCAACGATAAATCAGTAAATGTTCCGCCTATGTCTATTCCGAGCCGGTATGAGACATCCGCCATTTGTACTTCCCTCCTACAATGTAATTAGAATCATATTTTGATAAATTACGACATTTTTTGATATTTGACTCCATATTATTAAAGCAGATCGGTCTAGTCAATTTTATTTTTTTGAAATTTCTGTGTGTTAAATTCTTGAAATTAGCTCAAAAAGCAGTGATAAAGCCATTTTGAATGAGCATATTCGTTTTATGATCTACAAAATTAAAATTTTTATGAATTTCTACAAAAATGAAAAGCATGAAATCTTGTAAAATCTGTTTTTTGAATTTTAAAAGGCGTTTTTTCAAAACCAGGGGAAATTGGTAAGTAATTCTGCTATACTTCTGTTTACAAAATACGCAAACAAGAAAGAGAGCCAGCATCTATGAAACTTCTTAAAATGATTCTCTTGCTCTTATTGATTGTTATTGGTGTAGCAACAGGCTATATCCAGCTGGAGCAAGGGAAACAAGAGACAGCGAATTCATCTTATGACAAAACGATTCATTTTCCATCAGACCGCTATCCCGAAACAGCCAAGCACATAGAAGAAGCCATTGATGAAGGTCATTCGTCCATTTGTACAATTGACCGTAAACATAGTGATGAGCAGAGGGATCGATCATTACATGGCGTTCCAACAAAGCGCGGGTATGATCGTGACGAATGGCCAATGGCGATGTGCAAAGAAGGAGGCACAGGAGCTTCTGTCAAATATGTACGCCCTTCTGATAATAGAGGCGCAGGCTCGTGGGTAAGTCATCAATTATCGGATGATCCAGACGGCACAAGAATCCAATTTATCATCGATTAGCAGCCTTTCCCTTTTCTATATTAAAAAAATTTTCACATGACTGCATGCAGGTATTTTAAACACTTTTTTCATGCCGATAATCCTTAAGGAGGGATACCCTACCTTATACCTAAAGGAGTTAAAAAGCATGAAGAAAAAGGGAAAACTGAGGCTCGGTGCCAAAATTTTGCTGATCTTTTTAAGTGTCCTCATCATCTTTTCCGCAGTTGTTGGTTATGTGGTGAATCGCGAGATGACAGAAAACATCAAGCAAATGGCAACTGAAAAAGCAAAAGGTGATTTAAAACTAGGCTACGCCTACCTGAATGAAAAAGTAGAAGGCTCGTGGCAGATTAAAGAGGATAAGCTATTCAAAGGAAATACGCAAATCAATGATCATGACACATTAGTTGACCAATTAGCCGAATATACCGGTGATACCATCACGATTTTTCAAGGAAATACCCGCGTTGCTACGAATGTCATGTTAAACGGGAAACGAGCTGTAGGTACAGAAGTCTCTCCTGAAGTGAAGACCACTGTTTTAGATAAAGGAGAAAACTATTACGGCACAGCAAATGTTGCCGGGAAAGACTATCAAACGGCTTATATGCCGATCAAAAATGAAGCAGGCGAAACAATTGGTATTTTTTATACTGGCGCCAATCAAAGCATGATTTCACAAATGCTTCAGTCATTCTATATACAATTTGTCATCGTCCTTTTGTTAAGTCTGATCGTTTCGGTCATCATTATTTCTATTTTCACTAAGCGGATTCAGGCACGTCTCAAGCATATGGCTTCTGCCATTAAGAGTGCAGGCGAAGGTGATTTAACCATCAATGTGACGGATACTGCTGGTGATGAATTGTCTGATCTGGCTGGCCATTTCAATAAGATGCGTGAAAAACTAAATCAAACCATTCTAAATGTCATGAACACGTCTGAATTAGTGGCCACATCCTCTGAGCAGCTGTCAGCTAGCGCAGAAGAAACGAGTGCAGCATCAGAAAAAATCACCTATACGATTCAAGAAGTGGCACAATCTTCAGAAGAACAGTCCGCTCAAATGACAGCTAGTGAGCACAAAATGATTCAAGTATCAAACGAGCTGGCAAACATCACTGAAAATGCAGGACAAATGGCTTCAAGAAGTCACTCCGCACAAGAAGTGGCCCAAAAAGGTGTACACAATATCGGTGAAGTTCATTCACAAATGACGTCTATTGCCAAATCAATTGAAGAAAATGGTACAGCGATTCAAGCATTGGAAACACGTTCAGCTGAAATCGATCATATTTCCAAAGTCATTACAGATATCGCCAGCCAGACAAACCTGCTAGCTCTTAATGCAGCAATTGAAGCAGCACGGGCAGGTGAGCACGGAAAAGGATTTGCTGTTGTCGCAGACGAAGTGAGAAAGCTCGCAGAAGAATCTCAAGCATCATCAAACATGATTTCCCATCTCATTTCTGAAATACAAAAAGAGATGACTCATTCGACGAATGCCATCAAACGAGTAAGAGAGGAAGCGGCTCAAGGGGCTGTACTTATCTCTCATACAGAGGAATCATTTCATGATATCCAGCAGTCGATGAGAGAAATGGCGAATGGCATTAAACATTTATCAAGTGCATCACAAAAAATCGCAGCTTATACAAACGATGCGAAACAGTCTTTTGCGTCTATTACAGAAGGCGTGAAACGAACGAGTGAACATTCACAGCAAGTAGCCGGTTTAACAGAAGAGCAATTTGCTGCAATGGAAGAAGTAACAGCTTCATCAGAAGCGCTTGCCCATTTAGCAGGAGATTTAAAAACAATGGTCTCGCAATTTCACATCTAGATCCCACAACAAATAGCGCAAGACGGCGACAATCGTCTTGCTGCCTAACATTCTCCTCAAGAATCACTCTTTCAACCATTCACGTTCCAACAAAAATTCTTAAATAAAGGAGTTTTTTATATGAATCACTTAAATCAAGCCTATTCCCTATCTATCTCCTACCACCAAATCACGGTATACACCGGAAGCGAAACACCACCTGTTATTGATTGGACAGATGAGGACATTCTTCAAGGATTTGCAACAGGAGATCAAGGAGTTTCCTTTGAAGGAATCAATAATGGAAAGGCGTCTATTATTGTGACATTAAATAGCGATGAGCCCCAAGTCTCGGTTGATAGAGCTATAACAGTTCCCTTTACGCTTACAAATGATCAAGTTTATATCACAAGCGTCATGGCCAGAGTGCTGTCTTTCTCCATTCCAAAAGGAGACTATCAGCTTACCTGCTACACCTCACAGCAGCCTGATCAAGACGTTTATTATGTAAATTTCCAAACAGTGTAGATTACGACTGATCGTATAGATCAAGCCACTTTTCCGCATAGTCTACCGATTCTCTCATGGGCAGTAAATATGAACTGGCAAGTCCAACTTGATTGTGCTGATGGATGCCTCCTGATTGCAGAAAATCACGGCCAATCTGTTCAAATAGTTCTTCTCTTGTGATGATATCTTGGTACTCTTTCCATACCCTCCATCCATTCTCTAAAATAGGGGCTCCTCTTGTCATGAGGTCCTGCTGAGGAATTCGGTATTCAGCTAGATGAAAAGCTGTCATGCTCTCAAATGATGCACCAAGCAGCAGCACTTGAGCATGAAGATCATACATGCGGCCAAGAGGCGAATGCTCTCCTAATCCAAAGGAAAGCGCATGGTGTTTCAGAATTTCATGTTTTCTTTTCCCCCAGGCTGTGAATGAAAAATTGGGATGATTGCTTCTCGCCACACCTGGGTATTTCCAAAATGTTTCTGCCACCTTTCCCATTGCTGATGGCGTCGTGTAAGCTGGGTCAAATGCAGGCATTGTTTCTTTGATCGATTTCCACCATGAGTAAGGAACAGGCGGATCGATCCAATCGGCGGGATCAGAAAGCTCTAACGTTTGTGCCGGCATAATCAGTGTCCCCTCTTCTGTTAAGGTTTCCATCAATGCTTGTATGACGGCTACAGCGCCTCCGTTTACCCAGCCGATTGATGATAAAGATGAGTGAACACATAAAATCATGCCCTTTTTCACACCAAGTTGAACCAAGTCTGCTTTGATTCTTTCCTTTGTCATCGGCTCAGCTTGATTTTCGATTAATTTTTGCATCGTTCCTTTTCCTCCTGCGTCTCTTCTATTACTGATGAATGAGACGTTTAACCGCAATAGACAGTTTGTAATTTGCGTAATTCGTCAGCTCCGTTAAAAACTGATCAAGTTCATCATGACTGGAGAAATGTCCTTCAGCCATATAACAGCCTTCACCACTTATTTTGTACAAATTCTTGATTTCTTCCCTTTTATAAAGAAACGACAGAAGTGGTTCATGATGATGATTACGGGTATACAGCTGCAAAAAGGTTTGAATCGTCTTTTGTGTCTGCCAATCAATTGAAATGGTATATGCTTCAATCACGCCTTCTTCTTCTAGCTTTAACACCCGATTTGCAACAGCTTGGCCGGTTAAATGAACTTTTTCACCTAGAGCTTTCATCGTTAATCGGCTGTTCTTTGATAGTTCTTTTAAAATATTCATATCTGTTTGGTCTAGCATTGGCTCACCTCTTTCAAAAATCAAGCCCTTCCGATGAAAGACTTTCATGATCCTCTGTCACATAGAACTCTTTTAATATACTGTAAACTTAATGAGAAAAAAAGGAGGCCTTTTTATGAAAATTACACTCATTCGCAATGCTACTTTATACCTTCACTATGGTCATTCAACTTTTTTAATCGATCCCTTTTTAGCAGCAAAAGGAACATATCCACCGTTCCCTCATACAGCCAATCAACATTTGAACAATCCTATTGTGGAGCTTCCTGTAAATATAGATTTAGACAGTCTGTTACACCCAGATGCTGTCTTACTCACTCATTTACATGTGGACCACTTTGACGACGAGGCCAAAAGAAAATTAGCTCAAGATGGGCCAATTTATACTCAATCGGAGAAGGATCGAAAAGAAGTTGAAGAAGCTGGATTTCAGCATGTCACATGCATTGAAGATGAAATGGACATTTGCGGCGTTCATATTAAACGTACAGGCGGACAGCATGGGACGGGAGAAACGGCGAAGCGGATGGGTCAGGTGAGCGGTTTTGTTTTCTCTCACCCTGATGAACCTACCCTTTATATTGCAGGTGATACCGTTTGGTGTGATGAACCGAAAGAGGTTGTGAATACATGCAAGCCAGACGTCATTGTGGTCAATAGCGGGGCTGCTCAATTTTTAGAAGGCGATCCGATTACAATGACCAAGGAAGAGATTCTAGACGTTCACCGTTCTCAGCCAAAAGCTCAAATTGTCGTCTGTCATCTTGAAGCTGTGAATCATTGCTTGTTGACAAGAGCTGCTTTAGAGGCTTACATTCAAGAGCATCATGCAGATCAAGCCATTTCTGTCCCTCAAGATGGGGAAAGTCTCACCTTCTGATCAACAATAAAAAACCGGCACTTCGCTGCCGGTTTCATCATTATCATGGGCGATGGTGCTGTGGTTTTTTCAGCAATGGAACAAATCCGTTCTTTTTCAAATGAGTGTAATGCTCATCCATTCGTTTCGTGATGTGCGTGCCTTGTTCCTTTGTTAACACGCCGTACTGTACATATTTCTCAATGACTTCTTTTCGCTTAGAAAGAATTTGCTGCTCAAGGATTTCAATTTGTTTTTGTTGTTCTGCTGTTAATTTCACTTGATGTGTCACCGGGCGCTTTTCCATTTGAGGTGTTTCTCCATGAGCCGTTTCTATATGAAAACCAAATAACAGCATCATCGACAAGATGATCAAACTACTTATTTTTTTCATCATTGTTGTTCCCTCCTTTATTCGCCTTTATTTTGCGCTCACTTTCCTTTTTTATACATTATATCAACACGCAAATTGCTTATAATATTCTTACTTTTTCACTTTTCTTCTGAAAACGTTGTCCTTACAGAAAAAGCGTGCTATGTTTTGTTTTGTATAAAAAATAGAGGAGGATTCTTAAATGAGTCGTTTTTATCATAAAAAACCTATATGGATCATGCTTGTTGTATCTGCTTTCATCCTTATCATGTCTGCTTGCAGTCAATCAGGCTCATCTCAATCCGGGGACACAAAGTGGGATGAGATTAAAAAGAAAGGGAAAATCGTGGTTGCAACTTCAGGCACCCTTTATCCAACTTCTTATCATGATACTTCTAATGGCAAGGATCAATTAACTGGCTATGAAGTAGAAGTCGTCAAAGAAGCGTTTAAACGTCTTGATGTGAAAGTGGAATTTAAAGAAATGGGCTATGATGGGATGCTGAGCGCCATTAATTCTGGTCAAGTGGATGCTGCTGCAAATGATATCGACATCACAGATGACAGAAAAGACAAGTTTGCCTTTTCTACCCCTTATAAATATTCCTACGGAACGGCTATCGTACGGAAAAATGATTTATCTGGCATTAAAACTTTAAAAGATTTAAAAGGAAAGAAAGCAGCAGGGGCTGCCACAACGATTTACATGGATGTCGCTCGTAAGTACGGTGCAAAGGAAGTCATTTATGATAATGCGACAAACGAGCAATACTTAAAGGATGTTGCAAACGGCCGTACTGATGTCATTCTAAATGATTATTACTTGCAGACACTGGCTCTTGCTGCATTTCCTAAATTAAATATTACGATTCACCCTGACTTGAAGTACATGCCGAATGAACAAGGTTTTGTTATGAAGAAGGACAACAAAGAGCTTCAAAAAGAATTGAATCGTGTATTAGGCGACATGAAAAAAGACGGAACAATGAAAAAGATTTCTGAGAAATTCTTTAATCATGCAGACGTCTCTAAGAAAATTGATGCTGATGTCGAAGATGTCGACATTTCCAAATAAGGAGCCGCAATCGTGGGAGATATTCATTTAGAATATATATTTAATCCTGCACTGGCAAAGGCGTCATTTCCATTTGTTATGAAAGGCATCTGGCTGACGCTGCTCATTTCCTTTGTGAGCATGTTTTTTGGTACCATTCTTGGCTTTTTTATCGCTCTTGCCAGAATGGCGAATTCTTGGATTCTTCGGCTGCCTGCACGGCTGTATATCTCATTCATGCGAGGCGTGCCCATTCTGGTGATTTTGTTTATTCTCTATTTTGGATTCCCCTATATCGGCATTGAGTTCACAGCGGTCACTGCCGCCATTATTGGGTTCAGCTTTAATAGTGCTGCCTATATTGCAGAAATTAACCGGGCAGCCCTCTCCTCTGTTCCAAGTGGACAGGTGGAAGCCGCTAAATCATTAGGTCTCAGCTATTGGCAAACGATGCGTGGTGTCATTTTGCCTCAATCCGTCCGCATCGCCCTGCCGCCATTGACCAATGTCATGCTCGATTTGATCAAAGCTTCCTCACTGGCAGCGATGATTACTGTACCAGAGCTCTTCCAGCAAGCAAAAATTGTAGGCGGACGAGAATTCGATTATATGACCATGTATATTTTGGTCGCACTCATTTACTGGGGCATTTGCAGTGTCGTCTCATTGCTTCAGGACTTTTTAGAAAAACGCTATGCGAAATATCTGTAGCAAAAAAAGAGCAGATCTCATGGATCTGCTCTTTTTTCTTTTTAATGAATGAGCCATAACCATACATATAACCCGAGTAAAGTGAGAATCAAGGTTGGGATGGTCAGGATGATTCCGGCTTTCATGTACGCCCCCCAAGAGATATGGACGCCTTTTTTCTTTAAGACATGAAGCCACAGCAATGTCGCCAATGAGCCGATTGGGGTCATTTTCGGTCCAAGGTTGGAGCCGATGACATTGGCATAAATCAGTCCGTCTCTCATGACACCTGCTGTATCTGTATGTCCAATGGCAATCGCATCAATTAAAACGGTCGGCAGATTGTTCATCACAGAGGACAGCACTGCGGCAAGCACGCCCATAAACATCGTTCCTGCAAGCAAGCCATGTGAAGCCCCTTGCTGGATCCATGCCGCCAATATTTCTGTAAGACCGACATTTTTCAGTCCATATACGACGACATACATGCCGATCGAGAAAAACACAATGGACCACGGCGCTTCTTTGATCACCCGCTTTGTCGCCACTTGCGGACTTCTTCTCGCCAGCCACAAGAAAGCAAGAGCAATTCCGCCTACGATGATGGACACTGGAATACCGATCAGCTCCCCCGCAAAATAACCCACAAGCAGACAGCCGAGCACATACCAAGACAAACGGAACATACGGATATCTCGAATAGCTGATGCCGGTTCCTTTGCCTGAGACAGATCGTAGGTTTTTGGAATAAGCTTTCGGTAAAACACATACAGAACCAGCATGCTCGCTCCAAGCGACACAAGGTTTGGCACGAACATATTCGCTGTATATTCTAGAAAACCAATATGAAAATAGTCGGCTGATACGATATTGACCAGGTTACTAATGACAAATGGCAAAGAAGTTGTATCTGCAATAAAGCCGCTTGCCATCACAAAAGGAAGCACCATGCGCTCATCCAGCTTCAACGCTCTCACCACAGATAAAACGATTGGGGTCAAAATCAGTGCCGCTCCATCGTTGGCAAAAAAAGCAGCCACAACAGCGCCTAACAATGTTAAATAAATAAACATGCGGACACCGTTGCCTCTTGCGGCTTTTGCCATATGCAGTGCAGCCCATTCAAAAAAGCCGATCTCATCTAAAATTAACGATATGATAATTATGCCAATAAAGGCAAATGTGGCGTTCCATACAATTTGCGTGACTTCCCACACATCGCCCAGATGAACGACGCCAAAGGCAAGTGCAAGAATGGCGCCTCCACACGCTGACCATCCTATGGTGACACGTCCTGGCTGCCAAATGACAAGGACGAGGGTCATGATGAAAATCAAAATGGCTAAGGTGACTGATCCCAAAGGTGGCCCCCCTTTCACTTTTCTCATAAAATCTTTATCTATCATACAACGAAATGCACCCGTTGTATGCCATTTTCGCATTTCACATGAAAATCCGCAGGTGATCCCGTGCACCTGCGGATTCCATCATCATTATTGATCTTTTTTCATCAGCATCAATTCAATAAATAACTCACACCGCTGGCTAAAATGACTTAAGTCGATCGAGGTCATGTCAAAAATTTGTTTCATTCGATAGTTTAATGTATTTTGATGAATAAACAACTGCTCCGCTGCTGGCTTTAGCTTGCAGTTATTCAATAAGTAGACTTCCAGCGTTTTTAAAAATGAAGTTTGACTCTCGCGGTCTTTTTCCTTCAAGCGTAACAAATCTGGATTGAAGTCGTTTTTCTTTTTTTGATGGCTGTAAATGGAATCTAAAAACCGGAAGACCCCTAAATTCTCGTAATCATATGGAATCAGTTCTTGTCCTCCGACAATTTTTACTGCCTTGACGACCTCTATCGCTTCAAATCGGCTTGTACTCATTTTCATGACATCACGATACTCTCTTCCCATCCCAATATACAAAGGGGAAGGATGTGCATGCGTTTTTGATTGCAGATGTGCGATGACATCAGCGGCAGTCGCTTTCGGTGAGTGCCGGTCTGACAGGCTGCCTAATATAACGACAATATCTGCTTGAACCGAATAGACGTGATTCACTTTATCCTCTAGCTGCAAATACGTTCGAATGACATCCTTCACATCTTCTGCCGTCTCACTTTTGTTATCGGCAGCGTGCACGACCATGACGGTAAATACGGCTGGCAGTGGAATGCTTAAGTTCTCAGCCTCCCATTTCAGCTCTTCTTCTGTATAAAAATGATCATCCATGACCTTTTTGAAAAACTCTTCAATCTTGCCTTCCTTTTTCTCAAGCTGTTTCTTATTCTTATAAATCACTTTTCCAACCTGAAAGGAAGCTTCGTGTAAAAATTGCAGCTCCTCCTGAGAGAGGGAGTCCTCAATGTCCTGCACCCAAATAAAGCCTACTACCTCTTGTTTATGCTTGGCGCTCACAGCCACCCGCCGATTAAATCCGAGCTCGTCATGGCCGCTCACATAAAAAGGCTTTGACTCCTTGTGAAGCCGCTCAATTACCCCTGTTTTCTTTAACCAATCGACCACAGACCCCGGACATTCCTTGGAGAAAATCGTTTGCTGATTGACTGGGTCAAACTGCTGAATGCTGTAAGAATTATAAGCAAGGAGCTGACACTCTGTGCTTTCTAAAATGACTGGTTTTTTTAAATATCCGCTAATAAATGCAATTAATTTATCGACATCAAAAAATGTATGAAGCTTTTCTAATATCTCTTCCATCCCGATTGCTCCCTGATTAAGTGATACATTTATCATACTTCTTTCCAGTCAGATTTGTATAGAAACAAGTCGCAAGCAGGCAAAAAAAGCATGAACCCGTCAGTGCAGGTTCATGCTTTTTCCATATTAAAACATTTCACTAATCGTTTTTGCCTGCATGTGCAGAGCTAGGTAATCTGGACCGCCTGCTTTTGAATCCGTTCCTGACATTTTGAAGCCGCCGAATGGGTGGTAACCAACGATGGCACCTGTGCAGTTACGGTTAAAGTAAAGGTTCCCTACATGGAACTCCTGCTTCGCACGGTTGATGTGATCACGATTATTCGTAATGACAGCACCTGTTAAACCGTATTCTGTGTTGTTGGCTACCTCAAGTGCCTCATCAAAGCTAGACACTTTCGAGAAAGCCAAGACTGGTCCAAAGATTTCTTCTTGCATTAAGCGGGAAGTTGGCTCAAGATCTGCAAAAATGGTCGGGTGGATGAAGTATCCTTCCGAATCATCACTCCTTCCGCCAGTGACTAAGCGGCCTTCCTGTTTGCCAACCTCGATATAATCCGTAATCTTGTCAAAGGACGCTTGATCAATGACAGGTCCCATGTAGACATCCGCAGAGAGTGGATTGGCTGTTGTTTTCGTTTCTGTGATTTCCTTCACTCGCTCAACCACTTGGTCATACAGCCTCTCGTGAACGACAGCCCGAGATCCAGCTGAACATTTCTGACCTGAAAACCCGAAGGCTGATGTGAAAATGGCATTAGCTGCTAATTCAACATCTGCATCCTCATCGACAACCACTGTATCCTTACCGCCCATTTCAGCAATGACACGTTTTAAATGCTGCTGGCCTGGCTGCACTTTTGCCGCGCGTTCAAAGATACGTGTCCCTACTTCTCTTGATCCAGTGAATGTAATCAGGCTTGTTTTCGGATGATCTACTAAGTAATCCCCGACCTCTGCTCCGCTTCCTGGTACAAAGTTGACAACACCCTTTGGAAGACCGGCTTGCTCAAGCTCCTCCACAAAACGGGCTGCAATGACAGGGGTCGCACTCGCTGGTTTTAAAACAACTGTATTCCCAGTGACGATTGGGGCTACTGTTGTTCCTGCCATGATCGCAAACAAGAAGTTCCACGGCGGAATCACGAGCGTCACGCCAGTTGGTGTGTATACATATTGATTGCGTTCGCCTTCGCGGCTGTTCACTGGTTTGCCTTTCGCCAGCTCCAGCATTTGACGGGCATAATATTCTAGGAAGTCAATCGCTTCTGCTGTATCTGCATCCGCTTCATTCCAAGGCTTACCTGCTTCTTTGACAAGAAGGGCTGAATACTCATGCTTTTTACGGCGAATGCTTGCCGCAGCTCTGAATAATACGCCAGCTCTTTCTTCTGGAGATGTGTAGCGCCATGTTTCGAATGCTTTCGCTGCTGCTTGAACCGCTTGTTCTGCCTCTTCCTTGCCAGCCTTTGATACGGTTCCAACCACTTCATCCTTTTTCGCTGGATTGATCGAAACAATCTTGTCTTTCGTTTCGATTCTTTCTCCATTAATCACGAGCGGATAGGTTTGACCAAGTGATTCTGTTACTTTAGCTAATGCTTGTTCAAACGCTTTGCGGTTTTCTTCCTGGCTAAAATCCGTGAATGGTTCATGTTTGTAAGGTGTTGTCATTTTTGTCACGCTCCCGTTTCAAATTATTTTCTCGTCATCCCTTTTAGAGCAAAGGCAATGTTTGCCGGCCGTTCTGCAAGACGTCTCATGTAGTAGCCATACCACTCTCGTCCATACGGAGTATAGACCCTCATTTGATAGCCTTCTTTCACAAGTGCCTGCTGCGTTTCTGTTCTCATGCCGTACAGCATTTGAAATTCGAACTGACTTGTCTGTATATTGTGTTTTTTCACAATATTTTTCGTGAACTCAATCATCTGATCGTCATGTGTCGCAATGGCTGTATAGTTCCCTGAGAGCAATTGCTTTTCGATCAGCTTTTGATAATTCTGATCGACGTCTTTTTTGTTTGGATACGCCACTTCGGCAGATTCCTTATAGGCACCCTTTACAAGTCTTAAAAATGGCTTCAGCTTATTTAGGTCATCAAGATCCTTTTCTGTTCTGTACAAATACGCCTGCAAGACCGTACTGACATACTCATATTGAGATTTCATCTCTTTAAAAATGTCCAGCGTTTTTTGACAGCGCTGTTCATCCTCCATATCGATTGTCACCATGATACGGTGCTTCTCTGCCGTATCTAAAATACGTTTCATATTGCGATACACAAGGTCGTCGTCAATATCCAGGCCAAGTGATGTCATTTTGAGTGACACGTGGGAATTGAGTCCCGCCTCTGCAATCCGCTGAATGGTTTGAATACACTCAGTCGTCCGTTCATTGGCAATCTCTGCCTTTGTGACAAACTCACCAAGGTGATCAACTGTCACAGCCATTCCTTGGTCATTTAATCGTTTGATAACAGGGATGGCACTCTCAAAATCCTTCCCTCCGATGATTTTCTTAGATGCAACAGCACTTCCCCAATTACGAGCAATATGGTTCAAGAGACTGCTCTTTGACAAAAACAAGAAGAAATTTCTTGTGACCGACTCCATAAAGGGCACCTCCCACTCTTTGTAAGCTATGTCTTTATTGTAAAGCTCATAAGCTGTCCGCTACAATATTTGAAGATGACAAAAATTCTGACTTTTTTTGTGGTTTTATCACAATAAGAGATAAAAAAGAGCCTGCCGCGATCCGGCTGGCTCTTCCCTGCTTACGCCCACACCTCATCAAGGGTAGACTGCAGCAGCTCATTTAATTCTTGCATCAGGTTGTCTTTCGGCTGATTGTAGCTTTTCACCAATTCATCAAATCGCGCGATCTCTTTGTCGATAAATGGATGGACATAAGCGAGGCGGTTCTCTACATCCATTTCTTCGCCGTCCATTTTACGTTTGAGCAGCTCATGGATTTCCGCTAAAAGCGGACCTTCCTCCACTAGTTCCTCGAGCAGTTCATGAAAGTCCATCGGCGGAACCGTCCGGTTGCGTTCAATCCACTGACAGGCAAGCAGCGGACGAAGCACATAAAAATACTTCTTGATTCGCACCTGCTCTCCTCGTAAATGCCGGCTTTCATTCCGCTTCGCCATATTGAGGTAATGATACATCAATGCGGCAGGATAAAACGCTCGATCCTTTAATTCTCTTAGCTGCTTTGCCAAAGAGAAGGATTCAGCATAGATGATGTCAGACGACAGCCATTCCATGATGGACGGATTCGATTTATTGAATAAGCGAAGTGCCTTTCTAAGCTCCCAGCCGCTGATATCAAGCATGTCATCAATCGGGCGTTCAATGACATCTCGGTGCTCTTCCATCGCCCAATACCATTCTTTTCGAGGAACATATAAAAAACGAACATCATAATCACTATCAGTCGAGGGGAATCCCCATGCTCTGCTGCCTGATTCGACCGCGAGGCAAATCTTTACATCATACGTTTCTTCAATGATTTTCAGCTCTTCCTTGATTCTCTCTCTCATCATCCATCAACTCTTTCTATAGAATCCTGCATGACTTCTTCACGTTTTGGGAAAATACGAATAAGACATATATGAAAAAGGAGTTGGATCTCATGTCTATATCTCGCATTATGAAATGGATCACCGGGATTTTTGAAGCCTGTCTTGCCATCCCTGTCATTGGAGGACTATTTGTGATCAGCAATGGCTATACACCGCTCATGGTCATGCTTATTCTGCATATTATCACACTCGTCTTATCGAAGCGAGACCAAGGACCAGTGATTGGAAGCATCATTGGGATTATCACATCGTGCCTTGCCTGGATTCCGATACTTGGATTCATCCTGCATATCATCACAGCTCTTGCCCTTATTATCACCGCGTTAGTACCTGATGAAAAAACGAGACAAAATACGAGTTATTAAAAAAGAGGCCCTCATAGAGCGGCCTCTTTGTTCTTTTATTTGAGCAAGTGCTTTTGTAAGAAGGAGAGCTTCTCTGTTTGAAAAGCCGGGATAAACTCGTGTCCAAAATAGCGGTATACCTTAAGGTCTTTATCTGTTTCTAAATGGTTGTATGCCGCAAACACAGTAGATGGCGGGGTAATTTTGTCAATCAGACCGATCGCCATCAATGTTGGCTGTTTGACCCATCCAGCTAAATTGATTAAGTCAAAATAGCTTAATGTCTCAAATGCCTTTTCTTCCACTTCCGGGTCACTATTTCTCCGAAAGTACGAATTGATTTCTAAATAAGGCTGCTCCAATGCCGCATCCACTGCACGCTCAAAGTTTGATAAATAAGGGTAATCTGCCGCGACGACCTTCGGAATATCTGAAAGGGCTGCAGCTGCTACCGCTAATGCGCCTCCCTGGCTCCCGCCAATTACGCCGATCCGGTGTTTATCCACTTCAGGGAAGGACTGAATGACTTCGAGTGCACGAACCCCATCTAAATAAACACCGCGATAATAGTAGGTCTCTTTTGATAAAATGCCTTTTGTCATCCACCCCAAAGCGTGACCGCCTGGTGTCACTGTCTGATCTTCACTGCCGCCTTGACCGCGGACGAGCATACCAAATGTGGCATAGCCGTGGAGCGCCCAGTTGACGATGTCGTGAATGCCGCCGTCATAGCTGGCATTATAGCCATGAAAACGAACGAGCGCTGGATGCGGGCCAGTTTGATCAGGTACAGCATAAAAGCCTTCAATTTTAGAATGTCCAAAGCTTTGATACGTCAGGCGGTACACCTTGACGCCTTTCACTGGATAGTCATAAGGTTCAAGTATTGGCTTTGCCTCCACTTGGCGCAGTTCTTCGAGTGATTTCTTCCAAAAATCTGAGAAATCAGGACGTGCTGTTTTCTTTGGTTTATATTTTTTTAGCTCTTCAAGTGGCAAATCGAACAATTGCATATCCGAGTATCCCCCTTTGTTTTATTCATTATATGTATCATAACACCGATTTCTTGAGTGAGAAAGCCATTTAACAAAACCTTCTGACATTTCTATTGGCAAAGATGATGGAAACCTTTATGATAAAGAAACTGGCCTTGAAGACTAAAATAAACCATTACATACATTCTTGATTTTCACATGACATATAGCAAATAAAGGAGGAACTCGTATGAAAATCGCCCTTGTCCAAATGGACGTACAAATTGGAGAACCAGAAGTGAATTTTAAAAAAGCAGCAGCGTTTTTAGAAGAAGCGGTCCGCGAGCAGCCTGATTTGATCATTTTACCCGAAATGTGGAATACCGGCTACGCCCTTGAACAAGCCGATCAGCTTGCGGATGTAAACGGTGAACGCACAAAACAGCTCTTTTCCTCCTTTGCTCGCAAGCATCAAGTGTATCTCATCGCAGGCAGTGTATTAAATAAACGGACAGAAGATGAACACATTACCAACACAATGTATGTTTTTAACCGCCAAGGTGAGCTTTTGTTAGATTATGATAAAATTCATTTATTCCGCTTAATGGATGAGCACAACTATTTAACCGCTGGTGATCAGCTTGGTTTATTTGACTATGGTGAAGATGTAACGATTGGTGCGATGATTTGCTATGATCTCCGCTTCCCGCAGCTTTCCAGAACACTTGTGAACAAAGGAGCGAAGGTGCTCGTCAATACGGCGCAATGGCCGTCAGCAAGAGTGGACCATTGGCGCAGCCTGCTCATCGCAAGAGCGATTGAAAACCAGTCATTTATGATTGCTGTTAACAGAACAGGCACAAGCAGAGACACGGAATTCCCTGGACACTCTATGGTGATTGATCCACTCGGCCGCATCCTGCTTGAAACAAACGATGACGAAGATATTTATTATGCGGAAATTGATCTTCAGCTAGTGGATGAAGTCAGACAGCAAATTCCGGTTATGACGGATCAGCGTCTGGACTTATATTAAAAAGCAGGGTGCTCCCCTGCTTTCAGCGTGTAGACAAACCCTCGCATTCGGTGTCAGGTCTGCGCTCCGGTGCTCACGAATGTCAAATTCGCTCCGCTCCGGTGCTCGCCCTTCCTAGACTTCAAAGGTTTTCTATCACGCTGAAAATAAGACAAAGGGCTAAAATCAAGATCATTTTAGCCCTTTGTCACCAATCTTAAAGCAGGGTGCTCCCCTGCTTTTTGCGTTTAATTAAACGTTTGTTTAAGCCTTCCCTTGATTCTGATAAAGGGCCATGAAGGCTTGAGCGGCTTTCGTTAAATACCTTTCTTCCACATATGCAAACACAAGTGTGCGGGTGGGGCATGAATCAATGTGTAAATAAATGACCCCGTTCCTATCCTCTTGTGCCACCATTTTCGGCACAACGGTCACCCCTAGTTCGTTTTTGACCAATGCCTGTGCTGTTTGAATATGACTTGTTTCAAAAGCCGCTTTTGGCTGGAAACCGTGATGACGGCACAGCTCCATGACCACTTGCCGAAAACCGTATCCCTCTTTCAGCATAATAAATGGGGTACCTTCAAGAAGGTGAAAGGGAACGATTTCGTGACCGGACTCTTTTTGCCCTGCTTGCTTGATAATCTCGTTCAATTCCTCTGATAACCATGACTGAGCAGCTTGCGGAACTGCAAGAAGGAGCGGCTCTGTCAGCATTTGTTTCGTTTTCAATGATTCATGCTCGACAGGCATAGATAAAATAGCCAAATCCAGTTTTCCAGCCAATAGACGTTTTTCGAGCTCACGAGGAGACTCTTCTATCAGTTGAACGTGAACATGAGGATACGTTTGACAAAAGGTTTTTAATAAACCGGGCAAGACATAGCCCCCAGTCACTGCTGGCGCTCCAATGTTCAGCTCTTTCCCGATTTCATAAGCTGCCTCTCCCATTTCACGCAGCAAATCATCTCTTTCCTTCAAAATATTCTCAGCCCTTTTAATGAATCGTCTCCCTTGAGGTGTGGGCGTTACTTGTCCATACTTTCGAATAAATAGCGGTGTGTCTAATTCCTCTTCCAGCTTCTTCATTTGCTGGCTTAAAGAAGGCTGTGCAATATGCAGTTGATCCGCTGCTTTTGTAAAGCTTTGCTGCCGGTACACTTCCATGACATATTCCATCATTCGTATATCCACTTTCATCACCTCATAGGTTTTAACTATCCATTTCATATCTTTTATGTCTTAGACAAATAACAGAAGGAATTCTACGATAAAGAGACCACAAAGGGGGAAAAGAAATGAATCCATATGCTAAAACCGAGAACCAATTTTCACAAAATGCCGAGAACTATCGAGATTCACCTATATTTGCGGCCGGAGAAGAGCTGGAATGGATGAAAACAACTGCAAATGCGAAGGGACATGAGCATTTACTTGATATTGGCTGCGCGGCAGGACATACCGTTTTTTCCTTTTCAGACGTTATCTCTAAAGGGGTCGGCATTGATGTCACGCAAAAAATGATCGAGATTGCAGCAGCACTTGCGGAAGAACGCCACCTGAACCACATTACTTTTGAGCAGGCAGCCGCAGAAGCATTGCCCTTCTCTGATGAATCATTTGAATTCGTGACGTGCCGATTTGCTGCTCACCACTTTCCAAACCTTCCGGCAGCCATGTCTGAAATCAGCCGAGTCTTAAAAAAAGGCGGCCAATTTCTGCTCGTCGATCATTATGCACCTGAAAACCCTGCACAGGATTCATTTATTAATCACTTAAATAGACTGAGAGACCCTTCTCATGTGCGGGAAAGCTCGTTATCAGAATGGAAAGAGCTTTTCGATGACAACCAATTGACTCAGAAAGAGATTCGTTACTGGGACCTGCATATTGATTATCAGGACTGGATTATACGTGGACGCACGCCAGAGAATATTCAAAAGGAGATCGTTTCCCACCTTCAAGCCGCAGACCCTGACACAAAGCAGCTGTTTCAGCTTCAATTCGATGCACAGCATCAGCCCATTTCTTTCTGTTTAAAAGCTTCACTGATTCAGGGAATCAAGAATTGACCTTATAGAAAAAGTCTACCATTGTCGGTAGACTTTTTTAATCTTCACTGTCTCACAGGTATTGCTTTTCATGTTCGTGACACGTCTCTCCTTACGACAAGGAGTGCTAGTCATGTTTGTATTATATGATAAATGAACGAAGATAGGTGAGGCATTTTAGATCCTCTGAATAAAAAAAGAACCTACCCTCTTTGGAATAAGTTCTTCACTGCACGCGTAACTTACGGCGCAATATCCTCTAATACTTTCTCGCGCGTTTCTATCATTTTAAAAGCAAGAATTGCTCCCACTACCGTCACACTTGCAAAAAGAATAAAAATAGTTGAAACACCGCTTACCTCTAAAATAAAACCTGTCATAATAGGAGCGATCGCTGAGGCCAGCCTAAGCCACGCTGTAGCAAATGCCGTTCCAATCACCCTCATACGTGTCGGATAAATTTCAGGTGTATATAGATAAAGAAGAACTGTAATTGTCCCCATCATTCCGTAAGCAGCAGACCCTAAATAGATGACGCTTTCTGGTGAAGTCGCTCCGCTGATCCATAAAGCCGTTAATAAAACACCTGTTAATACAAATGCAATGGTTGCCCAGCGCTTTCGTCCTACTTTATCAATTAAAAACGCACAAGCGAATACCCCTATGGTCTGTAAAATATTTGTGAGAGATGCTGCCCTTAATGAATCTCCGACTGGCAAATGGTAAACAGTATTATAAAGACTTGGTAACCAGTTATTTAAACCATTCGATACAAAGTAGGCAGAAAACCATAGTCCCCATACGACCAATGTTCTTTTACGGTAAAAAGTTGAAAATAGCTCTTTCCAGTCGCCTTTTTCAGTACTGCTGGATACTTGATTTGCGACAGGCATTCGTTTGTCAGTACTAGCTTCAATTTCTTCAATAATTCTTTCGGCTTCATCTAACCTGCCTTTCGAAATAAGCCACCTTGGCGATTCACGCAGCATGAAAAAGAATACAAAGACGATTAAACCTCCAATGCCTCCAATCAAGAACATCCATTTCCACCCAAAGCTAGGTACAACGAATGCGCCAATTTGTGCTGAAATCATTAATCCTAATGGAAAAATCATCTCATAAAGCATAAAAAATCGACCTCTTCCTTGGGCTCGGGACAACTCATTAATATATGAGGCTGCTACCGGCACCTCTCCTCCGACTCCAATCCCTTGTATAAAACGGAAAATAAAAAGGGCCATAAAATTACCTGAAAATACACATGCGATACTCATAATAGACATGAGGAACACCGTCCACTTTGCACTAAATACACGGCCGCGCCTTTCTGCTAACCACCCAAAGAAAATAGCACCAATCGCTTGTCCTATATAACCAGACCCAATAAGAAGGCCAATTTGAGCAGGTGATAAATTCCACATGCCGATGAGAACCGGGAGAACAAACGCTAAAGATAGCGCATCAAAAGCATCAAAAAAGGTAGCAGATCCCATAATGATCCGAGGTTTTAAATGCCACCTCGAAAAAGGTACACTTTCCATCCTGGTCAATAGCTGTGAAGCTCTATCAACAACTTGCCCACCTTGAGAATTTGAATTTCCGCTGAGTTCTAACGTCATGGTATCTCCTCCTTATTGGAGGAAATGATGCAAAAGTACATGCCGAAGAGCGCTGAAGAAATCGCTTACATTTTAAATCAAGCTGAAATTCTGTAGCGTTCATACGAGTTTTCAGCATCTATCAAATCTTTTTTGGCGTTCCCGTGGTGCCACGATCTATATAATACATAGGGAAGATATGCTCCATCGCCTCTAACTGTTCTCCTTCTAATAACTGTGTTAGTAAAGAAACAGCTTTTCTTCCCATTCCAACTAAATCAACATGAACAGAAGATAAAGAAGGGGTTAGGAAACTTGCAATGGGCACATCATCGGCACCAACGACAGACAAATCATGAGGTATTGACACATTTGCGTTTTCTGCCGCTTTCATGACCCCTATCGCCAAAAAATCTGAAGAGCAAACAACTCCAGTCATGTGCTGGTTTCCTTGGAGAAATTGAGAAACCACTTCTACTACTTTTCCCCCATCAAATTCATCTAACTCAAACACAAGCTCTTTGTTCATTGTTAATCCTAAACGTTTCAGTGTGCGTTCATACCCCTTGTAATACCTCACACTATGCATCGAACTCATTGGACCATTCACCAGCCCAATGGTTCGATGACCTTTATCAAATAAGGCCGTTACAGATTGACAAACACCTTCTTCATCATCTGGCCTGACACATGGAAATGGTGAATCCTCTAAGTAACTTCCGACAACGATAATGGGAATAGCCAAACTTTTTAGCCAATCCATGCTCAATTCTCCATTTCTTGGAGAAAATAAAATGGCACCATCTACAGCCTGCGTCTCAAGTAACCGCTGCTGCTGAACAGATGTAAATGACATCAGCATATTGAATTCGGTCTCATCTAATTCCTTCGCTATTCCATCTAAAATCGTTGAAAAAAATGGATTATTCAAAATATATGAACCGCGGGGAACCACTACAGCGATATTCCCAGTCTTTCTTTTCACGAGCCCTCTCGCTCCTAAATTAGGGCGGTAGCCTAACTCATCAATCACTTGTTTGATTCTTTCAGCCGTTTGAGCACCTACTCCTGGTTTACCACTTAATACTCGGGAAACAGAGGCTATAGACACTCCTGCTTTCAATGCTACATCTTTAATACTTACTGACACATTTCATACCTCCGGGAGTCTGTTGTTTTATACCCTATTATAACCTGACTCACCTTCATCATGAAATCAATGGTCTGTTATCTACTGACGTTTTCCTTAAGCAAACCAACACTTTGAAGGCCCTGGCGAATCTCTTCTTTTTCCTTTTGAGTTAAAGGTAATACCGGCTTTCTAGCAAGCGAACTGCTGATCAAGCCTCTCTGGAACATCGCTTCCTTCATTCGCAGATGAGAGGTAGAGGAAGGTTCATCCATTTTATATACAGCATGCTTTAATTCAAAGATTCTATCGTACACTTTATTAGCTGCTGCAAGGTCTTGTTCTTCCACACATTTCACAAGTTCAGCGATCAAATCTGGCACAAAACAGCCGAAACCGACAAGCGCCCCATCAATCCCTTGAACTAATGTTGGCAATAAATATTCATCGTGACATGTGAGCAGCGATACATCTGGTGCATGCTTTTTCAGTGCGCGCACATCGACTTCATATTGTGCCATGTCTCTTTGACCAATTTTGAATGAGACAACATTTTCAATTTCCGACATTTCTAGTATTTGATTCGTTGTATATGAGGTTTTTGTCCACGTTGGATATTGATGGACGATGATTGAAATGTCAATCGCTTCTGCAACATCTTTAAAGAATTGGACAGGTGATTCAGGCTGCATACCGAATCTCAGCCATGAATGCGGCGGCATGAGAAGGATACCTTCTCCGCCAGCTTCTTGAACTGCTTTTGCATGCTGGATTGCTTCAATTGTCCCTTCAGCTGAAACCCCTGAAATGACAGGTACTTCCCCTTTTAATTCGTCGGCTGCAATACGCACAGCTTCAGCTCGTTCATGTGGCAGCAGGGTCATAATCTCGCCCGTATGTCCATTGACAACGATCCCGTTAATCCCTTTGTGCTCCGCCACCCAGCGAACAAGCTTGCGAAATGCAGGTTCATCAATTGAATAGTCATCTTTAAAAGGAATTAAGACAGCCGGGAATACACCGCTCCATTTTTCTTTATTTTTCATCAACAAATTCCTCCCCATTCGATTATAGTAAACGTTTACCGTAAGCGTTTACGTAAACAATCATAGAATGTCCTCACGGAAGTTGTCAACATTATTTTTTAAAGATTATAATAATTCAAAAAACTCTTATTGAAATTTAGATACTATTTTATTTTTCCGAAAAAGAAAATGATCTATATCAAAAACCTCATCATCATGAACTGATTGAAGGAGGATCACCGCTTTTTCCAAACGGCTGCACACCAAAAAAAGGATAAATACATTTTGGTTGTCAAAACATCATCATATGTACGAAGGAAAAGAATTCAATAGAAAAAAAGTCTATCCTAAACGGTAGACTTTTTTTATTTCGAATATAAATCCCAGCCAAGCTTGAGTGTGTCCACAATATAATTGGCGACTTCCTCAGCCTCTAAATGATCTGTTTCCACTCTTGAATTATGAAGAGAATAAATCTCCCGGCGCTCCTCAAACAGCTCTTTCATCTCATCAAGCGTCCGGTTGTGAAGAACAGGGCGGTTTTCAATTAAAATATCAAGCCGCTGCTTCCAATTCTCCCAAGACAAGTCAAGGAAAAGAACGGTACAATGCTTCAAGCAGGCGCGTTTGATTTCTTCCTGTTTGAATGCCCCCCCTCCAAGGGAAACGATCTTGAGCTGTGTATGTTCACATAAATCGACGATATAATCCTTTTCAGCCTGCCTGAAGAATGCTTCTCCTTTTTGCTGAAACATCTCTGGAATCGTCATGTTGTACTTTTTCTCAATCTCCTGATCGACATCAATAAAATCTCTATATAGCTTTTTGGCAACCAGCTGCCCAATGGTTGTTTTCCCAACACCCATAAAGCCAATGAGGACAATATTCCGCTGTCTTACAGGAATTTCTCTATTGATTTTCATGGTCGTGACACGTCCTCCCTACGACAAGGAATGCTACATAATGTTTCTATTATATGATAAATGGAGCGCGAAAAGATAGGCAATCTTAAAAATTGTGTTTGACGACGTAGCCGAGCTGTTCAGAAAGCCTCTGTGCCTGTTCTTTCACTTTTTGCTGCAGCTTAGGAATGACTTCTTCAGTAAACCGATGGGTTGGACCAGATATGGATAAACAAGCCTTCACTTCTCCATGAATGTTAAAGACTGGTGCCGCTACTGCCGCAGATCCTACCTCTCGTTCATCGATACTGCAAGAAGTATACGTGTCAAGAATATGTTTACGTTCCTCTTGCCAGTCATCTCTCTTCACATGATCAGCCTCAGACGCTAATACTTTTTGTTGAAATTCTTCACTTTGAAATGCCAATAATACCTTTCCGCCTGCACCTGCGTACAATGGCAGCTTCTCACCAATCTTGACAAGATGGCGAATCGATTGCAGCCCTTCCGCTTGTTCGATACAAACCCTGCTTGTTGAATCCAGTACATACAGGTTGACGGTTTCCTTTGTTTCATCACGAAGTGAGTACATGAGTGGCTTAGCCAGTTCCCTCAATTTAATGGACTTTCCTGCAATGTATCCAAGGAGATAAAGCCTTTGACCCAATCGGTATTTCATTGTTTCTTGATTCTTCTCCACAAAATGATTCATTTCAAGCGCCTTGAGCAGTCTCGTTGTCGTAGACATTGCTAAATTCATCTCTTTTGAAATATCCGTTAGCGTCAGCTCTTGACGTTCTTCACTAAAACAATAAAGAATATCCAAAGCACGCTGAACTGTACGCAGTCCTGATTCTTCTTTTGACTTTTTATCAGCCATGTTCATTTTCTCCTTTTCCCCTTTGATTTCTTATCGACATCAACGATCGATTTTGCTATAATCCATTTTAAACGTTCCACTAAAAGAAAACAAATTCCACCAGTCAGAATAAAATCACTTGAAGATATTTGATGGAGGAGATATTTGAATGTACCTGCTCGTTTTTACACTTCTTATCAGTCTATATATTGTTCATCAACTATTTCCTGCTCCTATACTCTCCTATTTTGTTGGTCTGCTGGCCGCTGCCTCGCTCACCATTTCTTTTAAGAAAGCAAATGGGCTTTATTTGAAAACAGGTGCTGTATTTCTCATCATTGGGTTGTTCTTATTCTTCTTATCCGGCCAGCCATTGCACACGTTTTTTCTTCACTTTCATTCCATGCTGGGCTTGCTTTCTCTCTTTTTCATGCTGCCTTTTATTCATTCTCTCATACATGTTGGACATTTCGATACACAATTAAATAAACTGCTCACACTGCATACAACGAGCTCAAACCAGCTTTATCGCAAGAGTTCATTTGTCACGCATATTCTCGGCATGTTTTTAAATATCGCGACGATTCCTTTACTATATACATCGCTCAAACCGTCGCTCGAATCTCTAAAAGAACAAGTGAAACAACATCTTTATACACGCAACCTCTTGAGGTCATATGCATTATGTTTAAGCTGGAGTCCTGTTGAAGTGCTGGTAAGCGTCACCATTGATGCAACCAAACTAAAATATTATCAAATTGCACCTATTACTTTTGGTTTAATGGTCGTCGTGCTGGCGATAGATTGGATGCTTTTTTCTCGTCAAAGCAAACGATTACCAAACATCATTCAGTCTTCAGAAACAAACGCCAATCCTCATCGAATTAAGCGAAAAACCCTTCAGCTCGCTTTCATGCTGCTAGGTTTTATGACAGTCGTCTCACTTGTCGATGCATGGATTGGGAAAGGCTATTTATTCGCTGTAGTACTGACGATTATTCCATTTGCTCTATTATTCTCTTCTATTATCAAAAAAAGAAAACAATATATCGCTGCCTCTGTGCCTCATTGGAAAGAAAGAACCCGTCAGCTCTCCAACTATATGTGTCTATTTTTAAGTGCAGGCTTCTTTGTCGATATGCTCCTTGCGACAAACAGTATGCAGCCGATTCAAGCATTTATTGTCAGTATATCAGACCATGCCATTTGGGTTTATTGTGTCATTGGGTTGTATTTTCTGATCACCGCCCTTTGCGGTTTTCACCCGCTTGTCTCGCTTGCTTTGTTAGTCAGCATGATGGCACCAGTCATCCATGAACTGCCTGCTCTTCCGATCGCAATCATGCTGATCGTTGCTGGCACATCAACTGTTATGTTTAGCCCTTTTAATGTTTCTGTCTCCTTATTGGCTGATTTGATGAAGGTCAACCCTTACCGTATCACTCGCTGGAATATATGGTTTGCCAGCCTTTATATCAGCATGGGCATCGCATGTGCAGCGATCATCACCGTTATCTTTTATACATAAAAAAGAGAACTCACCCTTGAGTTCTCTTTTGCTTTCTCACTATGGTTTTAATTGAATACGTTCAATTTTACCTACGATAAAGATGTACGACAATGCCCCGCCTAAAGCGACTAAACTGACGAATAAAATTCCTCCATTGTAGGAGCCTGTCGCCGACACGATGAATCCGATAATCAGCGGAGTGATGATCCCAGCTAAATTAGCAAAAAAGTTAAATACGCCGCCAGCCAGCCCAACCATTTCCCGCGGTGCCACCTCAGACAGCATCGTCCAAGAGATATTAGACAGTCCTTGCGCAAATGAAGCGATGGATAAAATGGTCAGCACAAGCGGGATATTTGTTGTAAAGTTTGCTAAAACAATGGTACTCGTCATCAGCAAGCCCACCACTACTGGCAGCTTTCTGGCTACATTCACTGATACGCCCTTTTTGAGCAGCCAATCAGACACATAACCTCCAAACAAGACCCCAAAGAATGCAGCAATATAAGGAAGAGAAGCAGCAAAACCTACCTTGAGAAACGCCATATTTTTCGCCTCTGCCAAATAGGTCGGAAACCACGTTAAAAAGAAAAAAAGGGTAGACGCAACAGAGAATTGCCCAATATAAAGCCCGATCAATTTACGATATTTTAGAAGGGCGGCAAAGTCCGCCCATTTCAGCTTCTCCTGTGATGCGACTGTCAGCCCATCGCCTTGCCGGATTAATTCTAACTCATCTTCATTTATCTTCGGATGCTCTTTCGGTTCGTGATAATACTTGTACCAAAAGAAAGCAAATATGATACCGAGCGCACCTGCCGTAATAAAGACGGTTCTCCAATCGAAAGTCGTCATGATCCAAAATAGAAGAGGTGTCGCAAAGGCAAGACCCACATACTCTCCAGCAGTATAAACACCTGTTGCAAAAGCCCGTTCCCGCCTTGGAAACCATGTGGTGACAATACGGTTATTTGCAGGAAAAGCGGGAGATTCTGTAATCCCAATAAACAAACGGCAGCCGAATAAAAAGGCAAAGCTGTTCGCAAACGCCTGTAAGCCTGTGAAAATAGACCAAGTAACGAGTGATATCCCATACGTTACCTTTGAGCCAAATTTATCGAGAATAAAACCGCCTGGTATTTGCATCGCTGTATATGTCCAGCTAAATGCCGAAAAAATCAAGCCTAATAAGGCAGGATTTAATTGCAATGAAGATTGAATCGCAGGAGCAACAATGGATACACTGGCTCGATCAATATAATTAATAGCGGTAATAAAAAACAACAGAATCAATATGCCAAAACGGGCTTTCGTTGGTTTCACATATGCGGGCTGCAATTCATTCCCCTTCAGTTCTGAATGCACTTTCATAACCATCCTCCTTTGTTTCCGCAGCGTGCGGTTCGGTTGAGCGTATTAAATTACCCCTTTTTCTTCTAACTGCTTACACTCTTCTTCTGTTAAGCCAAGCATATTTGTTAAAATCTCATAATTATGTTCGCCTAAATCAGGTGCAATGTGACGGATACTTCCAGGTGTTTTTTCAAACTTCGGAATGATCCCAGGCACCTTCACTTTTCCAAGACGAGGGTGATGCACCTCGACGATATTCTCTCGTGCTTTAAATTGTGGATGCTCAAAAATATCTCGAATACTTAAGATTGGGCTCACAGGTACGCCATGTGTATCTAAAATTTCTAATACGTCATCCCTTGTTTTCGACGCGATCCATTGCGAAACGATCGCATCCATTTCTTTGTTATGCTTCAGCCTGGATGCATTGACCGCGAATTTTTCATTCTCTAGTAAATCTAATCGATTCATCGCCTCTGCCAATCGATTGAAGGTCGAATCTGTACTCGTCACAAGAACCAAATAATGACCATCCTTTGTCTCATAGGTACCGGCAGGGCTTGAATGTCCGCTCAGCCCCGGTGAACGCTCACGCACCTTCCCAAGCTTGTCATATTCTGCAACCAAAAACTCTAACATACGAAACACAGATTCATAGAGGGCCAAATCCACCATTTGCCCAGTTCCTTCTGGATGTGTATCCCTGTAATACATCGCTGTCACAGTAGCAAACGCCACATAGATGCCAGCAATATAATCAGTGAGAGAAAAGGAAGGGCTGACTGGATGCCGGTCTGGAAACCCTTGAATATATGTAAAGCCGCTAAACGCCGTCGCTGGTGTTCCAAATCCGGCTTTGTCCTTAAACGGGCCCGTTTGACCATAACCCGATACACGAATCATAATTAAACGAGGGTTGATTTCTTTTAACACATCGTACCCAACGCCCCATTTTTCCAGTGTTCCAGGGCGGAAATTTTCAATCAGCACATCGACCTGACCAGCAAGTTTTTTAAAAATGTCCTTTGCTTCGTCTTTGTGCAGATCCAGTGTAAGGGATTTCTTATTCCGCGAGAGACCTGACCATCTAAGTGGTTCTCCATCTGCAAAAGGGCCGACATGCCGCAGCGTATCGCCTTTGCCAGGAATTTCGACTTTGATGACCTCTGCACCAAAATCCCCTAGAAGCACCGCGCCATAGGGTGCAGCAATCATCGTAGAGACGTCTAATATTTTTATTCCTTCGAGCGGTGTATTCATATTCATTGCTTGACTCCCTTTCATTCAAGTGATGAAGGGCTAAAATCATTCCTAATTTTAGCCCTTTTCATCTTTCTGATTGACCCGGAAAGCCCTGATGATCCAAAAGGAGGACTTACCGGTGCAGGTTTTTAATCCTTTGGAAGCTGCCCTTGCGGTGTGTAGAGCCAAATGAGCCATAAAGGTTCATCTCCTGTATTGACATGCTGGTGCGGGACACCGTCTGGAATGAACATGAAATCATTTTGTTTAAAGGACTGCCTTTCTCCATCACAAATGACTTCGCCAGATCCTTTAATCACAAAATCAAATTCCTCTGAACCCGGGTGATTGTGCACTGAACTTGCTTCCCCTGGTTCAAAAATGGTGAGACCCGCCATCATATGCTCTGATCCAACAGTATCTGGTGTAATGGTTTGAAATACCTTTCGAATCATTTGCTCCTCTGGACGATCTAAGCCTAACCATAATGGGTTCCCATCTTGAAACGGATTCAATACTTTAATTTTCATTGTTAATTCCTCCCTCGTTCTGTTTAATTCACGCTGACATGTGAGCGCTTTGAATTTGGTGAATAAATGTCATTAATATTCCAATGTCCATCCGTAGGAACAGGATCATTTTTCATCGCTACATCAATAACGCAAGGCTCCTGAGAAGCAATGGCTTCAGCTAAAGCTTCTTTGAATTCAGAAGCAGAGGTGATTTTAATCCCCTTCATCCCATAACCTCTCGCAACGGCAGCAAAATCCGGTGAATAGCTTTCTCCACCTTTTCTGAAAACAGTGCCGTACGTCGTTTCATAGTGCGCCATTTGCAAACCGGCTATTGTTCCAAATGCACTGTTATTCATCACAATCCACACAACAGGAATGTTCTCTTCAACTGCTGTTGCAAGAACGGATGGATTTTGACCGAAGCCGCCGTCTCCAACGAGTGACACAACAACACGGTCAGGCTGGGCAATCTTTGCCCCAAGTGCGGCAGGTGCTCCAAATCCCATCGTTGCAAAGCCGCCTGGCGTTAAAATGGTACCTGGCGTGAGCACAGGAAATTGCTGTCCGACCCCATTTTTGTTCCAGCCAACATCCGTTGTAATAAAGGCATCTGGCGGCAATACTTCCCGTACTTCCTGCAAAATACGCTGCGGCTTCATTGGGAAGGATTCATCTTGAACATTCGTCAGATTGCTAGCCTGAAAATCCTTACGATATAACGCAATTTCCTTTTTCAATTCAGGACGATCCAGCCCTTTTGGCAGTCTCTCTCTCGCCACTCGATTGAGTACAGTCAAGGCTTGCTTAAGATCGGCTACTGCTCCAATTTCAACAGGATAGTTACGTCCAATTTCATTCGGGTCAATGTCAATATGAATGAGCTTGGTTGATGGGAAACGGAATGTATAATCTGATTCCCACGAGCTCGCATCAGCTTCAGCAAAACGGGTGCCTAAAGCCAATATATAATCTGCTTCTTTGCACTGATCATTGATAAATTTTGTCCCCCAAAACCCTGTCATTCCAAGAGTCATTGGATGATCATCCGGCATGGCTCCTTTCCCCATCAAAGAATGGGCGACAGGGATACTCAGATGATCAGAAAATGCCTTTAATTCTTCAGCTGCATCAGCTAAAATAATGCCTCCCCCTACATATAAGAGCGGTCTTTCTGCCTGCAGCAATCGATCCAATATCCGATTGGCCGTTTGATCATCAATAGAAGGTTTTTCAATGGTGTGTGTATGATGGTTGATTTGTTCAAACAAGGACACATCTAGGTCCTTTGAGAACACATCCATTGGAACAGAAATAAGCACCGGGCCAGGACGGCCGCTTTCAGCTAACTGAAATGCTTTTGATAAAATCTCTGGAAATAATTCTGGAATATCGACTCGCCATGCTCTTTTCACAAACGGCCGGTAAATTTCGTATTGAGAGGCATCGGAATGAAGATTGATCTCTTGATGTGGGTGCTTTCCGTAATAATGACTTGGGACATCTCCTGCAATGACAACCATTGGAATGGAATCAAGTGCTGCATTCGCTACCCCTGTTGCCGCATTGGTGAGTCCGGGTCCTAGATGACTGAGAACAACAGCCGTCTGTTTCTTTGCCCGCGCATAACCATCAGCTGCATGTGCCGCTATCTGTTCATGCCTGACATTGACAAATTGAATCGAGCTTTTTTCAAGCGCTGATAAAAAAGCAATATTCGTATGACCGCAGAGACCGAAAATATGCTCGACTCCCCGATTTTCTAAGTACTGAATAACCTGTGTAGAAATATTCTTCTTCATGTTTCTCTCCTCTCACGGTGCAGCTATGAATCTGCTACTCACTTATTCTTTGAAAACACAATAGATAGAACATTGTTCAAATCCTGTATCGCCACTTGCCCGGGAGCTGAGCTTTCTTTCCCTACAGCAAAGGTCATGACAGATCCAAAAAGTCCGCCAATCATTCTTGTAAAAGCCCCGTATTCCCCCATTGCCATTGAAATAACGGGAATTGACAGCTGCTTTTTCGCATGGCTGGTCGCCGAGAGCAGTGTTAATGCATCGTCATAGGAATACGGCATCACTGCGATCTTTGCAATGTCGGCGCCGACTGATTCTGCATTGACGAATAGCTGCACGAGACGATCTACCTCAGGGGTACGCTGGAAATCGTGATACGACACAATCAAGGTGATCCCATTTCTTTTAGCCGCCTGACTGACTTGCTGTATATGTGTCACATCATGCATCAATTCATAATCAACGGCGTCCACAAGCTGAGTGGAACAAAGCTCGGCAAGCAGAGAAACCTTCTCAGATTCTGAGAGTGATATACTTTCGCCGCCCTCCTTTTCAGAGCGAATCGTGAATAAAAATGGGATACCCTTTGCCTTTTCTACCATTCCCTTAAGGGTTTCTATCACTTGTTCCTTGTCATGAAGGTGATGAAAAAAATCCGCCCGCCACTCTATCACATCAGGATTTTTCTCAGTTAACACCTCGACCTCATGAAATAATTCTTCCTTTGTTTGTCCGATGAGCGGCGTACAAATCATTGGCTGACCGCCTGCCTGCACACTTTTTACCTTTTGCTGAAATGCATTCACATCCAAACGCCCCTTTCACAGACCCTGTGGAAGCACGACCATTTTGGTTTCGGTCATCTCCTCAATGGCGAAACGCGGACCTTCTCTTCCAAGGCCACTTCGCTTAATCCCGCCATAAGGCCAATGATCCAGTCTAAAATTCGATGTCCCATTGATGACAACCCCGCCAGTTTCAAGCTCTTTTGCTGCGTGTAATGCCACATCCAGCTGATTCGTAAAGATCCCTGCCTGCAAACCATATCGGCTATCATTTGCTTCTTTAATTGCCTCCTCCAGCTCCTCATAAGGGAGAATGCTGACAACTGGGCCGAACACTTCCTCACAGACGACCTTGGCCTGTTTCGGAGGGTTTAGCAAAATAGCCGGTGTGATGCTCGCTCCATTTCTTTTCCCCCCGCATAAAAGGTGGGCACCCATGCTCTCTGCCTCTTGTATCCATGCCTCAACACGCTGCGCGGCCTGTACATCGACCATACAGCCGATATCACTCTCGCTGGACAGCGGATCTCCAACGACAAGCTGCTCTACTTTTTGTTTTAATACCTCAGTAAACGACGGCATCATTTCCTGATGGACATAAATTCTTTGAACAGAAATACAGCTTTGACCGGAATTACTAAAGCCTGTTTTGGCACACATGGATGCGGCTTGTTCAATATCTGCATCGTGATGAACAATCGTCGCGCCATTCCCTCCGAGTTCGAGCAGGACCTTTTTCAATCCCGCAGAGGTTGTAATGTGTTCGCCTCCGGCAGCCCCGCCGGTAAAAGAGATGAGATTCGTTCTTTCATCAGTGACTAACTGTTTCCCGGCCTCGACCCCGCCAATCACAAGCTGCAAACCAGCCTCAGGAAATCCTGCTTCGAGAAGGAGTTTGGCAAACGCTGTGGCAACAGCTGATGTTTGCGGTGCGGGCTTCAAAATGATGACATTCCCTCCCGCAAAGGCCGGACCGACTTTGTGGCAAATTAAGTTGAGCGGTGCATTAAAAGGGGTAATCGCCAGCACAACTCCGACTGGCACTTTAAATGTCATGGCCATTGCTCCCTGTCCGCGTGATGATACATTGCCAGGAATGGTCTCACCTATTAATCGATTCGCTTCTTCCGCCGATTGCGCCAGCGTCTCGATTGATCGCGAGACTTCATCTCTTGTATTTTTAAGCGGTTTGCCTAATTCTAGCGAAATCAGTTTTGCAAAATGGTCTTTTTGTTCTTCAAGCAAGGTGGCTGCTTTTGTTAGAAGCTTTGAGCGTTCGATTGCCGATATTTCCGCTATTTGTTTTTTAGCCTGCTGCGCACTAGAAAGTGCCTGTTCTATGTCTTCTGATGAGGCGAGATAGGATGTTCCGATCCTTTCTCCTGAGTAAGGATTGATGATATCTGTTTTGACACGACTTGTATCCAGCCACTCGCCGTTTATATATGACAACGCTTTTAAACCACTCAAATTTTTTCTCCCTCCTTCAAGTGCCGCGTTCCATGTCCTGCATAACGAACCAATCTTTCTTCATTCGGACAAGGTCCTTTCACGAGGGCTCCCTTTGTGAGCTCCTCATATGCATGCGCCACGATGCCCATTCCTCTGGATAAGGAAAAAATGCCTTTTGCTGCTTCTGCTGGAATGTTTAATTCACATTGGATGGCAGCAGATACACCATCTATATTCATCGTGATTTTCTTCCCTTTCAGTTGTTCAAGCTCATGTCTAATCGCTTCGGCCAACCGTAAATATGTGCCGCTGATAAGACCTTGCTGGACATATGTGTGACTCAGCTCATATAGACGTCTCACCCTCGGATCATCATCATGAAGCTGATGGCCGATTCCCGGGATTTTTTCCTTGCGATTTAACCATGTTTGACACACTTGCTTTGCCGCAGCCTGTATATCCTTTTGATCATCGTAGACCGCTTTGGCCTCGTATAACATACGCATGGCCTTCTCTCCGGCTCCGCCATGAATGTCACCTAATAGATTCACCCCTGTTGCAACAGAGGAATTAAACGAAATGCCGCAAGTCACCGCCATTCTAGCTGCTGCAATAGATGGCGCTCTTGGTCCATGGTCCGCACCTGCGACAAGAACACTTTCAAAAAGAGCTGCTTTTGAATCATCCAATAATTCACCAACAAGCAGTAAATAGAGCATTTGTGGATACGACAATTCACCAATCAGTTCTTCAATCGGATACCCTCGTAGTTCAATTGAATTTTTTTGAATATGACTAATCTCAGTCTCCCACCATGCGCCTCCCTCTTTGTAAATTTCCAGTGCACTTCGATTTTTCATTGTGTGAATCATTCCTTTAGCTTCTTATTTGGAGGTGAATCACCCCTTTATTCCATTCAGTGGAATCTAATTTCACTTTTCGGAATGTGGTTTCATTGTAAGCGCATTCTTTTTGTTCGTCAATTATTTTTTCTGAAAATACTGTCAATAGAAGTGAAATTAAGTGAATCGAACTAATTATGTCTGCTTTTTTTGATCAAAAAAATCGATATTTAGTTAAATGGACTTAAGTATATCGTTCTACTAATTTAATGAATTTTTGGTTATTTTGTCAAATCCACTTGAAATTCGACATAAAAAAAACCTCTCCATCATCGGAGAGGTTTCTTTTTATTTCCACCAGTCATCAAACATGGAAGCGGGTACTTGGCGTTTATGCTCTGATTGAACATAACGCTTTTCAATCGCTTCTGCTGCTTGATCTGAGACTGGTTTTCCTTCTAAGTAATCATCAATTTCATTGTACGTAATGCCGAGTTCTGTTTCATCCGTTTGCTGAGGTTTATCATCCAGCAGATCGGCTGTTGGTTTCTTTAAATACAGGCGTTCCGGTGCTTCTAGCGCTTCTAAAAGCGCCCGTCCTTGGCGTTTTGTCAAACCTGTGAGCGGGAGAACATCTGCACCGCCATCACCATACTTCGTGAAGAAGCCGGTTACTGCTTCAGCTGCATGATCTGTACCGATGACAAGCAATCCTTCCTCACCACCGACAGCATATTGCGCGATCATTCTCATGCGAGCTTTGACATTTCCTTTATTAAAGTCAGACAATGGGCCGTTCGTTTCCTTTTGATATTGATCACTGAATGCTGACACGGCAGGTGCAATATCATATTTCCACGACTTGTCTGGCTGAATAAATGATAGGGCGAGCTGTGCATCATCTTCATCCTGCTGCACACCATGCGGAAGGCGTACCGCAATAAAGACCGCATCCTCTTTTCCTTCTTGACGAAGCTCACTGACAGCAAGCTGTGCAAGACGTCCGGCAAGCGTTGAATCCTGCCCGCCGCTAATACCGAGAACAAATCCTTTTGCCCCAGTTTTTTTCAAGTACTCTTTTAGAAATCCAACCCGTTTTTCGATCTCCTGCTTTGGGTCAATTGAGGGCTGCACATGCAACTCTTGGCTGATCTTTTTCTGCAAACTCATACACTTTTCCTCCTAAGCATCCTCTACATGAAGAGAACAGGTTTTACTCACAATTCATTGATTTAATAACGTTTTTTGAATCTTCATTATACCATGTTTTCATCAAGAACATTTTGTTAGACGTTCCCCTATTTCTTAGATAATCAAACATTCACAAGTGAAAAAGACCATGTCTTTTTTGACTGGTCCTTTTCTTTTTTAATCGATTTCTACCCGTATGGATGTACAGCTTGATCCATTACACTTCCCAATATCAGCAGGACATGCAGACACGGCCACAATGAGGTCCATTTCAGCCCGCAGGCGAATGTAGTCACCGGGCAGTGATTTTGGCAGCTCGACAGACAGCTTTCCTTTTTCATCAATGACTGTATTCATAAAGGCATTAAAAGGATAGTACATATCCTCCTTTGGAATCCCAAAGGGCTCAAAGGCAGTCCGCAAATTGTCGTAGCATGTATGCATGACCTCTAAGTGCGTCCGGCCGTATAAAAGCTGATACATCTCTTGCCGGCAGGCGGGCATGTATAAATCATGGCATTCTACTGTATCTTCAATGATCGTAAACATCGGTTTATATAAATTAGAATAAAGCTTATCGCCTTTTTTCACTTTAGACGAGAACAAACTGTCCATCGTCGCACCTTGGTCAAATTTTTCATAAAAATCTTTTTCATGATAGGCCATCACATCTGCTACTTGCTGGCCTTCGACATCAACCACTCGCATACATTGGCCTTTTCCTAAACGAAAGCCGAGTCTACCCTTTGGTAAAATGACGTGTTCTCCGTTCATCACATGCACTCCTTTCCATGACAGTATGCCCAAAATGTCCCCTTGATCATGTATAAAAAAAAGAGGCGGTCACAAGCTAATGTCATTGAAATAGAAAGGTGTTGCACTTGCATTGAAAGAAGAACAATCTTTATCTTGGTGGCAGCTTTCTCTCATCGGAGTCGGCTGTACAATTGGCACTGGGTTCTTCCTTGGTTCCAGCATCGCCATTACAAAATCCGGTTATTCCGTCTGCATCTCTTTTTTGCTTGCTGCAGTCGGAACATATCTCGTCTTTAAACATTTAGCTGCGATGACAGCTGATAATCCTGATAAAGGGTCATTTTGTTCCTATGCTCGTAAAGCATACGGACGCTGGGCAGGGTTTAGCAATGGCTGGGTGTATTGGTTTGCAGAAATGCTGATTACAGGAAGTCAGTTAACCGCCATTTCTCTGTTTACCCGCCACTGGTTTCCTTCTGTTCCGCTTTGGGTGTTTTCTGCGATTTATTCCGCTCTTGCCCTGCTCGTGATTATCATTGGGCTTTCTTCTTTTCAAAAGACAGAAAATGTTCTTGCGGTACTGAAAACAGCGGCGATTTTTCTATTTATGATTCTTGCGGTGCTTGTATTATTCGGCATTTTGACAGAACATAAACCGACCCTTCATCTGCCTAACAAGGATCACGAATGGATGCCTCTTGGTCCACTTGGTCTTTGGAATGGATTGATTTACGCATTTTATGCATTTGGGGGAATTGAAGTCATGGGGCTGATGGCGGTTCATTTAAAGGACCCGAAGGATGCGGCAAAAGCTGGACGTGTCATGCTGATCATTCTAGCAGTCATCTATATCGTCTCAATCGGACTTGCTCTCTTGCTTGTCCCAGTGACAGCCTTTAATGAGAACAGCAGTCCATTTATTACTTCATTAGAGCCGTTTCATTTATCGATCTTTCTTCATATCTTTAATGGCATTTTCATTATTGCTGGTTTTTCGACATTGGTTGCCTCTCTCTATGCGGTCACAACGCTGCTCGGCACAATGTCAGAGCATCAGGATGCACCTGCTTGTTTTAAACAAAAAGATCCATCGCATGTGAGATGGTCTTCGATTATCTTAACTGCTGCTGGCTTAATTGTCTCAATTTTGCTTGCACTCTTTTTGTCCAAACACATCTACGAGCATCTCACAACAGCAGCCGGTCTTACCCTGCTGTACACATGGATTTTTATTCTGTTCTCAAGTAAAAAGCTATCCAAGCCATCCACCCGCCAAACGTGCGAAATGATTCTTGCGCTGCTCTTAATTGGAGCCGCTGTATCAGGCACATTAACGGAGGCAAGCGGACGACCTGGCTTTTTTATCAGCCTTGGGATCATTGCAGTGATTGCCATCATGGTGCTATTTATGAGGAAAAAGTGGAAGCAGGATCAGACCGCATCATAATTTCATCATGTTTTTTAATGCAGTAAATGGACATTTGGCGGAGGCTGGTTTCTCCGCCTCTTCATCTGGGAGAAAGTATTGCTTCCATTCATGATTGGTCGGATCCCCGTACCATTTTAATGATGGATGAACACTGACCTCATCATATGCTTTGAGCCGCTTGCGAACGAGCTGGCTCATTTTTTGTCCAAACTTGGTCGATCCATTCATTTTCTCAAACACCCACCTAGGCTGAAATGCCATCAAGAGATAAGGGAAGTGGCGGCTTTTTCTGAGCTTATGAGCAGGTGTGGAACACAAAATAAAATACGCCTCACCATGGAAGCAATACTCCCACTCATGATGATGAGTATCTAATGGGATCTCCTCAGGCCACGGTTCTTCATCTTTATGATGCAGCCGCTGAAGCAGCGACCAAAACTGCTGCTCAAACTCTTCAAGCGAACTTTCCTGTAAGTCCTGCGGTGTTTCAAAAAAACAGATAAATGAAGCATATTGACCGGTTTCTTTCGCACAGCCTTGATATTCTCTCAGCAGCTGGGCTAATTCATCAACCGCTTCCTCTTTCCTAGGGTCGCCGACAAACCCATAGCGTAAATGATCGAGAAAAAATCCCTGTCTTCCGGGTACACATGGGAATGTATCGGCTTCATCTCCTACCATCTTGCCAAATCGTGTGAAAGCATCCTGCTTCCATTCTTCTAGTGATCGTAGATTTTGATCAAGGCAACTTTTTGCATACAGCTGGGCCATTTCTTTACACCTCGTTTTAGCGTCTTCTCCATAGCCTATGAGGTGCAAATGGCTGTGGTGACTGTCCTTCCACGACTTTCCTAGCGCATGACAAAATGGGGTTTCTATTCAAATTGAGCAGGTATTTGTTTCTTTAATTCTATTATGTATGATCAGACTAGTGTAAGTTAATAGAGAGCCTTTCGCCATACCTACGATCGATTATTCATCAAAAAAACGGAATCCAGCACCCAATAAATAAGGGCTGCGCAGAAGCTAAACAGATAGACTTTATAGCTCATGAACACAACAAGCCCATAATCAATCCATAAAGCCAAAGCCGAACAAACCAGCCATGCCGCAATAAAATAAATCAGTAAGTCACGGCTTCGAAACCTCTTAGGATGCCGGTGTAAAACAAACTGAATCGGTGCAGCAAAAATGACATAAGCTGACAAAATGAACAGGCTGGTCATCTCCACATAACTAAAGCCCACTTCAGGCGGCATGAATAAAAACGTATAAACGAATGTTGCTGTGATGACTGATAAAATCAGCATACACACATAGTTGAATACTGGCAAAAACATACGCATAGCAGAAGCTCCTTCAAACCATTTAATATTCCACCATTATTCAAGAATGTGTTATGTCTGTCAATCCTTACAAAAAAACAGACTGAATGTGTCAGTCTGCTTCAGATTATTGACAAAGGACTAAAATGATCTTTATTTTAGCCCTTTGTCTTCTATTCAGCGTGATAGAAAACCTTTGCAGTCTAGGAAGAGCGAGCATCGGAGCAGAGCGAATTTGACATTCGTGAGCACCGGAGCGCAGACCTGACAAAGAATGCGAGGGTTTGTCTACACGCTGAAACAGACTGAATGTGTCAGTCTGTTTTCTACCCAATCAACGCCATGATCCCCTGATACCCAAAATAGGCGCCGAAACCAAGTAAAGATAGACCTGCAAGAACGGATAAGCCATGTAAAACACGTTCACTTAAATAACGCCTAAACGAACTAGCAAGCAGCGCCATACTGAAATCCCAGATCAGCATGCCGATAAAAATAGCCATACTGTACATGAGCATTTGGGAAGCTCCATACTTTTCGATCGTATTGGCTAAGATGCTGCCATAGATGCCAAGCCAAAACAAAATACTGAGCGGATTAGAAAGAGAAATGAAAAATCCGGTCATAAACGATTTGCCAATTGATGTGTTTTCGCTGTCTTTTTTCGGACTCTCCTGCAAATTGATTTTACGCAGACTTTCAATGCCGGTATAGGTCAAAACGAAAAAGCCGAACAGCCACAAAAAGGTTTTTACAAGAGGTGCAGTCAAAAGCTGGGCGACACCAAAATAGATGAGAAGCATATAGACAATATCCGCAGCCATAGCCCCTACACCAAAAATCCACGCATGCCAAAATCCACTTTTAATCCCTCTGTCGATTTGGGCTGCATTGACTGGCCCAACAGGCGCTGAAAGTGACAACCCTAAAAATATATAACCAAAAAACACCGCCACATAGACGTCCTCCTTTTGATGCTGACTTGTACATGTTATTCAAACTTTCTGCGTTTTAGTACAAGTCCTTTGTCATCATTTCAGGCGGATGCTTAGCGGTCTGCTTTCAGTGCCGACTGCTGCGCGTGTATTGTTTCTTTTTTCTTAGAACGATTCATTTGAATCGCAGCTGCAAACAGAAGAACAGCTAAGAAGGCAAATACAAAGACGGCACTTGCCGCTCCTGCCCATTCCAGACTAAATCCAATCAAAAAGGACAAGCAGGCTCCGCCTAAGCTTGCGGCTGCAATAAAATAACTCGTCGCCTCATCGATGGCATTTTCAATCATTAAGGCAGATGCTGTCAGTGCGATTGGGAACATGCCCGCTGCGCAAAGGCCGATGAAAAAGATGAGAATCAGCTGCGCGGTGATGTGGGTTGTCAGAGCGAATATCACAAGCAGCAGAATCATCAGAGATGCGCTTAGCTTTAAAAAACGCAGCGGATGCAGCTGATCGGCTTTTCTCGCAATTACGGTTCTGCCAATGACGATCGCTGTCCAGAAAGTAGAGACCGCAAAGAGGCCCCAATTTTCTCCCCCTTTTTCCAGCATGATCGACGGCAAAAAATTCGCAAAGTTCGTTTCAATCCCTGCGTAGAAAAAGGCAAAGCAAATCATGATCACCACAATCATTCGATTATTTCGATCAACAAGCAAGGACGGTTTCCTCGTCCCTTCTGTGGAAGGAGCATCCATCTGTCCGTGAGGCAGTTTGTTCATAAAAACAAGCCAAAGCATAAGGAAAAATGTCAGCGCACCCACCTGAAATAAAAACACATACTGCCATGTCTGTTCTGTGACAGTCAGCAGAATCACTAGCGGGAATAACAGCGCACCTAATCCAAAAAAGACCTCCATGATACTGATTCGCTTTGCACTATTTGCCATCGAAATGACATATGCACCAGCTGTTGTCTCAAGACTGCCTGCGCCGCTCCCAAGAAAAAAACCTGCCAGCACAAGCGTTGTCCAGCCCGGCACCAATAGCCCCAGCAGAAGTGAGCCGATCATCAGCAAAAGACCCATGGTCAGCACAGCGCCATAGCCTTTTTTTCTCACTAGAATGGGGGATAACAGAACGCCTGTCAAAAAACCAATAAACTGAAAAAAAATTAAAGATGATAATTCCCCGGGGCCTTTATCGTAACTCGACAGCAAATAAGGCGTTAAGCTGCCAAAAAACACATGAATGGTCCCAATAAAAAAATAAAAGACACAGCCAAAATAAAATACCTTTTTCATCTTTTCACTTCCTCTAAAAAGGAGCGGAGTCATCACATCCTCCGCTCCACCTCTTTAATATGCCTGGGCAGAGACGACTGCCTCTTCCCTCTCAAAGCATGTATTGAGCGCAGCCTGCGCGCGATAACCATCTTCAAAATCAGCGACCTTCATATGAGATGGGTATGGATCAGTATTCACCCAATGCATCAGCTGATCGCGGAATGTATCGGACCATCCGTAAAATTCATTTGGCGGATCTGTCAGCAAAGTTTGCGGCATTTGATGACGCTCCACACACAATCCATCACTGATCTCATATTCGTTTTTCATGTTCGTATGGTATTTGAATACCTTGTCATGTCCAACGACTTCTACACTAAATCCACATTCCTCAGGCTGCGTGCTTTTGGATGTCACCAAATGAAAGAACACTTGATTCTCCATCTGCCCGAAAATTTCGGTATGATCATCCACCTGAACCTTTTTCTCTTCTTTTTCCTTTACATGTGTCAGCATCTTGGTGTTAAGTGATTCTTTCTTCATTTCACTGCCAAATAAGTACCACAGCATATCAATCAAATGAATGCCAAGATCCCCTAGTGCACCGCTCGTACGCAGACTTTCGCCGCTGTCTCTCCATGAAAATGTCTTTCTTCTAAGGGCACTGTTTTTCTTAAAATGAGTTCTAACAGTTAAAATGCGGCCTAATTCACCGTTAGCAATCAAGTTTTTCAATATATTCACAAAGGATAAATAACGATAGTTAAAGCCCATACTGGCTTGAACTTGGAACTGTTTGGCTGTCTCCACCATTTCCTTCGCTTCCTTCAGCGACACAGCCATCGGTTTTTCACATAAAATCGGCTGTCCTGCTCTTAGCGACTGAAGGGCATGGTCCTTGTGACAAAAATTAGGAGAAGCAATGATCAACCCATCAGATGCATCTGCCAGTGTCTCGATACTTGAATACACACGTCCGCCGTACTGTTTAATGAATCCCTGTGCGACCGACTCATGCAAATCATAGACACCGGATAATTCTGCACCTTTGATCGTTGATAATGCTCTTGCATGTGCTTTTGCAATATTCCCTGCTCCAACAATTCCAATTTTCTTCATGAATGTGCCTCCTCATGTTTATACATCACTGTTTTCAGTGTTTCATAGATTCCTTTTGCATACCCATGATGACAAATTTGGTGATGGTGCCGTTTGGCTTCGGCTGTCGCATTTTGGACAAGGAAACCGTGTGTGACGGATTGAAGCATCCGCAAATCGTTCCCACTATCACCAAAGGCAAATCCTTGATCTTTCGATAAATCATATTGGTTCAGCATAAAACGTACAATTTCATCCTTCCCTGTTCCGACTGGTAAAAAATCGACATCATAGCAATCCTCAGGATCTCCTGCAAGCGGGTTGCATTTGTTGATGTTGACCGCCACGCCTCGCTCTTTAGCCAGTGTTTGGATAAATGATAGATGATGAAGATCCGTCCGCTCATCCTGCTCCTGATAATAGAAATTCTTCTTATACCCTGAGCTGCCCAGCTGCGTTTGCGGCCTAAGGGAAATTCCCTTTTCTCGGATAGTTTTCAGGATGTCTTCGATTTTTTCATCTGAAAAGCCCTGCGCATCCAGCCGCTTCATCCACTCTTCATCCGGCTGTCCAAAATGAGCATCCGACGTATATACAATCTCAGTCCCTAAGTTCGACGCAATGAAATGCGGGAATTGATGAAAACCGCCTTTTTCCATTTTGCTCGTGACAGAATCGAGACTGCTTCCCGTCACCCAGCCCAGCAAGAGCTGTCCCGTTTCACTCTTTTCTGCTACAAAGGCTTCCAGCCGCTTGATATCCTCTCTCTGCTCCTCTGTCATTCCGTGAGAATAATACGTTTCATCAAAGTCACAGAAGACGATCCACTGCGGATTCTTCGGCTGATTCAGCAGTTTTTTATTGAATGGAAGACTTGATAACATGTTGAACCCCCTCGATGACCTTCTCCTGATCTTGCAGCGGCATTCCTGGATAAAGCGGCAAATGAAGTAATTGCTGTGCTGCTTTTTCCGTGTGTGGAAGTGTCGTTTGTCTATATTTTTGAGAAACAAGATTTGTTTGATGCTGATGCGATAGAACCGGGTAATAGACATCTGTCTCTATGCCCATTTCCAGCAATTTCGCTGCCAGTTCATCACGGTCTCCCTTCAGCACTCTGATCGGGAATAGATGCCAGACATGATCATCCGTCAGCTTCGGAAGCTTCATGTATCCTTCATCCTCAAGCGGTTGCAGCTGGTCAATGTAGCGCTTGGCTAAATAAAAACGTTTAAAGTTTTGCAATCCTAAATACTTCATTCGTTCAAGTCCGATCGCTGCCTGCAAATTATCAATTTTGGAATTAAAGCCGTAGTCACTGCGTTTGACATTTTTCTTTCCAGCTTCAAAGCCGTGATAGCTGATCTCCATGCATTTTTCCGCTAGGGCCTCATCATTTGTAGCGATGGCTCCTGCCTTTCCGCAGACCCCAAGGTTTTTGTATGGATTAAAGCTGAGAACAAGTCCATCTCCATAAGCGCCAAGGCCGCTGCTGCCAATCGCTTGACAGCCGTCTTCAATGATTTTCAGCCCATGCTGTTTCGCAATCGCCGAAATCTCCTTCATATCCGCTTGCTTTCCATATAAATGAACCGGTAGAATGCATACCGTTTTATCTGTGATATGCTTCTCTATTTCACTCGGTGAGAGGCAGTAGGTTTCAGGATCAATATCGGCATAAACCGGAACAGCCCCAATGGCGAGCACTGCATTTTCTGTTGCAGCAAAGCTGTTGGCCGGCAAAATCACCTCGTCTCCTGGATGGACGCCTGCTGATATGAGACTGATCATCAATGCATCTGTTCCACTTGACGTGGCAATGACATATTTTTTCCCTAAGTACTCAGCAATCGCCTTTTCAAACGTCGGAATATATGGCCCTGAAGTAAAACGGCCAGAGCTCAATACTTCCTTCAGCACCAGCATAATATCATCGATTTCATCTTCTGAAATCAGTTTGTCAACTGGCAGAAACGGTATCTTTTTTTCCTTATTTTGTTTATAATGGAAGAGAATTTTTTCCAAACCTGTGCGCTCTATATCTTGCTCAAGGAACGTCACCAGCTTTTCATTTGCTAGATGCTTTTCAACTGAATCGGCCTTTACTTGAACACCTTGATTGATCATATCCAGCAAAGGAAGATAATCCTTGCTTTTACCTGATATCTTCGTCAATATTTGCATTCCATTCCCTCCAATTAATCAATTCCTTTTGTTAATATTTAACTTGTTTCACATTGTAAATGATGTTATCGATTTCAGAACAATAACTTTGTGTAAAGGATTTGTTAATATGTGTACAATTTATGAAATTGCCAAACGCTGCGGGGTTTCAACCACCACCGTTTCCAGAGTGCTAAACCATCACCCATATGTGTCAGAAGAAAAGCGGCAGCTCATTTTACAGGTGATGAAAGAAATGGAATATACACCGAGTTCAGCAGCCCGCACACTAAGGTCACATCAGACAAAAACCATTGCTGTGTCTGTTCCAGCTGTGGATCATCCTTTTTTTGCACAATTGATTAAAGGCATTTCAAAAGAAGCCCTTGATCAAGGATATAAAGCCATTGTGCTTCAGACGTTTTATCAAGAAGCATTGGAGCTTGAAGGGCTTCAATTATTAAAAAGAAAAGAAGTAGATGGGGTCATATTAGGGGCATTAGAAAATCAGTGGGAAAAGATCGAGCCATTTTTAACAAACGGCCCCATTGTCATGGCAAATGAATATCATCAAACAGCAAACATCCCGATTATTGGATACGATGAACGGGAAGCCGCCTATAAAGCGGTGGACTATTTGATTCGGTCGGGGCGAAAATCGATTGGGTTTTGTTTTGATACAGAAAGCAGTGAAGCGCAGAAGCAAAGGAAACAGGGCTATCTTGATGCACTCTCTGCTCACGGTTTGCCGCTGCAAGACGATTGGCTGTTTGGAGAGGCTTTTACCATTGAAGACGGCTTTCGCTTAATGGAGGTCATCCATCACATGAAGGAAGCGCCTGATGCCATTTTCACCGGCAATGATCAAGTCGCAGCAGGACTCATTAAACAGGCCATTTCATATGGCTATCAAATCCCCAAGGATCTAGCGGTCATCGGCTATGACAACCAAGACATATGTGAGGTGACAGCTCCAACGATCACCACGATTGACATACCGATCGTAGAGCTTGGCCAGCGGTCTGTACAGCAAATGATCGCACTCCTGCAAGACCAAAAACCATTGCAGCGTGAACATATCCAGCTGCCTACCCGGCTCGTGACAAGAGAATCTACATAAAGAAAAAGACTGAGATTTCTCTCAGTCTTTTTTAGTCTATCAACCTATACAAATTGAGCAAGAATGAATGTCCATATACATACAATACCTAGCAGAATGAAACTGTACTTCACGGTCTTTTTGAAGAGCTCAGATTCTTTCCCTGTTTCTCCAACAGCTGCTGTAGCGATAGCGATAGATTGTGGAGAAATTAATTTCGCCATCACACCACCGGTCGTATTCGCCCCAATTAACAAACCTGCTTGTGAGCCGATTTGAGAAGCAGTGACCGCTTGAAGGTTACCGAATAAGGCGTTGTTACTCACGACAGATCCCGTAATAAACACGCCGATCCAGCCAAGCACCGGGCTGACAAGCGGGAACAAATCGCCTGTTTTGGCAAGAGCAAGTCCAATGGCTGAACTGAGTCCAGCAAAGTTTGCCAGGTTGGCAAAGCCCATGACAAAACAAATAGTAAGAACAGGAACCCAAAGCTCTTTCACCGCTGCTTTTAAGCAGACAGCGCCTTCTGTTAATGTAATATGTCTGCTAAACAGTCCTGTCAGCATGACCGCAATCAGAATGGCAGTACCCGTTGCACTGATGACATCAATTTTAAAGATCGCATCAATTGGTGTTTCCGTTTGGGCAATTGGTGGTAATTTCACAATTTGCTGATGTAAAAATGGCATTTTCACTAAAATGGTCGTCCAGTTAAGCGGTCCTCCTACAGCAAACAATGCTTTAAATGCCGGCAGACTCCATACTGTAATAACAGCAGTTAAAATATAGAACGGAGACCATGCTTTCAGTATTTCAACGCCGCGATACGTTTGTTTCTGTTCAATATCTGGCGCTCCTTCTTCACGATAAATGTGTTTTGGCTGCCATTTCCGAAGAAATAAAGCTAAAACTCCCATACTTGCCAAGGCAGAAATAATATTGGCAAGCTCAGGTCCCATCGTCACCATTGTGACAGCTTGCAAAATGGCATAGCTTCCACTCACAACAAGCAAAGCTGGCAGAGTTTCTTTGATTCCTTTGAATCCATCTACAATCAGAATGAGGAGGAACGGAATACAGAATGAAATAAACGGGATCGTATATACAAGGGTTTGAGATAACGCAAGCGGCGTCATATTGCCCATTTGCGCCCCTGTAATCACTGGAATGCCTACAGCACCAAATGCACCAGACGCAGCATTGGCAATTAAGCAGAGCATCGCAGCTTTCAGCGGTTTAAACCCAAGCTCTGTTAAGAGAGCAGCACTGATCGCAATCGGTACACCAAACCCAGCAGCTCCTTCTAAAAATGCATTAAAGCTAAAACCAATTAATAAGAGCTGAAGACGTTGATCTTGAGAGATTCCTGCAATACTAGAACGAATGACATCGAACTTACCAGATTTCACGGCAATTTTATAGAGCCATACCGCCATGATGACGATATATCCAATCGGCCACAGCCCATTAGATATACCGAGCAGCACAGCAGATAATGCTTTTTCAACTGGCATATGAAAGAAGAAAACAGCTGTTACAAAACTGACGATTAAGGTAAAACAAGCGGCTAAAACACCTTTTAGCTTAAAAACGGTTAATGCAAGAAGGAAAAACAAGATTGGGAGCATTGCCACCAATGCACTGACGAATTCATTACCAAACGGATCATATATTTGCTGCCACATAGTGATTCATCCTTTTCTGCTCAGATAGGTTGCTTTTGATTGATTAAAAATGAGGAGCCAAAATCTCTTTCAACACATTCACACTGTGTGCAAATTTTTCTTTCTCCGTGTCGTTCAATGCAAGCTCCATTACTTCTGTTGCGCCATTTCGATTCACAAGGGCAGGTACACCAATGTAGACATCTTCTGCTCCGTACTCTCCATCTAAGTAAGTGCTGACAGTTAAGATGCTGTTTTCATTGTGCAGGATCGCTCTTGTAATGCGGGCTAAACTCATTGCTACACCGTAATAAGTGGCGCCTTTTTTCTCAATGATTTGGTAAGCGGCATGACGAACATTTTCCATGATTTCATCTAAGTCTTCTTGTTTGTATTGATCATTTCTCTTCATTAATTCTGTAATCGGTACACTTCCAATATTTGCATGACTCCAAACAGCAAGCTCTGTATCTCCATGCTCGCCAATGATGTACGCATGCACGTTGTGTGCCGCTGCGTCAAAGTACTCACTGAGCATGTATCTAAATCTTGCCGTATCAAGCGTCGTACCACTGCCAATCACTCGTTCTTTTGGAAGACCACTGAATTTCCAAGTCGCATATGTCAAAATATCGACTGGGTTTGTGGCCACTAAGAAAATACCGTCGAATCCACTTTTCATCACGTTTTCTACAATGCCTTTAAATATATTTAAATTTTTCTCAACAAGGTCAAGTCTTGTTTCACCTGGCTTTTGGTTTGCACCAGCACAGATACAGACGATATCTGCATCCTTACAATCCTCATAATCTCCATACCATGTATTCACAGGATGCGGCGCAAATGCTTTTCCGTGGTTTAAATCCATCACGTCACCCATTGCTTTGTCTTGATTCAAATCGATGACAACCAATTCATCTGTGATTGCTTGATTTATTAATGTAAAGGCATAACTGCTGCCGACGAAACCTGCTCCAATAAGGGCTACTTTGTTTACTTTTTCGTTTGTCATTTATCTCATCCTCCTGAGTAAAACTAGGCTGTTTTTCTTATGTGAAGTATTTCACATTCTTATTGTGCAACATTTCACAAACTTTTGCAAGGGGCTGCTCAAAAAAAATATGTAGCGAATTTGTGAACACATTTATTGTGCTTTCAAAGCGCCCGCTCCATACATATTTCCATAAGAAAAAAGCTGCCAAACGCTCGTCGGCAGCTTCCTACATATTTAATAAGGTCCCCAGTTGATCATGACCCCGATACAAATAAACACAAGACCGATGACAAACCAAATGAGGGCAAGCGGCACCATAAAACGCAGCCACTTTACATAAGGAATACCACTTGCAGCAAGTACAGCCATCAACACACCGGAAGTCGGATTGATACAGTTGACCACCCCTTCACCAAGCATTACCGCTTCTACAGCGACCTGTCTTGTGATGCCCATTAAATCAGCGAGCGGCGCAAGAATCGGGATAAAGACAACGGCTTCTCCTGAACCTGATGAAATCAAAAAGTGAAGAAGCGCACTCGCAATATACATCCCGATCGCACCAGCGATGGGACTAAAGCCTGTCAGCATACTCGCCAAGCCATTGACCACTGTATCAAGCAGCTTCCCGTTTTCTAAAATGACCGAAATACAGCGTGCCATCCCAACAATAAGTGCGCCGTATACAAGGCTTTGGCACCCGATAATAAACGTTTTCGCAATATCATTGGCAGCTAATCCGCCGAGCAGTCCAGCGACGATAGCCATAAAAATGAACACACCCGCCATTTCCTTATCGGTCCAGCCAAGCTGAAGTGCGCCATATAAGAAACCTCCAAGTGACAATCCGCACACCGCTAAAATCAGCTTATGTCTGCCAGTAAATGCAGGCTTGTCCACAGATTCCGCATCGGCTCCGCCAAGCCCCTTAGCAGGAAACCATTGATCGCCAAGAATGCTTCCCTTTTCTTTATTCTTCAGACGTCTTGTATATAAATAGATGTACACAATACTAGAAATAAGAAAACAAAGATAAATAATGACACGCAGGCCGATGCCGGAAAAGATCGGCAGCTCTGCAATTGTTTGTGATAAACCTAATGGAGATGGAGATAAAATCGTTGCGTTAAACCCTGCATAACAGCCGATGTATATGACAGCGGCTCCTGCTACAGCATCCCATTTCAAGGATCGTGCCACAATGATGCCGATTGGAATAAACCCAATGACAGAATTCACGACAATTCCGGTCGTTCCAAGGACTGAAAATAATCCCCCAACAATACAAATAAACAATAATTGCTTCGTTTGAAACCGGCTGATGACATGGTGAATCATCCCGTTAATAGCACCTGTCTTCTCCAAAATGGCAATGGTTCCGCCCGTAAATAGAATCAGAAAAATAATAGAAGAGGACCCTACCATTCCTTCTTGTATCGCTGTGAAAAAGCCAACTGGACTCACTGGTGATTGATCAATACGGTGATAGCTGCCAGGAACGGCTGTTGTGATCTCCCCAGATGTCTTTCGGTCAAACTCACCCGCTGGTACAAAATACGTTGCTATTGTACAAATCAGTGCAATCATAAATAAGAGAACATACGCATCCGGCATTTGAAGTTTTCGTTTTTGTTTCTCTGGTGCTGATACTGTCGCTGTTTTCATGTGTCAAAACCCCTTTGTCCCGATCGGAATTTCACTTAATTTTCAGAATAATCAAATGATGTGTTATATTATAAACACTGTTGATATTTAAGATCAATATTATTTCACTAAAATAATGTTTTGACAGATTATCTGTCAGCAAGGAGGCTTCTCATGACAACTTTGACAAACGAAATGAAACAAACCGTGACAGACATCTTTGAACACTTGCATGCCCATCCAGAAATCAGCTGGGAAGAAACAGAAACGACTGCTTATATTGAAGATATATTGAAAAAATTGGGCTGCAAAACTCAAACATTTGACGACTGTACAGGGGTGATCGGTGAAATTGGAGAAGGCGCACCAGTGGTCGCTGTGAGAGCCGATATTGATGCACTTTGGCAGGAAGTAGATGGTGAGTTTCAAGCCAATCATTCATGCGGCCACGATGCACACATGACAATGGCTCTCGGCACCTTCATGGCATTAAAGGAAAAAGAACGCCCGAACGGCACGATCCGTTTCATCTTTCAGCCTGCCGAGGAAAGAGGCGGCGGTGCGCTGAAAATGATTGAAAAAGGTGTGCTCGCAGATGTCGATTACTTATATGGCGTACATGTGCGCCCAATCCAAGAAACATTAAACGGACGCTGCGCTCCTGCTATATTGCACGGATCAAGTAATCATTACGTCGGCACCATTATTGGCGAGGAAGCGCACGGTGCACGTCCACACCTTGGCGTCAACGTCATAGAAGTGGCTTCAACCCTCGTGCAGAGACTCGCGCATATCCATGTCGATCCAAGAGTCGCGCATTCTGTCAAAATGACCAATTTACATGCTGGCGGGGGCAGCTCAAACATCATCCCAGGCAAAGCCTCTTTTACATTAGATGTACGGGCACAAACAAACGACGTGATGGATGAACTAGAAAAAGAAATTGAAAGAGCGGTTCATTCTGTAGCGGATGCCTTTGGCGCTTCCATTACACTTTCAACAGACCATCGTCTGCCTGCCGCCACCTTAAATGAAGAAGCTGTCCAGATCATGTCTCATGCAATTGAACAGGTTTTAGGCAAAGAGCAGCTTGATCCCCCGATCGTCACAACAGGTGGAGAGGACTTTCACTTTTATGCAGCAAAGCTTCCGCATATCAAATCCACGATGCTCGGTTTAGGCTGTGATTTAAAGCCCGGTCTTCATCATCCGTATATGACTTTCGACCGCTCTGCTATCTTTACTGGCATTGAGATTTTGACCGAGGCTGTCTATCAAACACTCCAGCAGCATTCATCATAAATGAAAAAGCCACCCGCCTTCTCTTCAGGGCGGGTGGTCTGCTTTATATTACGCATTCAGATCTGCCATGGCTGGAACGTTGATTTCTTTCACGCAAGATACCCTTGATAAATGAATCACACATCTCGCAAGCTCCACAATATCCTGAACAGGGATTCTCGTTTCATCATAAAGAGTGATGGCCTTTTCGGCTCCATCTTCATACGGAACCTCCGCCGCCAGTTCTCCTGGATTGATACAGGTGACGGATATTTTATCTTTCCTCACATGCTCTCTCAGTGCATTCACAATTCCGCGCAGGCCAAATTTAGATGCAACAAACGAGACCTGCGGCAGGTTCGTATGATCGAGACCCGCCGTTGAGCCAATGACGATGATTTTTCCATTCTCCGATTTCCTTACGTGAGGAAGCAGTGCCTGGATGTACGTAATGGTTGAGGTGACATTCACATTGATTAAATGTGCAATATCCTCTGGCTGATCGTGATCAAAGGAATAATCGTCTTCAAAGCCTCGTTTTTCCCATAAACCGACGTTATAGATGAGTACATCAATCGTCTTGTTCTCAAGTGCTTCGAGCATATAAGGGATATGTGTTTGGCTTGATAAGTCGATTTTCAACCAAATTCTATGTACACCGTCATCTATATTCAAACTGCTTGGTTCACTTCGCGACACAATCCAAACTGTATCTCCACTTGATGGAAGACCTTTTACAAAAGCATCTCCTAACCCTTGACTTGCACCGAATATGATATAGTTTTTACTCATAGCTCCTCCTTCTAGGACACACAAACTGTAAGCGTTTTATACCTATATCATACAGATTCTAAGAGACCGGCGCCCCTTTTATGCTCGTCTTCACTTATTGATTGGCGCAGCTACTGGATTTCCTTTAATTCGACTGGTAATGCACGTGCCTCTATAAAGTTTATGACCATTTCTGTAAAAAGTTCTTTCTTTTCAAAAGTAAATGTATGCCCAATACCGGGAACAACGACGCCTGTTGCCTTCGGATGTGAATTCGTTATTTTTTTTGCTGACCGTTTCATGATGCCTTTTTCTTTTTCTCCCACTGTGACAAGAATGCGTGCCTTCGCTTGCTGAAACGTGTCTGGGAGCTTGTAATGGAGGTTTTCCTGAAACATCGTAAGAAGGGTTTTCTTTTGCAGATGTTTCGATTCCGCCGCATAATGATGCAGTACATGTTGCGGGAGCCCCATCTTTTCGGCTTGGAGCTGAATAAACCAATCTTTCTTTAATAATGGATACGTCAGTGGCAAAAGGGGCCTCACCATGAAGTGGAGCCATGGCAAAGGCATCACAAGAGCGCTATTGATAACGGCTATGTCTACGATATCCGGCTCTCTTGATAACACATCAACGGCAATCTGCGCACCTAAAGAAAATCCAATCAGAATCACTTGACGGCCATTCGCGTTTTCCTTGATCCATGAGATGACTTCACGGGTGCTTTCATTCATTGAAAATATCTGTTCTTTTGCTCTTGTCCCGTGTCCAATGAGATCAGGGGCAAAGCATTCATACGTGTTTTTCAATATTTCAACCTGCTCCTGCCACATCCAGCTGCTTACTCCTCCACCATGCAGAAAAATCATGATTGACTTATCCATCGCCCGACAACTCCATCCTTCTATATAAGAAAAAAGCAGCCGCTTTTTGAGCAGACTGCTTTTTCAACATGCTCCCTTCTATTATAAGGGAACCACTACATCATTGACTATTTTTTCAAATCCTCAATGGAGTTTACGTTCTTCATATATGTCGGGACAACTAGCCCCATTCGAAGACCTTTCATACTTGTACCAAGGTCATCATATTTTCCTTTAAACTTCGCTGCATACGTTTTATGCGTATTTGGCAGCCAAGCGGATAATGATGCATCCGCACTTCCGGTTGCAATTGCTGTCCACATCGGACCTGCTTCAACCTGAGTCAAAGTTACTTTAAACCCGAGTTCACGCAATACTTCTGCTGCAACATTGGTACTTGCAATCTCACTATCCCATGCAACGTAGGCAAGATTCACTTTTCCACCATTCGACTTTTTCACGCCTTTTGTCCATTTCGCTACTTGGTCTTTATGTTTTTTCACATATTTTAAGGCGGCATCCTTTGGTTTCACACCATCTTGGATATCAATCATGACTTCGCCCATGTCATCTTGAGACCATTTAAACTGACTAAGCATTTTAGCTGCTTCCGGCTGATCCTTCGCAAAGCCTTTACGTGAAATCGTATGAATTTCTTCCGCTTCACCGTAAGATTTTTTTGGATCATCTAAATATTTTAAATCATAGCGGGAAAACATCCAGTGTGGATTCCAGCCAGTGATAATGATTGGTTTTTTACGGTCGTATGATTTTTTGAGCGTTGCCGTCATGGCTGCACTTGATGCAGACACAACCGTCCAATCCTCTAAGCCATAATCCTTTTTGGCCTGATCGGTTAGGGCCATAATACCTGAACCCGGATCAATCCCAATAATCGTTTTATTGACCTGCTGTGCTGCACTTGCATTTGAATCCGATTGTGCACCGCAAGCGGCTAGTAAAAAGACGAGCAGGGCGGTCATCCCAATGTAGAGAGACTTTTTCCACATTAAGCATTCCCCCTGGTTTTTTTCGTTTTAATATTTTGTGTAATACGGTCGAGTGTAATCGCCACAATAACAATGGCAATACCTGCTTCAAAACCAATACCTGTTTTCAGCTGCGTTACCGCACTATATACTTCTGAACCAAGTCCTGGTGCACCTACCATTGCCGCAATAACGACCATGGATAGAGCCAGCATGATACTTTGGTTAATACCAGCTAAGATGGTTTTTGTTGCAAGTGGAAGCTGAACTTTGAATAAACGCTGGAATGTCGTTGAACCAAAAGCTTCAGTTGCTTCAATTAAATCCGCTGGTACTTGTTTAATACCGAGAATGGTCATACGAATCGTTGGCGGCATGGAGAAAATAACCGATGCCACAACCCCAGGAACAACCCCAATGTTAAAGAAAAAGATCGCTGGTAATAGATAAACGAATGCAGGCATTGTCTGCATTAAATCTAAAATAGGTGTCACAATTTTACGCACAGTTTCCTTCTGTGATGCCCAAATACCGATCGGAACCCCGATCACGATAGAAATGACCACAGCGGTCAGAACGAGCGCAAGTGTTTGAAGCATTGGATGCCAGTAGCCTAAATAGTCGATCAGTAAAAATCCAATAAGTGTGAAAAGAGCAACTCCTCTTGTACTGATCCACCAAGCAATGCCGGCAAAGATAAGGGTTAAAATAATGGATGGAATGACGCCAAGTGCAGCTACAATTCCATTTACTGTTCCAGCTAATCCATTTGTGATGCCATCAAAGAAACCACCAAACGTTAATGTTAACCAGTCAACAAATCGATCGATATAATCCGCGAACGGAATTCTAGGTAAATCACTCATACTAAACATCTTATTCTACCTCCTGTGCAGAAGGCTCTTGTGTCTTAATTTCCTCTAGCTTGTTAGAAGACATGTTGATATATTCATCATTACCTGATAATGCACCAATCAATGCACCTCTGACCACAATGCCCTTCATTCTGTTTTTCTCATCTACAACTGCAATTGGAATGTTTGCCGCATCAGACACTGCATCAAAGATTTCTGTTAAATACGTTGATTCCAATACTGTGGTAAATTCTTTATCAAGAACAGTTTCAAGCGACGCTCCCGTTTCTGCTGCTTTTTTCGCTGCTTGTGCAGAAATAACACCTAATAAATGCTTTTTCTTATCTACTGCATAGATAGACGAAATCCCAAGGTTTTTCATGAGCGTAAGCGCAACACGTGCCCCTTTATCGATCTGAACTGTTTCTGCACGTTTCATAATATGACCAGCGGTTAATACTTTAGAAAGGTCAACATCTTCAACGAAGCGTTCAACATATTCATTCGATGGGTTCATCAGAATTTCTTCTGGTGTTCCGATTTGAACGATATTTCCGTCCTTCATGAGTACAATGCGGTCACCAATACGAAGCGCTTCATCTAAATCATGGGTAATGAAAATGATCGTTTTTCCTACAGATGTATGAAGCTCAAGCAATTCATCCTGCATATCTTTACGAATTAATGGATCTAGTGCGCTGAATGCTTCATCCATTAATAAAATGTCAGGGTCATTTGCTAACGCACGTGCCAATCCAACACGCTGCTGCATACCACCACTTAATTGATTTGGGTATTGCTCTTCAAAGCCTTCAAGTCCAACAAGCTTTAAAGATTCAAGCGCTTTTGATCTGCGCTCTTCTTTATCTACACCTTGCAATTCAAGACCATACTCTGTGTTCTCAAGAATTGTACGGTGCGGGAACAATGCGAAGTTTTGGAAAACCATGCTGATCTTTTTCCGTCTGACTTCACGCAATTGATCCTTTGACATATTTGTTATCATATCCCCATCAATATATATTTCACCGGAGGTTGGTTCGATTAACCTGTTTAGCATCCGCACAAGTGTGGACTTTCCGCTCCCTGATAGCCCCATGATGACAAATATCTCGCCGTCATAAACATCAAAATTTGCTCGATTGACACCAACAGTTGCGCCGGTCTCTTTTAGGATTTCTCTTTTTGTTTTCCCTTTTTCAAGCATTTGAGATGCTTTTTTAGCATTTTTACCGAAAATTTTAGATACATTATTTATCTTGATTTTGATATTTCTCTCTTCAGAATTCATATTTTCCCTCCAAATTAGCATCTTTATAACCGTAACATAAGCGTTATGATGCGAACAATCTTTAGAATTCGCTTATTTCCCCACAATATGTATGAATTCCATATAGAGGTCTGGTCATTAGAGTTTATACGCCGTATTACTCGTAAATCCTATAGAATGCTTCATAAACTACATATTTTACGGGGTATTTCCTCTCATCAGACAATATTTTACTGGAAATTCCTAATTGTGCTAAAAAATAAGTCGAATCCTCGTTATAGCGGTTTTTTGAATCATGGGCGAACCATTCCCCTGAACAGGATTTACCCGAAAATGGTCACATAAAAACCTTTTTTCTCAAATTTTATTTAAATTCATAAAAAAACTGCCTGCAACTTTAGTTACAGACAGCTTGTTTTTTTAGGACTCCAGGGCAGCCCGCTTAATATTATCTTGAAGCTCAAGCATACGTTTTGTTCCATCTTCGCGTAATCGCTTGTTCTCTTCTTCGATCTGTTTCGTCTCTTTCATCCCTTGTACAATTGTATTAAAGGAAGATTCGATCGTTTCAATGTCGATGCTTGGACGGCCAGATAATTTGGCAATCTCCACACTTTGACTTGAAATGTTTTCAGCATTTCGTTTCAGCATTTCATTTGTTCTTCTATCCAGCTCACTCATAGAATCAGCCACAAGCTTTTGTCTCTTCGCTGTAACAGCTTGAATGATCCCATTTTTGAAAATTGGAATCGTGATGATGAAGGCAGAGTTGATCTTCCCGATTAATTTCGTATTCCCGCGCTGAAGCAAACGGATTTGCGGTGCTGTTTGAAGCGCCACCATTCTTGCCATATCAAGGTCATACACACGCTCTTCAAGCGCTTGAATGCCATTACGAAGCGTATCAAGCTCCATCTGCGCAAGCTGGTTTCCACTAGCTGCTTTTTCTTCATATGAAGGAACCAATTGCTTTAATTCTTCGATTTTCATTTGACCGGCCACGACATACTTTTCAAGCTCCATATAGTATTGAATGTTATGCTCATACATTTCTTCAAGCGTCACAGTCGATTTGGTCATTTCATCTTTATATTTACTAATTTCTACATTAATTTTTTCAATCTCTGCACCGAGGGTTTGATATTTACTAAAAATCTTTTCGATCATGCTGCCGCCGCGCTTAAAGATTTTTGACAACAAACCACCCTTCGGTTCGTCAAAATCATTTTTATCAAAGCGATCCATAATCTTGCCAAGCTGCGTCAGCATTGTTCCTGAGTCAGTGACACTTGTTGAACGCATCATTGAAAGGATACGATCAGAGAACTTAGAGATTTCAACGGCCGGCTGTTTTCCGTATTCAAGAAGTTCAAGCTGATTTTTCGCATCGATCTGTCTCGCAATATTTTGCACTTCTGGTTCGTTTCGAAGCTGAACGCGAATATCGTCTGCCTTCTCAATCGTGATTTCCTCTTTATCAATTGAAATGATGTCATTTCCGTTTGTATTTGTCATAAGCTTTGATCTCCTTATCGGTTTTTAATGGATTGAAATAACTTTCTAACGATGGACGGCTCTTTAAACTCCTGGTTCATGACCATCTCATCAAGCCAATGGGTATCAAATAATTGGTCATCGATATACCGTTCGATACACTGATATCCCGCCGGATGATATACGAAGAGATCCACACCCATTTCATTTAGGAAAATCAGGGCGGCCGCATCAGAGCGAGTCAGCTCACCATTATATTCTGTATGGTATAAAATCACTTTCGGTACGGTTTGTGCGTAATCAAAGGTTTGAATCAGTTCAATGAGATCCTGGCTTAAATGCAGAACCTGCTTGAATAAATAAATACGGACATCTAATTCGGTTTCATTGCCTTCTTTTAATAGCTTCGGATGCTGACAGATTCGAGATATCGCCTCTGCAATCGCACGCTGCGTACCCTCATATAGATGAGAAAACTGCCACACATTGCTTTTCATTAATAAGTCAGGATCAATCTCTCCAGCAGAAGAAAGTGCATGCTGATAATGAAATTGATAATTCGATGTCACTTCTTTCGTAAAAGGAAAATGGCGAATGGTCTTCGTCTCTTTCCCTTCCATTAACGTGTGAATGCGATCCCAGTATTCACGCTTGTCTCGTGTGACACCCATTATTTTCGCAAAGAGATTTGGAATCTGTATCGTGTCCCGGTCTGCTTTGAAATTGGGGCGGATAAAGGATCGTTCCTTTGCAATTAAAAACAGCTCATCATACGTTGTCTTGAGTGTAATGGAATGAGGAGTATGATCTCTGAATTGCCACGGCTTATAGAGCATTGAATCTTCCGTGTGAAGCACCTCTTCAAGCTCTCTTGTCGAGCGGTACGCCACCGTTGATTTCCTCTCAGGCTTTTCAGCAGGGAACGGCTCAAGCTTTGAAGTTCCCGGGTACTGATCAATAAAAGTCAGCTTTTCTTCTGGATCTAATTCGCGGAACGAATCCTTGCCTTCTGGATGAAATAGGACAACATCACAGCCAATCAGCATGACATAGTAAAGAAAATAAAGCTGACTTTTATTCGCCTCTCCATACCAAATAACAGCCGGCATTTTTTCTTCGATATTGACTTCCTTCAGCCATGGACCTAGATGATTATTTGAAAACTTCACGACATCCAGCAGGACCCGGCGGAAATCAGGATGCTGAAATCCACCCTCGTGCAGCTGCTTGAAATGCTCAAACACCTTGATCAATGAAAGACGGATATGCCGGTTCATCACAGGGTTTGGATGGCGTACAATCAGCTGTTCACCATCTAAAAAAGCCACAAAGCGATTTACGGACAATCCCTTTTCTTCTTGGTTAATCAAATGAATACGCTGCAGTGCTTGAAAATGCTCCGGCTCAATATGGCGATTGAGTGTTTCACTTAAAATATGCATGCCGTCTGTTTCGTATAATTCATGTAAATAAATAAAATAATCGGTTTCATCATGCGGAGTTCCAAGGACCCGGGCGGCGAGACGCGGCAAGGACAACGTATGCTCGTCCTTTACATAACCGTCTCTTTCAGGGAGCGGCTTTTTCAGCACGTTTTTCCAGGCTTCCTGCTCCGCCCGTGTATGGGTGACATTGATTTCTTTATAACTCACGCCGCTCCTTCCTTTCTCCTATATTTTCTCGAAAGCTACTACTATCATATCATTCAGCCTTCTACTTCTGCTATCGAATCGAAGGCTTTTTTACGTTCATCATATGCTTGATGACACAAGCGGTGATTTCATCTGCTGCGGCCATGCCAGATGCTGCTGTCGGCTCAAGTTCTGGATCAAAGCCGAGAACTTCTCCATGCCTTGGGGCAAAGCCCATATCTGACTGACGAATGAGCCCCGCATCTAACAGGGAATCACCCGCACCATAGACGTATTCTAGCTGCAGCCTGTCCTTTAGAAAAGCAACAGCATCCCACTTATTAAGCGGCTGGGGAATAAAATAAAGCTTCCGTCCCTGAAGAGAAACCTGCCATCCTCTCTCCTCACCCCACAGCTTCAATTCAGCAAGCGGAATGTGAGATAGATACTCCTCTTTCATAATCAAATAAAGGAATCTTCCCTCTGCTGTACGGGTACGCTTCACCCATGCCGCAACTGGAAGCTCGGAGATCGCCCTCAGCATCTCTCTGACTGGCATACACTCCCTAAGTCTCTCATCAACAATGGCCTGCCAATCCTCAAGCGGCTTGCCATGATGAAGAATACAGCCCCCGTTTGTTGTGACAGCATACTCCGGTTTAAGCTCTTGCTCAAAGAAGGTGATTCGTTCATACTGTGCAGTTGTTCTTGTCGTCACTGGAATGAACCAGCCTGATTGATGAATCGTATGCAAAGATTTTTTCGTTTCAACAGACATATAGGAAAGCGGCCTTTCGTCCAGCACCTCAACTAAATCGTACTCTCCTTCATACGCATACTGCTCAAGCACTCGATGTGAGTAAATCAGCGTCCGGTCTAAATCACTGGCAAATGCATATGTCTTCATGACGTTTGCTCCAGTGGACGAATTAATCCACAGCACGTGTAGGACATATTGGCATATTCAATGACAGGAACACCTCTGTCCTCAGCCAAAAGCAAAATATGCTTCAGCTTCTCCTGAGATCCAGGCTGAATTAAGATTTTCCACGGGATTCTTCTAAGCAGCACGCGGGTCGTCTCACCAACACCCGGCTTAATCAAATGGGTATTTTCAATTTGAAACTCCTGACCGATTGCTTCAATGGATGCCATTCCCCGCCAATCTGCCGGCGTCCCCTGCGTAAGGATGGTTTCTGCTTTCTCTTGTACATTTGGTTCAAGGCTGGAAAATGCTTCTTCAATCGTATCCACATACAGATTGGACACATCCTCATCGAGCAGCTCTTTATAATACTTTGCCCCATGGAAATCATCGGCATTGATCCAGCGGTTGTTTAGTACCGTACGACTGACAAGTCCAGACACCGTCGAATTCAGGCAGGCACTTGGAATGAGAAAGTCCTCTCTCGTTCCGTATACATGTGTACAATAGCCGGGGTCTGCCAGCACAGCCAGCTCACTCGAGAGACGTACACCATACTTTTTTTCAAAATCAAAAACAGCTTTTTGGAGCTCTTTCGAAATCGCACCTTTTCCAGTCCATCCATCGATAAAAGCAATTTCAAAACCTGGATGTTCTTTCAGCATATAATGCAGTGCATTCTCGTCTATTCCGCGGTCGCGAATAATAGAAATGCTGTAATGAGGCAGCTCGAAACCATACGTCTTTCGAATATATCGTTTGATCAGCACCCCGATCGGTGTCCCCGCACGCGCCAAACTGCAAAGCACGGTTTGGAAGCCTCGCTTCTTCACAATCTGTTCTGCTACAACAGCTACTGCTTCTGCTACCTTTTCCTTACTTTCTTCAAGAGATTGATAGAATAAAGTCATATAAGATGCCGTTGGTTTGTACTCAATTGGCAGCATTTCTGAATAATGCGCACCGCTCTGAATCGAACGCTCCCGCTCTTCTGTACTTTTCTCCATCTCAATAGAGGATAAATCTTTGAGTAAGAAGGTTACATCCTGCTCTGGATAGCTCCCCATCTTTGTATACACATTAGCCATTCACCTTCACCTCGTCTGATAATGTCACAATATGCACGTGCTTCACATGCCGCTCAGCAAATAAGTGAACAAGCGGAAGCAATGCCTCCTGAGATACCTTTTTCTCAAAAAAGAGAAATACATCATCATATTCACCTTTTGGAATGTTGTACACGTAGTGCTGAATTCGGGCATCCTCTGGATTCATAAAGGTAAACCCATTTTGGACAGCGTATCCATCCTTTTCGACTGGGTGAATAGGGCTTCTCGTTGTTGAATGAAAGAGAACGCCTTGCCCCATGTGTGCAGACAGTCTCATCGGCACATACATCAGCTCACCTGTCCCTAAGCAGAGTGTTTGTTTTCCTTTGCGTTCCTGCCGCAGCCTCAATCCCGCTTCAGCAGCTGCTTGGTCGAGCGCTTCCGTATCTGCTGCCTTTAAACCAAAACGGCCCGTTTCATGTATATATGGCGAATGACCCGCTGAATTCGCTGCATGAGAAAATGAATACGGCACTTGCTTAAAGAAAGATTGAAGAGAGTGAAAAGAGAGACTTGGCTGATTCTCTTGCTCCGCAATCTCATACGAATAAGCTGGCTCATCGAGCGTTTTGCCTCGAAAAATCATCTGCCCTTTTAATAAAGACAATGATGTGATGTGAATTCCAAGCTCCTCTTCAAGCTGGCACATGGCTTTCTCATGCTCCTCCGTCCGCCAGTCCAAAATGGAAAGAATGGTATAAGAATGCCTTGGATACTTTGCATGAAGGTCACGAATGATGTTGATATTGGTACGGCCTGTCGTGACTTCATCATCTACTAACACGATGGGGCGGTCTGTGCGAAGGAATGCTTCGTCTGCATAACAAAGCTGATCTGTTGCATGCGAATGTTCTTCTTCAAATACCAATGACGGGTCAAGACCCAGCAGCTGTTCACGTGTCGTATGAATGTATGATGCGCCTTCTATCACATCATACACACCATGTCCAAGGGCTGTTGCCGTTTCCGCAAAGCCGATGACGACAGGCTCATTGCCAGCTGAAAGCTTTTCTTTTTTGAGTGTTTCATAGGCTGCCGTTAACACCTTGTGATCATCCGTCTTGAGTGCCTCGACGATAAGATCTTGGTGCGGGGGCGTCTTTCCCGTTTGCTCTTTGGCATATGCCATCGCTAAAAGACCCGAGACAAGGAGCGGTTTTACTGGATGAACAGGAATATGCTTTCCAAGCACCTTACTAACGAATAAAAAGGCTCTTTTTTTGTTCACCCTTGCCGCCATCTCAAAAAGATGCTCTTTTTCCAGCTGGAGCGCACCTTCTTTGAGGTCAAGCTCAACCTCCATATGTTCCAAGATGTTCAGCGTATGCCGCTTCTGATTCTGTGAGTATGTCGATATAGCTTCTATTTTCATGAAACACCCCGTAAATGTCTGACTTAATTAATATGTGCTCTGCCCACCTGTAATGGGGCTTCGTTTCATTCATCTTATTAGAAAAGGCACTCTTCATCACGCCAACTGTACCGTCAGCATGTTCCAGAATGCTTAATGCATCCAAGTACTCTTCCTTTGTCACAACGTACATGCTTTGCACTGGCTTGAGATGTGTTGGATGGATCACTGTCTTTCCATGTATGCCGTTGGCTACATCGAGTCTTGTCTCTTTGAGTAAACCTTGTACGTCATCGAATTCAGATAAGGACAGCTCACCGCCCTTAGAAAGCGCACGGATGAATGGTTTTTGTTCCTTTCGCGCAGAGCCAAAATGCTCCCATACAGCACCTGATACAACAAAGGAACGGCCAAAATAATTGATAATATCTGTGATCAAATCAGCAATCAATCTGATTTCATAAATGGTGGTGTCGCGATCACGGCGAATGCCATATAGGCCGCAAAGATCCGTTGCCCCAATACGAATATTCAAAATATATTCTTCATCATTCAGCATGATCTGCTTTAACTCAGACAGCACCGTATATCTTGTTTCTTTTTCTAATAAATCGGGTGTTTCCAAAATGGGCATACCGTACAGCGTTGTCTTCGTTTGTGCGGACGCCTGTTTCAAGCTGTCCAAATAATCCTTCGCATTATGAATAGAACACTTTGGAAATACAAAACCCGTCAATAAACGAAGAGATGAACCAAGCAAAGCTGCCATTTTGAGCAGCTGCTTCGGCGAACGAACCCGAATAAATAAAAGCGGCATTTGTTCAGCCATTTCAGGTGTATGCGTTAATTTGTCCGACAGTTTGGCGAGTTGTACCACTAGATTCTGTTCAGCCATTTCCACTTCTTGATCACCGATGGCATCCTCTAAACAAAATACAACAGAGCAAAGCGCTTCATATTTCTGCGACAGCAGCATGTCTGCTATATCCTGTCTTGTCGCAGGCATATACAAAGTAGCACCTAATGCATGCGCAAGTACGTGCCTTGGCGTCATCAAATGCATCGCCCCCGGCCGTTTGAAAAAAATATCGCGCTGCCTCGCCTCTGATAAAAACTCAAAATACCGCATGCTGTGCCACCTCCTGTTGTTGAGAGAAAATCGAACAAATGACTTGATGATTCAAAAAAGGATGGAGCCGCTAATCAACTCCATTCCTTTTTGATCGTCCTATTCTTCTTTTGAAGCCGCAGCTTCGTTTGTCACTTCTTGATGTTTCTTCTTATTGATTTTATGAACAATAAACGTTCCGATAAATGCTAGGATAATAATCGCAAAGAATACAAGATGCGGGATTTCAATGTGAGCAGCACTCAAGCCCATTTTGATCGCAATGATCCCGATGAGAATAAACGCTGTATTCTCGAGCTCTGGAATACGGTCAATGAGAACAAGGAATAACTGCGCGACTGTACGCATCATGAGAATTCCAAGCATTCCGCCTAATAGTAGAATCCATACTTCCTCAGATACAGCGAATGCTGCAAGAATACTATCAACCGAGAAGGCAAGGTCCATAATTTCAACAGAAATAACGGTTGCCCAGAACACACCAAAGACACGAACCATCCAGCCTTCTTTTTTCAGTTCCTTCGCTTCATCATCGCCGTCACCTAACCAGAAGTGCTTAATAACAAGCCATGCTAAGTAAGCAGCTCCGAGGACCTTAATCCACCAGAACTTAATAAGCAGCATCCCTACGCCAATGAATAGAAAACGGAAGAAATAAGCGCCAATTAATCCGTAGGTTAATGCCTTTTTACGCTGCTTTTCTGGTAAATGTTTCACCATTACAGCTAATACAAGTGCGTTATCTGCAGATAACAATCCTTCAAGCACGACAAGCGTCCCAATAAGCCCCCAAGAGACAGGGTCTGTTAATACCTCTGCCCACATATGCCAATCAAAAAACGAGGCATATGTATCCAACATATGTTTCAAAATGTCCAACTGGTTTTCCTCCTATAAGTGTAGAAGCATCAGCAGGCTTTCGCCTGCTGCTATTCTTGATCGCTGTTTCTTTCTCACTTAGGAAAGGCCCTCATATGAGCTTTTGACAGCAACTCTTGAATTGATTTGTTTCTCTTATTTACACTTCTAACCCATAATTTTGACAAAGAGCTGCAAGTCCGCCAGAGAATCCGCTTCCGATCGCGTTAAACTTCCAATCACTTCCGTGTCGGTACAATTCACATACCACAACAGCTGTTTCAATTGAGAAGTCTTCGCCTAAATCGAAGCGAATCAATTCTTCCCCGCCCTCTTCATTTACAACACGAACAAATGCATTAGAGACTTGTCCAAAATTTTGGCTGCGCGCCTCTGCATCATGGATCGTAACTGTAATTCCGATACGATCAATGTTAGCAGGAATTTTCGAGAAATCAACGAGAATTTGCTCGTCGTCTCCATCTCCCTCACCTGTACGGTTATCACCTGTATGAGTGACACTGCCGCTCGGATGCTGAAGGTTATTATAGAACACAAAATCTGTATCTTGCTGACAACGATTATTTGCATCCACCAAGAAAGCCGAAGCGTCCAAATCAAATTCGGCTCCGCCAGAATATTTATTCGTATCCCAGCCAAGACCGATCATCACTTTCGTCAGCCCTGGGTTGGTTTTGGTTAAATCGACACGTTGTCCTTTTGAAAGCTGAATCGCCATATTCGTATCTCTCCTGTCTTTGAAAATAGGAAGTTATCGTTATCCGATATCTAAGCCAAAGTCCGTTGCAATGCGGGCAAGACCGCCTTGATAGCCTGATCCGACAGCTGAGAATTTCCATTCCCCGCCATGACGGTATAATTCACCTACAATAATGGCTGTCTCAATTGAGAAATCCTCTGCCAAATCGTAGCGAATGAGTTCTTCATTCGATGCTGCATTTAAAATACGTACATATGCGTTAGACACTTGTCCGAAATTTTGACTGCGTACTTCTGCATCATGAATCGTAATGACAAATGAAATCTTCTCAATACTTGCTGGTACAGCTGCAAGGTCAACATTGACCTGCTCGTCATCTCCGTCCCCTTCGCCAGTGCGGTTATCGCCTGTATGTACGACACTTCCGCCTCCGCCAGTTGTTTGGTTGTAAAAGACAAAGTCAGATGGAGAGCTTGCTTTACCTGCCGCATCTAAAAGGAATACACTTGCGTCTAGATCAAAATCATGTCCGCCGTCATACTTATTGACGTCCCAGCCAAGACCGACGACTACTTTTGTTAAGCCCGGATTCGTTTTTGTTAAATCAATTTTTTGACCTTTCGCTAAAGAAATTCCCACTAGGAACCTCTCCCTTCTGTTTAAATATAGTTTCTCGTAATATCGGCAAGCTTCGCATCATTTGTACCATTTCCAAGCGCCGCAAATTTCCACTCATTCTCGTGGCGATAAAGTTCTCCGACGATTAACGAAGTTTTTCCTGCATAGTCATCTTTTAAATTATATTTCACTAATTCTTGATTGTTTGAACGATCAACGATGCGAATGTAAGCATTTTGAATCATACCAAAGTGTTGGTTTCTTCTAAGGGCATCATAAATGTTGACGACAAACACCAATTTATTCACATTACCCGGCACCTTGCTCAAGTTGACGAGGACTTGTTCATCATCTCCGTCTCCTTCACCAGTCAGGTTGTCACCTGTATGCTCCACACTGCCGCATTTGCTTTTTAGGTTGCCAAAATAAATCAAATCTTTATTTTCCGTAAACTTATCATTTTTCAGCATGAGCACTGAAGCATCACAGTCAACATCAGCGCCGCCTCCGCCGCCAAACAGCTTCCCTAAAAATCCGCCGCCTTTTGATACAGGGTCCCAGCCAAGTCCAACAAGAATATTCGTTAGCCCTGTTTTCCCTTTTGTTAAATCAATACGTTGACCTTTTTCTAATGTAATCGCCAAATCAATCACTCCTCCAGCATAATAAAAATCTATTTATTAAGCGATGGACCCTATTAAAATCATCATACATGAAAATTCGACAAAATTCATGAAATGACATTGGAGCCTCTTACTCTTTTTTCTATTTACTAGTATATACGATCTATGTTCAATATAGGTTTCAAACACTTTATATTTTTTTAACGAAAGATGCACATTGGAAATCGTTCATATCGTTAATGAAGTGTTTCATGTGAAACATTGTCGAAAGTTCCCGATGAACAGCTCTTGCTGATAAGGAGTGTATTGATGTGGTTTCATATGTTGATATAGAAAAGATAAAAGCAAAGGATAAACCCTTTCGTTTCCTTCCACCTATGGATTTCTTTATACTTATATTCAGCATGTTGATGAAAGGATGTTGATGATGCCATCACTTCATATATTAGATCAAGTCGCCATTCCTAAAGGTCAGACAGCGCAGGAGACATTGATTCACACAACGCAGCTGGCTCAGCTGGCTGAAACGCTTGGATATGAGCGCTATTGGTTTGCTGAACACCACAGCACAAGAGGGCTCGCTAGTACAGCGCCTGAAATATTAATGGCTCATATTGCGGCTCATACATCAACCTTGCGTACCGGATCTGGCGGCATTTTACTTCCTCAGTACAGTCCTTTTAAAGTAGCAGAGGTCACGCGGCAGCTTGAAGCCCTTTATCCTGGACGGATTGAGATCGGAGTCGGCAAATCTCCGGGCGGGATTGAAAGGACGAGACTCGCTTTGACGGACGGCGTGCATAAAGACCTGTCTCAGTTTGACCGCCAGCTGAAGGACCTTCTTTTTTACTTATCAGACAGCCTGCCTTCTGGCCATCCGCATGCAGGCGTGAAAGCTGCTCCGCTTGTTGATGCTCATCCGCCGGTTTGGCTGCTTGGGCTGGGAGAAAATAGTGCCATGCAGGCGGCGGAGCTTGGAATCAACTATATTTTTGGCCACTTTATCCATCCTGCACGCGGCACACAAGCATTTGAGACGTATCGATCACACTTTTCTCCATCTGTCTTTTCCAGCCAGCCACAATCTATGTTTGCCATCTTTGTCATCTGCGGTGAAACAGATGAAGAAGCAGACAGGATCGCCAGCAGTACAGATTTATGGCTGCTGCGTGTTGAAAAAGGACTGGACAGCCGCGTTCCTTCTATAGAAGAAGCAAATGCCTATCACTACACCACACAGGAAAAGGAAAAAGTGCTGCAAAACCGCCAGCGGATGATTGTCGGCTCAAAGGAAACGGTGAAAGAGCAATTACAGATCTTGATGGACCGCTATCAAACGGATGACATCATGATTCTGAACAATTCCTTTGATCCGATTGAAAAACAACGTTCCTTCAAGAGAATAGCAGAATTATTTTGAAGCCAGCTTTCTAGGCTTCTTTTTTACATTGTCATAAAAAATGGGAAATGTAACATCAAGATGTCAAAATCCTTCCGTCTGTCATCTGATCGCAAATGTGTCTTCTAATCGTTAGCGAACTGTAAACGCATAAGAGGTGTACCTTTTATATAGTAGAGGTACATATTCAATGACCGGTTTACGCCGCTGAGAAAGAAGGAGATGACAGACATGAAAAAGAGACTCGATTGGGTAGATGCAGCTAAAGGAATTGGCATTCTGCTCGTGGTCATGGCGCATGTGCCCATTCCAGATTCGCTCAAGCAATTCATTTACTCTTTTCATATGCCGCTTTTCTTTTTACTATCAGGCATGATGTTTCGATCATCCTCATCCCCTGCTCTGTCATTTATTCAGAAAAAAGCCAAAAGCTTACTCTTGCCCTATCTCTATTTCTCCATCATTACGTATGTATTTTGGTTCTCCGTTACCCGCTTCTTCGCATTCAAGGGACAAACGGATATTGATCCCTTCGTTCCGTTTACAGGTATTTTCATATCCAATGCAGATGAAGCAAGACTCACACATAACCCTGCGATTTGGTTTTTAACGACGCTCTTTTTAGTGGAAATTTTATTTTTCTTTATGCATCGTCTGACAAAAGGAAAACCCGCTGCCGTGATCTTGCTGACTGTTCTTTGCGGCGGTGCTGGATATGCCTCTACCTTGCTTTTAGATCAAAGTCTTCCTTGGAACGCCAATGTCGCCTTGACGGCTGTTGTGTTTTATTCAATTGGATTTTTAGCAAAGCAATGGTTTGTGGAATTAAAAACAGATCCAACCCTTCTTTTATGTACAGGTCTGCTTGTGCTGACGGCTTACATGCAGAGCTTTAATTCACGGATCGATATGCGCGTCAACGACTACGGTGATCTCTTTATTTTCTATGCATGTGCTCTACTCGGTTCAGCTGCCGTGATTTATTTAAGCTTTAAATTGAAAACTTCCCCTATTTTGACGTATCTAGGGCGAAATTCTATTGTCATTCTTGTCTTGCAGTTTGCCGGCATCGATATCATGAAAGCATTTGTTTTTTATGGACTTGGTATCAATATTGCTGATACAGCACAGCTCTCTTGGACACTTTTTTATACGATCGGCACATTGCTGCTCATGGTGCCATGTATCTCCTTCCTGAGCAAGTATCCGATGCTTCTCGGCAAAACAGCCAAAGCGGCACAACGCTATGAACAAAAAACATCCGCCGGATGAACAGGCGGATGTTTTTTGGATTAATCATTAATTTGAGAAGGATAAAGTGTCATTCCGCCATCCACAAATAAGGTGGTGCCTGTGATATATGCCGCTTCCTTAGAAACGAGGAATGCAGCAGCGGACCCAATCTCCTTCGGTTCACCAAAGGTTCTCATCGGAATTTTCTCAAGCTGCTTTTGTTTTTTCAATTCATCCTGTAAATCATCGTTCGATTCGGTTGCCATGGTGCCCGGCGCAATCGCGTTGATTCGAATACCTGCTTCGGCATAATCAAGAGCGAGCGTCTTCGTCATCATATTCATTCCGCCCTTTGAAGTGGAATAATGAACATTGAACGGGCGCGGAATTTCCTGATGGACACTGGAAATGTTTAAAATGGACCCTTTGATGTCATGCTCCATCATATAGGCGAGCGCAGCCTTTGCGCCTAAAAATGCACCTGTGATATTCACATCGATGACGTTTTGCCATTGCTCCAGCGTCATCTCATGCGGCAGCGCTTCTTCGCCGTTGAAGCCTGAATTATTGACGAATACATCTACTGTACCGAAATGCTCCAGTGCTGTATCCATGATGGCTTGGATGCCTTCCTCTTTGGAGACATCTGCGTGTACTTTCACCGCCCCACCTCCGTGCTTCTGAATGGCTTGTACGGTCTCTTCAGCTCCATCTTCATCGCCTTTATAGTTCACAACCACATTCATTTCCTCTTGTCCAAACCGCAATGCGATCGCTTGTCCAATTCCTTTTGAAGAGCCTGTGACAATGGCTGTTTTCCCTTTTAAATCTTGATACATCTTTATTTCCTCCATTCACGTGCTTCATCTTGTTGATACACAATGGTTACCCATTTTGGAAAAAACAAAAACACAACCCTCTGTATTCGTACTCTAAGAGGATTGTGCGTTTCATCAAGCTAAAAGGTGTTATAGACATTTTCACACGTTTCGGCGGTTGGCTGATAAAAGCAATGCGACTTATACCTTGCCACAAACGGCTGATTGTACCAAGTCGCCGGACAATCGCCAGGTGGTTTAAAATACCAAAGGCTGAATTTTGCCGGCCAAAAACGTTCTCCGTTAATATTTCTCCGCGCAAGTGTTTTTTCCGTTTCTCGTGCTCGTTGATAAAAGTAACCATGCGTGACCGCTTCGAATGCATGCTCCTGATAAATCATTTGTGGAATCGTACGCAGCCCTTTAAAGTCAGAGCAGTTGGCACGCAAACGATTGATGCCCACGTTTCCTACGAGCAGCATCCCTCGCCTCCCTTCACCTTCTGCCTCTGCTCTCAGCAGTCTGGCCATTAAATCAATATCAGAGCTTGTCGCTCTTACCACTGCCATATATCCACCTCCAGTTCGTTTCTCTTTTATTTTATGTAGTGTTTCTGTGTAGATGACTGCCATTTTTACATGAAAAAGCATGTTCAGTGTCGGCAGCCTGTCTAAATTTGCTGGACATGTGTCTCGCTGCCAACAACACTCAAACCAAGTGACCATATACATAACAGGAAGAAATATTCATTACTATATACTCATTTACAAGTCATAAAAATCCTTCTAATTGCGACATCATCTTCAAAAACAGTCATTTGAACCTATTCAATAATCCGACTCAAAACCTTAAAATATAAAATGTTGAGTTTCTACAGGAGATATCAAATAATAAATTACAAGTTTCTCCTCTCAACTTAGTGTCATTTTTACTACTTGAAGCCAATCAACCTCAGAAACGCACTGAGGTATTGACAGTACTTTCGCTTCATTCTACAGTAAAAAACATACAGTATTTTTCTTTTTGTGCAAAAAGAATGATATGAACTACAGCTTTTCAATGAAATTCACCATAAACCCGAGGAGGAAAACACGCCATGTTTAAAAAGAAATTATCCCTGTTTCTTCTGATCTTGTGTGTAACTGTTGTCGCTGCTGCTTGTAGTGGTGGAAAAGACAAAACAGCTGCGAAAGAAAACGATACCAAAAAATCTCTTGATGCAGCAGAGGTAAAGGTAGAAAGTGCTGAGTACACATTACCACCTCAATACGATACATCTGTACAGGATGATCAGTATGTACTAAAAGTGAATGTATCTGTAAAAAATATCAGCAAAGAGCCTCTCAATGTTGATAAAAGCAACTTCACGCTTTACCAAGATGACGCACAGGTATCTACGATCTCTCCAGATGACTACAACGAAGTATTATCTTCAAGCTCTTTAAATGCAGACAAAGTCACAAAAGGCGGTCTTTTCTTTGTTGTTGATAAAGAAAAAGACTATCAACTTGTGTACACAGAGCCAGGCAGTGGTTCTAAAAAAGATGACAAAACACTAGAGTTCGATATTAAAGGTAAAGACTTAATGAAAAAAGCAGATACACTTCAAGCGTCTGCAAAAGCTCTTTCTTCTTATATTGATGTGATGATTTTTGGTAAGAAAAACGACGATTTCGAAAAACTAACAGGTGATAACAAATCAACTGTTGTGAACGAATTTGATAAATCATTCAAGCAAGGCTATATCACTTCTTCTGGTATTTCTTCTAGCTCAGCGAAGGACGAAAACCTTGATAAGCTTTTAAAAGCAGTGAAAGAAACATTAGCTGAAAAATCAAAAGTATCAACAAAAACAAAAGCGATCAGTGGTGATAAAGCTGTCGTGACTGTCACTCTTACACCAATCGATGCAAGTCCGCTTGTCGATCGTTTGAAAGAGAAAGCAACTGAGTTCTACAGCAAAAACCGTTCAGCTTCTTATGATGAAGCGCAAAAATACTTACTATCGATTTACCCAGATGAGTTTAAAAAATTAGGACCATCATCTTCTGAAGAAACAGTAGAAGTCAACATGAAGAAAAATGATATCGACCAATGGAAACTTGATTTGAACGATTACAAAACAAGCTCATTAGTTGAGAAATTCATCAAGAACTAAAGGAAAACCCCCGATCCCGGGGGTTTTTTTGTTATGATTTATCATCTGGTTTGGCGAACGTGAACCCCCTCTATCATAAAAAGCCAGAATATAGTCAAGTTATCTTATCCTTGACAACATTTCTTTCTATAATCAGTGTTCCTTTCTTTAGCTTGATCACTATGAGATATTCAATCCTGATTATTCTTTTTTGTACTTAAGATTTTTTTCTGCTTATTTGTGTTAAAGATGAAGTGTAAACTCGAAGTAAAAAAAGGTACCCCTCATTCTTTAGTTCATACTGGTGCGGTGATTGTTGTTGCAGGAGCTGGTTATGTAATTGCTACAGAAGCCAACAAACACAGGAATAAAAAATATAACCATTAATGAAGCTGTTATCCGGGGCGGAGTATATATTGGAAAAGGAATAAGTAAGTCACAGGCAATTGCTAGAATGAAATCAAGAAAGGATACTTGGTCTACTTCTAGAAGTCAGTCAAGAGGTGTTGCAGTTGTAGCTGCAGCTAATCCAAAAGGTGATCCAATAAATGAAGTAGATAAATATAAATCTAAGCCCAAGAAATTGGTATTATTATCACTGGCATCCCTATAAAAGAACTCCAAAAGCTCATGCTTTCTACGGAGGTCCTGTTAAATAGTTAATAGAGGTGAATAATGTATAATTACGAAAAGCTATATAAACAATATTTATATAAAAAAGATCAATTGATTTTTACTAAAGAACAAGTCGTTGAAATGATAACGTCTAAATTTAAAGCTAGAGAATTTTCAAAAACAAAGATTTTAGATTTAGTAAATGATGATCACTTTGAATATACTAAGATATATAAATGTTTTGTCATTGATGATCCGAGTATATTGATTCAATTGTTTTCGAATGAGGAAAAAAAGGATCATCGTGAACAAATACTTCATAATCGTCTTCATCCGTTAAACCCTAAAAGAGTAAAAGAATGGGAGTATAATCACTTATTGCTTGATGAACAAGAAGGTAGAAGAATTGATATCATTTTAGAAAGTAAAGATGGATTATATGTTTCAGAATTTACCGTAAGAGATAGTTGCGAAAAGCTTGATAGGTATATAAATGCTTTAATTGTAGGTGCACTTATCGAAAATGGGTTAGAAGAATATCCAGTTGATATTCATGACGAGTATTTTCAATTTTATTTAGAGAACTTGGATCAATTCGGTTTCTTAGACTGAAAAATACAGTGATCGGCATTCACCTGAAAACGCCCTCTATCAAAGAGGGCGTTTCTTTATTTTGCAAGCATCCATTTCTCTTTCATAAACAAGCTTCTGACGATGACAAACAGGATAACGACTGCCAGTGCCGAGGAACCGAGTGTCAGGGCGATTGACATTGGATCAATGATCCCAAACATCAGTTGCTTACACAGTGCATGAATATTAAGGAATGGGACCGCAAAGTAATACGTATCTAGCTGCGTTGCACCTGCTCTCATGGTAAAGAACATTGGGAGCACACCTAGTGTAATGATCATGGACATGTACGACTGCGCTTCTTTGACTGAGCCCGATATCACGCTGAGCAGCAGTTCAATCATCGATACCATGAAGGAGAAAATGATTAACGCCGCAAACATGACGGTGATAATGCTCCACATTTGATCACCAAAGTTCAGAGCTTGCTTCAGCTTTTCTGTAAAGAGCAAAGTGGATAGAAGCAGCATGCCGATCGCCACAATCCCACTTAAAATACCGAACATAGAGACAGCGAGCCATTTTCCGATGAGAATCTGGAGTCTGCTGGCCGGCGTCAGGAATAAGGCTTCAATTGATTTTCTGTCTTTTTCACCTGCTACAATATCAAGCGCAGCCGGCAAAGCTCCTGAGATGACGGAGGTTACCAAAATCATCGGAAGGAGAATCGACAACAGCATAGCGGTCACTCCATTTTCCCCTTCATCCCCTTCTTCTACATCAACGGATTGCACTTCAAATGGATGAATAACGGACGTGTCGATTTGATCGACTGCTAAACGCTTCTCGACCACTTGGTTTTGATACTGCTCCAGCAATGATTGCAGCATTTGAACCGTGATCACCGAATCATCATCTGTCGTATATCCATGAATTTTAATGGCGAATGGCTTTTGATGCTTGAGCATATCACCTGCTTCTTTCGGCATTTCCAGGTAAGCATTTGCCTCCCCATCCTTGACGGCTTGCTGCGGATCTTCAAATGTTTCAAGGTTTAGGTTTTTGACCTCTTTGATCATTTGGTTCATTTCCGCTGGAAGCTGTTCATTGATGGCGACTGTATAGGCTTTATCCCCTGGATCTGCAATCATGCTTTCATAAAAGAACACCAGTCCAAGCATCGTCAAAAGAGGAATCAGCACGGTTAAGAGTAACGTTTTTCTGTCCCTCAGCGCATCTGTCATTTCTTTCAAAAAGACGGTTTTCCACATTATGAAATCCCCCTAGCGAGCTTCGACATAAAGATATAGTTCAAGTCTTCACTTTGTTCCTGTGCATATAATTCTGGAAGTGTCCCTTTGTACACAAGCTCTCCTTGATGAATCATCATCACACTGTCGCAAAGCTGGCTGACTTCTTCCATGATGTGGCTTGAAAAGAGGATCGTTTTATTTTGCTGCTTGAGCTGATGGATAAAATCTCTGAAAATATTACTCGACGTGATATCTAAGCCTGTTGTCGGCTCATCAAATAAAATAATGTCAGGATCATGAATTAACGTTCTGGCAATCGCCACCTTTTGTTTCATTCCTCTTGAGAATCCTTTCACCTTGCGATCCATATATTGTCTCATTCCAAAACGCTTTGCCAAATCCTCTATTCTTGCTTTGATTTCATGCTGATCTAAGCCATACAATTTGCCAAAGTATTCAAGGTTTTCTCTTGCCGTCAAACGGTCGTAAAGCCCCGTCTCTCCGCCAAACAAGACACCAATTCGTTTTTTCACTTCTGTTGCTTCTTTCACTGTATCAAAGCCTGCGACAGTGACTGTTCCGTGTGTAGGCTCTAATAATGTGGCTACGGCGCGCAATAATGTCGTTTTTCCTGCACCATTTTCTCCTAAGATGCCAACGACTTCCCCTTCCTTCACGGAGAACGTCATATGTTTCATCGCTTTCACGACTTTTTTCTTATCTTTAAACCAGCAGCTGCAATCGCTGAGAGTAATCATTTGGTTCGCCCCTTTCAACTTTACTTTCTAAGTCTATGATAGAAAAAATAATGCCTGCCTGATATAAAAATGTCGCGAAACGTCCTTTTTCTGTCTTGAAATGATCTATTTCAAAAAAACAAATGGTAAAATAGACAAATAATAAGAATAGTCATAGGTGATTTTTATGATAAAAGTAGGTCTCGTCGACGATTACCGAGTAGATTTAGAAAAGCTGCACGCCATTGTAGGCAGGATGGAGGCTGTGGACATTGTCTTTGTCACGCAGTCAGCAGAGGATGCATATGAGAAGGTCAAAAAAGGAGACATTGATCTGTTGTTTGCTGACATTGAAATGCCTGGAATGTCCGGCTATGAATTAGCGGACCTCATTCACTCTCACGCACTGAATGTCGATGTGGTCTTTGTGACAGGAAATAGTGGATATGCAGTCCATGCGTTTGATTTGAATGTACATGATTATATTATGAAGCCCTACCAAGCTGATCGAATTGCGAAATGCTTAGAGCGTTATATGTCCACCAAGCAGGAGAAAAGCATTCATGGACGGCTTCTCATTAAACAGCAGTCAGATATTCATGTGCTGCAGAAAAAAGATGTCATTTTTGTTGAACGAACGGGCCGCTCAACAACTATCGTGACAACGACAGGAGATATTCAGACCTATCAGACATTAAACGAGTTAAAGGGCGATCTGGCTGAAAAGGATTTTATCCGCTCCCACCGATCGTTTATCATCAATATTCATTACATTAAGAATTTCTCGGCGTATGCTAAAAATTCGTATATCGTGTCTTTTGAAGGTACAGATAAAAAAGCCATGATGACCAAGCAGCAATTAGAATTCTTTAAGAAATACTATTTTTAAGGAGAACGAACGTGAACGCTTTCTATCTTGGATTTCGCATTTATGCCCTCATATGGTTAGGTCTTGCGTTTCATGCAGCTGCTGAAGCCTTTCTGCCGTTACCATCCATTATGTTGTGGCTTCTTACCTTTTGCGCGATGTGTGTTTATACATTTTTCATGTACAAAAGATTTTTGCCTCATACGAGTGGTGATGTGATATTAGGCGCTTTTCTACTCATCACCTGCGCAGGTCTTTTGCTGTTTGTAACGCAACCGAATGGGCTGACCTATCTTTTGGCGCTCATCATGATGGTGACAGTTGATATCCTCTCATTGAAGGTGATGCAGACAGAAAAACAGTTAAATGGACGGCTTCAAGAGCTCATAAAAGCAGAATCAAGAACCAACGAATTACTTCTTGAGATGCGCAGTAAACATCATGAAACAGCCAGACATTTAAATGCCTTTTCCTCGTCGAACGACGAGCGTGAGATCAAAGATTTGATTCAGCAATACGTCAAACATTTCCCATGGATGAAAGGCGAAAATGCTTATTTGGCCTCTACCCTACACTCCTTTTTGGAGCGGGCTGAGAAAGAGGACATTGCACTTTCACTAGACCTTCAAGCACCCTTTTCATCGCTTCCCTTTTCAAAGGCGGATCAGGTTAGTTTTACTGGCAACCTGCTTGATAATGCCCTAGATGCAGCGATTGAAGCGAAGCAAGCCGGAAAAGAGGGCAGCATCTCGGTCACGACCTCTATTCGGAGCGGATTATTTTTAATCCATTGTGAAAACAGCACAAAAGGTATGGAAAAACACGTGCTAGATCATTTATTCAAAACTTTTGGCCGTTCGACAAAAGGCGGCGATCATCAAGGCATGGGGACGTATATCATTCAACAGCTTGTTGAAAAGGCAGACGGTACACTTGATTTCACTTACCGTTCTCCAAATTTGCGGCTCGTCATCAAAATCCCTCTCACCATGTCATAAAAAAAAGGTGCATAGCTGCACCTTTTTTTAGTGTTAAGAGAAGATTTTATCAATTTGATTGATTTCCTCTTCTGTTAATTGAACATCGTTTGTTTTTAGGTTTTGCAGCACTTGGTCTGCTCGTTTTGCCCCTGGAATAATAGCATCAATGCCATCCTGCGCTAAGAGCCAAGCGAGTGCGACGTGTGCTGTTTCTGCATTCTTTGATTGGGCAATGGCTTTCAGCTTGTCTACTTTTTCGAGATTTGAAAGGAATGCATCGCCTTGGAAAAGCGGGTCCTTTGCTCGAATATCATCAAATGTCGCATCCTTTGTAAATTTCCCGGTCAACAAGCCTGATGCCAATGGGAAATAAGGAATAAAGGAGATCCCATGCTCAACGCAGTATGGAAGAAGATCCTGCTCTGCCTGACGTTTCAGCAGAGAATACTCCGATTGAAGCACGTCTAAGTAGCCATCTCGGTTAAAGGCTTGAAGCTGTTCAAAATCAAGGTTTGATGCACCGATTGCCCTGATTTTCCCTTCATCCTTCAATTCCTTTAATGTGCCTGCTACTTCTTCGAGCGGCGTGCGTCCGTCCGGGAAATGCATATAGTACAAGTCAATATAATCAGTTTGCAGCCGTTTCAGGCTATTTTCGACCTGCCCTCTTAAGAAATCACGGCTGTTATCAAGTTCAATTTGGCCGTTTACTTCCTTATGAGCCCCTTTTGTCGCAAGGACAAGCTTTTCTCTGCCGCCTCTTTTGGCAATGATCTCACCGATTAATTCCTCTGAACGGCCCAGCCCATAAATAAAAGCAGAATCTAGGAAATTGACACCTTGATCAAGAGCCGTCTCCACAAGCTCCCGTCCAGCATCCTCACTTAGATTCGGGAATAAATTATGCCCGCCTACTGCATTCGTACCAAGCCCTATCGGATTTACCTGCAAATCAGTTCGTCCAAGCGTTACCTTTTTCAAAAGCTCATCTCCCTTATCTACATAATCATCCTTATTTTCCCACGAATCATTTCCAACATTCAAGTATACCGCTCTCTAAAAATCAACCTGCAGGTGGACGCTGCGAAAATAGAAGATGCGTATGATGAAGATAGACTAAAACGAAAAGGAGATCTTCTCATGACCATTCAAATTGTCATCATTATGATTATTCTGCTTTTAAGAACGGGCAAGGAAAAAGAAATCCGCCCCATCAGGCTTCTCATAGGACCGCTCATTTTATTAGGCACACTCTCTTATTCCTTTACCCAGCATATTGAAATTACGGCGATGAGCCTGCTTGCAATGATGGTCTTTGCACTCACAGGTTTTGCAATCGGGCTATGGAGAGGTAAACTATACAAAGTAACATATGATCAACAGTCGGGGCGTATCACCGCCGCCAGCTCACTCTATGGAACACTTTTTTTCATCGGAATCATCCTTATCCGGATGACAGTAGGTTCAATTGTACAGGATGGCGGTCATTCCCTGATTATTTTCGCAAATGGCCTGACCTTCCTTCCAATCGGCAGTATGATCGGATTACGTTTTATTCTTTTAAAAAAATATATGAACATCAAGGCATCTGCTGCTATTAACTGACAGACAGGAGTTTTTGATATGAACCTTCAGCAGCCACTCAAGCTTTTAGGTCAAATAAGGCGGAAATTCGTATTAGGCCTTGTATTGATCTATATGTATATTCAAATGTATGAGCCCCTTTCAATAGGCGAATTGGTGTTTCGAACCTTCGTCTATTTGGTGTTTCTCCTTTGTCTTTTTCCAAAAAGCAAGCTGTCACCTAAAAAGCAATTTTCTATGCTCTTCTTAATGTGGATTCTGACACATCTCTTGTGGCTGGTGACAGGTCAGATTCAAGACAGTATTGGGCTGACCTTTTTTATGATTGGCTTTATCGCTTTTCGTTTTTCAGAGGCGCATCACCCCTATCTATTTGCTATCATCTTTTTCACTAGTGGGATCAGCTATTATGTAAACGATTTTTCTTGGAACATGGTGATCACTCTCCCGCTATTCCAGCTGCTTGTGTATACACTTGTTTTGATTTCTAGAATGCGGCGGCGTGAACAGGAATTAAAGGAAGAACACTTCGGAGAATTGCAATTGGTTCACAAGGAATTATCAGAAGCCCATGAACAATTGAAAAAGGCGCATATGGAGCTTGAAGAAGCGACCGTTCAATCTCTCCAATTTGCAGTGCTGGAGGAGCGAAGCAGAATTGCACGTGACCTGCATGACAGCATCGGACACCAATTAACCTCGATGATTGTCCAGCTGCAGTCTTTGCCCTACCGTTTAAAGCAGGAAGAACCAGAGCAGATGGAGCAGACGTTTCAGGAGCTGATCAATATTTCCAAAAATTGTCTCGCCGAGGTTCGTTCTGTGGTTCATCATATGGCGTCAGATGATGCAGGTCTCGGACTTGCCGGACTTCGCAGCCTCATCAAGCAAGGAGAGATATCGGGTGAGCTTGACATTCACTTTCATACAGAGCAGCTTACGTATAAAAAATGGCCGCTCTCCGTTTCTGAACTGCTTTACCGCATTTTACAAGAAGCCATCACCAATACAATTCGCCATGCCAAGGCGACCGCGATGACCATTACACTATATAACCACCAGCATGAGCTGATGATGAACATTGAAGACGATGGATATTTGACCAGCGAAAAAGATCTTTCATTTGGCTTTGGGCTGTCAGGCATGAAGGCACGGTGTGACGCAGCAGGCGGTTCCCTCAAGACGTCCATACGCGAGCCGCACGGCTTCTGTATTCATATTCAAATTCCTATCAAGGAGGACTCCAAGGCATGACAAACCCTATTAAGATTGGCATTATTGATGATCAGCCGCTGATCCGCCAAGGATTTCGTTATATTGCAAGCGCTCAAGAGGATATTAACGTCATATGGGAGGCGTCAGACGGTCAGGAGGCGGTTACGCTTTGCTCGACCAACACTCCAGACGTACTGCTGATGGATGTACAAATGCCTGGAATGGATGGCATCACAGCAACAGAGCACATTTTAAAAAAGCTTCCAGATGTAAAAGTTGTGATTCTCACGACCTTTGATACGGAAGAATACGTCTTTGACGGAATTCGTGCAGGGGCAGTCGGTTATTTGCTGAAGGATACAATGCCTGAGGAATTAATTGAGGCCATCCGCACCGCCTTTGCTGGTGAATCTGTCTTTCGAACGGCAGCCTCTGAGCACATGATGGCACGAGCTCTTCAGCAGGCAAATGATACACATCACACTCATCTGCTTCACGAATCATTCACAGAACGTGAACGCGATGTATTACAGCAAATGGCCTATGGCTTAAAGAATGAAGACATTGCTGATCAATTATTTATCAGCAAAAGTACGGTAAAAACGCATGTGCACCGTATTTTACAAAAGCTCAATGCACAAGACCGTACACAGGCTGTCGTCTTCGCCATCCGGCACCGCCTCGTGAAATAAAAACTACCTTCACTTCAAGATTTTTATACAAAAAACATTTAAAACCTAAAATAAATCTATAAATCAATACTTATTAACTAGTATATTGTGCTTATTTAATTCCTTATTTTATAGATGATTGTGTTAAAAATGATCAAAAATAGGGACTAAAACCTATTCCTCATCATGAATGAATTTCGATAGAATGAATAGTGCAAATCGTCATTAGGATATTTTCCCCTTTAACACCCGAATATACCATTCTATCTGTTTCTTTTTTCTTAGTCAGATAGCGGGAATGAAATGACGAAAGAAAAGCAAAGGAGCATCAACTGTGAATCTTAAAAAAATAAGTGCACTCCTCATGATTTCATTCGTGATGATCATCTCTGCAGCCTGCCAGAGCTCAGCCAAATCAACCGACGCTGATCAAAAGTCAACGAAAACAGCAGAGGTAAAAGTTAATAGCTACGAATATACGTTACCAGAAGACTCAACAACTACCCTGAGAGACAATGAATTGGTACTAAAAGTCAATCTGACGATCACAAATAAAGGTGACAAAGCCCTTTCATTATATAACTCTGACTTCTCCCTTTATCAGGACGATGCCAAAGTATCTGATTTAAAATTCTACGGCAGCAAAGACCGTCTTGACCTTGGTTCATTGAACAAAGGCAAGTCACTTTCAGGAGCACTTTATTTCCTAGTAGACAAAGGGAAAAAATATCAGTTTGTTTATCAGGACAGCATCAAGAAAAACAGTGATTCCATCCAAATCGACCTAGATGGAAACAAAATACTCGATTCAGCAAAAAAGCTGGATAACCCAGCAAAAGCGTTATCCGCTTATACCGATATTATTGTTTTTGATAAAAAGAACGATGAATTCGCAGATTTAACGGGTGACAACCAATCGGATGTCGTCAATAAATACCATGAGATGTTTGTAAAAGACTTCAAAAGAAGTGCAGGAATATACGGAAATGAAGTGAGTGACCGAGATATTCTGTCGATGTACAAACGCATTCAAAACACCATGAAGGATAAAGCGAAAGTAGAAACAAGTGTGAAAACCATCTCTGATGACGAAGCAAAGGTTGTCGCTCAAGTAACAGGCATTGATGCTTCTAACTTAAAAGACAAGCTAGACAAGCAAAGAGACGAGTTTTACAACGGGAAAATCCGTTCTAAAGAAGAATTGTATAAAAAAAGCTTAAACATGTACGCATCTGAATTCGAAAAACTTCCTCCCGTTTCCAGCCCAGCTGAATATGAAGTGAAAATGAAACGTAATGGGGAGGGTCAATGGAAAATTGACCTCAATGATTATAATACAGAGCAGTACATGAGTGGTTTTATTAAAACGAGATAATCTAAAAAAGACGCTGGCCTCTGAAGGTGCCGCGTCTTTTTTAGATTATACTGTCGCCTCTTGCTCTTCTTTCACCGCTTTTTCGATATCTTTAAAACGGCTCGATACAGTCGACGCACTAATACCATACTTTTTCGCTACTTGTGCTTGAGATAGCGGGGCATCGCTTGCAAGTGAATGAATGTAGTATTCGATTCCGGCAGCAAATGACGCTGCTTTACGGATCACAGGTGATTTCTGATCACAGTAGGCTTTCCAAACCGTTAAAGCACCATCTGTCAGGCTTTGGTCACCGTGCTCCTTCATTCCGTCTTCAATCAGCTTAGCAGTTTCCAGCTGGACGTCACTTGCCCAGTCCATACGATCTGCTGATAGACCTGCATCGCCTTCTGTTTGAGCAGGTGTCTCTGATTCTTCTACTTCTTGCTTCGCAAACATACACTTCAGCACATCAGGAAATGATTCTCTCATAAATGTGCTGCGCGCTCCTCCATTTGCTTCATATGCGTCAACAAGCTGGCGGACCTGAAGAAGAAGAGTATCTGTAAACTCTTTCGCAAACATCGTATATTGAATGAAAAACTCTGCCTTTTCTTCAAATTGAACAGGAAAACCGAGCACGAGACTTCCCTTTTCAGGCAGTACCGTTTGATCAGGTTTTACATCTACTTCAACCTTCTCCGCTGTTATCATATTCTCAAAGTAAAGAGACTCGTCCGTTTTTTCATTTAATAAAAGCAATGATGGCTCCATGTCTGTCCAAGACTGGACCACTTGTCTTGTTTTCGGACGGGTAATATCCTCTGCCTTCTTCGTCAGGAATTCTTGGAAAATGGTCTCTTTCTGATCAGTTAATGGACGGAAGAAGATGCCCCATACACTCAAATGGAAAACTGAGATTTGTTGCGTTTCTTTATCCATATCTGCAAGGAAAGAAAACTCATTAATGAATTGATTGATCGCTCTTTGATGCTTAGAAAAAGCATAATTCATTAAATCCTTTTGGACTTGTACAGCTTCCTTAAACACAAGCTCAGACGTTTGTTCTCCGCCTGATTTTTGACCACAGCAATGTTTATATTTTTTTCCGCTTCCGCAAGGGCAGAGCGCATTTCGTTTAATTTTTCCCAAAATAAAACCTCCGACATTCTAGTCTAACCTCACTATTTTAACAAACGATTGCACAGGAGGGTTTCATTTTCAAGAAAAAAGAAAAATCAGAATGATCAGTTAAATTATAAAAACACCTGAAGATCACGATAGATCATAGGAAAGACAGACTTCCTCTGTTTATTTTCTCCAATCATACCAACAGATTTTCCTCAGCTCATTCCTTCGAATAACTGCTTTGCCTCAAAATAAAAGATTTGTACGAATTTCTTTGTATTGACTCTGCCCGTCGATCCTGCGGGAGAAGATGTCTTCTGCATTTCTTTCATTCTTTGGCTGACATCGGTAAAATCGAAAAACTTCGACGCGTAGTGCTCAAACTTAGGATTTGAGAAATCTGTTAATCCTAGTGAGGCAAAATGATTCAAGGAATGATGAATAGCTCGTCTAATCCGCTGCTCCGCCGCTTTCACTTCCCGCATCACCTCTACATCGGTTGCATCATGAGCCAGTTTTCTTTCTGCTGTTTTGATAAACAGCTGCTTTAGCGGCGGGAAATTGACCTCATGAGAATTGGCTGACTGTGTTTCATGTAAGTAGATGAGTATCTCCAGTAAATCTTTAGAGCCGCTCTCGCCGACAATTCCCAGCTCAGATAAGAGGAACTCCCCAGCTTCTTTCATCGTCCTTCTCTTCGCCTCAGCGCCCGCACCTTGAGAAATCACAGGCTCTAATGGCAGCACGTGGCGAAGAGAGGCTTGTATATCGTAAATCGATTTTTCCAGCTTGATCCGCTCCATGACTTTTCGAATCACACTGACGATTTCAATGCGATTGACAGGCTTATGGATATAATATTCAATCCCTAGTTCATAGGCTTCTGCCATCATCTCTTTCGCCTCTACTTGGGAAATCATAATGACCTTGCCTTTGAATTCAGGGTGGATATGGCGGATGGTTTGAATGCCATCTCTAGCAGGCATTAAAAGATCAATCAAAAGGATGTCTACTTTCTTGAGGTTCAGTGAATGTGCCTCTAATCCAACTCCGTCACCCGCTTCATCTACGACCTCTCCCAAATCCTCATCCTCTATGATTTGACCTAAAATCGAGCGTATTGCACGATCATCATCTGCAATGAAGAATCGCATACACTCACCCTCTCTGTATTAAATTTTGTATAGGAAGGACAAGCAGAAATGCTGTACCTTTTGTTTCTTTTGGTTCGATTTGAATATGACCGCCAAGCTCTTGTACCAGCTCTCTCACATAGGATAAGCCAATCCCAGTAGACGGTGTTCCAAATGCATCAAATTTGGAGGTATACCCTGGATCAAACACAATCTCTCTCATTTTTTTAGGAATCCCTGGTCCATCATCTTCAATCCGAATCTCTATTTTATCATGACTTCCTTTCAATTCGAGTGAGATCATCCCGGTATCTTTTATTGCTTCGACTGCATTGGCCATTAAATTATTAATCAGCGATAAGAAAATAAACACATGATAATCATGCAGATGAATGCCCTTTATATCAGATGTAAAGGAGATGTTTTTCCCAAGAGATAGAGCATATTTCTCTTGAATGCGGATCACAATTTGAACGAGCTCTTCCGCCTTCATATAGTCTTGCATATTTTCCTTCGAAATCAGCTTTGAAAGCCCAGCATAAATACGCTGATTATCCTTTTTCACTTCATGAATTTCTCCTGCAAGCTTTAACAGCTCCTGACTCAATTTTTTCCCTGCTTCGTGTTCATGCAGCAGACGGTAAAGCCGGTATGATTCCTGTGTAATATGCTCTGTATGTTTTAACGTTTTCTTTAAATGCACCGTTTCTTCGTATAAATTCGAAATGACCATCATCATATGCTCATTTTGTTTCATGATCTGCTTTTCTCTTGATTGCGCCTCATACAGCTTCATCATATTAAAAAAACTGATCACCACAAAGCTGTGAGCAAACGCAATGAGGAACATATCGCTCAGCTTTGATAAGGTCATCGTTGTATCAAACACTAAAAATTGTACAAACAGCTCGACAAAATCAGCAACTAATTCGATCATCAAACCGATGATCCCAATGAAAATAGAGCGCTGTTTAAAGCGTCCTGTACGGACAGCAAAAAACAGGAAAGCATAAGTGAAATAGAAAAAGAAGCTTGGGAATTGCTGATAAAATGAAGAAGCTAGATCAGCATTCTGCTGAATCAAATCTAAGCCTACCCGAAAAAGTACAATAGCTGCGCCTGTTAAAAATCCCGGCAATAGCGGTCTAGATTTTCTTAAGAGTAATAAGCAAAAGAAAAACGCAGGTGCGCCAAAGCTGATGCGAAACGTCTCATTCACAGGATAAAACTTCAGCTCTCCTGCAAGCGGCACAATGACCATCATAAAAATTAAAATGAATGCGTCCTTTTTGACAAGCTGATTTAAACTCAAATGACTGACATCCCTTCCCCTGTTTACATAGCCACAGTATACAAGGAGTCTCTTTTCTCCACAATGTACAAAAAAATAATTTTCACTGCTCCTTTTATCCTCAAAACCCTTTTTTATGACTATTCTCCGGGGCAGCAAGGTGACCTTTCAGCTATTCAGTGTTTTGAGCATTGACGACAATAATCGACAGACTGATTTTTATTTGTAAGTTTTTCTGTAGATTTACGTCAGATTGTGTAGTTTCCAAGATAAATTGAATGAACAATTTTAGTGAAACTATATGTAAGCGTTTTCTGAATTTTCACTAAAAACCCTTTTTGTTTTTCCGCCGACAATGCCTTCATTTGTACATATATTTAGGTGTAAAGGAGTGGTGCAAGCAGCGCATGACAAGTTCTTTGAAGATGTGTAACATGTTTTCGTGCCTATTTGATCGCATTTTTTGTCATCCGCCAATTCAATAGGGTACTTTTTGATTTTTGATTGGAGGAATCGTATGAAAACAGCAATTTCTAAAAATACACAACACGCATGCCAGTCTTCTGTTGATCAATGGGCAGAAGAAATACGTCCGTATTACACAAACGGGCAGAATGCTGGCTACATTCCAGCACTTGGAAAAGTGAATTCCTCTCAACTTGGTATCAGCGTGATAGGCCCAGATGGATCATCTGTACGATATGGTGATTGGGACGTTCCCTTTACCCTGCAAAGTATCTCAAAAGTCATCAGCTTTATAGCTGCCTGTTTAGGAAGAGGCGTACCTTACGTCTTGGATCGGGTAGATGTAGAGCCAACTGGTGATGCATTTAATTCCATCTACCGTCTTGAGATGCACAAACCAGGGAAGCCCTTTAATCCAATGATTAATGCTGGAGCTATTACCGTATCCTCCATCCTTCCCGGAAAGACTTCTACAGAAAAGCTAGCATATATTTTCGATTTAATCGAAAACTTAATAGGTAAGCGTCCTTCTGTTAATGAAGAGGTTTATCAATCAGAATGGGCAACTGCACACCGAAATCGGGCACTTGCTTATTATTTAAAAGAAACCAATTATTTAGAATCGGATGTCGAGGACACGTTAGAAGTGTATTTAAAGCAATGTTCCATCGAGGTCACAACAGAGGACATCGCCTTGATTGGACTGATTATATCAAGTGATGGCTACCATCCCTTTAAACAAGTCCAAGTCATCCCAAAGGATATCGCCAGACTAACAAAGGCATTGATGCTGACATGCGGCATGTATAATGCGTCTGGGAATTTTGCTGCTTTCGTAGGCGTTCCAGCCAAAAGTGGCGTGTCTGGAGGCATTATGGCTTGCGTTCCGCCAAGCGCAAGAAGAGAGTTCCCGTTTCAGACAGGCTGTGGAATTGGCATTTACGGTCCCGCCATTGACGATTGCGGAAATAGTATTACCGGTGTCATGATGCTGAAAAAGCTCGCCAAAGAGTGGGATCTCAGTATTTTTTAAAAAGAACAGTGATGAATTCGAAGAGGTGATGTTATGAACGAAAAAGCTTTGCTATCTTATTTAACACATACAAATGATTTTATTTGGACTTATATTGTGATTGCTCTGTTACTTGGTGTTGGGGTGTACTTCACATATAGAACACGCTTCCTGCAAGTAAGAATGCTCAAAGAAATGTTGCGTGTCCTGAAGGAAGGAAGAAAAGAAAAAGAGGGAATATCACCGTTCCAAGCATTTGCCATCAGTATGGCAGCACGTGTAGGGACAGGGAATATCACAGGGATTGCTATCGCTATTGCCATTGGCGGCCCTGGCGCAATTTTTTGGATGTGGATCGTAGCCATTATTGGATCTGCCTCAAGTTTCGTTGAAAGTACACTAGCTCAAGTATATAAAGTAAAAGACAAAACAGGCTTCCGCGGTGGACCTGCTTATTACATGGAAAAAGGGTTAAACAAGCGCTGGATGGGGATTTTATTTGCGATCCTGATTACGATTTCTTTTGGAATCGTCTTTAATGCGGTTCAATCAAATACGATCACTGTCGCTTTTAAAAACTCCTTTGGTTTAGACCGTTTAACCGTCGGTATTGTGATGGCTGTCATTTTTGCAGCGATCATTTTCAAAGGAATCCAAGCGATCGCAAAGGCTTCTGAATACATTGTCGTTGTGCTTGCGGTTGCTTATATCGGAATTGCGTTCTTTGTCATTGTCACAAATATCACGGAACTTCCTGGTGTCATCAGCACGATTGTGAAACACGCCTTCGGTTTTGAACAGTTCGCTGGCGGTACGCTAGGCGGTGCCTTATTACAAGGAATTAAACGCGGTCTTTTCTCGAATGAAGCCGGTATGGGTAGTGCACCTAACGCAGCAGCAACAGCTGTCACCAGCCACCCTGTTAAACAAGGATTAATCCAAGCATTCGGCGTGTTAACAGATACGTTAATTATTTGTACAAGCACTGCCTTCCTTGTTCTGTTTTCTGATGCGTATAAAACAACAAACCTGCAAGGAATTGAATTAACGCAGGCTTCTCTTAGTCAGCATATTGGACCATGGGCCTCTGGCTTCCTTGCCATCATGATTTTCCTATTCGCGTTCAGTACATTGATCGGTAACTATTACTATGGGGAAACGAACATTGAATTCCTTGGAGCGAATAAAATTTGGCTGAACATCTATCGAATTGCCGTTATTGGAATGGTTCTGTTCGGTGCGGTTGCCACTGTTCCTCTCGTTTGGGGTCTAGCCGATCTCTTCATGGGACTCATGGTCATCGTCAACCTCATCGCCATTACCATGCTGTCTAAGGTCGCCTTCGCAGCACTGAAGGACTACACGAGACAGAAAAAAGAAGGCAAAGATCCTGTTTTCTATAAAAATGCCGTTCCAAACAATGAGAAAATTGAATGCTGGGACGACGAACCTGCTACATTGAAAAAGAATCAAATCGGATAAATCAAAAAAGCTCTGGTCAACTGATCAGAGCTTTTTTCTTTATGTCAAAAATTCAAGTATAAGTTTGTTGACGACCTCTGGTTTCTCATGATTGATCCAATGAGAAGCATCATCGACAAAGATCAGCTGGCCATTTGGACAGATCTTGATCGTTTCCTTCGCCAGCTTTCTGCTTAAAAATTTGTCCTCCATCCCCCAGATCATGCGAACAGGGACGAGAATTCGTTTGGAAATCGGCTTTTCAAAGCCGCCTTTTTTGATGGCTCGATACCAATTCAGCATTGAGGTCAAGGCGCCTGGCTGCGTCCAAGCGAGCTTGTAGCTTGAGACATCTTCCTTCGTGAACAAATGCGGTCTTGCCGTCAGCCCAATGGCTTCATCCAGCTTTTGAAAGTGATTTTCTTGAAGTGCTGCCTCTGGAACATTCGGAAGCTGAAAAAAAGCGATATAGGAGCTTTTCTTCCACTGCGGCGGATAAAAAGGAAGAACCTTCATCATCACCCGCGGATGCGGCATATTGACAATGATTAATTTCTCGACATATTGAGAACGGGTTGAAGCCAAATGCCAAGCAACAGCTCCGCCCCAGTCATGTCCGCCGACAATCGCCTTTTGGTTCGGGCTCAGCGTCTTGATCAAACCCACAATATCATCTCTCAGTTTATCTAATACGTAGGATTCGACTCCTTCTGGCTTGTCACTTAGATGGTAGCCTCTTTGATCAGGAACAACAACACGATAGCCTGCCTCAGCCAAGGGGATGATTTGATTTTTCCAGCCGTACCAAAACTCAGGAAACCCGTGGAGCAGCACAAGCAGCGGGCCATTTTCCGGTCCAGCCATTGCTGTATGAAGTGTTACACCATTTGTTTGGATTGATTGAAACTCAATTTGTTCCATTCCTTTGCCACCCTTCTCCTTGTCCTTATTCTTCCAACATAGCATATTTTCCATTTTTCAGAAAATAAAAACACTCACAAAAAAACCTTCACACTCGTGAAGGTACAGATTGTTGACAAAGGGCTAAAATGATCTTGAATTTAGCCCTTTGTCTTCTTTTCAGCGTGATAGAAAACCTTTGCAGTCTAGGAAGGGCGAGTACCGGAGCGAATTGGACATTCGTGAGCATCGGAGCGCAGACCTGACACCGAATGCGAGGGTTTGTCTACACGCTGAAACTTCACACTCGTGAAGGTCTTCGTCTATTTCATATAATTCAGCACCCAGATCAACCCATTTTTCCGGTCCTGTACTTGTCCGTGAAGTGCGCCAAAGAAGGTATCCTGTAATTCGACCAGTACATCTCCATCAGCTTCCAGCGCTTCATAGACAGCCTTTAGTTCTTCTTCATTGTCAAACTGCATGATCAATCTGAGATTCTCTGGCTTTGGCGTGCGTCCAAATGTATCTGAAAAATGAAGCAGTGATTCCCCAAGATGCAATTCAGCATGCAGGACACGGTCCTGGTGTTCATTTAAGATCTGAATATCCCCACCAAAAATCCCTTGATAATATTGAAGAGATTCTTTCACATCTTCTACAACAATATAAGGACTAACACTAATCATATCCCTCATCCTCCTCTTGTTCCGTCCATTATCTCTTTTATAGCTTATCCCAAATCGTATGAAAAAAGGCACAAATCGTCAACGGATTTGCACCTTTTTCTCATGAAGATTTCGCTAATTCACTGTGTTTGTTTGAATACGCTGCATACATGACGACACCGATTAACAGCCAAACCCCAAAGTAAAGCCATGTCCGGCCTGGTAAGTTGAGCATAAGGAACAAGCAGCAGCCCATTGATATAATCGGCAAAACCGGCACAAAAGGAACCCTGAAGCCCCTCTCAAGCTGCTGATGTGTCTTTCTCAAAATAAGCACAGATAAACTGACCATGGCAAACGTTAATAACGCACCGATATTCGCTAAGTTGGACAGATCCTTCAAATCAATAAAGCCTGAAATAACAGCTGTCATTCCGCCAATCATCCATATGCTAGCAACAGGCGTATCACTTTTGTTTGTTTTTGAAAACACTTTAGGCAAAAGTCCGTCTCGGCCCATCGCATAGGCAATTCGAGTTGCCGCATAATTATTGGCGAAAATCACAGCCATCAATCCAATGACCGCACCAACAGAAATAATACCAGCCACGCTATTTTGATGTACACTTTGCAGAACATATGACATAGCCTCTGTGACATTCAGCTGTGTATAGTGCACCATGCCTGTCATGACCAAACAAACGACAATGTAAATGATCGTACAAATAAGTAATGAACCTATGATCCCAATTGGCAGGTTCCGCTGCGGATTTTTCACCTCTTCTGCTGAAGCAGAAATTGCATCGAACCCTAAAAAGGCAAAAAACACAGCAGCAGCACCGGCAATGACGCCTTCTGCGCCAAACGGCATAAACGGCTGCCAATTGGATGGCTGTACATAAAAGCCGCCTACTACAATGAAAAGAACAATAATACCGAGTTTCACAAACACCATGATATTATTAAATTTTTTACTTTCCTTCGTTCCTCTAGATAAGATCCACGCAATCAGTAAAGCAATGATAATCGCCGGCAGATTCATATATCCGCCTTGCTCCGGCCCCGCTAAAAATTGATGCGGAATCGAAATTCCAAATCCCTCGAGCAGGCTGTTGAAATAACTCGACCAGCCGCTGGCAACAGCTGAAGCAGTCAGCATATAGACAGACAATAAGGTCCAGCCCATCAAATGGCCTACAAGCTCGCCCATGGTCGTATATGAATAAATGTACGCACTGCCGAATACAGGAAGCGCTGAAGCCATTTCTGCATAACAAAGTGCTGCCAAACTGCACACAATGGCTGCAATCGCAAAGGAGAAAATGACAGCCGGTCCTGCATCTTTAGCCGCTGTAATACCAGTTAACACCATAACCCCTGTACCAATCACTGCCCCTATACCAAGAAGCGTGAGATCGAGCCCGCCCAGCGTTTTCTTTACCTTTTGCTGTCTGCTCTGTTCCAACAAATCGTGAATGTGTTTCTTACGAAGAATATGTCGCAAACCCTTTCCCTCCAAAACGTTAGAAAAACAAAAAATCATTCAAATTTCATTATAGCAGAATAGGTACTAAGCATTCACAACCAATTCACGTAAATCTTTCTTCATGATTTTACCAAGCTTGTTTTTTGGCAGCTCACTGATGAAATGAATGGATGGCACTTTGTAATCTGCCAAACGTTCCTGACAATAGTTCACCACATCTTCTTCGCAGAAATCGGCGGATTCGTCTTTTACGATATATGCACTTGGCACTTCACCATACAATTCGTCCGGCACCCCGATGACAGCTGATTCAATCACACCTGGAATTTGTTCAATGACTTCTTCTACTTGATCAGGATAGATATTATCTCCACCGTATAAAATCACATCTTTGTATCTGCCTGTGATAAATAGAAACCCGTCTTTATCTAGATAGCCTGCATCTCCCATATGGAACCAGCCATCTTTGAGCACCTTCGCAGTAGCATCAGGCTGATGATAATAGCCTAAGAAGTAAAATGGGCTTCTCATGACGACTTCGCCAATTTCTCTAGCTGGCAGTGTTTCCTCAGTCTCAGGATGAACGATTTTCACTTCTACATCTGGATCCACTTTACCAGCAGAGCCCATTTTATCCTCGCCCATCGCAGGGTGCCACGCACTGACAACCCATGCTTCCGTGCTTCCGTAGCCATGCATCATCTGAATGCCTGCTTCTTTGTAGTCCTTAATCAAACGGACCGGCACCTTCGTACCGCCAGAAATCGCAATTTCAAACGATGAAAGGTCATACGAACCGCGTTTCATTTCTTCCAGCATGTACGTATAAGCTGATGGGAAAGCCATCATGAACGTTATTCTTTCTTTTTCGATCGTTTCTAAAATGCGCTTCGGTGTTGCATCATGTAAGAAAACTAGCGTATACCCCTCAATGGCAGCGGCGATCAGATGATTAATTGAACTCATATGATAGAGAGGGTGACTCGCCAAGTACCGTTTCCCTTTCAAGTCAAATCCTCGATTCCCGCGTCTTGTTAAAAATTGATAGATTCGTCCATGTCCGACCATACAGCCTTTTGGATTCCCCGTTGTCCCAGAGGTAAATAAGATCATCGCTAGATCCTCTTCTGTTACCTCTTCCGCAAGATCACTGCCATCATTTGAAGCCAATATGTCTTCAAACAGCTGCGTTGTTTTCGCATTTACACCAGATTCCACCATGAGACAGTTGTCTAAAGACACATTCACCGCAGCAATCATGTCACGGAATTCTCGGTCAAAAAATAAAGCCTTTGGCTCTGCTTTTTTCAAAATACCTTCCAGCTCAAACGAAGTAAGCTGCCAGCTAAGCGGAACTGCGACTGCACCTGCTTTAATGGCTGCCAGCATAATCGTTGAAAAGTGATGATGGTTTTGACAAATAAAGCAAACGCGGTCACCTTTTCGAATTCCTTTTTGATGTAAGTAATGAGCAAGCTGGTCGATGCGTTTTGCATATTCTTCAAATGTATAAGACACCCCTCCGCCAGTTACCGCCTCAATTTGTGAAGAGCGTTCCATTCTGTCGTTGAGTAATGCCTGTAAAGTATTCAATATCTTCATCTCCAAACGTTTGATTTCCAATAGCCAATTTCCAGCGAATTGGGTTGGCAGATTTTATCTCATTCACATTCTAAAATAAAAACAGCTGAAAGTAAAATCATTTCATTTTGGAATTGTTCTTTATATTAATTGATAATATAGGTAATTTTATAGCCGTCTTCCATTTTGGTTTAAATCATGTTGATTATTATGATAAGATAGACCTAGTAATTGATCGGAAAATGCGAATGCAATAGGAAAAGAGGTATGGAGAATGCAACATTTCGAGCTAGAGGCAAGTTTGTTAGACCATGCACTGACAAAGTATTTAAAAGCGACGAAACAAATAGATGAAGAAAATATTCCGAAAAACGTCACGAATGTTAAAGGGTTTATTTTACGTATCATCTACCGCCATCAATCATGTACTGTGAAAAATATTCTGCAGGAAGTTTCATTATCTCCCTCTGCAACAACAACCGCTCTCAATCACTTAGAAGACGAAGGGCTGATCATCCGCTCTCGAAATAATAATGACCGCCGTACTGTGTGGATTGAACTCTCTGAATCGGGTGAACAAATTGCTAAACAAATGATCGACAATCGCCAGCTACTTGTGAATCAATTGTTCAACCACCTTTCAGAGGAAGATAAAAAAACATTTTTTGAATTAATCGAAAAAATGATGGACGAGCACACATTAAAGGCTTAGGAATATTCCTAAGCCTTCTTTTTTTATGGCTTTAAAACGACCTTTATACAATCATCCTGTTTGTCATTGAAGATGTGGTACGCATGAGCAGCTTCATCTAATGGCAATTTGTGAGTAATAATCGCTCTAGGATCAATTTCACCGCTTGTCACTTTTTGATAGAGCTTTGACATGTATCCTCTCGCCGGGGCTTGGCCCATTTTCAGGGTGACGTTTCTTGCGAAAAAAGCGCCTAATGGAAACATGTTGTACAGGCCGCCGTACACACCCGTCATCTGCACTGTTCCACATTTGCGAACGGCTTTTGTGGCAATTTGAATGGGTCCGATCGTTCCGCCTTGCAGCTTGAGTTTTTGCTCAATTTTTTCAAGCGGCGACTTCTTTCCGTCCATTCCCACACAATCAATCACAACATCGGCTCCGCCCTTGGTGAGCTCCTTTAACGTTTCTCCCATGTCGGGATCTTCTGTAAAATCAAAGACCTCCACGCCGCTCATTCGTTTTGCATGCCGCAGGCGGTAATCAATGTAATCGACAGCAATCACACGTTCTGCCCCTTTTTGCCAAGCAAATTGCTGCGCCATTAACCCAACAGGACCACAGCCTAGCACGATGACCGTATCGCCTTTTTTCACACCTGCGTGCTCTACGCTCCAATAGGCGGTTGGCAGGACATCTGATAAGAAGAGCAATTGTTCATCCTCCAGCTCACAATCCTCTGGAATCTTAAACGGGGAGTAGTTGCCAAAAGGTACACGTAAATACTCTGCCTGTCCTCCGGGATAGTTCCCATATTTCTCACTATAGCCAAAAAGCCCACCCGAATCGTAGTGCGGGTTTGAGTTGTCACATTGGCTTTCTAAGTGATGATCGCAATATTGGCATTTACCACATGCAACTGTAAATGGAATGACGACACGGTCTCCCTTTTTTACGGCTGTGACATCCGGGCCAACTTCCTCCACAATCCCCATTGGTTCATGCCCAATTACATAGCCGATTGGAAGCGGGAAATTCCCCTGATACAAATGTAAATCTGATCCACAAATTGCTGTTGATGTAATACGTATGATCACATCTTCCCGATCTTGAATCGACGGTGCATTTACTTTCTTCACTGCAATGCTATTTTTCCCTTGATAAGTAACAGCTCTCACATGCACTTCCTCCTTTAGCTCAAATCATCTTTACATAGCTTCACCTTGAATGAATGGTTCATTCATCAAATGAGCAATTTATGTGGAGGTGGCAAAAAACAAAAAAAGCCTGTCGATTGTTTCGACAGACTCATGATGTTGTGTAACGCGTTACACAGTTAATCTTTTTCGACAAAAAACAAATCATATTGAGTTGAAGTCTCCCGATCGAACATGAAGTTCCCTTCTTGAATAAAATAAGGACATATACTTGGGCTTGGAGATTCTTCAAACTGTTCATACACCTGCTCAATTTCTCCTGGAAGCAGCAAAACCAACATTTTATTTGAATGAGACACAAATTCATAAGAGTGAATCGTATCCGGCGGGATATAGGCAAAGTCACCCGGCATCAAGCAAATATCCTCTCCGTTCAAATGAAGGTTCATCTTCCCTTCAACACAATAGATTGCTTCTGTATGAACTTGATGATAATGCGGCGGGAAATATTTCTCCTTCGCTCCTTCAACCACAAAATGACTGAATCCGCCTCCTGTTGTTTCTACTGTTGCAATCAGCTCATGAATCTGGCCATCAATGATGTATTGCTTCCCTTCACCAGCCTCTAATACATAAGGCTGTACCTCGTGAGGAAGCTGACTATGAAATAAAACGGAGGGCCTCGTTGTATTAGACAGTTCTCTGATTCCATGCATCAGGATGATATCGCTTTCTTTTTCAGCCTGCTGAAAACTGGCTGCATCAAAAGCATGATGAGTCATAGACCATTCATTCTGAAAAAGCCTCTTTCCAATTTGCTGATAGACATCTGTCATTTTTCCGCCCAGCGTATATGAAATAAATCTTGTTTTATGACTATGCATTCTGTAGCCATGAATCGTTTTGGGCGGGATATGAATATAATCAAAGGCTGTGGCCATGTATTTTTTACCGTCCAGCATCACTTCAAGCTTTCCTTCCAGCACAAAAATAGTTTCAAATAAGTGCTCATGACAGTGCAGCGGGAAATAAGCTCCTTTCCCCCCTGTGATTAAGGCAAGCTCAAACAGCTGATTCGTTTGATTTGCTTCTGCCAGCATATGAACAAGCTGATTCTCCAGCCCATACAGCTTTCCGGAACCAGACACGGTATAAAAAGAGGTACCTTCGGATTGCTTCATCGATTGCGGTTGCTCCGACATCCCATCACTCCTCGTGACAAATTGACTATCTATATTATATAGACCAATTGATATAATAGATAGACAATATGCGAGAGATTTTACTCATCTCGCATAAATATATGTCTAAGGTAACTTTTTACGTGTTCTAAAGGGGTCGTTTGTTTGAGTGCAGTGGTCATCGATAAACCCCCGATGACCATTGAGTGAAGGAGAGAAGCCAGCTCATCCGCTTTGTTTTCTTCATACCCGCTGTTCATTAGCTTTTCTTTTACAAGCTCCTGCCAGCGGATCATTTCTTGTTTGCATGCAGCATGAAGCTGCGCGTTTTCAGGCTTGGACTCTGCCGCCAGCAAGACAATTGGAATCCCTCTTTCACTTTCTTTCTCCATAAATCCTCGAATGATCTTTGTCATAAAACGATCGATGGCGATATATGGGTCATCCGAATAGGCAAAGCCTTCTTCAATTTGATTAATGACCTTTTGACTAATGTGTTCAACAGATGCAATAGCCAGCTCTTCTTTTCCATTTGGAAAGTAATAATAAAGAGAGCCTTTAGGTGTGCCGCTCACTCTGATAATTTGATTCAATCCTGTCGCATGGTATCCCTGTTTACGTAAAAGAAGTGCTGCCGTTTGAATGATTTTGTCCTTCGTACTCACGTGTGACACTCTTTTCCCTCCATAGACCAAAGTCGCTGATCATGCGTTATCGATTTAATTGACTAGTTCCTTTCCAAATCGAGGATGTCTCCATTTCCGCCGCAAGCCTGAGCAGCCAGTCCTCTTTTCCTTTAGGTGCTGTCACCTGTACCCCTAAAGGCATGCCCGCGCTAGTCAGATGAACAGGAACACTCATTGATGGCTGACCTGTTAAGTTGGCAAGCTGTGTAAATGGGGTGTAGGTCAAGCTCTTGAGGAACATGTCATAAATAAGATCCTGCTGTGCTTGCATTGAAAGGGATGACACACGTAAAAGTGCGGCTGTTTCCTGATCTGAATGCATAAGCTCACCTACCTTTGGAGCTGAATAGGCAGTAGCTGGTGTCACATAGAGATCGTAGGTTTGATGAAATGATGCCATTTGTGCAGCAGCCCGATCCCACGCATCAAGACTTTCTGTATAAGCAGCAGCGGTCACATTCTTGCCAGCCTCCGCCAGCACCCATGCCACGATGTCCGTTTCCTCCGGCTTTACTGGACGCCCTAACGAACGAGCCAAGGAAGTGAATAACGCAGACATTTCTCCGCTGTTCATCACGTAATATTGCTGCATGAGATGAACCCCATCAATTTCTGGCTTGGCTTCTTCTACTTGATGACCCTGCTCACTCAACCATTTCACTGTCTGCTGAACCGCCCGCTTCGCCTCCTCACTGACCTTCGTGCCAACTGGAGATTCTACGCTGTAAGCAATTCGCATAGAAGATGTACGTTTCGCCAGATCCTCTTGGTAACTGCCATCGTATAACGGAGTTTGGAAAGCAGCTTCAGGTTGAATGACTTGAAGTAGATCAAGAAGGGCTGCACTGTCCCGTACTGTTTTTGTGAGTGTAAAGTCGATGGAAGCCCCTTGCCACTGCCTTCCTGCACCTGGGCCTACCGGCGTTCTTCCCCGCGTGGGCTTAAGGCCGAACAAACCGGTAAAGGATGCTGGGATCCGGATGGAACCACCGCCATCACTTGCTCCGCCAGCAGGTACAATGCCGCTTGCAACAGCTGCTGCTGTCCCGCCGCTTGAGCCGCCCGGAGAATAGTCCGTATTCCAAGGATTTCTCGTTGGACCATGTAAAGCAGGCTCTGTCACATTTCTTAAACCGAATTCCGGTGTATTTGTATGTCCAATCATGAGAAAACCAGCCTGCTTCAACCGATCAACAAAGTGCGAATCCGAATTTGCTTTTACATCCTTTAACAGCAAAGCTCCTGCTGTCAGCGGTTCATTTTTAATCCCTTGCGATATATTTTTCAGCACAAACGGAACACCAGCAAATGGCTGATACTCATGTAACTCCTTGATGTCTTTTAAAACTTGTTCTTGTCTCGTCCGTATCACAGCGTTTAGTTCTGGATTGACCTCATTCAATCTATCAAATGCAGCCTGCATAAGCTCCTCGGGCTTTACCTGCTTATTCTGCACAAGTGCTGCCAAGCCAGCCGCATCATACGTCATATACTCTTTTACGTTCATCAGCATGTCCTTCTTTCTCTTATCATGATGTCTCTATTGTCTACTAGAATTCTATGAATTTCAATTTCAGGTTACTTGTAAAAATAACTTTCTGAACAAGACGACAATTCTACTATCCCATCCCTCTGCTTTCTTCGATATAATAGAGAAAAAAGACCGAGGTCATCGGATGAGAGGAGCCACGCATTGAAAAAGAAATTACTTATCGTCATTGCGTTTCTTCTTGCGTTGACAACTGCTTTGCCCTTCCATTCGCAGGCAGCTGCACCGCCAAAAGAAACAGATGTCATCATCGTCTATAAAAATCAAAAAGGAAAACAAACAGCGATTGAGGAAAGTGAGAAAGTGAACGCACAGTACATACATCTTCCCGCTGTCGCTGTGACAGCAGATGAACAAGCGGTCACCTCACTCAAAAAAGACCCAAACATCGCTTACGTCTCAAAAAACGTAAAGGTTAAACTCGCGGCTTCTACTGTGAAGAAAACAGCCGCTGCTACTAATCAGGATGCATTGGTACAAAAATCTTACAATCTGCAAAAACTAAATATCAAGCAAGCAATTAAAGAAGGCGTCACTGGTAAAAATGTAAAAGTAGCCGTATTAGATACTGGCATTTTCTCACACGAGGATTTAAAGGTATCAGGCGGTAAATCATTCGTGAACTACACATCCTCTTATAAAGATGATGAAGGACATGGCACACATGTCGCCGGCACGATTGGTGCGCTTAATAACGATTATGGAACAGTCGGCGTTGCTTCTGGTGTGAAGCTGTATGCTGTGAAAGTGTTAGATAAAAAGGGAGAAGGCGACCTGTATAGTCTGCTTCGAGGCATCGATTGGGCGATTACCAACAAGATGGACATTATTAATTTAAGTTTAGGCTTTGAAGACAATATCCCCATCTTGCGTTCAGCAGTAGATGAAGCCTATAAAAAAGGACTGCTCGTGGTTGCTGCAAGCGGAAATGATGGAAAAAAGAATCATATTAGCTACCCTGCCGCTTACAATAGTGTCATTGCCGTTTCTGCAACGACTGACAAAGACAAACTTGCGTCTATCTCGAATACAGGGAAAGGGATTGAATTTTCTGCCCCTGGCGAGAACGTCATCAGCACTTATTTAAAAAATGAATATTGGTATGCAACGGGGACATCACAAGCTGCACCGCATGTCACAGGAATGCTGGCACTGTTAAAACAGCTTCATCCGAAGAAAACAAATGCACAGCTTCGCACTTTATTGCGCAGCTATACAGTGGATCTTGGTGCAAAAGGGAAGGATCCGCAATTCGGCTATGGCCGCGTGCAATATGTGCCGCAATCCACCTTTTTAAAGGCTGCGGCAAGTGCTGTCAAAAAAGCCGAAACATCTAAAAAGCAGGCAGATGTCAATCAAGCCAAAACGAGAATTGGCCGGCTCACTGCAAGCAAGCAAAAAACAGCACTCACAGAACGGGTGAAGAAAGTCCAAGCAGCCATTGATATCCGCTCGGCACGTGCAAAGGTCAAAGCAGCCGAAAAGAACAAAACACAGAGCGCTATTAAAAGTGCTCAAACGGCCATCAAAAAACTAAACAAAGGCAAAGAAAAAACAAGCCTGCAAAACCGGCTTGACAAAGTAAAAAAACAAGTCGCTTATCAAAAGAAAGTGACAGATGCTAAACAAAAGGTCAAAAAAGCGGAATCCAAACGAACAAAGAAAACAAAAGCAGCGGCTCAAAGCGCTGTCAAACAGCTAAAAGCCTCCAAAACAAAAACCAATTTACAAAAACGATTAAACCGTATTAAGGTCTAACAGAAAAAAACGATTCCTTTCAGCGAGGAATCGTTTTTTCTATCTCAACATCGGCTCAAACAAGCTGTGATGATATTTCCCTTCGGCATCTGCCCTCACTTGATCGAGAATGCTTTCTAACGAAGCCGTCACGCCTTCTAATGCCCGCCGTACTGCGCCGTTCTCAAAATCCGCTAAACTCTCCGGCAATTCATCTTCATCCAGTACATAGACTTCACCAGTCGGAAGAACGAGAAGATCAATAATGAGGTCTTCAAACATGACCAGCTGCCCGTTGAACTGTGTATCTCCCACCATATTCAAATAAGATCCTAGTTCCTTTCCTTGATCATCTCTCCAGAAATATATGTTATAAGGACGATCCTTCCAATAATAGGCGGTCGTATAGCTCCCTTTTGGAATGGTCAGAAAACCAGCACCTGCCCTCATCGTAAATGGGTCTTCAATCTTGTGAAACAGCACAGCCTGCTGTCCCTGTGCATCTAACAGCTGACAGGTATGTTCCACAACTTTCTGATCGTATTTGATTTTTCTCTCGATGACTTCATCCCAACGATTCGCATGCAGCGAAAACAACATGTCACAACTCCCTCTAAACATCTCGTTTCTTTCCAGTATACACCGATTTTTTCTGAAGAAATAAAGGATTGCCTCATTTACTTATGGAAGCCCTATGATAAGGTGAAAGAAATGAACGGAATCACGGTTCTTGAAAACTTTACACAGCTTGGACAAATCATCCTCATGATTTGCGGCTATGTCCTTTATTGGCAGCTGGTGAAAACGAAGAGAGAACGAAAGCTGTCTCCTGACGAGCGCATGTTAAAATTCTTTGTCATGTTCGGTTTCATCTCGTGGGTGGTATCCTATTGGGCGCTGGCACTGTGGGCGTAAATTGAAAAAAGGAAGAGCTTCCCGTGCAGGACTTGCTCTTCCTTTTATTACGCGTGATTTGATGAACCTGCCGGCTGTTCTTTCTTGATCACATATTGATAGCTCTTGACATGTGTACCATTTTGGTTCACAAATTCTTTATCAAGCGCACGCTCAAAGCCCATTCGTTCATATAAGCGAATGGCGGCCTGCATTTTATCAGATGTATGAAGATACAGGACATTTTCGCCCCATGATTGCGTCAGTTCAATACTTTTACGTAGCAATGACTCTGCAATGCCTTTTCCCCTCACATCGGGATCTACTCCTAAAAACCGGACGATGGCTGATGTAATGCCCATTTCGGGTTTATCATACGCTTGCTCTGATGAGCGGAACATTTGAAGCGTCCCTACGACTTTGCCGCCAAGCTCCGCCACAAGCATCAGCTCCATGTTCGGATTATCTACAGCTGCTGCAAGCGCGGCAGAATAATTTTGCCAGCCTTCCTCTGTAAATTGAGGCTCATACTGTGCATAGGATTTGATCAGAACGCGTGTGATAGCCTCATGATCTTCTTTGACTGCTTGACGAATGATCAGCTCTTGCTGCTTCATGTCAGCACCTCCTGCTCTCTATTAATGGATATACGTATCATGCAATCACTGCATGCGATCACCTTACTCTTTTCTCTACTCATTCAATGTAAAGAGTCTCATTCGAAAGATCAATCATTTTGCACGAAATCATCTTTGAAAAATTTTCATTGAAAAGGAACGCTTGATTCATTATGCTGTGTTGAGGAAGTATACGAGGAGTGTTGTCATCATATGAGTTCTTTATCTTATCCCCAAAAATCGAAAAAAAATCGATTTCTCCTTGCCGCATTGCTCGGATCTTTAACCGCCCTTGCTCCGCTGGCAATGGATATGTATTTACCTGCTTTACCTAATATCGCCCGTGACTTTGAAGCAAGCACGGCGTTGTCTCAATTAAGTCTGATGGCTTGTCTCATTGGACTGGCGCTTGGCCAGCTGATTGCAGGTCCGATCAGCGATACGATCGGCAGACGAAAACCGCTGATGATTGGGTTGATCATCTTTATTGCGGCATCCCTTCTTTGTACAGTGGTCACATCGATTTGGACGTTCATTCTTCTTAGATTGATTCAAGGACTTGCTGGATCAGCAGGCATTGTCATTGCACGAGCCATCGTACGAGATCATTATGAAGGATCAGAAATGACGAAATTCTTTGCATTGCTGATGTTAGTCAACGGGGTTGCTCCGGCAGCGGCACCTATCGTGGGCGGACAAATGTTACGGTTCACGACGTGGCAGGGTGTGTTTGTTCTTCTAGGAATCCTCGGAGCGCTAATGCTCCTAAGATCAATGTTTTCATTGAAAGAAAGCTTACCTGCGGAACGCAGACAGACTGGGGGCTTCAAACAGATCCTAGGTGCGATGAAAATTCTAGCGAGCGATCGTCTCTTTGTTGGATATGCCCTATCACAAGGTCTTGTTTTCGCAGCGATGTTTGCCTATATTTCTGGTTCACCGTTTGTGCTTCAAGATATTTTCAACCTTTCTCCACAAGGATTTAGTGCGGCCTTTGCGGTAAATAGTCTTGGGATCATCACGGCTGGACAAGTATTTGCCCGAGTTGCTGCGAAAATTGGTGAAGAGAAAGTCCTTCGCATTGGATTGCTGACAGCTGCATTAGGGGGAGTCACTTTATTTTTCATGATCTCAATTGATGCAGGATTGTACGGTATTCTGATTCCGCTGTTTTTTGTTGTCTCAAGCGTTGGAATTGTCGGCACCTCTGCCCCGTCTCTTGCGATGCAGCATCACGGAGCGCATGCAGGAAGTGCAGCTGCACTGATCGGTGTGGCGCAAATGCTGCTAGGCGCCTGCATGACACCTCTTGTCGGACTAGCCGGAAGCCAAACAGCCTTTCCAATGGGTCTGATCATTATGCTTTGTGATCTAGGCGCACTTTGCTGTTATTTCTTCTTTGTGGCCCGAGCGAAAAAAAGACCCGCATAAGCGGGTTTCAGACTGTTGACAAAGGGCTAAAATGATCTTGATTTTAGCTCTTTGTCTTCTTTTCAGCGTGATAGAAAACCTTTGCAGCCCTAGGAAGGACAAGCATCGGAGCGGAGCGAATTTGACATTCGTGAGCACCGGAGCGCAGAACTGACAAAGAATGCGAAACACTATATATCATATACGGATACTGAGTTTCTACTGGCAAATCAATAGCTATCTCGCTAATTTAGGTCTCAATTTAAAATTGCGTCTGAAGAAAGAATATAGCGAGTTTTGATCTCCATTTTGCAGCTGTGAAGTTTAAAAGTCTCCTTTTACTTCTCTTTAAAGAAATATCATGGTATTTAACGATACACCCTAACATGTCTAAGTACTTCATAAATATGTCTTTTTTTACATCGCTCTTTCTCTTTCCACAACTCTTCTGAATCATTACAAATTATATTCCCCACATAATTTTTGTAACCTCTACACCTTTTACTAGTGATTTAGAATTATTCTCTTAAAAGCAAATACTATTAATAATGTCGATTGTACGGACAATAATTAGGTGTTATTACTCATTTTTGCAAAAATACCAAATAAGGAAGGTAAATATAATATTTACATATAAATAGTTAAATGCAACAAAAATATTAAATAGGAGGCAATTTTTATGTCTAAGAAGAAAAAATCATTCTTGCAATTAATATTGATTTTTTCCCTGATTTGTTTTAGTTTTTCTTCAACTGCAGGGATTTCTGCGAAAGAAGGTGATTCTTCAATTGTTCCAATCAAGGGAGATGCTGCCACTGAAATGGTCAATATAGCGCTTGATACTATAGAGAACGGGGAAGTTAAAGCTGTAGCACCTGTAGATACATACGGATTGAAAAAATCCAGTGTTTATAAAGTGGGTGGTGGAGTTACAGCTGTTACAGTTCCTATAAATGGAGATTACAGCCTTCCTAGTAATATCACTCTTTTCATTGATGAGGATCATACCGTCTTACAGGCAAATGAAATGTTGGTGACAAAGAATGATAAGGGTAATTTCAAGGTTGAGACTTATGTGGATGGTTCTCTTGTAAAGTCAGTTGATACTGAGCTATCTTATATGTCAGATGAAGAATTACTTGCAGAAAATCCTCCTGAAATTCAAACACAGGGCGTAAAAGCAAAAGCAGCTTGCATTGCATCAGTGCTTGGAATTGGTAGTGGTGCGGCTTATTTAATTGCGGTTGGTTGTGCTGGTTCATGTGCAGCTCCAACGCCGGTTACTGCTCCAATATGTGCAGCATGTATTGGCGCATATGCAGTTCTTGGAGCTGGTGGGATGGGTGCAGTAGTTGCTTGTTTCAAATTGTGAGTCTGAGGGTGTTTCTATGAATAAATTATTAGCGATGTCAATATTAGGATTAGGAATTAGTGGTGCGGCTTTAGTTCTCTCGGTCTCTTTGTTATTCAAAGACCCAAACGAAAACTTTGTGCTGATGTTTGCTGCTGGTTCAGCTGGCGCATTCACAGTTTTCACTGTCTCATCCCTAGTTCTTCGAAAACGTTTGAATCACTTAAGTGATAAAAAGTAAATCCTCTCTAAGGGATAAATATACCTTTATAAAAACAGCCAGTTGTCGAAAATCTTTCGATGTCAGGCTGTTTAGTTTCAATTGAATTCAGGTATTGTACAGGGACCTGTATTTCAATAACATTTTTACAATAAAAAAGACACAAGAGGGATCATTCAACGGTAACACATTATCCTACCTCCCCCTTCTCTTTTAAAGTTTTTTGCTTTCTTATATCATGTTCACCGGGTCAAATGGTCATATTAAAGCATACTGTCCAAGATAGAGGGAACAAAGAATATTTGAAAAGGATGAGTAACAAGAAACATCTAAAGAGAGGATTGAAGACAATGGCCAGACAAACCGAAAAATACATGACCAAAAAACAGGCAGCAGCTCTTGTTGCACTTTCTAAAAAAAATAAAATTATTAAGAAGGCAAAATAAAAAAGAGCTTATGCAAGCTCTTTTTTGTTATCTTCATATTCTATAATTTCACTTTACAAGATCCATCATGAACACAGATTTGTTCACCTTATATGCATTGGCAATCTTGCCGGGGTTTGTCTACACGCTGAGACCCGCATAAGCGGGTTTTTTCATTTATTATGGCTTGCTCCAATTGATGGTGCGGAACACGTTACTCTGGTCATTGTTGTAATATGCATCTAAATCAAAGCCTGATAGTCCAAAACCAATTGTCATGACAATTCCTCCGGCAACGGTGAAGATGATTCCCCATTTGATGCATTGCTTTTTTAAATCATTCACGTTCATACTCTCACGACCTTCTTTTTAAACATTCCCATGAATGCCTTAGTGGTTTGAATAGTCATTTGCACAAATAGCTTTGTCAAATACGCCGTGGCTATGCCGCTTAATAATCCGACACCTAATAGAAGAATACCAACGCCAATCTGCGTCACCACCACATGCAAACCGTCCTGAAAAATAAATGGAGAACCAATGATGCTCCAAAAACCGCCGAGCAGACCAGTAAGCGTCAATGCACCTGTCACGAGTGGAATGCACCAAATCACCATATACACAGAAAGAATCAGCAGGAAGACTGTTGCTAGAATACTGCCCCATAACGGAAAGCCTAAAATGAGAATGGAGAGTCTCGTCGCTTTTTCTCCAAACGTCGGCACCTGAACGGTTTTTATACCTTGTTCCTTCATAATCCCTTCAGCGATCAAAGCAGGCTGCCCGACTTGCTGAACCGCTTCCTGTTCACTATAGCCATCTTCCTGATAATCCTCAATCATTTCATCGTAGTATTCGATAAACCGATCACTGTCTTTTTCGCCTAGAAGATGCAGATGCTTCTTTAGGCTGCTCAAAAATTCTTTTTTATTCATTGCCCTGTCCTCCAGAAATAAAGTCGTAAATCGCCATCACCTGATCCCATTCCTCTAAAAACTGCGCCATATGCTCCCGCCCGCTTTCTGTCATGCGGTAGTATTTTCTTAATCGACTGTTATGTTCCTGAGAATAGGTCTCCACATAATTGTTTTGCTCTAAACGCTTTAAAATCGGATATAATGTCGATTCTGAAATCTCAATACAATGGGACATATCTTTAATGATTTGATAACCATAGGAATCGCCTTTCTTTAATACCGCCAGTACACAAAATTCCAGTAATCCTTTTTTTAATTGTGCATTCATGTTTACAACTCCTAACTCTTTATACTATACATTACATAGTATTGTGTGACAAGAGGTATAGAGAATAAAAAAAAGACCCTTTTTCGGGTCTTTTCATTTTTATATATTCACAAATCCTTCTCCGAACACATCGCGTACGTCATGGACAACAACGAATGCGTCTCGATCTATTTTCTTAATAATTTTCTTAAGGCGCATGAGCTCCTGCTTTTGAATGACCGCGTAAAGAATTTCCTTCGATTCCTTTGAATAATGACCGCGTCCGTTTAAAATCGTTACGCCTCGATCTAAGGTGTGATTGATTTCTTCCGCAATATCATCTTTGCATGAAGAAATAATCGTCACTGCCTTTTTCGTGTTAAGTCCTTCTATCACGAAGTCCATCACCTTTGTCGCCACGTACAGCATCACAATGGTAAACATTAATTTTTCCGCACCAATAATAAAATAGGAAGCAAATACAACGATCAGATCAAAGAACAAGATGGCATAGCTCACGTTCCAGTCTAAATACTTGTTGGCAATTCTTCCGAGAATGGCAGAACCCGCCGTTGTTCCACCTGCTCTGAGCACAAGACCAATCCCAATTCCGATGATAATTCCTGCAAAAATCGCTCCAATGATCAATTCATGAACATTCACGACCCATGTTGTGGTCAGGTGCAAAAATAGAGAGTTACTTGCGACGGCAACCACAGTATAAATCGTGGTCTTCTTGTCTAAATACTTATAGCCGACAAGCAGTAAGATGGCATTAAACACGAGGTTCGTCAGCCACGGTGCAATCTCAAACAAATAATAAAAAATAATGGACAGCCCTGTTACGCCGCCTTCACCAAATTCAAGCGGAATGACAAACATGTTCACTGCTGCGGCAAATAAAAAAGAACCAACTAGAATCATCGCTATATCTTTTACACATTTTTTCAATTTCTTCTTTCCTCCTTTTTTAAGCATATAAAAAACCCTCTTTCTGCACGAAAGAAGACAGTCGTTGGACAACATAAAAATCAAAAGACGGCGCCTTTTGATGAAGCTTTCTGAAATCAATCTTTCCATAATATATATCTCTTTTCAGAGGCTGTCAATGACTTGGTTTTCTATTATTTTGACTGCATTTTTATGCATCAAAACCCGCATGTTTTCCGGGTTTTTCCGCCCTATGATGCTTTTTCCTCTCCTTGACAAAAACACTTTAGTCATTTAAACTACTGCCTCATATCATATCCATCATTTCCGATCTAAAAAGGAGGCTGTTTGATTCCGATGAATCCTATTCAAAGCCGTTTACAGGCTCACGCACCTTTGATTTTAGACGGTGCATTAGCAACAGAGCTTGAACGAAAGGGCTGTAACTTAAACGATCGTTTATGGTCAGCCAAAATACTTATTGAACAGCCACAATTGATTCAGCAAGTACACTTGGACTACTTCCAAGCAGGTGCTGACTGCGCAACTACCGCCAGCTACCAAACAACGATTGAAGGCTTTGCTGAAAAAGGCTATACAAAAGAAGAAGCGATTGAACTCATGAAACGCTCTGTCACTCTTGCGAAAGAGGCACGCGATCTTTTTTGGCAGGATGAAGCGCGTCGTGAAGGACGGACAAAACCATTTGTCGCTGGATCTGTGGGGCCATTCGGCGCTTATTTATCTGATGGTTCAGAATATAAAGGAAATTATGGACTCTCAGAGCAGGCTCTTATTGATTTTCACAGACCAAGAATTCAGGCATTAGTAGAAGCGGGTGCAGATATTCTTGCATGCGAAACGATTCCTTGTCTGATTGAAGCAACTGCCATTGCAAAGCTGCTGCAGGATGAATTCAGCGGGGTATCTGCTTGGATCACATTCAGCGCAAAGGATGGCCTGCGCATTAGTGAAGGTGATTCCATTCGAGAATGTGTACAGGCGCTTGAGCCTTATGAACAAATCGCTGCCGTCGGCGTGAACTGTACGCCGCCGCAATTTATTACTTCTCTTATTCAAGAAATGAAAAAGGGAACGAGCAAACCGATTGTGGTATATCCAAACTCAGGTGAAATATATGATCCTGAAGAAAAAGTATGGAACGGAGATACGTCTCATCTTACTTTTGGGGAATGTGCGCATCAATGGTACAAAGACGGCGCGCATATCATCGGCGGCTGCTGCCGGACGACCCCAGAAGATATCAATGACATCTTAAAACGAACCACATCGTAGCATCATGAATCATCACACATACTTCTAAGCAAAAGGGCGGGAAGACATGGAACAAGCAAAAGATCAGTCACAACAATATCAACGAAAAATGACGAGCCGGCACCTGTTCATGCTTTCTCTAGGCGGCGTCATTGGAACAGGGCTCTTTTTAAGCTCGGGGTATACCATCAATCAGGCCGGACCTGCGGGGACCATTCTTGCCTATCTTGTCGGGGCTTTAATTGTCTACCTCGTGATGCTTTGTTTAGGTGAGCTGTCTGTCGCAATGCCGGTCACAGGGGCTTTTCATACGTATGCAACAAAATACATTGGACCTGGTACAGGCTATACGGTTGCTTGGCTATACTGGCTGACATGGACAGTGGCACTCGGTTCGGAATTTACAGCCGCAGGACTATTAATGCAGCGCTGGTTTCCAGACACTTCAGTTTGGATGTGGAGTGGTGTTTTTGCTCTTCTCATCTTTTTACTGAATGCATTTACAGTCAAGTTTTTTGCAGAATCAGAGTTTTGGTTTTCCAGTATTAAAGTGATGGCTATTATTCTCTTTATTATTCTTGGCGGAGCTGCCATGTTTGGTTTGATCCCATTAAAGGGCGGTGAGGTCGCTCCGTTCTTTTCTAATTTCACCGGGGAAGGCGGTCTTTTCCCAAACGGCTTTTTACCAATTTTAATGACGATGCTTGCCGTCAATTTCGCTTTTTCAGGTACGGAGTTGATTGGGATTGCTGCGGGTGAAAGCGTCAATCCTGACGAGACCATTCCAAGAGCAATTCGCACAACCGTCCTGCGTCTCGTCCTGTTTTTCGTTGGAACGATCGTTGTGTTGGCTGGCTTGATTCCAGTAGAAGAAGCCGGGGTGATCAAAAGCCCATTTGTCGTGGTATTTGATCGTATCGGGATTCCTTATGCCGCAGATTTCATGAATTTTGTCATCCTGACCGCGATCTTATCTGCCGCAAACTCAGGATTATACGCATCATCTCGTATGCTTTGGTCGCTTTCTGAGGAACGGACACTTCCTAAAAAACTGGCGAAGCTGACGTCAAAAGGCATTCCTTTGAATGCACTCATTTTAAGTATGATCGGTGGGATTCTTTCTTTGCTATCGAGCGTGATCGCACCAGAAACGGTATACCTTGTCCTAGTGTCAATCTCTGGACTGGCCGTTGTGGTTGTATGGATGGGGATTGCTGCCTCACAATTTATGTTTCGGAAAAGATTTTTACAGGAAGGCGGACAGCTTCATGATTTATCCTTTCGAACACCGCTCTATCCAGTAGTTCCGATTGCAGCCTTCCTCCTATGTCTTGCATCTGTCATTGGCATTGCCTTTGATCCAAATCAGCGGATTGCCCTCATCTGCGGCATTCCTTTCATTGCGCTCTGCTATGCTGCCTATTACGTGACAGCTTGGATTCAGAAAAAGCGAGAAAAACCTGGTGTATAAACATCAGGGTTTTTTCATCTGACAAAAAAGGATATCGCTAGTAAAAGAAGCACACTTTGGTATATGATAGGAATCTATGATTTCAGGATGAACCAAGGGAGTTGTCGTGAATATGGAAATGACCATTACAAGAGCATTAAGTGAACTGAAAATGTTAGATAAAAGAATCAACCGAACCGTTGATGAAGCCGTACTCGGTGGATTGATGATCGGGAAACATATACAGCACGGATTTCAGAATCAAGAAGAGATTGAAAAAAAGGCAAAGGCTGATGATCAATCGATTCGAGCTTTAATCAAACGCCGGAATGCCATCAAATCAGCCATCGTTGTATCAAATGCAACCACAATGATTGATGTGGCGGGTGTCCGTATGACGGTGGCAGAGGCGATTGAACGAAAGACGTCGATAGACTACGATATTCGTTATTTACGGAAAATGAAACAGGTGTACAAAGAGCTGGTCGACAAAGCTGAACAAACGAATGAAGATGTGAAAATGAGACTTGATCAGCATTTAGAGACCTTGTTTGGGAAAGATGGAAAGACACAAGCAGCTGCCAACCAAGAGATCGTGAAGTCTTTTCTAGCTGAAAATGAGGCGGTGATCATCGATCCGCTTCGCCTTCGAGTGAAAATTGAACAGCTTTCGAAAGAAATTGAAGATTTCCAAATGGAAGTTGATTTTTCCTTGTCTGAAAGCAATACACTAACGAAAATACAGATTGATTAATTGATTTTGTTAGTGAGCCGAAAATCGATAGGACTAAACACCTCCGAGGGAAAGGTCATTCCCTCCTCATCTGATGATCATCTTAGGATGATCCTTGATAAAAGCTCAAAGCTGAATGTTCAAGGATCAAAGTTCAAGTGTGAAAGTTCTTATCTATCAAAGCTCAAGATGAAAAGTTAAATGCTCGATCAAATCTGGGAATAACGGCTGATGAGTGTTTGTTTATCGACTCATTCGGTTGCCGCCCAGCAGGTTTGCTAACAAAAAGAAAAGGATGTCACCTGATGACATCCTTTTTTTCTATGAGATTAATAACGTGATGTATATGCCAAATGGTACACACTTGTGACATTTGAAGATAGTTTGATGTCGTTTGACGTGAACGTCACTGGAACGATATCGTAGTAATGTGTTGACCAGCCTGCATTATTGTATGATTGGTAGCCTGCACCTGCAGGAACTTGAAACGTCAGTGAAAACTGTCCATTCTCGTCTGTTGTGCCTGTCGCTGTTTGAGCATAAGATTTGATGGCTGCTTCAAAATAAAGCTTGATCGGCTGATTAGGCATGAGGTTTCCGCTTGCATCTTTGAGTGTCCCTTTAAACGTAGCTGGATAATAAGAACCCACGCGATATTTACTGCCATAGCCGTAATTCACTATTCCACTATCGGCTGCTGTGACACTTGTTACTTCTACAGATGCTGGTACTGCTCCAGTTTCCTCTGCATGTGCAAAGGTTGGGAATACGAGAAGCAATGATAGAACGAAAGCAAACATGATTTTTTTCATCGATAAATCCTCCTTTTTTTTCCTACTATTTTACTATCGACATTAATTGGTATTTTTCCAGTTAAAAACAAAAAAACTTCCCTTTTTTAGAAAGGGAAGTCCTTTTTTTATTTTTTCACAACCACTTTTACCGCTTTGCTTTCTCTTTTTCTCACATCTGATGCGGTCACATACAAAACTGTTTTGGCTTTTTGCGGCTTGATTTGGGCAGTAAATGCGCCCTTGCTATTGGTTTTGACTGTTTTGATGACTTTCTTTGATTTGTTTTTCACTTTAATGGTCAAGCCTGCACCCGCAGTCCCTTTGACCGCTTTACTTTTAATGGTTACTTTGCTCACTTTCGGCTTAGCTGGTGCTTTGCCTTTTTTCACGACGGTTTTGAGCGTCGTAGCGGCCTTTCCTTTTGACATTTTAATGTGAAGGACCTTGTTTTTGTTCTGATGCTTAATCTTCACACTAAAGGTTCCTTTTTTGCCTGCTGTGCCTTTTCCAAGCAGCGTTTTGCCTCTATACACAGAAATAGCAGCACCGGCTTTTGCTTTACCTGTCACCTTTTGATGCTGATCTTCCACTTTGTTCACTGATGCATTCAATTCGACAGCACTTAATGCAGCAAATGCATTCAGTCTGCCATGTCCTGTCATCCAATCAATTCCTGGGATTTTCGGATCGACAATTGGCTCCTCGTTTTCATCATAGAAAACGTCGTCTTTTCCATCAATCGATTTAAATGAGATGTCATCTGCTGTACTTTGCAAAAGATTTCTCACTTGATTTGGCTTTAAGGATGGATTTTTAGAAAGCAGTAACCCTGCTGCTGCTGCCACATATGGTGTCGCCATTGATGTCCCGCTCAGGTATGAGACATTCCCATCAGGCATGAGGCTCGGAATATCCGACCCTGGTGCTGACATGCTCAGTCCTTTGCCATAGCTTGAAAACTCAGCGGCAATATCCATACGGTTGCTTGCGCCAACCGCCATTGCGTATTTTGACGTCGCAGGGTAGCCCATTTCTGGTACGCCATCATTTCCACTTGCCACGACCACTAGTACATTTCTTTGTGCAGCATAATTCATTGCATATTCAATCACTCTGCTGTAATAGCCGCCAAGGCTCATGTTGATCACCTTTGCGCCTTTGTCCACTGCATGTTTGATACCAAGTGCAATATGCTCTGTATCGCCAAAGCCATAGGCATCCAGCACCTTCACCGGAATGATGCCCGTATGTTGGTTAAGGCCTGCCATTGAGTAATGATTATCGGATTTTGCGGCAATGATGCCTGCCACATGCGTACCGTGTCCATTGTCGTCAATCGCATCTTTGTTTCGTCCAATGAGATTCGCACCTAAGTCTGTACGAACAGTCCCGTTTAAATCTGTCAAACGGCTGTCTACACCTGTATCCACAACAGCAATTAATGTCTGCTTCATTTTGCTTGTGCCAATCAGTGTATTCATTTGTTCAAATTTGACGTCAGCGCCTTTTTTCCCGCTGTTTTGCGCACTGTTTTTCAGCGGCCACTGATAACTATACTGCGCGTCGCTGCTTAGCGCACGATAGGTTTGAACAGGCTCTGCAAATTCAACATTCGGCATGCTGGAAAGCTTTCTTGCCGTGCTTTTGATGACCGCTTTGCCTGCTTTTAGTGTCTTTCTAGCTGATTCTTGCCCTGCTGGCACATCATAGACATACATTCCTTTGAATAAAGGACTAACTGACTGAGATGTCACACGGTTTTCTTGGATGCCGTAGCTTTTCATTTTCTTTTTCGCAGATTGAAGTGTTTGGCCATCCTTTAATTTAAAAATGATCTTATTCGTTTTAACCTTCTCTTCTTTTACAAGCTTTTGTTTCTCTAATACATAACCAACTGACTTTCCTTCAAGCTGATCGATGCCCATTTTTTGACTGACGGCTTCTAATTCCTTTTTTAAATATGCCGGACTTGCTTCTTTGAGCATATCAAAAAGAGACCCGATCGCCTGTTGTTCTTTTTCTGTTACGATATGACCGCTAAATGCACCATTTTTCTCTACGTCACTTAGCAGTGTTTTTAATGTGAGCAGATGGTTGTATACCTTTTGCTGCTCTTTTTGATGTTTGATGAGCTTCGATTTGAGAAACGGCTTTGTCTTTTGGAGCAGACGTGAAAGCTTTTGACCTTCTGCCGTTTCATTGAATCGTTTATCTTCGATTGTACGAATCGATTGAAGAATTTCACGCCCGTACTTTTTCTCAATAATGATGATTTCAGGCTCATCTTCTTCAGGAAAAACAGGTTCAGAAGGCGGAAGGTTAGCTCCTTTATATCCGATTGTATATGCCGCATCCTCTTCCTCATCACGGCTGTCTTCCTCCGACCCTAAGTAGAGCACTTTGACATAATAGGGACCTGACCATGCATGCGGGAAGTTGATCTCTGTCTCTCCGCTTGCTGTGTCCACGCGATATCTTGAATATGTGTCATCCTTCATCGCTCTGTCCTTGCTTGGATAGACCGATACGGACAGCACTTGTTTACTTTTCACAGAAATTTGCATGTGGGTATGTTTTGCCACCTCTTGTGCAGATGGCGTGATTTGATACCACGACTCTTCCTTTTCATTCTGTAATGTACCTGAGATGACTTCACCATTTTTTAACCCAATGGCTTCATTGACACTTGTTCCATGAGTGGCAGCTGCTGCCTCGTATCCAGGTAATGCTGCCATACATAGAATGATGGCCATGAGTACGATCACACAGGATTTGACCTGCTTTTTGAACATGAAAAGACCCCCTTATCTTTTATGATACCTTGGAAGAATATCACAGAAATACATTTAGTAGAATCTGTTTTTTACATAATTAAACTCGTTTTAAGCTAGGATTTGAGATATTCAGTCAGCAAGACGGATAGCTTCATAAACTTTTTGCCATTTCAAACGGAAAATGATGCTATTTAACCATGCGGAAAAGTACATTACAATCAACTTGTAAGCGCTTAACAAACAAGAGAGAAGGGATCAGCTTGTTCCAAAAAGATCATGTTTTCACACAAGTAAACGGACGATCAAAGAATGAGGTTTTACAATACATTTCCGAGAAAGCTGAAGACCTTCAGATTACAAACAATCAGGCGGGGCTATTAGCAGATTTGTTGACACGCGAAGACGAAGTCTCAACAGGACTTCAGCAAGGCTTCGCCATTCCACATACAAAAAGCTCCGCTGTACAAACGGCTTCACTTCTTTTTTTAGAACTTGAACAACCCATTGAATGGGGAAGCTTCGACGATTTGCCCACAAGCTATTTATTTACACTGCTCGTTCCACTAGAAGAAGCAAATGTCACACATCTGAAATTACTGTCAGGTATTGCGACCAGTCTAATGGAACCTGCTTTTATCGAGAAGATTCAACCAGGTCAAACAGCTGATTACTATTACGACGTCATTGAACAACAATTGAAAGAGGGGATTACACAATGAAAATTGTCGGTGTCACTTCATGTCCAGCAGGGTTAGCTCATACTCCAATGGCAGCCAAAGCGTTAGAAAATGCAGGTAAACAGCTCGGACACGAGATCAAAATCGAACAGCAGGGGATTATGGGACAGGTGAACGGCATTACAGCAGAGGAAGCGCAGCAGGCAGACCTCTGCATCATTGCCTCAAATCAGCATATCAACGATGCGGAACGCTTCTCAGGCATACCCACTGTACGTGTCGAGATCGGACGTGCCTTAAAAAATGCCGAGCAAATTATCACCAAAGCTGTAGCACTTGTTGAAAAGAAAAAGTCTGAATCTCAATAAACATGAGCAATGCCATATAGAAAGGAGCAAAGCAAAATGAAAGCAAAATTAAAAGTCATTGAAGGCCATCTTATGACCGGTATTTCTTATATTCTTCCTGTAATCATCGGCGCCTCACTAATCGTTGGTTTAGCAAAACTGGTCGGATTAGGGTTTGGCGTTTCAGATTTAAACCCCTATAAGGATGCTGGCGGCATACTGCACGGCGCCTATTTAATGGAGCAGGTCGGCTGGACAGGTATTGGCTTAATGAACGTCCTGCTTGCTGGATTTATCGCCTATTCCATAGCGGATAAATCAGGCCTTGCAGCCGGTTTTATCGGCGGTGCCCTCGCCAGCTCAACCAATGCTGGATTTATTGGTGCCGTCATTGCAGGCTTCTTCGCAGGATATGTTGCTCTTTTTGTAAAAAGAAAAATTCAAATTCAAGACTCTGCAGCCGGGCTCGTCCCTCTGCTCATCCTGCCGCTCATTACCGTTGGCTTAACCGGACTTCTTATGTCAGTTCTGCTGGGCGGACCATTAGGCGCTTTGAACACGGCATTAATTGAATGGATTAAAGGTATGGTCGCTGATGGAACAAGCACACTCGCGCTCGCTCTCATTTTAGGGGCGATGATTGGATTCGATCTTGGCGGACCGGTGAATAAATCAGCGTGGATGGCTGGTAACGCCCTCTTCCTATCAGGTGTCTACCTCCCTGCCATTCTCGTCAATATTGCGATTGTCATTCCACCGCTTGGATACGGGCTTGCGACATTGATTCGAAAACGCAACTTCTCCCCAACCTTTAGAGAAGCCGGACGAGGCGGCCTTGTCATGGGGATTATCGGTATTACGGAAGGGGCGATCCCTTTTACCCTCGTCAATCCTTTGAAATTGATTACGCTCAATGTTGTCGCATGTGCTGCTGGAAGCGGGGTCGCTGCATTATTAGGAGTTCATGACATCATGCCGCCAATTGGCGGGCTATACGGCTTCTTCTCAGTCGGAAACTGGTGGGCTTATTTAATCGGAGCCCTTACTGGCGCACTTGTCATCGGTATTGGCGCCAACCTGCTTGTGAATTTCTCTGAGAAAAAAGAGCCAAAAACGCCGGAACATGATCAGAAGCAGAAAGAAGAAGACGATTTTGACCTTGTGCTAGAAGGATAATTTGAACGAAGAAAGGTGTCGTTGATCAATGACTGTCAATGTACATGTAATTCCACATACTCACTGGGACCGGGAATGGTATTTCACCACCTCCCGCTCCCGTATTTACTTAATGAAAAGCGTAATGGACATCTTAGATACCCTTGAAACAGATGAAAGGTTCCATTACTTCATGCTCGATGCCCAAGCTTCCTTATTAGATGATTATTTGAAATGGCGTCCAGAGGATGAGAATCGAATCAAAAAGCTTGTCACAGCGAAACGTCTCATCATCGGCCCATGGTATACCCAAACCGACCAGCTCGTCATTTCAGGTGAATCGATTGTGCGGAACCTGCAATATGGGATTGAACGCTGTCAGCAGTTCGGCCACGTGATGAAAGTCGGCTATGTCCCTGATTCCTTCGGTCAATCCGCACAAATGCCTCAAATTTATCGCGGCTTCGGCATTGTCGATACGGCATTTTGGCGCGGCGTTTCTGACCATATGACGAACCATACTGAATTCAATTGGCGCGGTGCTGACGGCAGTGAAGTCTTTGCTGTGAATCTGCCATTCGGCTACTACTACGGTGGAAATATCCCTGAGAAAGATGAGGACTTACAAGCCTTTTTATCTGAAAAGATTGGTGCGCTGCAAGCAAAGGCAACCACAAAGAATGTCTATTTCCCGAATGGCTTTGACCAAGCACCGATTCGCAAAAACCTGCCTGACTTATTAGAAAAAGCCAATGAACTTGACGAGCATCACTATGAAATCAGCAGTTTAGAAGATTATATTGCAGCCGTGAAAAAAGAGCGGACATCTTTTGAGACATTACACGGAGAGCTCATTCATGCGAAGCATATGCGGATTCATAAATCTATTTTTTCAACACGAGCGGATTTAAAAATCTTAAACAATCAAATTGAAAACTATCTCGTGAATGTGATGGAGCCCATCCTCACGATCAGCTATTCTCTCGGACACGACTATCCGCATGATACGGTTCGCGATATTTGGTACCTCATGTTTGAAAATGCAGCGCATGACAGCATTGGCGGCTGTAATAGTGACACGACGAATCAAGACGTCTTCTTCCGCTACAAACAGGCAAAGGAAATCGCCGAGAATCTTGTGGACTTGCACATGCGTCTCATCGCTATTCGACTGCAAACAGAGCAAGAAATCACATTCACGTTGTTCAATACACTGCCTTCAAAACGTTCTGAAGTCATTGAAGTCGAAACCTTTATCACGGAACGTCCATTTACGCTAAAGGATGCAAATGGACGAACGCTTCAGTACACAGTGAAAAGCAAAACCGATGTCACAGATTATGTGCTGGCACAGCAAATTTCTCTTAACCCAAGTAAAGAAGTGTACATGCCAAAGCAAGTATGGAAAGCCATTCTGCTGATTGAAGCCATCAACTTACCGTCAGTTGGTTATACACAGGTCATCATGGTCTTCGATGAATCAAGCGAATCGGCATGGGAACAAACTGAAGGACGAGTGATTGAAAATACGTATTACCGCATTGCGGCAAATGACAACGGATCACTGGACATCACAGATAAGCAAACTGGCCGGACATTCTCTGAGCAAATGATCTTTGAAGACAACGGAGATGATGGGGATTCCTACAACTATTCACCCCCTCGTGAGGACCTGTATGTGTCATCCAAGGATCTTTCATCAGCAGACATCTCAGTGGCTAAAAGCGGCCTGCAGCAAGAGCTGACCATCAAGCTTCAGCTCACTGTCCCTTACGACCTAGAGGCGCGCGCTCAGCAATCGGCTGCGACTTCACTTCCGATCACAGCGAAGGTGGCATTAAATAAAGACGATGCTGTCATCCGTTTTCATGTAAATGTCGATAACCATGCATTGGACCATCGCCTGCGCGTTCTTTTTGATACAGGCATCGCATCAAACGTATCACTGAGCGATCAACAGTTTGGTACCATTGAACGCCCAACAGAGCTGACGCAAGAGCTTGAATGGTGGAACAATGAACATTGGGAAGAAAAACCGATCACCATTGAACCGATGCAATCCTTTGCTGCACTTCGTGATGAAGCATATGGTGCCGCTCTGTTGACCGACTGCGTGAGAGAATATCAGATCACAGGAGAAGGCTATACAACGATTGCATATACGCTCTTCCGCTGTTTCGGGAAAATGGGGAAAGAAAACCTTCTTTACCGTCCAGGACGCGCATCTGGGGAAAAAATTGTGGATACGCCTGACGCTCAGCTGCAAGGTGCACTGTCATTCACATTTGGTATGCACTATAGCAAGGATGCAGTCAGCGAGGGACACCTAGCGCAGCTTGCCAAACGGTATACCACACCTGTTCAATGCTACGAGCGGGCAGACTTTTTAAACGGTCGTTTAATTTTCTCTTTCCGAGATGAAAAAGAAGACTTACAATCTACTTATAGCCTGCTTGACATCGAGACAGATGGAGCCATTCTAAGCGCTCTGAAAAAAGAAGAGCACGGAACAGGCATTGTCATTCGTCTCTTCAATCCATATTTAACGCGTCAAACAGCCGCTTCAATCAATAGTTCATCTCTACAACACGGAGAAACAGCGAATTTAGGAGAAACACCTGAAGGACATATACTCAAAGCACAACATGGATCATTACACATTGAACCGCTTACACCTTGTCAGGTACAAACCTACATTGTAAAGAAAAAATGAACATGTAGGGGCGGGATCCAATGGATTCCGCCCCTCTTTAATGGAGGGCATTGATCATGCGAATTGGAGGCATTGAAGCAGGCGGAACGAAATTTGTCTGCGGCTACGGAACTACAGACGGAACGATTGAACACATGACTTCCTTTGCAACAGGGAATCCAGATGAAACATGCCGGCAAGTGATCGATTACTTTACAAAGCATCGTGTCGATGCCATTGGAATTGGGGCATTCGGGCCTGTCGATGTGAAAGAGCAAAGCCCAAGCTACGGGACGATTTTAGACACACCAAAAACAGCCTGGCGCCAATTCCCTTTCCTCTCTACCTTAAAACAAGCCCTCGGGCTCCCGATGAAGCTTGATACCGATGTAAACTGTGCAGCACTCGGAGAAGCCCGTTTTTCAACTGAAGCAGAAAAGCCTGCCTCCTTGGTCTATATTACTGTTGGGACTGGAATAGGCGGCGGTGCCTATATTGAACATCGCCTGATTCACGGATTGCTGCATCCAGAAATGGGTCATATCACCGTTCAGCGGCATCCTCATGACGCTTACGGAGGCTGCTGCCCTATACATCATGACTGTTTAGAGGGACTGGCATCTGGGCCTGCCATAGAAGGACGCTATCATACACTGGCACCCATGCTGCCAGAGGATCATCCTGCTTGGTCACTTCATGCTTACTATCTCGGGCAAATGATTGCTAACCTGCTGCTCACCCTTTCACCAGAACGCATCATTCTAGGTGGAGGCGTGATGAAACAGCCGGCTATGCTGCCGCTTATTCTTGATGAAACAGACAAGCGGCTTCGCGGCTATTTGCAGCTGCCAAAGCCTTTACATGAAATTATCACAAAACCATCCTTTGATGGATTATCTGGTTTAATGGGCGCCATCGCTCTTGGAACTGATGCCTTACAGGCGCAAGGAGCCGCGCAATGATGATGACGGCAGATCCTCGAACCTATCAGCTGATTCAGCGGCTTTTTGAAACGAAGGGGTTCGTGAAGCTGGAGGAGCTCACTGCCTCTTTTCGCTTATCTGACCGCTCTATCCGCAATTTAATCAAGGAAGCAAATGAGTATTTAAAGGAAGCCGGGGCTATGATTAAAACGATCCGAGGAAAGGGATATACTCTTTTAACGAGTGATCAAGACGCTTTCTTACTTTGGCTTCATCAGCAAAAGCTTCCTGCCCGTTCTCTTGTCCCCGTCATGCCAGAAGAGCGTGTACGATTTATGATGAGAAAGCTGCTGCTTCAATCCGATTACTTAAAAATTGACCAGCTGGCTGAAGAACTGTTTATCAGCCGCATGACGGTCAGCAGTGATTTAAAAAAAGGACGAGAGATGTTAGCCCGTTACGGAATGACCCTTGTGTCAAAGCCTGGATTTGGCTTAAAGATTGAAGGAGATGAGCTGCAAAAAAGAACGTGCTATGCAGACTTACTTCTTGAAGAAGAGCCTGCTCTCTCTCATATCACCGAGCGGGAGCAGCTCCATTTTCCTGATATATCTCTTGAAACCATTCGATCTATTGTGTTGACGAACCTGCATCAAGAGTCATTGCTCATTAAAGACATTGCCTTAAAAAATTTAGTCATTCACTTAGCCATTGCGATTCAGCAAACACGAAAAAACCAGCGGATATCCGCCAGTACCGTCCGCACACAAAGATCACCAGTTTTGATGAGAATTGCACAAAAAATCATACAGCAGGTGAGTGACACTTTTTATGTGACTTTATCAGAGGATGAAACAGATTACTTAGTCATGCATCTATTGGCGAACCAAACGTGGAAAGAAGCCGCCCAGCATCAGACGACAGTGGAAGTTCAACAGGCGGTTACAGTCTTTCTACAGCACATTGAAAAAACAAGCGGCCATCGTTTTGCTGATGACAGCATCCTGCAGCAAGACTTGATGCTTCATATGAAGCCGCTATTAAATCGCATCCAATATGGCGTATCATTACAAAATCCGCTTTTGCATGAGATCAAAGCGTCCTATCCTTACCCGTTTGATTTGGCTGTCAGCGGACTGAATGCCTTACAGCTGGTGCGTACGCCAAATGAAGACGAGGCCGCATATGTTGCCTTGCATATCGCTGCTTCATTTGAAAGAAGTCAGCTCGACACCTCGCAAAAAAAGAAAGCTATTATCGTATGCGGGTCTGGACTAGGGACGGCCAGACTGCTTGAAATTAAATTGAAGGCAGCCTTTCAGCACGAGCTTGACATCGTTGAGCTCTATTCCTATCAGGATTATCTCATGAGCACCTCTTTGCCGTGTGACGTCATCATCACAACCGTTCCACTCGCATCAAAGGGGAAACCAGTCATTCAGGTCAGCGCCTTTTTTGAACATCATGATATACAGCGTGTGAATGAAGTCATTCATTTATTAAATGGGCACGGGGCACCCTCAAAAGAGCTGATGGCGTTTTTTCAAGAGCGATTGACTTTCATGAATACTGATCTAAGCAGCAAGGATGAGGTATTAGATATATTATGCAGCCGTTTAGAGGCGCATCAGCTAGTATCGTCTTCTTTTCGGTCCTCGGTGCTTGAGCGGGAGCAAATGTCGTCTACTTATCTTGGCAGCGGCATTGCAATGCCGCACCCGCTTATCACAAATGAAGGCACCTCCTCTGTAGCCATCGCACACTTAAAACAGCCAATTGACTGGCAGGGAGACCAAGTTTCACTTGTCTTTTTATTGGCGATTCATAAGGATGACGCTGCCTGTATGAACCAATTCTTTGAACAGGCCGTCGATTTACTGGACAATCCAGACCGCATTCACTCCCTCAAGCAAGCCAAAACATTTAATGAGCTGATGGATGCGTTATTTCAATAAGATCAAACAAAAGGCCGCCCAGTTCATGAGGCGGCCTTTTTATTTAGATATACATCATCAATCGTATATGACATTTTTTCCTTCTTCACTTAATTTTTTTAAGGAGCTCAGCATATGATTGATTTCTTCATCGGAATGTCTTTCCCAAGAACCTAATTCTGCGACTATTTTCAACGGAGATTTCGATCGATAAGAACGTGTTGGGTTGCCGGGAAATCTTTTGTCAGTCACATTTGGATCATTTTCAAAATCGCCTAACGGTTCTACAATATAAATTCTTTCTTTCGCATCAGACCTAGCTAATTCAGCACCCCATTTGGCCGCGTTTAGTGTTCCGGTGAAATAGATATGGTTCGATTTTTTATCCTGATAATTGGATAAATAAAGCGGTTCAAGCAGATCTCCAATCTTCAATTCCGCTTTTGTCCCATGAAAAAACGGCCCGGGATCTAACACCTTTTGCTTGTCATTCATACAGCCACACCCCTTATCGTTTTTGACTTGCGTATAACAGTATACGGCCTGATCTGGGCGAGAAACAGTCTATAAATGAGATTAAATTCGGGGTATAATGATAGTAGAGAGTTAGATGTGAACAGACATAAGTACTGTAAATAAAAACGGAAATTTCGCATTCACACCAACAATGACGAAAACAAGAATACCTTCCACAGCTGACAGCGTCACAATCAATCCATGGTTCATTGGATATTCCTTCGCAATTAATTTCTGTCCTATATAATTCAAACCATAAAAAATCAAAAACAATGTGAAGAACATAAAAAAAATCGTCATCATATAAACAACCCCTTTCTGATAATGGATTTTTATCCAATTTTTACAATATATCATCAGACTATCATGTTAGAACAACTCGAACAATATGATCTTGCCAATAAAGTGAACGAAGAAAAAAAGCCAACCACCCGCATAAGGTGATTGGCTTTTTCATCATTTACTTCCCGATGTTCTCTCCATTTTGCTGAATCAATGTTTCATACCAATAAGAGCTCTTTTTGCGAATTCTTTTGAGATCTTTTAGGTCAAATTCGTCGCGATTGACGTAGATGAACCCGTAGCGCTTGGAGCATCCTTGGTGTGTGCTGATTAAGTCGATGGCTGACCACGGGCAGTATCCGAATACCTCGACGCCGTCTGTGATCGCCCATTTGATTTGTTCGATATGTTTTTCTAAATAATCAATTCGATAATCATCTTGGATTGAACCATCTTCTTCTAACTTGTCGAAAGCACCCAATCCGTTTTCCGTGATAATAAGCGGCAGCTGATAGCGGTCATAAATCTCGCGCATCGTTGAACGGAAGCCGACAGGATCAATCTCCCAGCCAAACGCATTTTTGCTTAAGAATGGGTTGTTGCCGCCTTTGTAGACGCCATCTTCACCGGATTTCAAATGCTGATCTCCGCCGCGTGCAAATTCGTCGTTGCCATCTCCTTTACTCGCTTCAACCGTTTGAGAAGTGTAGTAGTTAAAGGCAATGAAGTCTGGCTTCGCGCTTTTCAATATATCCATATCTCCCTCTTCGATGACAGGAAGAATGTCTTTTTCTTTCATGTACGCCCAAGCGAGGTTGTTATAACGGCCGAACACCGCCATATCAAGATAAAGCCAGTTTCGGATCGCATTGTAATTCGCCGCAGCAAGCACATCTTCAGGCTTTGGAGAAGCCGGATAAATGAGCGCGATGTTTGGCGCTGGTCCAATTTTCGCTTCAGGCAGCATTTGATGACAAAGCGTCATGGCTTTTGCCTGTGCAACGAGCATATGATGATTCTGCTGATACAGTTCTTTTTTCGGATTTTCTAAATTTGGATCAAGTGTACCGAGCGCTGATCCATGTAAGATCATCATGTTTTGTTCATTAATGGTCAGCCAATATTTTACCTTCTGACCATACTCCTTGAATAGCACCTCTGCATAGCGTTCAAACGCATCCACTGTCCCGCGGTTAGACCACCCGCCCTTTACTTGAAGCGCATGAGGCAGATCAAAATGATACATTGTCACGATTGGTTCAATGCCATAGCGGCGCAATTCATCGATGAGTGAATGATAGAATTCAATCCCCTTTTGATTGATCTCCCCATCTCCATCTGGAATGATCCGTGTCCACGCAATGGAAAAGCGATAAGCCTTCAAGCCCATTTCCGCAAACATCTTCACATCCTCTTTATAACGGTGATAGTGATCGCTTGCGACTTTAAAATCCGTTGTCCCTTCAGGATAGCTTGCTCTCATGTCAATGACAGAAGGCCCCTTGCCATCCTCGTTCCACGCACCTTCTACCTGATAGGCGGAAGTAGATCCGCCCCAGAAAAAGTCTTTTGGAAATGATGCTAGTGTTGAATATCTCATGATTTCTTCCTCCTTTTGATTAAACTAGATGTAAAAATGATTGCCCTGGTGTGATTTGTTTCTCTTCTGTTTCAATGATATCGCTAAACTCACCTGAATTGGTAATAATCACTGGTGTTGTGACGGACAAGCCGGCTGCTTGGATGGCTTCTATGTCAAACTCAGCAAGCAGTTCGCCTTCTGTGATGGTTTGCCCCTGAACAACCTTCGGGGTAAAATGTTTTCCGCCTAATTGTACGGTATCCAGTCCAATGTGAATGAGTACTTCTGCTCCGCTTTCAGAGGTTAGACCATACGCATGGCCTGTTGGGAAAACTGTTGTCACAACTCCTGATACTGGTGCAAACAGCTTGCCTTCTGATGGAATGATGGCTGCGCCCTTTCCTAGTGCACCAGATGAGAATGCCTTATCCTGCACTTCCTCCAGCTTGATGACCTCGCCCTTTAAAGGACTTTTCACATGAGCGGCTTTGACCCCATGTTCGTTTTCAATTACCGGTGCAGAAGCGGCCGGCGTTTCATCTTCATCTACTGGATCTTTAAATCCAATCAAATAAGTTAAGATGATAGAAAGGACAAACGAGACCGAAATTCCGATGATAAACCCTGTAAATCCTTGACCGTAGAAAATCGGCAGTGTCAGTAAACTTGGAAGGCCTGACGCAATTGCAATACTTTGTGAATAACCGATAATCGCACCGCCGACCCCAGCAGAGATAACAGCTGCAATAAATGGTTTTTTCAAACGAAGTGTGACCCCGTATACAGCTGGCTCTGTGATCCCAAACACAGCAGAAACTGCTGTCGATCCAGCCAGTGATTTCAGTTTTTTATTCTTTGTTTTCAGCATAACACCGATGGAAGCACCGGCTTGTGAGAATACAGCTGGCGCAGTGGCCGGCTTGATATGATCTTTCCCATGGACTGCGATATTATTTAAAATCACTGGCACAAGTCCCCAATGGATACCGAAGATGACAAGAATCTGCCAAGCCATCGCAATTAAAGCACCTGCAAGTGTAGGACTAAAGGAGAATACTTTCAGCAAAACAGCTGCAATGCCATTCCCTGCATACACACCAAATGGTCCAAATACGATGAGTGTCAGCGGAACAACCGTGACAAGCAAAATCAGTGGAGTAATAAAGTTTTTGACACTTTCATGAATGACTTTGTTAAAGAAACGTTCGATATATCCCATGACAAACACTGCCAAAATGATTGGGATGACCGTAGATGTATAAGACATTAAGACGACTGGAATCCCGAAGAATGTCACATCTCCGCCGCCTTTTGACAATTCTTGAATGGTTGGGTAAATAAGTGCACCTGCTATCGTCACAGCGACAAACGGATTCGCTTTAAACTTCCTAGCAGAAGTGAATGCGAGCAATAATGGCAGGAAGTAGAACAAGCTGTCAGATGCAGCAAATAAAATTTGATACGACGTATCTTCAGGAGATAACCATTTTGCGTTGATACAGATGCCTAAGAGACCTTTTAAAATACCTGCACCCGCCATGACACCGAGAAGTGGTGTGAAAATCCCCGATACAATGTCGACGAATTTCCCGAAAAGGCTTGTGCTCTCTTCACCTGATTTTGCAGATGAAGCAGCGGAATCCTCTAATAGATTCGTAAACTCTCCAATTTCTCGATATACCTCTGGTACGGTATTGCCAATGACCACTTGAAATTGGCCGCCGCTTTCCATAACGGTAACGACACCATTTAATTTTTCAATGGCCGCTTTATCTGCTTTTGATCTGTCATTTAAGGTGAAGCGAAGCCTTGTGGCGCAATGCACCAATGAATGAACGTTTTTCTCTGTGCCAATGTGTTTGATAATGTCTTCTGCTAACTGACGATAGCTCATGCAAAAACCCCCTTTTTTTCAAAAAAATACGTTTTTGGGCAAAATAAAAACCTAAACGGGCACCAAAAATAGTCGCAGCTTGCTGTTGCGCTTTTTCAGTGAACGTTTAGGTTTTGCCTGCCGAACAGTCACAATCCTCTAAGACGATCATTGTGAAACCGTATTCTTTTATGTTTATGAGCAAATAGTACCACTCACCTTTTCTCATGTCAACGCTTTCTTTTAAAATCTATCTTTATTTTTCTCGTTTGATCAGTCGATTCAAATGAATTGATAGATACAGCATCTCCTCTGATGTAAGATCTCGGTGATAGGTTTGATAGACATATTCTGCGATTTTCTTTGCGCAATCGTAAGCTTTCGGATATTTCACTTTGATCAGCTGATATAAGTCCTGATCTTCGCTGACAAGGAGTGTTTCATTGATCAGACGCTGGACGAAAAAGCGCAAATGCGTGAGAAAACGGTAAAAGTTAAGCGAGTCCTCATCAAATTCCATGTTGAGATGATATTTCACAATGGTGAGAATGGCATTAACTTCCTTTGTGATATTGACCGTCGTATTCATATCCTCATTGAGCTCTGCGTTAATGATATGCATGGCAATAAAACCTGCTTCATCCTCAGGCAGTTCAATATGAAGACGCTCTTCAATCATCTCAAGACAGTCCTTTGCCACAAGAAATTCATCTTTGTATAAGCGTTTAATCTCCCAAATAAGCGAATTCTCAATCAGATGATTTTTCTTCAGCCGTTCGATGGCGTAATGAATATGGTCTGCCAGCGATACATGCAGACTTTCGTTTAATCTTCGGTTCAGCTTTGTATGTGCATATTGGATCATTTCCTCGGTCACCTTGACCACATCATACGGAACCTCTTGAAGCAGCATTTTCATCCGCTCGTGAACGGAATGATCCTCCAAGCGGAAGACTTTATCAATCAACGATTCGTCCACCGGGTCCCCGGGACGTCGCTGGAAAGCGATGCCTCTGCCCATGACGACGATTTCTTTTCCATGTTCATCTATGACACTAATGACATTATTGTTTAGAACCTTTTGAATCTGCATTTCCAAACACCTCCGTCTATGACCAACAACTTTACTCAAAATATGCTCTCATCTTAACACAATTGTCAAATCACTTGGTGCTTTTATCTGACTTTTGCAATAGATTTCACCATGATTCTACCCTTTCATAGATGGTCTGTTCCTTCAATTGCCTGCATACAATACTCCTGAGGAGGTGACCTTCTGTGAAATCTTTTTTCTGGTCTGCATCATTTTTATTCTTGCTCATGTTTACCCTCATCATTCTAGGCATCGTATTCTGGCTGAGTGGACAAGGCTTAGGCCAGCTTTGGAGATATGTGCTCATTTCACTTGTCACAGCGGCCGTTTTGCGCGGCGTCACCACTTGGCTGAAACGGCATGTGATGCACCTTTCCTCCAAATAAAAACGGCTGCCCCGAGTGTTCAGGCAGCCGTTTCTTTATTCTTTGGTTGCTGCAGCTTCCTTCTGAGAAGCACGCAGCTCATCATTGATTTTTTTCGCATCCTCTAAAAACTCTGTTTCATATCCACTTTTGAGTGCCCACATATAAAATAGCAGAGCTACCACCGTAATCAGTGCCATGTCCCAGCCATAATGAATGATGTTATAACCGCCGAATTTATCACTGCCAAGACAGGAAATCGTCATCATCACAAGCAGGTACACAACCATCCAAGCACCCGCCTTAAAGTTGCGGCCGAAGCCTTTCCACTTCGCTTTTGCTTGATAGTAAAAATAGATAGGAAGACCAATGAGAATAATGAACAGCACCTGACCTGTTAACGGCCATCTTGCCCAATACAGCGTCAATGAGGCAAAGACAAAACCGAGAGGAGCAATGATGCTAAGTCCTTTTATTCGGAGCGGTCGATATAAATCTGTCCCTGTCTTTCTCAGCGTCATGACGGTCACTGGTCCAGTCAGATAAGAAATGAGTGTAGCGACCGAGATAATTTCAGCAAGTACACCCCAGCCTCTAAATAAAAACAGAAAGATAAACGATACGGCTAAGTTAAAAAACATTGCTGGACGAGGCACGCCGTAAATAGGGTGCAGACGGCCAAGCACACTTGGCATGTATTTGTTTTTTTCCATTCCATAAATCATACGAGACGTCGTTGCGGTATACGTAATTCCTGTACCAGAAGGCGACACAAACGCATCCGCATATAAAATCAGAACAAGCCAGTTAATCCCAAGTGCAATGGCAAGGTCCGCAAATGGCGAGTTGAAATTCAAATGACCCCATCCATTCACGATCATAGATGGATCAACAGCACCGATAAAGGCGACTTGTAAAAGGACATAAATCACAGTTGCAATGAAAATCGATCCGACAATGGCAATTGGAATCGACCGGCCTGGATTTTTTGCCTCACCGGCCATATTAATCGGGCTTTGGAAGCCATTGAAGGCAAACACAATCCCAGATGTCGCAACAGCTGTCAGCACACTCGCCCAGCCGTTAGGGGCAATACTTGTTCCAGAAGTAAAATTCTCACTATGAAAACCTACGAATAAGAGCGCACCAATTGTTAATCCTGGAATGACAATTTTAAACACGGTAATGAATGTATTTGCTTTTGAAAATAACCCAACTGTCCAATAATTAAGCAGAAAGTAAATCACAAGCAGCACACTGGCAACCATAAGACCTTCTGTCGTCAATACCCCTTTTGTAACCAAATGAGACGTCCACTTTGCCCACTCCCAAGGCCATGAGCTCATGTACTGGACGGAAGCAACCGCCTCCACTGGTATCACCGAGACAATGGCGATCCAGTTCGCCCAAGCTGCAATAAACCCAATAAAAGATCCGTGTGAATATTGCGTATATTTCACCATTCCGCCTGCCTCTGGAAACATCGATCCGAGTTCACTATAAGACAAAGCGATAAATAAAATCACAACCATCCCAATCAACCAGGATAAAATAGCAGCAGGACCGGCGATTTGAGCCGCACGCCAAGCACCGAAGAGCCATCCTGAACCAATGATTGAGCCAAGACCTACCATCATTAAAGCGAAAGTTCCCATCCTACGATGCAAATGATTCATGTTCATAACACCTTTCGATTAAAATACAGAGCATGTGTCAAGCAAGCGTCTTTCTTTCAAAGCAGCTCACTTTTCATTTTACTGGCAAATATTTCTTCTAATAAACATTTACCCTTGTTCATTTTTTCGCCTGTTATATTATCTCTCAATTCTTCATTTTCTGAAATAGCCGAACATGCTTATTTCAAAAGAAAGCGCTTTTTCACCTGTTCAATCTATTAGACTGAATAACTACCTTTACCCTTATTTTGAAAAAAACAAAACAAAAAAGATAGAGGAAATGACTTCCTCTCCCTTCTAACCCACGCCATGTAAAGAAAAAAAGGATAAAGGGGGGTTCCCTCTATCCTTGTGAAATCGCTTGTTCTTTTTCAATAACAGCTAGTCTTTCTTGAACTTCTTCTTCAGATAAATTGTGCTGTTTCACATACAGGTTCCGTTCGCTTGTGCGGCATTCATGACTGCAGCTGCGCATATACTTATGCTCACTCTCTTCAGTGGCAATCATCTTACGGTTACATGCAGGGTTCGCACAGTTCACATAACGCTCGCAAGGCTCACCAGTGAAGAAATCTTTTCCGACAACCACATGCTCTGTTTGATTCACTGGTACTGTTAAGCGATTATCAAACACATAGCATTGACCGTCCCATAGCTTCCCTTGTACTTCTGGGTCTTTTCCGTAAGTGACAATTCCGCCGTCAAGCTGAGAGACATCTTCAAAGCCTTCACGCTTTAACCAGCCTGAAAACTTCTCACAGCGTACGCCGCCTGTGCAATAAGTCAGGATTTTTTTGCCTTCAAGAATCTCTTTATTGTCACGAATCCACTCAGGTAATTCACGGAATGTCTCAATATCAGGACGAACTGCCCCTCTGAAGTGACCAACATCAAACTCGTAATCATTACGCGCATCAATCACAACAGTATCAGGTGATTGCATTTGCTCGTAAAATTCAACCGGGCTAAGATGTTTCCCCGTTAATTCCAACGGATTCACATCATCCTCAAGGCTGAGGTTCACTAGTTCATTCCGATGACGGACGTGCATTTTTTTAAACGCATGACCATCCGCTTCGTCAATTTTGATCGGCATAGACGCAAAGCGCAGATCTTCTTTTAACGCTTGCATGTACTTGTCCGTTTGCTCAATAGTTCCAGAAACCGTTCCGTTCAAGCCTTCTGCTGATACGAGGATACGGCCTAACAAACCAAGCTCCTTACAGAATGCTAAATGCTCTGCTGTAAACGTCTCTGGGTCCTCAATGGGGACATATTGATAGTAAAGTAAAACGCGATATTGTTTTTCCATCTATATAAACACCTCTTAAATTTAATCAAAACATACCATTCTTTATCATACAGGAAATACATACCTAAAGGCAATGTCGGCGGCTTAATTCCATAAAACGGAAGGGCCTTTCTTCTCATATATTTGACTATTTGACAGAACTTTCTGTAAAATGAGATGATTTATGAACAATATGATGTGTAAAGGAGCAATGATCCATGATCCAGCCAGAAGATATTGTCAGAAGCGGCCCTAACCAATTTATTTCTCAAAAGGGAATCTATCATGAACTTGAATCCCTTGTTTCTCCTTTTCAGTCACCTGCTGTAGTGACAGGATATGATTCATACCAAGCTTTTTCACAATACACAAAGCTGCCGTCCGAGTGGCCTTTCATTCAGCACAAAGGATACAGTTCACCTAATGCGGTCACACAGATCGCAGAAGAGCTTAACGGGTCAGATGTGATCATCGGCATCGGGGGCGGAACGATTTTAGATACCGCAAAATCAGTTGCAGACGTTCTTCAAATCGAAGTCATCATGGTGCCAACGATTCCCGGCACATGTGCTGCGTCTACACCTCTCAGCGTCATTTATGATGACAAAGGAAATTTCATGAGAGTTGATTATCATAAACGATCCAGCTACCTCACCTTAATTGATCATACTTTTTTGCTTTCCTCTCCTCTTTCCTACTTTCAAAGCGGAATTGGTGATACGCTGGCAAAATGGTATGAAGCAGAAGCGATTATTCGTAACACAAAAGGCGCCTTGCCGCTCATGGTACATGCAGCACTAAAGCAGGCGGTATATGTTCGAGACATTCTTCTTTCTCATAGTGAAGAAGCTGTCAACAGCTTAAAAACAGGTCAGCTTTCACAAGCATTCGCAGATGTGACAGATACGATTATTACGTTAGCAGGAACAGTCGGCGGCTATGGGGGACGCTATGGAAGAATGGCAGGAGCCCATGCCGTTCATAATGGATTGACATTTATTGAAGAAACGCATCATGTGTTACATGGACAAAAAGTAGCTTATGGCATCCTCGTCCAGCTTGCCGCAGAAAACCGAATGTCCGAGGTTGAGGAATTACTTGAACTCTACCAAACTCTCGGATTACCTAGAAATATGCGCGATCTTGGTATGACAACTCAACTGGAAGAAGCGGCACTTACGGTAGCAAACCATGCGGCACGTAAAGATGAAACCTTTTGTTTAATTGGGGACTATTCTAAAGAACAGATTGTTGACGCCATTCAAATCATTGAGACCTATCACCCCCAAAAATCTGTCTAAAGATGAGGGAAATAAAAAAGCACAGGCATCGCACCTGTGCTTTTCTTTCGATTAAAAATCAAAGTTATCTGGATCTGGACCCGTGCGCTCATCTTCATTGAGCTGATCAATGACACCCATCTCACGTGCGGACAGCTCGAAATCGAAGACTTGTGTGTTTTCGATGATTCGGCTCTTCGTCACAGATTTTGGAATGGTGATAATGCCATGCTGCAAGTCCCAGCGAAGAATCACTTGCGCTACTGACTTGTCATGTTTTTTCGCGATATCTTGGAGAACAGGATGGTTTAGAAGCTTCCCGCTGCCTAATGGCGACCACGCCTCTACATGAATTCCTTTCGATTTGCAGTAGTCTCGTAAAGGCTCCTGCGTCAGCTTTGGATGCAGCTCGATTTGATTCACCATTGGCACAACTTCTGCCTCTTCCAATAAATCCTCTAAATGATGCTGATGGAAATTACACACTCCGATCGCTCGAACGCGTCCATCCTTATATAGTTTCTCTAGCGCTTTCCATGTTTCTTTATATTTGCCTTCAACTGGCCAATGAATTAAATAAAGATCTAATACATCTAGCCCCAGTTTGTTCATACTTGTTTCAAAGGCTTCGAGTGTTGATTCATAGCCTTGATCATTATTCCAGACCTTTGTCGTAATGAATAGATCATCGCGCGAGATACCTGATTGCTGAATGGCTTTGCCTACCCCTTCTTCATTTTGATAGGCGGCTGCTGTATCAATGCTGCGGTAGCCCGCTTCAAGAGCGTCTTTGACGGCATTTACAGCCTCATCCCCATCTTTTACCTGCCATACACCAAAGCCTAGCTTCGGCATTTTTACTCCGTTTGCTAATGTGACTGTATCTGTTAATCCACTCATCAAACAAACCTCCGCTTCCTTTTTACTTACCAAGCACTATACCCGAATTTTCGATTGATCATGCATGACATTCTGGCTGAGCTATTTGATATATTTTCCTATATCAACTTGATTGGTGTCAACGATTTGATATTCGCTGGTTTGATCTTTTGTTTTAGAAAAATCATATGTTTCTAAAAATGTTTGATCGTAAAAAGTCAGACCATATGTTTCCTTCTCATTCTCATACACTCTGATCCAATAAGACTCTTTTGAAGTTTTTTTAGTTTCATTCGTTTTCTTTAATTTCATACCCGAAAATTCCTTGAGTAACTTTTGAATATCTGCTTTCTTTTCCACCATAACACGCTCATTATCATGCTCAATTTGAATCGAAGTCACCTTGTTTTGATCAATTGAGGCCACATTATCAAAAGAGTATGTTTTTGCATTGATTAGAAAATAAATACCAATTCCTAATAAAATAATGACGACTAAACCAATCATCCACTTTTTCAACCTAACTCCTCCTTCTATTCACACCACACTTATAAAAACAGTGAAGTCCAATCATCCTCCTCAGAAAATACCTGAATTCCGTGCTGTTTAAGCAAGACGGATGTCACTCCATCTCCAGCTTTTGTCCCCCCGTTAAAATCTCCGCGATAAATCATCCGGCTGCCGCAGGAGGGACTGTACTCTTTTAACACAACCGCCGTCGCTTTCAGAGACTGAACCTGTTCCAGCGCGGCCTTCGCGCCTTTTACATACATCTCCGTAACATCATTTCCATGTACATCGATCACGGAGGCGAGGCCCTGTAATACATCATGTCCGTCTCCGCCAATGATTTCTGCGGGAGGCCTTGGCGTGGAAAGGCCGCCAAGCAGCTCAGGACAAACTGTGACCGCCTTTCCCTCCTGAAGAAGCTCCTCAATTCGCTGATCTAATCGATGGCTGCCATTATAACGAACCTTCAATCCAGCAAGACAAGCACTGACGACAATCATGTATGTTCCTCACTTTTTTTGCTGACTTTAAAATAAATACATACAGGCAAGAAACATATCGTATTCACCAAAAAGGGCAGAGCACAATACAAAGCAGCAGCCCAAATTGGTTCTCCAGGTCCTGCAATACCAAAAAAATAAACAAATAATATCAAGCTGACAAACAATCCCACAAATGGCATGATGAATACGTATTTTTTATAATTTTCTATCATTTCTTTCTCCAATGAGCTCCCTCCCTTTCTTCATGGCTAAGAACAACGTCAATATATGTTAATTTTACCATAAAAAAACCGAAACCATCACCTCCCTTTGTGCGATGGTTTCGGTTTTTTAACTATATCTTTTCTTTCCAAGCCTTTAAGAAGCGCTCAATCACTTGTAATTCATCCTCATGAAACTGCTGAAGAAATTCTAAATAGGACGTGACTGCTTTTTCATGCAGCTCATCATGAAGCGCTGCCAATTGCTTGCCTTCCTCTGTCAAAGAATAATAGACAGATTTCTTATCACCCTGCCGGTGGCAATAGTCCACCATGCCTTTTTCAATTAGTTTTTTCACAGCCTTTGTAATAGCTGGCTTTGATAGTTTTAGTTGTTGAGATAGAAATGTATTGTTTGATTCGTTTGGATTGGCTTGAATCATCGATAAAATGTGAAGCTGTGTGAGTGTCCATTCTTGTTTGAGTGTATCAGTCGTGGTAATCAGTGGATCTGTTGGATCATTCCGTCTCTTTTCCCTATGCATAATCAGATCTTGAATCGCTTTTAATACAATCTGCTCTTTTGTTTCCATCTGAACCTCCACTCTTAACTGGTTAATAAAATGGTACTAATAATGAAGAAAGGAGTCAAAAGAAATGTGGTTGTTAGTAAAATAATAGGTCATAAGACCTTAAAATTGTATATGTACTTTTATACTAGATTCCCCTCATCCTGTCACATGCTATAATCATGGGGATGTCATCCAATTTATCATAATGAAAAGGTGAGCTAAATGAAACCTGAACAACTAATGGCCATTCGCCAATTAGAAGAAAAGATACATCTGTTTTCCTCTGCTGTGAACGGAACCTTCCTTGCATCGGACGATTTCGTTCTATCCAATACTCAAATATCGACTGACACGTTCAATTTGCTCTTACCGACATCAGCTCAAATCCAAGATCCAAAAAAAGTGAAAGCTGCCATTGAACACATGCGGTCACAGAAACTCATCTTCAGCACATGGGTCGATCACCGTTTACTCCATCCTGATTGGGCTGATTTATTAAAGGAATATCACCTTCAAGAGGTCGAACGCAATACCATCATGATGCTTGAGCATACAGGTGACATTGATCCAGTCACATCCTCATCACTTACAATCAAGGAAGTACTTGATGAGCAGACACTATTTGATTACAAACATATCTTTATTGAACTATTCAAAGGATCGACTGAGGCCGCCGCCTTAGAAGACTATTTCCAGCATTTTTCGATTAAAAAATTACACTCAAAAGCTCGCATGTTCGTGGGGTATGAACACCACAAGCCGGTCACAACAGGCTTATTATTCGAGACAAACGACAGCTACGGTATTTATGATGTCATAACAAAGGCAGAACACCGCGGAAAAGGACTTGGCAATGACATGTTTCATTACCTTTTGACCAAGACAGAGAATAAACAAAAGTGTGCTATCTTACAAGCATCAGCTGACGGTAAAAATATTTATCAACGTGCCGGCTTCCAACCAATCGGTGAAATGGCCGTCTTTGAATAGAAAGGTACTTTTCTTGTGAATTTGAAATGAACATAAAAAAGCTGCCTAAAGATAGGCAGCTATTCAGCATGATGCTGACGATCCATATAAAGCGGCGGTCTCTTCAGCGAAATCACCGCACAGCTAAAGGCAATCAGTACAAACACAGCACCGAATTTAGCCAGATCAACAGAGGAACCGGTCATCGTAAACATGACTCCGCCAACCGCAGATCCAATCGAAATGCCGATTTGCAAGGCAGATGTATTTAAGCTCTGCTGAATATCAGACGTGACAGGATCTGTTTGAATCAAATAACTCTGCAAAGCAGGCGTCAGTGCCCAGCTGAGCGCTCCCCAAAGGACAACCATGACCATAAAGAGCGCGAACACCCCCGCTGTATAAGGAAGGATAAACATGACGATCGCAAACGCCATAGTCACAAGCAAAATGGCTTTTCCTGAACCCAGTTTGTCACTGAGCCAGCCGCCAAACCCATTCCCGCCTATAGACGCAAGTCCGAAGATCAAATAACAAATACTAATCCAAAACGGGGTCATATGCAGAACTTCCATCAGAAATGGAGTGAAATAAGAATAAAGCATATAATGGCCTGCAAGCATAAACAAACTGATCAAGTGTGCACTAAAAATTTTCGAATGCCCTAAAGAACGAATCTGCTCTCTAAGAGGCGTCACTTTTTCAACAGGCATTTTTTCCAATAGAAAATAGATCAGCACCATCGATATGGCAGAAAGAATACTGATTCCTAAAAACATCACTCTCCAGCCAAAGCTCTCTGTAATAAAAATACCGATCGGTACACCGAGAACAAGTGAGGAGCTAATACCAATAAAAATCAGCCCTAATGCTTTCGCACGATGCGCTGGTTCCACCAATTTGGCAGTGATCGTCAAAGACAACACCACCACAAGCGCTGTACTCATCGCAATCAACACCCTAGATATCATGACAAGGGCAAAGGTCGAACTAAAATAAGTGAACACATTTCCTATTGTAAACACCAATAACGCGATTAAGTAAAGGCGCTTTCGTTCGATTTTGGCTGTCGCAGTCAGCAGCACGGGTGCTGAAATGGCATACACAATCGCAAATACCGTAATGAGCTGTCCGGCTGTTGCAAGAGACACATTCAAATCCTCTGCAAGACTTGGCAGAATGCCACCAACCACAAGCTCAACTAATCCAACCGCAAAAGTAGAAACGGCTAATAAATATACTCTCCAGTTCATGTCTAACATCCCTTCTGTATATCATCGCTTTCACTTTTGATACAGGGTGCAGACAAACAAAAAAACCCTGATTACAAAAAAGGAAAGCGCGCTTTTGTAATCAGGATTTATCGGATCCTGGTAGAAACCCTCAAACCATATTATTGAGGTTATACAAGTCTATTTTTTTCTTCACATATATTAGCATAGCCTTACATAACTCGCAAGCTGCTACAAAAGATAGCAGTACTTAATTTTAATTGGAAATTTAAAAATGGACTTAAGAAAATACATTCTTAGCTCTTTTAATATTATTAAAAATTAAAAGGAAAGCTCACCTTCACGAGATGAGCTTTCCTTTTTTACGAACTATGTTTAATTTGTTTGCGTTTATAGAGTAAAAACACACTATAAAAAATGCTTACGACAATACAAGCTGATCCCCACTGATTTCCTTGAGTCATTAATCCTATCCCTAACAAAATCAATAAACCAATAACAATATTATTTAACATTTTCATTACGCATCCTCCTCTAATTTATCTAATTTATTTTTCTTTGAATAGAGCACAACAAAGTATAGTGTTTGACCGATAAATAAAATGAGAAATTGTAAACCTAATTTTCCAGTTACAACAAAATCATAAGCTAACCAAATAAACAATGCAGCTGTATAAAATACGAATACAAATTTTAAAGCCTTATTAGATTGATATGTCTCAAATTCATCTGCTTTTTTAAAAATATTATCGCCTCCTCATCTCTAATCAGTAATATTTTCATGTAATGTAAAGATAGCTTCCACTGGTTCATTAAAATATTTTGCTAATTTCAATGACAATTCCAAGCTTGGATAGTAGTAGTTATTTTCAACAGCTACTATAGTCTGTCTTGTTACATTCAATGCATTAGCCAAATCTTTTTGGGAAATTTTCCTTTTCTTTCTTAATAATTTAATGTTATTTTTTATCATACCCTGTCCTTCTGGATTGTTTTGTTAAATTCATTATAACAAGACAATCCAAAAAAGTAAAGATATCTTGTCATTCATAAAAGAACATTTTACTCATACATCAATGATTCAGATGGATGATGACGTGCAGCTCTACTCGCTGGAATTATCCCAAAGATTACACCAATAAAAATAGACAACATACTACTTAAGATAATTGAAGGTACACTAACCAGCACTGGGAATTCGGTAAAATAAGATACAATAACACCACCAGTTAATCCTAACAAAATCCCAATTATCCCTCCTGTGAATGAGATGACTAATGACTCAAACAGAAATTGAGTTAAAATTTGTCCTTTAGTTGCACCTAATGACATTCTTAACCCTATTTCCCGTGTTCTTTCTGTTACTGTAACCAACATCATATTCATAATACCAATGCCACCTACAATTAATGAAATACCAGCAACACTGCCTATGATCAAAGTCAAAATACTTGTCACCGCAGAAATTCCCTTTTCTACATCCTTAATATTAAAAATTTGATATTCTCCTGCCAAAAAAGTAGGCTTTGTTTCATTCAACCATTTAGCTACTTCATTAGCAGTTTCAACTAAGTCATTAGAATCTTCAGTTTTTATTGAAACTGATTGTATCTTATCTGTATTAAAAGTTAATGGCCAAGAATAAAAAGGCATTATGATTTCAGGAATACTCAAACTACCACCATCAGACTCATATACTCCTGATATTATGTATGGTGTATCTCTTATTTCTATTATTTTTCCAACAACATCATCAGAGTTATATAATTCTAATGCAGCATTTTTACTAAAATAAACACTATTTTGCATTTGATTAAAGTTTTCCTCTTTTATATTTCTACCATTAATCATCTCTAATGAATTGATCTGAATGTAATCATAATTTACTCCAATTACATTTAACCTTTTATCATTATTCTTATCATCAATAAATAATTCAACACTATTGTTTTTAATAATGACGTTTTGCAATTGAAATTTTTGTTTCATTTCTAGTAACTTATCTTCTTCAAAAATAGGAGTATCTTGATTATCATAAATGGAAGTTAAATTTTCATCCAGGTATTGAATTCCAATTGTGCCATCGCTATTTCCAATAATGTTCTCTTTGAGTAAATGCTCCCCACCTTTTCCAATAGCTACGATTAATAAAATAGAACTTATTCCTATTATTATTCCAAGCATCGTGAGGATCGTTCTTAGTTTATGTGCCATAATAGAACTATAAGCCATTCGGAAATTGTCTAAAAACAAACCTTTCACTCCTTATTTTTAGAATCAAATAAAATTTGACCATCTACTAAAGTAATTCTTCTTGTTGCATAATTAGCTACATCCTCTTCATGAGTAACTAAAATAATTGTAGTTCCCTTTCTATGAATTGACATTAAAAGATCCATAATAATCGTTGTATTAATAGAATCTAGTGATCCCGTTGGCTCATCTGCAATTAAATAATGCGGTTCAGTTACAAGAGCTCTAGCTATAGCAACCCTCTGTTTCTGTCCACCCGACAACTGAGTAGGATATTTTTTCTCCATTCCTCCTAAACCCACTCTATCTAAAGCATTTAGGGCCAATATTTTTCTCTTTCTTTTTTTTATCCTCTTATATATTAATGGCAAGATAACATTATCTAAAACACTTAATCTAGGTAATAAATTGAAATTTTGAAATATAAACCCGATTTTATCTTTCCTAACCCATGATAATTGGTTATTGTTATAGTTAGTGATATCTTCATTGTTAATATAAATATGTCCACTTGAAGGTTTATTAAGACAACCTAGAATATTTAATAATGTTGTTTTACCTGAACCTGAAGGGCCCATTATACTTAAAAATTCATTCTGCTTTATATCAAGATTAATATTATGTAATATATTTATTTCTTCTTCCGCTGACCGATAACTCTTTGATATGCTTCTAAGACTAATCATTTTACCTTTTCTCCTTCTCTTGTTTGCGAGGAGGGATTTTCTAGAACTTCATCTGTATCGTTTAGACCACCAGTGATCTCTGCCCAATGCTGATCTGTGTACTTCACTTTCACTTCCTTCTTAACCAGCTTATCTTTATTCAAAACGAATACATAACTTGTTTTACCTGTTTTGATCAGACTCTTAATCGGCACAACATTTAATTTTTCCTTAGAAGTAATAATTTCTAATATCACGTGGTAACCATTCAATAAATTCTCAGCACTGTCAATCGATACTTTCATACTATACTCAGATAGATTAGATTTTATTTCTATTGTATTTTCATTAGGGAAATCTGATATTTCAATTACTTTACCACTCCATGATTTATCCTTCATTACTTTAGAGGTGATTTTCACCCGATCCTTTTTCCTAATCGAGGGCTTTTGCAGTTCAGTAACTTGACTTTCCACAATTAAACCTTTACTCATTATATAAATAGCAATTATTTTATTTGTTTCATCTTTTTTCAATTGAATATACCCAGGAATTCCCGCATTGATTGTTGAATTATTTAAATCATTTATTTTATCATTTCTTGAACTTTCATTGCTTTTAAGATCTAAACTTAGTATCTCCTTTTGATGCTTGTTTTCATCCAATTCTTTCTTTAATTGGTCATAAACAGGATTTTTCTCATCATTTTTTTTCAATTTACTATTTAACATTTCGATGTTTTTATTTATAATCTGTAAATTTCGACTTATTTTTTGGTTTTCAATGCTCAACTTTTCCAGTTCTCTCTTAAATTCATCTTTGTTATATTCCAGAATTTTTTGACCTTCTTCTACATAATCGCCATTTTTCACCAAAATTTCATTTTTATTATTCTCAATAAAATATGAAGCTGTATTCTTTGGTTTAACAATTCCACTCAATAATTGCGTTTCATCGAAATTTTTTGTAGTTATTTTGGTAAACTTATAAGGCACTTTACCTTCTTTTCCTTGATTTTTAGACATATAAATATTAATCGTTGCTAAGAAAAATATAAACACCAAAATGATAATAATGATTACAAAAAATACAAGTTTGTTATTTTTCTTTATCTCTGTTTGAAATTTAGTATTCATTTTTCGCTCCTCTTTATCCTAGTAAATTTCCAGACAAAACAAGCTTACAAAAAAAAAAAAAAATAGTCAAAAATAACTTTTTATTACACTTTTGGGTAAAATTATGTTATATTAGACGTGTGTACGTACACCATAAAATTTAACTACTAGGAGGAAAAAGTATGAGAGCGAGTCTAATTCTTGACCATTTAAATCTTTCAAAATTTGAATCAATTATTTTAGCAGGTTTTTTCGCTACAGCTGTGTTAATTGGGATTACATTAAACCTAAATCTGATTGCTGACTTTTTTGGAATTAAAATTGCAGCAGATTGGTATCGCCAATTAACTGACTGGTTAGCTGCTGGTGGAAGTTTAACTACTTTTGCAGCCATCGTTATGGGTGTAACTCTACCTGCTTGGCTCGCTGCTGCTGCTACTGCTCTTGGAGCGTATGCTGCATAATAATAAACTACTAAAAAAGATTATTATCATTTTTAGTACATCAGTTTTAATAGGTTATATTTATGGGAAGATTTTTTTATCGCCATCCTCTATAACCATAAGAGAGATTGACTATACTTATTTTATTTCACACATCACAATAAATAATCTGATGTGTATACTATTAATGATTTTAATTTCTTTTTTGGGATCAATTTTTGTAAAAACGTTTATTATCGCAAACGGGATTTTAATTGGACTTGTAATATCGAAATTTCAATCTCTATCATATTTGTTATTATTAATCCCACACGGATTAATAGAAATCCCTGCTCTATTGTTTTTAGCATATGTACTTCTACAGACTTTAGATAGGAATAAATTTGATAAGAGAACCCTTAAAGGAATTTCAGTCTCTGTTGCTCTTATACTTCTAGGGGCTTTAGTAGAGAGTTTTATAACTCCCAATCTCGTTATCAGTAATTTCTCTTAATAAAACGAACGTAAACAACAGAATATATTATGTATATTCTGTTGTTTCTTTATAAAAGGAGAAGTATGAATAGAAAATATATACTAATCTTAATAATTATTGCTTACATATTCGCTTATATGACTTATAGTCATCAGGTAGCCTTAACAATTGGTGATATTGCTAATGTGATTAATAAATTTAACATACCTAAACTATTAATTTCATCCGTAGGATTAGCTTTTAATTTCTTCGTAATTCTTATAATGGTAAACCTTTTTTGGCTTTTCACATCTCTTGGTATTACATTTAATAAAGGAGAAAACTTGAAAGACTATGAAGTTAAGAAAGCTGATTATTTTATAGTTTTCTTTGGGGTGTATAGTTTACATTTTGCAATACTAACGCTAAGTTCTATTTTCCTTGGGGAAACAATTTCAGCAGAAATAAGCGGTTTATTAAAATACTCGAATATTACAGTTGTCTTTGTAACTTTTTTAATTGTAATGTGGTATCAATTTAAGAAAAATATACTCACAAAAATATCAACTATTTCAATAACTGCACTCACTATTATTAATGTTGCTTACACACTAATTACTCAATAAAAATAGAAACAGACACTATCCTTAAAGTGTCTGTTTCTTTAATACTAATTCAACTTTTCTGAATTTGAACATTTCAGACAAATGACAACATCTGATATCTTTTTCAATACTGCATCCATCGTTCCATAGGGTTGCTTGTATGAACTGGGCATAGTCATAATGGCTACAAATTTATCATTAGTTTTAATTACACCGTTACATTTCGAACATTTTATTTCATTGCTCCTTAAAAACATTGGAAGCTCCTTTCACAATATCATACTTTAAAACCTCAATTTAATAATTCAATCCAAAATACAATTTACCTTTATTTGTTTTTTGGCATCAACTTGCTTTCTCCCCCATTTACAGGTAAACTGATGGAAAATCAACGAACAAGGATCAACGTAGATCTGGAATAGTAGCTTGAATCGATCTTTAACAGAGAGGGAACGGTGCTGAGAAGTTCCTACTGACATCTTCAAGTGAACCTGCCGATTTAGTTCTGTTTCATACAGCGGTTCATACCGTTATCATGATTGAGTGTAAAGCTGTGCTTTAAATTAGGGTGGTACCACCAGGAATGGTCCCTAACTTAAAGTACAGCTTTTTTGTTTTAAAAAAGGAGGAACCTGCAATGTCAAAAAAACAATTTGTTGAAAAAATTACAAGCATGGAAGACGACTTTGCCCAGTGGTATACAGATGTTGTCACAAAAGCGCGGCTCGTCGATTATTCAAGCGTGAGAGGCAGTATGATCATTCAGCCGTACGGCTTTAAAATTTGGGAGAATATTCGCGACGAACTTGACCGCCAGATTAAAGAAACGGGTCATGAGAATGTCTATATGCCCCTCTTTATCCCAGAGAGCCTGCTGCAGCAGGAAAAAGATCATATCGAAGGCTTTGCTCCTGAAGTGGCGTGGGTCACACATGGCGGTGAATCCAAATTACAAGAAAGGCTCTGCGTCAGACCAACCTCTGAAGTGCTGTTCGCTGAGCATTACAAAAACATTATTCATTCCTACCGCGATTTACCAAAGCTATATAACCAATGGGCCAATGTCGTCCGCTGGGAAAAGACAACACGTCCCTTCCTTAGAACCCTTGAATTCCTATGGCAGGAGGGACACACGTGCCATGAGACTGAGCAAGAAGCGATTGAAGAAACAGAAAGAATGCTTCACACTTACGCTTCTCTTTGCGAAGATCTCCTCGCCATTCCTGTCATTAAAGGGAGAAAAACAGAGAAGGAAAAATTCGCTGGCGCTCGCTTCACCTATACGGTTGAAAGCTTGATGCATGACGGAAAAGCGCTTCAAACTGCCACTTCTCATTTCTTCGGGAACGGATTTGCCAAAGCATTTGGCATCGAATTCTTAAACCGTGAAGGAAAACTAGAGCATGTCCAGCAAACCTCTTGGGGTTTCACAACAAGAATTATCGGCGCTATGATCATGGTGCATGGCGATGACAGAGGGCTCGTCCTCCCGCCAAATATTGCACCAACCCAAGTGCGTATCGTGACAATCGCTTCTCATAAAGAAGGGGTGCTGGATCATGCCTACGAATTGAAGGATCGCCTCGCCCGCATCGCACGTGCTGACATCGATGCAAGCGATAAACAGCCAGGCTGGAAATTCAACGAATGTGAAATGCAGGGTATTCCGCTGCGTGTAGAAGTAGGACCAAAGGACATCGAAAAAGGACAAGTGATGCTCGCACGACGAGACACTGGTGAAAAGCAAGCTGTCACATTAGATGCACTTGAACAAACCATCACAGCAACGCTTGAAGACATCAAGCGGACCATGTTCGAAAAGGCGAAGGAACGATTACATGAAAAAACATCACAAGCCCTCACAATCGAAGACATCGAGCAAATTCTTGCGGAAGAAAACCGATTGATTAAAGCCATGTGGTGTGGTGACGAAGCCTGTGAAAACGACATTAAAGAAAGAACAGGTGCGACCTCACGCTGTATTCCATTCGAACAGGAAACCATTTCTGACACATGTGTCTGCTGCGGAAAGCCTGCATCTGATATGGTGTTCTGGGCGAAAGCCTATTAAGAATATGAACGATAAAGAAGCATCTCTCATGATGCTTCTTTTTTGTTAAAAAGACCCAAACACCCATTGACCTCACCTGCATGATCCCCTATAATTCATATTAATATAATCGGTTTTTAAGACTTTAACTGGAGTGGTGATATATGAAACGCTGGCCCTCATTCTTTGCCGAACGCTGCCCTAAATGTAGAACAGCATTAGAAGTCTCAAAGTCCAATGCCCTGCAAGGCAAAGTCGTGAAAACATGTCCCAACCTTCATTATCAAAAAGAGTACCACCCCGCACTAGAAACGTATATCGAGCACGATGACGTCAAATAAAAAAGACCAACATGTTTGCTCTGTTGGTCTTTCTTTTATAAAATATCCAGCCAAATTTTGACCGCTGTCGCTGTAATCATTACAGCAAGGGCCCATTGCAAATAGACGGCATTGATTTTCTGACCGACCTTCGCACCAATCGGAGCTGCCACCAAACTTGCCGCCATCAGCACAACAGCAGGAAGAAGCATGACCTGACCCGTCAATACCTTTCCAGTCGATGCGCCTATCGCAGAAAGAAACGTAATCGCAAGTGACGATGCAATCGTCATCCGTACAGGAATTTTTAAAATAGACAGCATCACAGGCACTAAAATAAATGCGCCGCCTGCACCTAATACCCCGGAAACACTGCCAATCACAAAGGCAATACCTGATGCCAGCCCTTTATGAAAAGTAACTTCTCCCTCTGCGTCTGCACGCTGTCCTTTTTTCGGAATCAACATGAGAATAACCGCCACAATGGCGAGTAATCCATAGACGAGGTTCATCCCTTTCTCCGGCATAAAATGTGATACATAACTGCCTAATAAGCTGCCCGCCAATATACTGCTTCCCATATATAAAATCAGCGAGCGATGTAAAAATCCGCTTTTCCGATAAGCGAGTACACCGCCCAGCGTCGAAAAAAGCACTTGAATGGCGCCAATCCCTGATACCTCGTGTGCTGATAGTGCCATCACACCAAAAAGAGGCGGGATATAAAGCAGCATGGGATAGTTGATCACAGATCCGCCAATCCCCACCATTCCTGATAAGAAGGAACCAATACATCCGATGATAAAAAGTGTAATCAATAACGCAAAATCCACGCTGGTCTCCTCCTTTGCAAAAGGAAAAGGGGATCTTCAGCAGATACCCCTACATCCTTTAGGACCCTTTTCTCACCCAGAACTTCAGCACGTGACCTTCTTCTGTCTGCGTGATCAATTCATGTCCGCTTGACTTCGCCCATGCGGCCAAGTCAGCTTTAGCCCCTTTATCTGTTGCATGTATTTCTAAAACTTGACCTTCCGCCAAGTCGTTCATTTTTTTCTTCGTTCGAATAATCGGCATTGGGCATGCGAGCCCTGTTACGTCTAAAATTTGATCTGATGTCATTTGATTGTTCCTCTTCTCTTATTTTATTGGACATTACCGAATCGCACAACGGTTTGGACCCATTTCCATTTCCCGCTGCTCTTCCATATCTGGGTTCAGCTTCCCCATATTGGCTTGACGAATCTCTTGAAAGGCATGCGGCTGTGCAGGCAGACCTTCCGTCACCATCTTTCTAAACACATGTTGATCTTCAATATGAAGCCCATGATTTTCTTTTAAAAGTGAGCCGAGCTCCTTCCAAACACTGCCGTCTTCATTCATTTCTTCTTTGGTCATGAAGTGCGCAGGCAGAACGATGTATTCCTTTGAAAACGCCATATACCGTTCATAAAGCGTCTCTCTCAAATCATCTACCCAGTCCTCCGCCATTCCAGCAAGATCAGGTCTTCCAATTGAATCAATAAACAAAATATCACCTGAAAGAAGATATTGATTGTCTACGATAAAAGATGTTGAGCCGATCGTATGTCCCGGGGAATAAATGGGTTGAATATCAATAGAAGCTGTTCCAATCGTTATCCGCTGTCCTTCATCAAGACGTTCATATTCAAAGGTTACCTCTTCTGCATCTTTTGGCGGCAGCCAGTAGGCAGCACCAGTTTGTTCAGCCAGCTTTTTCCCACCAGAAATATGATCTGCATGAAGGTGAGTATCCATCACATGCGTCACAGAGACATCATGCTTTTTCGCAAAATCGATATAGACCTCCGTCATTCGAGCTGCATCCACAACCGCGGCTTCTCCATTGGACATGATCATATAGGATAGACACCCTTTGCCCATCCGTACAAATTGATACAGCTCTCCGCCGCCCCTTAAATCACCTATTTTCACTGGCTCTAGATGCTCACTCCATGCCTTCATGCCGCCCTGTAAATAACGAACAGGCACGCCAGCCTCTGACAGCATCTCCGCCACCAGGATAGAGGAACCTTCCTTGGCACAAACCACCAGCACTTCACGGTCACTAGGAATGTGCTGTAAAAGGCCCTCTACTCCGTCAAGCAGATCAAAATAAGGCACATTCATATCAACGATTGCTTCCCCTTCAATCTTCCAGTCCTGCACATCTGCTTGGTTTCGCACATCTAGCAAAAAGAGCGGCTCTTTGCCCACGATCTTTTTTGTTAACTGCTCTGCAGTCATGGCTTTTACCGTCATGTTTTATTCAGCTCCTATTTTTCAATGGCTCCTGTCCAGCTATTCATGCCTGGCACCACATTGATTAATTGTTGAAATCCTCTCTCTTTTAGCTTTTGCGCAGCTAATTCACTTCTTCTGCCTGAATGACAGATGAGATAAATGTCCGATTCTCTTGTTAACTCCTCTGCACGATCTTCCACCTCACCAAGCGGGATATGAACGGCTCCTGGGATATGCCCCGCTTCGTATTCATCCAGCTCCCTTACATCCAAAATAAACAGAGATTGATCTTCTTTTACCTTCTGTTGAAAGGCATTCAAAGATATTTCCGAAATCATGGGCTCCCCCTCTTCTTCTTGCGCTCCGCCTTTACGAATCAAATGATGAAGCACCTGTCCTTCTACTCTTGTTCCTAAAAACTCATGACCGGCACTTTTTGACCAAGCCGCTAAATCCGCTGTTGATCCTTTATCGGTAGCTTGCACTTCAAGCACATCTCCTGGCAAAAGCTCATTCATTTGTTTTTTTGTTTTCACAATCGGCATCGGGCATGCCAATCCTTTTGCATCTAAAATGACTGTTGGTTGCTGCATGTGATGTCCTCCTTTATATAGGGGTGGGGGTATATTTTTATGCGTGCTTAATGCCAAGCATTCATACCACCCTTGATGTTTGTAATATGAGTAAATCCTTGCTTCTTCAATATTTTCGCTGCCTGCATACTTCTCATTCCACTTTGACATATGACATAGATCTCTTCATTTTTCTCAAGCTGAGAAGCTCGTTCTTTTAACTGAGGTAAAGGAATGTTTCGAAATCCTTTTATATGGTTTGTTTGAAATTCTACTGGAGATCGTACGTCAATGAGCTGTTGACCTTTGCTTTTCAGCTTTTTTTTCATATCGGCTGCATCCATTTGGTTAACACCACGTACTGGTAGGAACCGGCTCACGAGTAAGCCAATCACCAGGATGAACAAAATCGTTTGAATCATTTCATCACCTCACTAAATAAATAAATTCACATTCCCGATTTCAGCCTCTGCTAAATACGCCGCCACACCAGCATATTGAATGTCATCTAATAATTCTTTCTCCTGCAGCCCTAAAAGGTCCATCGTCATTGTACATGCTACGAGATTAATCTCCTGTTCCTTCGCCATATCAATGAGCTGCGGCAGTGTCATGGCATTGTGCTTTTTGATGACGTGCTTAATCATCTTCGGACCCATTCCAGCAAAATTCATCTTTGAAATGCCCATTCGATCAGCCCCGCGCGGCATCATCTTGCCAAACATTTTTTCTAAAAAACCTTTTTTCATTGGCACCATCTCATCCTTGCGCAAGGCATTCAGCCCCCAAAAGGTATGAAAAATCGTCACCTCATGATCATAGGCTGCTGCACCATTTGCAATAATGTAAGCCGCCATCGCTTTATCATAATCTCCACTAAATAGCACAATCGTTGTGCGTTTTTTCTGTTCTGCCATCTTGCTCCTCCTTCACAATTACCCACGGGGGTATATACAAAATAAAAAATATATACACATACCGGTAAGGGTATATTATAACAAGTAAAAAAATCCGTCAACCTTCAAAGGCTGAAGAATTTCTTACCGGCTTTTCACCAATAGCTCAACCGCTTCTTTCACAAGACCTTCTGTATCCTTGCCCTGTTCAAGACTTTCACGAACACATTGCTCAAGATTTGTACTCACAATCACACCCATTGCCCGATCAATGGCATTGCGTGATGCAGACAGCTGCGTCACCACCTCGCGGCAATCCTTTCCCTGCTCCATCATCGCAAGAACCCCTTTAATCTGCCCCTCAATCCGGCGAAGACGGTTCTTCATCTGCTGATTATATTCCATGCACAAGTACCCCTTTCTATTCTTTCTATGAACAGATAGTATACCCTAAGAGGTATTTAGTCAAACGACTTGCCCTACTCTTTTGTAGAGAATGTATGTGAAAAGAATTGCACATTCCACCATTTATTGATAAAAAGAAAATAATCAACGAACGAGAAATCATTGAAGAAAAGAGGACAGCCCATGACTTTACATCATTATATTGGATCAAACAAAGAACTGCCGCTTGGTACCATTGGTCAAAATCCTACCTATAAACCATTCTCTGAACTCAATATCAACATGTTTGATAAAAAACAAAAAAAGCCAAAAACCTATCAAAAAGAAGAACTTTTGATAGAAGTATTTGAAACAGAAGAGGATTTCGAAGGCATTCACATTGATTATCTAGATCCCGTCTATGAAGCGGTAAGAAACAAATTCACGCATCCTTTTGTTTATGAATTAGGCATCATTCATTCTCTTCGTGCACTTTTTAAATTCATTGAAAAAGAGCTGTCAAAAGGAGAAAGCATCGAAATCTATTCTTGTCTAGATGAACTGGAAACGAAAGAAAAGGACGATCAATTGGATGTAGAAATTGACCTAAGCAAAAAACGGTTTGGAAAACATATCGATTTTAAAGAGATCGATGAACTGATTGATATGTTTGAATTAGAAAACTTACAATATGTGTTGGTGAAGAAATAGACCTCCTGCGGTAAAAGTATAGAGAAAAGGGGACATTATAATGAACTTGACATGTGAATCTAAAAATTTTGATGATTATTTATGTGAACTAGCTGAAGTTGATTATTCTCATCCTCTTATTCGAGCAAAATCAAATGAACTTTTCAACCCTTTGCAGACAGAAATAGAAAAAGCAAAAGTAGCCTATGAGTTTGTTCGAGATGAAATTCCCCATACATGGGATATTCAATCCAAACGAGTGACTTGTCATGCATCAGAGGTATTAACATTTAAAGAGGGAATTTGCTACGCAAAGTCCAACCTATTAGCTGCTCTATTGCGCTCACAAGGAATACCCACAGGTTTCTGTTACCAGCGATTAATGTTGTTCGATACGCCAGATAAAGGATATTGTATTCATGCATTAAATGCAGTATTTCTGCAATCACTTAATAAATGGATTCGATTAGACTCTCGCGGCAACAAAACAGGAATTGATGCTCAATTTTCACTTGATCATGAAAGATTAGCTTTTCATACCCAACAAGAATTAGATGAAGTCGACTATCCTTTGATATATGTTAAACCACATCCAAAGACAATGAGCGTTTTAAAAGAACATACAGATGCTATTGAGATGTATAAACATCATTTACCAGAAACGATATAGGCTTGGGGGCAAAAAGACTTTCGACAATGCCAAACGTGAAAATAAACCGGTGCTTGTCAGCATCGGTTATGCCCCTTGTCACTGATTTGCATAGGATCTATTTTATATTAAATACACTCAATAACTTCATCCAAACGATATCTACCCTTCAATTAAACGTTTTAACTTAAGCTCCGTATCAGTATCCTCAACCGGAGTATAGACACTGCATCTTAAATCAGTATCCCCATACACTTGTAATGAAGTGAGGTTAAACAACATTTTACCTGCCTTAGCATGACGAAATTCAATTAATACTTCAGGCGCATAGCTGATCTCATTTTCATTCCAAATTTTACGAAATTCAGGATATGCCTGCTCCATTTCTTCTATAAATTGCTCATACCAGTCATCCGCCACATACTGTCCATAATACGTTCTAAATATGGCGATATATCCTCTAACAAAATGCTCCCAATTCACCGCTAAACTTTTAAATTCCTTTCTTGCGAATAGTAAGCGTATGATATTCCTTTCAGCCGGATTGATTTGTTCAAAGTCCAAAAATACATTAGCTGCTGCTTGATTCCAGCCAACAATCTGACTTCTTCTATCAGATACAATCGTCGGGCAATAACGAAGTTCCTGCAACATTTTCACTAAAGCCGGACTGATTTCCTGCTCATTCTCAATGATAAAGGATTGTTTCACTCCTTCCTCTAACGCTAAAGCGTACAAATATCTCCTTTCATCGTTATTTAATTGTAATGCACGAGAAATAGCATCTAATACCGAAGTCGATACTTTTATATCTCTGCCTTGCTCTAACCATGTATACCAAGTAAGACTCACACCGGCTAGTTGAGCCACTTCTTCTCTTCTGAGTCCTGGTGTTCTTCTGCGGGTTCCTACAGGTAAACCAACCATTTGGGGCGTAATTTTCGAACGTTGGTTTTTTAGAAATTCTGATAACGCTTGAAGTCTAGTTTCAGGTTTCATTTAGATCTCCCTTTAAAAGAGTATTAATTATACTAGGATAAACAACAACTTGTAATAGGATAACACAATGGATAAAGTTAATAAAAACAAGGAGGGAATGATCATGAAAAGAGTTGTCATTACTGGAATGGGAATTATTTCTCCACTTGGAAATGATGTAAATAGCTTTTGGAATCAACTAATCAACGGACAATCGGGAATATCTCTCATTGATTCTTTTGATACAACTGATTATAAAACAAAAATAGCTGGAATCGTTCGTGATTTCGATGCAGATGAAATATTGGGAAGAAAAGAAGCAAAACGTTTAGATCGTTTTAGCCAGTTTGCCTTAGCAGCAGCCGAACAAGCATTAAAAAATTCGCAATTACAGTTAGATCAAGTTGATCTTGAACGTTTAGGCGTATATGTTGGTTCAGGAATCGGGGGAATCCAATCGCTTGTTGATAATGTCAATGTTTTAGATAAACGTGGTCCCTCAAGAGTAAGCCCCAGCCTTGTCCCCATGATGATTTCAAATGCAGCTGCGGCCCAAATCAGCATTAAATTAGGGGCACAAGGGCCATCATTGTCACCAGTCACAGCTTGTTCTATTGGGAACACCTCTATTGGCGAAGCTTTCAATGCGATCCGAAATGATGATGCAGATATTATATTTGCCGGAGGAGCAGAAGCTGCCGTCTCACAGATATCTTTGGCTAGTTTTGGAAACGCACATGCACTATCTACTAGAAACCAAGACCCAAGCCTAGCCAGCCGTCCATTCGATACAGATAGAGATGGCTTTGTGATGAGTGAAGGCGCAGGTATCTTAGTATTAGAATCATTAGAAAACGCGATTCTTAGAGATGCGCCGATATTATGTGAAGTAGTGGGGTACGGAGCTAGTTCAGACGCTCATCATATGGTAGCATCCCACCCAGAAGGTAAAGGTGCCTACTTAGCCATGAAAAAGGCGTTGAGAAGTGCAAACATATCAACAGATGATATTGATGTTATTAGTGCACATGCAACAAGTACACAAGTAGGTGATCGTTCAGAAGTTCTAGCTATTAAGAAATTATTTGGTGAACGTTCAGGTGAAATTCCAACAACGGCAAACAAATCAATGACAGGGCATATGTTTGGTGCTGCCGGCGGAGTAGAAGCCATTGCTTTAGTGGAAAGTTTGAGACGAGGAATGATTCCGCCAACTATTAATGTAGAGAATCAAGATCCAGACTGCAACTTAGATGTTGTATTAGAAGCGAGACAGCTTCCTTTGAAATACGGGCTATCCAATTCTTTTGGTTTTGGAGGACATAATTCAGCCATCTTGTTAAAGCATTACGATTGATGTAGCTATCAAGGGTTTATAGCCCTTGATTTTTTTACATTTTGGGAATACCTCACAGACAAATTATGAAGGGCCTCAATCTGATATATTAACCCCACAGATTTATACTATTATACTATATTTACATTAATTGTAATATATTAGATCAAAAAGCCATTTACAATTCTTAATGTAAAAAGGTACATTTTGGCTACGCGCAAGCAATTTGATTGCATTTCTTTGCTGCAATAGCAATACTTTCATGTCTTGACATGATAGATGTTGAAATGCAAAAAAAAA
>NZ_ASJD01000006.1 GCF_000691165.1 Bacillus safensis FO-36b | reverse complement strand
CCCCCTGTGAGAGTAGGACGCCGCCAAGCTTGTTATCTTTATATCATCGCGGGGTGGAGCAGTTCGGTAGCTCGTCGGGCTCATAACCCGAAGGTCGCAGGTTCAAATCCTGCCCCCGCAACCAAAATGGTCCGGTAGTTCAGTTGGTTAGAATGCCTGCCTGTCACGCAGGAGGTCGCGGGTTCGAGTCCCGTCCGGACCGCCATTTTTATGACTTGTAAACGAAAACGTATAGTTTCGTTTTTTTTTATGTCTTTTTCTTTCTACAAGTGCCCAAGTTGCAATGAAATGATTTGTGTTTGGCTACACTATAAGAAAGAATAGATAGATTACCTCAACTCAGCCTGGTTTTTTCACACCAGGCTTTCTTTATATCATTTTTAGTTGGAACTGAGACTTATATTCGCTACACTAATACTAACTGTGTTTGACCTCATGTCTACTTAACCAATTGATTGCAAGAAGGGGCTGTCTTTTTATGGATGAATTTGATCTTATTCGCCGAATCACACCAAAAGATACATATCAGCGCTCTTTGATCATGGGCATCGGTGATGATGCAAGTGTTTATCAACCTCATTCACATTGTGAAGAGGTCGTTTGTGTTGATACAATGGTGGAGCATGTTCATTTTCGTTTTGACTTTTCCACACCATTTGAAGTTGGCTTTAAGGCAGTGGCAGTCAATGTCAGTGATATCGCTGCAATGGGAGGGACCCCAAAGTATTATCTTGTTTCAATTGCGATCCCGCCTCATGGTGATGAGACAATCGTCACGGAACTTTACGAGGGAATGAAAGCGTTGGCTGACTCTTATCATATGGATTTAATTGGTGGAGATACAGTGGCCACCCGCAGTGACTTTGTTATTACCGTGACGGTGATTGGTGAGGTTTCAAAGGGAAAAGCTTGTTATCGTCACAGTGCTCAGACTGGAGACGTTGTCTTTGTCACAGGTGAACTCGGTTCATCAGCTGCTGGGTTATCAATCTTAATGAACAAAGCAGCCCCTTCTAAGGCGGTCGATGCTGATTTTTTTCTTAAGCGTCATAAAATGCCTCAGCCTCATATTGCTGCTGGACACATTTGTTCAAGTTTCCCGCGGGTCACCTTGAATGATGTAAGTGATGGATTAGCGAGTGAGTTGAATGAGATAGCCGAAGCGAGCTGTGTGATGATCGAGATAGAAGCTGATAAGCTTCCAATTCATCCAGATTTACAGGTGCTGCGCAAAGACTGGCTTGAATGGGTGTTATTTGGGGGAGAAGACTTTGTTTTAACTGGTACGATACCAGAATCTAATTGGGAAAGCTTTGAATCGCAATGTCAAAAAGAAGGCATTCAGGTCACACGTATTGGACAAGTCAAAGATGATCAAGCAGCCAGTGTTATGTTAAAAGACAATGATCAACAAACAATGTTAATGAAAAAAGGATATAATCATTTTAAGAAATGAGGTGACATCAACGGTGAAATTAACATGGACGACAAAAGGTGCGGATGAGACGAAACGAATTGCCGCTGCTTTGGCCAAACTTGTGATGCCAGGCGATGTATTGACATTAGAAGGAGATTTAGGTGCAGGCAAAACCACTTTTTCAAAAGGTTTTGCGGAAGGCTTAGGAATTACCCGTATCGTCAACAGCCCCACCTTTACAATTATTAAAGAATATACTGATGGCAGACTGCCACTTTATCATATGGACGTGTATCGCATGGAAGATGCAGATGAAGAGATCGGACTCGAAGAATATTTTGAGGGTGAAGGTATATGCTTGGTTGAATGGGCACATCTTATTGAGCCTCAATTGCCTTCTTCCTATTTAAAAATAGAAATGCTGAGAACAGAACGTGAAGAAGAACGGCATCTCACGTTTGATGCAAAAGGGGAGCGTTATGAGACCCTTTGTAAGGAGATGAAAGAATTTGACCATACTGGCCATTGATACATCAAACCATACACTAGGAATTGCTCTTGTAAGAGATTTCACTGTGATTGGCGAGAGCATTACGTATTTAAAAAAGAACCATTCCGTCCGAGCGATGCCTACTGTTGAAGCATTGATGAAAGAATGTGGTGTATCACCAAGCGAACTAAGCAAAATCGTTGTAGCAAAAGGACCTGGTTCTTACACTGGCGTCAGAATCGGTGTTACCATCGCAAAAACACTTGCGTGGACCCTGTCTATCCCGATATCAGCTGTTTCGAGTTTAGAAACACTTGCGGCAAATGGCCAATATTTTGATGGATATATCTCACCTCTATTTGATGCGAGAAGAGGCCAAGTTTATACCGGACTATATATGTTTGAAAAGGGTAAGATCAAAGAGGTAGAACCAGATCAAAATATCCTGCTCACGGATTGGCTTCATGAAATGAAGCAGACAGGAAAGCCTGTTCTATTTCTTGGACAAGATGTGCATCTTCATGAAGAGAGCATTCGCTCCATTTTAGGAGAAACGGCTGTACTGGCAGAGGGGACATTTCATAACCCAAGACCAGCAGTGCTTGCATTTTTAGGCGCAGATCGTCCTGCTGAAGATGTCCATCAGCTTGTTCCTAACTATATTCGTTTGGCAGAAGCGGAAGTGAAATGGCTTGAAGGACAAAAATAATCTTAACCTAGCAGAGATTCGACAAATGACAGTAGCAGACATTCCAGAGGTGTATACGATTGAAGTGCATTCGTTTACAGCACCCTGGAAAAAGGAATCGTTTGTGTATGAGATTCTCCATAACCAATACAGCCATTATTTCCTCATTGAAGAAGATAAGAAGCCTGTTGGGTATTGCGGGGTCTGGATTGTCATGGACGATGCACAAATTACGAACATTGCGATTCTCCCTGAGCATAGAGGAAAAGGCTACGGGGAAGCATTGCTTCGACATGTCATGGAATTTTGCAAAGAAAAAAAGACAGATCATCTTTCTTTAGAGGTGCGGGTTTCGAATACACCAGCACAATCCCTCTATGAAAAGCTCGGTTTCAGACCAGCTTCAATTCGAAAGAATTATTATACGGATAATGGAGAAGATGCATTAGTCATGTGGGTGAATATAAATGAGTGAACAAACAGATCGATTCATATTAGGTATAGAAACAAGCTGCGATGAAACAGCTGCGTCCATTGTCAAAAATGGAAAGGAAATCGTGGCAAATGTGGTGGCCTCGCAAATAGACAGTCATAAACGATTTGGCGGTGTTGTACCCGAAATTGCTTCAAGGCATCACGTGGAGCAAATCACCATCGTATTAGAAGAAGTGATGGCACAGGCGGGTATGAGCTTTAAGGATTTAGATGCGATTGCTGTCACAGAAGGACCTGGCCTCGTCGGTGCTCTGCTGATTGGTGTCAATGCAGCAAAGGCACTGAGCTTTGCCCATCAAATTCCTTTTGTAGGTGTTCATCATATTGCAGGGCATATTTATGCAAACCAGCTTGTTGATGAATTGGAGTTTCCGTGTTTAGCTCTTGTTGTCTCTGGCGGACATACTGAGCTTGTTTTAATGAAGGAGCACGGATCTTTTGAGGTCATCGGAGAAACATTAGATGATGCAGCTGGAGAAGCGTACGATAAAGTGGCCCGGACGATGGGTCTCCCGTATCCAGGCGGACCTCACATTGATCGGTTAGCGCATGAAGGGGAGCCGACAATTAAGCTTCCTCGTGCATGGCTTGAAGAAGGGTCCTATCACTTTAGCTTCAGTGGTTTAAAATCAGCTGTGATCAACACCTTACACAATGCGTCACAAAAGGGTGAAACGATTGCCCCAGAGAATTTGGCCGCAAGTTTTCAAGCAAGCGTCATTGAGGTGCTTGTTGGGAAAACATTGAAAGCAGCAGAAGCCTATGGTGTGAAGCAAGTTGTTCTAGCTGGAGGAGTCGCTGCCAATAAAGGACTAAGAGAAGCTTTAACCTCAGCATTTACGAAGCTGCCAGACGTGAAGGTCATTATTCCGCCATTATCTCTTTGTACAGACAATGCAGCCATGATCGCTGCTGCTGGAACCGTTGCATTTGAAAAAGGAATCAGAGGCGATATGACGATGAATGGCCAGCCAGGGTTATCACTAGTCTCATATGAATGAAAACTCCTGTGGATTACAGGGGTTTTTTATTTTTCGATGAAAGCGATTTATTCACATGTAAACGTTATATATCCACAATTGTTAGAAAATTTTGTTTTAAAATGAAGAGGGTGTGTATAAATATGATCTTTTTTGTGGATATGTGATTAAAACTCTGTGGATAAAGTGGATAAGTCCAAAGTATTTAAGAATAATCAAGAAGTTATTGTGGGTATCATTGTGGATAATAAATTTTCATTGAAAGAAAAAAGAGTACCCTTAGGGCACTCTTTAAGCTTCTGACAGCTCTTCCCACTCCGCAAAAAGTGATTCCAGCTCTTGATTGAGCGTATCATTTTCTGTTTGAATGTCTTGGACCTTCTCGTGATCTTGAAAAATTTCAGGATCACATAGAAGCTTTTCATTTTCACTGAGCTTTTCTTCAATGACAGCAATGCGTTCTTCAATTTCTTCGATTCTGCGCTGCTTTTGTCTTTCTTTCTTTTTCAGCTCTTTTTCTTCCGCATAAGAAAGCTTTGCCTTTTCTGCTTGCTGTGCAGCTTGTATTTTAAGCGGTTCATTTTCTTGAAGTGCCTCCAGCTCTAGTTGTTCATTTTTCTTTTCAAGATAGTAATCATAATCACCGAGATATTCTCTTGTTTCTGTAGGCGAAAGCTCAAATACTTTCGTGGCGAGACGATTGATAAAATAACGATCATGCGAGACAAATAAGATGGTTCCTGGATAATCAATTAGTGCATTCTCTAAAATTTCCTTACTATCTAAGTCCAGATGGTTTGTAGGCTCATCGAGAATAAGAAAGTTGGCTTTTTGGAGCATCAGCTTTGCTAGTGCAAGGCGTGCTTTTTCTCCACCGCTTAATGCATGGACAGGCTTTAAAACGTCATCACCGGAAAATAGGAAGTTTCCTAAACATGTCCGAATTTCTTTTTCATTCATATGAGGATAATCATCCCAAAGCTCATTGAGCACTTTTTTCGAGGATGTCAGTTTGGCTTGCTCTTGGTCATAGTAGCCGATCGTGACATGAGATCCAAAAGTGATCTCGCCTTTTACTGGTGTTAATGTGTTTGTTAACGTTTTTAAAAGGGTTGATTTCCCGATCCCGTTAGGACCAATGAGTGCCACACTATCCTCTCGTTTAATCTGAAAAGAAAGAGAGGATAGGAGCGGTGTTTTTTCATCATAACGAATATCGAGATCATGCACCTTAAGCACATCATTGCCGCTTTGTCTCGTAATATCAAAATGAAAGTTTGCGGATTTTTCGTCTCCTAAAGGCTTATCTAAACGATCCATCCGTTCGAGCTGCTTGCGTCTGCTTTGAGCGCGCTTTGTGGTCGAGGCTCTTGCCAGGTTGCGATCCACGAAATCCTGAAGCTTTGAGATCTCTTCTTGCTGCTTTTCGTAGAGTTTCATATCACGCTCTAGCTGCTCTGCTTTCAGCTCAAGATACTTACTATAGTTTCCTGCAAACTTTTTCATCGAAGTTCTTGAGACTTCATAGACGTGGTTTACGACTTTGTCTAAGAAATAGCGGTCATGGGACACGATGAGAATGGCACCTGTATAATTTTGCAAATACTGCTCCAGCCATGATAAGGTATCAATATCTAAATGGTTGGTCGGCTCATCCAGAATTAAGAGTTCTGGTTTCATTAATAAGAGCTTTCCAAGCGCTAGACGGGTTTTCTGGCCGCCGCTTAAGGATTGGACGGTTGTCTCATCTTCGAAATGACTAAAGCCGAGTCCATGAAGAATGGAGCGGACATCTGCTTCATATTGATAGCCGCCTTGATCTTTAAATTCCTGCTGCAGCCTGTCATAGGTTTTCATAAGGGCATCCAGCTCAGAACCTGTGGAAGAAGCCATTTTCTCCTCAATGGTTCTCATTTCTTGTTCCATCTCTTTTAAATGATCAAAAACCGATAATAATTCGTCTTTTAACGTACGTGTAGACGTTACATCGGTATGCTGTGCTAAATAGCCGATCGATAGGTCTTTTGGTTTGATGATCTCACCTTGCTCGTAAGACATTTGACCGGCAATGATTTTTAAAAGCGTGGATTTGCCTGCGCCGTTACGACCTACAATGGCAATGCGATCCCTTGCTTTGACTTCCAATTTTATATTCGTTAAAACGGTATCAGCGCCAAACGATTTGGACAGCTGATTCACTTGTAGAATCATCATGTAACTTCACCTCTGCTATAATATGTTAAGTGTAGCTTATCAGCAGTAAACCGGCAAATGTTACATACAATCGCCATATTCAAATGAAAGACAGATAGGAAAAAATAGTGTATCATTTGAGTGAGGGAGCGTTGAAAGATGAGTCAATTTAGCCACTTTAACGAACAGGGAAGAGCAAAGATGGTCGACATTAGTGACAAATCGTCTACAGTGAGAACCGCCGTTGCTGTTTCAAGTGTTCGTATGATAAAAGAAGTGTTTCATAAAATAGAGCAACGTGAAATTGGAAAAGGAGATGTGCTGTCTGTTGCACAGGTTGCTGGCATCATGGCAGCAAAGCAAACATCTACCATCATTCCAATGTGTCATCCGCTTGCACTAAAAGGTGTGGATATCTCCTTTCATTGGGAGGAAGACGGAAATGCGCACATCCTGAACATACAAGTACAGGTAAAAACAAAAGGAAGTACGGGTGTGGAGATGGAAGCGCTCACTTCTGCTTCAGTATGTGCACTGACCGTTTACGACATGTGCAAAGCGATTGATAAAGGCATGATCATCGGTCCTACCTATCTAATTGAAAAGACAGGCGGGAAAAACGGTGATTTTCACAGAGCATCTGATATTTAAGTTGGAGGACCTTATATGAATATAGATCAGTCAAAAATTCCACAAGCGACAGCCAAACGTTTGCCGCTATACTACCGTTTTTTAAAAAATCTGCATGCATCAGGAAAACAAAGGGTGTCATCGGCAGAGCTTAGTGATGCAGTCAAAGTGGATTCTGCCACCATTCGCCGAGATTTTTCGTACTTTGGTGCACTTGGGAAGAAAGGGTATGGCTATAATGTCGATTATCTCTTGACCTTCTTCAGAAAGACCCTTGACCAAGATGAAATGACCAATGTCATGCTCATCGGTGTCGGGAATTTAGGGACTGCTTTTTTACACTATAATTTCATAAAAAATAATAATACAAAAATTTCAATGGCTTTTGACGTCAATGAGAGTAAAATAGGAAGTGAGATAGGCGGCGTGCCTGTCTATGATTTGGATAAGCTTGAAGAGCATGTTCAAGAGGTAGGAGATATCCCTGTTGCGATTTTGACAGTACCTGCCGTAGCAGCTCAATCCATTACAGATCGTTTGATTGCCCTTGGCATCAAAGGAATCCTTAACTTTACGCCGGCTCGATTGAATGTGCCGGAACACATTCGAATTCATCATATAGATTTGGCGGTTGAACTTCAGTCTCTTGTGTATTTCTTAAAGCATTACTCTGTTACGCAGGAGGACTGACGAAAAGGGGTAAAGGGGGTGGAGCAAATGGGTCCGATCGGTCCTGGGAGTTTGATTCTGATTGCGATTGTAGCGCTCATTATTTTTGGGCCGAAAAAGCTTCCTGAATTAGGAAGAGCAGCAGGAGATACACTACGTGAATTCAAAAATGCCACAAAAGGCTTAGCTGATGATCAGGAAGAAAAAAAGAAAAAAGAAGATCAGTAGAATAGGATGAGCTTCATGAATGTCAAAGATATGCCGCTTATGGAGCATATTGTGGAACTGCGAAAACGTTTAGTGATCATTGCGATGTTTTTTGTCGCCTTTATGGTGGCTGGTTTTTTTCTCGCGAAGCCGGTCATTGTGTATTTACAAAATACCGATGAAGCGGCAACACTCACGCTGAACGCATTTAAGCTTACAGATCCACTGTACGTGTTTATGCAGTTCGCATTTGTCATTGCTTTGGTTTTGACGTGTCCCGTTATTTTATATCAGCTGTGGGCGTTTGTGAGTCCTGGCTTATATGAAAAAGAAAGAAAGGTGACACTTGCTTACATTCCGATTGCACTGCTTTTATTTTTGAGCGGTGTGGCTTTCTCTTATTTTATTTTGTTTCCGTTTGTCGTCGACTTTATGATGCGAATGTCGAATGATTTAAATGTAGAGCAAGTCATTGGGATTCATGAGTATTTTACATTTCTGATGCAGTTAACACTTCCATTTGGCTTTTTGTTTCAGATGCCCGTCGTGTTGATGTTTCTCACAAGACTTGGTATCATCACACCGATGTTTTTATCAAAAATACGGAAGTATGCCTATTTTGTCCTCCTTGTCATTGCCGCACTTATTACACCGCCAGAGCTTGTTTCTCACCTCATGGTCACCTTGCCAATGCTCGTTTTATATGAAGTGAGCATTATCATTTCGAGAGTGACCTACCGCAAAATGCAGCAAACAGAGGAGAAAGAAAAACATTATGTTTCATAAAAAAGCATCATGATCCAATGAGGATCACGATGCTTTTTCTATTGTATAAGAAATTGATTGATCGCGTGAAAGAGGTGCTCATAATAGGCGGGCACATGCGGGACAAAATCATGAACACCCACTTCGATGCTTTCCTCACGTCGTTCTTCGTTTGCATCAACTTGAAAGCCCTCGATTCGAATTCTTTCACATGTCCCTGTTAACAGCTGCTGCGCATCAAGCAGCTTTGCTCTGTACAGACCAGCGACTTCTTCTTTCTGTAGATGAACTTCCATGTGCTCAACTTGATTCATATAAAGGTACACATGGCAGAACTCACGATCGATGAACGAAGGCATATGGATTTCATCCTGTATGACACCTGCAAAGGTGAGGTTCTCAAAAGGGATGGAAAGACCAAGTTCTTCTTCTACCTCTCTTAAGCCACCAGAAGGCTGTTCATCTGCGAGAAGATGGCCCGCTGCGGTGATATCAAACAGAGAAGGAAAATCCTTTTTTGCGGGACTTCTTAACTGAAAATAGAGATACATGGTGTTATGCTCTTTTTTAAGAAGCCAGAAATGAAATGTTTCATGCCAATGGCCTTGGGCGTGGACAACTGAACGAGCGGCAGCTCCAATTGTTTCATGCTGATCATTGAATATACGAAGTTTTTCATGTTCCATGAAGATACATCCTCCATAAAAAAACCATTTTCCAACAGTGGAAAATGGTTTTTAATTTATTTTTGCTGCTGTTTTTTGAGTTTGACAGAGAAGGCAAACATTTTAAGCGCGATATTGATATTATAGGCCGCAAACACCATCAGCAAAATACTGTAAAATGACCACATGTCACCTGGGTTTTGAATGGCCATATAGGTGAAAGCCACACCTACGGCAAAATAAATGATGCCCCATACGACTGGGTTTCTCATGAGAAAAAGCCTCCAATAATCATTTGCATGGTTTGAGATTGTTCTTCAATCATTTTTTTCACTGGCTCAATCTGCACAAGAACGACAAGTGAATTCATCAGCATGTGAGCGCCGATTGGAACAATGATTCGTTTTGTTTTCGCATATAAAAAGGCAAAGGTAAAGCCCATTGCGGTATAGAGCAAGATATGGGGAAAATCATAGTGTACAGCAGCGAAAACCACTGAACTGGCAAGTGCTCCAATGAAGAAATTCGTTTTTTCATAAATCACACCAAAGATGATTTTACGGAAAATGATTTCCTCTAAGATTGGACCAATCAGGGCGATGACAATGACAAGCCAAGGAACGGCATCCATAATGGATAAAATGGTTTGCGTATTTTCTGACTCACGGCCAATGCCGAATCCATATTGTTCAATCGCCCCCGCAATCGATTGTGCAAAGAGAGAAAGAAAGAAACCGCCAATGATCCATGCGATAGCAGAACCGATTGAAACTGGCGCTTCATTTCGCAGTGAAGCTTTTGGGACGGTTCGAAGGATGAGCAGAATAATGATCAATCCGATACAAAAACTGATGATTGTCCACGTTCCTGATAATTTTGAAAGCTCTGTTTGAGTCATCGGTGATTGAATGAATCCCAGCCATTTCATAATGAGCACATAAGGAAACGCAGAAACCTGCACCAATATATACGTTAAGATGATGTACCAATATTGTTTTTTCAAGTAACGAAAACCCCTTTACTAAAAGAACTAGATTTATTGTAACACAAGTCTCCTTTTTCGATGAAAAGGAAAGAATCTGAGATCAAAAAAGATCGTGAAAGCGTAAAAATTTTTAAAGGTTTTTACTTGAAATTGCAGAAGACATTCTTTATTATAATAAATGTGTTAGCACTCTCTGGTGATGAGTGCTAAAAAAGACTACATATAAAATTGAGGAGGTTGTTTCTTATGTTAAAGCCATTAGGCGATCGCGTAATCATTGAACTCGTTGAATCTGAGGAAAAAACCGCTAGCGGTATTGTTTTACCGGATTCTGCTAAAGAAAAACCGCAAGAAGGTAAAATTGTTGCAGCAGGTTCAGGGCGTGTACTTGAAAGTGGTGAGCGCGTTGCGTTAGAAGTAAGCACAGGCGACCGCATTATCTTCTCAAAATATGCAGGCACTGAAGTGAAATATGAAGGCAAAGAATATTTAATCCTTCGTGAGAGCGACATTTTAGCCGTTATTGGCTAATCACATAAAAAAATTGAGATAAATTTTTAAAAAGACTGAGGAGGTTTCGTTATTATGGCAAAAGATATTAAGTTCAGTGAAGAAGCACGTCGCGCGATGTTACGCGGTGTAGATGCACTTGCAGATGCTGTAAAAGTAACTTTAGGACCTAAAGGACGTAACGTGGTTCTTGAGAAAAAATTCGGTTCTCCACTTATCACAAATGATGGTGTAACGATTGCAAAAGAAATCGAATTAGAAGATGCATTTGAAAACATGGGTGCAAAACTTGTGGCTGAAGTTGCAAGCAAAACAAACGACGTAGCTGGTGACGGTACTACGACTGCAACAGTTCTAGCTCAAGCGATGATCCGTGAAGGTCTGAAAAACGTAACAGCTGGTGCAAACCCTGTTGGCGTGCGTAAAGGGATCGAAGAAGCAGTGAAAGTAGCACTTGAAGGCTTGCACGAGATTTCTAAACCAATCGAAGGCAAAGAATCAATTGCTCAAGTTGCGGCTATTTCTGCAGCAGATGAAGAAGTCGGCAGCCTAATCGCAGAAGCTATGGAACGTGTAGGTAACGACGGAGTTATCACAATTGAAGAATCTAAAGGATTCACAACTGAGCTTGAAGTGGTTGAAGGTATGCAATTTGACCGCGGATATGCTTCACCATACATGGTGACGGATTCTGATAAGATGGAAGCGGTTCTTGAAAATCCTTACATCTTAATTACGGATAAAAAGATCACAAACATTCAAGAAATCCTTCCTGTACTTGAGCAAGTTGTACAACAAGGAAAACCATTATTGCTCATTGCTGAAGATGTAGAAGGCGAAGCACTTGCAACTCTTGTTGTGAACAAACTTCGTGGTACATTCAACGCAGTGGCAGTAAAAGCACCTGGATTCGGTGATCGTCGTAAAGCAATGCTTGAAGACATCTCTGTTCTAACTGGCGGAGAATTAATCACAGAAGACCTAGGACTTGACCTGAAATCAACTGAAATCGGTCAGCTTGGCCGCGCGTCTAAAGTTGTTGTGACAAAAGAAAACACAACAATCGTAGAGGGCTCAGGAGATTCTGCTCAAATTGCAGCACGTGTGAACCAAATCCGTGCTCAAGTAGAAGAAACAACTTCTGAATTCGATAAAGAAAAATTACAAGAACGTCTTGCAAAACTAGCTGGCGGCGTCGCTGTCATCAAAGTTGGTGCTGCTACTGAAACAGAACTAAAAGAGCGTAAACTACGCATCGAGGATGCACTGAACTCAACTCGCGCAGCAGTTGAAGAAGGTATCGTATCCGGTGGTGGTACAGCACTTGTGAATGTATACAACAAAGTCGCTTCAATCGAAGCTGATGGTGACGTTCAAACAGGTGTGAACATCGTTCTACGTTCTCTTGAAGAGCCAATTCGTCAAATCGCTCACAACGCAGGTCTTGAAGGATCTGTTATCGTTGAGCGCTTGAAAAACGAAGAAATTGGCGTAGGCTTCAACGCAGCAACAAACGAATGGGTAAACATGATCGAAAAAGGAATCGTTGACCCAACAAAAGTAACTCGCTCTGCACTTCAAAACGCAGCTTCTGTAGCAGCAATGCTTCTAACAACTGAAGCAGTCGTTGCTGACAAACCAGAAGAAGGCGGCTCAGGCGGCGGAATGCCAGATATGGGCGGCATGGGTGGAATGGGCGGAATGATGTAATCAAACGGCGGAAATCCTTGATATACCAAGGGTTTGACCGTTGATTTCATCTGAAATGCTCAAAAAAATAACATTTTGATAACATTTCTTTATGAAATCCCGATATTGAGGATGTTTCCGAAAGTCTTCTGGACTTTTTGCGAAGCATCCTCTTTCATTTTTTCAGTAACGTGTGTGTAAATTCTCATTGTAGTTTTCATATCATCATGACCAACTCTTTTCATGATCGTTGTAATGTCTACCCGGGCTTCGGTCAACATGCTGATATGTGTGTGTCTGAAAATATGAGGTGTTGCATGCTTCTTAATAGATGTTTTCTCGAGTAACCTTTCCATACGCACTATGATATTTTTAGGCAGGAATGGATATCCATTTTCTCTCGCAAAAACAAAATTTCCATCATGGTATTCCTCTGGCTTTATGCGTGACTGAAGCCTTCTTTTTTTCTGCCGCATTTGATATTCCTTTAGCATGTCCATGATCTGACCTTCTACTTCGATTGTACGGACTGAGCCGGCTGTTTTAGGTGGTACCAACTCATACTCTTTCATGTTGTTAGTTTCTGAGTATATGGTTTTGGTTATACGAATTTCCTTGGTTTCAAAATTGATATCGGTCCATTTTAAGGCACATAATTCACCTGAACGCATTCCGGAAAAAGCGAGTAAATAAAATCTTTCAAGATCCATATCTAATCCAAATTCTTTCACAGTCAAAAGGAATTCTTCAAGTTCCTCTTTTTCAAAATACTTTTCTTCAATCGGGTTATTTTCGATATCTTCTACAGTTAAACGTTTTTTGGGAACGACAGCGCCTTCAGTTGGGCTATGTTTCAATAACTTTTGTTGTATGGCATATTTAAAAATCAGCCCTGCTGTAGTATGGACCCCACTTATTGTATTCCGAGCATAACCTTGTTCCGTTAGATCATTTAATATTTTTTGGTACTTTCTTGTTGTGATCTTTGCAATGTTTGTTTTGGCAATAAATCGGTTGAGAATCTTAATTTCTTTTGTTCTAATCCTAATGGTGCCTTTCTTGTTGCCAGTGGTAAGGGTATAATCACGAATCCAATCAGCAGCCAGCTTTTCAAAAGTCATCTTTTTTACAACAGTTTCATCAATTCCGTCTTCTTCTAATGCTGCTATAGCTTTCAGAACTCTTTGTTCTGCTTCTTTTTTTGTTTTCCCTCGTCTGGGTATTTGTTTACGTTTACCGGTAACGGGATCAGGTGGGCCATCTCCAACAGCGAGCCATTTTTTACCCTTGACTAACTCTTTGAAATGCATCGTTTTACCTCCTAGACAGTTTGTTAAAGTAAATTTTAAGTCTATGCTTAGCAAATTCACAAGTAACTTTAAAAATTTCAGCTACAAGAAGTGCGGCTTTGTTTTGGTCAGCTGGCAAACTTAAATTTTTTAACATAAAACTTGGCACGCAAAAGTGATATGCAAAATACGTTGCTTGTCTTTCATTGTATTCGTTCCAGGTGTTAGGCATAATTTTGAAATCGTTCTCATGTCTGAGTATGTGGCACAGTTCGTGAGCGAAGTCCAACCATTGATCATGCCTTTTCTTTCTACTATCTAAAACAATTACGTATTTACTAAGTGCGCGGAAACCAAAGCTTTTCTGTGGGCTGAACTTAATGTTTATCCCCAAAGCAGCGGCAATTTGTTCAAAATTAATTTGATGAGAGTGTTCAATGTTAATACTTTTGTAGAGATCTTCAATCCATTCTTCTAAATGACTTTTGACATACCCCATGATGCTTTGATCCCCTCCAAAATATCTATAGTTTCACTTCGGGAAAAATATGGTCTTTCATGTAATTATAGGAGAAGGTTGTCATATTTTGTACTGGAAATAACGACCAATTTTCAGCAAATTTCGACATTTTATAGAACGTGTGTTCTGTTTTTATTTCTAAAAAATAGCCCGATGTTTCAGGGCTTTATTCAGCTTTTTTCCATTCAATGTCTTTAAAAAAGAATATAGCTGTGAAACTTATGATGATAATGAGAAGAACAATGTTTTCTCTTATGTCTGGTCTGTAAAGAGATTGATGATAAATCCAGAAGACCGCACCAATGATCAAAAAGAAAAACTGCAAAAGGAAACCATACATTCCATCATTCTCCCGTTCTGAATGTAATTACTTACATGGAACCATTATTTGTATTCCTAGTGTATATTTTAATGATATTTCATCTTCAGGACAAAATCAATATAAGGAATGTATGTTCTAGTTTTAACTTTAAAAAGAAGCCCGAAGGCTTACTTAGATAATTTAATTGTACCGGTTTGAGTTCCAAAAACGCCAGTCTGTACTTCTAGTTTCAAGTCATTTGCTTCCGCTACTTTTGCTGGGACATCAAAAACAACTTTACCTTTCATTTCAACATCTGGATTTAAATCTTGCATTAAAAAGCTGTTATCAATAGATCCATCTTCTTTTTGATTAGCAGATATACTTGCAGTTGAATCAGCTTCGTATGTCTTTTCCCCGCGTTTCAGCTTGAAGAACGAGGCATCAACCATGATCTTTTCATTTCCTGTATTTTTTAAATCAGCTTCAATGATAAGGTATTTACCATTCGCAGTTTCTGGGGCAATTGAAGGACCCACTTTTTCAGAAGTTGATTTTGATTTAATGTTGTAGACCATATCACCAACTTTAACATTGGTGTTCATTTTAGCATCCTTATTTTTCTTTTTGTCTTCTTTTTTAGTTTCTTTAGATGATTCACTGCTGTTAGCAGAAGAAGTGTCTTCTGATCCACATGCTGCAAGTGCAAATGTTAATCCCAATGCTAGAAACAATACAAGTAATTTTTTCAAAACAAATTCCCCTTTTAAACATAATTTTTATATAAACGATCAATCTCTCTATCTACAGATCGGTATATACTCTATTCAATATTTCAACAAATATCGAAAAATTTTACATCCTTACGCAAGACTTATACTGTAAAAATTACAGCAGAACCCTCAGTTGAGAAAAAATGATTGTAGACTCTACTGTAATTTTTACAGTTGAATGGTCGTTCAATTGTAGGTATTACTGTAATTTTTACAGCAGAACCTTCAGCATTAATTAAACTAAACTAAACTAAACTAAACATAATAATAAATATCATAATAATCATTTTTGAATTATTTGTTGCGGTCTTTATTTTTTTTTAATTCTTCAAGAATGTACTCCAAAACATATTCCTGCATCTCAGGTGTAATTTTTCCATCAGAAGCAGCGATGAATGTCTCTGGACTGTCTAATACTTTAAGTGCCTGATCCATCAAGTCACCCTTATGAGGATTTAAAGAAGAGTTCAGCTCTTTTCCTGTAAGCAAATAGTCAGTTGTTACTTCAAAAAATTCCGCTATCTTAATTAATGTTTCGTAGTCAGGATTTCTAAAACCACGTTCATAATTGGATAGATTTTGATGTGGAATTTTTAATTTATCGGCAAGAGCTTTTTGTGTAAGTTTTTTAGCTTCTCTCAAAGCTCTTATTCGTGCTCCCAGAGCCATTTTTATTCCTCCAAGATATTCATACTTTCTACAAATTGTACAACATTCTTCGTTATGAGTAAAAAAAATAAACGAAAAGTATAATTTTGTGTTGACATATACGAAACGAAGAATTAATATAAGTTTAACAGCAAGTTCTTCAATTCGTATATAAGGAGGTGCATCTACATGAAAGTAAATGAAAAGTTACGCAGTATTCGTAAATCAAAGGGAATTACTCAAAAATTCGTAGCTCAAGAACTTAATGTCCCTATAGCTACTTACAACTCATATGAACTAGGAAGACGAAAAATTCATGTTGAATTGTTAAAAGATATTGCCAGTGTATTAGACGAACCAATCCAAAATTTTTTTGTAAACAAAATATACGAATCGAAGAATTTGAAAGGTCAAAAAACAAACACCGCATAGGAGGTGAAGACAATGTTCACGATGCAGTATGACGAAAAATTCATTGATGCTGTTGCCAACAAGATTGCCGATCGTGCAACAGAAATTCTGACTGAAAGACTATCATCGCTCAACGAGCTTCCAAAAATCCTCACAAGAGACGAAGCAATGAAGGTTTTACGCTGCGGTCCAACAAAAATGGCTGAATTAATGGCTAGACCTGATTTCCCTGTGAATCATGAGTTCGGGAAAAAGATTCCTACTGCCATGTTATTTAAATGGATTGAGAACAACACAAGATGGGTTGAGGACAACACCAAGTATTTCAAGAAAGGAGTTACAGCATGAGCGAACTCGTTTTCGTTGAAGGAAATCAAGTTGTTACAGACAGCCTGACGATCTCAAAGGTTTTTGATAAAAGACATGACTTTGTTTTACGAGACATTGAGGTTCAAATCGAAAAGTTGAAACAAGCTGGTGAAACAGATTTTTCACTCCTCAACTTTGAGGAGTCAACTTACGAGAATGAACGAAAGCGAAAATACCGCAAATACAACTTAACAGAAGATGCTTTTGCTTTGGTTGCTATGTCATATACAACGCCAGCAGCAATGAAAATGAAAATAAAATTCATCAATGAATTTAAGAAAATGAAAAACTACATCCAAGAAATGAATGCACCATCTTACATGATTGAAGATCCAGTCAGCCGTGCAAAGCGATGGATCGCCGAACAAGAAGAGAAACAGCAGTTACAACGAACACTGCAAATTCAAGAACCGCTTGTCAACTTTGCTGAAAGCTGTATGGCCTCAGAAAAATCATTATTAGTTCGTGAGGTTGCAAAGCTGGCATCAAAGCAAGGCATCATCATAGGCGAAAGAAAACTATTTCAAAAACTGCGAGATTGGAAAATGATTTTCAGCCAAAAGAACGAGCCTTATCAAGAGTATGTAAACCGTGGTTACTTCGAAATTGCCCAAGGTGTCCGAGAAGTAAACGGGTCATCGAAAGCATGGCTCACAATGAAGATCACGCCAAAGGGACAAGCTTACATCATCAACCGCTTGAAAAAACAACAGGCCAGCTGAGCCTGTCCCTTCATTAATATTTTAGCACCACAAAAAGTATAAAGCAGGAGGCGAACATATGGCGAACAGCCCTTATAACGTAGCGAACCTATGCAAGATGATGCATAAGAAGCGTCTTGAGATAGGAATTTCACAAATAGCAATGGGAAAACTTTTAGGGAGGAATCAGAAATATGTCTCAAACATTGAAAATGGCCTTGCCCCTATTTCCCCTGAAATTTGTATCCGTTGGTTTGAGATATGCGGTGCCTATGAACATATTGACCTTGTTCATTTCATTTTCAAGCTTCACCCAATGGCAGCCGCGCCAATTGATCCCGCCTTAAATGATAGTGCTCATAAAGCCCTTATCAATCTAGTGCAAGAAATGAAAGATGCACAAAAGGCTATCAGTGATCTAGCCGAATGGTTGAACAATACTAGACCTGGGAAACATGCTGAGCTTCCAATGCAGGCGATAAAACAGATTTATGATCTAACGCAGGCAAACAAAACGCTCATGTACTCAATGTCGAGAGAGTTTGGTTTGAAGATACAAGACCTAACTGAGAAATGGTCTAAAAAGGCCATTGTCGCAGAGGTAGCAATGCACAAAAGACAGGATAGGGAGGCCGTACTAGCATGATTGAGAAACAGTTTTTGAAAGAAGACTTATCGAAAGCAAAAGACAAAATTGATTCCATAAACCAGCTTTTACACCTTGCTCACCAAGCACTAAAAGATGGTGATTATGAGGAACTAGCAAGTCTAGCTGGAAGCGTTGAAATCATTAGTGAGGATCTAATGAGGATGGGAAACAAGGGTCTTTTAATTAATAAAGCCAAGGAAATCCAACAGAAATATGGTGTGCGTCTTGAGCTTGTCAAACGCAATGAAAGGACTGAAACCATTGAATATTGAGCATCCGATGGTAACGCAGATTAATAGCTTTGGTTATCCGAAAGACTACTGGAAGGACGAAGCGGAGCGCAATGGATATGAAGATGAAGAAGATGAAGACAAATAAAAAAACCCGCTTGGCATAGCGAGTTTTAAGGTGTATTGCTTCTGATTAGGTACAGACAGTATACCAAATCTTTCACAAAAATTCAATGGAGGTATACACAATGATGAAATTATCAATTAAACGAAATGAGCTAGAAATAAACCTAGAAGCGGATGGGCTAACCAGTGATGAGCTGAAAGGATTAGTAGGACACATCACACATTTTGTTAAAGGTGTTAATCCTACAGTAAAAGACATTGTAGAAAGACCACGAAACGATCTTCGTAGTGTGATGAGAGAAACCAAAGGTACACCTGTTGTTCAAAGCTTCTCAGAAAAAGAAGGTGATTCAAATGAGTAAATACCAAATCAGTTTTGATCACCGCCGTGAAGCGCAAGAACGTTTAGAGCAAGCGGGCGGTTGGATCGACTACAAAAAAGGACAACCCGTGTTCAACTTTCCAAACGCAGCAGCCAAACAAAAATATATCCAGTTAGGGCAGGCGGCATATCGCCAAAAGGTAGGTATGTAGCCATGCAAGCGAAGGTCCTTTCATCTACAGCTGAAATGTCCCGTGAGGAATGGCTTCTCTCTCGTCAGAAGGGCATAGGTGGTTCTGATGCTGCTGTCGTGCTTGGCTTGAGTAAATGGAAAACGCCGTTTGAATTATGGCTTGAAAAGACAGGGCAAGTCTTGCTGGATGATGAGCAGAGCGACGCAGCTTATTTTGGAACCATTCTTGAAGACATTGTGGCGAAAGAATTTGAGATTAGGAGCGGCAAAAAGGTTCGTAAAAAAAACGCCATTTTACAGCATCCTGAACACTCTATGATTCTAGCAAACATTGACCGCATGATCGTTGGTGAAAAAGCTATTCTCGAATGCAAGACAACATCCGCCTATAACGCAAAGGAATGGATAGATGATGAGATTCCCGCCAGTTACATTGTTCAGGTTCAATATTATCTAGGGATTTTAGGCCCCGAATACAAAAAAGGTTACTTCGCTGTACTGATTGGCGGTAATCGGTTTGTGTGGAAAGAAGTTGAGCGTGATGAAGAACTAATTAACATGATCTTCTCATCTGTCGTGAATTTTTGGAATGACCATGTGCTAAAAGGTGTTGCTCCAGCATTAGACGGATCAAGCGCAGCCGAAGAGTTCTTGAAGAAGAAATATGCTGAATCAGATAGTACCAAAATTATTGATCTCACAAGCGCAAATAAAGACCGCATCCAACACTATTTAAGGCTTAAAGCAGACATTGCCGCACTTCAAGAGCAAGCCAAAGAGCTTGAGAATCAGATCAAGCAAGAATTGAAAGACGCTGAAACGGGGTTTGTCGGGAAGTATCAAGCAACTTGGAAGCCAGTTGTTTCTAACAGAGTAGACACAAACAAACTGAAAGAGCATTTCCCCGATGTTTATCAAAAAGTCATAAAAGAAACGAAGTCAAGGCGCTTCGGAATCAAGGAGGTCGAATGATGGCTACAAATCAGTCATTAAAAAACAACATTCAGAAACGGCAAAGTAACGGGGCGGCACCAGCTGCTCAAGGAACATCACTCAAATCACTACTTTCTTCACCAACAGTCATGAACCGCTTTGAAGAGGTTTTAGGGAAGCGAGCGCCACAGTTTACAGCGTCAATTTTAGGTCTATATAGCAGCGAGAAGATGCTTCAAAAAGCGGAGCCGATGAGCGTTATTTCATCTGCAATGGTAGCGGCTACGCTTGATCTGCCAGTAGATAAGAACTTGGGTTATGCCTGGATTGTTCCCTACGGTGGAAAAGCACAATTTCAACTAGGCTACAAAGGTTATATCCAGCTGGCTTTAAGAACCGGACAATACAAATTTATCAACTGTATACCTATTCGTGAGGGGGAGCTTCAAAAATGGAACCCTTTGACGGAAGAAATTGATATAGATTTTGAAAAGCGCGAATCAGAATCAGTCATTGGATATGCCGCATATTTTGAGCTGCTAAACGGTTTTAGAAAAACAACATATTGGACTAAAGCAGACGTTGAGAAGCATAAAAAACGTTTCAGCAAGTCCGATTTTGGGTGGAAAAATGATTGGGATGCTATGGCACTCAAAACGGTATTAAAAGCAATCTTGAGCAAATGGGGCATCTTGTCGGTTGAAATGCAGTCAGCCCTGAAAGAAGACGGAGAAGAACAGCGTGAGCGCATCGACATTACGGATGAAATGCCGGAAACGGAAATTATTGATGCTGATGAAAAGCCAAGCGCAAAAGATGCCGATCCTTTTGACGGCGAAGCGGTTGATATAAAAGATGACGACCTCCCGTTCAATTAGAGTGCCTATTCCCTTCTGTTATGTATGGATGACAGAAGGGGCACCTAATAGGTCTGAGTTGTTCCGAAACTATGTCGAGGGTTACATCAAAAGAACTGAACCAAATTTACAGCTTGTCCGCATCGACGGAATGACAGCTCTATGCGAAAGGGCGTGAGTAAGTGAATTACCTGAAAGAAATAAACGGCTTCATGCGATGGCTTGAAACAACAGAACTAAAACCTACCACTCAAGCATTGTGGTTTCACTTGATGGATATTAACAATAATTGCACCTGGAAAGAATGGTTCACGGTTTCCAACAGTCGTCTTTATTCGCGGTTAGGAGTCGCCGAAAAGACCATGATAGATCATCGGAAACTATTGATAGAACATGGCCGGATTGAATACAAGCCTAAAGGTAAATCAGCGGGTAGTTATCGCATCGTAAGTCTTGAGACTAAAGCAAGCATTGCCCCTGTACCTGACGAACCTGAAAAGCCGAAAGAAGAAAAACCAACACGACAGGAGGACAAGCCAATGAACCCATTCGTTTTTTTTGAAAGTCATTTTGGTGGCACATTAAGCCCGATTAATGCTGAAAAGATCAATCAAATGATTGATGATCACGGAGAAGCTAAAGTGATCGAAGTCATGAAAGAAGCTGTTGAGAAGGATCGAAAATCAATAGGCTGGGTTTCAGCGGTATTGTACAGACCAATCAACAAAGGAGGCAAGCAGGATGCCAAAGGCAACGCTAGACGAAGTGTTTCAAAGAATGAAGGCCAATCTAAAGTCACGCCAATCTTCGGTACAGGCCGTCTCAGAAGAAAAGTATGAATGTGATGAATGTAAGGATAAAGGAATCATCGTGTATCGGATTCACAAAAGCACGGAAGAGCGTATGAAAAAAGAGGGGAAACGCTTTGATCTTTCAGCTCATGAAATGGTTCGCGAAGAAGACTTTCTCGCTGGCAAAGTGTGCAGCCCTCAAGAAGCAAAGGAATGGAAAACGACTTATTCCCGTCAGTGTCCTTGTGTTGCTGAAAGAGCAGCACGAAAGAAGCAAATGAAGCTGATGAGTGCCAGCAACATTTCAGAAGGATTCAGGAAACTAACCTTTAAAAACTTCTCTCTTGAAAATAAGGCGGATGAGATTAAAGAGCTTTATAACTGTGCATTTGAATATGCTCAAAAATTTAATGAGATTAGAGACATGAGAGAAAACAGCATTGCCCTACTTGGTCAGTCAGGAGCAGGGAAAACACACCTTCTTACGAGCATTTCAAATGGATTTATAGAGCGGTATAAATTATCTGTCATGTATTTCCCTTATCTGGAGGGCATGACCGATCTACGAAAAGATTTTAGTCAACTAGCTACTAAGCTGGATCTTTTAAAGACCGTAGATGTTTTGTTTATTGATGACCTATTCAAGCCAATGGACGGCGTTCCTCAAGTGACACAGTGGCAGTTCACACAGATACAAGAGATCGTCAACTATCGTTATATAAATTACAAGCCGATCATGGTTTCATGTGAGCTTGATTTAAACCAGCTCTTGGAGATTGACGAAGCATTTGCAGCAAGAATCTATGAAATGGCAAAAGACTACACGGTCACTATTGAGAAGAATATAAAGTTAAATCATCGACTAGAAGGAGCGGTTTAAAATGTGCAACACATGCAATGACGAGAAAGTCGTCATAAACGAAAATACCTTCATGGCGGGCTTCTTCCCTTGTCCTGATTGTAACACCACAGGACGTAAGCAAAGCCTAAAGCCAGTCATCGAGCAATTAAATCAAATGCTTGCGAAAGCGCAAGCACTAGAAGGCAAGACAGCATGAAGACGATGGCAGCACTAATCACTATCGCTTTCACGGCATCATCAAGAGAAAGGAAGCTCCTGCAATGGATGCGGGATGACGGGAGGTAAGCGAATGAAGCAGGTAAAGTTTAAATTTGGTGACATCATCGAAAATGGATGGGCTGGCACAATGAACCCAACCAAAATAGGAATTTTTGTGAGGCATAAACGGAGAACAATTGAGTTAACAGACGGGGAAGGAAAGTTTTGGGAAGTCTACCACAATTCAGACCACAGAAACACCAGAATCGGAAGCATCTACGAAAATCCGGAGCTGTTAACGGAAAAATAATGAATCCTAGCATCACTGAACTACTGAAACGAACCAACCTAAACGAATCGGAAAAAGAAAAACTCGTTGCCGAACTGAAAAAGCACTTCCAGCAACGGAAAGCGAGGATCAACAAAACATGTCCAATAAATACGGCGCACGTAAAACGGTAGTAGACGGCTTCACCTTCGATAGTAAGGCAGAAGCCAAATACTATGAGCAGCTTAAATGGCTCAAGCAATCCAAGCAGATAAAAGATTTTTCATTGCAGCCACGTTTTGAACTGCAAGAAGCATTCAAAAAGAACGACAAGACTTTTCGGAAGATTGAATATATTGCAGACTTCGAGATCACTAAACTCGATGGATCAAAAGAAATAATCGACATCAAAGGCATGGAAACAAAGGAGTTCGCCATCAAGCGAAAGCTGTACGAACGCAAATTTGATACGCCGCTAAAGGTCATTGCTTTTGATCGGTCGCTAGGGTTCATAGAGCTGGACAAACTCAAAAAATTGAAAAAATTGAAAAGGAAGGCGGGGGAAACCAACTGTTAAACGTGGTAATAGCAGACGATCGTCCGTTGTGGGTTCAAAAAGAAGATAAGCTTATGGCCTGTATGACACGTTGCAAGCAGTTCAAACAATGTTCAAGCCGCTTCGGAGCAGATTGCAAGCGAATGGGCGGAGCAGAAATACCGAGGATCGGAGGTGGAAAACATGAGCGGAAAGCCTAACAACCCATACGCTGCGGGTCCAGTCATCGAGTGGAAGATGACTAAAGAGGAGCTAGAAGCGTATCTAGCAAAACATCCTATCGTATATCGAGAAGAACTAAAACCGTCACCAACGTTCCAGATGGATAAATGGGCATAAAAAAACACCGAAGCCGCTGCTCCAGTGCTAATTAAATCCAACACTTTAATTATAACACATGGGGGCGAAGCGGATGAACCAACCAACAGAAATAAAAGATTTTGCTACAACCATTGATCAGAATTTAGAACCTGGGAAGGTCCGCATCATCGTGATTGACGGCAACGAAGGAACAGCCCATATCACAGACGCGCCTGAACACGGAAAAACAATTATTCAAACTGCTAAAGGTCACTTTGCGAGAGTGGACCATGAAATAGGATTCAAGATCAAAAAATAAACGGGGGTTGAGATTATGAGTCTACCAAAACACGTTGAACTATCGCAGGCCGTCAAAGCCTGCAAAAACAAAGCGATGACGATTGATGATGCAGCTGCACATATAGGCGTGCCGGAATTTTTCGTACCAGTGCTTGCTGATTATTGCCCAGACTTGATCATAGAGGGCAATGTCATCATGGCAAAGCGTGAGTCAAACGGGCCTGTCATCTTCACGTTGCTGTTTTTCATGGGGATTATAACGATTGCTGGGTTGATGCAATGAAACACATTATTAAGTCTATTAAAAAGACTTATAACCTGTACAAGCAGCCGTTGCAGATAGGCGACTTGCTGGAGTTTAAACAAACTAACTGGATCATCATTGGCATAGAAGAAGTTTCAATCACATATAGCCAGCTTGAAATTGTATACACATGTCAAAATACATCTGAAAAAATACTGTATCAGCCAGAGACATTTAATCCTGCTGAGTATAAAACAGTGGATATTGTAGCAAGAATCAGAACGGGGAAAGAACACATCTTGAAAAAGATACAACTTGGAAAACTTGTGTGGATTGAGGGCAAGCCGTATCAATCAGTCGGGTATACAGATGTGAGCATTGAATACACGGATATTGTTGTCTCTTTTCTCGGCAGACCTATCAGACCTATTCCAGTCAAAGAGGTCAAAGCAAAACTATTGGAAGAACGGAAAAAAGCACTTAATTTGCAGCTTATATAACAGCCTAGCGGCTTAGGAGGAAACGGTATGAGTGAACATGTGTTAAAGGAATTTGAAACGCTTAGGGAAGCGGTTGAATTTATAAAGGACGAACTGAAAAAAACGGATGAGCGAAACACAAAAAACCTAAATGTAATTCGAACATTGGATCCTAGTTCAGCATCAGAATCTATGGAGGAAGGTAACATGCACGATAATTTGTTTTTGCTGTATTCGATTGATGACGGTCCTTTCTTCGTTTTTGAAACTGATTATGATTTAGAAAGTTGGCTGGAAAGTGATGCATGGGATGATTGGAACTTATGGGAACGTAGAGATATTGAAGGTTCGTTGAATGAAGATGTAATGATATGGAAGTTTCATAGAGATATTTGCAAGGAGAAGTGGGAGATATCTTACAGAGATTCAAAACCATTTATAAACGGTTGGTCCAGACAACGTAAAAACATTGAATTTCGAGCAGTTCCATCATTCTCATTAAATTAAATTGAAAAGGGGCCAACTAAAATGAATCTCGAAAAAATGTTTAAGATGCAGGCGGAGTTAGACAACCGCATCATCCGAGAAAAAGGGCTGGAAGGTCAAGACCTGCTGCCTAACACATATGTAGCACTTATCACCGAACTAGGCGAATTTGCGAATGAAGGCCGCTGGTTTAAGCATTGGAGTAATAAGAAAGAACCCAAAAGAAAAGTATTCACCACTGCAGGTGCAACACCAGAAAATGCTACTCACTTTAGATGCGAAAGTGATGATTGCGGTGAATTTCCGACCATAGAAGATTTTAAAAATTTGTTTGAACCCAATTATGATGAGTGTCCTATTTGCGAAGCTGGAAGCGTGACTATATACCGTGAAGTTGATCCCTTGCTAGAAGAATACGCGGACTGCATTCACTTCTTCTTATCAATTGCGATTAAAAAGGGTTGGCATCTGTATTTATTAAAAGAATCCATTGAAGATTTCCAAAGGGAAGGCTTTGAAGGTGGGCTTTCAGAAGCATTTTTAAAAATGCAGTGGCATTTACTGAACTCTCGAATGTTTAGTGACGAATACACAAAAGAATCAAATTTTCGTTTAGCATGGTGGCTGTTTATTGCAATTGGAATCGTTGGCTTCGGCTTCACACCTGAACAAATAGAAGATGCGTACATGAACAAAAACGCCGTCAATCATAAGCGGCAGCAGGAGGGTTACTAGATTATGAACTACTCACTATATTTGATTGACGACAGACTCGTTATTGATCTTGGACAAGGCGAAAAGAGTCAGCATAAAGCGTTTAGCGGGGTTCCTGAATTAGTAGAAACACACACTTTCTATCAAGAACCAATCGGACAAGTTGAAATAAGCGATGAGCAACTGGCAAAGATCGAGCTTGATTTTCATAATGGCGGCTTGTGTGATTACTGCGATGAACTTTCAAACAAAGTGCGTCCTTCTCCTTTTATGGGTGACATCGGCTCAAGCATGTGTAAAGACTGCTGGGACATGACAAAGAAAGAGTATGCGGCATCACATGATGAGCATATAGGGGATTTTGAGGATTACCCTCACTGGAAGGGGAATACCGATGAAGCTCAATAAAAAGCAACAGCGGCAAATCATTGAACGAATGAACGACTTTGGAGAAAGAGGCGTGAAATCGGATGGAGCGGATAAAGAAGCTGTTGCAGGCATGGCTACTCTTCTTTGGATGCTACAGGTCTTAAACGTTGATATGGAAACACTAAAGGAGGAAGCACGATGAACGAAAATAACCCGATTATCTCATCTGTAATTACAAAGCTACACCAACAGCAGGAAAAAGGCCTGCAAAAGTATGGGGTTGAGGTTGAAACATCTTCCTACGACTTAAAAGGATGGTTGGAACACGCTCAGCAAGAAGCAATTGATTTTACAACATATTTAGAAACGGCCATTCAGTTGCTGGAGGAACAGGTTAAAAGCAAAAAAGAAGAAATGAAGTTTTATGAGGTGAACGAGCCGTATTACGCACTGATCAAAGCGAAAAACGATGAAAATGCTATGACAATCTATACTGATGTTGTCGCTGATGATGATGGGGGATTGTCAGAAGAAATAACCGAAGTTACAGAAGCATATGCAACAATCATATACAGCCGAGTAAATGGAGAGGACAACAATGTGATCCCGGTCAAAGAAGTGCTTGAGCATTTAACAAATGAAGAAGAAATGGTACTGATCATTGACGGGAGTTTGATATGAGGAAGGAATACAAAGAATTACAGATCATCAAACATTCATTGCAGCATTACATCACTAGACCGAATGCAACTGATAAAGAGATAACAGAGGAAAAACGTTTACTCCAAAAGATTACATGTGAAGTTAATGAACTGAAAAATCGGTACGGGATTACTAAGGGGGATTAATTATGAAAAAACTACTAATCACACTAACTATTATTATTGCGGCGGTGCTTTATGCGCCGTCTGCTCAAGCTGCTTGGTCAAACTGGCAAACGGAGGGATTCGGGCATCAAGCGAGAGTCTTTACGGATGACACCAATTACTATGCAGGAGCAAAAACGGTCGATTGGAGAGCGGAAAAGAAGGGATCGAGCACGCTTTATTACACCGCTGGAGTATATAAAAAGCGAAGCGGTGGCGGCCTAACTGATACGAACCTTGTACAAAGGGGCAGCTTCAAAGCGGCCACGCCTCTAAAGTCGTTTAGCGTGAGTGAAATTCGCAAGCGTACCGGCAAAGGAACATATGTTATCCAGATTGACTGCTACACCGATTCCAAGAAACGAAACTACATCGGGACCTTTGAGTCCGTTAAATTTAATATCCGATAGGCGGTGGCGGAATGGATGAGAAAAAAGAGTTAGAAAAAATAAAAGAGTCTTACTTAGATTGTGTTGATATGGCACTGTCTCAGGGTGAGACTTTACCCTATTACGATATAGAGGTATCAGATATGTCGTTCCTTATTAAACTGGCTGAAAAAGGTCTGAATAGCGATAGGGAGTTAAGAGGCTTATACGAGTGTGTGAAAGTAATGCAGGAAATCAAATTAATATGCGTAAGGGCAAAACATCATTATGTTGAAAAAAAGGACATCGAAGACATTTTGAAATTGCTTGAAGGCATAGTGTGAAATTGGAGGTAGCGGAATGACAATCAAACTATCAAACCTGCCTGACGATACGAAAATAATCAATGAGAGCGGATTTCTGCTCCAAACAGCTGCTGAAACAAAAGAAGATATTTTAGAAAGAGGCGAACGCCATCACGAAGATACATGGTCTCTCTTATTGGATGACAATGTTTTCGGTGATGAGGTAGAAATAGATGTACTTCCAGTTAAAATCGTATGTCCTCATTGCAAGAGCGCTGATGGATTTTTCACGAAAGAGAGAGTAACTGGAACAGCTCACATCTACTACAATTCAGTAGGTGATTTAGAAATAGAACAAGGCTCTATGTATGACGGCCTGAGACACCACGGAGGCACAAAAGCCTATTGCAGAGAATGTGAAAAGCTACTTGGTAAAACAGAGGAACTGGCATCGGGAAATAACGAGGAAGAAAAATGGTGGAGGTAGCGGAATGAAATATAGAGTATATGACGACAGGTCCACTGCAATACTTTTTGAATCAGATGATAAATCAAAGTGCTATTTGTATATCATGGAGAATTATTCCGAAGGCGACGATGATTGGGAACATATTTTCATAGATACAATTTAATAAGTCCAAGCGGAGGTCCTAGAATGAAGTATAGAAAAAGACCAGTTGTCATTGAGGTTGAAGCGATTCAATGGACCGGGAAAAACCATGAAGACATCATAGAATTTTTAGACCTTCGTCCCGATGTATTGGAAGTAAGATTTAGAGGCGGTATATTGCACATCGTAAAAGAGAAAGAATTGTTAGTTACTCAACCGGGAAAATTTATTGTATGGGAAAACGGAAACACGGATACCTGCTTTGCTGATGATTTTGAACGAGATTTTGAAAGAGTAACTAAATAAGTCCAAGACGGAGAGCCTGCGGACACTGATCAACACCTTTTAAGGGTGCTGGTTGGTGTCCGTTTTTTATTTGTCGGAAAGGAGCGGCCATGAAGAAGGAAAAGCCAAAAAAACGACCGCAGGAGCTTACAGAAAGAGAGATACGTGAACTCATGGTGCAAAACATGCAAAGGCTGAAAAGAGCCAAAGGTGGGGCTTATAAGCGTAAATAGGAGGAAACGATGAACAAGTTGATTCTTGAGTATAAACGAGCGTTAAAAGATACAAAAAGAAGATATGAGCAGCTGGACGAAACAGATCCAAGCCGCAAGATTTTCAGTGCCATGATAAATGACCTTGAGTACGTGGTGAAATGGTTATCCACTGGTAGGCAGCCGGAAGCAAAACGAGCGATTGACCGAAGATCCGTATATCAACGCACTGTATTTGCTTCACCAGAAGTGCTTGAGGCTTTAGCAAATGAATACAACTTCGTGAAAGAGCCACCACGAAAATTAAGTGATGAAGATAAAAGGCTGATCGAGTACGCCTTATCCACCCTTACACAAAAGCAAAAGGAAATGTATCTCTCACATGTTGCTGACGGCAATTCATTAGATAAGATTGCAAGTCTCATGGGAGTTAGTAAAGGAACGGTTCAAAAAACTGTAGATAGAGCAAAGAAAAAGATTGCTATTCAACTAGATTTAATACGATCGAAGGGAGCATGAACCATGAACAAAAAAGAGATTGAAGGACTCATTCACAATTATCACTGGATGGCGAAAGAGGTTCAACGGCTCCAGCGTGTTTTATACGGCACTGACATACCTATGCGAAGTTGGGGTGTGGCGCAATACGGTATCGAGGCAACTCTTCCAAAGGGGAGCAAAGGGAAAAGCCAAGCTGAATTACGTGACATGGATATGAGGGAAGAAAGATTGTTTAAGAGACTTCGTAAGTTTGAAGAACGTGTATATGCGATAGAGGCAGCAGCAAGCAAAATCGAAGGAGAGAAAAACAGAGTGGTTTATGACTGCATGATGGAAGGGATGAGCTATCGAGCCATTGGACTTCACTTGGGGCTGTCTCGTGAAAAGGTCCGTCAGATGAAAGATAATATCATCGACCAATTATGCCAATATTGCCACTTTGTGCACTTGTTGAAAGACGAAAAATCCGTAGTGTAAAATGGAAGGCAGGACGGGGAGGCACAATTTTCCCGCGTCACCACAAATTAATATATTTTCACTTTCTGTCGATAAAAAGGCAGGAGGCGATATTATTATGTGGAACAAAAACCATTTGAGTACTTATAATAAAGCAGAATCACCTTTGTTTTCGGTTCAAGATAACGGAAAAGTAGATATTTTGAACAAACAAGGTGACGAAAAGAAAATCGGTTTAACACCTGACGGCATGTATGTATTAATGCAAGCATGGCTTCAAACTAACCATATGCTTGACAGAGAAAAAAGAGATAAATTAATAGAACTATTGAAATAGCATCCTGCGGGGTGCTTTTTTTGTTCCCTGTAAACTGCTTCCGGTGAAGAATCTCTATAAAAAGTATCGGCTTAAAGGTAGAGTGCGGCGGCAGTTTAGAGCGAATAAATCAAAGGAGTGAATGACATGACAACGGAACCGCCTTTAGGTGTTATTCCTAAGTGGCTTCATGATGAACGTAGAACAGAAGATATTGCAGCAGCTATTGAACGAAGAATATCAGCAAGATCAGAAATTCCCCTTGAGTGGTTTGAAGAGTACAACAACCTCATCAAGAACCAAGTGAAGAAATAAAATCCCGAAACAAACACGAATCAGAAGGAGGCGGCAGGTGAATGTAAATGGAATCCAAGCACATTCAGGCGGAGAAAGATTACGTCAAAGGTATGAAATACAAGGACCTTGCCGAGAAATACGGGGTGTCGATCAACACCATAAAGTCATGGAAAAAGCGGCATGGTTGGGAAAGAAAAAAGGGTGCACCCAAAAGAAAAAGTGTGCACACAAAAAAGGGTGGTCAACCCGGTAACGTTAATGCGTTAGGTAACAGCGGGGGAGCAGCACCAATACGAAACCAAAACGCAAAGACGCATGGCTTTTACTCAAAGCACATGCCGGCAGAAGCGTTTGAGATCATGCAGGACATACAAGAGTTTTCACCTGTTGACCTGCTGTGGGAGCAAATACAAATTCAGTTCACCGCTATTGTGCGGGCACAGAAGATCATGTTTGTCGAGAATAAGGATGAAATGATCAAAGAACTGAAAAAGAAAAAGTCAGTTGTTTCAGATTCAGCTGATATTGAAGAAGAAGAATACGAATTCCAGTTTGCTTGGGATCGTCATGCCACATTCCTAAACGCTCAATCTAGGGCAATGTCTGAGCTTAGGGGCTTAATAAAGCAGTTTGACAACATAGCCCATGAGACAGACGAAAGACGGCTTAAACTGGAGCAGATGCGCTTGAACATTGATAAAACAAAAGCCGAAGTCGAGAAAATGGAATTAGGTGACGTTGCACCAGTTTACATTGTTGATGATATAGGTGATGACGATGATTAAAGTATCGGAAGTGCTGGCACCGGCATTTCGTGAGTTTTGGAGATACAGAAGAGCAAAAGAGCACCTTCATTATGTTATGAAGGGTGGCCGTGCCTCTGGTAAATCGTTTTCAGCGGGACTTGGTGTGGTAACAGATATTATCGAATATCCTGTTTCCGCTCTCGTGTTGCGTAAAGTACAGAATACGCTTCTTAAATCAGCTTACGCACAGATAAAGCAAGCAACGATAACGCTGGGTGTCTCTCACTTATTCAAGTTTGTTCCTTCTAGGTTAGAAATCACATACAAGCCGAGAGGGAACAAGATATATTTTGCAGGTGCTGACGATCCTGAAAAGCTCAAATCAATCAAAGACGCTGATTTTCCAATAGGTGTTATGTGGATTGAAGAGCTTGCAGAATTTAAGTCAGATGAAGAAGTAAGCACCATCATGAACTCGGTGTTACGTGAAGAACTAACACACAAAACAAAGCCAGAAAACCCACGTAAACGGGCAGGGAAGTTTGATTATACGTTCTATTACACTTATAACCCGCCAAAACGTAAGCAAAATTGGGTTAACAAGAAGTATGAAACGTCTTTCCCTGCCGAAAACACGTATATTCATCATTCCACTTATTTAGACAACCCTCATCTATCAAAAGCGTTTATCAATGAGGCTGAGGAAACAAAAGCCAAAAATTATAAGAAATATAGATGGGAATATCTTGGGGAAGCGATCGGAACTGGTGTTGTTCCATTTGATAACCTTCAAATCAAGAAAGGCAGCATAACTGATGATATGCTCCGCTCCTTTGACAATATACGTCAAGGCGTTGACTTTGGATATGGTCCAGATCCGCTTTCTTTCGTCAGATGGCATTATGACAAGAAGCGAAGCAAAATATATGCGCTGGATGAATTATATGACCACAAAGTGTCTAATAGAGAACTAGCGAAGTGGATTAAATCAAAAGGCTATGAAAGCAATGAGATTACAGCCGATAGCGCTGAGCCAAAAAGTATAGACGAGTTGAAAAAGGAACACGGCATTAGAAGGGTTTCAGGAGCAAAGAAAGGCCCTGACTCGGTTCAATATGGTGAGGAATGGCTTGGTGATTTAGATGAAATAGTCATTGATCCATTAAGAACACCAAATCTAGCCCGTGAATTTGAGAATATTGATTATCAAACAGATAAAGACGGCAACCCGAAACCACGCCTTGAGGATAAAGAAAATCACTCTATTGATGCGACTAGATACGCGTTTGAGCGCGATATGCAACAATCGGGGGTGAGGGTATTAACGTGAAAAAGATCAGCTTTGAAACTGAAAAACCAAATGATTGGCGCAAAAAGAATCGTGTGCAGCTTAATGAAGATCAGAAAAACATAGTGGAATCATTAGAAAAAATGCTTGCTGATGCAAAAAGCGGAAAGATACACAAAATGATTGCTGTTTCTGAGGTTGACCAAGATCAGTACGTATTGGTTTATCGAGGTGCCACTTATCAAGAAGCATTGAATATGACACATACGCTAATGGATTACATGTTTGAACAATGGTATAGAGAGGAGGAATGACCATGTACCCAACATCGCCAACACATACAGAAGAGCTGATAAAAATCATCAAAGACAGCGCAGAAACATCCGACAAGCTACCCGATACAACCATTCTTCAAAAGCTGATTGATAAACACGCTGTAGAGCGGGATCAGATGCTCGAAGGTGTCGCTTATTATCTTAACCAAGCGGACATTAAGAAACGCGTTCGCTATTACTATAAACATGGCGTTAAAATGGTTGATACAGATAAACCGAACAATCGAATTTCTCATAACTGGCATAAGCTGCTTGTTCAGCAAAAGGTCCAGTATCTTTTAGGGAAACCGATCACCTTTAACGCAGAAGATGAAACGTTCCTTGCAGTTGTGAACGACTTTATAGACGAAGATTTTGACGACTGCATGCAAGAACTGCTCAAGAATGCTAGTAACAAGGGTAAAGAGTGGCTCCATCCATTTGTTGATGAAGAAGGTAATTTTGATTATCTTCGCATTCCGGCTGAGGAAGTCATACCGATTTATGATTCAACAAAAAAGCGCAGCCTGCTTTATGCTATCCGTTACTATGATGTTAAAAACATTGAAGATGAGATCACCCGCAAAGTGGAATTGTACACAGATGAACAGATTTTCTACTATGTAGAGCATAACGGGTCTTTGATCCAAGACTTTGAATATGAGAAGAATCCCGAAAGCCATTTCTACGACAAAGAAGGCAATGGATATGGCTGGGGTAAGGTACCGCTGATCGAGTTTAAGAACAATGAAGAGGGTGTCAGTGACCTTATCTTCTATAAAGACTTGATCGATCAATATAATAACAACATTTCAAATAACGCAAATACGTTTGATGAAATGCAAGACTTAATCTATGTCCTGAGAAACTTCGCAGGGCAAGATTTAAGCGAGTTTACAACAAATCTACGTCACTATAAAGCCGTGGAAGTGTCTGGTGATGGAGGACTAGAAATGAAGAGCGCTGAAATCCCGATGGATAGCGCAAATTCACATCTGGACCGATTAGAAGAGAATATTTACCGCTTCGGACAGGGAGTAAACAACAATCCCGACAAAGTGGGAAATTCACCAACCAATGTTGCTATTAAAAATCTATATTCCTTGCTTGATCTAAAGGCGAATGAAGCAGAGCGGAAGTTCCGGCCAGCTTTAAGCGCCTTTTTTTGGTTCTTCACTGAATATCTAAAGATGACAGGACAAGGAGAATACGATCCCACGCTCTTACAGATGACATTTAACCGCTCTCGAATGACAAACGAGCTTGAGCAGGTTCAAATGTCTAATCAGAGCACAGATTTAAGCCGAGAAACGCGTATTGCGAATCATCCGTGGGTTGATGACGTGGAAGCAGAATTAAAGCGTATCGAGGCAGAGGAAGCCGAATACAGAAACAGCATGCCGCCGTTAACTGAGATCGAACCAGAAGCGGGCGGTGATGAAGATGAACCAAAACGAGATTGATAAGCTGCTAGACGACATGATCGCAGAGGATGCCAAGAAAATTGATGCTGTCTTTGCACAGCGTTTAAAAGAGATTAATCAGCAAATCGCGGCCCTTTATGCGAAATACAGTATAGATGGCAAGCTGTCTATGGCTGATCTAAACAAATACAACCGCTTCAAAAAAGAAATGGAACGGATGACTGAGGAATCAAGCAAAGCATTCAAAACTGTGATCATCATTGTCGAAGCATTAGCCGCCAAGCAGTTTCTTGAGAATTACATGCGATCCGCTTATCTCTACGAGATAGAAGCAGCGGTGAAGATGGGTTATACGTTGCCGACAACGGCAATGATTCAACAAGCTATTCTAAACCCGATAGCTGAATTGACTCTTTCAGCCTTATATAAGCGTCACCGTGATGATTATGTCCGGCAGATTCAAATTTCCATTGCTCAAGGTATTCAAGCTGGTGAGGATTATAGCAAAATAGCCAAGCGAATTGAGAGAAGCACAGAATTTGCTCGAAAAAAAGCTCGTGACGTGGCGAGAACAGAGACTCATAGGGTACAAGTCTTGGGGAGAATGAAAAGCGCTGAACAGGCTTCTAAGCACGCCAATTTAGAAAAGACTTGGAATTCTACCCTTGACCTAAAAACAAGGCTGGGGCACAGAAAGCTAGATGGGAAGACCGCTAAAAATGGCTTGTTCGTTTCTATATATGGCGGTGTCGGCCCCGCTCCGGGTCATATGAACAACGCAAAGGATGATATAAATTGCCGCTGCACAGTCTCTTTCAAAGTGAATGGCAAAATGCCTGACACGAGAAGAGCGAGAAAAGGCGGTTCTGGAGCGGGTGAGGTCATTCCGTACCAAACCTATGAAGAGTGGTACAAAACAATTGAGAGAAAGGGGAAATGATGATGGAAAAGATCAGTCATGCTGTATTACATCTTAAAAGTGGCGAGAGAGTGGTTTTAAGCGAGCATGTGAGTAAACAAATTTTGGTTGCCATGAAAAAAGACGCTCTTTCAGCAGAAGAAGGTTACATCAACGATTGTAATTGCAGTTTCCCTATCAGAGAAATTCAAAAAATAGAATGGATTAGTTAGTCATTATGAAATTGTTTTTCTTTTGTCCTGAGCATGACATAAAAAGGCTCTTTTGCTCATTCTAAAGGCTTGGAGCCAAACTAAGCGTAAATCCTGTGCGTGAGGTGGACACGCAAAAAAACATCAAAGGAGAGGTTGAAATGAGTTTAAAAGAATTACTCGGTGATGATCTGTATGCTCAAGTCATTGAAAAAGCTGGAGACCAAAAGATTGATATTGTAAGCAATGGTCAATGGTTCCCTAAAGAGCGATTTGACGCTGTTAACAATGAAAAGAAGGAATTAAAAAGCCAGCTTGACGAGCGGGATCAGCAGTTAAGCACACTGCAAAAGCAAGCAAAAGGAAATGAAGAGCTACAAAACGCAATTGAGCAGCTGCAGGAAGAAAATAAAAAGGTGTCTGAGGAATATCAGCAAAAGCTGGACAAACAAGCCTTTGACTTTGCTCTCGAAAGTGCTTTACGTGATGCAAAGGCGCGAAACATTAAGTCTGTGAAAGCTAATTTAAACGTTGAAGATCTTAAATTGGCTGGCGATAAGGTCATTGGTCTTGAAGAGCAGTTAGCCGCTCTGAAAGAGAGTGACGGCTATTTGTTTGACACCGAAAATGATAACCCTCCAGGTTTAGCTGGAAGACAGCCACATGGAACAAGTAATTCAGCGGCTAATTTGCCAACTGCGAAAAATCCATTCAGTAAGGAACATTTAAACCTGACTGAGCAGGGTCAAATTTTAAGCAGTGATCCAGAGCAAGCTAAAAAATTAATCATCCAAGCAGGCGGGAATCCTGCAATCTATGGATTATAAAGGAGAATTTAAATGCCAGTAACTAGAGTTCAGGATGTTATCATCCCAGAAATTTTTAACCAGTACACAATGAATAACACTGTGGAACAAACAGCAGTATATCGAAGTGGAATTATTCAGGCTGTACCGGGCCTAATTGTTCCGAATGGCGGAGATACAGTGAATATGCCTTTCTGGAATGACCTTGAAGGAGATCCAGAAGCTATTCAATCAGATTTTGCTTTAACTCCAGAGAAAATCAAATCAGGTAAAGACGTTGCCCGGGTATTTGAGTATGGAAAGGCTTGGAGCGCAGAAGATTTAGCGGGAGAGCTTGCAGGATCAGATCCAATGAGAGCAATTGGGGATCGTGTGAACTACTATTGGGATAGACAGTTTCAAAGAATGATCTTCCTTATGTTGGATGGTGTCTTTGGTAGCAACATCACTAATAACGATGGTGATCTAGTCTTAGACATTTCGAGCGGTGACGGGAAAAAGTACACAACTTACCTATTTGCTGGCGGTGCTGTTGGTTATGCTCCGGGAATGCCTAAAACACCAACGGAAACAGATCGAAACTCACTAAAAGGTGAGGACATTCTGATCAATCGTAAGAAGTTTATTATGCATCCACGTGGTTTCAAATGGACTGAAGCTGATGTTGCTAAAGAAATGCCTACATTCAAAGAGTTGGCGAGCGCAAAGAACTATGAACGTGTTTATGACAAAAAGAAAGTCCGAATTGTGAAGATCATTTCCAATGAAGGGCCAGATGCAGCAGCTAAGTCTAAATTAAGCGGAGAAGTGATTCTTGATGCAGCTCAATTACTTGGGGATGCTAAAGGGAAATTTACTTCAATTGCAATGCATTCGGTAACGCATACAAATTTACAGAAACAAAACTTGATTGAGTTCATTCCTAACAACAGAGCTGATGTAGGTTTCGGAACATACCTTCAAAAATCTATTATTGTTGATGATTCACTACCAGTGGAAGAGCCTATTCCTACGCCCTAATGCGCCCCAAAACCTACGGTTTACAAGCACAAGTAAATCTGTGACTGTCAATTGGGATGCCGTAGCTGGGGCGGATTCATACAATGTTTATCGCGGAGCAGACAAGCGTTTTGATAAGAATGTAACCAAGCCTGAATACAGCACGGACGGTCTAACTCCTGATACTAAGTTAACAATCAATGTCACTTCTGTTAATGAGAGCGGCGAATCTGCAATGTCGGAAATCGCAACTAAAACAGAAGCAGAAGGAGGCACCGAGTAAATGGGAGCAACAACCTTTTGGCTCTTGGAACAAGAATTGAAAAGGCGTGCGAAGATTGAAAAAGATGCTCAAGACGACCTGTCTTATGAAGAAATGACTGTTGAGCAGCTAAAGCAGGAAGCGAAAGATAAAGGAATCGCTGGTTATTACAACATGAAGCGTGAAACACTGCTTGAAAAATTGAAAGGGTGATCCAATGGACATCCAACAGATTAAAAGAATGATAGAAATGACCACAGATAAGCACGATGATTACTTGTCTGAGGTTGTTCCTATTTTTGTTGAATATGCTTCTGATTTTTGTAAGAACAAGTTTGATGCAGATGACCTGCCGGCGGGTGTAAAATTCTTTGTTGCGAAAGCCGCTGAGTACAACTTAAAGCCAGCAGGTTTGGCAAGTCGAAGTATGGGTGATGTGTCGTACTCTTATGACACTGATTTTCCCGAAACGGTCACTAAGTACCTGTACCCGTATAGGAGGGCTTATTGGTGAGTTATGTATTTGAAGAGTTCCCACATGAAATCACGTTTCAAAAACTCGAAAAAGTGCCGGACGGTGGCGGTGGATACACTGAACAGTATGTGGACCATCTGACAATACCCGCTCGGGTCACGAGTGTTTCATCAAGAGAGTTTTATCAAGCTCAACAGCTGCAAAACCCAGTTGATCACAATGTCTATTTCGAGTACAGAGAAGACATTTACAATACCATGAGAATTAGACACAAAAATAAAATACTCACGTTGAAATCAGATCCTATTGATCAAGGCGGAGAAAATGAGATTATGTGTCTCAAATGCCAAGTGTCAGAGGTGCTAAATGGCTGAGGTGCTAAATGGCTGAGGTAAGCGGCAAATGGGCTAAACAAATGGCGAAAACGGTTGAGAAATTCGAGCGCAAAGTCATAGATCGAGCAAAACAAATTGTCACAGTAACAGCAGAACTCATTTACAGTCATGCTGTCATTAACGCACCAACAGCAATGATTGATGGCGGAAACCTTAAAAACTCGATTGAGGTTGAATATCGAGACGAAGGATTGAAAGCCATCATCACCGTTGGTGCCGATTATTCCGTATATGTGGAATACGGAACAGGAATTTATAGTGAGGAAGGCGGCGGCCGTCAAACACCGTGGGTTTACTATGACGAAAAGCTAGGCCGATGGGTGATGACTAGAGGTATGAGGGCGCAGCCATTCTTTAACCCAGCTGTCGAAGAAGGCATGAGGCACTTCGCAAGGGAAATGCAATAGAAAGGAGCTGCTTAAATGCGCTCATCATTGTGGCCGTTACAGGCTGCTATATTTGAAAGGCTATCAATGGACAGGAATCTAAACGAACGAGTCACAGGCGTTTTTGATGCGGTTTCCAAAGATATTAAAAAGCCTTATGTCTCAATGGGTGATGACGATGTTGCCTTATTTGAGACAAAAACATCTGCTGGCGAAGTTGTAAACGTGGTTTTACACTGCTGGTCAGATTACAACGGAAAAAAAGAAGCACAGCAGGTTATAGACCTTATGTTGCAAGCATTGACCAAAAGGCCCCTAGAAATAGAGGGCTTTTCTTTATGCCGTTCTGAGCTGAGAGGGATGCAGGTGATCACAGACATAGACGGATATACAAAACACGGTATCTTGCGAATGAGATACACGATAAACAATTGAGAGGATGGTTTTAGTGGTAAACCTATTGAATGGTAAAGATGAAATTTACATTGTTCAAGCGATGGATTCGACAGATACAAAAGGTCAATTTATTGCTTTTCAAACTGAGGGATCTCACACGAAAGAACAAGACACTCTGGATGAAAGTACAAAGTCAGGTCGTATTGTTGGATACGGCACAAAAAGTGAATCTATTGAATTATCTTTCTATGCTGCGGATGATGATCCAGGGCAAAAAGCCATTGAAGATGCTTTTGATAACGAAGAAGCTATCCAGGTATGGAAAGTAAATTTAAACCTAAACAAAAACGGAAAGCATGATTCAGAATATGGTCATGCAATTATTGAAAACCTTGAGAAAAGCGCGCCACAGGATGGATTTATTGAGGTTTCAACCACTCTTCCTGTTCTTGGGAAAACATTTAAAGGCGAATTACCGGCTTTTGATCCTGCTTTCATTGCTCAAATTCGTTCTACTGCTGGAGCTGACAGCTTCAAGCAGTTCGGAGAGCTAAATAAGAAAGTTGAGACACCCTAAGCAGCCCCAAAATCTATCGTTTACCGCCACGTCTGACAGTATTTCAGTAAAGTGGGATGCGGTAGAAGGGGCGACTTCATATAACGTGTATAGAGGCGCTGATAAGCGTCTTGATAAAAACGTCACTGACACAAGTTATGTCGCAACAGGGATGAATCCTGATACCAAACTAACTATTAATGTGACAGCAGTGAATGAAGCTGGCGAGTCTCCAATGAGTGAAATCGTTACACAGACGGCACCAGCTTCCACAGGACAATAACACTTGAAGGGCCTCTATTATCTGGAGGCTCTTTTCTATTACAAAAAACAAATCGGGGGTTTTTATAAATGGCTACTTTAACAATTGGATCAAAAGAATATACAGCAAGATGTGACTTTGCATTTGACCGTACAGCAAACGAAAAATACACAACGAAAGAGGAAGACAAAGCAGGCGGTACGCTTAACATTTACATGGGTTTACTCAATGAAGATGCTTTTATGTTATCTGCTTTTTGGGATTGCGCTCTTTCTCATCTTAAAGGGAGTAAACCGTCTCCAGAGCAAATCGAAGATGCAATTATGAAAATCATTGAAGAAGATACAAAAGGTGACGCGGTGGATCGCTTGGTTAAAGAAGCTTTCCAAACACTTGAAAACGCTGGTTTTTTCAAAGGAAAGATCCGTCAGAACTGGACGCTACTCGAGAAGATGAACAAACCGAAGAAAGTTGCTCCGAACGAGACACCAGAAATGGCAGCGAAGCGGATCGAGGAACAAGAGACCGGCAAGGAATACTTGGAAATGCTGAAACAAGCCCGCAAAGAGTTGACGGGATCGACTACCTCCAAGTAATTGAAGACGCAGCTCGTTGGATGGGTGTCTATGACAACGATCTCATCATGTCATGGACTCCAAACGAGTATAAACGCAAACTCAAGGCGGCTAAATTGCGTGAGATTGATGAAATAGATCGAATGACTATAAATGCAATGTTTCATCGGTATGCGCAAAATGCCAAAAAAGTTAAGCCGTCACAAATGTTTGACGCACAAAAAGCTAGAGCTGATCTTGAGCGTGATGTCACTGGAAATGGCTTCAAAAATCAAGTGGATGCTAAACGCTTGAACGATCTCAACATTGGATTAAGAAACATACTTAGAAAATCAAAAGAAGAGGGGTGAGGGTTTGATCGAAAAATTAACGGCGGTTGTCGAGGCGCAAACGCGCAAATTTAAAAAGCAAATGGACAAAGTGAATGATATGATGCGCCGTATGCGTGATCATCACACTGTCGAAGTAGATGCTGAAATCGCTGACTTCCAAAGGCGTGTTCGTGAGGCAGAGCAGCAGATGGATAGTTTCTTACGCCGACACGAACGCAACCGAGTTGACCTAGACGCTGATGCAGACCCTTTAACTAGGGCGGTTCGTATTGCCCGTCAAAAATTGCGAGAAATACCCCAACGGATCAATACTTATTTTACGGGTGATAACAATCCGTTAACTAGTTCTATAGCTCGTGCTAAAGCAGGGCTAAGGTCAATCGCTCAACGAGTGACAACCGTCATAGCTGGAAATCCTACTCCTTTAGGACGAGCTGTAATTGTTGCACGTACGGCATTATCTTCTATTTCTCAAAGAGTAACTGCAATCATTGCAGCTAATGCCAGCCCGCTAGTTTCAACAGTTGCCGTTGCTCGTACCGCTCTTTCTTCAATGGCGCAGAGAGTGACGACAATGATTGCTGGAAACGCAAGTAACTTAAATTCATCTGTCGCCGCTGCTCGTGCTGCATTAGCAAGCATACCGAACAGGGTTACAACAATTATAAATGCAAGTTCAGCGGCTTTAATTAGGGCTGTAACAGTTGCAAGAGCGGCTTTGGCGAGCCTTCCTAATAATGTTGTTATTAAAATAACAGCAGTATGGAAGGGGTTTGAAAAGCGTCTAGATAAATTCGAGAATGCCATGAACAGACTTTCAAAGATCACAAATTCAATTTCAAACGTCATGGGGAATGCTTTACGTGGTGGATTGCTTGCTTTACTACCTGCTATCGCTCCAGCTTTAGCTGGTGCTGTGGGAGTAATTGGGGCACTTGGTCCAATGATAGGATCGGCTACAGGTGGATTAATGGGGCTTGTTAGTGCTTTTTCTACTGCTGGAACTGGTGCAGTTGCGTTTGGTGCATTGGCAGTTACATCTATAGGTAGTGTTATCAAAACTGGTCAGGACCTAGATAAGCTCCAAGCCAAGCTAGATGATGCCACCAATGCGAAAGAGCGAGCCAAAATCATGGAAAAAATCAAAGTTTTGCAAGAGTCGCTAGGGAAAGAAGAGAAGAAAGCCCTTGCTACTTTAGAAGATTTTAAAGATAACTGGCAGGACATTGCGAAGATCACACAAAAACCTATCCTTAAATCATTCACCAACTCACTCACAACGTTTAAAACGGTTCTGAATAGTCTTAGACCTATGTTTGTTAACGTGGCAAATGGAGCGGTTACATTAACGAAAAACCTTGATAATGCTTTCAAAGCAAAAGACATGCAAAATTTCATCAAATGGATGAACAACAATGCAGGAAAAGCTTTTGTGACCTTCGGGAACATTGCTGGAAATGTTATGAGAACAGTCATGAATCTTATTGTGGCTTTTGGTCCTCTAGGAAATGATATGGCTGCAAGCATGGAAAAAGCAACTGCTTCTTGGGCTAAATGGGCGGCAGGTTTAAGCTCATCACAACGATTCCAAGACTTCGTTGCTTACACTCGTGAAAATGGGCCAAAGCTCTTACAAGTCATCACAAACTTTTCAGGCGCATTACGCCGTTTATTTGCTGCGTTTGGTCCAATGTCAGCAGACATGCTCACATCATTGGTTGATATGACTGCGAGGTTCAGAGAATGGGCTGGTACCGTTCAACATACAGAAGGGTTTAAAAACTTCATCGCATACATTGAAAAAACAGGTCCGACAGTGTGGAGCACACTTGGTCAAATTGCCCGGACTATTATAAATCTACTTGTTGGAATGGCACCACTAGGAAAGACGATCCTTGAAACTGTAAACAGTTTCTTGAAATTTACTAATGCTGCAATGGAGGCAAATCCAGCAATTGGACAATTTATCGCAGCTGGCTTATCTCTTATCGGTGTCGTTAGAGCGATTGTTCCGGCAATGGTTGCTGTTAGCTCTTTAACTAATGGTTTTAAAGATTTTAAAGCAGCGGCATTGTATATAAGAAACTTCAAAGAAACAGCAGCTGGGGTTAAATTAATTACTTTAGTGGGCCAGTTGAGATTAGGAATCATATGGATTTCGAAATTCATAGCAAAATACGCAGTTATGACGGCTCAAGCTATAGCAAACAGCGCGAAAATGGCTGTTTCTTGGACAGCAATGAAAATTTCGGCGTTTGTTACTGCTTTAAAGAACGGAATCGTTCAAATGTCTCTATGGATAAGAAACATGGCTGTTATGGCTGCTCAGTCAATTGTTCAAGCTACAAGAACAGCAACAGCATGGACGATCATGAACATAAATTCATTTATCATGATGTTGCAAAACGGCATTAAACAAATGATCTTATGGACCACTCAAATGACAGTCATGGCCGCACAGTCTATAACACAAGCAACGAGAATGGCCGCAGCGTGGACAGCAACGAAGATGAGTTCATTCATTCTCATGTTACAAAATGGAATAAAACAAATGGCTTTATTCATTGCTCGAATGGCTGTTATGGCCGCTCAAGCTATGGCGAATGCTGTACGGATGGCAGCAGCTTGGGTTGTTGCGATGGGTCCTATTGGTTGGATAACGACCGCAGTAATTGGAATTGTTGCATTAATCATCGCCAATTGGGATAAAGTCAAAGCGTTCACTATCAAAGCTTGGGGAGCAACTTCAAACTTCCTGAAAGGGTTATGGGAAGGCATCAAGAAAGTTGCTTCTAGTGTTTGGGGTGGAATCAAAAGCTTTATAACTGGAGTATGGAACGGAATCAAGAAGGCGGCCACAACCATATGGAACGGGATTAAAACGTACTTTACGACAGTATTTAAGATATATAAAACGATCTTCACTACAGCTTGGAACACCATCAAAAAGGTTGTCACGGCTGTTTGGAATGGTTTGAAAAATACCGCCTCTTCAGTTTGGAACGGAATCAAATCCTTCTTTTCAACTGTTTTAGGCGGCATTAAAAACTTCTTTGTGAACAACTGGAACAAAATCAAGAGCACGACAACGACTGTTTTCAATACGGTTAAGACGTTTATCGGAAGTGTGTGGAATAAGATCAAATCGACAGTCGCAAACGTTGTCGGCGGTATATGGAAGGCTGTTTCTGGCAAGTTCAACGATATAAAGAATACTGTTGGAAGCAAAATGAATGATGTCAAAAGCAAGATCAAGAGTATTTGGGATAAGGTAATGGCTTTCTTCAAAGGAATTAACCTTTACAACATCGGGAAAAACATTATTCAAGGTTTGGTGCGTGGTGTTGGAGGGATGGCATCTAGCTTATATAAAAAGGCTACTGATATTGTCAACAACGTCAAAAATACCTTTACCAAACTATTTAACATTCATTCTCCTTCACGCTGGATGCGTGATGAGATCGGTTATAACTTAGGTGCTGGTATGGCTGTAGGTCTTGATAGATCAACAAATACAGTTGTTTCTTCTGCTAAAAAGACAACACAGGCGGCGCAAAAAGCATCGCAAGCTGAAATGAAGCAAGCACAAAAGCAAGCGCAAAAACAAGCGGCAGCATTGAAGAAAAAACAAGCTGCTGCGGCACGTAAAGCGAATGCTAGAAGAAAAACACGCGTTGACAACAAAATCAGAGCTGTCGAAACCAAGTTTGACACAGGTAAGATCAGCTCAAAGACATACATCAAACAATTAAACGCGATTAAAAAGAAAAACAAGTTAACATCCACGCAAAATGCGAAGATCCAGCGCGAAATATACAATGCACAGAAGAAAACGCAGAGTCAACAGAAGAAGAAGGCACTTGAGGCGCAGCGCAAAAAGGCAAAAGCGCAGCTTGCTTATCAAAAGAAGGTTTCACAGAAGATCGCTAATGCAGAAGTGAAATATGACACCAAGAAAATAAGTGGTCAGACGTATATGAAGCAGCTTGAGAAGATCAAAAAGAAAGAAAAACTGACTGCTGCTCAGCGTAATAAGGTTCAGAAAGAAATTTATGCAACTAGAACCAAACTTCAGAAAGAAGCGCAGAAGAAAAAAGATGATGAGAAAAAAGCGGCTGACAAGCTGAATAAAGGTCTTCTATCTGCCAACAACAGCTATTTGTCCAAGTTTAAGAGCATTAATGACAAATTGACTGATGACATTAAAAAAGCAAATGAAGAGTATAAGAATGCTCTTAAAGATCGTACTGATTCTATTTATAACGCTATGGGGTTGTTTGATAGTGTAACAACTGAAAAAGTCAGTGGATCCAGGCTGTTAAAAAACTTGGAAGCGCAAATTGATAGAATGAAAGGTTTCCAGTCTGACCTATCAAAACTAACAGGCAGTGCCCCGAAAGAATTCGTTGATGAATTAAGACAAATGGGCGTGGGATCAGCTGATCAAATAAAAGCTATTGCTTCCATGTCTGCTCCAGAGCTAGATAAATATATCTCTCTATGGAAACAAAAACACAGCATGGCAAGCGAACAAGCGACCAAAGAGCTTGCGGATCTTAAGAACGCAACAACTAAAAAGATCACTGAATTGAGAAATGCGGCAAATTCAGAGCTAAACAAACTGAAAAATGATTACATGAATAAAATTGCTGAATTGACTGTCAATGTTAAGCAGCTGGGATCGCTTAAAAAGAGCGGGCAAGCGATTGGATCTAACACGATGTCCGGCATTATTTCAGGAATGAAAAACATGAAAGGCGAGCTTGCGAAGGAAGCCAATAGCATCGCATCTACAATCGAAAAAACGATTAAGAAGAAGCTGAAAATTCATTCGCCTTCACGTTTAATGCGTGATCAAGTGGGTGTCATGGTGCCAGCTGGTATTGCTGTGGGGATTCAGCAGGGCGTGGGTACTGTGAGTAAGGCAATGAATGCTGTTACTGACGCTATGTATATCAAACAAGAAGATTTAAACATCGCTTACGATGCTTCTATTACAAACAGTAAAATAGGAGCGGTTAAACACGAATTGAGTGCAGAGCTTCAAAATATTGAACTTCCTGAACAAGTGATTGTTATTGAAATGGACAGCAAAAAGGTTGGTCAAGGTGTCGCGAAGCCTGTTGAGAATGAACAAAAAAGAGCGAACGCAAGGAGGACGAGGATCACATGATTAATTATCAACAACTTGTCCCCAATGAATGGAAGATCACTTTTAATGGCACCGATATATCACAATATTTCTACCTTAAAGAGACACCCAGCGGCAGGGGTGTTGTAGGTCGAGAGGTGAAAATAGACACGATAGGGAACCGCGCAGGCGGTTTTCTTCGTGGTACTAGATTACCTGTAAGAGTGATAACCCTAGAAGTGCTATTCGCATTCAGTAGTGAAAGTGAATTGAAGAAAAAACAGGAGGAATTGAACTATATTCTTCACACAGATGAAGAAAAGCCGCTTGTTTTCTTCGATGAACCAGACAGGACATATAACGCCATATTTGAGAGTTTGACAGAGGGTGAGACAAAGGGAGGCTTACAACATGCCACACTAACTTTCCTTTGTTCTGATCCAAAAAAATACGGATTAGCGGCGATTTATGAATTCGAGAGCGGCTTGAGGACTTTTACGAATCCAAGTTTAGCCATAATCGAACCAAAGATTGAATGTGTATTCACGGCAGCAGCCACTTCATATGAGGTGTCTCTTCTAAACTCAGATAACAGTGTGAGGAAAACTATTAAAATTGTTTATAATTTCATCGTTGGTGACACGCTTGTGATTGACATTGCTAAACGAAAAATAATGAACAATGGAAAAGCTATCATGAATGGCCTGCAAATCCAATCTGAGTTTTTCGATTTTCCTGCTCAAAAGCCGGTCAAGCTAAGGTTCAGCCATAAAAGTAGTATCAAATTCAATGAAGCCTATCTATAGAATAAGAAAGGGGGTCCGTCATGGCTGAGATATTCATTTTATCGCCAGAAGATGAACTTTTGGCTGTTCTGTCCAGTGACGGACAGGATTCGTGTAATTTCTGGGATGCTAAATACAAAGAAGAACTCAACTTGGGTTCTTCTTTTTCTTTTATTGCAGATGCTTCACATCCAGATGCTAAGTATCTGTTTGAAGAGAATCAAGTCGTGTTCCGAGATAAGGACGGCGAATTGCGGGCGTTTGTTATAAAAGAGCTTGATGATACAGATGATGGTGCTGAGATCAATACGCTTGTTACTTGCGAAGCCGCAATGATGGAATTGGCTGAAACAATCATTAAAGAGAAGCGACCAAAAGATAAAACGGCGCAATATGTTCTTGATCAAGTATTTGAAAGAACCCGATGGACCGCAGAAGTGACCGCCGAGCTAGGACTAAACTCGACATCATTCTATAAAATGACTGCTCTTGAATGTTTAAGCGATGTTTTGAACAAATGGGGCGGAGAGTTTAAAGATGTTGTGGAGTTTGACGGAAATACCATCACTAAACGCACGATCAAGGTTTTATCACGAAGAGGAAAAGACAGCGGCAAGCGTTTTGAAATTGATAAGGACACTGAAAGTATCAGACGTACCGTGATCAGCTATCCGAAGACCGCTTTGTATGGTTATGGTGCTTCATTACAGACGACTGACGAAGACGGGGAAGAGACGGGAGGTTATTCTCGTTTCATCGACTTCGCAGATGTTGAGTGGAAAAAATCTAATGGTGATCCAGTAGACAAACCAAAGGGGCAAGAGTGGGTAGGTGATCCTGCTCTATTACAAAAATACGGCCGCTTAAAAAATGGGGAATTGATCCACAGAGAAGATATTTTCAGCGATGAAGATATTGAAGATCCCGAAGAATTGTTGAAAGCAACTTACAATCATTTACTCACTGTGGCATCAAAAACAGAGGTCAATTATGAGCTATCAGTGAAGCTGCTTGAAGGTGTTGAGGGGTATGAGCATGAGCATGTCGATCTTGGAGATACAACCATCGCTATTGACCGTAATTTTGCTATTCCGATTGAAACATCACAGCGCATTATCTCAATGGAATATGATATCACCGATCCTGAAAATACGTGTGTCGTTGAGATAGGACAGTTCTTGTCAGTCTTACAGGGTGATGACCGAGTAAAGCAGTTGCAAAAGATAATTGATAGCAATCGTGGTACCTGGGAAAGAAAACCGGAAGCGGGCAACGTGACGGATGGCAGTTTTCCGAATACAAAGCCACCCCGTCCATCAAATATCAAAGCAGAAGGTTTGTTCAAAACGGTATCTCTTACTTGGGATTACAACCCTAGTTCATACATTGCAGCATATGAAGTGTATGCATCGCAAAATAAAGGATTTACGCCAACAGCCGCACAACTTATTTTCCGCGGGAAAACAGGAGGCTGGCACCACCAAGACGGTGTGGATGTTGATCAAGTATGGTATTACCGCTTGCGTGCGATAAACACACATGGCACAGCCAGTGACTGGTCTAGTGAATATGAGGCGAAGACGGTAAGAGTTCTTAATGACGACATCATGTTTGGTGCTGTCACAGCAGATAAACTGGCAGCTCTATCAGTTACAGCGGACAAACTGTATACGGATATTCAGAATTCCAATATCCTTCCGGGTTCTCTTTTAAGATCAAGTGACATAACTGGATTAAACTCTGCTGAAATAACTGTAAATGAACAAGAGTACAATGAAGTTACTATAACGAAAAAGAACATGAACAATACACTTTACGGGTTAGTGACGAATAATCGCAAGTCATTAAAACTTATTAATGGGGAAACGTATACTTTCTCAATAGAAGTTAAGCGAGGAAGTTTAAAGAATTTTAATTATTTGAATTTCCGTTATTACAACACACCTACTACTTTTAAAAGTCAAATAATCGAAACGCCATTCAGCGATGTCTCTGATTTACCCTCAGATGAATTTGTGAAACTGAATTTTACTTTTATTTACACAGGTGACACCGCAAACAATTATTATATGATGTTCGGGGCTCGAACAGAAAACACAACAGATGAAGGTTCGTTTGTCGTTAGAAAATGTCAATTACGAATGGGTGAATCTACAAAAGAATGGTCTGCCAGTCCTTACGATGTAATGCTTACTGAAAACTCAATAACATCGTTGCATATCAATGATGCTGCTATTAATTCAGCGCACATATCTAATGCGGCGATAGGATCAGCTGCAATTGCAAACGCCGCAATCCAAAAAGCACATTTAGGCACAGCGATAATTGACACAGCGCACATCACAGATGGTGCCATTACAAATGCCAAAATAGCCAATCTATCTGCGGACAAAATCACAGCTGGCACGATTAAAGGGATCACGATAGAGGGTTCACTTATTAGAGGGGCAAGGATTGAACCTATTTCGGGGTCAACTGCATTTGAATCCTTCATTGAAGCCGATAAAATTTATCAATACAGAAAAACTATATATGATGTCACTGTTAAAAGATATGAGAAACTCACAATCCAATCAGGCCTGATTTCACAAGAATATGGAAATAGAATTGGTGAAAATGAGACGCAAGAACCGATTAGTACCGTTGATATAAAAAGAGGTGGAATCAATTTATTTGCAGCAGCGAACCCTAGAAATGAAAACATTTCTCATAAGTTAAGAATAGAGACTAATCCAGGGGTTCCTAATGATTTAGGCGTGGGTAGTAGTGGTACTCATATGATCTTCTCACAAAATGATGAAGTGGTCTTCAAGGTTAGTGTTGAATTAAATCGTGGAGAACCAAGTTTTGCATTTAATGGATTAAAAACGGGGCATGTGGCTTCATTAAAATCTTATAGTGTTTCAGTAAAACAATATGCTTCATTGTCAGCAGACGAGGATATAAGTTTATTTGCAGAGGGATACCTTTGGATGAATGGCCGAATAAGAACTGATATATACGGTGACAAAGGAATCAATATATCTGCTTACAATGGTCGCGTTTCAATAAAAGGGCAGGCAGAAAAAGATGGTGGAATTTCTTTGGATGGAGGGGGATGGAACGGATCATTATTTCTCGGAAGGGATAACACAGGAAAGCGTGTCTGGTCAGAAGATATATACTTTAGAATGTACACAGGGTCGGCAAATGTATATATAACACAATACGGAACTTTGGGCCGTGTTGTTTCATCGAAAAAGTACAAAATAAACATCGAGGAATACCCTGACGACAAGCTGCAAAATATCTTGAAGTTGAAACCTAAAACATGGTTTGATAAACAAGTTGCGGAATCATATGCAGAAATACTTGAGTCAAACGGTTCAGATGATGGAGATAGACCATATCTTGAAAGAGTTCCGGGTTTAATAGCCGAGGATCTTTACGAAGCGGGATTGAAAGAATATCTTTTCTGGAGTGATCCAGACGAGAACGGAGAAAGGCAAATCGAAGGCGTTATGTATGACCGATTGTATGCATTATTAATTCCAATAGTTAAGGAATTAAAAGATAAGGTGTATGTCTTAGAAAATCAAATAAAAGAAATGGGGAATTGAGATGGAACAAAAACAACAACAACTTACAGAAAAAGAAGAGTTGTTTTTTTATAAAGCAATGGCTTTATCGGAGCAGCTAACAAAAGCGCATTTAGAACTGGCGGAAGCAAGGGCACAATTTACAGTTTGCGACAATGAAAACAAGCAGCTGAAAGAGGAATTACTTAAATTAAAACAAGACAATTCAAACCACGCTGAATAGGCGTTTTTATTTTGCCTTCTTTAAGGAGGTGAGGAACTTGAAATAGGACTAGGGGGGCTTACTGATGTCAGGAATGACGGAGGTTAACGATGTGAACATAATTCAAAAAGATGTATCGGAATTAAAGACCAGTCAAAAAGCTTTGGAGCAGCGTGTTTCTGTACTTGAAAGAGGGTATGACCGACACGATCAGCAAATTATAAGTCTTGATCAGAAGCTAAACAAAATTGAAGAAAACACGACATGGATTAAAAGGACAATCACAGGTGCAATGATAACAGCTGTTATTACGGGTGTAATTGGTGGTGTGATTGCCCTTGCATTCACATTCTTACAAAAATAAATGAAATGGGGAATTGAATATGAAGAATTTAGACAAAGGCACTGTGATAAGAACAGTGCTTCTTTTAGTTGCTTTGATCAATCAGTTTTTAGTTATGTTCGGTAAAACGCCTTTACCATTGGATGAAGAGTCTGTGAATAATTTAGCCAACGTTTTATATGTTGCTGGCTCCACAATCTTTACAACGATTATGACGCTAATCACATGGTTTAAGAACAACTATGTGACACCTAAAGGACAGAAGCAGAAAGAAATCCTAAAACAAAAAGGATTAACAAAATAGAAGCTGCCTTCGGGTGGCTTTTTTAAATTCCATTAAACGAATGGGGAGAACGCAAATGAATTTTAGACAATTAAGCAAGCTTGTTGATCTTCGAGGAAAAACAAAAAGAAACGGGAGCTATTCAAATGTGGGTGTCAATGCAAAAACGGACATCGCGGTACATCATAGCTTAACAACATCGGGAAACAGCGCAGCTTTTGCAAACTATCATGTAGGCACTAATGGTTGGCCGGGTGTAGCTTATCATTTTGTCATTCTCAAAGACGGAACAATTGAATGGAATCATGATCTAGGAATCAAATCCTATCATGTAGGTAATTCAAACCGCTTTGCGATCGGCATTTGTCTTGTGGGTGATTTCAGAAGTGAAAAGCCGACAGCAGCACAGGAAGCGAGTTTCAGAGCTTTAGTAACGGCATTGAAGAAAGATATGCCGAACTACAAAAGAACAAGAGGTCATAATGAGTTTCCGGGCTATTCTTGGAAAGCGTGTCCTGTCTTTGATTATAAGGCGGTTTTAGCTGGTACAGTAAAGCAAACAATTACAAAACCAACGAAGGCATCACCAGCACCATCCAAAAAACCAGCTTCCAAGCCTGCTAAAAAGACATACAACCTGCCTTCTGGCATTTTAAAAGTAACCAAGCCATTAACGAAAGGTGCAGGCGTAAAAGCCGTACAGGAAGCCCTAGCCGCTCTTTTCTTCTATCCTGATAAGGGCGCGAAAAACAACGGTATTGATGGCTATTATGGCCCAAAAACGGCGAATGCGGTCAAGCGGTTCCAGCTCATGCATGGGCTTGCTACTGACGGCATATATGGACCGAAGACAAAAGCCACTCTCGAAAAGCTATTAAATAAAAATCTATAGTCGTATGTCTATAGGAAACCAAGCAAAGCCCCCATCCATTAAGGAAAGGGGCTTTTTTATTTGTCTTAAATTACATACTTTACTACTAATACACCATTTGACATTCGGTTATTTGTAACTATGGAAATTACTGTATATTTTAAGTTATGCTTAATTTGGGATTTACAAAGGGGAGGGTTTAATTTGAATAAAAAATGGATAACAAGAATTTCTTTATCCATTGTAGCTGTGTTGGGTATCTCCTGTACTCTTGGAGAGTTTGCAGATGCAAAAGCTAATCAGCCACAATATGAACAAAAAACACAGTCTGAATCATTTACTAAAAACGATCCTGAATTATATCAAGGCGCGTTAGATCTTGGCCTAACTGACAATGAAATCTTTAAAATCGACAGTCTTTTCGACAAAGAAGATAAAGCCACAGTACATAATCCTATACTTGTTGTGATCGGTATAATTACTGGGATGACCGCAATTGTGGGGAGTGGATATGCTGCTGGTCGCTATATCGCCAATCAACTTTACAAGCGCAAGCAGTTAACGAAATCAACTTATAAAAAACACAGATGGGGTTTCAGAGCAGCACTTGTTCCGGTTATCGGAATTGCAGCAACATTTGGCTTTGATGACTACTATATGGATATTTAACATGTTTGAGTATATTTTGATTTTACTTATAGTTGCAACTTTGTTATTTACAGTCGTTGAGGTCTCAAAAATAAAGAAAGAAAATAAAATCCTCAAAAATGAAATTGAGGATTTAAAGAAAAACATTAACAAATGAAAGTTATTGGCCGCCTAGAAGGACGGCCTTTTTATTTAAAGTGTTTTTACATTAAGTATATTTGCAAATTTTATTAAATTTGTATCAGAACGGCTATCTTTTACATGAAACAGTTTCTTTATGTGGTCCACGTATACAACCCGTCCCGAAATTTCTCTGACAAACCCATTATCGAATAACTCAAAATTGAGGGGCATGTCCTCACTCATTGCGGTTGCGATGGTGTATTCAAATTCTTCTAATTGCTCCGGACTTAGAACCGGCTGTTCAATCTTATGTTTCGCAAGATGCAGCTGTCTTAAAGCCTCGTTATGTTCTGGCAAGATGAATTTCATCTTCCAGCGATTTTGATCTTTTTCCTCATTCCACATTTCATACACCTCATTAGAGATTATAACCGAATATTTGTTCGGTGTCTAAATGTGGTGTATAATTAGAGTATACGGTTTACCCGCGGAAACGGGATTAAAAAATTCGTATATTTCAATGATTAACTTCTTATATTACTCACAATTGAGACTGTCTTTCTCAAGACAGTTCTTTTTTGTTATTTTTTTAAAAATAACACGAAAATAACGAAAACCCCACCCGACTACGAAAAAGTGCGATGTTTTCTTGTTTTGTCATTGTTGTTTTTTATCACTGAAACCCTTGAATGAAAGAGACCGAAATCACGCGAAAACAGGGTGAATTATGGGCGGAATGATGTAACACCCTCGAAAACCCCTTGAAATATAGGGGTTTTTGTTATGTCTTCATGAATTTGATCACATGCAATAAAAAGTATCAGGGCTGCTGAATTGAAACCTTTTCTGCTTTTCAATCGTTAAAATAAGAGTAAGTGATTTCATGGGTTTTTACCCGATACGGTATTTTAAAAAGAAAAGCGGTGATCATATGGGCTTCACTACATGGGTAGCGATTATTGTTGCACTGGCCGTCGTGTTTGGAGTGTTTGGATCAAAGAAGCGTGATAAATAAAAAACCCACTTCCAATTGGAGGTTGGGTTTTTTATTGCAAATACAACATTAATTGGTTATACTGATTTTAGTTGTTTGTTGTAAATGCAACAAAAGGAGACGAGGTACATGAAAGAGATTTTGCGGGAGATCGGCGTGATTGCTCGTGCGCTTGATTCCATAAGTAATATTGAATTTAAAGAATACGATTTAACGAAGGGGCAGTATTTGTATCTTGTGCGTATTTGTGAGGAGCCTGGTATCATTCAGGAAAAGCTGGCGGAAATGATTAAGGTGGATCGAACTACGGCGGCTCGGGCTATCAAAAAGCTAGAACTGCATGGGTTTATTGAGAAAAAAGATGATCGTGTGAATAAAAAAATCAAAAAGCTGTTTCCAACTGAAAAAGGGAAAACGGTCTACCCAATGATCAAACGAGAACATGATTATTCGAATCAAGTGGCGCTCAGTGGGTTTTCTGAGGAAGAAGCGGAACAGATTTATGAGTATCTTCTAAGGGTGCGAAAGAATATAGAAAAGGACTGGGAAGATGTGAAAAAAGGGATAAAGAGAAGCTACTAATTAATAAGGAGGGACGACTTTATGACCGTCAATTTCATTCGGTGCAATGTACAACATGTAAAGGAGCTTCAGAAAATAGGGATCAATACGTTTAAAGAAACCTTTCTGGATCAAAACAAAGTGGAACATATCGAAGCTTACGTGAAGACAGCTTTTCACCTAAACCAGCTGTTAAAGGAATTACAGCACCCTTCTTCACAGTTTTATTTTGTTCAAGTGAATGGGGAAGTAGCTGGTTATTTAAAGATCAATATGAATGATGCCCAATCAGAAGAGATGGGCGATGACGCGTTAGAGATTGAAAGAATTTATATCAAGCAATCCTTTCAAAAGCAAGGATTAGGCAAATATTTAATCGATCAAGCCATTGAAATTGCGAAAAATCATCATAAACGGGATGTTTGGCTTGGGGTGTGGGAGCACAATAGAGCGGCCATCGCTTTCTATCAAAAGCTTGGGTTTGTTCAAACAGGGGTGCACGCCTTTCTCATGGGGGACGAAGAGCAAATGGATTTCATTATGACCAAAACATTGAGCTGATCAAAAAGGGGGAAGGGTACATGCATGTTCCATCATTTTTTCAAGTGAAAGATATGGAGAAAATCAAATCATTTATTCAATCTCATTCATTTGCAACAGTTGTGACGACATCGAATGGAAAGCCCATTGCGACACATATTCCGTTGAGTTTTCATCAAGTTGACGATTCGTATGTGATCTCAGGGCATATGGCGATTGGGAATCCTCAGTGGAAAACGTTTGAAGAGAGCGAGAAGACGCTCGTCATCTTTCAAGGGCCGCATGCCTACATATCCTCTTCATGGTATGAAAAAGAAGCAGTACCAACATGGAATTACCAGGCTGTTCATGTTTATGGAAAGGCGGAACTGCTTGAAAAATCGGAACTGGTTAAGGAATTAACCACAATGCTGGAGACATACGAAAGTCACAGAGAACAGCCGGTGTTATGGGATACGTTGTCTGAGGAACTGTTAGAGAAGCAAATGAAAGGCATTGTAGGTTTTAAGATCATCATTGATGAAGTTCAGGCTGCTTTCAAATTAAGCCAAAATCGCCACGAAAGGGATTATGACCGCATCATTGAAAAGCTGGAGGCAGAGGGTGAAGTGGAAATGGCTGAGGCGATGAAAAGAGAGTTCCGTGTAAGAGGCTTCTCGAAAGATCAGTTATTCTTATGAAGCGCTAAAAATGAATGAGAACGTTACTTAAACACTTTCTTCTAGGAAAGTGTTTTTTTGTGATGATAAATAAAAAAGCCCTCATCATTCAAGGGCTTTAATGAAACAAATTATTTTACTTTAACTGTGAAGGTTACATCTTTACTATTCATGTAATCGTCAGTTGTGACATTTCCAAATTTCAGCTTTAATTCTTTGATATTTTTAATGTTGATCTCTTTGCCCTCAGGAGCTAAGAATTGAATAACACCATCTTGTTTAACGCCACCTTCAACTTCGCCACCAATATCACCATCAGTCATAAACATATTGGCATCTAATTGCATGCTTCCAGCTACAACTTTACCTTGATCTGGATAGAAGTTTAGAACTTTATCTGTCGTATTTTCGATATTCATCCCAACATTGATTCTATCCTTCATAATTTTAATCTCGCCAAGGTTTACTTTCATTCCTTGAGCAGTTGTTTTGTGTTTGCTCGCATTTATTTTCTTTGAACCATCGTCTTTTTTGTTTTTTGATTGTGTTTTTGTGCTTGTAGACTCTTTTTCTTTAGATGCACCTGTAGACACATCTTCTGTTGAGCCGCAAGCAGCCAGTGTAAATGTTAGCCCTAAAGCTAAAAATAAAGCATAGAATTTCTTCAAAATGAAAATCCCCTTTTGTTTAATTTATATAAGCGTCCTGTGCTTATATATTGATCATGACTATTATAATAGGATAAAAGTACTTGTAAATCAACAAAAAATGATAAAAATAGAAAATAATTGTTTTGGAGTGTTTTTTATAAACCAGTTAGCTTAAAATTACATAAAATCCACTTCTTGTGACTTAAAACGAACTTGAATTTCCTTATAATAGAATTATTATAAGGGATTGGGAGTGATTGAGATGGAAGGTTCGTCAATCAAGACGGTTAATAGAGAGGATCAACATGAATTCTTGTTTCTGAATATATCTTCAAATACAGTTGGGGCTCTTTCAAAGGAATCTGCTGAGAGGATTCTAAGTGAGAGGGATACCGATGAAATACACCAATTGATGTATGTTCCTATTGAAATTCATGAAGACCTCAAATGGCTGATTCATTCTTTGCATAAAGCCATCATGGATGAAAAAGATGTACGTGTCGTTCTTGAATTGGCTGATCTACTCTATTTCTTTGTTGTCCCTGCTTACAAAGAAGAATTGATGAGCCAAGAAGATTTGTCACACATGGTGAATGATATATTATTTATGTTGGATCTTTGGACAGATGAAAACATAATAGAGTTAGTTGATGCCATTCAATATGAATTACAAAGAGTAGAGAGAAAAGGCTTGTAGAGCAATCTCTACAAGCTTTATTCTCTATTTTTATGCAGTTGTGTTATTGACGACAGGCTCTTTTCTAAACACGCCCATGCAGCCTGCAATGATGATTAATACAGCTGGAAGGATGAAGAACATAGAAATAGAAATAATGCCGCCTACAGCAGATACTAATAATAAAATTCCACCAAGCTTTGCTTTTTTCTTTACAATGACAGATGAGACAATGGCAAGAATAGAGAAAAGCATTGCTGCCCAGCCTAATCCTGTAATTTCACTCGTGCCTGAATCGCTAAATGCTGCATCGATTCCTCCGAAAGCAAGAGCGAACATTGCGCCGAAAAATCCAAAAATACCTCCAATTAAACCTAAAACAAATTCAGTTGTTCTTTTCATGATACTTTCCTCCGATATGTAAATAAGAATTATTGGTACTTAAGAACCAACACAATCTTACTAATCGGCATTCTTTTCATAAAGTTAATAGTTTTGTTAAAAAAAACAAGAAAATCCATAAAGGATTTTCTTGTCCAATTATTGGGCTCTCTCCCAAGTGATTTTTGTTTCATTTGTTTTTTTCGTTCCCTTTGCCAGCACCTTGCCGTTTTCTTGTTTCACGGTGATGTTTAGGTCATAAAAGGAATAGAGGGCGCCGAGGCTGTCATTTTCAGGTTTATGCAGATTGTTTTCTTTTTCAGTTGATGCTCCAATGGCCAGCGTTTTTGCAAAGTTTAAACCGATGACTTCAGCGTAATCACTATTGGTATCAGAGGAAGCCGTTACGTTTAAAGAAATGATTTTTTTCTTTTGATCAACGGTGATGTCAGTGTCTTTGATGAGCTTAGACTGCTCCATCACTTCTTTCGTTTCCTTTTGAATGCGTTCATTAATCGTTGGAAGTGCTTTAGATTCTGGTTTTTGTTCTTTTGTCGTATTTGAGCAAGCTGCTAGAATGGAGAGACTTGCAACTAGACTCATGAAAACAAGTAGACTTTTTTTCACGTTCGTTCTCCTTTTTTCGTCGAATGTTGTATGTTTATGTTACCACGAATCCTTGTTTTGATTAAAAGAGAAGTGTTGATAAGCTGTGAACAATAAAAAGCACCCAATGGAGGGTGCTTTTTTCTTATTGTGCTGAAAGGCTTGTACTTAATGGGATAGAAGAAATGACGGTGAATTTAGGAGCTGCGGCACCGGATTCTAAATTTTTACGTAAAAGTGACGATTTGATTGACCCGTCCCAATTTTTATAGACACTTCCTGATGTATTTGCACGAAGCTGTACATTCGAAAAGCTTGCTTGTGAATAGCTGTTTGTTCCATTATCCTGTACGCCATGTACCATTTTGACAACATCAAGGTTTTTCAGACGGCTAGGGTTGTAAACAGGCTGCTTATAGCGCAATTTCCCATTGACATATAGTGACACCGTGCCATCACCATTGTTGATGAGCTTTAAGTTGACCCGTGCGCCATCTTTAATACTTGTATCGTATTCGCTGTTCCAGTATTTACTGCCGCCTTGTGAGCCGCTGCCCAGAAAAACCTTATAGCCAGAAGACGTTTTTGAAATACCGCTCTCTACAACAGCAGAGCCGAGACCGAGATACCAGTCCGCATAGCCATTTTTAATGGTGGCTGTTTTCGGCAGGACAATATCAGCAGAGATACCTGACCATTTGGCTTCATCTGTTTGCGTCACAATGGCGCCGTGACGAGGACTAGCCGCTGAGGCAGGAAGACTTGAAAACATCAAAACGAAGGCCAAACTTACAATCAAAACGGTGAAACACTTTTTCATGAAAATTCCTCCTTAAATTTGATTCACTTTCATTATATAAAATGAAGGAGGGGGGCTGCTTACAATGTTCTGGCTGTTTATGGTAGTATTTATGAACTTTATCGGTCATAAAGTGGTCAACTTGTATTTGAATTGTAATGTGTCTGTAAAATAACTGGGTTCATCTTCATGTATAATGAGTGCAGAAACCAAAAACGGAGGATTTCTTAATGAATAAAAAGCTTATCACGACAATCGTAACAGTAGCTAGTTTATTTTTAGCATTCAGTTTCTCACATGGAGCAAGTGCAAAAAAAGTAAGCGGCAATATTACTTGGTACAATGGTGTCGGCAAAAAAGGCGCAGATGGAAAAAAACTCGGTCATTGGGATGCAGCAACTAAAATGGGCTTTGACGTACCGAAAAAAGGTACAAAACTAAGAGTGACAACAAAAGCGAAACCACATAAAGTGATTACAGTATATAAATATGATGTAGGCAGAATGCCAAATGCTGTACTAGACGTAAGTCCAAAAGCATTCAAAGCACTTGGGTATAAAACAAGTAAAGGTGTCGTAAAAGGGCATTACACTTATTAATACATAGGCATGCAAAGAAGCGGGAAAAGTTCATTTTCTGGCTTCTTTTCTTGTAGAGAGGGTCTGAAAGGCAATGAAAAAATCAACATGGTGGATCATCACAGTCATTGGCGTCGCAGTGATTGCGGCAGTTATTTTCTTCATGATGAAGCCTGGGCAAGAGGCGAAACATACAGGAAAAGTCAAAACAAATCAAGATGCAAAAGACGAATTGCTCGTTTCATTTACAGATCAAAAGTTAAACAATACTTATTACTTGCATGATCAGGCGCTTCATACGGAGAAACTGACAGCATATCCTTCGATTGCTTATGATTCTACGAAACAAGTTTTATATTACACGTATACGGATGAAGACACGCAAAAGGTGAGTATTCGGGAATTAAATGTGAAATCTGAAGAAGAAAAAACACTGTTTACGAGTGATGATTCTATCGACAGTATGAGGCTGTCTGGTGACGGAAAGAAGTTATTTCTAAGGTATAACAAGGATTCTGGAGAGCAATTTTTTGTCGCGTCTTTTGATTTGAACACACACAAAATGAAGGAGCTGTATCCAGAAAAAAGCAAGGATGATACGGTGAGTTCTTTTGCATATGATCCGACTTCAAATGATTTGGCGATCCAGCATTATTCTTTAAAAGAAGATTATCAAAAAACCGATGAAGCGAATGAAAAGGGAAGAGATCCTGAACCAACGACCATGAAGATCACCCTTCAAACAGGTGAGAAGGGGAAACGCATTGCACGTATCTCACAAACGATCAATGATATTTCATTTTCTCCAGATCATAAGAAATTGATTTATACAGAAGTAAAGGTTCGTAAAGAAAAAGAAATATCCTCGATTAAGATGCTTGATGTAGAAACAGGAAAAACGACGACACTCGTTAAAAACAGCCAGGATGTTCATATTTTAAGTGCTGCACAGCCGCAATTTTCTACGGACGGGTCGTCTGTTTATTTCTTAGGTGTTGCAAAAAACGCAAAAGAATTAAAGGATGACACCGGACGAAAGGCGAAGGTAAGAACGATTTTTGAATACAATATGAAGAAGAAAACAGTGGAAGCCGCTTGGGAGAAGGATGGCGGAATCGTTAACAATTTCACTGTCAATCGATAAAGGAAACGTTCAGTTATTTATATAACTGGACGTTTTTTTATTTTGTCACTTGAAATGCTGGAGAAATGGTGGATTTATAGAAGGAAAATCAGTTTTTAAGCAGGGATACGAGGGCTATTTTCATATTTTACTTATGTGACAGAAGAAAAGAAAAAGGGTAGTATGAGTGAACATAAAAAAACGAGAGGACTGATGACATCTCGTTTTCTCTGTTTTATTTGTTTTCATCTAATAAGTTCTGAAAGATAAACAGGGCATTAATGGAGTGAGGGAATCCAGCAACCTTTGTACAGTGTTTAATAATCTCCATAATCTCTATGACAGAAAGTCCAATATGTAATGCTTGTTCAAAATGAGTCTTTAAGTCTTCTTCACAATCGCCTTTTGTGATGAGGGAAGATAATGTGCTGATGGCCTTTTGTTTTTCATCTAATATGAAGTGATTGAATTCTTTTTGTTCACTGAGTTCAATGGTTAGTTGTTCAATGTTTGAGCGAATGCTCTCGTTCTCATGGATTGAAAGCTTCTCTCTGTTACCTGCCGCTGTTTCTTGTTTGACCTGGCAAGTCTCTTTTTCTTCATTCAAATTGAACTCCTCCGTTTTTTATCGCAATTTTCCATTTGTTCGTTCATTATGGCTTATGTGCCTTTTGATAGATGTAATGGGTATATAGTAGTATTATCGGTTTGCTGCGTCAACTTTTTAAGTATGGAACGCTCTTCAAAGGAATGATTCATGCGATTTATTTTTCCATTTTGAAATGGATCATAAAAGGGCTAATGAATGGATGTCCGTTAGCCCCTTTGTAATCAGCAGTTTCATAAGTTCTACGCATTTAGTGGAAGAGTGGTTTCATTTTTACTGAATGATATCCATCGGCCTCATCATGTCATAATCTTCATGTTCTAAAATATGACAATGCCACACATATCGGCCGCTGTATGGAACAAATCGAGCAACGATCCGAATGACTTCACCTGCATGCGCCTGAATGGTGTCCTTGTAGCCTTGTTCATGTAAAGGAGGCGCTTCGTTTGGTCCTGTATACACGATTTCTCCTGTCGATTGATAGACTTCTGTATCAAATGGCCTTCTGTCTAAAACCCTAAATTGAACAAGATGCAAATGAATAGGGTGTGTCCCTCTGGTTGGATTGACGATAGACCAAACCTCTAGACTGCCAAGACGAGGATTTTCTGTGACAGGGTCATTCCAAAATTGGTTATCGAGCAATAGGATAGGGCGGCCGTATTTATCCTGCGTGCCGGTAAGTGTGAGTGTACGCTCTCTATCAGCTCGACTTGGCCGAAGCGGTGGCAGCGGTTTGAAAATCGGACGTAATGTTTTAGGTACTCTCCCTTTTAGTGGACGTGTGACTTTGAATTGCATAATGTTCGCATCTGTTTCAGGATTCACATCCTGTCCGCAGCCGGCTGTATTTTTGAGAGTGATCGTTTTGTTTTCGTAAGCTGAAAAGTCGATGATGACATCGAAACGTTCAGCAGGCGCGATGCTAAAGGATTGATGGCGAACGGGTCTTGGCAAAAAGCCCCCATCGGAACCGATTTGCAAGATTGTAGCGTCGTTATCTAGATGCAGCTCGTAAGTTCTAGTATTGGACGCATTTAAAATACGAAAACGGTATTTTCGCGGCTCTACTTCTAAATATGGCCATACTTTTCCATTGACTAAGATCGTTTCTCCACAAAAAAAGGGCACGATGGATGGGTCTGGAATGTCACTGTCCTCTGGCGTGTCGTTTGGTCTGCTAGGATAAAACAGTGAGCCATCCTCCTGAAACGTACGGTCCATAATCATCAAAGGAATGTCATAGTCATCTTTCGGCAGCTCTAAAGACTTTTCAAATGCATCTGAGATCAAATAAAACCCAGCTAAACCGGCGTACACATTTAGTCGTGTCAATGCCATTGCATGATCGTGATACCACAATGTGCAGGCTTGCTGATGATTGGGATAGACGTAAGTCTCTCTTTCAAAAAAAGGACCGGTTGCTTCAAAGTCCCGTGAAAACCAGGCCTCTGGGTAGCCGTCACTGCTTGCTGGTGTGACGCCGCCATGCAGATGAACGACTGTTTTCACCTCTGGTTCATCGTGATGACCGGAGTGGATGGTGTGATCGACAGGCAGAAAATGTTTCAATGGCAATTTGTTCATCCATTTCACTTTGACCTTTTCATTTCTATTGGCTTTAATGGTTGGACCAGGCAAGCTGCCATTATAGGTCCATAGCTTGGTTGGGGGCAGGTCTCTATGAACTTTTAAGAATACCTCCTCCATAGCAATTTCATAATACGTTTGTCTTGGGTTCTTTTTGACGGGCTTCGCGACTTCTGGAATTGGAAGCTCGTCAACAAATTTTTCTAGGTTCATGTTGACTAATCCTCACTTAAATTCAATTTGATACAGTATAAGTGCGGACATCCAAATAGGTGAATAAAATAAAAAAACCCGCTTTTCAGCGGGAGAAATTACGGGTGTTTATTTTCAAGCGCCGCATTTGCAGGCACTTTTTTATTCGGTTTAAAGATAAAATAAGCAGCTAGTACACCAAAGGTAATGATACTCGTCAAAATGAGCTGCGGCCGCATGGATTCGATAAACAGCATCGATGCCAAGATGGCGCAAATGACCAAAATGGTAAAGTACGTGAGGTATGGGAACAGCCACATTTTGATTTTGAGCTGTTCTGGATTTTCTTTTTCGATTTTGCGTCGCATTCTTAATTGTGAAACGGCAATGACCAAGTAAACAAGAAGGGCAATGGCACCAGATGCGTTGACTAAGAACAAAAAGATGGTTTCAGGATAAAAGTAGTTCATCATGACGGCAATGTAGGAAAAGAAGGTACCTGCGACTGTAGCCGCTACAGGAACACCACGTTTGCTGATTTTCATAAAACGTTTCGGCGCTTCGCCTCTTTCTGCTAATGAATAAAGCATTCTGGACGTTGTGTACAACCCGGAGTTTAAACAAGATAAAACAGCTGTTAAGACAATGACGTTCATGACTTGAGCGGCTGATGGAACACCAATGTATTCTAATACCGCAACGAACGGGCTTGTTAAAATACTTGCGGAATTCCAAGGAAGCAAGGTGACAACGACAGCAATTGATCCGACATAGAATACGATAATACGCCATACAACAGAGCGGGTGGCTGTCGTCACAGATTTGACTGGGTCTGCTGATTCACCGGCCGCTATGGCCACAATTTCCGTTCCCATGAAGGAAAAGATGACGACGACAATTCCGAGTAACACAGAGCTGAATCCATTTGGAAGAAAACCGCCGTTGCCTGTTAGATTGGCAAGACCTGAAGTATGATGACCGCCAAAACCAAAGATAAATGCAAAACCAATGAGTAGAAAGAGAATGATGCTGACGACTTTAATTAATGAAAACCAATATTCAAATTCGCCAAAAGATTTAACAGAAAAGATATTTGTTAATGTTAAGAGGATTGTGAGGATAAGACTTGTGAGCCAAACAGGTGCATCTCCATACCAATATTGAATAATGGCAGCACCGGCAATGGCTTCGATGGCGATGACGATCACCCAGAAGAACCAGTAAAGCCAGCCGATTGTAAACCCGGCCCATGGACCGATGGCATCGCTCGCATATTGTGAGAAAGAACCGCTTGTCGGATAGGCACATGCCATTTCTCCAAGCATTCTCATAATAAAGATCACCAGAAGTCCGGCAAAAGAATAGGAAAGAATGGATCCAGGCCCTGCAGAATGAATGACAGCGCCGCTACCAACAAATAGCCCTGCCCCAATGACCCCAGCAATGGAGATCATCGAAATATGTCTTGTTTTAAGGTTTTTTTGAAGACCGTTTGTCATGTTGGACATTTCTTTACCTCCAAACATTTCTCATGAATAGAGAATTTGTTTTTAGAATATTTTAAATTTTATCATACTGAATTGTCATTCAGCATTGGACAGGTTATCAAACTGACATTTCAAACCTCTTAACATGATGTTAAAAAGTAGAAAGGATTTGAGAGATTATGTTCCCTCTTTTCCCTCTGTTTATTTTTAAAATAGCATAAAAAAGGAAGGAGGGAAGTTGTGTCCCAAAATAAAATTATTCTGATAATTTATCCAAGAAGAGTGATTTGACGATATGTCTATTTCGAAGAGAAATGGAAAAAGGTTGATAGGAGTAGGTCTTGAGGTCATTTGACCTTGTAAAAATAAGTTTGCTTAGGTCAACACATTTCTATTTATCCTATTTTGCTGACATAAGCGAATCATGTTGCTGTAGACCCACACGAGCTTTGCTTTGTAAGATAAATAATAGAAAAGTGATGTGTGAGGAGGCGCGGTTCAGCATGGAGCGCTATAACGAATTAAGACAAGGTGAAACAGGTGCTTGGGTCAGCATCATTGCCTATGTGATCTTATCTGCGGTCAAACTCATTATTGGGTATGTGTTTCATTCAGAGGCTCTTTCAGCAGATGGATTGAATAACACGACGGATATTATTGCATCCCTTGCTGTGTTGATCGGGCTGCGTATTTCTCAAAAGCCGCCTGATGAAGATCATCCGTATGGTCATTTTAGAGCGGAAAATATTGCGTCTCTTGTGGCTTCCTTTATCATGATGCTTGTTGGGCTTCAGGTTTTGCTGAGTGCAGGCAAGTCGCTCTTCTCATCTGAGCATCAAACGCCGGATATGATCGCGGCTTGGACAGCAGCAGGAAGTGCTGTTGTGATGTACGGTGTGTATATCTATAATCGCAATCTGTCCAAACGGATCAATAGCCAGGCTCTTCATGCGGCAGCTGCTGATAATAAATCAGATGCGTATGTAAGTATTGGCACATTTGTAGGAATTATGGCTTCTCAATTTCAGCTGGCATGGATTGATACGCTTGCAGCGTTTGTCATTGGCTTAATTATTTGTAAAACTGCGTGGGAGATTTTCAGAGATGCCTCTCATTCGTTAACAGACGGTTTTCATATAAAAGATATGTCTAAATATAAAGAGACCATTGAAGCAACACCAGGAGTGGGCGATTTAAAGGATATAAAAGCGCGTTATCTTGGAAGTACAGTCCATGTGGATGTAGTGGTTGAGGTCGAGCCTAACTTGAACATAGCAGAAAGCCATGATATTGCAGATGAAATTGAACGTAGAATGAAGCAGGAGCATGATATTTTACATTCTCATGTTCATATGGAGCCAGCAAGTGAGCCGAAAGAAGAGAAGAAGTCTTTTCCATCGTGAGAAGGCTTCTTTTTTATACGTGCTGATGTTATATGCAAATGCGCGTTGTATGGTAAAGTTAGACTATATGAAATTTGACAGAAACGTGATAGGAGGATCAGGATGGCATTTGATGAACCGATGCATTCAGATTTACAAAAAATCGTAGATAACATCAATAAAGTCATGGTTGGGAAAAAAGACATTGCGATATTAAGCCTTGTTGCGATTTTGGCGAAGGGGCATGTGCTGCTAGAGGATGTGCCTGGTGTAGGGAAGACGATGATGGTTCGTGCTTTGGCAAAATCCATTGGCTGTGAGTTTAAGAGAATCCAATTCACTCCTGACCTTTTGCCTTCAGACGTAACAGGCGTGTCGATTTACAATAAAAAGACGAATGAATTTGAATTTAGGCAAGGGCCGATCATGGGGCAGATTATTTTGGCTGATGAGATCAACCGGACCTCTCCTAAAACGCAATCAGCATTGCTTGAAGCGATGGAGGAAGGCAGTGTCACAGTGGACGGAGAAACGATGCCGCTTGCGGATCCTTTTTTCGTCATGGCGACGCAAAATCCAGTGGAATATGAAGGGACGTATCCGCTGCCAGAAGCGCAAATGGACCGGTTTTTATTCAAGCTGCAGATGGGATATCCGACCATGCTCGAGGAGCTGGAGGTGCTCAACTTGCAGGAGAAAGAATCCCCGATTGATACGCTCCAAGCTGTCATGACAAAGGATCATATCCATGCATTGCAGCAGGCTGTTCAGACTATTCATGTGGATGCATCCATTAAAGAATATATTGTTGAAATTGCTCAAGCGACGCGTAAACACCCATCTGTTTATCTAGGTGTGAGTCCAAGGGGATCGATCGCCTTGATGAAAGCGGCACAGGCGTATGCACTTTTGAATCAGCGCGATTATGTGATTCCTGATGATGTACAGTATTTGGCGCCTTATACATTACCGCATCGTATGATTTTGACATCAGAAGCGACATATGAAGGGAAGAAGGCGGAGACACTGCTGCGGCAAATGCTTGAGCAAATTGGCGTGCCAGTTCAAAAGTCGATGACTCAATGAAGTCACGTCATCGTGTAGCAGTTTCATTATGGTTACGGGTGATGATGCTCATCATTCTCACTGCGGCAGCCTTTTGTTATGCCATGTTTCAGGGAGGGTTTGTGAGCTGGTTCCTTTTTTATGCATTTTTACCATATGCTTTGTATGCATTGCTGTTTGCACTCGTTCCGCTGCGCGCGACAGCCAAGAGGACATTACAGCAAACTCGCTTGAAGGCGGGAGATGTGCTGTCCGTTGACCTTGAGATCAAGCGGACACATCCATTTCCGTACGTTTACGTCATGATAGAGGATGCTCCGCCAGACACCTTTCACTTACAGGAACAGATTGAAATGAAGCAAATGCTCTTTCCTTGGTTTCGGAAAACTTGGCGATTTTCCTATCAATTGAATGATGTCATACGGGGAGAGCATCATTTGACAGCCGTTAGAATTAAAACGGGTGATATGTTTGGGTTTGTTGAGAAAGAAATCATCATTCCGTTAGAGAAGAAGCTGCTTGTCTACCCCAAAGTGCTGGATATCCCGGTGGAGCCTGCTGAGTCAGTGAGTGAAAATGGAGGCAAAGCGGTTCACTCGTGGTTAAATGAACCGGCCCATGTAACAACAGGCGTACGGGAATATCAGCAAGGAGACCGTTTTGCTTGGGTGGACTGGAAGACAACGGCCAGAAGAGGCCAGCTGATGACGAAGGAATTTGAACAGAATCAAGCAAAGGACCTTGTCGTGTTTGCTGATTTTACTGATCAAGCTGTTTTTGAAACAGTCGTCTCTATTACAGCATCTGTTCTTCAAACGGCTGTGAAAAAAGGCGTGCCGTCAGGTCTTGTCCCTCTAGGAGATCAGCATGCCTTTCGAGTCGATCAAGGAGAACTTCATTTACAGGACATGCTTTATTATTTAACAAGGGTGCAGCATCAGCCTTCCCGCGCACTAGAATATAAACCGTTAGCAGCGAGTGAGTACCAGCACTCAGGAAAATATGTCGTCACGGGTCAGCTGCAGGAGGAGCTTGCGACAAGTCTTTTTGGAAATCGAAACAGAAAGAACATCACCGTGCTTTTAGTGAAGAAAGCCGTTGACCATTTGACGACAAAAGAAAAACAGCTTGTAGACCGGCTCAAGGCCTCTGGAATACGCATCACCCTTTTATTTGAAGACCGGCTGCACGAAAGAACTGTGAGGTGACAAACATTTATGCTGCATACGCATCTGCGGCAAAGCCGTTTTGAATTGTTCATCTATTATGCTGTAGCTTTTCTGCTGCTGTGGGAGTGGCTTCGTCCACTTCAAGATTTTACAGAGACGAGCCATACGTCTTATTTCATCATTTTTATCGGGCTTACGTGTTTGTTTACGTTCTTTCGTCTGAAGTGGTATGTGACGTTTCCTATTTGTGCTGGACTGATTTTGCTCGCCTTATATTTGATCTTTTATCAATCAGCGCCAGGTTATCCGGCTGCTTTGTTTGCTGATATCAAGGATAATATCATGTTAATGAGCATGGGCATGTGGAGTGACATGTATCCGTCTTTCCGCACATTGTTGTTTTATATTTTGCTGTGGCTGCTTGTCTATTTGCTTCATTATTGGGTGGTCTATCAGCAGCGTATCTTTTTCTTTTTACTGATGACGATTGTATATGTCACGATTCTTGATACGTTTACGCCATATGATGCGACCTTTGCGATCGTTCGTATTATGGTATTTGGCTTTTGTTTGCTTGGATTGCTGTATTTTGATCGACTGCGTTCGGCTGAGGGCGTTCGGGTGTCACAGAAAGCACGTCTAAAGTGGTTTTTGCCCATGCTGGCGCTTGTCCTTCTATCAGCGTCACTCGGCGCTTCTTTGCCAAAGTCTGATCCGAAATGGCCTGATCCTGTCCCGTTTTTTAAGGCAGTTACGAATCAAGATGGGACAGCTGGGCAGAATAAAGTGGGATATAGTGCAGATGATTCGGCGCTTGGCGGACCATTTAGTGAGGACCGCACACCTGTCTTTAAATGGAGCGGAAAGGAGCCGTCTTACTTTCGTGTAGAAACAAAAAGTATTTACACAGGAAAGGGCTGGGAGGATGCTTCAAATGATACGAAGTCTACTCGGTTAAAGGACGACACTGTGCCGAATCGGTGGTTTACTGAGCGAGTGAAAACAGAGGTACATGAAACGAGAGTCGATATGGAATCGAACTATCGATTTAATCATGCCGTCTATCCGATTGGTACGATTACACTGACGCCAATGGAAAATATTCCGCTGCAAATCATGGGCAAAACGGAGAAAATTGTCCCGTCTATGCAAAACCCACCTAAAAATTTAGGGAACTATCAAGTCAGCTTTTTATCCCCTACATTTATCCTGGAGGATTTACAGAGAATCAAAGTACCGACAAAGAAGCAGGTGAATCAGCAGGTTGGCCGTGAATACTTGCAGCTTCCATCCTCACTCCCAGAGCGTGTGAAAACTTTGGCAAACAGCTTAACGGAAACGAAGGACAATATGTATGATAAAGCCAAAGCAATCGAGGATTATTTAGGATCTGCGAAGTTTTCATATGAAACGCAGAATGTCGCTGTGCCTGGTCGTAATGAAGATTATGTGGATCAATTTTTATTTGATACGATGATTGGCTATTGTGATAATTTTTCAACCTCTATGATTGTAATGCTTCGTTCGATCGGAATTCCGGCGAGATGGGTGAAAGGGTATACGTCTGGCCAGTTATATGAAACACAAATGGATGGAAACAATGTGTATGAAGTGACCAATAACAATGCGCATTCATGGGTAGAGGTTTATTTTCCAAACAGAGGCTGGGTCACCTTTGAACCGACAAAAGGCTTTACAAACCCAGAGACATTTACGAATGAAGCCGTTTCAAGCGATCAAACGGATGATCAAAAAGAAGAAGAAGATCAGTCTAGTTCTGATGCAAGTGAAGATCAGCAGCAAGACCAGCCGAAGCAGCAGGAGACAGAGCAGCCTGCACAACCAAAGGAACAAACAGCGCAGGCAAAGCCAAATATGGTGCATGTTGGTTGGGTTATAGGTTATGCGGCAGGAGCTATTGTCCTGCTTGGATTCATCAGCTGGCTGCTTTATCGATTTAGAACAAGATGGCTGCCATTCTTTATTGTAAGAAAGGTGAAACGTCTGCCAGAGGATGAAGCATTCTTCTATGCGTATGCAGCTCTATTAAAGCAGCTAGGGCGCAGAGGAATCGAGAAAAAGCCAGGTATGACGCTAAGAGAATTCGCTTCGCTGGTTGATGAGAAGGATGGAGACCATCATATGTCAGAGCTGACGCAGCTTTATGAACGTGCGCTCTACCGGCGAGAGGATGCGTCGGCGCTTTGGCAGCAATCGGCAAAGTTATGGGAAAATTTAATAAACAGGAGATAGTCTTGACCGCGTACCTTCCTGTTGTTAGAATAGGTGAATATTAAAACCTTCTAAAATACATGAAATTGAAGCGTTCGGATGTGAGTCTGGGCGCTTCAAAAGCGTGATTCACACTGAGAGCAGGTTTTCTCCTCTCATTTTTTCTGTGCGTTTATAAAAAACTATATTGGACATAGAGGTGACACCATGACAAATTTAGTAAATGAAATGATTTTGGTTCTCGATTTCGGCAGTCAGTACAATCAGCTGATCACACGCCGTATTCGTGAATTTGGTGTGTACAGTGAGCTTCATCCGCACACTTTAACTGCTGAAGAAATTAAAGAAATGGCACCTAAAGGAATCATCCTTTCTGGTGGACCAAACAGTGTTTATGATGAAGGATCTTTCCGCTGTGATGAAAAGATCTTTGATCTAGACATTCCGGTTCTAGGCATTTGCTACGGCATGCAGCTCATGACTCACTATTTAGGCGGGAAAGTAGAAGCGGCCAGCCAGCGTGAATATGGAAAAGCAGATATCCATATTAACGGAACACCTGCTTTATTCAAAGACCTTCCAACTGATCAAGTCGTTTGGATGAGCCATGGTGACCTCGTTGTTGAAGTACCAGAAGGCTTTACAGTCGATGCAACAAGTGCACATTGTCCAAACTCAGCCATGAGCTTAGCTGAGAAGAATTTCTATGGCGTTCAATTCCACCCAGAGGTTCGTCACTCTGAGTACGGAAATGACCTATTGAAAAACTTTGTCTTCGGCGTGTGTGATTGTGATGGCAAATGGTCAATGGAGAACTTTATTGAAATCGAAATGCAGAAAATCCGTGAAACAGTAGGCGACAAGCAAGTATTGTGCGCACTAAGCGGTGGTGTGGATTCATCTGTTGTGGCAGTATTGATCCACAAAGCCATCGGCGATCAGCTGACATGTATTTTCGTTGACCACGGTCTTCTTCGCAAAGGCGAAGCAGAAGGGGTTATGAAAACATTTAGCGAAGGTTTCAACATGAACGTGATTAAAGTAGATGCGAAAGATCGTTTCTTAAACAAGCTAAAAGGTGTGTCTGATCCTGAGCAAAAACGTAAAATCATCGGTAACGAATTCATTTATGTATTCGATGACGAAGCGGACAAGCTAAAAGGAATCGACTACTTAGCACAAGGAACACTTTACACAGACATCATTGAGAGCGGAACAGCAACGGCACAAACAATCAAATCTCACCACAACGTAGGCGGTCTTCCAGAAGACATGCAGTTCGAATTGATTGAGCCACTCAATACGCTATTCAAGGATGAAGTCCGTGCCCTAGGTTCAGAGCTTGGCATTCCTGATGACATTGTCTGGAGACAGCCATTCCCAGGTCCAGGACTAGGTATCCGTGTACTAGGTGAAATTTCTGAAGAAAAACTAGAAATCGTCCGTGAATCGGATGCGATTCTACGCGAAGAAATTGCCAACTTCGGCCTTGAGCGCGACATCTGGCAATACTTCACCGTTCTCCCAGACATCCGCAGCGTAGGTGTTATGGGTGACGCAAGAACATACGACTACACAATCGGTATCCGTGCTGTTACTTCTATTGATGGTATGACGAGTGACTGGGCAAGAATCCCTTGGGACGTGCTAGAAAAGATCTCAACTCGTATCGTGAATGAAGTGAAGCATATTAACCGCGTAGTGTATGATATTACGAGTAAGCCGCCTGCTACCATCGAATGGGAGTAGTTGTAATAGAGCTAGAAACCTTTGTGTATCAAGGGTTTTTAGCTCTTTTTTATTTTTAACTGCACTTTTCCCTTCCGTTTTCATGTGTTAATGAATCATTCCATCCCTTACACACATCAATCCATTGTGAATAACCGGAGTATTTTTCTAATTGTTTTATTGTGAGTTCAATCGCACTGTTACTGCTCCCGCAGGCTGGATAGACTGTCTCAAAACGTTTGAGTGAAATATCTAAATAAACAGAAACGCCATTTTTTATAGCAAAAGGACATACTCCGCCAATTTCATGACCGACCAAGTCAACGACCTCATGAGGAGAAAGCATTTTAGCTTTTGTTTTAAAATATTCCTTGAATTTTTTGTTATCAACTTTTGCATCGCCAGAGGTCACAATTAAAATAGCTTGTCCATTTACTAGAAAGGATAGTGTTTTTGCGATTCTTTCAGGTTCGCAGCCCAATGCAGAAGCAGCCAAGTCTACGGTGGCACTAGATACTGAAAATTCTTGAATTCGAGTATCCATATCATATTGTTTAAAATAATCTTTTACTTTCTTGATCGACATTCTGATTTCTCCTTTTTATTTGTATTGATTTGACATTTTCTCGTTTTTAAAATTGTACTTTTAAAGGACAGTCTCTCCAAGTATTAATACAATAGAGTCATTATGATCATTATCTATTATTTAAACGATATTGATGTGGTGTTAGGTGATACTTCCTCTTAAATAAACGAATGAAATGCTCTACATTTTGATAACCAACGGCTGCCGCAATATGATCTACTTGTGAATTGCTGCCAGTGAGCATTTCGCAGGCTTTTTCCAATCTTATTTCTTGTCGAATCTCACGAAATGATTTGCCAAGCTTACGAGCTATATATTTTGACAGGTAAGACTGTGAAAGGTTAAATTCCTCTGCCATCTCCTGGATTGTTATATGCTCACAACATTGCTGAATATATTGGAGCATTTGAATAATACGTATATCACGATATTGTTTGACCTGATTTACGTTCATATGACTTGGTTTGAATCTTAATAAAAGACATAATAATATCTCAAACAAATTATTCATAATCAACTGATAACTAGGAAACCGATTATAATTTTCTGTAAATAGTTGAAGAGAGCAGTCTAGCAAATTTTTATCCAAGTGACTATGGAAAATAAGAATATTTTTATTCTCTTTTATATACAATGCATTCAAAAAGAACTCTGAAATGACATTATTTCCTTTTAACATTTTAAAAAACACTTTTTGAAAAGTACTCTTACGGATCATGATTTGCATGGCGATTGTATTCTCCATTACAATTGGCTTGTGTATGGTGTCAGGTGGAATAAAGGCAATATCTCCTGATTTTAAAGTCATTTTTTTGTCTTCCACTTCTAAACACATCTCATTTTCCAGAACATAGATCATTTCAAAGAAATCATGGATAGCCGACAATTGAGGCATAAAACGGCTATACTTTCTCACTTCGATATCTTTCTCCTGACCTAACCACATGGTATCTTCCCTTTCAAATTCGTTCTGCCCTTTTTGCAAAAATTCTTCTATATATATTTGTTTATACATTAAATTGTGTTTATCATAATCCTTCAAAAATAATTGCAATGATTGATAGTCCTGCTTTTTCTGTTGGTATTGTAGATAAAAGATTTCTTGCTCGTTATATTCTCTTAAATATTGCATCACTTCATGTTTTTCAAGTTTATCTTTTTCCATCTACATCCAAACCTCTAGTTTATTTACTGCAACCATCAGGGCTTTCACTGTTGCTTCTATAATATCTTTATCAATTCCAGCACCCCAATGCATTTTTCCTTGATATGAAATTCCAATCTGTGCACAGGCTTGTGCTTGGGAATCCTTGCCTAAAGAATTCTGTTCATAGACTTCTAAAACATATTCGAGATGAAAATATGCTTTTAACGCATTACTGATTGCATCTAAACTTCCAGTGCCAGTTCCTTGTATTTCAATTTGTTGATGATCTCTCAGCAAAGTTAAGGTAACTTCCTGCTTCTCTCCTTTATGAAATTGATAATCAAGCAGCTGGAAATGAGGGTGAAAATCAACATACTGTTCTTTAAAAACATGATATATTTCTTCGATAGACAATTCCCTATTTGTCTGATCAGATACTTTCTTCGCTGCATATCCCATGGCTTCATTCATTTGATAAGGAAGTTGAATGCCATAATTTGTTTCTAGTATATAGCCTATGCCGCCTTTTCCAGACTGGCTGTTGATTCGAATCACAGCCGTTTGATAATTCCTCCCCAAGTCAGCGGGATCTACTGGGATGTACGGAACGTCCCATTTATCAACATGATTTTCCTTTCTATATTTCATACCCTTAGATATCGCATCTTGATGTGAACCAGAGAATGCGGTGAAAACCATCTCCCCAGAATAGGGCTGCCGCTCATGAACAGTGATTTTTGTTAGTTTTTCATATTTTTTACGAATCGCTTCTAGGTTATTGAAATTCAATTTTGGATCATAACCTTGTGAATACATATTCATCGCCAAGGTAATCAAGTCTACGTTCCCTGTACGTTCACCGATACCAAATAATGTACCTTCGACTCTTTCTGCGCCAGCTAGAACACCAAATTCTGCATCACTCACCCCAGAGCCGCGGTCATTATGAGGATGAACAGATAATGTCACACTGTCTCGGTAAGACAGATTTTTGTGTATATACTCAATCTGACTTGCAAAGATATGAGGCATTGAATATTCAACTGTTGTCGGAATATTGATGATCGCTTTATGAGTTGGTGTCGGTTTCCAAATATCTAAAACACTATTACAAATATCTAACGCATAATCAACTTCTGTTCCTGGAAAGCTTTCAGGACTATATTGAAAATAAATATTACTATTTGTTTTTTCGGCAAGTTCTTTTACTAAAATAGCTCCATCCATTGCAATTTGTTTAATTTCATCTTTTGTTTTCTTAAATACTTGTCTGCGCTGCGCTTCTGAAGTCGAATTATATAAATGAACAATCGCTTTCGGTACCCCCTTAATGGCTTCGAAGGTTCGGCGGATAATATGCTCTCTTGCTTGTGTGATCACCATAATCGTGACATCGTCTGGAATCATATGATGATCAATCAGTGTCCGTAATAGCCTAAACTCCGTATCAGAAGCAGCTGGAAATGCGATTTCAATTTCTTTAAAACCTATCTCTACTAGTAACTGAAACATTTCCAATTTTTCTTCTAAGTTCATAGGAATAGGTAATGCTTGATTTCCATCCCGCAAGTCCACACTGCACCATATCGGAGCACTTTCTAATGTTTCTTTCTTCACCCAATCATAAGTAAGGTTCGGTGGCAAAAAGTATTTCTTTTCGTATTTTTCGTGGTTAAACATCATCGATTCCTCCTGTAATTGGAATATAAAAAAAGCCTATCATCTCCAAGATTTAACTTGGAGACGAAAGACTTCTTCTTACGCGGTACCACCCCTGTTTCATGATAAACAAACATTATCATGCCCTTATTCGGATACAGATTGTTTGATCTGATATCCTTCCCATATAACGGTGGGGGGGCCGTCCTTAACTACATTGATACTTTTCATTTCACTAAGGCTACTCTAAGGTGAGTTCCCTGCCTTTTTGTTATTGCTTCTCATCAACCAGCAACTTTCTGAAAACATTTCGGCAAGTACTATTCCTTATCATCGCATTCTCATTTTTCTGATTTTTTCTATTATACCAAGTCTATAAAAAAGAGATAGTGATAGGGATATCTTTTTTAATTGATTTTTTTTGTTCTATGGGTGCTTATCTTTAATCCTCTTCACCAAATAAAATTCCAAGGCCACAAATAAAGGTGAGTGAATTCATAGCGAACAATAAAATCGCACCAATTTTTTTCATGGCAATGAACCTCCTCTTAAATTCAGTCTGCTAGCCTTCAAAATTTAAATTCACTGGTTCATCCTCTAGATGATCCACAGTATTTTGTTCTGTCACTGGCACGCTTTCATCTACAATTTTAAAACTAAGTTCGTCCATCCAAATGTGACCTTGACCATGTAGTAATATGCCAAACGCAATGACTTCACTTTTGACTGGAACATCCAATACTACACTAAAATGATTCCAGCCGTTTGTTCCTGTAATGGGGCGGTTCATCATGTTGTCAAACGCAAGAACTTCACCTGAAGAATGGTCAATCCTCATCCATAAACCAGCTGAACCTTTCACATCTTCGCTTTTGACAAAAGCAGAAAATTGAAGGCGTTCTCCACGGTAACGATCAGACTTAATTTGCTGCATCAAGGTCGCGAATCCTCGTGCTTTTTCATCCTTGGATTTCAGGTAAGCTGAGGTAGTACCACTGTGTACAATTCTGTCATCCAGACCTGTTTCATAATCAGATGGTGTTTCTCCCGTCATAATCCAGCCAGTAGGTGTGTTCTTATTTTCAGCCATATTTGTTTCCTCCTTATCAATGACATTCCTTAGTAATCTCCGATAACGTGCGGGTGACATATCATATATCTTCTTAAAGGCTCTAGTGAAGGATTCCTGTGAACTAAATCGATACTGCAATGCGATATCGATCGCCCTTTGGTTCGTATGAATTAAATCCTTCGCCGCTTGGGTCATTCGACGTTCCCGTATATAATCAACAACTGACTTCTTAATCACTTTTTTGAATATACGGTGAAAGTGAAACCTAGAATAACCAGCGTGTTTCGCTAGAGTTTGAAGCGGTAAATCATCTTTCAGATGCTGTTCAATATAATTTAATGTTTCTTGAATCGTTTTCTCATGTTCTTGATAGGACAACCGAGCACCTCCTTGCCTTACGAGTTTAGTATAGCGGAAATGCTTTGTAGGAAACTTGACTTTTTGTGCTGTGTTGTAATAGTAGAATGGGTATTCTTGTTTCAGGTTCAGAACTAGGTTTCCGTGTACTAGGTGAAATTTCAGAGGAAAAACTAGAAATCGTACGTGAATAAGATTTAAATTGCCAACTTCGGCCTTGAACGCGACATCTGGTAATACTTCACGATTCTCCCAGTCATCCGTAGAGTAGATGTCATGGGTGAATCATGGACATAAGACTACAAGATTGGTATCATCCTGTTACATTTATTGATGGTGTGAAAGAATTCATTGGGGCGTGTTTGTGAAGGTTTTCCCTCGTATCGTGAATGAATTGGAAGCATATTAACTGCGGGAGTGGTAATAAAAAATAGAAAGCCTATAATTCTTACTTAAATAGATTATAGGCTCTTTTTTAAAAGGCAGCTAATAAAAGTTTAAAAAAACTGACTATTTAACTAACTTAGGCATATATGAATTAACTCTATGTATTTTATTATTTTTTGTTGATGTGTAAAATGAATATCTCTGTGTATAATGTTTTCCTTGAATATCGTAAAAAGAAATATCAAATTCCCATTTTAATGATTCTGAAGGTTTTATTTCCATTTTATTTTTATCTATAGCAGTCAAATATAAACAAAATTCACTGTGATTATCAACACGTAAAACATCTGTATCAATAGGTTCACTGACTCCTAAAATGTCATAATCATCTTTATGCTTTCGTTGAAAGGCTGTAACTGTACCAATGTGTATATTATTAGGTTTACTATCTTCCTCTAAAATTTTCACATGAACAGAAAAAGCAATACCAGCACCTTGATTTATTATTTTGAAAGGAATAAAGATGTTATCATTGTTTTCTCTTTTCATTTCACCTTCAAATCTATGTATCTGATATTTGGGGATGAGAGATAGATATGGTAAATGATTCAAACGATCAGCTTCTTTATTATTCGCCAATTGTTCCTGGTATTTTTCCTCGTCTTTTTTCAAACTTTCTATATGAAGTTTATGCTGATGTTCCAGTGACCTTATATTTATTTTATTTGTAAAATAAAGAGTTATCCAACATATACCAATAGATACTAGAGGAGGTACTACGATTTTAAAAATTTCTAACATGAAGATACCTCTTTCATTTTGATATACTATGATGGTTTTCAGGATATTAATGAATGTTTGTGCTTCAAACTTTTTAAACCAGTCTTCTACCCACATGTCGCTTGTTTCTCCTCTTTCTCATAGAATTTTATTCATAATCCCTCTTCAAAATCGAATACATAAACACATCATCAAACCCATTCTGACCAAGATCATACTCCCGCAATAAACCCTCTCTTACAAAATCAAAGTTCTCCAATAATTGAACAGAGGACGTATTTGCTGGATCAATAATCGCTTCAATCCGGTTCAGATTCATTTCCTGAAATCCATATCGTAACACAGCAGCAATCGCTTCGCTCATGATGCCTTTTCTCCAATGATCGTGATGTAATTCATAGCCAATTTCGGTACGGTAGTGCTGTTTTTCTAGATTGAGAAAGCCGCAGCTGCCGATGATGGTGGGGTTGTTTTTTAAAGAAATGCCCCACCGAATGCCTGTTTGTTCTTTGAAGATATTGTCATACCACTTGATTTCTCCTTTTGTGTCTTTGATGGATTCATGAGCATCAATTCCCATGTAGCGGCACACAGTTTCATTGGATAAATAGATGTGCATATCCTCAGCGTCTTCGATCGTTGCTTGTTTTAAGATTAGTCTTTCGGTATGTATGGTTGGGAATGATTGCGGGAATATCAGTTTACGTCTAGTCATATTTTTCTCCTCGTGCAATTTTATTTAAATTATACCTGTACTGGTCGATTTTGTGTAATGCTTTGGTATAATATGAGAATATGATTGTGGGAATAATTCACAAACAGAATTCGATTAAAAGCAAAAGAGGATAATTGAAATGGGCATTTTTCTAATGATGATCGTCATCGTAATGATCATCGTATCTTTAGCGATCTATTTGTTTAAAAAGGGAATCATCCATTCTAAAGTGTTAGTGATTGTAGGGTCTATTTTAGGAGGAACCGCACTATTTGTTTGGGTGGCTATGTTTTTTAATTTTCACTCTGTATCTTTAACAAATGAATCGCTAGGTCATTTTAAGATCGGTGAGAAATTTGAGAGAGATCATACTTTTGTGGAGAATACTCAATTCTCCCATCCTAAACAGAGGGTCTATATGGAAAAAGAAAATCAAGATTTTGTAGTATCAGTTGATCAACATCATCGAGTTACATCTATTTACAATCAGTCAAAACAGAAAAAACTCAAAACATCTAAGGGAATCACTATTGGAGACGATTATTCATCTGTGATACAAACATATGGAGATCAATTCAAAAAGCTCTGGTTTGTCGAAGGGTATAGCAGAGGTATACAATATCAAGATCAATCAAACGGTCTCATTCTGGAGTTCTTTTTCAATGACAATAAACTAGCGCTCATTGAACTTCGTAGTAAGCGGAAATAAAAAAAGTAGAAAGTAAAAACAAGCATTTCAATTGAAATGCTTGTTTTTATGTAGCTTTTCCATAACATGCCTTACAATAAAAAACCCCTTCATTCCTCAGCCAAGCCTTCACCTCTGTCATCCCTCGTCTCTTTGGGTAGATCAGCTTGACGTAAACTTCTTCGTTTCCTTCTATCTTCTTCTGACAGCTAGCACACGTGGGTTCTTCGAATAGAAACAAAGTGGAAAACTCTTTTTAACTCAGTTTCTTCCATCATACCAAAAATTGAAATGTTTTCTATTGGTTTTCCGGTGTCTTTCGTTGGGCACGTTCGTGTAAATAAAAGGAATACCCGATCAACATCAACGCCACAAAACTAGCTAATCCACCAATCCAACTTAAATTTGTTACATTTGTATACTGTATAATCACGCCGCCCATTGACGATCCGAGCATCATGCCGATGTTCATAATCGCTGTATTAAAGCTCAGCACGGTTTCTGATGCTTGGGGTTTAAGGGAGATCAGATAAAATTGCTTCGCTGGTGTTGTTGTCCATGTGGCGATGCCCCAAATGGCGAGTGTGATCAAGACGCTAATTGTAGAGAATTGCGTAAAGAATAAGGCAAAGAGAGCGAACATCTGGATCATGATGCTGATCGTGATGGTTCGGTTTGGTCCCCATTGATCGACGGCAAAGCCGCCAAAGCGTGAGCCAATAAAAGCAGAAATGCCTAAGAAGAGCAAGGCCATGCTTGTCATTTCAAGTGAAAAGCCGGCGGTCTGTCGCAATAAAGGAGAGATATAAGCAAAGACCATCGTGTAGCCTAAGATCCAAAAGACGGTTGTGGCTAAGCCGCTGATCACCCTGGGGTCTTGAAGGATGTGTAATTGCTGCTTCAATGGCAGATGAGAATGTCCTTCTATGCGTGGCAGCAATTGATAAAGAAGCATGAAGAGACAAGCAGTACCTAGTGCAATAATGAGAAAAATATAGTGCCAATCCACATGACCTGATAGAAATGTTCCGATCGGCACACCGAGTACGAGTGAAACGGTGAATCCAGTGATGACGGTCGCCATTGCACTTCCCTTTTTTTCTGGCGGGGCGATCTGCGCTGCATAATTCGTGGCAACGACAATATATAAGCCGCCGCTCATGGCCATGATGACGCGAGATAGCAGGAGCAGCACAAAATGATGGCTGAAAAAGGCGAGCATATTGCCTAAAATAAACACAAAAATAGCTGATAACAAAACCTTTTTTCGGTTTAGTTTCGACGTTGCCATGACTAAAAAGAGAGCGCCTACTGCATAAAAAAGAGAATAGACGGTGATGAGCTGTCCGGCAGCAGGAATAGAAATGTGTAAATCAACAGCAATGATATCTAGAATGCCAGACACGACGAATTCTGACGTGCCTGTGACAAATGAACCGACAGCTAAAAGAATAATCAATAGCTGATGAGATGTGTTTTTCATTTTGAACCCTTCCTTCATGTTGATGCGTTGTCTTTAGTTTAAATTCCGTGCTAACATAAGTAAAATTGATGTTTTTCATGAAGGAGATGAGTAAATACTCATGAGTTTTGTTCGTTTTGATATTATTGCAAAAGTAGTGGAGCTTGGCAGTTTTACAGCAGCAGCTGAAGCATTAAATATGACACAGTCAGCTGTCAGTCATGCAGTGGCGAATGTAGAGTCAGAGTGGGGTGTGTCTTTATTCATTCGCGACCGAAAAAAGGGCATTATGCTGACGGATATTGGTCAGACCCTTCTCCCGCATATTAGAGAAGTGTTAAATAGAGTCGAGAAAATCCAGCAAGAAATTGCGTTAACGAAAAATATTGAAACAGGTATGATTCGTATCGGCACATTTGCCAGTGCCTCTGCTTGTTTATTGCCTAAGCTGCTTGTAAGCTATCAGAAAAAACATCCAAAAATCGAATTTAAATTCTATGAGGGAACGTATGAAGAAATATTGGAGTGGCTGGATTCTGGCATCATTGATGTTGGATTTGTTGTAAAAGGCCATGCGGATGAAGCTTTTGATTTACTGCCACTTATGAAAGATGAGATGGTGGTCGCCTATCACCCAAATCATCGATATGAACAGCAGCCCATTGTAGATATAACAGATTTGGCGGGTGAACCATTTATTATGCCGACTGGCATGTATCAATCACATGTAGAGGATATTTTTTCGGAGGCGCAAATGAAGCCAGCTGTTTTATTTGAAGTTCATGATTGTACGACCATTGCCCGTATGGTCGGAGAAGGACTTGGCGTCACGATAGGTCCGGAGTTATTTTTAAAAACGCAGCAGCTTGTGCATATTCGCCAGCTGAATGTCTCTCATCATCGTGAGGTTGCGCTCGCCTGTCCGTCTCTCTCTCAAGCTTCTCCGGCAGTGAAAGAGTTTTTCCGTGTAGCCGAAGCGGTTTTTGCAAAAGAGAAGGATTTGGGGAAGGGTGTATAAAGAACTAGATGTGATTTTCCAAATTCGTGTAATAAGACGAATGAAGCGGACATTTCTTTGAAAAATGTTCGCTTTTCGTATTGTGTTTTAAAAATGAAGTTGGTACAATAGACACAGAAATCAAATAGATAGAAGTCGTATAATCGCGGGGATATGGCCCGCAAGTTTCTACCAAGCTACCGTAAATGGCTTGACTACGTCAATTCACACTCGTTTGATATAAATCATGCATTGTTCTTGTTTTATGTCACAGTCTGAATTCACATATGTAGTCAAGCGTCCCAAAATTGTTGGGGCGTTTTTTATTTGACTAGTGAATGGGGCAGGCTAAAGCAAAAGGACATGAAGGGAGTCAGTTGGCTTGAAACAGTTTTTTCAGTTTGATGAATTAGGTACGAATTACCGCAGAGAGATCATCGGTGGTTTAACCACATTTTTGTCGATGGCTTATATTCTGTTTGTCAATCCGATCACACTTGCATTAGTGTCGGTACCGGATTTTCCAGATAAATTACGTATTGATCAGGGAGCAGTCTTTACAGCGACGGCGTTAGCTTCTGCTGCAGGGTGTATTCTGATGGGATTGATCGCCAGGTATCCGATTGCGATAGCACCCGGTATGGGTCTGAATGCGTTCTTCGCCTTTTCGGTTGTGCTTGGTATGGGCATCAAATGGGAAGCAGCACTTTCAGGTGTGTTTGTTTCAGGATTGATTTTCGTTGCTCTTTCTTTAACAGGTTTCCGTGAAAAAATCATTAATGCCATTCCGGCTGAGCTGAAGCTGGCAGTTGGTGCAGGTATTGGTTTGTTCATTACGTTTGTCGGTCTGCAAGGCTCTGGCATTATCGCCAATAATGATAATACGCTCGTTTCGATTGGGAACATTCATAGTGGTCCTGTTCTGTTAACGGTGTTTGGTATCGTTGTGACGGTTATTTTAATGGTTCTTCGAGTGAATGCAGGTGTCTTCATTGGAATGCTCGTGACAGCTATTGCTGGGATGATCTTTGGTCTTGTGCCAGTACCATCTCAAATTGTGGGAAGTATTCCAAGCTTGTCCCCAACCTTTGGTCAAGCCTTGATTCACTTGCCAGAAATTTTCTCGATTCAAATGCTTGTCGTGATTTTAACGTTCCTATTCGTTGGGTTCTTTGATACAGCTGGTACACTTGTGGCTGTGGCAACGCAGGCTGGTTTAATGAAAAATAATGAGCTGCCTCGTGCAGGAAGAGCACTGCTGGCGGATTCTTCTTCTATTGTTGTAGGTTCTGTTCTTGGTACATCTACAACAACATCTTATGTTGAATCTAGCTCAGGTGTAGCTGCTGGTGCGCGTTCTGGTTTTGCAGCGGTCGTCACAGGCATTTTCTTCTTGCTTGCAATGTTCTTCTCACCGCTTTTATCCATCGTTACATCGAATGTGACAGCACCTGCTTTGATCATTGTCGGTGCACTGATGGTCGCTCCGCTGGCGAAGATTGCATGGGATCGTTTTGAAATTGCGGTACCAGCGTTCTTAACGATGATTATGATGCCACTGACATACAGTATTGCAACAGGGATTGCGGTTGGCTTTATTTTCTACCCAATCACCATGATCTTTAAAGGGAAAGCGAAAGAAGTGCATCCAATTATGTACGGGTTGTTTGTCATCTTTATTCTATATTTTGCTTTCTTAAATCATTAATTGAACATCCGAAACAGCAGCTCATAGAAGCTGCTGTTTTTTTTGTTAAAAAAATCAAAACATAGTTGACTTATAGGAATTATGTGTTTATGATAAAAAGACATAATTCGCTGATTGGATCACCAAAGGCGCTTTGATTTCCTTTTTAATAGAAGGTTTCAGGGTGCCTTTTTTTCTTGTAGACATTTAAAAGGGGAGGAGATGTCTTTTGTCACGCTGGCTTAGACAGGTGATTGAACGAAAAAAGCAGGTGCTGATTCAAAAGCTCCTTTTATGGGGGCATGAAGAAAAACAGGAAGCGCTCATGCATTATACGATTCATGAGCTGGAAAATGAGGTTCTCTATTTAAAAGAGCGAAAACAAAAATAGGGGGATGAGCGATGGATGAACAAAAGCTGAATTACATTTTATCTGCTTTAAAAGGGATCGACTATGGATCAGTGGTCATCACCATTCATAATGGACATATTACACAGGTCGATACGACCAAAAAGACTCGGTTCCCCGCTCATCAGGAGAATCTCCGGGTCCAGCAAGGAAAGCGGAGCCACTATCGTTCATGACGGATTTCAACGTGATAAAAAGCTGATGGAGGCTGTCAGCTTTTTTGTTTTGTCTTATTTTCTCTCCGTTTTAAAACCTCTGCTGCCTTTTATCCGTCTATTCGTATGAACGTCGAGGAATCTTGACTGAATAGAGAGACTCCGCTACTTTAAGAGGAGTCATCCGAACAGATCATTTACTTGAGCCTGTAAGGATTGGATAGGAGTTGATATGAGATGTTAGAGAAAGATCAAGATCAGGGGACATCTGAAAAGAAAAATGAAGAGTCATCAATAGATCAAGAAACAAGGCAATCCCGCCTCAGCCGAAGCGCTGCAAAACGTGGAAGAACCTCAAAGTCAGCGGATGATGGGCGTTCAGCTATCCAGCGTATACTGCAAGGTGCAGGAGGCGCGTTTAAGCGTTACGGTTCATATGGACTGGCGATGTTAAAATCACCGAGCCGGGCCATCAATCAAGCGGAAACATTGCGTATGAAGTACGCCTGGATCTCGATTGTGTTATTCAGCGTGTTTTTTGCTTTAGGCAACTATGTTCAATTAAAGGCGTCAAAGACCCGTTTATTAGGCTTTGGCATTCATTATTCTTTTGGCGACGCCTTTTTGAAGGTAGCGGTCTTTACACTTATTTTGTTGACATTAATGATGCTTACCGTCTGGCTGCTCGGAAAGTACATGCTAAAAGGAAACATATCACTGAAAGAAGTGATCATGAAGTTTGGTGCTGCGCTTGTTCCGGTTTTGGTTTTATCCATCCTTTGGCTTGTATTTGCCATGCTGAATATTCCATATGTGACCGTCATATTATCCGTGATGATGTTTGTCGGCCTTCAGTTGATTGCGGTCGTGCTCTTTCGCTCGATTCAGTCGGAGCATGATGCCAAACGAGGAGATTTGATGTATGCGGGCTGGGTCTTTTTATTGGTTGAGCTTGTCATTATTGCGCTGCTCTGGGGCATAGTCGGGGAGTATTTGATTCCATCACTTGTTCCTGTTCGATTTGGATAAAACACACTGAAAACCTCCTTTTTTGAAAAAGGGGGTTTTCATGTTGAGAAGAGAAAAAAACGGGTAAACTCTTGGTAACAAACACCATCCTTGTTGTCGAAAGATATATGTGTTTTGATCGCGTAAATTTGATTGTATCAAGGTATGTTCTCTAGTAGAATATGGGGTGCTTTATTTGATTTTTTAGTGCAGGGGGTTCGAATCGTGCTTCAACAACTTTTATCCAATGCGTTCACCATGGTTTTAATCATTTTAGTGATTAATATTGTTTATGTTTCTTTTTCCACCATGCGTTTAATTTTAACAATGAAAGGCAGACGGTACGCAGCTGCTTTTGCGGGTACGATCGAAATGCTCATTTATGTCATTGGGTTAAGTATCGTTCTAGATAACTTAGATCAAATACAAAATGTCATTGCGTATGCGCTAGGTTATGGAATGGGGATCATTGTCGGGATGAAAATTGAAGAGAAGCTGGCACTTGGCTACACAACTGTTAACGTGATCACAAAAGAATTGGATGTCGATCTCCCAAGACAATTGAGAGAAAAAGGATATGGTGTCACCAGCTGGGTAGCAGGCGGTCTTGAAGGAGACCGGACAGCATTGCAAATTTTAACACCGAGGAAATATGAACTGCAATTATATGAAACGATTAAGACGCTGGATTCAAAGGCGTTTATCATTTCATATGAGCCCAAATCGATTCACGGCGGCTTCTGGGTGAAGGCTGTGAAGAAAAGGAGAATTAAAGAATGACCGCAAAACCAAAGAAGAAAAAATTCTATGTGGAAGACAACATGACGATTGATCAAGTGTTGTCCCAGATGGCAGCGGAAGGCTACTCGCCTGTCCGTCGAATGGAGGAACCGATTTTTCAAGAAAAGAAGGAAAATGGGTCGATTCAGATCATTCCGATTGGGAAAAAAATCGTATTTGAAGGAAAAATAGTCTAAATCCGAACATTAAAACGACGACTTCATAGATTGTTCGATAAATCCGTTGACATCATGAACATCCGTTGTTAAGATAAACATGAAATCAAAACACGAGCCTCATATAATCTTGGGAATATGGCCCATAAGTTTCTACCCAGTTACCGTAAATGACTGGACTATGCAGGATAGTGAACAAAACTGACATGGCGTTTCAAAAGCGAACAGCGCTTACCATGGCCCGGTTTGTGTTGCTTCCTAACATTGCAATACAGACCGGGTCTTTTTGTTCGGCGTTTGACAAGCTGCTTAGGTTTGGGAAGCGTGTCAAACGATACAAAATCGAATAACAGCTTAAAGGTGGGGACAAAATGAAGCCGCTTGTAGGTGTCATCATGGGAAGTACATCTGATTGGGAAACAATGAAAAATGCGTGCGACATCTTAGAGGAATTAAACATTCCGTATGAAAAACAGGTGGTATCCGCACACCGGACACCTGACTTGATGTTTGAATATGCGACTGAAGCAAGAGGTAAAGGACTAAAGGTCATCATTGCCGGTGCTGGAGGCGCAGCACATTTACCGGGGATGGTCGCAGCAAAAACGACACTGCCGGTCATTGGTGTGCCTGTACAATCAAAAGCACTAAACGGGCTGGATTCCTTATTATCCATCGTTCAAATGCCAGGCGGTGTACCAGTTGCTACAGTAGCAATTGGCAAAGCCGGTGCAACAAATGCAGGCCTTCTTGCCGCACAAATGATTTCAGCATTTGATGAAAAGGTCGCAGCTCGTCTTGAAGAAAGAAGAGAGCAGACAAAACAGACTGTACTAGAAAGCAGTGATCAGCTTGGCTAAGCAGACCATTTTTCCAAACGCAACCATCGGGATCATTGGCGGCGGACAGCTTGGCAGATACATGGCTGTCAGCGCAAAGCAAATGGGGTTCCGGGCAGCAGTTCTAGATCCAGTCGCACAATCTCCTTGCGGACAGGTTGCCGATAAAGAAATCACAGCCGCATATAGTGATCTTGAAGCGATTCGAAAGCTGGCAGAAATCAGCGATGTGGTGACTTATGAGTTTGAAAATATTGATTATGATGCACTCAATCAGCTGAAGGAAGAAGCCTATTTACCACAAGGAAGCGACCTTCTTCTTCTAACTCAAAATCGTGAGACCGAGAAAAAAGGAATTGTAGACGCAGGCTGTGAAGTAGCGCCTTACCGCATCATTCATGATGAAAAAGAGCTGGAAGACGCAGTGGACGTGCTCGGTTTGCCAGCCGTGCTGAAAACATGCAGAGGCGGCTACGACGGAAAAGGACAGTACGTCATGAAAGAAAAAGGACAGCTTCAGGAAGCAGCTGCACTGCTTACACATGGAACTTGTATTTTAGAAAGCTGGGTTCCATTCCAAATGGAGCTATCAGTGATCGTTACTCGTTCTGTTCATGGAGAGATTGCAGTATTCCCAGTCGCTGAGAACATTCATAAGCATAATATTTTGTTCCAAAGCATTGTGCCTGCAAGGGTAGAGAACCGCATTCAGGAGAAGGCGAAAGAACTGGCAACAACACTGGCTGAAAAGCTGGGGCTGGTTGGTACTCTTGCTGTAGAACTGTTCCTGACAAATGACGGAAAGCTGCTCGTCAATGAACTGGCACCGCGCCCGCATAATTCTGGTCATTACACGCTCGATTTATGTGAGACAAGTCAGTTTGAACAGCATGTCCGCGCTATATGTGGTTTGCCGCTTGGCGGTACAGCCCTTTTGTCAGAGGGAATGATGGTGAATTTATTAGGCGATGAAGTGGACATTCCAAAAGAGCATCCTGAGCTTCTCAAAGAAGCGAAGCTTTATCTATATGGAAAGCATGAAGTAAAAGCCGGCCGCAAGATGGGGCATATGACGTTTATGAAACAGCTCGATGATGAGTGGATGACAAACATCACAAAGATATGGACTGAAAGAGATGGAGGAAACGGGAAATGATCGAACGTTACGCACGACCAGAAATGTCAGCAATCTGGACAGAGGAAAACAAATTTAATGCATGGCTTGAAGTAGAAATTCTCGCTTGTGAAGCTTGGGCAGAGCTTGGCGTCATTCCGAAAGAAGACGTTGTGACCATGCGCAAGAATGCAAGCTTTGATATTGGACGTATTTTAGAGATTGAACAGGACACGCGCCACGACGTGGTTGCCTTTACGCGTGCTGTATCTGAATCTCTAGGAGAAGAAAGAAAGTGGGTTCATTACGGGTTAACATCGACAGACGTAGTGGATACGGCGCTTTCATATCTATTAAAACAGGCGAACGATATCCTGCTCAAGGACATTGAGAGATTTGTTGACATACTAAAAGAAAAAGCAAAAGAGCACAAATATACCGTCATGATGGGCCGTACACACGGTGTACACGCTGAACCGACAACATTTGGCCTGAAGCTTGCTCTTTGGTACGAGGAAATGAAGCGTAACCTAGAACGTTTTAAACAAGCAAAAGCTGGTATTGAATACGGCAAAATCTCTGGAGCTGTTGGCACATATGCGAACATCGACCCGTTTGTTGAGCAATATGTATGTGAGAAACTTGGCATCAAAGCTGCACCAATTTCAACCCAAACCTTGCAGCGTGACCGCCATGCAGATTACATGGCTACTCTAGCTTTAGTCGCAACGAGCATTGAGAAATTTGCTGTTGAAATTCGTGGTCTTCAAAAGAGTGAAACACGTGAAGTAGAAGAGTTCTTTGCAAAAGGACAAAAAGGATCATCAGCGATGCCGCATAAGCGTAACCCAATCGGCTCTGAAAATATGACAGGAATTGCCCGCGTGATCCGTGGATATATGCTGACTGCTTATGAAAATGTACCGCTTTGGCATGAGCGTGATATTTCTCATTCATCTGCTGAGCGCATCATTTTACCAGATGCAACGATTGCACTGAACTATATGCTCAACCGTTTCTCAAACATCGTGAAAAACTTAACGGTTTTCCCTGAAAATATGAAGCGCAACATGGACCGCACACTTGGCTTAATTTACTCACAGCGCGTTCTTCTTGCATTAATCGATACAGGCATGGCACGTGAAGAGGCATATGACACGGTTCAGCCAAAGGCGATGGAAGCGTGGGAGAAACAAGTGCCGTTCCGTTCATTAGTAGAAGCAGAAGAAAAAATCACGTCACGCTTAACACCTGAACAAATCGCTGACTGCTTCGATTACAACTATCATTTGAAAAATGTCGATATGATTTTCGAACGTCTAGGTCTTGCGTAAGAAATGGGCCGCCTGCTTGCCAGGCGCCCAATCCTGAAAATTGCCAACATTCAAATTAGGAGGCCAACCTGAATGACTGTGAAACAAGAACTTCTCTACGAAGGCAAAGCGAAAAAAATCTATCAGACCGATGACGAGCATATTTTATATGTCGAATATAAAGACTCAGCTACAGCATTTAACGGCGAAAAGAAAGCCGAAATCGAAGGTAAAGGCAGACTGAACAACGAAATTTCGAGCTTAATCTTTCAAATGCTTCATGAGAAAGGGATCAACAATCACTTTGTGAAACGTCTTTCTGAAACAGAGCAGCTCATTCAAAAGGTGCAGATTGTTCCGCTTGAAGTGGTTGTACGTAATGTAGTGGCAGGCAGTATGTCAAAACGCCTCGGCATTCCAGAGGGAACAAAACTGGACACACCTTTGATTGAGTTCTACTACAAAGATGATGCACTCGGCGATCCGCTCATTACAGAAGATCATATTCGCATTTTAGATGCAGCGACACCAGAGCAGGTCGAGGAAATGAAAACAATCACAAGACAAGTGAATGAAGAGTTAAAGCAAATCTTCTCAGACTGCCATGTGAATTTAATTGATTTCAAGCTTGAATTCGGAATAGATCACGAGAATCGTGTTTTGCTAGCTGATGAGATTTCACCTGATACGTGCAGGCTTTGGGACAAAGATACAAACGAAAAGCTTGATAAAGACGTGTTCAGACGAAACCTGGGCGGCTTAACGAATGCATACGAAGAAATTTTCAAAAGACTTGGAGGCCATAAACATGTATAAAGTGAAAATTTTTGTCAGCTTAAAAGAGAGCGTTCTTGATCCACAAGGAAGTGCCGTGCAGCACGCTTTGCACAGCATGTCTTATCAGGAAGTAAAGGATGTCCGTATCGGGAAATACATGGAGCTTGTCATTGAAAAATCAGATCGTGATTTAGACACAGTCGTCAAAGAAATGTGCGAAAAATTACTTGCCAACACGGTGATTGAAGATTACCGCTATGAGGTGGAGGAGGTTGTCGCACAGTGAAGTTTGCAGTGATCGTCTTGCCTGGCTCTAACTGTGATATCGATATGTACCATGCGATTCAAGATGAGCTAGGTGAACAAGTTGAATATGTATGGCACGACGAAACGAGTCTTGACGGATTTGACGGTGTACTCGTACCAGGCGGTTTCTCTTATGGGGATTACTTAAGATGTGGTGCGATCGCCCGCTTCTCAAACATCATGCCGGCGGTGAAAAAAGCAGCTGAGGAAGGGAAACCTGTTCTTGGTGTTTGTAACGGGTTCCAAATTCTTCAGGAGCTTGGCATTCTTCCGGGTGCGATGAGACGAAATAAAGACTTGAAATTTATCTGTCGTCCAGTTGAACTCATTGTAGAAAACAACGAAACGCCATTTACAAGCGGTTATCAAAAAGGCGAATCCATTAAGATTCCTGTAGCGCACGGTGAAGGCAATTTCTACTGTGATGAAGACACTCTAGCGAAGCTCATTGAACGCGGCCAAATCGCTTTCACTTATGGAGACGATATTAACGGCAGTGTGAATCGTATTGCAGGTGTAACGAATGAAGAGGGCAATGTACTCGGCATGATGCCGCACCCTGAGCGCGCGGTTGATTCATTACTAGGCAGCGCAGACGGACTTAAATTGTTTCAATCTATCGTGAAAAATTGGAGGGACACTCATGTCACTACTGCTTGAACCAAGTCACAAGCAAATTAAAGAAGAGAAATTGTATCAGCAAATGGGATTGAGTGATGAAGAATTCGCTTTAATCGAATCCATTATTGGCAGGCTGCCAAACTACACAGAAACGGGCATTTTTTCTGTCATGTGGTCAGAGCATTGCAGTTATAAAAACTCAAAGCCTGTTTTAAGCAAATTCCCGACAAAAGGAGAGCACGTCCTTCAAGGTCCTGGGGAAGGCGCTGGAATCGTTGATATTGGAGACAACCAAGCGGTTGTATTTAAAATCGAATCACATAACCATCCATCTGCAATTGAACCGTATCAAGGAGCGGCGACAGGTGTCGGCGGAATTATCCGTGATGTATTCTCCATGGGTGCGCGTCCAATTGCTGTATTAAACTCTCTTCGTTTTGGTGAACTGACTTCACCGCGCGTGAAGTACTTGTTTGAAGAAGTAGTGGCAGGGATCGCAGGCTATGGAAACTGTATCGGAATTCCAACAGTCGGCGGAGAGGTTCATTTCGATCAAAGCTATGAAGGCAACCCGCTCGTAAATGCGATGTGTGTTGGATTAATCAACCATGAGGACATCAAAAAAGGGCAGGCAAAAGGTGTCGGCAACACGGTCATGTACGTTGGTGCCAAAACGGGACGTGACGGGATTCACGGTGCAACATTTGCATCTGAGGAATTTTCTGATGAATCAGAAGAAAAACGCTCAGCTGTTCAAGTCGGTGATCCGTTCATGGAAAAACTGCTGCTTGAAGCGTGCCTTGAAGTCATCAAAAACGATGCACTCGTTGGAATTCAGGATATGGGAGCGGCTGGCTTAACAAGCTCAAGTGCTGAAATGGCGAGTAAAGCAGGTTCTGGTATCGAGATGAATCTAGATCTCATACCGCAGCGTGAAACAGGCATGTCCGCATACGAAATGATGCTGTCTGAATCTCAAGAAAGAATGCTTTTGGTCATTGAAAAAGGCCGTGAACAAGAAATCATTGATATTTTTGAAAAATACGATCTTGAAGCGGTATCAGTCGGTCATGTGACAGACGATAAAATGCTTCGTTTACTTCATCAAGGTGAAGTGGTATGTGAGCTTCCTGTTGATGCACTTGCAGAAGAAGCGCCGGTTTATCACAAGCCGTCAAGTGAGCCTGCATACTATCGTGAGTTTTTAGAAACAAAAGTTGAAGCACCTGCTATCGCAGATGCAGCCGACACGTTAAAGCAGCTCCTTCAGCAGCCAACAATTGCAAGTAAAGAATGGGTTTATGATCAATATGACTACATGGTTCGGACAAATACAGTCGTTGCACCAGGCTCTGATGCGGGCGTTTTAAGAATCCGCGGAACGAAAAAAGCCCTTGCGATGACAACCGATTGTAACGCACGTTATCTTTACCTTGATCCAGAAGTCGGCGGGAAAATCGCAGTGGCAGAAGCAGCACGTAACATTGTGTGCTCAGGCGCTCGTCCGCTTGCAGTAACAGATAACCTGAACTTCGGTAATCCAGAAAAACCAGAAATTTTCTGGCAAATTGAAAAATCTGCTGACGGTATTAGCGAAGCGTGCCGCAAGCTAAGCACACCAGTTATCGGTGGTAACGTCTCTTTATATAACGAATCAAATGGAACAGCGATTTACCCAACACCAGTCATTGGAATGGTTGGTTTGGTTGAAGACACAGCTCATATTACGACGCAGTCGTTCCAGCAGGCTGGCGATGTGATTTTCATCATAGGTGAGACGAAGGAAGAATTTGCAGGCAGTGAGCTTCAAAAGATGACAGAAGGCCGTATTTACGGAAAAGCACCGGAAATTGATTTGGATGTAGAGCTCACGCGTCAGGAAGCCCTTCTTGCTGCGATTCAAAACGGACTTGTTCAATCAGCACACGATGTGTCTGAAGGCGGTCTTGGTGTTGCACTTGCTGAAAGTACATTTGGAACAGATGGTCTTGGCGCTCATATCCAAATTGATTTAAACAGCGAAGCTTCATTATTCAGTGAAACTCAGTCACGTTTTGTCGTTACAGTGAAACCAGAGCACCGCGAAGCATTTGCTGCGGCTGTCAAAGATGCGAAAGAAGTTGGAACGGTCACAAATGATGGTGTATTCACTGTCAAAAATCAAGAAGGACAACAATGGATTCATGCAGCGGTCAACGAGCTTGAACGCGCATGGAAAGGAGCGATCCCATGCTTGCTGAAATCAGAGGCTTAAACGAAGAGTGTGGCGTCTTTGGGGTTTGGGGACACGAAGAAGCCCCGCAAATCACATATTACGGATTGCATAGTCTTCAGCACCGCGGACAAGAGGGTGCGGGAATCATTGCAACAGATGGTGAAAACCTGACGGCACATAAAGGCCTTGGACTGATTACGGAAGTCTTTCAAAACGGTGAGCTAAAGGATCTGAAAGGCAAAGGAGCGATCGGACACGTTCGGTATGCGACAGCAGGCGGAGGCGGCTTTGAAAATGTGCAGCCCCTCTTCTTCCGCTCGCAAAACAACGGCAGTCTTGCGCTTGCTCATAATGGGAACTTAGTGAATGCAACGCAATTAAAGCAGCAGCTAGAGAACCAGGGGAGTATATTCCAAACATCTTCTGACACTGAAGTGCTCGCTCATTTAATTAAGCGCAGCGGCTATGTTGAATTGAAAGAGCAGATCAAAAATGCCCTGTCCATGCTTAAAGGCGCATATGCTTTCTTAATTATGACGGAAACAGAAATGATTGTGGCACTTGATCCGAACGGCTTACGTCCGCTTTCACTTGGTATGCTTGGGGACGCGTATGTTGTTGCTTCTGAAACATGTGCATTTGATGTTGTCGGTGCCACGTATTTACGAGATGTGGAGCCTGGCGAAATGCTGATCATTAATGATGAAGGCCTGAAATCTGAACGCTTCTCCATGAACATTAACCGCAGCATGTGCAGCATGGAATACATTTATTTCTCAAGACCTGACAGCAATATCAACGGCATCAACGTGCATAGTGCGAGAAAGAACCTTGGCAAAAAGCTTGCCGAGGAAGCGCATGTCGAAGCAGATGTCGTGACAGGTGTACCAGATTCGAGTATTTCTGCAGCAATTGGATATGCCGAAGCAACAGGTATTCCATATGAGCTCGGTTTGATTAAAAACCGTTATGTCGGCCGGACGTTTATTCAGCCGTCTCAAGCATTGCGTGAGCAGGGCGTGCGCATGAAGCTGTCAGCTGTGCGCGGGGTCGTCGAAGGAAAACGTGTCGTGATGGTGGATGATTCCATCGTACGCGGAACTACGAGCCGCCGCATTGTGACGATGCTAAGAGAAGCGGGTGCGACGGAAGTCCATGTGCGCATTAGTTCACCGCCAATCGCACATCCATGTTTTTATGGAATTGATACGTCCACACATGAAGAGCTGATTGCTTCTTCTCATTCAGTGGAAGAAATTAGACAGGAAATCGGTGCAGACTCCATTGCATTTTTATCTGTAGACGGTTTAATGGACGGGATTGGCAGGAAGTATGATGATCCGCAGCGCGGTCAATGTTTAGCATGCTTTACTGGGAAATATCCGACTGAAATTTATGAAGATACTGTTCTTCCGCATGTGAAGGAAACAGCACTGACGAAATAATCGAATAAAGGAGCAGCAGTCAAGATGATTTGATATGCTGCTCTTTCATTCTGCTGAAAATAAATGGAAGAGAAGCAGCTAAAAGGAGTGAATGGGATGTCAGAAGCATATAAAAACGCCGGTGTCGACATCGAAGCAGGATACGAAGCCGTCAAACGAATGAAAACACACGTAGAACGTACAAAAAGAGCAGGCGTCATGGGTGCTCTAGGCGGATTTGGCGGTATGTTTGATTTATCTGAGCTGCCATACAAAAAGCCCGTTCTTGTCTCAGGAACAGATGGTGTCGGAACAAAATTAAAGCTTGCCTTTTTAATGGATCAACACGATACGATCGGTGTTGATGCCGTGGCAATGTGTGTCAACGATGTGCTGGCACAAGGGGCAGAGCCGCTCTTTTTCTTAGATTACTTAGCAGTTGGTAAAGCAGATCCGATAAAAATTGAATCAATCGTCAAAGGTGTGGCTGACGGCTGTGAGCAGTCTGGTTCAGCGCTTGTCGGCGGAGAAACAGCAGAAATGCCGGGTCTTTACACAGAAGATGAATATGATATTGCTGGTTTTTCAGTAGGCGTCGTTGAAAAGGATGAAATCGTGACAGGAGAGAGCATTAAAGAGGGGCACTTGCTTATTGGACTCAGCTCAAGCGGAATTCATAGCAATGGGTACTCCCTCGTTCGTAAAGTATTGCTGGAAGACGCTGGTCTGGATCTGCATCAAACGTATGAACCTTTTACAAGACCGCTTGGAGAAGAGCTGCTTGAACCGACCAAAATTTATGTGAAGCCTGTTCTCAAACAAGTGAAAGCCGGCAAGATTGACGGCATGGCACATGTGACAGGCGGCGGCTTTATTGAAAATTTACCGCGTATGCTGCCTGAAGGGCTTGGCGTTGAGATTGATAACGGCTCATGGCCAGTACCGCCAATTTTCTCCTTTATTCAAGAAAAAGGACAGTTAAAGGCTGAAGAAATGTTCAACGTGTTTAATATGGGCATTGGTTTTGTTTTAGCGGTAAAAGAAGATGACCTTGTCGAAGTGATCAGAGGACTTGAAGAAGACGGAGAGAAAGCATTTCTCATCGGCCGTGTTCAAAAAGGAGAAGGTGTCACATTCGGCGGTGGAAGCCTCTCATGAAGAAGTTTGCGATCTTCGCCTCTGGAAGCGGGACGAATTTTCAAGCCATTATGGATACATTAAAAAAAGAACAGTGGCAGGCAGAGGCCGCCATTGTGATTTGTGATAAACCGGGTGCAAAGGTGCTGGAGCGTGCTGAGAAAGAGGGCATTCCCTCCTTTGCCTTTACCCCGAAGGCTTTTCCGAATAAAGCCGCTTTTGAACAAACGATCATTGAACAGCTTAGGCTGCATGAAGTGGAATGGATTTTCCTTGCTGGGTATATGAGACTGATTGGTCCGACATTACTTGAAGCATTCAGAGGGAAAATTGTCAATATCCACCCGTCCTTGCTGCCAGCCTTCCCAGGACTGGATGCCATTGGACAAGCCTATCAAGCAGGCGTCAAAGTGGCAGGAATCACTGTCCATTTTGTCGACGAAGGTATGGATACCGGCCCGATTATTGACCAAGCCGCGATTTATATCGAACAAGGGGAAGAGCTTGAATCGATTGAAAAAAGAATGCATGAACTAGAACACACACTATATCCAAAAGTGATCAAATCACTTTTAGAATTATCTTAATGAGGTGACGAAGGCATGACGATCAAACGCGCATTAATCAGTGTTTCCGATAAAACGAATCTTGTACCTTTTGTGAAAGAATTAACAGAACTTGGCGTTGAAGTGATTTCAACTGGAGGTACACACAAGCTTCTTCAAGAGAACGGCATCAATGTCATTGGGATTTCTGAAGTCACTGGATTCCCTGAAATCATGGATGGACGACTCAAAACACTTCACCCGAACATTCATGGCGGGCTTTTAGCAGTGAGAGAAAACGATGAGCATATGGCACAGATTGAAAAGCATGGCATTCAGCCGATTGATCTTGTTGTCGTGAATCTCTATCCATTCAAAGAGACGATTTCAAAAGACGATGTGACATATGAAGAAGCAATTGAAAACATTGATATTGGCGGACCGGGAATGCTTCGTGCGGCATCAAAAAACCACCAAGACGTCACAGTGATTGTCGATCCTCGTGACTATGATACAGTCATCCAGCAAATCAAAGAAGGCGGCGTGTCACTCGAGAAAAAACGTGAGCTCGCTGCCAAGGTATTCCGTCATACGGCTGCATACGATGCTCTGATTGCGGATTACTTAACAAACTTTGTGGGCGAAACAGAGCCAGAACAGTTCACTGTCACGTTTGAGAAAAAACAATCCCTTCGTTATGGAGAAAACCCGCACCAAGCGGCGACTTTCTATGAAAATGCTCTTCCAGCCAAAGGTTCTTTGGCTACTGCAAAGCAATTACATGGAAAAGAACTTTCCTACAACAATATCAAAGATGCAGATGCAGCTCTCCAAATTGTACGTGAATTCACAGAGCCGGCAGCTGTCGCTGTGAAGCATATGAACCCGTGCGGCGTTGGTACAGGAGAAACGATTGCAGAAGCATTTGACCGAGCATTCAAGGCAGATGAAACTTCTATTTTTGGCGGCATTGTGGCACTTAACCGTGAAGTAGACAAACAAACAGCTGACGTGCTGCATACGATTTTCTTAGAAATTGTCATCGCCCCATCGTTCAGCCCAGAAGCCCTTGACGTGTTAACGGCGAAAAAGAACCTTCGTCTATTAACATTAGATGTAGAAGCGGATCTCGGGAAAAAAGAAAAGCAGCTGACAAGTGTCCATGGCGGACTGCTTGTTCAGGATATTGACACGTACGGATTAGAGGAAGCAACCATCTCTATTCCAACGAAAAGAGAACCAACAGAAGACGAATGGAAAGACTTAAAGCTAGCTTGGAAAGTCGTCAAGCATGTGAAATCAAATGCGATTGTCCTTGCGAAAGATCAAATGACAGCAGGGATCGGTGCTGGTCAAATGAACCGTGTGGGCTCAGCTAACATTGCCATTGAGCAAGCAGGTGAAAAGGCAAAAGGAAGCGCACTAGGCTCTGATGCATTCTTCCCAATGGGCGATACAGTGGAAGCTGCTGCAAAGGCAGGCGTCACAGCGATCATTCAGCCAGGCGGATCTATTCGTGATGAAGAATCGATTCAAAAAGCAGATGAATACGGCATCGCCATGGTCTTCACTGGCGTTAGACATTTCAAACATTAAGGGGATGACAGTGTGAACGTACTAATTATCGGCAGAGGCGGAAGAGAGCATACCATCGCATGGAAAGTGAAGCAAAGTGAACTTGTCAGCCAAGTATTTGTCGCACCCGGAAATGATGGAATGACAGATGCTGCGAAGCTTGTACCAATCGACGAAGGCGATCATGAGGCATTAATTCGTTTTGCAAAAGAAAACGAGATCGGCTTAACCATTGTCGGTCCAGAGGTTCCTTTAATCGCAGGTGTCGTTGATGCATTTGAAGAAGCAGGTCTAAAAGTATTTGGACCGAATGCAAAAGCCGCGGTCATTGAAGGCTCAAAGGAATTTGCAAAAGATTTAATGAAGAATTACGATATCCCGACGGCTGCTTACGCTGCCTTTACATCGTTTGAAGAAGCAAAAGCATATGTGGAAGAAAAGGGTGCGCCGATTGTCATTAAAGCAGACGGGCTTGCCGCAGGAAAAGGCGTCACAGTGGCCATGACGCTGGAAGAGGCGGTCGATTGTCTGCATGATTTCTTAGAGGATGAAAAGTTTGGCGATGCAAGTGCATCTGTTGTCATCGAAGAATTTTTAACAGGCGAAGAATTTTCACTCATGGCTTTTGTCAACGGAGAAAAGGTGTACCCGATGGTGATTGCGCAGGATCACAAACGGGCCTTTGAAGATGACAAAGGGCCGAATACCGGCGGGATGGGCGCTTATTCACCAGTTCCGCAAATTTCAGATGAAGTGGTCCAAAAAGCGGTGGAAGATGTCGTCAAACCGGCAGCTCGCGCGATGGTGCAGGAAGGGCGTCCATTTACAGGCATTTTATATGCGGGCTTAATGCTGACACCAGAAGGCTCAAAGGTGATTGAATTCAATGCACGCTTTGGCGACCCTGAAACGCAGGTGGTTCTCCCTCGTCTTGAATCAGATCTAGTCCAAGTCTTCCTCGATATTCTTGATGGAAAAGATGTGGACTTACAGTGGAAAGACACTGCAGTTGTCAGTGTGGTTCTAGCATCAGAAGGGTACCCTGAGGACTATGCAAAAGGGACGCCGATCGGTGCCTTGCAAACGACTGTCTCTGATGTTGTGACCTTCCACGCAGGAACAAAAAAAGAAAACGATCAATTCGTCACAAATGGCGGCCGTGTAGCGAATGTAACCGCATTTGACGACACATTTGAAGCGGCAAGATCAAGAGTGTATGAAGCGGTTGAAGAAATCATACAGCCAGGTCTATTTTATCGCCGTGACATCGGTGCCCGTGCGCTGAAGGCTGCAGGGAAAAACGTTTAATCAAAACACCTTTCTATCTGACGAGATGGAAAGGTGTTTTTTGTTCATGAGAAGGGATGATGATTGAATATGAAGAAGTAGTATGGGATGACGAGTTTATGAGGAGGCAGCATGGTCATTCAAGGAATCATTCTATTTGCAATTGTGTTACTTATTTTATTTATACTGTTTTCCAATCTCATCATGTATGAAGCGAGAAAGCAAAACAAAGCCAAAAAAGGCTCAGCCATTAGGTATATGATCATGTCGATTTTTTCTGGTATCGTCATTGTTTCATTTTCCATTTGGATTTTATTTATTAGCTGATTTATAAGAGAGGATGAGTATATGGTGCAATTGAAGGAACTTGCAAACGAGCGTTTTTCTGCCTCGATCTGTATTGATTCATTTAATGAGCGCATCCGTTTGGATGACTACAGCGGCAGGGTGCGGGATGTGATTCAGTCGGTTCTAAAGGAAGCGGCAGACTGCAAGGCTTCTAAGGTCATTGTGAAAGTCAGGCGTGAGCATATGCCTCTTTTTTTAGAAAAAGGCTTTCGGCTTGAAGGCGTGTTTTCTCATTATTTCCTTGGAAGTGATGCGTACGGCATGTCGCTCTTTCTGACGGAGGATCGGATGAACAGCCCGTATTGGCTGAAGGAAGATGAAATTGTTGCGTCTATTCAGAAAAAGCCTCTCAAAAAAGACCAAGGCACTTGGCAGGATGAGTATGTGATGAGGAAAGCGGATACGCAGGATATTCACAAGCTGGCAAAGCTCTATGATACCGTTTTTGAAACGTATCCTACGCCAATGAATGAGCCAGATTACATCCAAAAGGTGATGGAGGAAGGGACCGTCTTTTATGCCGTTGAACATGACGGGCACATTGTGAGTGCGGCATCCGCTGAAATCAATGCGCCGTATGGTCATGCGGAATTAACAGATTGTGCGACCCTTCCATCATACAGAAAACTAGGATTCATGCATCATTTGATTCTAGCACTCGAAAAAGAACTTCAATCCATGCACATCTATGTCTTTTATTCTCTCGCACGTGCACTGTCCTATGGAATGAACCAAGTGTTTTATCAGCTCGGCTATACGTATACCGGGCGTTTCCAAAACAACTGCTATATTTTTGACAAAATTGAAGATATGAATCTATGGGTGAAAACGCCGAATGAATCATGAAATGGTTCTCATCTGATCAAGCAGACCAGATAGGCGGTACGCCATGATACTGAGCTGCAGCTTCATCCGGTCATCCGTGGATTTGAGGCTGCAGCCTGTTCTCGTTTCAATTTGTTTTAAGCGATAGCTTAATGTATGCCTGTGAATAAACAATTCCCCCGCAGATTTTTGAATATTTTCATTGTGTGTCAAATACACTTCGAGTGTATGGATCAGGTCAGCCCCCTGTTTTTTCGTATAAAGCAAGGGACTTAACAGCTCCACGTAAAAGTCATGCAAATTCATACCCGCTTCATTCATTTCAAGCAGCATCCCGTATAAACCGAGCTTCTGATAATGAATGATGCATTCGTCTGTCTTTAAAAGTGGAAGAAGCCTTGCTGCATACTGTGCTTCCTTCGCGCTTTTTGAAAAGAGACCGATCTGGTCATAGGCTCTCCCGATGCCAATCACAATCGGATGGACGGGAAAAAAATAAGACCAAGTGCTCCGGCACTCCTCTGCTGCACGATACCACTCCGCTTCTTGAAATGCTTTTTTTCCTGCTGGCGTAAGAACAAAAATGGAATCGAGCCTTGTTTTAAGTAAAAAAGGAATATGTCTGCGTTCAAATATCGACGTGAGCAATTGAGACAGGCGCTGCATCATTTGGTGATCGAGCTGTGTATGCTGATGCTGAAATTGAAAGTAGATGACCACCTGCTCATCGCTCATATCGTATTGCAGCTTTGTTGCTTGTTCGACCACATAGCTTTCTTCTGTGTACTGCTGCTGCAAAATATCATCTAACAAATGACCTTGCATTTGGTTTTCTGTATCTTGAATGGCTTTTTGCTTCAGCCATTCAATCGCATACACCGCCCCGGCATGCTCGATGGCAATCGCGTCGAGATGATGCCACGCATCCTTTTTCTTTAAAGATACAATAAATCCGAAAATATCGCCCATCGCAATCACTGGACATGCAGCGAGGACAAACGCACCGCACGTGTCATAAACGAGCCTTCCTTTCTCCTCAGCCTGCTTGAGAAGAGGCGTCGTTTCGATTGGTTCATGATCTGTCAGAAAGCCAAAAGCAGGAGCGTACGTCACTTCATCTTTTATGAGATGAGCTGCTGTTTGATGTAAAAAAACATCAAGCACAACGATGTTCGCCGAAGTGAGGTGTGCCAGCTCATCTGTAATTTGTGTGACATTTTTATTGCTGACATTTAAATGGGTCAGTCTTTGGTGAATGGCTGAAGAATATTTAAGCTGATGGAGCTGGCTGCTGACGATTTGCTCTAGGACGGCTTTTGTAATGTCTGAGAAGTTGACATGTGAAGGAATCTCGATGAGTGGAATGCCGCTGTTTTTGGCAGCTTCGATCAGTGATGCCGGAATTTCTGTTAAGTATACGCCTTTATAAATCGCAATGGCTGATAGACGATGAGATTGAATCAGCTCCTCAAGCCGGGTGCGCCTTTCCTGATTGTCTGCAAGCCCAAAGCCGGTTGTGACGAGCAGCTCTCCTTCTGAAAGCCTTGAAGTATCTTCGATAATTTCCACGATGGTCACCCACTGAATGAGACGGTCCAGTCCATTTTCCCCAGCAAGCAGCTTTGTTTCCTTCATGATATCGAGCGAGAGTGCATCTTTGACGAGAATCGCCATAGACTCATGACCTCCTTTTGAACACTCTTATACACGATGTATAAAAAATACGTGTGAAATTCGGGCATGTGGCGAATGGAGGATGACTGCCCTCTTGATTAAGCTAATCTTATAACAAGTATACAAAATTTTCTTGCGATTCATGAAAAAAGAAAGATGCAGCTGCTGACGAGAGAGGGAGGAATGACAAAGTGGAGACCCGGGATTACTTAATCAAACCGATGTTGAATCAGCATTATCCTGTGGCTGTGAAAGGAGAGGGGATTTATTTATATGATCGGGACGGGAAAAAATATTTAGACGGCTCATCGGGTGCTGTCACGGCAAGTATTGGACATGGCATACGAGACATCATTGATGCCATGACAGAGCAAGCGGAAAAGGTGAGCTTTACGTACAGATCACAATTCACAAATGAACCAGCAGAAGAACTTGCCTATGAATTGAGTACGCTCTGCCCAGGGAACCTGAACTGGTCTTTTTTTGTCGGAAGCGGATCAGAGGCAACAGAGACCGCCATGAAAATTGCCATTCAGCATTGGCAGGAGCAGGGGAAGGCTGAGAAGAATCACATCATTTCAAGATGGATGAGTTATCATGGCATCACACTCGGTGCGCTGTCGATGTCAGGGCATATTGCAAGGAGAGAGCGCTTTGAACCACTGCTCGAAAAACACCCGGTGCTGTCTCCGCCATACAGCTACCGTTCGTGGCTGCCAAAGGAAGAAAGCAAGCAGGTCGAATGGTATGTACAGGAATTTAAAACTGTCATCCAGCGTATAGGAAAAGAGAGGATTGCGGCTTTTATTGCAGAGCCGATTGTTGGAGCAGCGGGCGCGGCGCTTGTTCCGCCAGATGGATATTTTGCGGCGATGAAGCGAGTTTGTGAGGAAAACGATATTTTAATGATTGCAGATGAAGTCATGACAGGCTTTGGACGAACTGGGAAAATGTTTGCCATGGAACATTGGGGCGTCGTACCAGATATTATGGTACTCGGAAAAGGCATGAGCGCCGGCTATTCACCAATTGCAGCAGCTGTCTCAGCGGATCATGTGATTGCACCGATTCTCAGCGGTTCGGGCTCTGTGATGGCAGGCCACACTTATAGCGGCAACCCGCTTTCAGCAGCCGTCTCACTGGCTGTCATTCGATACATGAAAAAACACCAGCTTTCAGAACGGGCTGATCTGTCTGGCCGATATTTAATGAATGCTTTAAAGGATTTGCAAACAAAACATTCCATCATAGGGGATGTGAGAGGAAAGGGACTGCTCATTGGCATTGAGTTTGTCGCAGACCGATTATCGAAAACACCATTTCCTGCCCATGCTCAAATGACGCATTTAGTTGTGGAGACGGCCAAGCAAAATGGTTTGCTTGTTTACCCAGCAAGCGCTGGAGAGGATGGTGTGGGAGGTGCAGCGGTCATGATCGCACCGCCGCTTTCCATTACGCAGCAGGAGATGGATGAACTGATTCATTTATTCGGGCAGACAATGACGCAGGTCGAGCAAGAAGTCATCAATCGAGGGTTTTTCCCATCTGCCATGTAGGGAGGAAAGATGATGAACAAAACAGCGAACTTTGATCAAGTCATCACGCATTTTAGAGACGGAATGACCATCATGTTTGGCGGCTTTGGCGGTGTGGGGTCCCCGCCATCATTGATCGATGCCATTTTAGAAGCCAATATCAAAGACCTGACATTGATCGGAAACGATGCAGGCTTCCCGCAAATCGGTGTTGGCAGGCTGATCACAGAAGGAAGAGTGAAGAAAATCATTGCCTCTCATATTGGCTCAAATCCAATTGCCGGGCAGAAAATGCAGGCAGGTACACTAGACGTTCTTTTTTACCCGCAGGGCATCCTGGCAGAAAAGATCAGGGCAGGCGGGATGGGTTTAGCGGGCATTGTGACAGATGTCGGCATGGATAGCCTCAATCTTGATGAGAAACAATTGGTTCAGCTGGATGGAAAGAAGTATATTCTTGAGCCTGCACTGACTGCAGATATCGCGATTGTGAATGCCCTCAAAGCAGATGAAGCAGGCAATCTGATTTTTGATAAAAGTGCACGGAATACAAACCCGATTGTGGCGATGGCAGGAGATTGGACCATTGCGGAAGTAGAAGAGATTGTGCCTGTGGGCGGGCTTCATCCAGAGGAAATCGTCACACCAGGCGTATTTGTGAACCAGATCGTGCAATCAAAAGGAGTGAACTGGACATGGGCATGGGAGACATCGATTTAAGACACCGCATAGCCAAACGCGCGGCACAGGAAATTGAAGATGGCATGATTGTGAATCTTGGGATCGGCATCCCGACCCTTGCAGCTGAGTACATCCCAGCACATTACGAGGTGTGGCTGCATGCAGAAAACGGCATTATGGGAGCAGGCGGTTCACCAGTACAAGGGGAAGAAGATCCGAATTTGTGCAATGCCGGCGGTTTTCCCATTACGTTAACAAAAGGCGGCTCATATATGGACAGCACAACCGCTTTTGGCATCATTCGCAAAGGGATGCTGGATATGACCATTTTAGGTGCACTTGAAGTCAGCAGTCATGGGGATCTTGCCAATTGGATTGTGCCAGGGAAACGAGTGCCGGGTATGGGTGGAGCCATTGAACTTGCGCAAAAAGCGAAAAAGGTGGTGGTCGTGATGAGCCACCTTGATAAACACGGACAATCTAAGATAAAAGCAGCCTGCACGCTGCCCTTAACTGCTAAGTCTTGTGTGGACCTGATTATTACGGATATGGCAGTCATTGAGGTCAAATCACAGCTGCTCATTTTGCGTGAAGTCATGCCGCCGTTTCAGCCGGAAGATGTCATGAGGGCGACAGAGGCGCCGCTCATTTTAGCGCCTGATGTCAAATCTGTTGTGTAGAAAGGATGACCGACTTGCAGCCAACCACACGTATCAGAAACTGGATGAAAGAGCATAAGGAGGAAGCCGTGACGCTTCTTCAGCAAATGGTGCAATGTGACAGCACACAAGGAAATGAGCAAGAAGTACAGCAAATCGTAGCAAATAAACTTTCTGCCATTGGCTTTGATGTTGACGTATGGGACATTGGCGGGGATGACTTGCTGAACCATCCGTATTTTTATTCCCCGAGGCGTTCCTTTAAAGGAAGTCCCAATGTCGCCGGACGATTGAAAGGAAAAGGCGGAGGCAAATCTATTTTATTAAATGGGCATGTGGATGTTGTCCCAGCAGGTGATCACAAACAATGGACATATCCGCCCTACAGCGGGCATATCATAAACGGGAGACTTTATGGACGCGGGGCAACAGATATGAAAGGTGGAAACGTTTCTTTACTCTTTGCACTTGAGGCACTGCATGCGCTTCAGATTCCGCTGAAGGGAGATGTTGTGTTTCATAGTGTTGTCGAAGAAGAGAGCGGCGGTGCAGGCACCCTTGCAGCCATACTAAGAGGATATACCGCAGATGCAGCCATCATTCCAGAGCCAAGTCATATGAAAATCTTTCCGATTCAGCAGGGATCTAAATGGTTCAGACTGCATATTAAAGGAAGGGCTGCTCATGGCGGAACAAGATATCACGGCGTTTCTGCTATTGAAAAGAGCACGATTGTCCTTTCACGTATAGCGGCACTTGAAGAAGAAAGAAATCAGCGAATCACCGAGCCGCTGTTTCAGCATATCCCAATCCCGATCCCAATCAATATCGGGAAAATTCAAGGCGGTGATTGGCCATCCTCTGTAGCAGACCTTGTCACAATGGAAGGCAGGCTCGGGGTGATGCCCGGTGAAACGGTAGAACAGGCAGAGAAGGAATTAGAAAATTGGATGGCAGGACTCGGAGAAAAAGATGAATGGTTCCAAGAGCATCCTGTTGAGGTCGAATGGTTTGGTGCAAGATGGCTTCCGGGTTCAATCGATACAGATCATCCGCTTTTAGGTTTATTGAAGGAACAATATGAAGCGGTCATGAAGCAGCCGCCGAAAATCGAAGCCGCCCCTTGGGGAACTGACGGCGGATTACTGTCACAGGCAGCAGGTATTCCGATCATCGTGTTTGGACCGGGAACAACGGAGCTTGCCCATTTTCCGAATGAATCCATTGACATTGAGCATGTGATTGAAGCAGCTGAAATTATTGCAGGGACAATGGTCGAATGGTGTGAAGCAGCGGAATGAGATGAAAATGATCACAAAAAAAGAAGGCTGCCTTACTCAGCCTTCTCTTTATGTGTGTCCTGCTGCTCACACATATATGTCACTGGACAAAAACGAAGAATGCCAGATCCCAGTTTCATACCGCCAAACATGATGCCCAAAAGCAGCATTTTACTCCATGGTTTTCTAGCATATAAGGATCCAGCCACAGTACATATTGTCATTCCGCAGGCAATTCTAATGAGCGCTTCCATTAAGCCGAGATTAGGTTTCATTGAAGGTGAATCTCCTTTTTTAAATTATTTTAAGTGTGATTTCAAGAAATTGTAACGTTTCATTAATGCGTAACGTAGTTCGTTATGTTACGATAGGGCTAATACAAATGAAGGAGAGTATGTGAATGTCCGAACGTACTTTTAATTGGAGAAACAATGACATCCGCACACAAATCGATGTAGTCGACTCAAAAATAGTTCCAACACTCCTTTTAACGAATGGACTCGTGCTTAACCCGTTTTTGAAGCAATGGGTGAAGGCAAATATTTGGATACATGATGATCGAATTGTTTATGTCGGAGCAGAGCTTCCTCAAAATAAATCAGCTAAACGTGTGATTGATTGTGAAGGGAAATACATTGTGCCTGGGTATATAGAGCCTCACGCGCATCCGTTCCATATTTATAATCCCCAATCACTTGCAGAATATGTGTCTCAATTTGGCACAACAACGATGGTCAGCGATAACTTATTTCTTCTTTTGCAAAGCAATGAAAAGAAAGCGCTTTCCACCTTATGTGAATTAAAAAAGCAGCCATTTCAGTATTTCTGGTGGTCCAGATACGATCTTCAAACGGAAGTCAGATATGAAGATGAGATGCTGCCAGTCAACTACCGGAAGGAATGGATTGATCATCCTGACGTCCTCCAAGGCGGCGAATTAACAAGCTGGCCAAGATTGATGGACGGTGACGATCTCATTTTATATTGCATGCAAGAAACAAAGAAGCAGAGAAAACGAATTGAAGGGCATTTCCCAGGAGCTTCTGAGAAAACGCTAACAAAAATGAAGCTGTTTGGCGCGGACAGTGATCATGAAGCGATGAATGCCGACGATGTGTTAAAACGCTTGTCCCTTGGCTATCATGTTTCATTGCGGCATTCTTCCATCCGCCCAGATTTAGTGAACATTTTAAGAGAACTGCATGAGCGTGACTTTAGACACTATGATCACTTTTTCTATACAACAGATGGTGCTGCCCCTCACTTTTATGAGGAAGGCATGATTAACCGTTTGATTTCGATTGCCCTTGAAGAAGGCGTGCCGATCATTGATGCGTATAATATGGCGACATTTAACATTGCAAAATACTATCAAATTGATGATTTACTAGGCGTTGTTGGCCCAGGCCGACTGGCTTCTTTGAATATTTTAGATGATCCAATGAACCCAAATCCTGAAACGGTGATATCTAAAGGGGTTATTCTCAAATTAGATGGCGAGAACCAGCATCAATTCCAAGAAACAAAATGGGAAAATGGCGGGCTTGCTCCATTAGATTTAAGCTACGACCTCACGATGAGTGATTTGCAATTCTCTATGCCGCTAGGTGTGAAGATGAGAAATGCTGTCATCATGGAGCCTTATACAGTGGAAATTGATAACTCAATCAACCAGCTGTCATGTGACCATGATCAAAGCTTCTTTAGCCTGATTGACCGAAAAGGTGAGTGGCGTGTGAATACGATGCTAAAAGGGTTCGCAAATAAAGTGCAGGGCTTTGTCAGCTCATTTTCGCTCACGGGTGATATTTTAGTGATCGGGAAGAATAAAGAAGATATGATGCTGGCACATAAGCGGATGAAAGAAATTGGCGGGGGAATCGTACTCACAGAGAACGGGAAAATTTTGCACGAAATCCCGCTGCAATTATCCGGCTGTGCATCGGCTGAACCATTTGAGACTGTTCTTCAGCAGGAACAAACATTACGCGAGCTGCTCATTGAGCGTGGCTATCCATTTGACTGCCCAATTGATACACTTGTCTTTTTCCAAAGTACACATTTGCCGTATATTCGAGTGACACCAAGAGGAATATTTGATGTCATGAAAAAAACTGTACTCTTTCCGTCTATAATGCGTTAAAATATAACAGAGTGGAGCTGTATCATCTTTGCCGCATTTCTGACTGCTGTTATAGGGCAGAAGTGAGCCATGGTTCTCTTCACTGCCATGTAAGTGATCATGATCTTATGTGGAGCTGTTGACAAAGCAGAGGGCTTTGACATGACGAATGAAGTACTCTAATTGTAAAATGAATTTGCCGGTTACGCTGACCGGCCAACATATTTTGAATAACCCGAGCAAGGCGGGGCGCATATTTGTGGTCTCGCCGAGCTTTCCGTAAAGCCTGTATATGAGGGCAGAAGACCTAACCAAGCAGAAGTCATCTTTATACCGGAAGCAAACAAGTTTGTCAGATTGTCATACAAGGAAAATGACAGAACTTGTCGAATTTGTTTACGATAAAGAAGCTTCGGCTTACGAAAGAACCTGACGGCATTTTCAGCGTAGAACCAAACCTGTCATGATCTGTTCAAAGCTCATTGCTGAGGTTTTAAAAAAATTAGTCAGGAAAGATACCGCTTTCTTAGAAGAAGATCGTGCGAAGCGGTGTGGCAATAGTAAAGGAGAAGATGTATTAAGATGCAAATTGATAAATTAAGGGGCAAAAGCTTAGATCAGTTATTCAACTCCATCTTATCCCTTAAAGACCTGGAAGAATGTTATCGATTCTTTGATGATTTATGTACCATCAATGAAATCCAATCTTTATCACAGCGTCTTGAAGTAGCGCGTATGCTTCGTGAGGGAAACACGTATCATAAAATTGAGACGGAAACAGGTGCAAGCACTGCAACCATCTCACGTGTCAAACGCTGCTTGAACTATGGCAACGATGCCTATACAATGGCACTTGACCGCGTAGCAGAACAGCAGGAAAATAACGAAACAAAATAAAGCAGCTTTCACTGTAAACAATCCTTTTCACGAAAAATGGACTTGTTTGCAGTTTTTTTATGAAAAGGCGGGCAGGGGCTGATAAAGTGTCCCTGTTTTTTTACTTTAGCTCGCCCATCAACCATCTTTCTCCTTCATAGGAGATGCCGTCTTCGCTTGAGATGATTTCCTTAAACTCTACTGTTTGCAAACTTAGTACGCGATTGATCAAAAATATTAACAAAAAAGGCGCGTTTCCGCACCTTTTCGAGCTAGACAGATGGCTGTGTGCCTGAGAACATCGGCACTTCGCTTGTCTCGCCATTCTCTTGTCTAAAAATAATATGTTTTTCATTAAAATGAATAGGCGATTCTATACCCGCAGCTGCGGATAAATTAAACAAACCTTCTCTAAGAGACAGGATATAATTGCACACTCGGTATTTTTTTTCTTCAATCGATAAACCCTTTTGCAGCTTTGGATCAGTCGTGGCGACCCCGACCGGGCATTTATTCGTGTGGCAGACTTGGGCGCGAATGCATCCGACTGAAAACATGAGACCTCTGGCAATATTCACAAAGTCAGCTCCCATTGAAAGGGCGATCGCAATTTTATCAGGCGAGAGAAGCTTGCCAGAAGCAAAGAGTTTCACCTGATGTCTGACACCGTATTCTTTCAATATTTGATGAACCATTGGGAGCGCCGTGAAAATCGGCAGCCCTGCGGAATCCGCCAATTCATGAAAGGACGCCCCTGTACCGCCTTCTCCGCCATCCACTGTAATGAAATCAGGGTGTTTCCCGCTTTTTTTCATATAGCTGGCGAGCTCTTCAATATTTTCTTTATGTCCGACAACAAGTTTGATTCCAACTGGCTTTCCGCCTATGCTCCGCAGCTGTTCAATGAAATCAAACATGTCAGGAATGGAGTGGAACATCTCAAAGCGGTTTGGGCTGTCAATGGATTGGTGAGGCGGTAATTTACGGATATTCGCTATTTCTTCCGTCACCTTTTCGCCGTCAATATGACCGCCGCGTGTTTTTGCTCCTTGTGCCAGCTTGAGTTCAAAGGCTTTGACTTCCTCGTGTTCGCTTTTTTTCTTGAATTCTTCAAAGGAAAATGCGCCATCCTCTGTTCTAACGCCAAATAAACCAGGCCCAATCTGGCAAATGATATCTGCGCCGCCTTTGAGGTGATAAGGAGAAAGCCCGCCTTCACCTGTGTTCATCCACGTCCCGCCGGCCATTTTTAATCCTGAAGATAGAGCTGTAATCGCCCTGTCGCCTAAGGAGCCGTAGCTCATGGCAGATTGACCGATCAGTCCTTTCACATGGAAAGGCTTTTGACATGTATGTTCGCCAATGACTTGTACATCCTCTTGATGAAGAAAGTAAGGATTTGCTTCGACTTCTTTGACATGTTCACTTCTTCTCAGTAAATTGTCTTGATCAATCTGATACACTTTCGTTTTGATTTTTTCAGATTGATCGATGCGAAGTTCATTTCGCTGCTTTGGAAACAAAACGTTTCGAATGTAATAGCCTGGCTTGTCAAAATCACGTTTTGATCCAAAGCCCATCGTCCGGCTTTTGTACTTCCCTGACATGACCGCCTGCTCGTATTCTCTTCTTGAGAAGGGCAGTTCCTCTCGGTCATTCAGAAACAGATATTGGCGAAGCTCAGGTCCTATTTTTTCAAAGATAAACCGCAGCTTTCCAATGACCGGATAATTTCGCAGAACTGAATGTTCTTCTTGTTTTTCATCCCTCATCCAAATCCAGATCAATAGAATGATTGGGATGATCAAACAAATGACTAGCAATGCGCTGATGACAATTAAAGTTGTTGTCACGAAGATCCCCTCTTTTCTCTTTCATTGCTGTTGTTATTCCACTTTTTAATGAAAGAGAAACCACACCAGCATATTGTGACGTTTAGAAATGAAAAGGCGGGGTAACTTACAAATAAGATCATAAGGGGAGGGAACATACATGAATAAGCGTCCAAATGCGTATGTACTTGCAGGATTAGGGGTTGGAGGTGCTGTGTTATTAGCGGTAAAAAATAAACAGCATCTGAAAAAATGGGCAAGCATGTTCCGGTCAGATGAAAAGGTTCCTGAAAAAGCCGGCCACCCAGATCCATTAGATATCCAAGACAACAAGATGGTCGACGAAGGGGCCATGACATCCGTCCATTATTTTAATGAAGTGAGACAATAATTTGAAAAAACCGTTTTGAAAGATCAAAACGGTTTTTTTCTTGTGATGTTATAGCGAAGAGGATCGAAAATAGTAAAACCGATCAGCTCATTGTGATCAGGTGTTGAGAATTGGAATTCAACGCCTGACAGTTGATAGGTTGAGAGAATTTCCTGATCCGTCAAACGTAAAGAAAGCTCATCCTCATAAACCGGTGTGTTCCGCAGCACTTTGGATTCTTCTGAAAATAACTCCAAGCCAGCCACTCGGCCCTCTTGGTCGATATCTACATTGACACATTCATTGACATCTAATTCAATGGTTTTTTTGATTTTCATATGCTTCGCTTGCGGGGTGATATAGATGTATCCGATGTCTATATTTTGTTCATATGTAATCGTTCTTTTCAACTGAGTCACCTCTGCTTAATAGATGGTTTTTAAATCTATAGTAAAATATCCCTTTATTGTATAATAGCATGTGACAAAGTGCCAAAATAACAACCTCTTTCAGCTCCTCTTTGAGTGAATTTTTTAACTATTCTCCAGCAATTTTTTCTAAAGTCACAATCACCCATTTTCAAAAGAATGAAACTTTTAGCTAAAGGAGGTTACCCATTTTTTGCGGCCTTTGATTTTGTTATAATATTTAAATGGAATGAAACGAATGGAGGAACGTTTTTCATGTATGATGTTACCGAGTGGAAGCATGTCTTTAAACTCGATCCAAATAAAGAAATTTCCGATGAACAGCTAGAAGCAATTTGCGAATCTGGGACGGATGCCATATTGATTGGCGGAAGTGATCATGTGACAGAGGACAACGTGCTTCAATTGATGTCAAAGGTCCGCCGGTTTCTAGTGCCATGTGTGCTCGAAATCTCCACACATGAGATGATTGTGCCTGGCTTTGATCTGTATTTCATCCCGACCGTTTTAAACAGCTCTCACCCTGACTGGATTGTTGGGCTGCACAAGGACGCAATGAAGGAATTCGGTGATTTGATGTCAATGGAAGAGATTGTGCCTGAAGGTTATGTCATCTTAAATGAAGATTGTAAAGCGGCCAAGCTTACAGAGGCAAATACAGCGCTGGATATTGATGACGTCAGGGCATATGCAAGAGTGGCAGAGCATTTGATGAAGCTGCCCGTTTTTTATCTGGAATACAGTGGAACGCTTGGAGACATAGAGCTTGTCAAAGAAACAAAAGCAGTGCTTGATGAAACAGTTCTTTTTTATGGCGGCGGCATCGAGAACGCTAAGCAGGCAAAAGACTTCTCCCAGCATGCAGACGTTGTGGTTGTAGGAAACGTCATTTATGACAATTTCAAAGAAGCATTAAAGACAGTCGAAGCAGTCAAAAAGTCATCATAGTCAAATAAGACGAAACGGGTTAAAATAGAACATAAGTTCGAATTGGCGGTGAATGGAATGAATGAAATATCGAATCATCTATTAGAAGGGCTGAATGACGCGCAGAAAGAAGCAGTCAAAGCAACAGACGGTCCTCTATTGTTGATGGCAGGAGCAGGAAGCGGGAAGACACGGGTGCTCACACATCGAATTGCCTACTTAATGGCAGAAAAGCATGTGGCGCCGTGGAACATTTTAGCGATTACATTTACAAATAAAGCAGCACGTGAAATGCGTGAACGTGTCCAGGCAATTTTAGGGCCTGGCGCAGATGACATCTGGATCTCTACGTTTCACAGCATGTGTGTCCGTATTTTAAGACGCGATATTGACCGTATTGGTGTGAATCGCAACTTCTCTATTTTAGACACATCTGATCAGCTTTCAGTTATTAAAAACATTTTAAAAGAACGGAATATCGATCCTAAAAAGTTTGACCCGCGCAGCATTTTAGGTTCCATCAGCAGTGCAAAAAACGAACTGATTGACGAAGAGGAATACGCCAAAACAGCTGGTGATTTCTATGATCAAGTGGTCAGCGATGTCTATACAGATTATCAAAAGCGTTTACTCAAAAACCAATCACTCGACTTTGATGATTTAATTATGATGACAATTCGTCTGTTTGAGCGCATTCCTGAAGTATTAGAGCACTATCAGCGGAAATTCCAATACATTCATGTGGATGAGTATCAGGATACGAACAGAGCACAGTACATGCTTGTGAAACTGCTCGCGCAGCGCTTTCAAAATATATGTGTTGTCGGTGACTCGGATCAGTCTATTTATCGCTGGCGCGGAGCGGATATTACAAACATTCTCTCCTTTGAAAAAGATTATCCATCCAGTGAAGTGATTCTGCTTGAGCAAAATTACAGATCGACGAAACGCATTTTGCATGCCGCAAATACGGTCATTCAAAACAATGCAAACCGGAAGCCGAAAAATCTTTGGACAGAAAATGATGAAGGAGCGAAGATTGCCTATTATCGTGCAGATAATGAATTTGGTGAAGGACAATTTGTCGCAGGAAAGATTCGTCAGCTTCATCAGAGCGGAAAGCGCAAATTATCCGATTTTGCGATCCTTTACCGGACAAATGCTCAGTCTCGTGTCATAGAGGAAACGTTAATGAAAGCCAACATTCAGTACAATATTGTCGGCGGCACGAAGTTCTATGACAGAAAAGAGATCAAAGACATTTTGGCATACTTACGCCTAGTGGCAAACCCAGATGACGATATTAGTTTTGCGCGAATTGTCAACGTACCAAAGCGCGGAATCGGGGCGACATCTGTTGATAAAATTGCAGCATATGCGGAGATGAATGACCTGTCTATGTTTGAAGCACTTGGTCAGGTGGATTTCATTGGACTGAGTGCACGGGCAGCCAATGCGCTTGATGAGTTCAAACAGCTCATTGATCAAATGACGAACATGCAGGATTATTTATCTGTCACTGAATTAACAGAAGAAATTCTAGAGAAAACAGGCTATCGTGAAGCGCTGAAGCTTGAAAAAACGATTGAAGCACAAAGCCGCTTAGAAAATATTGACGAGTTTCTATCCGTCACTAAGAACTTTGAAGAACAAAATGAAGACAAGTCACTTGTGACCTTCCTGACAGATCTCGCCCTCGTCGCAGACATTGATAAACTGGATGAGAATGAAGAAGAAGATCAGGATGCCGTCATCTTAATGACACTTCACGCTGCAAAAGGTCTAGAATTCCCTGTTGTTTTCTTAATGGGAATGGAGGAAGGTGTCTTCCCGCACAGCCGTTCATTAATGGAAGATGCAGAGATGGAAGAAGAGCGCCGCCTCGCTTATGTAGGCATCACACGGGCTGAAGAAGAGCTTTATTTATCAAGTGCAAAAATGAGAACACTTTTCGGCCGGACGAACATGAACCTTGAATCAAGATTCATTCGAGAAATACCAGCCGATTTATTGGACAACCTAAATGAGAAAAAAGAAACAAAAACACCGTTTGGCCAAACAAGAGAAAGACCGCAAAGACGGGGACCAGTCTCGCGTCCGCAAACTCAAACGATTCAAAACACAGGCGGCGGCAGTATTGGCTGGGCTGTGGGCGATAAAGCGGCCCATAAAAAATGGGGCGTTGGTACGGTTGTGAGTGTGAAAGGCAGCGGAGACAGCACAGAGCTTGATATTGCGTTCCCAAGCCCGACAGGCATTAAACGTCTTCTCGCAGCATTTGCTCCAATCGAGAAGCAATAGACTGATCGGACTGACAAAACGGATGAATTGAAAGGAAGAAGCAGATGGATAAAGAAGCAGCGAAACGCCGGATCGAGGAACTGCACCAGATTTTGAATCAATACAACTACGAATATCATACACTTGATCGTCCAAGTGTTCCTGACGCTGAATATGATGCGCGGATGCGTGAGCTGATCTCTCTGGAGGAAGAACACCCTGACTTAAAAGCAGCGGATTCTCCTTCACAAAGAGTAGGCGGCGCTGTTTTAGACGCCTTCCAAAAAGTGCGTCATGGCACACCGATGCTCAGCCTTGGGAATGCGTTTAATGAACAGGACCTTCTTGATTTTGACCGCCGGGTTCGTCAAGCAGTCGGTGACGATATCGCATACAATGTCGAGCTGAAAATTGATGGACTCGCTGTTTCTCTCCGTTATGAAAATGGCGTGTTTGTCCGAGGAGCGACACGCGGAGATGGAACAACGGGGGAGGATATTACTGAAAACCTCAAAACGATTCGTTCCATCCCGCTTAAAATCAAACGCCCTCTGTCGATTGAAGTGAGAGGCGAGGCATTTATGCCAAAACCTTCTTTTGAAGCATTAAATGAAAAAAGAATACAAAACGAAGAAGAGCCGTTTGCAAACCCGCGTAATGCGGCTGCAGGTTCACTTCGTCAGCTTGATACGAAAATTGCAGCGAAACGAAACCTTGATATATTCGTCTACAGTATAGCGGAGCTTGATGAAATTGGTGTTGAAACGCAAAGCGCAGGACTTGATCTTCTCGACGAACTTGGCTTTAAAACAAACAAAGAAAGACGGATGTGCCAAACGATCGAAGAAGTCATCGACCTTATTGAAACATTAAAAGTAAAGCGTGCCGATTTTTCATATGAAATCGATGGAATTGTCATTAAAGTCGATTCACTGGCTCAGCAGGAAGAACTCGGCTTTACAGCAAAAAGCCCGCGCTGGGCGGTTGCGTACAAGTTTCCGGCTGAAGAGGTCGTAACGAAGCTGCTTGATATTGAACTAAGTGTCGGACGTACAGGCGTGATTACACCAACAGCAATTCTTGAGCCTGTCAAAGTAGCAGGGACGACAGTGCAGCGTGCATCGCTTCATAATGAAGATTTGATCAAAGAAAAGGATATTCGCTTGTTTGATCAGGTGATTGTGAAAAAAGCCGGCGATATTATTCCTGAAGTGGCAGGTGTCCTTGTCGATCAGCGTACAGGCGAAGAAAAGCCGTTTCACATGCCAACTGAATGTCCAGAGTGTCATAGTGAGCTGGTGCGAATCGAAGGCGAAGTGGCCTTGCGATGCATCAATCCAGAATGTCCTGCCCAAATACGTGAGGGTCTCATTCACTTCGTTTCCCGTAATGCAATGAATATTGATGGGCTTGGCGAGCGGGTCATTACACAGCTCTTCAAGGAACAGCTCGTTTCTCGTGTGTCAGACCTTTACCGATTAACAAAAGAAGAGCTGATTCAGCTTGAACGAATGGGCGAAAAATCTGTCGACAATTTACTGCGTTCGATTGAGCAGTCGAAAGAAAACTCTCTTGAGCGTTTACTATTTGGACTCGGCATTCGATTTATTGGTTCAAAGGCGGCAAAGACCTTGGCGATGCATTTCGAAAACATCGATCAATTAAAGCAAGCAACGAAAGAACAATTACTTGAAGTCGACGAAATTGGTGAAAAAATGGCTGATGCCGTCGTCACGTACTTTGAGAAAGAAGAAATACTCGATCTGCTGAACGAACTAAAAGAGCTTGGAGTCAATATGACCTATACAGGGCCAAAGCCGGTAAAAGCAGAAGAAAGTGATTCCTATTTTGCAGGAAAAACCATTGTGCTGACAGGAAAGTTAGAAGAAATGGCTAGAAACGATGCAAAAGCAGCGATCGAAGCATTAGGCGGCAAGCTGGCAGGCAGTGTGAGTAAAAAAACAGATCTAGTCATTGCCGGAGAAGCAGCGGGGAGTAAGCTGACAAAGGCAGAAGAACTCAATATTGAAATTTGGGACGAAGCTAAAATGCTCGAGGAGCTAAAGAAATAAGAGGAGTGTTTTCTATTGAAAAAGTTGTTATTGCTGCTGACAATGCTCACACTGGTATTGTCAGCGTGTGCACCTTTTGGGGGAAAGGAAGAGGAAGAGGTCACACAAAAAACGGATGAAACGAAGGAAACAAAGGAAACAGCCATCATCCCGATGTACAATATCTCAGACTCCTATTACAAAATGGTGCTGCCGTTTAAACAAGGAGCTGCGAGAGGTTTAACAGCGGAGCGTCTCAACACACGCTTGGACATTGATGAATTTGAAACAGGACTCATGCGCCTCGCAACAGAGTCATTTAATACAAACGACTATCTTTTCCAAGAAGGACAGCATTTAGATGAGGACACCGTTCTCAACTGGCTGGCACGCAAAAAAACAGGCAGTGATCTGAAAAAGGCAGAAAAAGAAGATAAAGACTTTAAGAATCTAGGCTTAAATCCTGCTCTTCCAAACTCAGGTTCAACAAAGTCTAAAAATGAAAATAGTCCTATCTACTTAGCTTCGATGCTAGAGCATAATTACTTAATTCGAAAAGACAAAAACAGCTTACAGCTTGGCGGAGTTGTCATTGGTCTTGCACTGAACTCTGTTTATTATTACCGTGAAAAGATCGGTGACCCGCAGCAAGAGGTGACCATCGATTCATCGAAAAATTCAAAGAAACTTTTGGCAGAGGGTGAAAAAATCGCTGAACAAGTGGTTAAGCGCATTCGTCAAATGGACGGACTGCAAAAAGTGCCTGTCATGATTGCCCTTTATAAGCAAGCACCAAAATCATCTATCGTTCCAGGCAACTTTATCGCCAAAACGGATGTGAAAGCAGGCTCTGCTGATATCGGAAATTGGGATACGCTCAATGAGGAGAATGTATTCTTCCCTTCAGATAATGCGAAAAGCAGCTACAAAGATGATTCAGAGCGATTTGACCGCTTCAAGACAAAGGTCGAAGACTACTTCCCGAATTACACTGGTGTTGTAGGAAAAGGCTTTTACAAAAACGGCAACCTGCAAAAAATGAAAATCGAAATTCCAATGCAGTTCTATGGAAAAACGGAAGTTGTAGCCTTCACACAATATTTAACGGGTGAAGTCATGGATTATTACAAGAGTACCAATATTGAAATCAACATTACATCTTCTGATCAACAAGAAGCCCTGATCACGAAAAATGCTGAAGACAAAGAACCGACTGTTCATATATATGACTAAATAAGAGGGATTTCCAAACTCTTGTCAAAATATTAGTAGAAACCAAGAAGAAAGGCAGGTATGTTGATGCTCGTATAATGCTGATTACCGTCAAGAACATTTAAAAAGACGATAAAGGAGAATCAGCATGCATAAAGAAGTAAAAGCACGATACGATGAACAGAAAGTCTTAAAGAAAGCGGCTCACTTGTATAAATTTCAGCTTGACCAAGTCACATTTCTAGCCGATGCAGAAAATTATGTGTATGAATATAAGGCAATGAATGGGGAGAATTATATATTAAAAATCACCCATACCATTCGTCGTTCACCCACATATATTTTAGGAGAAATGGACTGGATTCGATTCCTGTCTCATCATGGAATTTCCGTAGCAAAGCCGATTTCATCAGCAAGAGGAAAAGACGTTGAAACCATTCCTGATCAAGCCGGAGGCGCATTTTTACTCCGTGTGTATGAAAAAGCACCGGGGAGAAAAGTGAATGAAGGAGATTGGAATGGGGAGCTGTTTGAAGCGTTAGGGTCCTATACAGGACGAATGCATCAAATAACAAAACGATATCAAGTAAAAGATCCTCTTTATAAGCGTCAAGAGTGGTATGAAGAGGAGCAATTAAAGCTTGATCAATATATTCCGTCTGATCAAACGGTTGTTTTGCGAAGAAAAGATGAACTGATGCAAAAGCTTCACCAGCTCCGAATTTCGAAGGATGTGTATGGGCTGGTGCATGCCGATTTGCATCACGGGAACTTTCATTATCATCAAGGAGAGATTATCGCATTTGATTTTGATGATATTGGATATCACTGGTTTATCAATGATATTAGTATTTTGCTATACAATGTTCTTTGGTATCCAGTGATTCCATATGATGATAAAGCTGAATTTACGGCAGAATTTATGAGTCATTTTTTAAAAGGCTATCGACAGGAGAATGAGCTTGATGACGCGTGGCTGGCAACAATCCCTGATTTTCTCATGCTGCGTCATATGCTTATTTATGGGCTTTTACATCAAGCATTTGATCTCCAAACAATGACTTCTGACCAAAAAGCCATGCTGTCATGTTTTCGAAAGGAAATTGAGCAAAAAACACCAATTACTCCTTTTGACTTTCAACAGCTGGCCCGATAAAAGAAACCCCTTGCTGTGTCAAACAGCAAGGGGTTTTTTATGACTACACCGTATCACACTTCACGCCAACGACGCCTTCTAGATCTTTAATATCAAAGTACACATCGGTTGTATAGCGGTCTTTATGCACACGTACGCGTACTTCCATGATCGGATAGTCCTTTTCTTTTAAATCATCAATTCGTACAGAATGAATGCGGATATTGAGGGCTTTCATTTCTTTTAAAATATCGGTCATGCGGTTTCGGTCAGAAAGAGACATTCTGATGCGGATTTCTTTTTCCTGCAGGCGAATCGGTCCGATCCGCTGGAAGAGCCATGGCAGGAATTCGACACTAATGAGAATAAAGAAAAGACTGAGGAAGGCTTCTTTATAAAATCCTGCACCTGTTGCAACCCCAAGTCCTGCTGCTCCCCATATCATCGCAGAAGTCGTGAGTCCTGAGATGACATCATTGCTTTTTCGAAGAATCACACCTGCTCCAATAAAACCAACACCAGATATAATTTGCGCCGGTAACCTGAGTGGGTCCATTTGAAGCTTAGAGACTCGAGGGAAATTGTAGGCTGCATCAATGCTGATGATGGTTAGGACGCAGGAGCTGACAGCAATGACAATACACGTTTTTAAGCCGAGGGGCTTTTTCTTCAGCTCTCGTTCAAGCCCGATAATCAGACCGATTAAGGTGGCCACGGCTAATTTTAAGACTGTATCCCATTCAATTGTCCAAAACATGCGTATCGCTCCTTTCACTTCATGTACGTTTCACAACATGTATATGATCTTCTCACAGCCCATATGGCTGCACAACTCTTATTTTATTCAGTTTCTGAAGAAAGAAAAGCTTTTTATTTTATTTAAAAAGAGAGTCATCCGCATAGGGCAGATGACTCTTCAATTCTTTATTTTGTTTCTTCTTCAAGATGATCTTCCATTTTGTGAAATAGCTGTTTTGATGCTTTTGACGGCTTACTTGTCAATAAGCTCACAATAATGGCAGCTAATCCACTAAGGGTAAAGCCTGGAATCATTTCATAAATACCTGTGGCATGGTTGAGGCCTGTTGTAATCCATGTCAGAACCACAACTGCACCAACGATCATTCCAACTAGGGCACCGTGATGATTCATTCGTTTCCAGTATAGGCAAAGCAAGATGACTGGACCAAATGAAGAACCAAATCCTGCCCACGCATAACCGACAAGGTCAAGAATGGTGTCACTTGGGTTAAGTGAAAGGCAGAGAGCAATCACAGCGACAACGAGTACAGACATCCGGCCAATCATGACGAGCTCTTTGTCTGATGCTGTTTTTCTAAAGAACGTTCTGTATAGATCCTCTGTCATGGCACTTGCTGTGACAAGCAGCTGAGACGAAATTGAACTCATAATCGCAGCTAAAATGGCAGAAAGTAAAAATCCAGTGATATATGGATGGAACAATACTTTAGAAAAAACGATAAAGATGGTTTCAGGATCAGCAAGATTCATACCCGTTTCATGAACATAGGCAACACCCACTAAACCGACAGACAGTGATCCAATCACTGAAATAATCATCCAGCTCATTCCAATTCGGCGTGCTGGTTTTAAATCTTTAACAGACGTAATGGCCATAAAGCGCACGATAATATGCGGCTGTCCAAAGTAACCTAGTCCCCAAGCAAGGAAGGAAATAATGCCAATGACGCTCGTTCCTCTAAAAATATCAAGCAATTTAGGGTCAATCTGTTGAATATCTTGGAATGTAGCAACAGGTCCGCCTAATTGTGTAAAGGCAACGATCGGCACGAGCACTAATGCTAAAAACATGATAGCTCCTTGGACAAAGTCCGTTAAGCTCACTGCCAAAAATCCGCCGAACAATGTATACAAAATGACAATACTTGACGTCAAAATCAGTCCAAACATGTAGTGAGCACCGAATGCTGACTCAAATAAACGTCCGCCTGATACCATCCCAGACGATGTATACAGCGTAAAGAAAATTAAAATGATGACGGCTGAAACAGCTTTTAATAAAGCAGATGATCCTTTGAATCGTTTATCAAAGAAATCAGGAATCGTAATCGCATCATCCGCAATCTCTGTATAAGAACGTAAACGAGGTGCAAGAATGAGGTAGTTCAAGTAAGCACCAACGATTAAACCAATCGCAAGCCAGGCTGTCGATAAACCTGTTTTATACATCTCACCTGGCACACCCATCAGCATCCATCCGCTCATGTCCGCAGCACCTGCTGAAAGGGCTGTAACGAATGGGCCAAGCCCGCGTCCGCCAAGCATATAATCATTTAAATCATGTGTTTTCCTGAATGCATACCAGCCAATGGCAAGCATCCCGATAAAATAAATAGATAAGGAAATTGTAACTTCAATACTCATTTTGTGTTCTCACCTTTTTCGTATTAATTTGACATCACCTCAATCAAAATATACAGAAGAGCGATGGCAGCTTTTTTGCTTGACTGTCCCGCTCACTGCTATGGTTACTTAACCTAACAGAGTATTCCCAAGTGATCAACCTGCCTAAACCTCTTCATTTTGAAGAAAAAATGGACAGATCGGTGATAAGAACCAGTATGTAAGCGGTTACAAAAATAAACAAAAGTAAAAATTTTCTGAAAAATAAAAAGTCACTTGATGAATATTTCATTTATTGGTTTGATAAGAAGACGTTTTCAAGAAAACGAACCTTTCACCGCACCTTCGTAAAGTTGCTTTAGAACAGTAAAATTTGATATGATAAAGTGTATATGACTTATGATCATGACCACGAGTACGCATCATTTTTGGAGGTGAACCTGCATGTCAAGAATTTCATTAGAAGAAGTCAAGCACGTTGCCCATTTAGCAAGGCTTGCGATTACAGAAGAAGAAGCTGAGATGTTTACAGAACAGCTTGATAGCATCATTTCATTTGCAGAGCAGTTAAACGAGGTAGATACGGAAAACGTTGAACCTACTACACACGTATTAAAAATGAAAAACGTCATGAGAGAAGATGTTCCGAATAAAGGTCTTTCCATTGAGGCAGTCGTCAAAAACGCGCCTGATCATAAAGACGGTTATATTCGTGTGCCATCAATTTTGGACTAAAGGAGGCCCGAGACATGTCACTGTTTGATCACAAAATTTCTGAATTAAAAGAGCTTTTACATAAAAAGGAACTGTCTGTTTCTGATTTAGTGGACGAGTCTTATAAACGAATCAATGAAGTAGACGGGAAAGTACAAGCATTCCTTGCACTGGACGAAGAAAAAGCACGTGCGTATGCAAAGGAATTGGACGAGGCAGTTGGTGAAAAGGACGAGCTTGGCCTATTGTTCGGTATGCCGATCGGTGTGAAAGATAACATTGTTACAAAGGATTTGCGTACAACAGCTTCAAGTAAAATCCTGCAAAACTTTGATCCGATTTATGATGCAACCGTTGTGAACCGTCTAAGAGAGGCTGAAGCAGTCACAATCGGTAAATTAAATATGGACGAATTCGCAATGGGATCTTCTACGGAGAACTCAGGCTACAAAGCGACGAAAAACCCATGGAATTTAAACACCGTTCCAGGCGGATCGAGCGGTGGATCAGCAGCTTCTGTTGCAGCAGGTGAAGTACCGTTCTCACTTGGTTCAGATACTGGCGGTTCTATTCGTCAGCCGGCATCTTTCTGCGGGGTTGTCGGTCTTAAGCCGACATATGGCCGTGTATCCAGATACGGATTAATCGCATTTGCTTCATCATTAGACCAAATTGGTCCGATTACACGTAATGTAGAGGACAACGCATATGTTCTTCAAGCAATTGCTGGTGTCGATCAAATGGACGCAACAAGCGCAAATGTCGATGTCCCAGATTTTCTTTCTTCATTAACTGGCGACATCAAAGGCTTGAAAATTGCTGTGCCGAAAGAATACCTTGGCGAAGGTGTTGGCGAGGAAGCAAAAGAATCTGTTCTTCAAGCGTTAAAAGTATTAGAAGGACTTGGTGCTTCGTGGGAAGAAGTGTCTCTTCCGCATTCTAAATACGCGCTTGCGACTTACTACTTACTGTCTTCTTCAGAAGCATCTGCAAACCTTGCACGTTTTGACGGCATCCGCTATGGCTACCGTACAGATAATGCAGACAACCTGATTGATTTATACAAAAATACTCGTTCTGAAGGCTTCGGAGACGAAGTGAAGCGCCGCATCATGCTTGGTACATTCGCGCTAAGCTCAGGATATTACGATGCGTACTATAAAAAAGCGCAAAAAGTCCGTACATTGATCAAAAAAGACTTTGAAGATGTTTTCGAAAAGTATGATGTCATTGTAGGACCAACAACGCCGACTCCTGCATTTAACATTGGTGAAAAGACAAGCGACCCGCTAACCATGTATGCAAACGATATTTTAACGATCCCTGTTAACCTTGCAGGCGTTCCAGGAATCAGTGTGCCTTGTGGGTTTGCAAATGGCCTTCCGTTAGGACTGCAAATCATCGGCAAGCACTTTGACGAAGGAACAGTGTACCGCGTGGCTCACGCTTTTGAGCAAGCAACAGATCATCATAAAGCAAAACCTGAACTGTAAGGGGTGAATCAGAATGAACTTTGAAACGGTAATTGGACTTGAAGTCCACGTAGAGCTAAAAACACAATCGAAAATTTTCTCAAGCTCGCCGACACCTTTTGGTGCAGCTGCCAACACGCAAACAAGTGTCATCGACCTTGGATATCCTGGCGTACTGCCTGTACTGAACAAAGAAGCGGTGAACTTTGCGATGAAAGCGGCCATGGCGCTGAACTGTGAAATCGCAACAGATACAAAATTTGACCGTAAAAACTACTTCTATCCTGATAACCCAAAGGCGTATCAAATTTCTCAATTTGATAAACCGATCGGTGAAAACGGCTGGATTGAAATTGAAGTAGAAGGCAAAACAAAACGAATCGGTATTACGCGTCTCCATTTGGAAGAGGATGCTGGGAAACTGACGCACACAGGCGACGGTTACTCACTCGTCGATTTCAACCGTCAAGGCACACCGCTTGTTGAAATCGTATCTGAGCCAGACATTCGCACGCCAGAAGAAGCGTATGCTTACTTAGAGAAATTAAAATCCATTATTCAATATACAGGCGTTTCTGACTGTAAGATGGAAGAAGGCTCACTTCGCTGTGATGCCAATATTTCTCTTCGCCCAATCGGCCGTGAAGAGTTTGGTACAAAGACAGAGCTCAAAAACTTGAACTCATTCGCTTTCGTACAAAAAGGCCTTGAATTCGAAGAGAAGCGTCAAGAGCAAGTATTGCTTTCTGGCGGATTGATCGAACAGGAAACCCGCCGTTATGACGAAGCGTCTAAAAAGACGATCCTGATGCGTGTCAAAGAGGGATCTGATGATTACCGCTACTTCCCAGAACCAGATTTGGTGGAACTGTACATTGATGACGAGTGGAAAGAACGCGTAAGAGCATCGATCCCAGAGCTTCCAGACGAGCGCCGCAAACGCTATATCGATGAGCTTGGACTCCCTGCATACGATGCAATGGTACTCACGCTGACGAAAGAAATGTCTGATTTCTTTGAAGCGACCATTTCAGAAGGTGCAGAAGCGAAGCAAGCATCGAACTGGCTCATGGGTGAAGTATCTGCTTACTTAAACTCTGCTCAAAAAGAGCTGGACGATACAAAGCTAACGCCGCAAGGACTTGCTGGCATGATCAAGCTTATTGAAAAAGGAACAATTTCCTCTAAGATTGCGAAAAAGGTATTCAAAGAGCTCATTGAAAATGGAGGAGATGCAGAAACAATCGTCAAAGAAAAAGGACTTGTCCAAATTTCTGACGAAGGTGCACTGCTCAAACTTGTCACAGAAGCACTTGATAACAACCCGCAATCCATTGAAGACTTTAAAAATGGTAAAGACCGCGCGATTGGTTTCTTAGTCGGACAAATCATGAAAGCATCGAAGGGCCAAGCTAACCCGCCGATGGTGAACAAGATTCTCCTTGAAGAAATCAAAAAACGCTAAATCGCAAAAAACCGCCTGATGAAACAGGCGGTTTTTTTGCTTGAAATGACAGGGTCTTAACATAGATTCAGACCACCGCCGTATATCAATTTAGAGAATCTTTTCTTATAATGAAGCATAAGCGAAAGTGCACATTCGAAGGGGGAAAGGTGAGCTAAATCGAAAAACAGAACGTCATGTTACTGAAGAAACAGCTTCAATTGCTCCACTGCTCTTAGAACAGCAGGCTCCTCACACTTTTCTAAATTCGTCAGCATTCCTTGGATGACTGGCTTACGAGGTTCAGCTTTTGCCAGCTCTTCTTCAATCACTTCAATGGATACAACGGTATCATCTGAAAGCAGATGCTCAAGCTTTAACAAGCGAAGCTCCTCTTGAAGGGAAGCAGCACTCGGCGCTTCATCATCCCAAATGCTTTGCTTCAAAATCGGCTTCGTCTGAGAACGAAGCAAGCCGTGAACCAGATCATCAAACCGTTCGAGTATAAAGGATGAGAGCTCATCAAATGATAATTTCATTTGATCCTGTAAAAGCAGAACCTGCACATATGATTGGATAATTCCTTGAATCATGACTGACAGGTCAGTTATATATGGTTCGATTTCCTGTCCATAAGTGGTCAAGATGGAAATTTGAATTTCATCGTTCATTTGCTTTTTCACAGTTTTTGAATACTTTTTAATCTGCTGGTTTTCCGGAATAATGTTCTCGCTGAGGATCAGAATGATAAAATCCTTGTTCTCAGCAAAATGCTGAAACTGTTCAGCGATTTGTTTCTGAAAGATCTCTCTCGGCGCGAGATGCTGATTCTCTTTTCGAATCATTTCGATAGTTTGCATCGAAGTGTCGATATAATATTCAAACGCTCGGTTGAAAAGCTGTTCTTTTGATTTGAAATGTAAATAAAATGCGCCTTTTGATATTCCGCATTCATCTGCAATTTCCTGAATGGTCGTAGAAGAAAAACCCTTTTTCGCAAACAATTGGATGCTTGCTTTAATGATTTTTTCTTTTTTTTCGTTCATGAAATAAGGCCCCTTCAGCTTTAGAATGTTACGTCAAACGCAAGTGAAATGGTTGACGGCATTGTATATCACCGTTTATTATGATATAGAATGACCAGTCAGTCAATACATAAAGGAAAATGGAGGATATAATGAATTCGATCATCAATTTTGTATTAAAGAATAAGTTCGCTGTATGGCTCATGACGATTATCGTAACAGTTGCTGGTCTATATGCCGGATTGAATATGAAACAAGAATCAATCCCTAATATCAACACGCCAGTCATTACGGTTTCTACAACGTACCCTGGCGCAACGCCGGACGAAGTATCAGATAAGGTGACAGATCCAATTGAAAAATCGATTCAAAACCTCAATGGGGTCAGCGTGGTCACTTCTAATTCATTTGAAAATGCATCATCCATTCAAATCGAGTACGATTACAACAAAGACATGGATGAAGCAAAAAAGGAAATTGAAGATGCGATTAGCAATATCGATTTCCCTGAAAATGCAGAAAAACCTAAAATCGCACGCTTTAGTATTAATGCGATTCCAATCCTAGCTCTTAGTGTCTCTGGTGATAAAGAATCATTACAAGACCTTACACAAAAAGTAGAAAATGATCTCGTTCCTTCACTTCAAGGATTAGACGGTGTCTCTTCTGTCGAAACTTCAGGACAGCAAATCAAAGAAGTAGAATTTTCGTTTAAACAAAAGAAATTGAAAGAATACGGTCTAGATGAAGATACCGTCCAAAACATGATCAAAGGCTCTGATGTGAATGTACCATTAGGTCTATACACATTTGGCAACAAACAAAAATCAGTTGTCGTGGACGGCAATATTTTAAGCGTCAAAGATTTGAAAAACATGCGTATTCCAGTCACACCAAGTGCAGGCGGCGGTGCGGGAAGCGCTGGAGCTGGAGCACCTTCTAACGGCTCAGAAAACCCAGGTGCGCAAGGTGCGGAGCAGCAGGCTGGAAGTGCAAGTCAGCAGCAAGCAGGTGCAGCAAGCAGTCAATCTGTAGAGCTGCCGACGATCAAGCTATCTGAGATAGCAGATATTAAAGTCGTAAAAGATGCAGAATCGATCTCTAGAACGAACGGAAAAGACAGTATCGGTCTGCAAATTGTTAAAGGTTCTGATGCCAACACAGTGAGTGTAGCAGAAGAAGTGACAAAAGAGCTTGAGAAATTTAAAAAAGACAACAAAGGCATCAAAGTAAGCACCACATATGATCAAGCAGGACCGATTAAAGAGTCTGTCAGCACAATGCTGAACAAGGCGATCATCGGAGCAATCTTTGCGATCATTATCATTATGTTGTTCCTTCGAGATATCAAATCAACATTAATTTCGGTCATTTCCATTCCGTTATCTCTGTTGATTGCTGTTTTATTATTAAATCAGCTGGATATTACATTAAATATCATGACACTTGGTGCCATGACCGTCGCCATTGGGCGTGTTGTCGATGACTCGATAGTGGTCATAGAAAACATCTATCGACGAATGGCATTAAAGGATGAACCATTAAAAGGCAAGGCACTCGTCAGAGAAGCCACAAAAGAAATGTTTATCCCGATTATGTCTTCGACCATTGTGACTATTGCAGTATTCTTACCGTTAGCATTAGTAGGTGGAATGATTGGTGAACTATTCATCCCATTTGCCCTAACGATTGTGTTTGCGTTACTTGCTTCACTGCTTGTCGCCATTACAATTGTTCCAATGATGGCACACAGTCTATTTAAAAAGAATCTCTACGGCACAGCGAAAAAAGTAAAAGAACATAAACCAAGCAAGCTTGCTGGCGGTTATAGACGTGTACTTAATTGGACACTCAACCATAAATGGATCACATCAGGAATTGCCATTCTTATGCTTGTCGGAAGCTTATTCTTAGCACCACTTGTCGGTGTCAGCTTCTTACCACAGGAAGCAGAGAAAACGGCCATGGTGACATACACGCCAGAGCCTGGACAAACGAGAGAGCAAGCAATTGATGAAACGAAAAAAGCTGAAGATTATTTGATGAAACGTGATCATGTCAATACAGTTCAGTATTCACTAGGCTCTTCAAATGCCATGACAGCAAGTGTTGGCGGTAACTCTAACGGTGCATTATTCTTCGTACAATATGATGATGACACGCCAAACTTTGATAAAGAAAAAGACCGCGTGGTCAAAGCTCTGCAAGATAAAGCATCTAAAGGGGAATGGAAATCACAAGACTTCTCATCTGCTGGTGCAAGCAATACGGTGACGTACTATGTGTACGGGGATAAAGCAAGTGATATTGAAGGCACAGTAAAAGATGTTGAGAACATCTTAAAAGATGAGAAAAACCTGAAAAATGTCAGCACAAGCTTATCTGAGAAATACGACGAATATACGTTTAATGCAGATCAAGAAAAACTAGCGAAACTAGGTCTAACTGCTTCACAAATCGCTCAAGCGATTGCACCTCAAAATAGTGAAACAACACTGACGAAAGTCACAGAGGACGGCAAAGAACTTGATGTGAAGCTTCAAACGGAAAAAGATGAATATAAGAGCAAAAAAGATTTAGAAAATAAAAAGATCACCACACCAACAGGGCAAGAAGTCCGTATTGGTGATGTCGTCAAAGTAAAAGATGGTACGACAGCAAATACGGTGACAAAACGTGATGGGAAAATCTACGCAGAAGTGTCTGGTGACATGACAACAGACGACGTCTCAAGTGTAACGCAGGATGTTCAGAAGAAAGTCGACAAGCTTGATCTAAAATCTGGCGTAACGATTGACACAGGCGGCGTAAGTGCGGATATTGAGGAATCCTTTACACAGCTTGGCCTTGCAATGCTTGCAGCGATTGCCATTGTGTATCTCGTTCTCGTCATCACATTTGGCGGAGGACTTGCACCATTTGCGATTCTCTTCTCACTGCCATTTACGATTATTGGCGCACTGCTTGGATTGTTTATAGCAAAAGAAACCATCAGCTTAAATGCCATGATTGGATTGCTCATGCTGATCGGTATCGTTGTAACAAATGCCATTGTCTTGATTGACCGCGTGATTCATAAAGAAAAAGAAGGTCTCACAACAAGAGAAGCATTACTTGAAGCTGGAACAACAAGATTACGCCCAATCTTAATGACGGCACTTGCGACGATCGGTGCACTGCTGCCACTCGCATTAGGATTTGAAGGCGGAAGCCAGATCGTATCAAAAGGACTTGGCGTAACCGTAATTGGCGGTTTAACAAGTTCTACACTTCTCACATTGGTCATCGTCCCAATCGTGTATGAAATGTTAAGCAAGTTTAGACGTAAGAAAAAGTACGCAGAAGAAGAGTAAGAGGAAGCCCCGCCAATGAGCGGGGCTTTTTTTATGTTGAAATCTGACAAACGGCTTTTCTCATAAGCTCTTCAAATGCGTGGAAAAAGGCATCACGATCGACATGGTCAATCACTTGAATTGATTTTCCATCTGGATGCTCTTCAGTGCGACCTTGTCTAGGCGTTTCGGTATAAACGATTGCGTTCACTTCTTTTGAACGGGTAAATGATGTAGAAGCAAGAGTAATCGTTGTTAGCACGTCCCATAAGTAGTAAGTCGAGTTCGTTTCATGATGAATGAGCGGCGGACAAAAGGCGTAGCACTGTCCGATAAAATCTATTCCAATATGAGAACGAAGAGAAGCCCAGCGCTGACGTACATCAAGTGTAAGCGGGACTTGATTTGTACTTTCAAGTGCGACCATTTCAATAGGGAACGGTTCCTGAAAGACAGTGCTCACAGCATAAGGGTCCCAAAAGGCATTCCATTCTGCTGTCCCGTCATGCTCGGGTTCTTCAACATTGCCTTTTTCAAGGAACGTGCCGCCCATCCACACCAATTTCTCAATTTTATTAGAGATCGAAGGATCTTCTTCTAAAGCGCGTGCAAGATCTGTGAGCGGACCAGTAAAGAGCAGGGTGACAGGTTCTTTTGCCTTCTTAACCGTTTCAATCAGATGAAGGTGTGCTGGCAGCTTGGACACTTTTGTATCAACAGTGCCTTTTTCATTTAAAATTGGCAGAGCATCTACATAAAAAGCATGCATCCGCCACTCCTTCGGAAATGGATTGACGCCTCTAGAAGTTGAAGCAGCGACTTCCATTTCATAAGGGCTGAATCGATCAATGATTTTTTGAGATGCACTGAGAGCAGGCTCTAAATAACAATCAGCAGGAATCACAGACACTCCGATGACTTTCAGATGTTCCATTTGAAGGAGAAGAAATAAAGAGACGAGGTCATCAACACCGCCGTCATGATTAAAATAGACAGGCTTTTTCATCGCATATCATCCTTTACAGCGTTTTCTTTTATCTTATCAGAATGCTTTCTTGCTGCGGGAAATGTGGTAGGAGATTTCACATATTAGGTGGTTGTTTTGTTGCCATTTTCAAATCTCATAGTATAATTAAAGGTTGTTAGTGGTGAAAATAGATTGCATAATGAATATAGGATGATGATGAATGAAACGTGCTCGAATTATATACAATCCGACATCTGGGCGTGAACTCTTCAAGAAGAATTTACCGCAGGTTTTGCAAAAATTTGAACAAGCTGGCTATGAAACTTCTTGTCATGCGACGACATGTGCAGGAGATGCCACGCAAGCAGCAGAAAAAGCCGCACAGAGAGATTTTGATTTAATTGTAGCAGCAGGTGGAGACGGCACGATCAATGAAGTCGTCAACGGACTAGCACCGCTTGAAAAAAGACCAAAACTAGGAATTATTCCAGTTGGAACAACAAATGACTTCGCAAGAGCACTTGGAATTCCACGAGAAGGTGTTTTGAAAGCGACAGATGCCATTATTGAGGGTGTAGCGAAGCCGCTTGATATCGGTAAAGTCAATGGCCATTATTTTATTAATATTGCTGGCGGCGGCCGGTTAACAGAGCTCACCTATGAGGTGCCTAGTAAACTGAAGACCATGCTTGGACAGCTTGCTTATTATTTAAAAGGCATGGAGATGCTTCCTTCTATCCGCCCGACAGAAGTCGAAATTGAATATGACGGCAAATTGTTTCATGGAGAAATCATGCTGTTTCTTGTTTCACTCACAAACTCAGTAGGCGGCTTTGAAAAACTAGCGCCAGATTCCATTTTAGATGATGGGATGTTTGACCTGATCATTCTAAAGAAGGTCAATCTAGCAGAAGCCATTCGAGTGGTCAGCCTTGCACTCAGAGGCGAGCATATTCATGATAACAATGTCATCTACGCAAAAGCGAATCGCGTGAAGGTAGATGTAAAAGATAAAATGCAATTAAATTTAGATGGTGAATACGGCGGCATGCTGCCAGGTGAATTTGAAAACCTGTATCGCCATATTGAATTTATTGTGCCAAAAGCAACAGCTGAAAAAATAGGGTGAAGACTGAACTTGGTTCCTTATGGCGGCCAAGTTTTTCTTTGCAAATGAGGTGATAAAATTGGTGAAAATGAAACCGCCTGTTGAAAAGAATGAATACTACAATGTAACCTTCGAAGACTTAACGCATGAAGGTGCAGGTGTAGCAAAAATTGAAGGATTCCCTGTCTTTGTACCGAATGCCCTTCCTGACGAACAAGGGCAAATCAAAGTTACACGAGTCAAAAAAGGATTTGCTTTTGGACGACTCATGGAGCTGACAAAGGAAAGTCAGCACAGGCAAGATGCGCCATGTCCCATTTACAAGCAGTGCGGCGGCTGTCAAATTCAGCATATGAGTTATGAAGGCCAGCTGCTATTTAAACAGAAACAAGTAAAGGACGTTTTAGAGCGGATCGGCAAGCTTGATATGAGCCGTGTAAAAGTTCATCCTGTACTCGGCATGGAAGATCCTTGGAATTACAGAAACAAAGCACAAGTTCCAATTGGTGAACGCGAAGGCGGACTTGTTGCAGGATTTTATCAGCAGCGTACCCATGAAATCATTGATATGGAAAAATGTTTGATTCAGCAGTCAGAAAACGACGAAGTGGTACAGGCAGTAAAAGATATATGCAATGCGTTTGGCATCAAAGCATATAACGAAGAGCGGCACAAAGGCTGGCTGCGTCATGTGATGGTTCGCTACGGTATTGCAACAGGTGAAATGATGGTTGTGTTTGTGACTAGAACGGCTGATTTTCCGCAAAAGCAGCAGGTGATTGAGCAGATTATAGCACGCTTCCCACATGTTCGGTCAATTGTACAAAACGTGAATTCAAAGAAAACAAATGTCATTTTCGGAGACGAAACAACCGTTTTATGGGGGGAAGAATACATTTATGACACGATTGGCGACATCAAATTTGCCATTTCGGCCCGCTCATTTTATCAAGTGAACCCAGCTCAAACAAAGGTGCTTTACGACAAAGCGCTTGAATATGCAGAGCTGCAAGGCGAAGAAACCGTCATCGATGCCTACTGCGGAATCGGTACGATTTCCTTATTTCTCGCACAAAAAGCAGGCAGAGTATATGGGGTTGAAATTGTTCCAGAAGCAATTGAAGATGCAAAAAGAAACGCTGCCTTAAACGGAATCAATAATGTTGAATTCGCAGTCGGCGAAGCAGAAACCGTCATCCCAAACTGGTACAAAGAAGGCATCAAAGCAGACACCCTCGTCGTCGATCCGCCAAGAAAAGGCTGTGACGAAGCACTGCTTGACACCATTTTAAAGATGAAACCAAACCGAGTTGTTTATGTTTCCTGTAATCCTGGGACGCTAGCTCGTGATTTGCGTATTCTTGAAGATGGAGGGTATGTGACGGAGGAAGTGCAGCCTGTGGATATGTTTCCGCATACGAGTCATGTGGAGTGCTGTGCGTTGCTTGTAAAAAAATAGAAGAGTATATAAAAGTCCGAGAAAAACAGTAATGGATTCTCGGACTAACTTTTTTTATTTCAATTCTTTCAATAAGTTTTTCTTCTCACGAATGAATAATATTACTATCCTGGTTATTGATAAAAATTACTCAATCGCCTTTTTTGTGAAAGTACTAAATGGAAAACTGGACATAATTTTAGAATTCCAAAAGTAGCAGAAATTTATTGAACATTCTGATATAGATTCACTTAGTTATGAGAAAGTATATAATAGATGATACGAATAAATTTAGTGATCTCGAGAGTTGAAGAGGGAGAAGTTTTGACGTTAGTTGATATTAAAGGAGAAGGTAGTAAATGATAAACCCACTTGACAAAACACTCTTTTTAAATAAGTATAGTTTCCCATACAATGGATTTGAAAATAATGAGTTGATTTTATCAATGCTATTTTCTAAAGGAAGTATTCTTTTGAATTATTTGGTGCTTAAGCAGAAAAACAAAGAAAAATATATGATATGTGGTTTTGATTTCATCAGAGATTCTATTATTCCTGTAGAGATTAGAAATTTAGGTAGCGTTCTTAAAAATCTTAGCATTTTCTTAAATAGTGAATATAATACTCTGAATATAGTTATTGAGCCAGTTGATGAAATTATAGAATATATTGAAAAAAATAAAATAAAAAAAGGTATTTATACTTATAAAAATTTATCTATTCTGACATCAACACAGCGAAATATAATAAGTGGAAGCTGTGAGGTATTAAGTAAAGGTAAATTATTTAGTCCACATAAAGCCTTACTTATATCAAGTAGTAGTGGTTTGATTTTTGGGAAATTTGATTTTGAAAGTAACCAGAATGTTATTCAGGAGTTGAAAAAAATACATCTTTCTGCTGATTGGGTTATCAGGTATTGGATAAATGATATTTCTATAGAGTATACAGGAACAATATATGAATTGAAAAAAAATACAAATGGAATAACAATTTTTCTAAGCTCATTTATACATGAATTAAGTAAGAAGAAGATGGATGTTCTTTCTTTTCAAGGTTCAGACCCGCATTCACCATTACAAGCAATATTGAGGAGTTCAGGAATATTAAAGGAAAAAATTAAAATAGAGGGTTTTGGAGTAAAATCTGGTCCTTATCTTGTGTTGCTGCCAATAGAAAACCTATTATTAAATACTCTTGAATTTGGTTTGGGAGATGTAACATTCTTAACTAAGAATCAAGCTTTAGATATGTATAAGGGATTTGAAGAGAAATACAATCATAATGCACTCGATAAGTTTGATACTTTTGCCCAAACAATAGTCGAATCAGATAATGCATATGATGCCTTTTTATTGGGTAGACAGAAAATTCAAGATGCAATTGATATGATAATTTTACTGTCCAAAAATGAAAGAGTGTTTAATTTATACAACTTAGGTAATGAGATAAATGAATGGAATAGATTAAGATTATATCAAAATCCTAAATGCTCTTCACTCTATTATGCGGAGAGTTTAATAGGGATAGAAAACATTTTGGGTGATTCTAAAGACACCTGGGAAAATAATTCTTTAGACGTCGATTCTAAATTTGTAAAGGTTTTTAACGAATTGGATTGGTATGAAGAAATATTGTACAAAAAACAAACCGAGGAACAATCAATATTAGATAAGCAGTTATTTAATGCCTTAAAGTGGTTAAATAGAAGTTGGAAAGCAGAAGATATGGAAGATAAGGTTATTTATACAAACATATCTATGGAGTTTTTGGTTGATAAAATTGAAACCGATCCTTTTTTGCCTGATGAAATTATTAGGGAATTCAAAAAATTGTTAAAGCAATTATTAAAAGAACAAAGTGATACTTTTACAGAAGAATATTCAAAAAAAATAAAAGAAAAGAGTTTAGGTATGCTTAAAGAGCCTCCTTTAAAAATTAAAGTTCAAACCTTGATCAGTCAACTATCTATTCCAATAACTGATAAAGATTTCAGTAATCTTTGGAAGGTCAGAGAATATCGTAATGATTTGGTACATGGAAAAAAGGATAAATTGGAAATAAATCCAGGGGATGTTTTGGTTGCAAATATACTTTTAGGAGAGTTTATTGTTTATAGGTTAAGAAGTTTGGAAGAAGGTGAATGATATAAACACGTTATTAGACTCTTATCATTTTGGAAACAAATTATCTAAATCCTCTTTTGGACAGACTCTCTTACTAAGATATAACGACATAAAGAGTAAATTATCACCGGAAGCATGGTCACTGTATCAAGATGCGATTAAGACTTGTTCATTTCAACACTATTATAGTTTTGGACTTGCCTATAAAAAAATTGAATCTTTATGTTCAACACAAGAGAGTTATTTTCAAGAAAGTTTTACTGAATTACATGATTGTAAAGAGGTGTCTTTATTAATTGAGGAGAGCACTCAACTCGGAAGAGATTTGGAAAATTCATTTCTTCAAATGTTTTCAAGACTACCTTCGAAGAGTATTTCTGGAAATTTTATTTCTTTTGATTTATATAGAGCTTGGATGAATGTTTTTTACCGGTTGCACAGTACCAAAATGATACCTTATCTTCATCAGCATAAAGCTATTATAGAAAATCAACAGAGAAATGTTCAAGAATTCATGAAATCAAAAGAGAATTACCCTTTTTCAAAAAATAACAGAGCACTTATTCAAAAATTAGCGATGAAAGGAAAAGACAAAGATATCATGTACTCTGTAGAATTCTTTGATGGTCTTAGAAATTCAGTCCTACAAGTTATTTTTGAAACCCATTTCAATCGACTTTTTAAGCTATGCAAAAAAGAGATAGTTAGTTACAGAGAAAAGCAACAAAATAAAATTCGTGTTTTTTCTACAAAAGCATTCGGCACAGAGTTTTTTAAACTTCAAGGAATTTTTATATTGATATTAGAAAATAATACACCACAAGAAATTGGATTCATCAAAAGAAAAGTGGTGAAAAATTTCGATATGGGTAAAAAAACCATATCGAAAATTGAGGGACTATTATATCCCAAAAACGATTATAACCTCTTTATAACAAAAATCCCAAACTGATAGAATTTACATTCGGAATGAGTAAAAAGTCAATAATGTATTTAGATTTCCCGATTTCGTGAAAAACATCGATATCGGGATATTTTTATTTTTGCTTCCCGCATTTGGTTGTGAAATGTCCTTTTTTGCAATTTTGCCCGGTTCATATTAAAGTATATAATGATAAAAATTGCTGAAAGACTTTATAGAAGGACATGCCCTATAAGGCGCTATGTCATGAGAGGAATTGGATGAAAGATGAGTAAAAATTTCTGGCGTGATTTACCGCGGCCATTTTTTATATTAGCACCAATGGAAGAAGTGACAGATGTTGTGTTTCGTCATGTCGTAAGTGAGGCGGCGAGACCGGATGTGTTTTTTACAGAGTTTACGAACAGTGAGAGCTATTGCCACCCTGATGGTATTCAAAGTGTGAAGGGGCGTTTAACGTTTACAGAGGATGAGCAGCCGATTGTTGCTCATATTTGGGGAGACAAGCCTGAGAACTTCAGACAGATGAGCATTGGAATGGCGGAGTTAGGATTTCAGGGACTTGATATTAATATGGGCTGTCCTGTCCCAAATGTTACGCAAAACGGGAAGGGCAGCGGCTTGATTCTTCGCCCAGACGTTGCCGCAGAGCTGATTCAAGCGGCAAAAGCTGGGGGATTACCTGTCAGCGTCAAAACAAGACTTGGTTTTACTGAAGTCGATGAATGGCGCGGATGGCTTAGACACATTTTGGAGCAAGACATTGTGAATTTATCGATCCACCTTCGCACAAGAAAGGAAATGAGCCAGGTGGATGCGCATTGGGAGCTCATTCCTGAAATTAAAAAACTTCGTGATGAAGTAGCACCTGATACTCTTTTGACAATCAATGGTGATATTCCTGATCGTCAAACAGGCTTAAAGCTCGCTGAGCAGTATGGAGTAGACGGCGTGATGATTGGGCGTGGGATTTTCCATAACCCATTTGCTTTTGAAAAAGAGCCGAAGGAGCATACAAGTGATGAACTGCTCGGTCTTTTAAGATTACATCTTGATCTCCATGATCAATACTCATCACTAGGCTTGCGTCCATTCAAGGCACTGCACCGCTTCTTTAAGATTTATGTAAAAGGATTCAGAGGAGCGAGTTTCTTGAGAAATCAATTAATGAACACATCATCAACAGATGAAGTGCGTGCAATGCTGGATGAATTTGAAGCGAGAAATCAAGAACAATCATGACCAACAAGAGGAGGAGGGGGAACCCTTCTCTTTTTTTATAAATAGGACTATTAAACTAGTTATTATAAATGGTAAAATGAGATAGAAATAACAATTGGAGGTATTTTATTTGAAACCATTTTGGGATAGAGAAAGCGAAGAAACATTTAAGAAAATCAATGAGAAAGGCATTGCAAAAGCGGAAAAGAAGCTAGGCGTCATCTTGCCGGATACATATAAGCAACTGATTCTCGAACAAAATGGCGGGTATACATTGCATAATGCTTTTCCAACGGATCAGCCGAATGGATGGGCAGAGGATCATGTGTCATTTGATCATTTAAGAGGAATTGCCAAAGATGAAGGTATTATGGATAGTGATTATTTAATAGAAGAATGGGAATTGCCTGAGGGACTTGTGCTCATTTGTGGGGATGGTCATACGTGGATTGCATTGGATTATAGAGAAACAAAGGAGCATCCGCCGATTCACTACTTTGATCTAGAAGATGAGACGGATTTCAAATTAGCGGATTCGTTTGATGAACTGCTTGCTGGACATTATACTGCTGAATAGGAAAAGGCAGCCGCAAGTAGATATATTTCATTAAAACCGTTGTTATACAGTATTTTTTGAGAGAGACAAAAGAGTCTCTCTTTTTTTGCGAAGCAATATGGATTCTCTCTCCAAAACTGTACCTGTTATGTTTAAGTCCTATTATTCAATTGGTTCACTTTCCACTCACTAAATTTCCTGACGATAATATCTGCCACAATATAAAATGGCAGAAAGCTGGAGTTGTCCACTTTGTTATATAAGGGAAACGGGGTGCTGCTTACATAGATGTTAAACATGGCATTTTGTGCAAGGAGATTATTCCTTAAAGTGGTCATGCTGATAAATTTGATATGTCTTGTTTTCACCAATTGAATGATTTCATCTAAATTCTTCGATTCACCTGATAAGGAAATAATAAATAAAAGGTCATCCTCACCAAATTCAATGATTCCATCTGTTAAGTCCCGCTTGCTTCGTAATACTTGAGATTTCTTATGCAGTGACCATAGCTGCCGCTGTACATCATTGGCCAAATCGAGCTGTGCTGTTCCTGTCCCATAAATATAAATATACGGTGCACGATCAATCAGTTGATTTAATTGATGAAAGTCCAGCTGCTCCATATACTTTCTTGTCTGGCGTATGTCTTGATCGAGCAGCTTCATTAAATCTTGTGTTGTCTCTTCAGTGAAAGCATTTAATTTCACATAAGACTTTAAGTCACTGTAGCCGTCGAACCCTATTTTCTTAGCAAGCCGATGGATGGATGAGATGGAAGTATGAGCATAACGAGCAAGGTCCTGAATTTTCATTGTCTTCATTTCTTCAAGATGATCATGGATCGTTTTAATAATGTGCAGGTCATTCTTATTTAAATCTTCGAAGTATTCATTTACCAGCTTGTCCAGTATCATGCGATGTGCCCTCCAACATGAAAATATTTTCTTCCTGCGAAAATATAATCTAATGTTACAACTTGATTTCTAAATACGTCAAACCTATTGGTTTTTGTAAGCGCTACCTTTACAGTGGTGTTATGGATCAAGCAAAGGGGTTATGCTTATGAATGCAATCAAGCGGTTTGGCAGTGCTATGGTAGTTCCTGTACTTTTATTCGCGTTTTTTGGTATTGTTGTCGGTCTCGCGACTTTATGTAAGAATCCAGCGATTATGGGGGAAATGGCTGCAGAAGGTACGATGTGGTACAAGGTTTGGTCACTGATTGAAAGCGGAGGATGGACGATTTTCAATCATATGGAGCTGGCCTTTGTGATTGGATTGCCCATCTCACTTGCAAAAAAAGCGCAAGCACGTGCGACGCTCGCAGCTTTGATGATTTATCTTGTATTTAACAATTATATTCATGCTATTTTGACACTTTGGCCGTCTACTTTTGGCGTTGATTTATCGCAAGGTGCCGAGAACGTAGCGGGTGTAAAAGAAATTGCGGGTATACCTACGCTGGATACAAGTATCATTGGTGCGGTGATGATATCTGGAATCGTCATTTGGATCCATAATCGTTTTTATGATCAAAAGCTGCCTGAAATGCTTGGTATTTTCCAGGGGCTTGTATTTGTTGTCATCATCGGATTCTTTGTGATGATTCCTATTGCTTTTATCGTTGCTTTTGTATGGCCCTATGTTCAGCAGGGGATTCAATCTCTTCAAGGGTTTATGGCACAGTCTGGTTATATTGGTGTCTGGCTGTTTCATTTCTTGGAAAGGGTGTTAATTCCAACAGGACTTCACCATTTTATTTATACACCTTTTGAGTTTGGTCCAGCGGCTGTAAATGGGGGGTTAAAACCATATTGGATTGCTCACTTAAATGAATTTGCGTCCTCCACTTCCGATTTGAAGGATCTTTATCCATACGGATTTTTATTGCATGGGAATATTAAGATGTTCGGCTGTTTAGGGATAGCTTTAGCCATGTATTTTTCTACACCGAAAGAAAACAGAAAAAAGGTTTTGGCATTGGTATTACCGGCCACATTAACAGCCATATTTGCCGGAATTACAGAACCGCTTGAATTTACATTCCTATTTCTCGCGCCTTATTTATTTGTGATACATGCACTTCTTGGTGCGACCATGGTGACAATTATGAATATGTTTGGTGTTGTTGGAATGATGGGTTCCGGGCTTATTGAAATAGCTGCATTGAACTGGATTCCGCTCTCTTCAAATCATGGAGGGACTTATCTGATCCAAGCGGTGATTGGACTTCTCTTTACAGCAGTGTATTTTGTCATCTTTAGATGGATGATTGTGAAATTTGATATTCCATTACCAGGACGAAAACACGAGGAGGAGACGAGGCTATATACAAAACAAGATTATGAGAATGCTCATAAAAAAGGTCATGACCGAAAGGAAGCGCCCGTTTATGCGTCTGAGTATGAAGAGAAAGCCGTTTATTTCTTAGAAGGCCTTGGCGGTAAAGAAAACATTAAAGATGTGACAAACTGTGCCACACGTCTGCGTATTACAGTGATAGACCCTGGCTTGGTGGAAGATAGAGAATACTTTACAAAAAATAAATGGGCGCACGGAATGGCTAAGAGTGGTCAAAGCATTCAGATCATTGTTGGCTTAAGTGTACCGCAAGTAAGAGAGTCCTTTGAGACAAAACTTTCATTAGATTGAAAAAGGAGCTGGATATCATGAAAAAATTTAATATTACTATCGCTGGAGGCGGAAGTACATTTACACCGGGGATCATTTTGATGCTGTTAGACTATCTAGAGGAGTTCCCAATTCATACAATTAAACTCTATGATAATGATGAAGCTAGACAAAAGACGATTGCAGATGCATGTGAGATTATGTTAAAAGAACGAGCACCAGAAGTACGATTACTGGCAAGCACGGACCCAGAAGAAGCCTTTACTCAAGTCGATTTTGTGATGGCACATATTCGTGTCGGCAAATATGCAATGCGTGAATTAGATGAGAAAATTCCATTGAAGCATGGAGTCGTCGGACAGGAAACATGCGGTCCAGGCGGAATAGCTTACGGGATGCGGTCCATTCCAGGTGTATTAGAACTTGTCGATTATATGGAAAAATACTCACCTGAAGCTTGGATGTTAAACTATTCGAACCCTGCAGCGATAGTAGCAGAGGCAACACGTAAGCTAAGGCCGAATGCCAAGATTTTAAACATATGTGATATGCCAATTGGTATCGAAGAATTAATTGCAAAAAATTTAGGCTTATCTTCGCGGAAAGAACTAGAAGTCGATTACTATGGTTTAAATCATTTTGGCTGGTGGACAGATATTCGAGATAAAGCTGGAAATAGCTTAATGCCTGAGGTAATTAAGCATGTAACCCAGCATGGTTATGCAACAGATGGAACATCTGAATTAGAACAGCAGAAGAGCTGGAACAGCACATTAAAAAAGGCCAAAGATATTCAAGCACTTGATCCAAAAACGGTACCGAATACGTATTTGAAATACTATCTATTTCCAGATGAAGAAGTGGCACATTCAAATATTGAGTTCACGCGTGCCAATGAAGTGATGGAGGGGCGGGAAGCTTTTGTTTTTAGTGAATGTCAGGCCATCATTGATAAAGGAACTGCAAAGGAAACAAAGCTGACCATTGATGAGCACGCTTCTTATATTGTTGATTTAGCAAGAGCTATTGCTTTTAATAAAAAAGAACGGATGCTGATGATTGTAGAGAACAATGGCGCCATTAGGAACTTTGATCCAACAGCCATGGTCGAAATTCCTTGTATCGTTGGCAGCAGCGGTCCAGAAAAATTAGTAGTTGGAGAGATTCCTAGATTCCAAAAAAGTCTCATGGAGCAGCAAGTGGGCGTAGAAAAATTAGTAGTAGAAGCATTTGAAGAAGGGTCCTATCAAAAACTATGGCAGGCCATCACATTATCGAAAACGGTGCCAAGTGCTAAAGTAGCAAAAGATATTTTAGACGACTTAATTGTGGCAAATCAAGCATTTTGGCCAGAGTTAACATAACACGAGAATAAGCAATATGGGCGTGACAGCGCTCATATTGCTTATTTGTTTTTTTAACCGATGTATTGTAATGGAGACAAAAAGCCCCCTTACCAAAAGGGGGCCACCATTCCTTACTCTGCGCTCTCCTCAACCTCACGGCTATCCTCTGTTTCACCAATATAAATAGGGCCGTTAGCGTGGTCGATTCGGATTGGCCATTCGTATGGGATTTGAAGTCGTCTAGCAATGGCTCTCCAGAATTTTGTGGAATCCAATTCGAATTCTTGGAAGTCTTTTAATAAGTCTTTGTAAGACGAGCCATCAAATTGAATGAACATATCTTGAAGGCGCATGAACGCGACGTGTCTCACTTCAAGTGCTGCTGCGGCTTCCATTTCTTCTTCTGTTGCTTCTCCGATGATTGTACCTGCCGGCGGAAGCATGTCGTATACGTTAAATTCCTCTTCTTCTTCGTGTACTGCATTGTGCTGCTGATCTGACATTTTTCTTCACTCCTTCTCGTTCTCAATCAAAACTTTATTTCGTGCTTACTTCTATTATCGGAAGGAAATGTGAAATGTGGAATGAAAAGTGGAGCAGATTCACAACTCTTGCTTTTTTCTCTTGAATCATCTATGATCAATTACAGATATAAAAGGTCTATAATAGATAGAAAGGAGTTTCCTCATGAAATATTCTAAAGCAACCAACTATGCGCTGCATACGATGGTGTTTTTAACTCTTGCGCCAAAGGGTAAAGCGATTGGCGTTGAGCCTCTTGCTAAGATGCAAGACCTTTCACCAACCTATCTATCCAAAATTTTAACAAAGCTTGTGAAGGCGGGACTGATTGAATCAACACCTGGTGCAAAGGGAGGATACACCCTTATCAAACGAAAGGAAGACATTTCGTTTTTAGATGTCATTCAGGCTGTAGAAGGGCAAACGAATTTATTTCGCTGCTCTTTAGAGCATGACTCCTTCATGCCTCATGATGGCTGTTTGATTGAACAAGTTATGCAGGATGTTGAAACGAAAATGCAGGAGACATTAAGTCAAAAACGGTTAATTGATATTGCGAACCAACTTGAGCAAACAGAAAAAAATCCATTTTTCAACGTGTGATTTTTTTGAACTGATTATAGATATTAAGAGTCTTTAAAGTCTTTGATAAAAAGGAGAGATTGATATGTTATTAGATTGTGCCATTATCGGAGGCGGGCCAGCCGGATTAAGTGCAGCACTTGTTGTAGGAAGAGGCAGAAAGCAGGTCATTGTATTTGATAATGAGCTGCCAAGAAATCGAGTGACGCAGGAATCACATGGATTTATTACAAACGATGGAATGACACCATTTGAGATTAGACAAGCCGGAGAGGCAGATCTTCAAAAATATCCTCATATCGAAATCAAACGAAGTCAAATTGTTGATATACAAAAGAAAGAGGAAAGCTTTACGTTACTAACACACGAGGGGGATGCATTCGAAGCGAAAAAAATCATTTTGGCAACTGGATTGCAGGATATACTGCCAGAGATCGAAGGGATTCATGATGTGTACGGAAAAACATTGTTTAGTTGTCCTTTCTGTGATGGATGGGAATTAAAGGAGAAAGCACTTGCCCTCATTGCAGAGAATCAGCGAGCCTTGCACATGGCTAAACTTCTTTCCAATTGGACAAAGGATTTGATCGTGTTTACGAATGGGCACGTGTTGGCTGAAGAGGACAAGACGCTTCTGACGGCACATTCTATTCAAGTCATTGATGTGCCAATTGTGTCGATTGATCATGACAATGGGCAGCTGCGCTCTCTACAGCTTGCGAATGGGGAGATAGTGAATAGGGAAGGCGGTTTTGTCGCAAGTGAATTCAAGCAGTCAGCCCCATTTGCCGAAAAGCTTGGCTGTCAAATGACGAAGAATGCGGGTATTGAAACAGATATTCTTGGACGTACAACCGTCAGTGGAGTCTTTGCATGTGGTGATAATTTAGGCGGTCCTGCTCAGTTAGTTCTCGCAGCAGCAGCTGGAAGCCAGGCAGGAATGGGAGTCATTCATGACCTTGTGCAAGAAGAATTTCAAGAAAAAACATCTCTATGAAAAGAGATGTTCAGCGGAGAGCGATTTTCCGTTTTGCTAAGACGTGAGCTGTCCATTCAAAAAGTGCGTAGATGACAAAGAAGATCAGGATCCAGCTGCTGACATCGACCCATACATTGGTGATCTGTATGATGTTCGCTTGATCAAGTCCAGCCTGTATCCACATGGTGATCAGTGCTGTAAGGAACACTTGTAAAAACCATTTTGATGTTTTCAATTGGCCACACCTCCATCTCTTTCTATCATATAAGAAATGACAGTTCATTTCCAATTGTTTCCCTATATGTTTCAACGGTAAAATGAAAAATAAAACGAGTGAAAGGAAAGCAAATGAGTGATCAAACAAATATGTTTCTAAAAAGTCATTTTCCTCATCTTATCCTCACGCCGCCGCTTTTTTATGAGTGGCCTATCGGGCTTCGGTTTGAATTGGCAGATTGGTCATTAGGAAAAGAATCGATTGTATTAGAAAAAGCGGGGGATCGTGCTTTAGAGATTGTGAAATATGCTTTTGATCCAGAAGACGAGATGCTGCTTGTAACGGATGTGTATACAGAACATGAACATGAATTAACGAAGCGTCAGCTCTTGGTTTATCAAAAATATGTCAATCGGAAAATGCGTTACCGATTGCGTCATGAGCTTTTGACCTATGTACGTCCAGAAATAGAAGATTCACTGACAATAGAGAGATTTACACTCAAATGCCAGCTGCAAGACATTCGATTGCGTCCGCTTCTCCATGCGATCTGCCAGGAAGACTTCTATGCACCGAATCAAATCTTGAAGGGGAAGCATGGTTATGAAATTTACCTAATGAATCTCTCGAAAAAAATGATATTTCACTTATATGATGATCGAGGCTGTGATCTCATTGCGGCAGATCCAGAGCGTTTAAGACCAGTCTATGAAGGCTTACAGCACTGGCTATTAGACTATGATCGCCCTAAGATGGACCGCCTGTTTGCAGCCAAATAAAAAAACCGCACTTTCGACAAGTGCGGCTTCTTTTTATGCTTCTACTTTATTGAAGAACTGCGGCAAATATTCTTTGTGTGCTTCTAGCATTTCATCTAGGATGCTTTTTGCAATGGCATCTGATGGGACAAGCGGGTTGATGGTCATTGCGACAAGAGCTGTGTTGTAATCGCCTGTCACGGCTGCTTCAGCAGCTACACGTTCAAAGGATTTAATTTGAGAAATGAGTCCTTTGACAGCGACCGGCATTTCACCAACAGCAATTGGTTTAGGACCGTCTTTTGTGATAACACAGTTGAGTTCAACCGCAGAATCATTTGGAATGTCACTAATAGCCCCATTATTAATGGTGTTTACAGGCTGAATGTCATGCTTGTCGTTATAAATGGATGCAATTAAGTTACAAGCCGCATCACTGTAGTAGGCACCGCCTCGTTTTTCAAGCTGTGGCGGCTTGATGTCGAGATCAGGGTCTTTGTAAAGCTCGAACAAATCATTTTCTAATGCGCGAACGACCTCAGCACGAGTTCCTTCATTTGCTGCTGCTTTCTTTTCCTCAGCCAGCATATCACTTGTTTTGTAGTAGTAGCGGTGATACGGACAAGGAATGACGCCAAGCCCTTTTAAGAAATCAGCATCCCACGGAATCGCTTGAATGTTGTTCATCGACATGCTGGAGTTTGGATCAGCCATGTCTTCGATGACTTGATCCATGATGCTTTTGCCATCTAAGAATACATTGAGTCCAAAGACCATATGGTTTAATCCTGCAAAGCTGACTTCGACTCTGCTTGCGTCGACACCAAGCCCTTTGGCGATTCCCATGCGAATGCCGATCGGCACGTTACATAAACCAACGACTTTACGATGGTTTGAATAACGAAGAACGGCTTCAGTAACCATACCAGCTGGATTTGTGAAATTCACAAGCCATGCATTCGGGCAAAGCTCTTCAATATCTTTGACAATATCAAGAATGACAGGAATGGTGCGAAGTCCTTTGAATAGACCTCCTGGACCATTTGTTTCTTGACCAATGACATCATATTTTAAAGGAATGCGTTCATCCTTCATACGTGCTTCAAGAAGTCCGACACGGAATTGTGTTGTGACAAAATCAGCATCTACAAGTGCTTTCCTGCGATCTAATGTTAAATGAACCTCGATTGGGAGCCCTGCTTTTTTGACCATGCGTTTTGCAAGATTTCCGACGATCTCAAGCTTTTCTTTTCCCGCTTCAATATCAACGAGCCAAAGTTCGCTAATCGGAAATTCATCGTATCGTTTAATAAATCCTTCTACAAGCTCTGGTGTATAGCTTGATCCTCCGCCAATTGTGACAACCTTTAATCCTTTTGCCATGCTCTGCACCTCCGAATAATGTAACGCGCAATGTTATAATAGAGAAAAGTCTTTTTTATTGTGTACATCAATAGCTTATCGTGAGAGCATCGCGTGCGTAAATGACTTCAGCGTCTTTAGGCAAGGGTGCCCTATTTAGAGATTTGTTACATAAAAGAAACACATTGTGACATGTTGTTGGAGAAAGGGGAAGTCAGATGTTTTCAAGTGAGGTCATTTCCAGCTTTAATGAACTAGAAAGCGCTTTATACCGATATATCATGGAAAACAGTGAAAAGGTCGTGTACATGAGAATTCGAGACCTTGCAGATGCTGCACATATTTCCACCTCGTCTGTCCTTCGCTTTTGCCGAAAAGTAAATTGTGATGGCTTTTCAGAGTTTAAAGTGAAGCTCAAAATGTATTTAGAATCAGAGCAGACACCTTCTTTAAAAAGCACACAGCACTTTCTATATGAATTTATTGAACGAACATTGAAGGGAGACTTTGAAGGGAAAATTAAGGAGGCAGCGAAGCTCATTGCTGAGGCAAAAAATGTGCTGTTTATTGGGACTGGCAGTTCTGGCATTTTGGCGCAGTATGGGGCGAGGTACTTTTCAAGTCTTGAGAAATTTTCATTTTACATCAACGATCCGTTTTTCCCGATGAATATGCAGTATTTAGACAATAGTGTCACCATTGTGCTGTCTGTATCAGGGGAGAATAGTATTACGATTGATCATATTTCGAAGTTAAAAAGAGAAGGCAGCACAATCATTAGTATTACGAATAACCAGCACTGCACGATTTCGCGCATTTCAGATTTAAATATTGCCTACTACGTCACAGATGAACGGGTCCACAGAGCCAATATCACCACACAGACGCCAGTTGTGTATATTTTAGAAGCCATGGCCCGTGACATGTTTGCGATGTTAAAAGAAAAGTAAAAGAGCCGCTGCATACATCAGCTGCTCTCTTTTTTCTGCTTCATAAAAGCAAGGATGGCAATGCCGGAACAGACGAGCACAAACAGACCGCCTAGCAAATACACAGACCTCGCCCCGTATACATCTGCAATCAATCCAACAAAGAAAATAGACAAACCGACCGATACTGAAGAAAGGACGTAGTGAGCCGAATACACCTTTGATAAATCACGTACTGGCGTTTCCGTTTGAAGAATGGTTTGCTGCGAAACATCTCGGATTTGATAAGCAGGCCCCATCAAAATACAAAGCACCAAAGCAAGCCACGGGAGGCTGTTCAGTGAATAGACAATGGTCAGCACTGCATAAATGAATGAACCAGCTGCCATAAAGAGGAGAAGCTGTTTTTGGATAAACTGACTCATCCATGCAGCTAAGAGCCCGCCTATGATGGCACCTGTATAATAAGCGGCATTGATAAATCCCCACCATTCCTCACCTTGCTTTAAATCTTGTGTGACAAAGGCAAGCGTAATTGCCCCGATCCACACAGCACCCGCAATATTTTCACAAACATCCATAAAGGTCAGGGTGCGCACCGTTTTATTTCTCCAAATGATCGTCCAGCCATCTTTGAAGCTGTTCATCTTATTTGCCTTTCGAACCGTCTCTTCTTGCTTGAGAAGAGGAAAGACAGGGATGAATAATAGATAAGACAACACAATCATGACACAAGTGATCCACATTAAATAAAATGGCCCGATCCATAGGACGAGCATTCCAGTGAACGAATAGCCTGCGATTTGAATCATTTGATGAAAAATGGAGGCTGTACTGTTTGCTTTCACAAGCTGATTTGCTTTCACAAGCATCGGCATGATGGCCTGCATTAAAGGACTGATGAACCCGCCTGTGAGGGAAATCAAAATAAGCGCACTAAACAACCAGACCATATGCTGCTGAAACAAATGAAATTGGGCTGTAAACACGATGAGCATCCCAAGACGTAAAAGCGGGACCCATTTCAATAGCCGGCCAGCTTGAAAGTAATCGGTTAAAACAGGAGAGAAGAGCCCAGCCAATAGCTGGCATATTGTTCTAATCAGCGGAAATACAGCCGCATAGGCAACAGATTGTGTATCTTGATAAATGACAAACGTGATTGTCATCACAAATAAAATATCACTCAGCATGAGAAGGCTTTTACTGCTTGTATAACACCAAAACTTGTTTCCCATATCAAACCGGCTCCTTTTCAAAAACAAGTTTAGTATAGCATGGTGATGAAGGGTCCATAGGCTTTCCATTGAAAAATACATCTTAAGGATGAGAAGATTGTGATAAGCTAAATGAAGGACATTGTAAGGAAAGGGGTTCAATCGATTGAAAAAATTACCGGCTCATGACTTTTTGGACAAACACGAGATCCCATATGAGATCAAAACATTTTCTGCCGAAACAGAGAAGGGAGCAGCAAATGTAGCGGCAGCTCTTGGTTTTCGTGAAAGACAAATGATTAAAACATTGATTTTTGAAACAGGAGAAGGAGAGCAGCTGCTTGTGATGGTTGGCGCTGACCAGCATATTAAGTCAGGGAAACTAAAGAAAGCCGCCGGCTCCCGTAATATTAAAATGGCTTCACCGGAGAAGGTTCTTGAAGTGACGGGCTATCGAATTGGCTCGATTCCGCCGTTTTGCTGGCAGCCAGAAGGATTCCGCACCATTATTGAGGCTTCGTTATTAGAAGAGGAGATATTAGGTGTTGGAGCAGGCGAATGGGGAAATGAAATCCTCATCACCCCAGAACAATTAGTGAAAGCCTCAAAAGCTGTACCGTTTGACATCGTGCAGCCAGCCGAATAGAAAAAAAGTGCCTGTTTCAGAAGCAGGCACTTTTTTAATTGGCAGCAGGCGTAGTAAATGGACCGATACCTTTCATTTGCAGGAAGGCATCCACGGTTCTATTTTCTTCAAGATCATTCGCCCGTTTGCACACAACAACCGGTCTGACGATCTCAATGCCTTCAATGTACACGCGCCCAATTTCTTGCCGCTTGAGACTGCCATGAACCGCATCACGGGGAACAAGTGTGATGCCATATCCAGCTTTGATCATTTGAATCGCTTCATGAACACCGCTGAATTGTAAATCAACGGTTGGTTTTTTGATCCCTTTAGAGGTAAATAATGAAAAGAGCTTATCTCTTGTGGAACTGCCTTCTTCACGCATCAAAAAAGGCTCCTGACTCAGGCGCTCTAGCGGGACAGTTTTTCCGTTCAACGGATGGTCTGCCGGCACAATAAAATCATAGCTTAAATTCGTTAAATGAGAGGTGAGAATCTCCTCATGGTGCAGATCCTCGATCACAGCGATGGCCACATCTGATTCATATTGAAGCAGGCTCTCTAAAACTTGAGCGGAGTTTCCGCTTTTTAATTCAATTTCTGTCTGTGGTGAAGATGTTTTAAAGGCAGCAAGCCAATCTGGCAGTAAAAAGTTAAGTGGTACATAGGTAGAAGCGATGCGGAGCCGCCCCTTTTTTCCGTTTTGTAAAAGTGTGATCTGATATTCTACTTCCTTTTCAGCCTCGAACACTTGCCGGGCATAAGGATATAGAATTTTCCCCATTTCCGTAAGTGTAATGCCTCTGCCATTTCGTTTAAAAAGACGGAAACCGATCTCACTTTCAATGCTTCTAAGCTGAGCCGTCACAGCAGGCTGTGTCAATGACAGTACGTCTGCTGTTTGTGTAACGCTTTTTGTCTCTGCGACCTTTGCAAAAATCCGAAGGGCATGTAAATTCAACTTTGCACCACCTATCAATTATTTTGATGGTTTAATCAAAAACATTCATTAGATTTATTATAAGGCATCCCTTATTGTAAAGATAGCGAAGGGGGAAGGGAAATGGATCATCGTCGAAAGCAAGTGGTGTCAATATCGCTTATCACAGCATTTGCACTGATTGGGGATTCAATGCTTTATATTGTTCTTCCGATTTATTGGAAAGAGATTGGTTTATCGTCTATTTGGGAGGTCGGGCTGCTGCTGTCCATTAACCGATTCATCCGCATCCCGCTAACGCCTGTCGTTTGGTGGCTCTATCGGTTTGTCCCAATGAAGACTGGTGTATTGATCGCTATTTTGATTGCTTCAGTGACCACGATGCTATATGGTGTGAGTGGTTTTTGGCTGTTGCTGATCTGCCGCTGCGCTTGGGGGCTGGCATGGACGTTATTGCGTATGAGTGGAATGAGATTAATTGCTGAGATGGAGGAAAGCTCTCAAGGGCATTATACGGGCATTTATAATGGACTTTACCGGCTTGGCAGTTTATTCGGCATGTTATTTGGCGGAATATTCGCCAGCCTGATCGGCTTCCAGTCCATGACGTTAGTTTTTGGTTTACTCACATTACTAGGGGTCATTTTTTATGTCTCTTTGGATGAGATTGAAAAGGGAGAAGAGGGGCAGGTGTATCAAGTCATCAAACAGAGGTGGTTTGCACGGGATGTTGTAAAAGTATTAATGACAGGTATGCTGATCGCACTTGTGATCCAAGGGTTATTCGCATCAACACTCAGTCATGTCATTGAAGCAAGGATCGGTCATGGTGAATTTGCTCTGTTCGGCTTTGTTATCGGAGCTTCGGCTTTAAGTGGAATCATTCAAGCGCTCAGATGGGGGTGGGAACCATTTGTAGCACCGAAAACGGGCAGATGGTTTGATGGGCTTGTGATGAAGGAACGAACGCTTTGCTGGATGTTTCTTTCATTTGGAGGTCTCAGTTTTCTGGCGGTCATGCTGAAGGTAAGCGGCTGGTTTCTTGTGATGCTGCTTTTGATCCAGCTGCTTTCAACAATCTTAACAACATTAACGGACACGCTTGCTTTTCAAAAAGCGTCTGCTCAAACAGATAAAAACCGCTTCCTCGCAAGCTATTCCTTTGTTCAAGATATGGGAGCGGCTTTAGGACCCTTGTGCGGGTATACGATGATTCAGTTTTTTGGATCAAGCAGCGTCTTTTGGCTGATGCTCATCATAAGCTTATTGCTTGTCAGCATGTGGGCAAGAGGCAGTCAAGTTTTTTTATTCTAGATCTGAATCATAGGCTTTTTGCGTCAGCTGGCTGACCACCTCTTTTAACCCATTTGGTTTATGAAACTCAACAGGTGTGCTTCCCTTTTCAAAGACGATTTGATCTGCTTCAACGAGCACGACATATCGATTGTTGAGCTTTGCAATATGGATTGATTGGCCGAAGTCTGCTAGAAGACCTTTGATTTCCGTTTCGCCTAGACGCATTTTCATTGTGATATCAGGGGTTTGTTCAACAATATGGGAGGCCGCTTGTGTGACCTGTTCTGTATCGAGTGTTTCTCTAATTTCTCGCTTTTCACTCGCTTCCCATATTTCAAGATCCTCTTCAAACTGCTTTAATTCTTCACTTTCATCCTGTAATGTTTCAAAAACCTGTTCCTGTACCATATTCATGACCTGTGATTTCATGATTTCAGGCATGGATTCACCGTATTCGACGAATTTCAAAAAGTCCTCAAAATAACGAGCGTGTGAAGATTGATGAATTTTCACTTCAGCTTCCTCAGTCATGCCCTCTTCTGGCATAAACGGGTATTGAATTGATTTCATGTTTTTTGTCGTAATGGCCATTTCGACTTTTCTAATCAAGGTAGATGTATCAGCGATAGAAGCCACTTTCTGTTCGAAATCGCATTTCATAATAAAGACAAAGGAATCATCGAAATACTTTTTTGGAACAGCAGAAGCAACTAAAAAAACGCCGCCTCTGACAGCACTTGTATCTAAATATGTGCGAACAAACTGTTCACTGCATTCATTAAACAATTCTTTTGTATCTGCAAATCTCGTTTGATGAAATAGGTTGTAGTTGGGATTTGAATCGAGCTCATGACCGGGTTCTACAATAAATCGGCCAATTTTGGTCGGTACTTGTTCAGATTTAGGATGTCTGTCCACTTTTCGTTTGACGATTTTTTTAAGCTCACCGTCTAAAAAGTCCTTCAGCTCACTTTGTTCAAATTCTTCTTGATCTAGTGTTTGATAATGTTTAAACCGTTTATTTGCTTGTTCATCTTTGCCTTCGATTTCCACGACAAAGAATGAGAGAAAACGTATCGTAAAATCCATTGATTGGTCACCACTTTTTCTTCTTCGGATATGTTGAGTATAGAAAAAGGAGTGAAAATCGTCAACGAATGGAGAAATATCGTGTCATTATTTCCCGAGAAATGTTTATTGAAAAACACTTGATAATAATTATCATTCTTGATAGAATGATAAAAGAAAAGAAGGAACCTGCCAGTTCCTTCATCTCAGAGAAAAATAGATTATTTTGTTTCAAATGTTTCGCAATCAGTTTCAGTATTACGAGTCACTTCGGTCATCGTGTTTTTACCAATTTTAATGGTAGAAGCGGTACAGCTGTTATCAGCCCAAAAACGGCAAGAGTTCACTTCACAAAGAACGTTTTGTGCCATGGAAATTCACCTCCGTGATTCATATTGAGAATGAAGCAAGCTGCCACTTGAATTCATTCAATCTAGTAGTCTCTTTGTAGAAAGAGGCTGTTTGTGCTGATTATGCACATGTTTATCATACCATCTACCCTGAAAATATACAATTTAAACTTTGGAAGAGCGAGAATATGAATCTCGCTCTTTTTTTTATTTGTAAAAATAGTTAAATGCTAGGTGGCACACTCTCTCATTTCGACATATGAATAGAGTAGATTCAAAACCTGATGTCGGACAAAGTATGAGGGTACATGTACTGATTTTCCGCATAAAGATAGGGTTTTAATCAAAAATCTTCATAGAGAGATGAGGGGAGAAGATGAAAGCAGTCATTCTCTGCGGAGGAAAGGGAACGAGAATGAGTGAGGTCACACAAGCGCTTCCTAAACCACTTGCTATGATCGGAGACCGGCCTATTCTATGGCATATTATGAAAATCTATCAGTATTACGGTGTAGACGAATTTATCCTATTGCTTGGATATAAAGGAGAGAAGATCAAAGAGTACTTTCTGAACTACGACTGGCAGCATCACAGCATGCAGCTCGATATGGCGACAGGAGAAATGAAGCTTTTAGGTAAATCGGAAAACTGGAAAATCACCTTTTTAGATACAGGTGAAAATACGATGACAGGCGGACGTTTAAAGCAGGCACAGGATTACATTGGTGATGAGACCTTTATGATGACGTATGGTGATGGACTGGCTAATATCAATATGTTTCATTTGCTGAAACGTCATCAGGATCTTGGAGCAGCTGCGACTGTCACAGGCATTGAAAAGAAGTCCCAGTACGGGACACTGAAGGTGTATAACGGGATGGCACAATCCTTCTCTGAGAAGACAGACAGTATCGGGATGATCAATGGAGGATTTTTTGTGTTGTCTTCAAAGGTATTTGATTATTTGACAGACGATGATCAATGCGTGTTTGAAGCAGAGCCTCTTCAAAACCTGGCGGATGATGGAGAGCTTGCCGTTTATGAGCATCACGGATTTTGGACAGCAATTGATACGTATAAAAACCTGAAGGAAATCAACGACATGTGGACAGATGGAAAACAACCATGGAAGGTTTGGTGACAGCATGAGCGGATTTTGGAATGGAAAGAACGTATTTGTAACTGGATGTACAGGGCTGTTAGGGAGCTATCTCGTCAAGGAATTGATTGATCAAGGGGCAAACGTGACTGGACTTGTGCGTGATCAGGTGCCTAGGTCGAATTTATATCAAGGCAGTCAATTTGAAAAAATGAATGTGGTGCAAGGCGCATTAGAGGATATGCAGACGATTGAACGTGCGTTAGGAGAATATGAAATTGACACCGTCTTCCATTTGGCTGCCCAAGCCATTGTTGGGGTCGCGAACAGACATCCTGTTTCTACATTTGAAGCAAATATCTTAGGGACATGGAATGTGCTTGAGGCTTGCAGAAGACAGCCGCTGATTAAACGAGTGATCGTGGCATCAAGTGACAAAGCATACGGTGATCAAGAGCAGCTGCCATACGATGAAGACATGCCGTTAAACGGGAAACATCCGTATGATGTCTCGAAGAGCTGTGCAGATCTCATTTCTCATACGTACTACAACACATACGGTCTTCCAGTTTGTATTACACGCTGCGGTAATTTATATGGAGGCGGGGATTTGAATTTCAACAGAATCATTCCGCAAACCATTCAGCTTGTGTTAGAAGGAAAGGCGCCGGAAATTAGAAGTGACGGGACATTTATTCGTGATTACTTCTACATTGAAGATGCAGTGAAGGCTTATTTGCTGCTAGCTGAGAAGATGGGGGAAAAAGGGCTGGCGGGAGAAGCCTTTAACTTTAGTAACGAGATTCAACTGACAGTGCTAGAGCTTGTGGATAAGATTTTAAAGGCAATGGGAAGTGAACTGAAGCCTCGTATTTTGAATCAAGGAACACATGAAATTAAGCATCAATATTTGTCAGCAGAGAAAGCGAGAAAGCTGCTTGATTGGAAGCCTGATTACTCCATTGATGAAGGCTTAGAGAAGACGATTGAATGGTACCGCGAATTCTTTCAAAAATAGAGGTGTAAATAGATGAACAGCATATATTGTACGGTTCTTTCAAGTGGAAGACTTTATCAAGCCATTGCGTTTTTCTTATCGTTGAAGCAAGTAGAAGATGATGCTGTCATCAAGACGTTATGTATGGATGATGCTGCATTTGATTTGCTTCATCAAATGAATTTTCCGCATGTGGATCTTGTTCATGTACGGGAGCTCGAAACACCAGAGCTGCTGGAGAAAAAAGAGGAACGGGATGCATCGGAATATTGCTGGACCTTAAAGCCGATTTGGATTGAGTGGTTATTTGAACAGGAGCAGGCAGAGAGCGTGACCTATCTTGATGCGGATTTGTTCTTTTATGAGAGCCCTCAGGTGATTTTTCAACATCAGCCGAATGCTTCTGTTTTAATTTCGAGAGGGGATATTGTCATTCCAAGCTTTGATGCAGAGGAAGTGAAGATGCTTCAGAAGCTTTTAGGACGCTATAACTCAGGCTTTCTGCATTTTAAAGGAGATGAAGCCGGACGAAAATGCCTCAGCTGGTGGAAAGAAGAATGCTTAAAAGAATGTAAAAATGCACCGGGAGAAGGCAAGTTTGGCGATCAAGGATATCTAGATCATATGCCGAGGCTGTTTGACAAAGTAGAAGATATTGAGACAAAAGGCGTGAATATTGGTCATTGGAACTATGGGCAGCATTCTTATCGGGAGGAGAATGGACGTATTCTTCTGGAGGATGGGCACCCGCTCATTTGCTATCATTACAGCGGCTTTCGGATTGTGAGTAAGGATGAGATGCAGCAAATTCATGAAAAGGGACGAAATGACCTGCCGTTTTTTCAAGAAGCCTATCGGCAAGTGCTTCGCCACGTGATTGAATCTGTGGAGCAGGTCGACCCGCTGTTTAACGGCTATGCCAAACGGGAGGAGGATGACGCATGAATGAAAAGCCAAAGGTAAGCGTCATTATTCCAAGCTATAATGCCAAAGAGCGTTTAGAGGGAAGCCTTTTTTCTTTAACGCTTCAGGAAACAGATATTCCATTTGAAGTCATTGTTGCTGATAATGGCTCAACGGATGGCACGATGGAAATGCTCGAGAATATTGAGGTGAACTTCCCATTTAAAAAGGTGCGTATTCCTGTCAATCAAGGAATTGCAAAGGGGCGTAATCATGCCATTCGCGAGGCGGAGGGGGATCTGCTCATTTTTCATGACAGTGATATGCTGGCAGAACCGAGATTTATTCAAAAGCATGCAGAGGCCCATGCTGACAGGGAGAGTCTTGTAATTTGCGGTGTGTGCTGGAAGCGGATTTATCGCTATTTTTACACAGCTTTTGATAAGGATCATATGAAGCGGTTGAAAAAGCAAGGACTGTATAAACGGAAAATGGAGGACAAAACGCCTCTTTTATCATTGGAAGAAGTCGAAAATGGTGCATTTCTAGAGAAAAGCTTCGATTTGCAGTCTGAGTTTATTGATATCCTGAAAGACATTTTGGAAACGTACCACTATGATTTAGGTTCTTATGAGCTGCCATGGCGCTTTTTTATTACAAATAACTCCTCTGTTAAACGTAAGCATGTCATGGCACTAGGGATGTTTGATGAAAATATCGTTCGGTATGGATTTGAGGATTATGATTTAGGAATTCGACTGAATCAGCTTGGTCTCTCCTTTGAATTGCGAGAGGATATCATGAGTGTGCATCAAGAGCATCCAAGTAATTTAACGTCATTTGATGACATCAAATACAACATTTTGTATATGTGTGAGAAGTATAACAATATTGATTCCATTGATGTCCATTTGGCTTTCTCTGGTCCGTTTTCTCACACTGTGACAAATGATATTGTGAAAGAAGTTCGGCAGCTGCGTGAGAATCCAGCATTTGATGACCTGTTATCCTATTTTTTAGAGCTGCTTCATTTGATCACAGAGCGGAATGTAGGCATCAAGCGGGATAAAAAAGATATGCTGACAGCCAAGCATGTTCCTTTGAAAAAGCTGGCAGAAGCGGCGCAGCTTGCACGTGAGGAGTATGGCTGCATGGTGCTTGTAGAAGCCATTCAAGGGCTGACGAAAGAGCTGTTGCGCGTTGATTTGTTCCAAGTGGATGTGTTGTAAATGGCGTCTTATCACTTTACAACCATTGTGTCGAATACCCATGTTTTTAAGCTTTTGGCGCTGATTCATTCGCTTGAACAAAACGCTCATGCCTTTAAGCTGTCCGTTTTATGTGCAGACCCTTTGGCTTATAATGTATTAAAGGAGTTCCCTCACCCGCATGTTCAATATGAACAGCTTGAGGACATTGAAGATGATACGCTGCGAAAGGCAAAAGAAGATCGAACGTTTCATGAGTATTGCTGGACGTTAAAGCCTGCTTTTCTGCTCAACATTCTTGAGTCCTCAGATGCGGATTATCTTGCCCATCTGGATACGGATTTGTATTTTTATCATGATCCGGAGGCGATTTTTGCAGAGAATCCAAGCGCTCATTTATTTTTGACGGATCATATGAATTCCAAGCGGTTCTATCATTTTTATGAGTTGTCTGGCCGCTTTAATACAGGGTTTGTAGGCTGTCGTAACACAGATGTTGCCATACAGGCAGTCACGCAATGGAAAGAAAATTGTCTTGCCCATTGTACAGTAGAAATGGATACAGAAAAAAAGACGTACGGAGATCAGCGGTATGTGGAAAGATGGGTTGATGATTTTGAAGGGGTTCATATCGTTGCATCTAAAGGAGCCAATGCGGCGATTTGGAACATTGAAAACTACAAGCTTTCAGTTGTAAAAGGAGATATGTATCTCGACGAATGTCCACTCTTGTTCTATCATTTTTCTGCCTTTACGATCATTGATGAGAATACCTTTAACCTTAATTGGTATTACTATATGAAAGAACAGAAGCTTGTGGATCATTTGTATATTCCGTATGCCGACTTGGTTCATCAAAAGATTAAACAGGTGCAAAAGGTATTTCCAGAATTTAAGCAAGGATTTATTGCGAAGAAGCATGTGCCTGACACGCATTTTTATGAGAGATGAAAAACCGCTCATTTATTGAGCGGTTTCAGCGTGTAGACAACCCCTCTCATTCTTTGTCAGGTCTGCGCTCCAGTGCTCGCCCTTCCTAGACTGCAAAGGTTTTCTCTCACGCTGAAAAGAAGACAAAGTGCTAAAATACACATCATTTTATCCCTTTGTCAACAATTGAAAAAAACCGCTCATTGATTGAGCGGTTTTCTTTTTATGATTCATTCCATTTGGAGATGGTTTGGTCGCTAGGAAGTAAGAAGGCTAGGATGCCTAATATCGGTAAAAAGGCAACACCGATCATGGTAGGCGTTAAGCCGAAGGCATCAATGAATGAGCCGAGGGCAACCGATCCGATTGCACCCATACCAAACGCAAGCCCAACAGTTAAACCAGACATTGTGCCAATTTTCCCGGGAAATAGTTCTTGGGCATAAACCACGGTAACAGAGAAGCTTGATGTCAAAATGAGCCCAATCAGCCCGAGTAAAACATAAGCAAAAACGGGTCCGGCAAATGGCAGCAGCAGGGCAAGCGGGAAGGATGCCAATAAGGAAACTAAAATCACGTTTTTCTTGCCAAAGCGGTCTGCAAGCGGACCGCCTAAAAATGTCCCAATTGCACCTAGAATGAGAAATAAGAAGATATAAGTCTGTGATTCTTTAATCGTCAAACCGTATTGTTCAATCGCATAAAATGCATAGAAATTCGAAATGGCATTTCCATACCAAGAGCGGGCGAAGATGAGAAAGACGATAATGCCAAGTGCAATGAGTGCTGATTTACGATGAATATCAGATCTAGCCGCTTTTGTAGGTGTTTTTTTCGCTTGGGCCCGAATGGTTTGAAGCCTTCCTGCGTACCATCTTGAAATATAAAGAAGGAAACCAACCGCCAACATTCCAACAATCGTAAACCAAGCCACGCCTGTCTGACCGAGCGGGACGAGCATTAATGCAGCGATAAGCGGAGCAAAGGCTTGACCTGTATTCCCGCCTACTTGATAGATGGACTGGGCAAGACCTCGTCTTGGACCAGCTGCCATGTTGGCAACACGGGAGCCCTCTGGATGGAAGATCGCAGAGCCGAGTCCGATAAAGACAACGCAAAGCAGAATGGTGGCAAAGGACGGAGCAAACGCGAGTCCGAATATACCGACAGCACTTGAAAATAAAGCAATCGGAAGTGCATAAGGCATCGGCCGTTTATCTGTGTACCACCCAATAGCAGGCTGCATCACGGAGGAGACCATATTTAATGTAAAGGCAATCAGCCCTAATTGTGTAAAGGTCAGCCCCATTGAGCGTTCCAAAATAGGGAACATCGCAGGAATAACAGCTTGTAATGTGTCGTTCAGCATATGACAAATACCAATAATCAATAAGATGGGATAAACCGTTGAGCCGGTAACAGAATGTTGAGGTTTATCCTTTGTACGAGCAGCAATGGCCAATGAGACTTCCTCCCTTCATTTATCTGTTTTCTGATTTTTGCATTCTTCTCATTTTATTCATAAGGTGAACTATAAAACAATAGCAAATTGTCATGATTTAGAAAAAAAGAGACACAAGCATTTGATTGAGCTTGTGTCTCTAAAGAGTTATTTGTAAAAAGAAGCAATCACAGGCTTCATTTTTTGAACGACAAGCCCACTGCCGCCGCGGTTTTTTACCCCTTCGATCATGCCGACGAGGACGTAATCTTCTTTTTTAGGATTAAACGCAAGTAAAAATCCATTTTCGGTGCCGTCTGTTGCACCTTGTTTGCTTTTTAACTCTGCCGTTCCCGTTTTAGCGGCAATATCCGCTCCTTCGATTTGTAAGGAGTGGGCTGTTCCGTTTGGACTGGTCACGACCTTAGTCAATGCATCTTTCACTGTGTTTGCCGAGCCTTCTTTGATGATTTGTTTTGGTGAAGCTGTTTTTTCATCTTGAATCACTCGAGGATAGACAAGCTTGCCTCCTGTAGCAAATGGAGAATAGGCATGTACTTGTTCAATCGGTGACATGAGTAATTCGCCTTGCCCATACGCCGAGTCAGCCAGTAAGATATCCGATTGAATGCCATCGTTCGATACTTGTGCAGGCTTCATTGTAAATGGCATGTGTAAGTCTTCGCCGAATCCAAATGTTTTCACTTTTTTATCGTAGGTGGCTTTGCCTATTTCGAGTGCTTCCTGTCCAAAATAAATATTGTCTGAGTACACAAGGGCATCGACCATATTTACTTTTTCTTTATCGTGAACCCGGGTGATGCGATAATTTCCCCAAGATTGATCCTTTTGCCATTTCAGTCCGTGAATGGTGCGCACTTTGTCAGGCTTTGTGACACCTGTTTCCAGCCCAATGGCGGCTGTAATGGTTTTGAATGTGGACCCTGGTGCATACCGGCTCGCATATCGAGCTTGGAATGGAAGGTCTGGATTTTCACTGTATGCCTGATATTGCTTAGGTGTAATCCCGTTTGTCATGAGATTGACATCGTAGGAAGGGGTGCTGACAAGTGCTAATAGATCACCTGATGATGGATTCATGATCGTGACGGCCCCTTTTTCACCTTTCAGCTGATCATAGGCTTTTTTCTGTAAAGAAGCATCAATCGTCAGCTTCACTGTTTTTCCATCTTTTCGAGCTGATTTTTGCAATGTTTCTTCAATGCCTGTTTCATCATGGACGATGAGAATGCTTCCGCCATCTTGTCCGCGTAAGTTTTTGTCAAATGTGAATTCAAGGCCGGTTTTGCCGATGATTTGATCCGCTTTTAATGCTGGATTCCTTTTGATATCATCCGCATTTGCTTTTCCTACATATCCGGTGAGATGAGCGGCGGCTTTGTTATATGGATAGTAGCGCATTTCCTTTGATTGATAGGTAACGCCATTGACGTCCTTTGGAATTGGCTTTTGTTTTAACATCGATTTGAGCGGGACAAACGTGTCGTCTGTGACCCATGCTTGTTTCAGCTGATTGTTGATTAGTTCTTCCTCTATATCAAAAGCTTTGCTGATTTTTTTGATATTGCGTTCTTTTTCTTCTCCTGTTCCGAGCTTGCCCGGGATGATGCCAAGTGCGTTTCCACCAGTTGTTTCTGCCAGCGTACGTCCTTTTCGATCGACAATGTTTCCGCGGACAGCAGGGTCTGATTTGACCTTGATGGTATCTCCTTTCTCCATTTGCGGGAAGATGAGATTTGGTTTCCAGTCCACTTTCCACTTGTCGCCCTCTTCAGAGAGAATGCCCTTGTAAGACAGCTTATGCAGCTTGCCAAGAGACGTTTTCATCGTTACATCATAGGAGAATTGATACCCATCTCCTTTGTCCTGTTTTTCAACGTTGAGTTTTGATATGTTCAGATCATAAGCACCAATGCCGTTGAAAATATTGTCGTATTTTTCGGCTAGTTGTTTTTTTGAAAAGTCATTGGCTTTCAAAGATGCACTTGTCACCTCATCTGCCAGCTTCGTAAAGTCTTTCTTCTCCATATGTTTCGTAAAGCTTTGAGCGGCTTTTAAAGCCTCTTTTTCTTTTGAGAAAAGAGTATCTTTTAAGAAAAAGAAAGCAGCAGCAACTACGATGATGCTAAGAAGAGGGATGATGACTTTTTTCTGTTTCCAAAATGATTTTTTTTGACCCGTATACAATGAAAACACCTCAATTTTTGATTAGATCCTCTATATTTTACAGTGATTGGTCGTGATTTGTATAGTTTCTCATAGAAACCTAGCTAAATAGATAAGAAAAACGACCTGTGATTTATCGTTTAGGATACCCAATTTTATTAATAATATCTAAGTCCTCTATTGAAGAAAAAGGTGAAATCATTTATGGTACAGACCTAGCCCTGTATTACTCACAGTAAAAAGACAAATTTAAAATTCTTAAAAGATACGTAGCTAGATATCAGAAGATAATCCTTACAGCCAATTCTTAATTTACATTTATGGCGGGTGTAAGCCAATTAGAACGTGATATTATCCAATGCTTAAGGTCTGCTTGAGATACCATGATGCAGTAAAGCTTTATAAAGAGGAAAATAAAATTGTAAATCAAATGTGTGAAATGACAAATCTGTGTAAAGCTTCAATTAGAAAGATATCGGAAAGAAATTGATGAGTTATACCAAAAATCACAAGTATATCATCGGAAATAAAACTCATATAAAGGTGGAATTATATGCCTAAAGTAGACAATTTGTTATCCATTTTATGGATGCTTCGTTCGGATAAAAAAATAACTGCAAAACAAATTTCAGAAAAGTTAGAGATGAATATAAGAACTGTGTATCGTTATATTGATACACTTTCAACGAGTGGCGTACCTATTATTTCAGAACCAGGACATAACGGTGGATATAGTTTATTGAACAATTTTATAGAGGCCCCTCTATTTTTTGATTTTGAGGAGATGACTTCACTATTTCACGCTGCTGTTTTTGCAGAAGAAGCCGGATATTATGGAGATGAAGCGCTAAAAAGGGCCATTTCAAAACTTAGTAAACACTCAAATCAAGAGCAAGAAACAAAGGTAAACCAACATATAACTAGTCTTGAAGTAATAAGTCGAACCCCTTCAATCTCTTTGGAACCTTCTTTAAAGAAGTTGGAAAAGGCCATAGCAGACGCATACACGGTGAAAATTCTTTACAATAAAAGTGGAGAAAAGCAATTACATCATAGGTGTGTCGATCCATACAGAATAATCTATTGGAATAATAAGTGGTATGTGATTGGATTTTGTCATCTTAGGAATGATATGCGTAGTTTTAGAGTAGATCGAATTGAAAGTCTAATGCTGACAGTAAATCATTTTGACCAGAAAGAAAATTTTTCAGCACGTGACTTTTTTATAAACAGTCTCCTACCAACTTTAGAAGATAAGGAAGAGATTATTTCTTTGGTGATTCATGGGGATAAAAATGTATTGGCTGATATTTGCCAACATTGGTTTTTAGGACATTATTTACAAGAACGGACTTCAGATCAAGCAGTTTTTCTTCTTCCAAAAGATATGATGCATACATATGTACCTTATTTACTTTTACCTTATAATAAATCTATTAAAGTTGTTGAGCCAATTAGTCTTAAGAAAAGAGTTATTGAAGTTTTGTCGGATTTGATAAAATTTTACCAAGTATGATAACTTCCCTGACGTTAACTGTCAGGGAAGTTATTTTATAATAGCTATATCAATTGTGAATGGAAGGTGATTGGATGCAAACAAAAAAAGTTTATCTATATGTATTTGATACGATGTCTGACTGGGAATATGGATATTTAATCGCTGAACTAAACTCAGGTAGATATTTCAAAAAAGATTTAGCACCTTTAAGAGTAATTACAGTAGGAGTTAATAAAGAAATAAAGACTACTATGGGAGGTTTGAGCATAAAACCAGATATTTCCCTTGAAGAATGTAATCTTGAGAGCAAAGATCTTTTGATTTTACCAGGAGGGACGACTTGGGGTGAAAAAATTCACCAACCTATCTTGGGGAGAATTGGTCAAGCCTTAGAGCTTGGCACAATTGTTGCTGCAATTTGTGGTGCAACTGACGGGCTCGCGAATATGGGATACTTAAATACTAGAAGGCATACAAGTAATAACTTAGAATATACTAAAATGGTTTGTCCTAACTATAAAGGAGAGAAGTTCTATGAGTTGGCACCTGCGGTATCTGATGCGAATTTAGTTACTGCATCAGGAATAGCTCCTTTAGAATTTGCAATGGAAGTGCTGAAAAAAATAGAAGTATTTGCACCAGATGCCTTACATTCTTGGTATAACCTGAATAAGACACATCAATCTGAATATTTCTTCCGATTGATGAATTCAATAAATAAATAAATGAAGTAACGGAAAAAGCTCAATTTCACTACTTTGATTTGTAGAGAAGTGGAGCTTTTTATTTTGGACTTGTCTTATCGTTTGTGATACTGCCCCGATTGTACTAAAAAGCCGAGCACATTAAGAAGATGAAGGCTTTGATCGAATCGAGACAACCGGTGTTTTTGTTTCTTTTGGCTTCGGTGTTTGTGTGGATTTTTTGATGCATGTGTCCTTTGGCGTGTAATAGGTTGCCCCAATATTGAGCCTGCCTTGAAGCTGGTCAATAGAAAGCTCCCCAAATTCTAAATGGTAGTCAATTTTGTCCACTCGCAGGGATTCGATATGGATGTGTGTATCCTCTGAGACAGGAGCAGCTGGTGCAGACATTTTTTGCTCAAGAGCGGCGAGTCTTTTTTCTAGCTCAATGACAGATGGGGATGGATTGGATTCAATTTTTTTAAAGAGTGATTGAATGAAATGTTTCAAGTAGACCACAACCTTTTCTTCCGCCTTACTCTAGTCTATGGAAAAGCTGCCCCGTATATACTTATAGAGATGACAAGAAAGGGGAGAAGCATATGCTGCCTACTCAGGTTCACATTGCCCATATGAAAACGAATTCGATTGGCACAGGATCATCTATGACGTTTGGCTCGACGTTTGTTCGCAATCATTGCAGTACGATCAAACGAAACAATGGCTTTGGGGAACAGAATGCTGATGGCGTGATCACGATCCTGCCAATTGAAACAATTGATGATCGTGATCAAATAGACGCAGTGAGTATCAATATTCGTCATCTATGATGATAGCCGTCGCTTTTCCTTCATCCTTTTGCAGGCGGATGTAAAGTACACCGTCTTTAAAGGCAGCATTCATTTGACCAAGAATCATTTCTGGAAGGCGGATTTTCTTTTCAAACGGACCATACTTCCCTTGCTTTTGGCGAAAGTCCTGTTCGTTAAAAAAGGAAAAACGCTGTCCTTTCACAACCAAATATTCACCATATGATAACACCTGAACATCTTCCTTTCGGTAGCCAGGCAAATAAATTAAATATTGAATTTCTGCATGGGTTTCCACCATGTCGATTGGAGGAAACGACGCATCTGAACCCCGCTGATCCTGCTGTGTGAATGTAAATGGAGATGGACCGTTTGCCATAAAGGGGGATCTTTGCTCATCATCGAAGATCATTTTCCAAAAATCATCTCCATGCATTTGCTGGGCAATATCCATCCACTGCTTCATTTTTTCGAAGTCCATGTGAAGACCTCCCGTTAACATACTTGATGGGTGCTTGCATATACCTATAAAAAGGAGGTTTATCTGTGGTTCAACCAACTCCGTATATCAATATTAATATTTTCATGTTAAAAATTAATTCCTTTGAAAATGCGTCGGCGGTGAATGTCGGACAAAATTTGTTAGCAGAGTGGCAAAACTCAGATAAAAAAAATCAGGGTTACGGACAGAATTTTGGAGATGCCAGCGGTTTTGTCGGTACAAAAAGCCATGTAGATGATCGAGATCAAGTGGACTCACCTGCCTCTTTTTCACCAGCAGCTAAACCCATTCAAAGGAAGTGACGTGTGATGTTATTCTCACCCTCAGTCGTCAATGTCGGTGCTTTTAAAATCAATGCAATGGATCGGGGTGCATCACTGACGCTAGGACCTTATCAGCAGATTGATTATTTTCTCTCAATGAAAATGAACCAAGGTTTTGGTGAGGACAATGGAGATTGTTCACCGCTTGTCATTCCGATTTCAAGCGTGCTAGATCCAGATATGGTGGACTCAAATTCAGTCAAAAACAGCGTGATTTAAGCAAAAAAAGAGACCGGGAATCCCCGTGTCTCTTTTCTAATGTGTTTCATTGAGATGGCTTTTTCGTCTTGCATAGGTGAAATAGACAACAACACCGATGGCGATCCAGATGAGGAAGGCTCTCCATGTGACCCAAGAAAGTGTTGTCGCAAGTGTGATACAAATGATCGCGCTGATAATTGGAAGCACAGGCACGAATGGCACTTTAAACGCTGCTTTAACATTCGGGTGTTTTTTTCGCAATATGATGACCGCAATGGAAATCACCGTAAAGGCTGCAAGTGTTCCGATACTGACTAAATTCGCAAGCGTCGATAAATTCACAAAACCTACGATACATGCTGCGACTGCCCCTGTCAGCCAAGTGTTGGCAACAGGTGTTTGTGATTTTGGATGAACCTTTGAGAAAACCTTTGGCATAAGTCCATCGCGGCTCATCGCAAAGGTTAAGCGAACCTGTGCATAGACCAAGGCAATGAGTACCGTTGTAATCCCAATAATGGCACCGGCTGATATGATACCCGCCACACTATTCAGACCGACCACTTGAAGAGCAAATGCGACAGGATCACTGACATTCAGTTTCGTATAGTGAACCATGCCTGTTAAGACAAAGGAAACCCCGATGTATAAAATGGTACATACACCGAGCGCTCCCATAATCCCAATCGGCATTGCCTTTTGCGGATTTTTGACCTCTTCCGATGCATTGGCGATTGCATCAAATCCGAGGTAAGCAAAAAAGACTGTTGCTGCGCCTGCGATCACGCCCTCAAATCCCATTGGCATAAACGGTGTCCAGTTTTCAGGTTTGACGTAAGCAAAGCCTGAAATGATAAAGAGAAGGACGATGGCAATTTTGATCAGCACAATAATGTTATTCAGCTTTGTGCTTTCTTTGACGCCTCTTGAGACGATAAAGGTGATGAGCAAAATAATGAGTGCGCCTGGAAGGTTAAAGACGGCCCCGTCAGCGGCTCCAGGTGCAGCTGATAAAGCCTTCGGTATGTGCAGGCCAAATCCGCTGAGCAGTGATTGAAAATAGGACGACCATCCACTTGCTACAGCAGAGAGCGCAATGACATATTCAAGCATGAGATCCCAGCCCATTAAAAAGGCGAGAAATTCTCCAAGTGTTGCGTAGGAATACGTATAAACGCTTCCTGACACAGGAATGGAAGAGGAGAATTCAGCGTAGCAAAAAGCAGCAAGGGCGCATGCAATCGCAGCCAAAATAAAAGATATAATAATCGCAGGTCCCGCATCATTTGCCGCAGCAACCCCCGTAATGACAAAGATTCCAGTCCCGACCACACAGCCAATGCCAAGCAAGATTAAATCAAACGTATTTAACGAACGGCTGAGCCGCTTTGTTTGACTTTCAAGCATGAGCTGGTCGAGAGATTTTTTTCTAAATAAAGAACTCATGTTGACCTCCTAATGGATAAATCTTTTCGTAAGACGAATGTTAGTATATGCGCAAATGACAATTTAGTCAATTGGTTGAAAAACGCTTTAAATCACTAAAGTGTTAAACGTCACAACCGAATAAGTGTATAAAAAGAGACATCCGCCGTGAGATCGAAGGCGGATGTGGTGTCAGACGATCTATGTCTGATCAGCAAATATTTTTTCATTGTACAGCACACTTGGATGAGTCGGATGATGGGCGGAGGAGGCATGGTGATGTATTTTGGCTTGCTCCAGGTCACCGAGCTGATAATAACAGTAGCAAAGCTGAAGGTGAGGATACCACGTTTTATATTGTGTAAGTGTGAAGGCTGTTTCGTTTTCAGGAGCCTTCAGCGCCTGCTCATACCAAAAGATGGCTGCCTGATGTTTATTTTGTATTTTTAGATGATCCCCGATCCGGCAGCAAAATTCTGGCCGGGGCTGATCATATAAGAAGGATCGTAATAAGGAGGATAAGGCCGCTTCCTCAAAGCCTGCCGCATAATAGCAGTCCGCTAAATATTGGCATGTGCGAATTTCATCCTCAATCCAGCACTGTTTTGTGTTTAAAAATTCATGATAAAAACGAATCGCTCTGACATGCTGCCCATTGTCTCTTAATTCATTGGCAAAATAAAAGAGATCACGGGGCGTCATGTCCTCTCCTTTTGCCAGCATGTCTTCATAAATTCGCAAGTTGCGCCCAGGCTCACCAGCAGTTGTTTTCTTGCGTTTTTGATGTGTGACGGCGATATCTGCTGGAAAGATGTTTCCATACACTTGAAGAAACTCATGAACGGCCCCGTACCACTGAAAGTTTAAGGAACGCTTCACAAGGCGATTTCTTCTATATTTGAAATTGACTTGACCGCTTTCATCGAAGCCCACATGATAAAACATCGAAACGGCATCCACTGAGGGATCAAGTGTCTGCTTGAGTTGAAGCAGTTTTTGGCGGTCTTCTTCAAGCAGAACATCGTCAGCATCGAGCCATAAAATATACTCTTTCGCTGCATGTGAGAAAGCAAAGTTACGTGCTTTTGCAAAATGCTGCACCCATTCAAAATCCAGCACCTTTGCTGAAAAGGAATGAGCGATCTCTTTTGTTTGATCTGTTGATCCCGTATCAACGATGATTATCTCATCGACAATGTCTTGAACAGAAGAAAGGCATTCCGCCAGCACTTCCTCTTCATTTTTCACAATCATACATAAGCTAATGGTTATCATCTTTAGATCACCTCTTCATAGTGTATCGAGCATCAAAAGGAAACATTCTTTTCAGCAGCGGGTTTTTTAAAACTAGTTTTCTGCTACTGGCTGATTTAAAATAAAGGAAGAATCTATGTAAGGGCTGATAAAATGAGTTTATTGAATGTTGAAGGATTATATAAAACCTATGGCGAGAAAACGCTGTTTGATCATATTTCGTTTCATATAGAACCGAAGGAACGCATCGGATTGATTGGACCAAATGGTACAGGGAAGTCAACACTTCTAAAGGTCATCGCGGGACTTGAATCGTTTGAGGAAGGTGACATCACGAAAGCAGGGACACTTGATATCGAATTTCTTGAGCAAGATCCTGAAATGACCGGAAATGAAACGATTCTTGACTACATTTTTTCTGGAACGGCACCAATGATTCAAACGATGAAGGCGTATGAACAGGCACTCGCCGATTTAGAGCATGACCCGCAAAATGAGGCAAAACAAGAGGCGCTGATGCGCATGCAAAATCGAATGGATCAGGAAGATGCTTGGGATGCGAACCTTTCAGCTAAAACGATTTTGACAAAGCTTGGCGTGAAAGATGTGAGCCGCTCTGTACATGCATTGTCAGGCGGACAGAAAAAACGTGTCGCCATTGCTAAAAATTTAATTCAGCCTGCAGGTTTGCTGATTTTAGATGAGCCAACCAACCACCTTGATAATGCCACCATTGAATGGCTTGAAGGATACTTAAGCCAATATAGCGGTGCTGTCATTCTCGTGACGCACGATCGTTATTTCTTAAACCGGGTGGCCAATCGGATTTATGAGTTAAATCAAGGGCAGCTTTATACGTATAAAGGAAATTATGAAGTCTTTTTAGAAAAAAGAGCGGAGCGGGAAGCAGAGGCTCAGGTGAAAGAAACGAAGCGTCAAAACTTGCTTAGACGAGAGCTTGCATGGCTGAGACGAGGAGCAAAAGCAAGAACGACAAAGCAGAAAGCACGTATCGGCAGAGTCGAAGAGCTGAAAGATCAAAAAGGACCTGATGCGAAGGGAGAGCTTGATTTTGCCATCGGCTCGCACCGCTTGGGGAAACAAGTGATAGAGGCAGAAGACTTATCAATTTCATTTGCTGGCCAGTCCCTTGTGGAGCGGTTTACAGATTTAGTCGTGCCGGGTGATCGTATCGGATTCATCGGACCGAATGGAGTTGGCAAAACCACTCTACTGAACTGTCTAGCGGGTAAGATTGAACCGACCTCAGGACAATTGACCATTGGACAAACCGTTCGTATTGGCTATTACACGCAGGATCACAAGGAAATGAATGATGAGCTGACCATCATTGAGTATATCAAGGAAACAGCTGAGATCGTCAAGACGTCTGATGGCGTTATTGTCACAGCAGAGCAGATGCTGGAGAGGTTCCTTTTTCCAAGATCGATGCAGCGGACGTATATTCGTAAGCTGTCAGGGGGAGAACGCCGCAGATTGTATTTATTGAAGGTCTTAATGGAAGAGCCGAATGTTCTCTTTTTAGATGAGCCGACGAACGACCTTGATACAGAGACCCTCAGTATTTTAGAAGATTATTTAGAGCAGTTCCCCGGCGTCGTCATCACCGTGTCCCATGATCGTTATTTCTTAGACCGAGTGGTTCACCGTCTGCTTGTCTTTGAAGGAAATGGGCGCGTTTCACACTTCCAAGGTGCTTACAGCGATTATATGGAACAGGAAAAAGAGCAGAAGCGGACAGAGACAAAGCCTGCTGAGAAACAAGTAGAAGCCGCACCTAAAAAGAGAAAAAAACTTTCTTATAAAGATCAGCTTGAATGGGACGGGATTGAAGACCGGATACAGGCATTAGAGGAAAAACATCAGCAGCTCGAAACCAGCATTGTAGAAGCAGGAAGTGATTTTGGAAAAATTCAAGAGCTGATGGACGAACAAAAAGCCGTTGCGGAAGAACTAGAACAAGCAATGGACCGCTGGACAGAATTGTCGCTTATGATTGAGGAATTGAATGAATAAAGATGTGGAAATAAAAAACCTGTAGAATCGCTCTACAGGTTTTTTTGATAGGAGCATTTGGCATACGCATCATGCTGATGAATGGATTCCTCATTACGACACTCGACTTGAAAGCTTTTAATCCATGGCTGCTCATATAATTCGATGGCAATTAATCTTGTGATATCTTCTACAAAGCGCGGATTTTCATAAGCCTCTTCCGTCACTTTCTTTTCATCAGGTCTTTTGAGCACGGGATAAAGCGGTGCGCTCGCATTGGACTCGATGATATGTAAAAGAGCGGCCTTGATATCGTCAGGATGCGATGCTTGTTCAAATAACCCTACTTGAATGGAAACAGATCCGCGCTGATTATGTGCACCATATTCACTGATTTCTTTGGAACAAGGACATAATGTCGTGACCTGTGCATCGCAGCCAACGTGACAGGTCCATCCGTCCTTTTCATGAAAATGGACGTCATATTGGACAGTCGCATGCATCAAGCCTGACTGACCGGTGACTGGGCTCTGTTTTTCCATGTACCATGGAAAGGCAACTTGAATGGAAGCAGAGGGCTGATCCATTTTCCGGGCGAGCGCTGCCGTCCATTCTTTTAGGGCATTCACATTAAGCGGCTTGCTGCTCTCATAAAACGAGTGCAGCTGTTCAGTGAGCCGGCTCATATGAATGCCTTTTTGATGAGCTGGCAGGGAAGTACTCAGTGTAAATTCAGCTGTAGTTGTCTGGCGATGTGGTGCTGTTTTAGATACGATATGCACCGGATAGGACATGCGGCAGATCCCGACTTGTTCAAGATGAAAATAATAGTTTTGCTCTGTTTTTTGAATGTCCGTCATGTCCTCTTTTTGCCAAGGCTTTGTGCCAAGACTTGGCGGTACAGATCCGAATAGCTGATGCCGTTCTTCTTTAGATGGAAATGAGCGCATATAGTACCTCCTTTAAATCGTAATTATTCCTATTTATTTTGCGATAAAACACGAAGGAAATCAAGGGTTAAAACTTTGACGTTTACGTTAAGGTTATAAAGGTGTATAATAAAACATGAATTGATGAGCAGGAGGCACTGGTGATGGAATGGATGAAAATTGATCAAGTGGCGAAAAGAAGCGGACTGACAAAACGGACGATTCGTTTCTATGAAGAGATTGGTTTATTATCAGCACCAAAGCGGACAGAGGGCGGAGTCAGACTTTACTCAGAGGACGACATGGAAGAGCTAGAGAAAGTGATGCAGGCAAAAGAGGTACTCGGCTTTTCTTTACAGGAGCTTCAATCGTTTATGGAAATCGGAAAGCAGCTAGAGCTGAATAAAGAAGGCTACTTGCTGTCGCTTGATCCGAAGGAACGATTAGAGAAGCTATTAGATATTGAGGCGCAGCTGACTGTGCAGCATCAATTGATTTCAAAAAAGCTTGAAACCATTCAATCCTTTAAAAAGGATCTTGAAGCGATGAAAGAAAGAGCGGCTCATGCAATTGAGCAATTACAAAAATAAACACCTCTGCGTGTTTATTTTATTTTGTCAACATTTGAAGGAAAGGTTCTGATGGAATGAAGGAAGAAGAAGTGTTGAAACAGCGTACAAGTCTGCTTAGGCAGCCAAAAGCCGTTTGGGCTGTTGCCTTTGCATGTGTGATTTCGTTTATGGGAATAGGACTCGTTGACCCGATCCTGCCAGCCATTGCATCACAATTACATGCATCTCCAAGCCAGGTGTCTCTTTTATTTACAAGCTACTTACTTGTGACCGGCTTTGTGATGTTTTTTACCGGTTTTATTTCTAGCCGGATTGGTGCGAAATGGACGTTATTAGTAGGACTCATTTTTATTATTGTTTTTTCTGCTTTAGGAGGTACTTCTTCAACGATTAATGAATTAATTGGCTTTAGAGGCGGATGGGGCATCGGGAATGCTTTATTTATTTCAACTGCACTCTCTGTCATTGTCGGTGTGTCTGTTGGAGGAAGTGCGAAGGCCATTATTTTATACGAGGCAGCACTAGGTCTTGGGATATCGGTTGGACCGCTGCTTGGCGGTGAGCTTGGAACAATTTCTTGGCGCGGGCCTTTCTTTGGCGTTGCCGTGTTAATGCTTATTGCTCTTTTAGCCATTACCTTTATGCTTCCACCTATGCAAAAGCCTGAGAAAAAAGTGAAATTATTTGAGGCTGTCGGGGCGTTAAAATATAAAGGGCTTTTAACGATGGCATCTGCCGCTTTCTTATATAATTTTGGTTTCTTTGTGCTTTTAGCGTATTCACCATTTGTGCTCCATCTTGATGAGCATGGACTTGGTTATGTCTTTTTTGGTTGGGGGCTATTTTTGGCTGTGACCTCCGTCTTCTCCGCGCCGGTCATTCATCGTAAACTTGGGACATTGACCTCGCTGGTGGTTTTGTTTGCTTCGTTTGCTGTGATTTTATTCGGCATTGGAATATGGACGTCTCATGTTGTGGTCGTGATCTGCGGAATTGTCATTGCTGGGGGAATTCTCGGTATGATCAATACGGTGCTCACGACAGCTGTGATGGGGTCAGCACCGGTTGAACGTTCAATTGCTTCATCCTCTTACAGTGCTGTACGGTTTATTGGGGGCGCGATCGCTCCTTGGATTGCCGGAGTTCTCGCTGAATCCTATACAGCAAGTACACCTTACTATGTCGGGGCTGGTGTTGTTCTTCTAGGCATGATTATTCTGCTCCTTGGACGTAAGCATTTGGTGAATATCCAAGCAGGTCATTAATTAGAAAAAAGTTCAGCGTGTAGACAAACCCTCGCATTCGGTGTCAGTTCCTGTGCGCCGATGCTCACGAATGTCAAATTCGCTCCGCAAAGGTAGCCGTCCTTCCTAGACTGCAAAGGTTTTCTATCACGCTGAAAGAAGACAAAGGGCTAAAATAAAGATCATTTTAGCCCTTTGTCACAATCATCTGAGCCTTATATCTTTTGAAGATATAAGGCTTTTTTGTCGTTATAATACTTTTGTCGTCCAAGATTCGCAATTCCATGTTTCAGTTGCCACATCTTGATAAAATTCAGGCTCGTGAGAAATCAATAAGACGCTGCCTTTATATTCTTTTAAGGCGCGTTTTAGTTCTTCTTTTGCATCGACATCTAAATGGTTTGTCGGCTCATCGAGAACAAGTAAGTTGGTTTCTTCGTTGATCAGCTTGCAAAGACGAACCTTTGCTTTTTCTCCTCCGCTTAATACAGACACACGGCTTTCAATATGTTTTGTCGTTAATCCGCATTTTGCAAGAGCGGCTCTGACTTCATATTGCGTGTAAGAAGGGAAGGTGCTCCATACTTCTTCAATACAAGTATTGCTGTTTTGCTCTTTTACTTCTTGCTCAAAGTAGCCAATATGCAAGAATTCTCCACGTTCCACCTCACCAGAAATAGGTGTGATTTCCCCAAGAAGACTTCGGAGCAGCGTCGTTTTTCCGATACCGTTAGCACCGTACAGCGCAATTTTTTGCCCGCGTTCCATTTTCAAATTCAATGGGCGAGAGAGCGGTTCATCATAACCAATGACCAAATCTTTCGTTTCAAAAATCAGTTTCCCAGACGTACGTGCCGGTTTAAAGTGAAATTCTGGTTTTGGCTTTTCTGCTGCCAGTTCAATCATATCCATCTTATCCAATTTCTTTTGACGGGACATCGCCATATTTCTTGTGCTGACACGTGCTTTGTTTCTTGCGACAAAATCCTTTAGTTCAGCCACTTCCTGCTGCTGTCTTTTATAGGCTGCTTCGAGCTGCTGCTTTTTGACTTCGTACACTTGTTTAAATTGGTCGTAATCACCAACATAGCGCGTGAGCTCTTGATTTTCAACATGATAAATCAAGTTAATAACACTGTTTAAAAACGGAATATCATGTGAAATGAGGATAAACGCATTTTCATATTCCTGTAAATAACGCTTCAGCCACTCAATATGCTGCTCATCCAAATAGTTGGTCGGCTCATCGAGAAGGAGAATTTCTGGCTTCTCTAACAGCAATTTCGCTAGCAGGACCTTCGTACGCTGACCGCCGCTGAGCTCCGTCACATCACGGTCCAGTCCAAGATCCGTTAATCCAAGACCTCTTGCAATTTCCTCGACCTTGGAATCAATGATATAGAAATCATTGTTTGTCAGTGCGTCCTGAATGACGCCAACTTCCTCTAACAGCTTTTCCAGCTCATCAGGATCGGCTTCACCCATTTTGCCATAAATGTCATTCATCGCAGCTTCCATGGAGAATAAATAATGGAATGCATCCTGAAGGACTTCACGGATCGTTCTGCCCTTTTCTAGCACGGTATGCTGATCAAGGTAGCCGACACGGACATTTTTCGCCCATTCGACTTTTCCTGCATCTGGATCCAGCTTGCCAGTAATAATATTCATAAACGTTGACTTTCCTTCACCGTTGGCGCCGATTAAGCCGACATGCTCGCCTTTTAATAAACGGAAGGACACTTCGTGGAAAATGGCTCTGTCGCCAAAGCCATGACTTAAATCTTTAACAGATAATATCATTTTTTACACCTCAAATAGATTCAAAACGGCTAGTGCCTCTCATGATTATATCGAACTGTCCGGCTCGATAAAAGCATCAAAAGAAAAATTGCGTTTCAAAGCTGATTTTGAGATACTAAAGGATAGATTGAATGAGGATAAAGGAGATCGACATGACGGAAAATTGGGCATTTTTGAAAGAAGCAAAGCCATTTATTCAGGAAAACTTTCAAGCGGCTGGCTTCGAAAAACCAACAGCTATACAAGAAAAAACAGCAGAGTGGATTACGGAGAAGCGTGATGTGATCGCAGAATCGCCAACTGGAACGGGGAAGACACTTGCGTATGTTCTGCCGCTTTTAAATAAAATTGATGTCAATATTAAGCATCCGCAAGTCTTAATCTTGGCACCTTCAAGAGAGCTTGTGATGCAAATCTTTGATGTCGTGCAAGAGTTTAAACAAGGATCAGACATCAAAGCGGTCTCCTTGATTGGTGGAGCGAACATCAAGAAGCAGCAAGAAAAACTAAAGAAACATCCGAACATCGTTGTGGCGACACCGGGCCGAGTACAAGAATTAATCAAAATCAAGAAACTGAAAATGCATGAAGTCAAAACGATTGTATTAGACGAAGCAGATCAGCTTCTTGTGCCAGAGCATATGAAAACGATCCAAGGAATCATTAAGTCCACATTAAAAGAAAGACAAATCCTTTGTTTTTCTGCAACGTTGAAAGAAGAAACCGTTCAGCTGATCAAAGAAATGACATCTGAACCAGAAGTATTGAAAATTGCTAGAAGCGAGGAAGAAGCGCAGAAAGTGGGTCACTATTATCTGTTATGTGATCAGCGTGACAAAGTGAAACTGCTGCAAAAGCTATCACGGCTTGAGGACATGCAGGCGCTCGTTTTTGTACGTGACATTACGAACTTAAGCATTTATGCAGAGAAATTAGCGTACCATCATGTCGACCTTGGTGTCCTTCATAGTGAAGCAAAAAAAGCTGAACGTGCTGTGATCTTGAAATCATTTGAACAGCGTGAATTCCCGCTCCTCCTTGCAACAGATATTGCAGCAAGAGGAATCGATATTGATGATCTGCCATATGTGATTCATGCAGATATGCCAAATGAAGAGGGCTACATCCACCGTTCAGGCAGAACCGGGCGCGCAGGAAAAGAAGGCGCAGTCATCAGCCTTGTCACACCTCAAGAGCAATCAATGCTGAAAAAAATGGCGAAAAAGCTGAATCTTTCGCTTGAAGAAATTGTGTATAAGCAAGGCCAGCTGCACCTTGCGCCCAAGCAGGCATAAGAAAAGGACCCTTCCACATGGAGGGTCCTTTTTTGTTATGAAATTTTGACAAGCTGTTTTCCGACATTTTCTCCTTTGAATAGTCCAAGGAATGCGTCAGGAATGTTGTCAAAGCCTTCTATGATTGTTTCTTTATATGTGAGTTTGTCTTCTTTTACCCATTGTGCGAGATCCTTCGCTGCCTCTTCAAAACGGTCTGAATAGTTGGCAACGATGAAGCCTTGCATCAATGCGCTTGTTTTGATGAGTTTTGTTTGCACACGCGGTCCGATGTCCTCGCTTGCGCTAATATTATAAGAAGAAATGGCGCCGCACACTGGAATGCGTGCAAAACGGTTTAAATGATTCATCACCGCATCTGAAATCTCGCCGCCTACATTGTCAAAATACACATCAACGCCGTTAGGGCAGGCTTTTGCAATGGCATCATCTAAATCATTTGTTGTTTTATAATTAATCGTTTCATCAAAACCCAATTCTTTTAAATAAGCGAGTTTATCGTCAGATCCGGCAATTCCCACGACGTGTGCGCCCTTGATCTTAGCGATTTGTCCTACAACAGAACCAACAGCACCTGCTGCTCCAGAGATGACAACCGTCTCGCCTTCTTTTGGCTGGCCAATCGCAAGCAGGCCGAAGTAAGCGGTTTGCCCTGGCATGCCCAAAATCCCTAAATAATAGGACAATGGCGCAATGGACGGATCAATTTTAGTCAGAGATTCAGCTTTGGCAGTGGAGTATTCTTGCCATCCAAGGAATCCAAGGACAAAATCACCCTTTTCAAATTGAGGCGATTTCGACTCAACGACTTCTCCGACAACACCGCCCTGAATCACTTCATTTAGCTTGAACGGAGGTGTATAGGATTTTGTATCCTGCATTCGCCCTCTCATATAAGGATCTACAGAAACATATTTCGTTTGAATCAAGACCTCCCCATCTTGCGGCACAGGTATATCGACTGTTTCAAAATGAAAAACATCTTTTGTAGGTAATCCTTTAGGACGTTTAGCTAATTGAATTTGCTTTTGTTGACTCATGTCAAATCCTCCCTTTCACTTACAGCCTAGATTTACATTAACATGATGCTTCTTTTCGTTCAAAACATACGGTCTTTTCAAAACACATACAAAAAAGCAGCCGCCATCTTATCGAAGGGGACTACTTTTTCTGAAAAGATACAGAGAGGAGCGGCGGGAGACAGCCAAACAGCTGATACACATCCGCATCACGTTCTTTTAACAAATATTCGTTTGCATTTTGCATGGAGGCTTTCATCATATCGCGCGTCACAAAAGGAAAAAGGATATTCAAGTATGAGGACAACATGTCTTGTGGATCTTGTTCAATTGACTCAATATCTCCAATGTTAATAATGATGGAAAAGAGATAATCAATTGAGATGTGAAAGTGCTGTTCGGCAAACAATGTAAGCGGCTTTGTATTTGCTTCTTCAGGATTCCACTTTTGAAAAAGCTGTTTCACCAAATCACTGACAACCCAAGCATTAAACTGCTGCTCCGCTGAAAAGTAATACATCAGCTCTCCCTCATTTCTAGCCTCCAGTATAAGAATTGTACAACAAATCAACAGGATTGAACATGATAATTCAGAAAATTTAGTCATTTTTACAGGATTTTTGTCAAAAATAAGTCGATAGACATGGTACGTCTTTCAAGAAAATTGGATGTGCTCGTGGAAGGTTTAATGTCAAAAGTGACGGGTAAAAGATTCGTAAGACGTTAAAGGAGGAATATAAAATGAAACCTGTTGTAAGAGAGTATTCAAATGATGAAACACTTCAAAAAGATGTAGAGCAATTAAAGGCACTCGGTGTTGCAAGAGAGGACATTTATGTTCTGTCCCATGACGATGATCGAACAGAGCGTATTGCAAATAATGCAGATGCCAATACGATTGGCTCAAGAGAAGTTGGACTCAAACATGCGGTTGGAAACATCTTTAGTAAAAAGGGTGATGAGCTCCGCAATAAAATTCATGAAATTGGTTTCTCAAAAGAAGAAGCTGAGACATTTGAAGAACATTTAGACGAAGGGAAAGTCCTTCTCTTTGTCACAGATCATGAAAAAGTGAAAAACTGGGCGTAAACGCCAACCGAAAAAGCCTCTTACTTTTGTAAGGGGCTTTTTTTCATGCTTCCATGTCTGAAAGAGAGACATATATCTTTTTTACGATAATAAGTAAATAAAGAAGTATGGAATAAATAGTAAACTCTCTAATTGAAAATGCCGTTATACCAATGAAAATCATGGAGAATCAAAAAAAAAATAGTCGAAATATCACAAAAAACCATTCGGGAAATAATCATTGTATCTTTCTATTTTGATTTAAAATTAAATAAAAAACTTGTGTAATTTAGTAGATAAATTTCTTAGTTCTATTGGTTTAAGTTGTATTTTTGTGTAGAAATAAGTGTTTTAAGGTCAAAAAACCACGAAAAATACCTGTATTTTCAATTAGAAATTCATTTTAATGTTTAGGAAATAATTTGTTGACAAAATAAACTAAAAACAATATATTTGGCTTAATCCAGTCATTATGGAATTAGTTGTTAAATTTCTGGCGGGTTTATTCCAAGCATAATCTAGAAAGGAGGTGGCAAGAACAAAGGCGTAAGCGCCTCTTAGATACAAAAATGTCTACTAGAACAGAACAAATCGTCGTTTACTTGAAGAAAAAATGATCGCCATTCTAAACAGTAGATTCATCTTTCTACTAAAAGCATAGTGTAAGAGATTGAAAAAGACGTTAAGTCCTTATAAAAAAGAGAAAGCGGTTTCAATAAGAAATGTGAGTTGATCGAACGGTAAAGGAGGTGAACTCATATGAAAAAAAGAGAGAACAAGCTGAGGCGATGCGGACCTCGAACGGCTGCATATGAGGATGAATGCTGAAAAAGAAGAGTGAACATGTGGGGTGCTTCTCTCCTTTTTCAGAAAAACAGATTTTCCTAAAAAATCCATCTTTCATTTTATCATAAGGTTTTTGGCTTGAAAACCACCTTTGCCCGAAAAGAAGATTGTGAATTGAAGGAGGTTTCATGATGAAAAAGGCTTTGTACCATGAAGACAGTGGATTGTATTTAGAAAAGATGCGCATGGCATTCCAAGAGCATTATGAGCAAAGAACAGATATGTGGTCTACTGATCCATCCTTAACAGACGCAGCAGTGATGTCATTAAAGGCATGGCGTTCAAGGGAAAAGAATGCACTTGCTTCTGTGCTGGATATCGGGTGCGGCAACGGCCGTGCACTAGAACATTTAAGCGGGCTTTCCGGATATGTCGGTATCGACCTGTATGAGCATGAGGAGTGGGAAGGGTTACAGAAAAGAGAAACAGTTCCTGTCCATTTTGTTCATCAAGATTTTATGTCATGGTCCATGGATCAGGGACGCGGGATGCAGTTTGATTTAATTTTAGATCATGGCTGCTTTCATCATCAACATCCTGATGATCATGAACGTTATTTAAAACAGGTCTCTTCTTTACTTCATGAAGGCGGTGTCTTTTCACTTGTTGTCTGGGGAGAACAGTGGAAAACAGGATTAATCGGAGAAGATGGCCGTTTCCATTTTTCATTTTCAGATTCTCAGCTTGGCGAAAAAATTTGTACATCAGGTCTTGAGCTTGTATCCATATCACCGTTACAAGCGAAGGCCGGAATAAGCCAGCATCATGTCATTGCCGTCAAAATCTAGTACAAAGGTGAGTGATTCAAAGCTAGCAGAGGTGTTCATGGGAAGAAAGAGCGTCTATCAATCAAGGGCGTTTGCTGCTCTGACAGAAAATAAAGCATATGAACCAAGATTTCTGCTCCTTTGTACTGGAAAAGGACAAGGTCTAAAGCGATGAGAGACACTGCACATCCATTTCTTTCTGCGGGAGCACACAAGCTGAGGGAGTGCGTACACATATTCATCACTCCATCACTGCGCTATGGGAGTCGATTTGGGTGCAGTGATGAATAGGGGGGAGACAAATGAACAAGTTTGTAGATGAATTACAATCAATGATTCATCATTTTACCTTTCAAGAAAAACACTATTTGCTCGTGGGGCCTGTGAATCTGCCAATTTCCATTCAACATGAAGAAGTGCCATTTAAGTGGTATGCCTTCGCGCCTGTTGAACGGGATACAAAACCAACGATCGAATCTATTGTCCAAATGAGTACCGCGCAGCAAACCTTTTCCTCTTGTCTCTTATTTGGCGACTTTGAAAATGAACGGCCGCCGCTTGTGCGAATCCATAGTGTCTGCCAAACAGGGGATGTGTTTGGGTCACTGAAATGTGATTGTGGTCCACAGCTTGCATTATCGCTGAAGAAAATCACCGATTACGGAAAAGGCATGCTTGTGTATATGGCCAATCAAGAAGGTCGGTCTATTGGGCTGATGGCAAAAGCGTTGACGTATAAATTACAGGAGATGCAGCTGGATACTTTTGAAGCCAACCGCCTGATCGGCTGCGGGGATGATGATCGGCATTACGAGGAAGCAGCAGCTGTTTTGCACTATTTAAACAAAGGGAAACCATTGCATTTACTAACAAACAATCCAGATAAAGTCGATTCTATTGCAGCTTACGGTCTTCCTGTTTTGCGGTTTGATCATACGGTCGAAGCCTCTCTCTACAATGAAGCCTATTTAAAGGCAAAAGCAGCCTCAGGGCATATGGTCGATGAGAAGAAATTAATTAATCAATAGACGAGTTTATTGAAAGAAGGCGGGAGAAAAGCGTGAAACCTGATATCAATTGGATTCAAATCCCAAGCGGCTATGCAACGATTGGAAGTAATGAAGAAGATATGAAAAAGGCAGCAGAATTCTGGAAGGACAAGCTGCTCAATCCAACCTACGGCCGTGAGAAAAAATTTCAAAAGTGGCTGTACAAAGAATTTCCATCCTATCAGCCGTATATCAACGAATTTTTTATCTCAGATACGGTCGTCAGCAATGAATTGTATCAAAGCTATTGTGATGAAACAGGCCAGACATACCCAGAGAGTTTAACGAACGAAGAGCTTGGCGGGGGAAAAGATCATCCAGCTTGGGGCATGGACATTGAGGAAGCCTTCTCGTTCTGTCAGTGGCTGAGCGGGAAACTTGGGATTGATGTTTCGATTCCTACTGAAGAAGAATGGGAGTATGCTGCCCGGGGAAACACGAGAAATCAATACCCGTGGGGAGATGAGTTTGATCCTTCTTACTGCAATACGCACGAATCAAATATTGAAAAAACGACGCCTGTCCGTCATTACGAAAAGGGCCGATCCTTATTTGGTCTTTATGATATGGGGGGCAACGTCGAGGAATGGGTCAATACCAAATATCACGTATATGAAGGCGGCATCGAGGTCGTCGATGATTTAACGGAAACACTCGGAAATGATTACTACATTTTAAAGGGCGGCTCCTTCGCAAGAGGCGGAGATTTATGCAGAGTCGCAAGAAGACACGGGAAGCACCCAGATCCCGTTTTTCGATTTACTGGTTTTCGTTTAGTGACTCGTCAAAAACAACATATAAAGGTGGGAGTGTAAAACCATGCATAGAGGACCAATTACATCTGTTTTATCAACTCAGCACGACCAAATTGTTTACACTGGCGGCTATGACCGCTGTATTTATCAGTGGAACCGGGCGAGGGGAGAAGGAACGTTTATTGGCAGTCACGAGCATATCATTAATTCTATATCTCTTTCTGAAAACGGAAAGTATTTAGCGAGTGCATCGTCAGACTATACGATTCAATTGTATGATACAGGCACAAATACCCGAATCCGCACGTTGTTTGGTCATGCAGATGATGTAGAAGCCGTCGCTTTTGCGAAGCAGGATACTTTGCTTGTATCCGTGTCCAGAGATAGAAGATGCTTAGTCTGGGATATCGAAACGGGCGCTATTTTAAGAGAATTCCATGGCCATAGCAAAGATGTATTAGCTGTATGGATACATGGTGATAAAGCTTATACAACAGGTGATGATGGATATGTCCTTGTATGGCTGTATGAAACCGGAGAAATCGTAGGGGAAATCGGCCCGTTTGATTATGAGCTCGATACGATCAGCGGCAGCAATCAAAAAGAAGTATTCGCACTTGGCAGAGATGATGGCACCGTTATTATTTACGATGCGGCTACTTTACAGGAGAAGAAAATCATCAAAGCCCATTTACAGGGCGTCAAGCGCGTGAATTTTTCTCCAAGCGGCAATTACTTGCTGACAGCAGGCTACGACCATTTAATTAAGCTGTGGAATTATGAAACAGGTGATTTAGTCGATACACTGCTACCTCATAAATATCAGTGGGAGCGCTCACTTGTCTGGACAGAGGATGAGAAGTCAATACTAGGAGCCAGCTTTGGAAAAACATATTGTGAATGGTCGATCGAAAAGGGCAAAGTCGTATCAGATGAGATCGAAATGGCGACACCATCTATCAATGATATTGCGCTGACTGATGCAGGTGATATTATTACCGCATCCGATGATGGAAAATTCAGAAAAAATGGGATTGAAATTGCCAAATCGACGGGCGTTTTAACAAATGGAGTAGCTGTTGCACGGGATGGAAGCTATTATGCGTGGGGAGACCATGCAAGTCAGGTGCATATTGTTCATGAGTCATTACAGCAAATGGTTTCGTTTGATCTTAACACAGGTCCGGTCAACAGCGTGTATTTCCACGAGGAGGATCGTCAATTTTATATTGGAACTTACGGCGGTTATGTACATGTCATTTCGACAGAACACTTAAAGGAAATCGGCCGTTCCAAAGCACACGATTGTGCAGTTAAAGCATTAAAGGTAGAAGGAGATCTTATCATCACAGCAGCAGTTGAAGGAACCATTTGTCTTTTAGATAAAAAGAGTTTGTCCTTAAAAGCGGAGTACATTGGTGCGACAGAGCTGTTAAATGATGTCTTTATTGATAGTAAACGAGACCGTATCGCCATTGTCAGCCGCGACAAGAATGTGAGATTGTTTGATTTGCATACAGGAAGAATTTTAGGCCAGCATAACGAACACCAGTATTCGATTAAATCGGTCACAGTCACAGACTCAGGCTATATTGTAAGCGGTGATTATTGGGGCTATATCGTTGTGTGGAATCCAGAGCTGGATGTCAACACCGGCCCAATTAGAATTGCCCAAAATGGGATTAGTGCCATCAGACAATTAGGCAATGATGTATATGCAAGCTCATATGACGGCGGGATTTATCATGTTCGAGAAGATGGAACGCATACCGAAGTACTACGCTTATTTGAACAATTTCCGAAAGAAGTAATCTCTCATTAAGAAAAAGAATGTAAGCGGGGGATTCTCATGATAAGTGTTTGCAAGGAACATATGAAAAAAGGTCTGTCTGTACTCAATTGTCCGCATGTGCTCCTCATTAATAAATATGAATGTCGCAAATGCTGTTTTTGTAAACAACGAGCATCTTATAAACTTTTTTATTCCTTGCCTTACTATGATCGATCTGAAAAGAAACGGATGGAAAAAATATAGCACATGAGAATAGAACTCCTTCATTCCCTGAAGGAGTTCTTTCCCTTGAAAGAGAGGAAAGGAGATTTACATGAAAGACGATGTTTTTTATATGAAGCTAGCGATTGCCAACGCAAAGGCCATGAAAGGACAAACCTCGCCAAATCCGCTTGTCGGAGCAGTGGTAGTCAATAAAGGTGAGATCGTTGGAATTGGTGCTCACATGAAGGCGGGCGAACCGCATGCTGAAATTCTTGCGCTGCAAATGGCAGGAGAAAAGGCGAAGGGAGCTCATCTATATGTGACGCTCGAACCTTGTTCGCATCATGGAAAAACAGGTCCTTGCTCAGAAGCCATTATAAAGAGCGGGGTGAAACGTGTGGTCATTGCCACTGGGGACCCAAATCCACTTGTAGCAGGTAAAGGGGTCACGATGTTGAAACAAGCAGGGATAGAAGTAGAAGAAGGGGTATGTAAGCGGGAAGCGGACAGCTTAAATCTTCCTTTTTTTCATTCGATACAATCAGATCTTCCGTATGTCATATTAAAAACAGCCATTTCATTAGACGGGAAAATTGCAACAGCTCATCAAGAAAGCAAATGGATTACAGGGACAGAAGCGAGGAATGAAGTGCAGCAATTACGTCAAGAAGCAGATGCTGTGATAACAGGCGTCGAAACCATTATTCAAGATGATGCAGGTCTTATTGTGAAAGATTCAATCGTGACACAGCCTATTCGTGTCATTTTAGATTCCACCTTAAGGATTCCGCTTCATGCGAAATGTTTAAATGATCATATGGCAGAAACCATCATTTGTACCTCAAACAAGTACGATCAAAAAAAATACCATCAACTGGTGCAAAAAGGACATCAAGTATTTGTCACAAGCGGAGAAAATCGGACAGATCTTCATGCGGTGTTACGTATGCTGAAAAGGCGCTCTGTGATGTCGGTGCTTGTAGAGGCGGGAGGCAGTGTGAGCGCATCCTTTTTAGAAGCGTCCCTTGTGAACGAAGTCATTATTTATATGGCACCATTATTAATTGGAGGGAAAGATGCACCTACTTTCTTTGAAGGAGAAGGTACGAAAACATTAAAAGAAGCCATCCGGCCGGTAGATATGGATTATAGTATGGTAGGAAAAGATTTAAAAATGACGATGAGACTTTAATGAAAGAAAGACCTTGTGCAAGAAAGTGCAAGGTCTTTTGATTATTTTAAAAAAATAAAAGTGTACATACACCATTCCCAGTCATGATGAATACGATGGATGGGGGTGATTCCATGAAAAAATGTAGGCAATGTGGTAAGACATATCCAACTCATTCGACAGACCACTACCAAAAAGGAAGCTGGTATGATGCGTACAAGGACGATGGCTGGGAATGTGATAGTTGTAAGAAAGGGATATCAGAAAAGCCAAGGAAACCAGTGAAAAATCCTTGCTGCGGAAAAGATCCTTGTGTTTGTGTGATTCAGGGGCCGCCAGGCGGGAGGGGAAGAAGAGGCCCAGCCGGTCCGGCTGGTGCAGCGGGTCCGGCAGGCCCAGCAGGTCCAATCGGTCCAACGGGCGTAGGTTTAACAGGCATCTTGGCATTTGATCCAGCAGTAGCACCAACCTTCCCAGTAGGTCAAGTGGTGACATACGATGGCAGTACGTACGTGGTCAATTCAGCACCGCCATTAGGTACGCCGGATACGTCGGCGGATTATACATTATTAGCTGCAGCGGGGGAAACAGGTACAGGGCCAACAGGTGTCACAGGAGATCCAGGTCCAACTGGAGCCACAGGCGCCACCGGCGTGGGTTTAACGGGAGTCGTACCGTATGATGCTGCAGCAGCGCCAGGATACCCATTGGGGCAAGTGGTGACATATGAAGGCGGAACATATCTTGTGAACACAGCATCACCAACAGGTACACCAGATACATCACCAGATTATACGTTATTAGCAGCCGCAGGCGCGACTGGCGTTACAGGCGCTACCGGTACGGGTGCAACTGGAGCAACGGGGGAAATTGGTCCAACCGGAGTTACTGGCGTCACGGGAGCAACGGGGGAAATTGGTCCAACCGGAGCCACCGGCGTCACGGGAGCGACGGGAGAAATTGGTCCAACCGGAGCCACCGGTG
>NZ_ASJD01000005.1 GCF_000691165.1 Bacillus safensis FO-36b | reverse complement strand
TTATTGCCTTAATTATTAAATACTTTAAATCCAACTTTCATTTTCCGCTTCGCTATTATATATATATAGGGATCACGGCTGTCAACCGTTTGATTATCATTGATCATGAAGAGGCAGTGTCGACGTTCTGGTGGGCGCTGGCCATTCTTGCCATGACCTGTGCACTCTTTATCGCGAGCAAAAGATATGCTGCTCAAGAGCATGAGGAAGTGAAGTAAGGAAAGAAGACGAACGATGGACGTTCGTCTTTTTTTGTATGTGTTAATGGATGAAACGCCTAGATGTTACATTAAGCAATCCTGACATTGCTACGATGGTGCCAAAAGAACCTACGCTGTAAATAAACTTTTAAAAAGCTTTAAAGCTATCCATATTTTAAGAACTTATAATAAATTATATATAATTTCATCAAACTTAAAAGGCTATTGGACAAGCGAGAAAAGTTTGAAAAAAATTGGGATTAGTGGGAGAATAAGAAAAAAGATTATGAGAGGCTAGGTATGAATAAGAAAAACAAAGTTCAAAAAATTCTTTCATGTAAAATATCAGAAGCTAATTTTCATTCGTATTATATAGATTTTGATATTGGTTCTTCAGGAGAGTTAACTCAACGAATAGATGAATTTGTACAGATAATGTGTGAAGAGTTACCCAATTTTGCCTTCGGTTTTCATAAAGGTGAAAGTATTTCTGTGGATGAAATACTTCCAGTATTAATAGAAGCTGCAGCATCTATCTACAGAGTGACCAATTTTAAACAAGTAGCTGAAATATATAAACGTGGAGAAATAATAGAGGATGAAATAGATGATAAATATCTTAGACGAGGGGAATTTGGTGAATTATTTCTTCATTCAATTTTAAAATATTTATTTGGAACTTACCCTTTAATAGCTAAAATTTATTTTAAAGATTCATACGGACATGCTGTTCATGGATTTGATTCCATTCATATTCAACCAGATACAAAAACTCTCTGGTTAGGAGAATCTAAATTATATACTGATGGGAAAAGTGGAATTGATGCATTAGTAAAAGATTTGTTTGACCATTTTAATTCCAATTATTTTGAAAGTGAATTCAATATAATCTCCAAAAGAATTGAAGATTCTAGGGACACTATTGATTCAAAAGGTTTTAATTCTGAATATTGGATAGAATTATTAAACAAGTATACTAGTCTTTCGGAAAAATTAGAAAATATTGTTATACCTATGTTTTGTGCATATGAAACTTCTACTTTAGATTCCTATGAAAATGATTACGATACGTTTGAAACAAGATTTGATGAAGAAGTTAGAAACCTTAATAAAAGATTTATGGAAAAAGGAAACAAACATCCCCTCTATAGTAAATTAAATATTATTGTAATACTTATGCCAGTAAAGAGTAAAAAAGAACTTGTCTCTAAACTACATAATAAATTATCAATCATTCAATCTTTAGGAATAGGGGGATAGAAAATTGAATTGGGAAGATATAAATATTTATAATATCAATAATTTAAATTTTCAAGATAGCTTTTCTTTGGCGAAGTATGTTTCAAATTTATCTTTAAGTGATAAAAAAAATGAGGCAAGGAAGATACTAATTCATATTTTAGAAATTTGGGATTATGTTAATAATGATACAAAAGATATATGGCTAGATATAGCTGAGAGTCAGGGCTTCTACCCATACATAAAAGATAGACTAGATATTACTTCTGAAATTAGACAAGCATATCATTATTCAGAAAACATAGAAAATATAGTTTTCCATAAAGAACAAAAAATTCTTTCTAATTATTTAAAAAGAAAGGAGAATATTGTTGTTAGTGCACCAACTAGTTTTGGGAAAAGTTTGTTGATTGAGGAGATAGTAGCTAGTAATAAGCATAGGAACATTTTAATTATCCAGCCTACTTTAGCTTTAATTAATGAAACTAGATTGAAACTGAAAAAATATAAAAATTACAATATGATTGTAAACACATCTCAAAAAATTGAGGGTAAGAATTTGTTTATTTTAACAGCTGAACGGGTTTTAGAGTTTAAAAACTTTCCCAAAATTGATTATTGTATATTAGATGAATTTTATAAAATAAGTTCAACACGAGATGATGAGAGATCAGATGTATTAAATATAGCTCTAAAGAAAATTTTAAGTAATAAAGAGACAGCTTTTTATTTTATAGGCCCTAATATTGACTCAATTTCTTCAGGTTTTGAGGAAAATTACAATGCGAAATTTGTGAAAACAGATTATTCCTTGGTTGATACTAGAGTGGAACTGGTGAAAGTAGACTTTAAAAGTAACAAACCACGTTTAAAAGAAAAAGATAGAAAGATAAAATTATTTGAAATGCTATTTAGAAAGAAAAAAGAACAATCTATTGTATATGTCTCATCGCCTGATCGAGCAATAAAAATAGCAATGGAATACTATGATTATTTAGAAGAGAAGAAGCTTCTAGAAAAACAATCAGTATTACCAATAAATGAATGGATATCTGAAAATATTAATCCAAGTTGGAGTTATAATAAATTATTGTTACAGAGAATAGGCGTTCATTCAGGAACAATACCAAAACATTTAACTCACTCAATTATTGAATATTTTAATAAAAAGAACTTAGATGTACTTTTCTGTACATCAACTATAATTGAGGGAGTAAATACTTCTGCTAAAAATGTTTTTATTTTTGATAACCGTAAAGGTTCTAATGAAATAGACTATTTTGATTTTTCTAATATAAGAGGAAGAGCTGGAAGGTTATTGAAACATTACTCTGGGAATGTGTATGTTTTTCATTCGATTCCCAAAAAAGCTAAAGTTGAATTAGATATGCCTTTTTATGATCAAGAAAAAATTTCAGATGAAATATTAATTAATTTTAATAAAAGTGAAGTTAAAGCAAAAAACCTTGAAAGATATGAAGAGCTTACTAGTTATGATGAAAGGTTATTATCCATTATAAAAAAGAATGCTGTTTCTGTAAGTGGACAAAAAAAGATTATAGAAAGTATATTAACCACGCTAAGATCTAATCCAGAGCTAATTTTATGGACTGGTGAACCTTCATTTAAAGCAGTTAAATATATAACTGATATTTGTTGGGATAACTTATTGAAGGAAACAGAAACAACTAGGCCTATGACAAAGAAAAAATTACCTGTAGTTGTATATAATAGCTTAAGAAGCAAGTCAGTAAAAGAATCATTAAATAAAGAGTACAAATATTTAAAAGATCAATTTACTAAGTTGACAAAACAACAACTGATAGATAAAGCAATTAGTAATTATTTTAGAGAACAGCGACATTGGATTTCTTATAAAGTTCCTAAGTGGCTTGAGGTCGTAGATTCATTACAGAAGGAAATATGTAAAATAAATGGAGTGTCAAAATCAGGAGATTACTCATACGTTGCTTCTCAATTGGAGAATGAAGGGGTAGAAGGTGATTTTTCAGTCTTGTTAGATATGGGGGTACCATCTAGTGCTATTAATAAAATTAAAAACCAATTTTCTAAGGGAATAGATATTAAAGAATTAATTTCTGAAGCTAAAAATATTGCTGATTCATCAAATACCAATTTAATTGAATATGAAAAAGAAAAATTAAACGAGCTATAAGATAGTGTCAGAAACTATACAAATGGTTTTTCTTACTTTGGTTATAAATCTAATAAGACGAATTATACTCAAATCCCTTTTGCAACCGTTCAAGTATGGAAGTTCGTTCTGTCTGCGATGACAAAAGGGGGGCTGATGAGTCATTCTGAAGCCGTACGTTTTCACTATCCTGCATGGGTGGTCGAGCAGGATCCACTTCTATTGACGACCATGCCTTAACCCCATCTACACCTAAAAACCAATTTGCGAAGATGGATCGGCCATATGGCATGTTTGTAGGCAGCAAGGATGAACTGTATGACGTCGAGACTTTTCTCCACTATCATGAGCTGCCGATGGAACCAATTAAAAAGCAATCAGTCTATCAAGTGCTTGAAGGACATACCCATTTGTCGGTTTTACTAGAAGCAGGAAAACAGATTGGCAGGACGATCCAAATGTGGAATGCTTCTATTTAGCATGAACAACTAGTCAACACTCTCCTGTTTTCTTAAAAATTTACATTGACACCATCCTTTTCTATGATAAAATCATAGTGTGATAATGAGAATCGTTATCAAACGATATGACTACATATAGAATGGATAGGTGAGGTACATGTTCAAGAAATCTTTTTGGTCGCTTTTAGTTGTGCTCTCCATCGTTTTACTTGCAGCTTGCGGCAGCAATAGCAGTAACGGCAAGTCAGATAGTAAAGAGAAAACAAGAACCGTTGAAAGCGCTATCGGTTCAACTGAAATTAAAGGATCGCCTAAACGTGTGGTGACACTGTACCAAGGAGCAACGGATGCAGCAGTCGCTATGGACATTAAACCAGTAGGTGTTGTTGAATCATGGCTTGAAGCACCTACGTATAAATATTTAAGAGATGACTTAAAGGATGTTAAAATTGTTGGGCAGGAAACACAGCCAAACTTAGAGGAAATTGAAAAGCTCAAGCCTGATTTGATCATTGCATCGAAAATCCGCCACGAGCAAATTTTTGATCAGCTGAAAGAAATCGCTCCAACTGTTGCAACTGAAACTGTGTTCACCTTTAAAGACACAGTGAAATTAATGGGTGAAGCATTAAACAAGCAAGACAAATCAAAAGAATTGCTGACGAAGTGGGATGACCGCGTCGCTGATTTCAAAGAAAAAGCGAAAAAAGACATCAAAAACTGGCCGATGAGTGTATCTGTGGTGAACTTCCGTGCAGATCATGCTAGAATCTATCAAACTGGTTTCGCAGGATCCATTTTAACAGAGCTAGGCTTTGAAGGACCTAAGAATGTCAAAGATAAAAAGCAAGACATCATTACACTTACAGACAAAGAGAGCATTCCACAAATGGATGCAGATGTGATTTATTACTTTATGGATGATCAGGATAAAGCAGTTGAAAAAGCATATAAAGAGTGGACGAGTCATCCTTTATGGAAGCAGCTTGACGCAGTGAAAGCGAAACAAGTGCATAAAGTAGATGAAATCACTTGGAACATGGGCGGCGGTATTATCGCAGCAAACATGATGCTTGATGATATTTACGATCGTCTAGGAATTGATAAATAAGACATAACAGAGGAGAAAATGTGAACATACCATTTTCTCCTTTTTTCCATAACAGATTGAAAGCGGGAATCAGATGAGAAGTTTATTAAAAAAGGATTCAAGCAAGGCACTGCTTTTTGCTGGATTCATTGTGTTGATGTTGGTCTTTTTTATGCTCAGTATTTCCCTTGGGCAAACCTCTATTTCCCTCAAAGCCACCATCCATGCTTTTCTTCAATTTGATGAATCGGATCCAAACAGTGTCATTGTCATGACATCCAGATTATCAAGAGCTTTAATCGCAACGGTCGTTGGATCTAGCCTGGCGATTTCAGGTGCACTCATGCAGGCATTGACAAGAAATCCGCTTGCGGCGCCTGATTTATTAGGAATTAATGCAGGCGGGCTATTTTTTATCGTGATTTCGATTGTTTTCTTTTCAACAGAGTCGTTAACAGGCTATATGTGGACAGCCTTTCTAGGCGCAGCGATTGCTGGGATGCTCGTTTTTCTATTGGGCTCCATTGGAAGAGATGGATTGACGCCGGTCAAAATTGTCCTTGCGGGTGCGGCGATATCTGCACTGTTTGCGTCTTTTACACAAGGTCTTTTAATCGTGAATGAACAGTCGATTCAAAGTATTCTGTTCTGGATGGCTGGTTCAGTGTCTGGAAGAAGCATTGATATGTTAATCCCTGTTTTGCCTTATATTTTAGGTGCGACTATTGTGGCGCTGCTTCTGGGACGTTCTATTAATGTTCTTTTGTCGGGAGACGATATTGCCAAAGGACTTGGCCAGCGTACACTGCTGCTGAAAATAACGATGGGTGTACTCGTTGTCTTTTTAGCAGGTGGTTCCGTCGCTGTTGCTGGTTCAATTGGTTTTGTTGGTTTTCTTGTGCCGCATATTGTGAAAAAGCTTGTCGGGCCTGACCACCGCTGGGTACTGCCGTATTGTGCCGTAGTGGGGGCGTCGCTTTTACTTGCCGCGGATCTGGCGGCTCGTTTTCTGATCATGCCGCAGGAAGTGCCGATTGGTGTCATGACGGCGGTAGCAGGAGCGCCTCTATTTGTTTATCTCGTGCGCAAGGGGTTGAAGACAGGTGGCTAAAACATATACAGTGCGTTCTAAAGGCGGGCGCATTTCATTTCAATTTTCAAAGCGGACGTTTTTGATTTTACTTTTATTGACGGCCATTGCCTTTTGTTTATTTATTCTCAGTCTCAGTATGGGAAGCCGGTTCATTCAGCCGGTCGATGTGCTGCTTCATTTAATCGGTCAGGGAGAGGGAAATTCCTTTGTGTTAAATACGCTGAGGATTCCACGAACGCTGCTGGCTGTCTTAGTCGGAGCCGCGCTTGCGGTATCAGGGCTTATTTTGCAAGGATTGATCCGCAACCCGCTGGCATCACCTGACATCATTGGAATTACAAGTGGTGCTTCGTTTGGTGCGATTATGTTCATTGTCTTTTGGATGGGCACTGTGCCCATTGCTTATCAATCCTTATGGGCGATTGCGGGTGCTTTTGCAGTATCGTGCCTGATCTATTTGCTTTCATGGAAAAAAGGGGTCAAGCCGATCACACTTGTCCTGATGGGAATCGGGATTTCTGCCATTATGAAGGCATGTGTGACGTTTACGCTTGTACTTAGTGATACGATGACAACGACAAAGTCATACATCTGGCTGACGGGCAGCTTATATGGTTCTACGATGAAAGACGTCACTGCGATGCTTCCTTGGGTGATGATCATTTTACCGATTGTCATGGTGTTAGCAAGAACGATGAATGTAAAAGAACTTGGCGATGATCTTGCAACAGGTCTCGGGGTAAAAGTGCAGGCGAAACGATTATTCTTTCTCCTGATGAGTGTGACATTGGCTGGTGTTGCAGTCGCATTTGCAGGCGGCATTGAATTTGTTGGACTCATGGCGCCGCACGTTGCACGGATGATTATTGGCCGTTCTTTCATAGCACTTGTCCCAGCATCTGCGCTTGTTGGAAGTATTCTCGTGATGCTGGCTGATCTAGTGGCTAGAACCGCATTTCTACCGTTAGACGTCCCAGCAGGTGTATTTACGGCGGCCATTGGTGCACCATTCTTTATTTATTTGTTATATCAACAGCGCAATCGATAAACAGAAGAGGGGGGTTTGATATGAGGCCAGAGTGGGTTGAGAGAGAATTACTTGATTTTGGGGTACACATCACAAATGGACCAATGACATCTGATCGCACACTTGCTGCGCTTTTTTCAGAAGCAGCCGTCATGCGTTTATTAGAAGCTGAAAAGGAAGCGATGCATGCACCGAATCTTGCGGTAGCAGCTTCTATGTTTTCAAAGCGGTACGCCTACTTAGCCGTCAGTTCCTCTTTATACTTGATGACGCTGTATGACGGTGTCTATCAGTTTCCACCAGCAGCATGTGCATTTAGAGAGGATCGGAAAATTGAATTGGATGAGACGGCGTCTTCGTTTGTTCCACTAGAAGGAGACCGGCATGAGTGGAGAGAGAAGGTCGTGCGTGCACTGTTTACGGAGTGTGTCACGCCTCTTTTAGACGTGCTGAACCGCACATCAAAACTCTCTTATCGTATTTTATGGGAAAATGTAGCGGTTCGAATCAACTCTCTTTATCGAAGCATGATGCGGGAAGCGGAAGAACCTGCGGTGAAGCAGCGTGTGCGGGAGGATTATCTGTATCTGAAGCAAGCGGCTGGTGATGTATTCGGAGCTCAGCAAAATCCATTTCAGCACAGCCTAAACCTAGACGACAGTTTACTAGAAACATCCAACCGGAAGACCTGCTGTATGTATTATAAGCTTGAGAAAAAATCGGAGAGTCTCGATTATTGTCTTGTTTGTCCGCTTGAACAAAAGAAAGGCACTGCTTGCTCGTAGCAGTGCCCTTTTTTTATTCCCAAATCTCGCCTGCCCATTCAGGATGATCAATAAAAGGGTTGCGGTTGTGCTGATACGTTTGATAGATAATCTCATTGCGGTTCCGTTCGATTTGATCGACTGGGTCCTGCTTGTGCCATTTGAGAAGTACAGACATTTTGCCGTGAAGGGGAGAGCTTCCATTATTCACTTTGTCGTTCAATTCTAAATCTGGAAAGCGGTCATCGCCTTCGTAGCGAACCGCCATATAAAAGAGCATTCTCGCGACATCTCCTTTGACCCGGTTGTGAGGTTCGAATGAGTCGCTGTCGTAGAAGTTGCCCGGCGCTCCTTTGTATTCATTACCACCCGAGTCAAAATCTAAATTTCCGCGTGTGCTGTTCGTTTGCACATCTGCCGCACGAAGGTGATGGAGATCTGTCCCAGGCCCTTGGCTTGTCCCGAAATTGCCGTGAGACTTGGCCCAGACATGCTCCCGGTTCCACTGGCCCACATTTCCGCCATTCGACTGCTTTGAGCGGGAGGCACCACTATAAAGCAGCAGCACATTGTTTGGGTTATTGGGGTCTTCATCTGTTTCCTTTAATGCATTCCAAACCTGGCTGTAGGAGAGCTGCGTATGATCATCAATGATATCGTGTAAGGCTTTCTTAAGAGCGGGTCCTGACTTGCCAGCAGCAGATTGGTAATAGGAATCGATTTGACTTGTAGCGGCAGTTTGCGTTTGTTGTGCAGATGTTTCGTTTTGAAGCTGTAACGGGGAAAAGGTGATCGTTTGACTAGGTTCACTCAGATTGAAACCTTGAGCATTTGCAGCTGGAGGCAGCGGGGCGGCGAATGTGCCGAATATCATGATTCCGGCGGCCACAGTTCCAAATAAAGTTCTTTTCATTCGATTTCCTCCTTGATAGGGAATGTATTCTCTTTATTTCTATCATATTGCCATGAAGAAATAAATGGATTTCTAGTAAATTTTATGTAATAAGTTCATAGGAAAAGAGATTGCTATTTTAGGCGTATTCCTGTATAAGTGGGCTTATAAGGATGGACAGCAAGGGAGAGGATGGATCACGTGAAAGAACTGCAAACACCTTCAAGAACGATTATGACACCGGGACCCGTTGAAGTAGATCCGAGAGTGCTCCGTGTGATGAGCACGCCAATTCTCGGTCAATTTGATCCAGCATTTACACACATTATGAATGAAACAATGACCTTATTGCGGTCACTTTTTCAAACAGAAAACAAATGGGCTTATCCAATCGACGGTACGTCACGTTCAGGGCTTGAAGCTGTGCTCGCCAGTGTGATTGAGCCGGGAGATTCAATGCTTGTGCCTGTCTTTGGCCGTTTCGGTCACCTGCTCATTGAAATAGGACAGCGCTACGGTGCTGAGGTACATACAATGGAATGTGAATGGGGGACGGTTTTTGATCCTGACGACATCATCAAAGAAATAAAGCAGGTCAAGCCTAAAATCGTTGCCATGGTTCATGGGGAAACATCCACCGGGCGATTACAGCCGCTCAAGCAAATCGGGCAAGCATGCCGGGCTCTTGATGCGCTGTTCATTGTAGACGCTGTGGCAACCATTGGCGGTGTCGAGGTAAAAGTGGATGAATGGAAAATTGATGCGGCGATTGGCGGCACGCAGAAATGTTTATCTGTTCCATCAGGTATGTCACCTATTACGTATAATGACCGGGTCGCAGCTGTCATTGAATCGAGAAAGAAAGTAGAAAAAGGCATTGCGACACAGGATGAATTACAAAAACAAATGGACATTTCTCCAATCAAAAGCAATTATTTTGATTTAAGCCAGCTTCAGGATTATTGGAGCCCAAGACGATTAAATCATCATACAGAAGCGACAACGATGCTCTATGCACTGCGAGAAGGGGTTCGTCTTGTGCTGGAAGAAGGGCTGTCTGAACGTTTTCAAAGGCACGCATTTCATGAGAAAGCCTTGATGAAAGGTCTTGAAGCAATGGGGCTTGAATTATTTGGTGATCCAGATTGTAAAATGCCGGTTGTGACTTGTATTGTCATTCCAAGTGGTATTGACGGAGAAGCGGTCCGTACCGACCTGCTCCATCATTTTGGGGTTGAGATTGCAAGCTCCTTTGGACCGCTTGCCGGCCGTATATGGAGAATTGGGACAATGGGCTACAGCTGCCGAAAGGAAAATGTGCTGTTTGTGTTAGCAGGGCTTGAAGCGATCCTCATCAAACATGGTGCGTCTATCCATTGCGGAGCAGGGCTTCAGGCGGCTCTTTCTATCTATGAACAAGCTGAATAACGATATCTAAAATACCCGCCATTGGCGGGTATTTTTATTTTGGAAAAGAACGCTAATTTTTGAAAAACTAGACTTATAGATGAGGTTATCGCTATACTGAAGAAGTTCTCACCACTTTTGTCATCATTTTCATTTATTTTGCAGAAAGAGGTTTTTATATGAAGAAGATGGGCAGATTATACATTTTGATGCTCAATATTTTTATTGCCATGCTTGGCTTTGGCCTCATTGTACCTGTTATGCCGAGTTACATCGAAGCCTTTGGTGCAACAGGGAAAACACTCGGTTTTCTTGTCGCTGCAACAGGTTTTACACAATTTGCGTTATCGCCGGTTGCCGGGGCACTGACCGATCGATTTGGACGAAGAAAATTGATCATTGCGGGGATTGCGGGTTTTACGATTGCTCAGTTTATTTTTGCTTTTGCTGATCAGCTTTGGATGCTGTTCGTGTCTCGGTTTTTAGGCGGTGCTGCTGGGGCTTTGCTCATGCCGGCCATGTTTGCATACATCGCTGATATCACAAGTGAAAAGGATCGAGGGAAAGGAATGGGTCTATTCAGTGCAGCGATGACACTAGGTTTTGTCATTGGACCGGGCGTAGGCGGCTATTTGGTTGAGTACGGGATCGCATTTCCATTTCTGATTGCCGGTTCCTTTGCTGCTCTTTCTACTTTGTTATCCATCCTCTTCTTACCTGAAACATTAACAAAGGAAAAACAGGAAGAGGCGCGGCTCAACAAGGATATTCATTTCAATCCTTTTGTACAAATGATCGAGGCTCTAAGGACATCTTATGGCTTTTTGTTTATATTGGCCTTTGTCCTCAATTTCGGAATCATTCATTTTGAATCGATTTTCGGCTTATATGTAGACCAAAAACACGGATTTTCACCGAAGGATATTGCGTTTGTGATTACAGTTGCAGGTCTTGCCGGGGTGCTTGTCCAGGGTGCGTTAGTGAATGTTTGTGTGAAACGATTTGGGGAGATGAGAGTCGTGCGTTATGCGCTGTTAGGTGCGGCTTTCATGCTGATCGCCTGCCGTTTTGCGCCGTCCTTTTGGTTGATTTTTACAGGTTCGATTTTATTTTTATCGGCTACGTCATTCGTCCGTCCAGCCCTCAATACATTGCTGTCCAAGATGGCAGGCAATCAGCAAGGGGTAGCAGGCGGTCTCAATACATCCTTTATGAGCCTTGCCAATATCATCGGACCGAGTCTTGCGGGTATATTATTTGATATGAATATTGAGTTTCCTTTTATGTTTGGAACACTGGTGCTTTGCGTAAGCTTCGCTGCATCCATCGTGTGGGGGAAAAAAGTGCAGCATGCTCATGCAGCGCAAGGAAGATTGTAGTTGTAGTTGATCTACAGTCTTTTTTTATTGAATGAAATGTATTTAGAAAAATTTCAATTAGAAATAGTATATGTTTTATATTTTATCTAAATGAATAGTAGAGTTTATCAATATTTAAATCTTTTTCTGAGAGGGAATCCATTAATAAAATACTAAATTATACATTTTATGTAAAAAGTGATTGATTGGTTTTTTCCGCAATGGTAACATCAATCTCGACAGCATGAGGTAACTGAGATAATCAAGAGAAAAGGGGATAGAAAATGAAGAAGTTTATTTTTGCCATTATATTTTTTATCGTCACCATGTCTAGTACAGCAGTGCCTTCAGCAGTTCATGCGGCAGAAATTGATCATGACAAGGTAGTTGGTTTTAGAGAAGTCAACCCAACAACTGTTACACAAAAAGCGGCGAAAAAATTTCAACCTTATTTAAAAGTATGGCATGGATGTGTACCATTCCCAGCTGTAGATGCTGCTGGAAACACAAGCAGAGGGTTAAAAACGAGCGGTTCACATAATGGTGGATGCAGCAGTAATATCGGTCAAGTATATTCACGTTCAGATTGGTACAATGGCAGCTGGGCGATTATGTATGCTTGGTATTTCCCAAAAGATAATCCTTCACCAGGCTTAGGTCATCGTCATGATTGGGAATCCATTGTCGTTTGGATTGACAATCCATCTGTAGTCAATCCGCGTGTTCAATCGATTGCTTACTCAGGTCATGGACAATATAAGAAAGTAGCACCGAGTGCAGCAAGTATTTTAGGGACAAATCCTTTAGTAGGTTATGATAGCAACTGGCCATTAAATCATGAGTTGAATGTAAGCGGCAATGTGAGCGGAAAAGGAATGCAGCCTTTAATTGGCTGGGATGATCTAACGCCGGCTGCAAGACATGCACTGAATACAACAGACTTTGGTAGTGCAAACGTACCTTTCAAAGATAGTAACTTTAAAAACAATTTAGCAAAAGCGTGGTATCGATAAGGGTTAACCATGATTAAAAACCGATCATCTAAAAATGATCGGTTTTTTTATAAACAAAATCGCATCATCTCTCATATTTCACGACAGGTGATTTTTCTTTATGAAGCGCACGAATCATCGCTTCATCTACGTGTAAATGCTCTTTCACTAATTGAGGCGGGGTTAAGGCCATCCACTGATTCAACGAAATATCTGCAAACCGGTCACTTTTAAAAATCTCTAAAAACCAAAGGCTCGTTTGGCCGATATTTTGGATGTAATGCCCCATGCCAAAAGGAACATATCCAACATCACCTGCTCTGTAATTAAAGGTGCGGGCAGTACCTCCTGCTCCAAAGACCGTCATTTTAGCTGTACCTGTTAAATAGTATTGCCACTCATCATTATTAGGGTGCCAGTGCATTTCTCTCATGCCGCCAGGTTTTACTTCAACAAGTGCAGCCGCAATCGTTTTTGAAATCGGGAAATTCCGTGAATCGACAATTCGGACGGTTCCGCCAGAGGTCGTTATCGGTTTTTGACGAAGAAGCTGGTGCGTAAATGGCGGCTTAATGCTGCCGTATGGGTCAGATACCATTTGGCTTTCTAAGGATGACGGCGGCGAGCCTTGAAACATATAGCGCTGCTTTTTCGGAATATGGTCAAACAATTTCTTAGGAACACCAAAATTGGCGGAGAGAATCTCTTTCGGTGTATGGGCAAACCAGTCTGTGATCGTGAATGTATCAAATTCAGAAAAATCGCCATCATCAAATACAAGAAGGAACTCACAACCATCCTCAAGTCCTTGAATAGAGTGCGGGATACCAGGTGGAAAATACCACAAATCGCCTTCTTCTATATCAGCGATCATATTTCGCCCTTCTGCATCTACAGATGTGATGCGGGCTTTGCCTAAAATCATATACGCCCATTCCGCCTGCTTATGCCAATGAAGCTCACGAACACCTCCGCGTGTGAGCCGCATATTGACACCTGCAATCGTTGTTGAAACCGGCAGCTCCCGCTTTGTAATTTCCCTCGACCAGCCGCCGTGATTCAAATGCATGTGTGTATCAGAAAATGAAAATTTTAAATTGGGGATTGTTCCGGCATCGGTTTTAGGGGGAACGAGCATATCTGGGTTCTCTATATCTCGAAGGACATCGCGCGGGCCTAAGTCGGTGGCACCCGCGCCATCCTTTCGAATGGGCTGCGGGATGTGACGGAGCTCATCATCCATTTATCATCCCTCCTTGAGTCTCATTTTTCTCCTCCAAACTATATGAAGTTTCAGAAGAAAAAATTCAATCAGGATGGGATGAGAGAAACATTTGAATACGGAATGCTAAGCGCAGCCGCAATGTTGCGTCAGAATCTTTTAAGCTGATTCGAAGCAATTCTTCACACTTCTCGAGGCGATAAATGACCGTGTTGCGATGAATGGACAATCGTTTGGCTGTTTCTGAAATGTGGCAATGGGTTTCTAAATAGACAGATAAGGTGTGAAGAAGGCTTTGATCGACTTGTGATGGTTCAGATAACGGGTGAAGGTGGAGCTGGTGAAACGTGATCATATCCTTTCTTGGAATGAGCCTTAGTAAATCTGGCACATCCTTCGCTTGATAAAATTGAATATATTCAGTACGCGATGAGAGATGTCCTGTTTGAAGAGCCTCTAATGCTTCATTGTAGCCTTCAGACAGATGGGAGATGAGGCAGCCTGTCAAGCTCACCCCAAAAGAAATAGTATGATTCACTTGCAGTTTAACAAGCATCTGCAACTGTTTAAAAAAAGAGCTGAGCCTGCCGCTAACCTCTGGCCAACTGCCAGTCTCCTCCATCAATACAACACCCATATCACCTTTTAAAAACAGAAAAGCAGGAAATGGGCAGCTTGGAAGTGCACTTTCGAGCAGATCAACCACTTGATCCAAAACCATTTGCTGCTTCATAAAACATGTGGTATCACTGCGCTCGTCAAGCTGACAGATCATACATAGATAGCGGCATTCGGCGTTTAATCCAAATGCCTGAGCGAAATGTAAGGGATCTTGCTGAGAAGACGATGCCCTCTCTATCCATTTGCGAAAGCCCTCATTTCTGGCACGCTTGGCCGTTTGCAGGGCGGCATATTGTCTCATACGTGCAATTGACATTTCGTTTACTGCTTTTGCAATGATCCCATGCAATGTTTTATTCTGCGGGTGAATGAAAGAAGGGATGACCAGATAATCACATGTTTGTTCGTTTAGATCAATTGGAAAGATGGAAAAGGTTTGTTTTGCATGTATCATTGAAAAAGAATGAGTTGTCCTGCTTTGGAAAAAGGGGAGAATGTGCATCCATTCTAGGCTCGTGATCATGGGGTGCGAGGTATAGAGAATACGTCCATGCTGGTTAAACAAATAGATGGGCTTGTGAATCTTTTTGGCCAATTTTTGTAAAATTTCAAACTGATTATCGTCTATGTTCATATCCACTGGGTCTCCTTTATTGGTGAAGATGAATAAAAAAATGGACAATCACTGTCAACATCTCTGATATGCATTTTATGTTATCAGCTAAAATCATTTTAGATAGAAAGTTGTCAATTCATATAACAAACAAACAGAGCGTCAGGACAAAATCACGTGCCGCCAGTCATCTTCATTCAGAATTACGAGCAAATATGATATGTTGTAGACAGAAGAATTTCTTTCAGAAATATGGGTATCACAAGGAATAAAGGCTTTGATGTGAGGAAGCCGTCTATACATGAGAGTGGCAAGAGGTGAGAAACATGATTTATATCGGATTAACTGGCTGGGGAGATCATGACAGTCTTTATCCGCCGAGAATCGGCAGCGCGCAAAAGCTGTTTCACTACGCATCAACGTTTCCGATTGTGGAACTGGATGCCAGCTTTTATGCGGTTCAGCCTGAGCGTAATCATGAAAAGTGGATAAAGGATACGCCAGATGACTTTCAATTTGTTGTGAAAGCATACCAAGGAATGACTGGACATCAAAGGGGCGAGATTCCGTTTGCTTCGAAGGAGGACATGTTTGATGCATTTATTCTTTCGCTGACTCCGCTCATTCGTGAAGGGAAACTGGCCATGGTGCTCTTTCAATTTCCACCTTGGTTTGATTGCAAAAAAGAGCACGTTCACTATTTAAGATGGTGTAAGGAGAAGATGGGCGATATTCCATGTGCACTCGAATTCCGAAACCGTACATGGTTTTCAGAGGAATTTTATGAGCAGACTTTGTCTTTTATGGAAAAGGAAGGATGGATTCATTCCGTCTGTGATGAACCGCAAGTCGGAGAAGGCTCCATTCCGCCAGTCATACAAGCTACACACCGTGATAAAACCTTGGTCCGATTTCACGGGAGGAATAAACAGGGCTGGCTTCACCCGGCAGACCATGAGAATTGGCGTGAAGTAAGATACTTATATTTATATAATGAAGCTGAATTAAAAGAGTGGAAAAAGAATCTCGACATCCTGCATCAGCAATCGAAAGATGTCTATGTCGTGTTTAATAATAACTCTGGCGGAGATGCAGCGGCGAATGGCCAGCAGATGATTGATTTGCTGGATATCACCTATTCAAACCTGTCTCCGAAGCAGTTAGATTTATTTAGTTAACCGAGAGCTGACTGAAGCTTTCAACCTGAATGAGACGGTCAGTGACAACTTGAGGGAGAGATCAACATGCTGCAGAAGCTATGGTTATATCATACAAACGACTTGCACAGCCACTTTGAGAACTGGCCAAAAATTGCAGCTTATATTGAAGAAAAGCGTCAAGTTCACGATCAGATGCTCTTGTTTGATATTGGCGACCATATGGATCGAGTGAACCTCGTATCCGAAGCGGATTATGGAAAGGTAAACGTCAAGCTCCTCAATCAGCTTGGCTATGATGGAGTCACGATCGGGAATAATGAAGGCATTACGCTGCCCCATGATCAGCTGGATCACTTATATGAGAATGCACAATTTCCAGTGGTCCTGTCTAATTTATTTGAGAAAGGCAAAAGGCCATCATGGGCAAAGCCCTATCATATGATCACAATGGAAAACGGACTGAAGATATGTCTCTTAGGCGTGACCATTGCGTATACACCTGTATATGAAAAGCTGGGCTGGAACATTACTGATCCGTTTGACAGCATACGGGACATGCTGCAGGAAGTGAAGGGACAGGCAGATGTCATTGTGCTTTTATCCCATCTCGGTATCATCCATGATCGAGAGGTCGCCCGTGATTTCCCTGACATCGACATCATCCTAGGCTCACACACGCATCATCTGTTAGAACAAGGTGAAATGGACAATGGTGTGCTGCTTGCATGCGCTGAAAAGTATGGGCATTATATTGGCTGTGTTGAGCTGACGATCGATACAGCGCGCAAAGAGCTGATAGAGAAAAAAGCGACAGTACAGTCAGTAGATCAGCTCATCAGTGAATCAGATGAAGCCATCACCACCTTACAGCAAGCAGAAAGAAGAGCGAAAGCACTCATGCAGGAAAAAGTGACAACGATTGAGTCGAAGCTAGAAACGAAGTGGTTCGAGGAATCTCCGCTTCCGCAGCTCTTAACAGATGCCATTAAAGATTGGTGCGGAGCAGATATTGGCATGATGAATGCAGGTATGGTGCTTGATTCATTAGAGGCAGGGATCGTCACAAGAGAAGAAATCCACCGGATATGTCCGCATCCCATTAATCCCATTCGGGTGACGCTTACCGGTCAACAGCTGATCGAAACAGTTCGACGGGGCTGTGAAGAAAAAATGGAACAGCTGCGCATCAAAGGCTTCGGATTTAGAGGTGAGCTAATGGGGAAAATGCTATATAGCGGACTCAGCTATACGTTAGAAGAAGGCGATGCTAAACGGGTGAAGGATGTCTTTGTACATGGTCAATTGATCAAAAAAGACGCCTCCTATACAGTTGGCACAGTCGATATGTATACATTAGGCTCTCTTTTTCCTCATATCCGTGATCACGAACACATTGAATATTTCATGCCTGAATTTTTACGTGATGTTCTGACATGGCGCTTGAAGGAAGCCACTTGAAATCCGCTTCAGCCTAACAACACGCGCCCTCTTTTCACATAGATTGTGATGAGAGGAGTGAAGGGATTTGGTGAATTTAACACCTATTACAATTGATGGCCATTCCTTTACAGCGGTCACCGTCAAGCTGCCGAAGACAAATTTTATGGCAGTATCAAATGAACATGGGTATATTATGTGCGGTGCACTGGATGTCGGGCTCTTGAATGAAAAGCTTGCAGATAGAGGAATTATTGCAGGAAGAGCAGTTGGTGTAAGAACCATTGAGCAATTGCTCGATGCTCCTTTAGAATCTGTGACATACGCCGCAGAAGCGCTGGGCATCTCAGCTGGAACAATTGGAAGAGATGCATTATTAAAAATGGTGAAATAAAATAGAGAGATGATTCCTATCCCCCCGCCTGTCTGCATACACATGTAATGGAGAAGGGGGGATTTTTTATTGAGAATGAACCGCCGTTATCGCCCCTACAAGAAGGGCCCTTTGCCATTTCGTTACGTCATGCTGCTTGCGATCTTATTCTTTGTGCTCTCAACCGTGATTAGTTTATTTTTTATCAACCGATCCATTAAACCTACCCTTATTCACATTGCTGAACTCGAAACAGAGCGCATCGCCAATCACCTCATACAATATTCAGTGCAAGACTTTGCAGATGATCAGGAGAATATGAAGGATATGGTGGTTATGAATACAAGTGAGAACGGAAAAGTGACGACCATCGATTTTAATGCGCAAGCAACATCGAAAGCAATGGCTGACCTCTCGCGTCATCTTCAAAAAAATTTAGAGGACATTGAAAAGGGGAACTTTCAAAAAGAGGCAAAAGAAGCATTAAAGGATCAAACAGATGGACATGACGGCATTATATATAACATTCCGCTTGGGCAAGCATCCGGAAATGCACTCATCGCCAACCTCGGACCAAAAGTGCCTGTGCGCTTTAGTGTGATTGGTGATCCGCATACGGACGTTGAAAAAAACATTAAGCCTTATGGCATCAACAATGCCTTGATTGATATTAGTGTTCTGATCGAGGTCAAGGTAAGAGTCATTATCCCATTTGCTTCTGAAACAATTGTAGTTAAAAACTCTGTTCCTGTCTCCATACAAGCCGTTCAAGGAGACGTACCAGATTATTATAATGGCAGCGGAACAAACTCAGGTGCTCCATCAATTGTTCTCCCAGAGAAAAAGGAGAAAAAGGAATAACAGCCCAACAATGATTGGGCTGTTATTTACTTTCGTTTCCGTTCAGCTCTTTCCCACGCCCTCAAATGAGGATATGGATCAAATGACCATTCGGTTCTGCCGTTATCTTTGTACATGCCATAGTGAAGATGCGGCGGAAACTTTCCTGCAGTGCCTGGAGGACCGTAACCGGAGCTTCCGACAGACCCAATCACCTGGCCAGGTTCAACAATTTGACCTGTCTTGAGTCCTTTCGCAAAGCCATTTAAGTGAGCGAAGTAATGATAATGATTATGAATATCTCGAATACCTATCCGCCAGCCGCCAAAACGGTTCCAGCCTTTCATTTCAATCACGCCATACGATGTCGCACGAACGGGAAGTCCATAATGGGCAAATAAATCGGTTCCCTCATGAATTCTTCTGCCTCCAAACCCTCTCGCATCTCCCCATGTACTTCGGTAGCTGTAGTCAGCTCCAACTGGAAGAGGAAAAGCATGCTTTCCAAGATCAAGATGGCCGTAGTGCTTAAATAGCTTCATAAAAGATGAAATGATTCCAACGGTTTGATCACGTCCATAATAGTCCCATAAGCCAATTTTTAATTGATCAATGCTGCTGCCGTAGTGAAGCAAGTATTGAGCAAACGTGAACAATACATCCTCATCGTCATCGCTGCTTGCTTTGCCATCCCCATTTCCATCAAGACCAATTCCGTCAAACACTTTAATGCTTAAAGGAGAGGTATCCTGTTTATTCGGGTTTTCTGGTCCAATCCACATTTCCCGGGGAATGTAGATGCCAATGACGCCTTTTTGTTTCGGTAAATCTCTTCTGCTTTTTCGAATATTGTGTTCATACTGATCAACTGCAGCAAGTACATACCATGGAACCTGTGTTGTGATGGAGACTTTTTCATAAAGGGCCATTCTTTGCTTCAATTCATCTGGCTGCTTGCCCGTCCCTTTTGCATGAACAGGTAAAGGGAGCATTGAAAGAGCAATCATGATGGCTAAGACCACTTTCACAAACGTCCATCTCCTTTCATCGAGCATTGTCTTCTACCGTTTAGTGTGGTTAGATCACTCTATTTCATAAGAAGAAAATGTTAGTAATTTTCTTCTGTTTTTTTAGGAGGCTTTTGGGTATTTTTGCAGCTCATTCCCTTGTTGTTCAATCTGTACTATGTTAAAGTGTCTAAAGAAAAGGCTTTAGGCCGAAGATTCAATTTTTTGCAGCTTCTTGGCTGCATCCATCGTATATAGCAGGAAGATTTTTGTAGATGCACCTTTAACGAATTCATATGGAGATGATGGAATTGGCAAAGAAGGAAGAGCACGTAAGAAAACCGGACTGGCTTAAAATTAAGCTGAATACGAATGAAAACTATACCGGTTTAAAGAAAATGATGCGGGAAAACAACCTGCATACCGTTTGTGAGGAAGCAAAATGTCCGAATATTCATGAATGCTGGGCAGTGAGAAGAACCGCTACATTTATGATCCTTGGATCTGTTTGTACGCGCGCATGCCGTTTCTGTGCGGTGAAAACTGGACTTCCGACTGAGCTTGACCTGCAAGAGCCAGAACGCGTGGCAGATTCAGTAGCCTTAATGAATTTAAAGCACGCTGTCATAACAGCGGTTGCAAGGGATGATCAAAAGGATGGCGGAGCAGGTGTGTTCGCTGAAACCGTTCGTGCGATTAGAAGAAAAAGCCCATTCACGACCATTGAAGTTCTCCCTTCAGATATGGGCGGTAATTATGATAACTTGAAGACGTTAATGGACACTCGTCCTGACATTTTAAATCACAACATTGAAACAGTTCGCAGATTAACGCCAAGAGTTCGTGCGCGTGCTACATATGATCGTTCATTAGAATTCTTGCGTCGTGCAAAAGAAATGCAGCCAGACATTCCAACAAAATCAAGCATTATGATTGGACTTGGTGAAACGAAGGAAGAAATCATTGAAGTCATGGATGATCTTCTTGCCAATAATGTGGATATTATGGCGATTGGCCAGTATTTACAGCCTTCGAAAAAGCATTTGAAAGTTCAAAAATACTACCATCCGGATGAGTTTGCAGAGCTGAAGGAAATTGCGATGTCAAAAGGTTTTAGCCACTGTGAAGCTGGGCCGCTTGTGCGCTCTTCCTACCATGCAGATGAACAAGTAAACGAAGCGTCTAAAAAACGTCAGGCGCAAGCATAACAAAGAAAACGCCAGAGCTCTCTGGCGTTTTTTCTCGTATTAATTTTGGCCGTAAGGGGCGTTTCTTCTCATCGTACGGTCGGAATTCGTCATCCCATTTGCATCTTCTTGATTCGATATGTTCCCGCCTTGAGGGGAATACTTCATTTGCTGAATCGTTTTGGTTAAAATTTGGTCAAAATCACGTGAATTGGTTTGAAGACGTGAAAAATTGGCAATGGATTGAAAGTGCTCTGGATTATCAGAGACGTATACATGATAATAACGAGGGAGAACAGAAACCGCCGTTTTCTTTACTTGATCGGCAGATTCATCACGGTTTTTGTTTCCTGTTCGATACACGATGAGTGCATCCTCATCTGTCACAAGTGTGGCTGCATCTTTGATGTTTGGCAGCTGCACCGTTAAACTTGTAATCACGTGGGCAAGATGCTCACGATTTAAAGCAGGGGTTCTTTCTTTTTGATCCGTTACTTGCTGGCGCTGATAACGAACATATCCTGCTCTGTTTGTATCTGCTTCTGGCATGTTGGAATTATTTCCTTCATGACGATCCGACAGACGGATGGTTTTACTTGAAGAATCTTCATCCACTTGCCGGTTCATACCTGATTGAAAGCCGCACCCGCCTAAAAGCATGAGGAGAATCGCGGCTGTCAGTTGTTTCTTCATAAATGTGACCTCCTTTTTCCTTTAGCTTCGTCTAAATCGGAAAAAACATGCTTTAGCAATTGATGGAGTTCTTCCAATGAATTATCATTAAAGATGGATCGTTTAAAAAGAGGTGAGAAGATGATCGTCGTTCAGAATGCTACCTTTGATCTTGTAAGAGATATCAAAGACGGCTTTAATGAAGAAGCGTTTAAAGCAAGGTACTCAGATATTTTAAATAAGTATGATTATATTGTGGGGGACTGGGGCTATAATCAGCTCAGGCTGAAAGGGTTCTTTGATGACCAAAACCAAAAGGCCACATTTGATACTAAAATCAGCACACTCGATGAATACATTTATGAATACTGTAATTTTGGCTGTGCCTATTTTGTCTTAAAGCGAATCAGAAAATAACGCAAAGGGGAGCGTCATAATGTATTTCGTAGACAGAAAAAAGATTGAAGAGACATTACGTTTTTTCGAGGAGCAATATGGATTGATGCAGAGTCATCAAACATGGACAAGTCCTCTAGAGAAAAAAGCGCTGGAACGAATTGTTCATTTGCTCGTCGAATGTATTCTTGATACTGGAAATGACATGATTGATGGCTTTATTATGCGTGACCCAGGAAGCTATGATGACATCATGGATATACTTGTTGATGAAAAGGTTGTACCAGAAGTGGAAGGAAGTCAGCTGAAAAAGCTTGTCTCATCCCGCAAAACACTTGTGCAGCAATATCAGGAAGTGGTTCATCATGACTTATTGCAGGTGATCAGCGAAGTAGAGCAGGCGCTAGAGGTCTTTCCAAGCCGCATCCGTACCTACTTGGAACAGGAGCTTGGCCCAGTATCAGCGTTTAAATAAACCATTGGAGTTGTGAGCATCATGAAATACAAAGGCTATTTAATTGATTTAGACGGGACCATGTATAAAGGAACAGAAAAGATCGAGGAAGCAGGTCAATTTGTTCAAAAGTTAAATGAGTTGAACATCCCTTACTTGTTTGTCACGAATAACTCATCACGTACGCCAAAGCAGGTAGCGGAAAAACTCGTTTCATTTGATATCCCAGCAACAGAAGAACAAGTGTTTACAACAAGTATGGCGACGGCCAATTATATTGCTGAACAAAAGAAAGATGCGTCAGTTTACGTGATCGGTGAAGAAGGAATCAAGCAGGCCATTGAAGAAAAGGGGCTGACGTTTGGTCAGGAAGACGCTGATTTCGTTGTTGTTGGAATTGATCGGGGCATTACATATGAAAAATTAGCAGTAGGTGCGATTGCCATTCGTCAAGGCGCACAATTTGTCTCAACAAATGGAGATATAGCTATTCCAACAGAAAGAGGGCTTTTGCCAGGGAACGGCTCGTTAACATCCGTACTGACCGTGACGACAACGGTTCAGCCGACATTTATCGGAAAGCCGGAATCCATTATTATGGAACAAGCGATGCGTGTGCTTGGGACAGATGTGTCTGAGACGCTCATGGTGGGTGATAACTATGATACGGATATTATGGCAGGAATGAATGCAGGAATGGACACATTACTCGTCCATACAGGTGTGACAACAAAAGAGCTGCTTCAGAAGTATGAAAAGCAGCCAACCTATGTCATTGATTCATTATCCGAGTGGATCGAGCGATTATCATAAAAAAAGAGGACAAGCGTTATGCGCGCGTCCTCTTTTTCTTTATTCCGCATTTCTTGCACTATGTGCCAACCTGCTTGATGCGGCAGCAGCAATAGCGCCAACAATGTCATCTAAAAAGGTGTGGCATTCGCCTGTGGATTTATCGTTGAGTTTCCCCAGAATACCTGGTTTTTCTTTATCGATATATCCGTAATTTGTAAAGCCGATTGAACCATAAATATTGACGATAGCAAAGGATAAAATTTCATCAACGCCATACAGGCTTTCGTCCGTTTCAAGTATTGATTGAAGCGGCTCAGTCAGCTTCTTTTGCTCGGCGAGTACGTCTAGTTCAACGCCCGTTAATATCGCATTTTGGACTTCACGTTTTGCGATGACACGCTCCACATTGTGGATGCACTCTGTCATGTCTAAGCCAGGATGATATTTTTCCTGTAAAAAGTAGACAAGGTCTGCTATATCTTGAATGGTTACGCCTCGTTCTTGTAAACGGCGTCTTGCTGTTTTTTCTACTTCGTTCATCTCATGATGATGCGGCATGTATTCCTCACCCAATCCTCGTAATTTGTCCACAACGTGTAAAAAGCTTCGGATAGTAAATAGTATTCATAAATCCCTCAACCTGCGACTACGATATGATAAGAGATTGATCATAGGAACGCAGGTGAAAACATGAAAGAAACCATTTATCACACATTTGGTATTGATGTTCGTCAATTTACGCCATATGGCAGTTATCAGAGCTTTCAAACGGCGGAGGCTCTCTTCCTCATTGTTCCTGTGTCTCATTTGCGAGAAGAAGAACTCTCGGAGTTGTATCATATCAGTCAGTATTTACTGAATGCTGGAGACCCATACGTCGCTGTGTTTGAATTAACAAATGAAGAGAAGCCCACCTTTACTCATGGAAAGGAGCAGTACGCTTTATTAAAAGCGGCGCCACCGCTCTCAAGCCGCTCGTTTCAGCAAGCGTCAGAGCTGGCAGCCTTTCATGTCAGGGGAAGAGGCTTTCCATATGAAGTATCCGAAACAAAACGTGTCGGTGCCTGGAAGGAATTATGGGCAAAACGATTAGATCAGCTCGAAGGCTTTTGGATGCAGCAAATGCATCAAAAACCGCTGGAACGGTTTGAACAAAAATTCATTGAATCGTTTCCGTATTATCTTGGATTAACGGAGAATGCCATTCAATATTTAGTCGATACTGAGCTTGATGATGAACCGAAAGAAGGTGACTCAGGCACTGTCTGTCATCAGCGCTTTTCACGTATGACATGGCCGCATGAGCAGCCGCTGCGTTTACCTGTGGATTGGGTCTTTGATCATCCAACCCGTGATATTGCTGAATACTTAAGAGAGACCTTTGTACAGCATAAGGAGGATTTAATTGAAGAAGGCTTTTCCTTTCTTCAGCAATATGAGGAGGTGACACCTCTTTCCTCCTTTTCAAAGCGTTTGTTATACAGCCGCCTGCTGTTCCCGCTTCATTACTTTGAAATTGTGGAAGGCTACTATATGTCGGGAGAAAATGAAAAGTCATACTATGAAGAGCGGTTAGATTACGTCTTAAATGATGCCAATCGCTATGAATACTTTCTAAAGGTCTTTCAAGAAATGAGTGCCATGCGAAGCGGCGGGACCCCCATTCCGGCTGTTGGCTGGATTCAGCCTGCAGCTGATTTGAAGTTTTAGTGAACAGACGAAACGTCTCTTTTCTCTTGAGACGTTTTTCGTTATGCTTAAAGAAATCAATTAAAGGAGTGTTCTTCTTGCCAAAACCTTATGTCTATATCACAAGAAAGCTGGATGAAGCATCACTTACACCATTAAAAGAAGTCGCTCATGTTGAGATGTGGCCAAGCGAGGATGAGCCGTGTCCAAGAGAAGAGTTAGAAACACAAGCTGCTAAAGCGGATGCGCTTCTCACCATGCTGTCAGATCAAATAGATGAGCCGCTTTTATCAAAGGCTCCGAATATCAAGGTGGTTGCAAACCTTGCTGTTGGCTATGACAATATTGATCTTGAAGCAGCCAAAAAGCACGGAATCACCGTATGTCATACACCAGACGTCTTAACAGAATCGACGGCGGATTTAGCCTTTGCTCTTCTGATGGCGTCAGCTAGACGCATTGTCGAGGCGAGTGATTGGATTAAGAATGGAAACTGGACAGGCTGGGGGCCGCTTCTTCTTGCCGGTGCTGATGTTCATCACAAAACGCTCGGGATTGTTGGAATGGGCAGCATTGGAACAGCACTTGCCAAGCGGGCCAAAGGCTTTAATATGAATGTCCTTTATCATAATCGTTCAAGAAAACCCGAAGCAGAAGCGCAGCTTGGCGTGACCTATGCGGCTTTTGAGGAACTGCTCAAGCAGTCTGATTTCATCGTCTGTCTGACGCCGTTAACCCCGGAAACGAAAGACATGTTTAATGAAAAAGCATTTGATCTGATGAAGAACTCTGCTTATTTCATTAACGTATCAAGAGGACAGACTGTGGATGAGGATGCTTTATACGAGGCTGTCACAACAGGAAAAATTGCCGGCGCTGGTCTGGATGTATTTAGACAGGAACCTGTCAGCCCATCTCATCCGTTAACGACATTACGTAACGTCACAGTCCTTCCTCATATTGGAAGTGCTAGTGTCGAAACAAGAAAAACAATGATGCGTTTATGTGCTGAAAATATTGCGCTTGTCTTACAAGACGAGCCAGCCAAAACGCCGGTTCGTTTATAATATAAGGCTTCCCGGTGTTCGGGAGCTTTTCTGACAAAAATATTTTGAAAATATAGAATCTTGATATAAATAGCTGTTAAGCGGTTTCATTCTGACAATCTCTTATTTTATTACCTTGTCAAAATGAGGATACCCCTTTATAATGTGTGTACATTGAATGTCTGTGTAAGGTTAACAAATGTCTTTTTAGAGAGGACATTTACGTAGAAAGGTGGAATTTCAGGTGAAGGCAATTCGAGTTGGGCTATTAGGATTAGGAACAGTGGGAAGCGGTGTCGTAAAAATTATCCAAGACCATCAGGATAAATTAATGCACCAAATCGGCTGTCCGGTATTAATACAAAAAGTGCTTGTGAGCAATCCCGATAAAAAAAGAGATGTGGATGTCGCAAGAGAGGTCTTCACAACTGAAGTATACGATGTGATTAGAGATCCAGAGGTCGACGTCATCATTGAAGTGATGGGCGGCATTGAAGAGACAAAACAATATTTAATAAATGCGTTGAATGAGAAGAAGCATGTCATTACAGCCAATAAAGATTTAATGGCGCTTTACGGTACGGAGCTTTTACATGTAGCGAAAGAAAATGGCTGTGATCTTTATTATGAAGCAAGTGTCGCCGGAGGAATTCCGATTCTGCGTACGCTGGAGGAAGGGCTGGCCTCTGACCGAATCACGAAGATGATGGGGATTGTGAACGGTACAACGAATTTTATTTTAACGAAAATGAATGTCGATAAAAGCGCATATGAGGACGTCTTAAAAGAAGCACAGGATCTAGGCTTTGCAGAAGCAGATCCGACAGCTGATGTAGAAGGACTGGATGCAGCAAGAAAAATGGCGATTCTTGCAAGGCTCGGTTTTTCCATGAATGTAGATTTAGAGGATGTCAAGGTGAAAGGTATTTCTGATATCTCTGATGAGGATATTAATTTCAGTAAGCGGTTTGGCTATACAATGAAGCTGATCGGAATTGCTCAGCGGGACGGAGAGAAAGTAGAGGTCAGCGTTCAGCCAACTTTACTTCCTGATCATCATCCATTATCATCTGTCAACAATGAATTCAATGCGGTGTATGTCTACGGAAGTGCTGTAGGAGAAACGATGTTTTACGGACCTGGAGCAGGAAGTCTGCCGACAGCAACAGCTGTTGTATCAGACTTAGTCGCAGTAATGAAAAACATGCGCCTTGGCGTGAACGGAAGCGGATTTATCGCACCGCAGTTTGAGAAGAAAATCAAATCCTCATCAGAAATATTTGCTCAGCAATTTTTAAGAATTCATGTTAGAGATCAAGTCGGGGCATTCTCCCGCATTACATCTATTTTTTCTGAAAGAGGGATCAGTTTTGAAAAGATTCTTCAGCTTCCTGTGAAAGGACATGATGAGCTGGCTGAAATTGTGATTATTACACATCAGACCTCAGAAGAAGATTTCTCAAATATCCTGCAAAAATTAAACGACCTCGACGTGGTGGTTCAAGTGAAGAGCACGTACCGAGTAGAAGGGAACGGTTTAAGCCGATGAAATGGAATGGACTCATTGAAGAATTTCAGGAATTCTTACCAGTAAACGAATCTACACCTAAACTAACATTAAATGAAGGGAATACACCGCTGGTCCACCTCGCCAAGCTTTCAGAAAAGCTGGGGATTGAGCTTCATGTGAAAACAGAAGGCGTCAATCCAACAGGCTCTTTCAAGGATCGAGGAATGGTCATGGCCGTTGCAAAGGCGAAAGAAGAAGGCAATGATACGATCATGTGCGCCTCAACAGGGAATACCTCTGCAGCAGCAGCGGCTTATGCAGCCCGTGCTGATATGAAATGTATTGTCATCATTCCAGACGGGAAAATTGCCTTCGGTAAGCTTGCACAGGCCGTCATGTACGGAGCAGAAATCATTGCCATTGACGGCAACTTTGATGATGCACTGAAAATCGTCCGCAGCATCTGTGAAAAAGCGCCGATTGCCCTTGTGAACTCGGTCAACCCTTATAGAATTGAAGGACAAAAGACAGCGGCATTTGAAATCTGTGAGCAGCTAGGCTCTGCCCCGGATGTACTGGCGATTCCTGTTGGAAATGCCGGGAACATCACGGCCTACTGGAAAGGCTTCAAGGAATATCATGAGAAAAAGGGAACAGGACTGCCTGTCATGCGCGGTTTTGAAGCAGAAGGTGCAGCGGCAATCGTTCGAAATGAAGTGATTGAGCAGCCAGAAACAGTGGCAACGGCTATCCGTATCGGAAATCCAGCGAGCTGGAAACAAGCTGTGGCAGCCGCAGATGAATCAAACGGAAAGATTGATGAAGTGACTGATGAAGAAATTCTTCATGCATATCAATTGATTGCACGTGAAGAAGGTGTGTTTGCAGAGCCGGGCTCATGTGCGTCGATTGCGGGCGTTCTAAAACAGGTGAAATCTGGAGAAATCAAGCCAGGCAGTAAAGTTGTTGCGGTACTAACAGGCAACGGGCTGAAAGATCCAAATACGGCTATCGATATTTCACAAATCAAGCCGGTCACACTCGATGCAGATGAAGATCAAATTCTTGAACACTTAGAAAAGGCCGCACGCGTATGAGTGAAGCCTCCATGCTTTTTTCAATCACAGTACCGGGAAGCACTGCCAATTTAGGACCAGGCTTTGATTCAGTTGGAATGGCGCTCAGCCGCTATTTAAAGCTATCGGTCTTTGACCATGATAGCTGGCTGTTTGAAGCAGAAACAGATGTCGTGTCTGGGATTCCATCAGGCACCGACAACCTGATTTACCAAACAGCCAAAAAGGTCGCAGATGACTTTGGAAAAACACTCCCGCCTGTTCATGTCAAAGTATGGAGTGATATTCCATTGGCACGGGGGCTTGGCAGCAGTGCTGCTGCCATCGTGGCCGCCATTGAACTTGCCAATCAGCTTCTTGAATTAAACATGACAGATGATCAGAAGCTCTTTTATGCAAGTGAGGTAGAAGGTCATCCAGATAATGCGGGTGCCTCTTTATTTGGTGGTTTACTGATTGGTCTCCATGAAGAAGACAAAACACATGCCGTGAAAGTGCAGCATGTGGATGTAGATGTCGTCGTGGTGATTCCTTTTTATGAAGTGCTGACAAAGGATGCCCGTGATGTTCTGCCAGAGGATTTTTCCTATAAACATGCCGTCAGTGCGAGTGCTGTGAGCAACGTCCTAGTGGCCGCCTTAATGACGCAAAACTGGCCGCTTGTTGGAGAAATGATGAATAAGGATTTATTTCATCAGCCTTACCGCACAATGCTTGTGCCAGAGCTTTCAAAGGTAGAGCATGTCGCTTCTCTAAAAGGAGCGTATGGTACGGCTTTGAGCGGTGCTGGTCCGACGATCCTCACCTTAGTGGAAAAAGGGAAGGGAGAAGCGCTGAAAGAACAGCTTGCCCAAAACTTCCCGCATTGCGAAGTCGATTTGCTGACGGTGCCAGTAGAAGGTGTTGTCGTGCAGCATTATCCTGTTAATCAAGTAAAGAACGTGCTGTGAGTCTGCACGTTCGCAGCGTGTAGACAAACCCTCGCATTCGTTGTCAGTCCTGCGCGCTGGTGCTCACGAATGTTCAATTCGCTCCGCGCCAGTGCTCGTTCTTCCTAGACTGCAAAGGTTTTCAGGTCACGCTGAAAAGAAGAAAAAGAGCTAAAATAAAGATCATTTTAGCCCTTTTTCAACAATCTAAGAACGTGCTGTGAATCTGCACGTTCTTTTTTTATGCTTGTTTTTATGGGAAGAAGCAGGGATTATTATTTAGAGGATCGAACTATTTTTTAAGCATAAAAGGGGGAGATACGTTCATGAAGAAATTGATGACGGCAGAAGATTTAACGAAGATTGTTTCTGTTTCCCATCCGGTTTATTCACCAGATGGAAAAAAGGCAGTCTTTACAAAAGTCACTGTGAATGAGAAAAAAGACGATTACAACATCCATTTATGGGTTCGAAATGAAGAGACAGAGGAGCTGGCACAATGGACATTTGAGGATGGAAAGCATCATCAGCCAGTTTGGTCAAAAGACGGCAGGCAGCTTGCTTTTATTTTACAAAAGCCAAAGGAAGTCCCTCAGCTGGCGCTCATGAAGAGCGAAGGAGGCGGCGTGCGAACCTTAACGACGATTCCTTACGGAGTATCTCATCCTGTCTTTTCTCCAGATGGTGCTTTTCTTTATGCGGCTGTGTCATTGAAACAATCAGAATCTGTTCATGATGAAAAAAAGGAAGAGCAAGATGACTTTGCTCCAGCGGTATATGATGATTTGACCTATAAAGCAGATGGAAGAGGCTTTTTAGATGGGCGTGTCACGCAGATCGTGAAGGTGGATATCGATTCAGGAGAGATAGAGCCTGTCACGAGCGAGCAGGTTCATCATATGAATCATACGATTTCTCCTTGCGGCAAATGGCTTGCCTTTATTCAATTAAATCCACAGATACCTTACATAAGTGACGTGTGTCTTCTGTCATTAGAAGATGGTCAGACAAAAAAGATCACACAAGCAAATGGCGCTTATTCCACCGTATCTTTTTCTCCAAATGGAGAGAGTCTTTTGTATATTGGACATGAGCGTGAATTTCAAAATGCCACCTTCCCATCACTATGGCTGTATGATCTGAAGGAAGAAAAGACGGTTCAACTGTCAGAAATGCTCGATATGTATGTTGGGAACTGTATGGCAGGAGATAGCGTGATGGGAGAGGTCTATCAGCTTCCGCAGTGGACAAAGGACAGCCAAGGGTTTTATGCGCTTGTTTCTGATCAAGGCAGTACAGGGATTTATTATTTCTCTATTGAAGGTTTAGCCTATCCTGTTCGACTAGAGGCGGAACATATCACCAATTTTAGCCTTCATCCAGATGAATCCAAACTGCTGCTCAGCCGGCTTTCACCTGTTTCGCCAAGTGAGCTGTATGAGATGACATTAGGGGAGACAGAACTAAAGCAAATCACATTCGAGCATCATGATTTTCTAAAGGAGCATGTCGTATCGGAACCTGAACCATTTTCTTTTCAGTCAAAAGATGGAGACGAGGTGCATGGCTGGTTTATGAAGCCTTCCAAGATGGAAGAGGGAAAGACATATCCACTCATTCTAGAGGTTCATGGCGGACCGCATGCGATGTATGGTCATACGTATTTTCATGAATTTCAAATGCTCGCTTCTGAAGGCTACGCCATCGTGTATATCAACCCGCATGGCAGTCATGGGTATGGACAGATGTTTACTGACCGTGTGAGACGAAACTATGGTGACGTTGATTATGACGATGTCATGCAGGCTGTTGATCATGTGCTCAAAGCCTATGATTTCCTTGATGAAACAAGGCTTGGCGTGACAGGCGGCAGCTATGGCGGTTTTATGACCAACTGGATTGTTGGTCAAACCGACCGCTTCCGTGCAGCTGTCACACAGCGTTCCATTTCAAACTGGATTAGCTTTTATGGCATCAGTGATATCGGTTATTTCTTTACAAGGTGGCAGATTGATGGGGATATTTATGATTCTGTCGATAAGCTATGGGATCGTTCGCCGCTAAAATATGTGAAGCAGATGAACACGCCGCTGCTCATCTTGCACAGTGATGAAGATTATCGCTGTCCAGTTGATCAAGCAGAGCAGCTTTTTGTGGCCTTGAAGGAGCTTGGGAAAGACACAAGATTGGTCAAATTCCCGAAGGCATCTCATGATTTATCCAGAAGCGGACACCCGGGGCAGCGTATTCAAAGACTGACTTTTATAAAGGAATGGTTTAGAGAAAAGCTAGCCTAATAAAAAACGACCCTTCAGCGTGCTGACAAACCCTCGCATTCGGTGTCAGTCCTGCGTGCTGGTGCTCACGAATAGAAAATTCGCTCCACGCCAGTACTCGTCCTTCCTAGACTTCAAGGGTTTTCATATCACGCTGAAAAGAAGACAAAGGGCTAAAGCCTTTGTCAATCATGAAAAAAACGACCCAAATCGGGTCGTTTTCATGTCATATATGAATTAGAAAACCTGTTCAACTTCTACAACGCCAGGCACTTCTTCTAATAATGCGCGCTCAATACCGGCTTTCAATGTAATGGTTGAACTTGGGCAGCTGCCGCATGCACCAAGAAGACGTAATTTCACAATGCCATCTTCAATGTCTACAAGCTCACAGTCTCCACCATCACGTAATAGAAATGGACGAAGTTTGTCCAGTACTTCCTGTACTTGGTCTTTCATTTCGACTTCAGTCATTAGATATAATCGCTCCTTTCACAACATATCACCATTATATTCATCTGGACGATAAAAATCTATTGATTGGTTTCAAAGTTTCCTTTTCATTATAGCACAATCTCATCTTGAAACAAAAAGTGATTTTTGCTTTTTTCATCCAGAAAATTCAGCTAAAATGAAGTAAGAATAGGGGGCTTGTCAAATGAACAAAACCGTCGATCTTTATGTATATGGAAGAGATGTACTGTGCGCCAGCTGCGTGAATCTGCCTTCTTCAAAAGATACGTTTGAATGGTTAGATGCAGCATTAAAACGAAAATATCCGAATCAGCCATTTCGCATCACATATATTGATATTGAGCACCCGCCAGAAAATGAACAGCAAAAGGAATTGTCTGAACGAATTCTTGATGATGAATTCTTTTATCCGCTTGTCTTAGTAGAGGATCAAATCGTTGGAGAGGGCAATCCAAAATTAAAAGACATTTATCAAGAAATGGAGAAATACGGGTACAAGGAGAGCAGTGAATAAGCTGTTCTTTTTTTGAGAAAGAAAATAGAACAAACGTTCTTTTTTGTGTTGAAAAAGAACGTTTGTTCGTTTATAATGAAATGAAAGGAGCGTGAGCATCATGAATTATTTACTGAAACAATCTCTTCATCAGCTAATACCGATTGAGATGATTTATATGAAGAAAAATGGAGAGTGCACGAAGAGAAAAATCATTGTCCACCGTGAGACGGATCAGCTTATCCAAGCGTATTGTTTATCGAAGAAGACGATGAGAACCTTTCGTAAAGACTGCATCCTTGCCCTTGCTCCGATCAAATGGACCCACTCATCGGCACATGCCGTTTCATAGAAAAAAGCTCCCTCATCATGAAGGAGCTTTGAGAAAAAATTCACATAATTTTAGCCGTTGTGATGTTTGTACATCCAAAGGAGTCCAGATTTCAGGAGTCTTGGCACCCGCCCAACAAGTGGACGATCAGCCACTAAGCCAAAGCCGGCTTTTTTCCCTAAAGAACCTAAAACACCTTTCAGCTTAAACTGTGGATAAGCCTCAGGAAGCGGCTCATTTTTCCAGCGTTTTTGCAGCGATTGGACAATTTGTTCTGCCTGCGCCTCAGCAAGCTGTGCACTTGGGGCATGCGGCAGACTTGCGCAGTCACCTACAACATATACATGCTCATCCCCTGGGAGGTTGTGATGAGGAGTTAATACGACGCGGCCTTGTGCGTCTTTTTCAACATCCATCTCACGTACCACTTTGCTTGGCTGTATTCCTGCTGTCCACACGATGACATCTGCTTCAATCGCGTCATCATGGTTGTAAACGACACCTTCTTCAACCTTTGTAATATTGGCACAGTTAATGATCTTTACGTCATTTTCTTCAAACCACTTTTGCACATACAAACTTAATCTTTTTGGAAAGCTCGATAGAATCAGCTCTCCGCGGTCGAAAAGAATAATGTTTAAATCAGCACGGCTTTCTCTTAGTTCACTGGCCAGCTCTACCCCGCTAAGTCCAGCACCGACGATGCCAACCGTTGCACCTGCGCTTAAATTGTTTAATTTGTTATACGCATGTCTTGACTGATCAATGGTTTGAATGCTGTATGTATGTTCTTTCGCACCAGGGACATTATGATACTTGTCCTCACAGCCGAGTCCAATCACCGTATCATCATACGGAATCGGTTCACGGTCGCTGAATAAGATCTGTTTGTTTTCAATATCAATTTTTTCTACTTCCCCGTATTGAATATCCAGCTTCGGATGCTCTGGAAAAGATACTCGAATGTGATGATCAGAGATCGTTCCAGCAGCAAGTGCATAATATTCTGTTTTTAAACAGTGGTAAGGATTTCGATCAATTAATGTGATAGTGACATCATCAGGTAATTGATTTGGCAATAAGCGGTGGAGAACCCGCATATTCCCGTAACCTCCGCCGATCAAGACTAAATTTTTCATGACGATTCTCCTTTTCCCCGTAGACATTGAAAAACACTTATACTAAAAAACTTTAAGTTAAAATACCAAATAAAATTATATCGAATTTACTGTGAAACCACAATAATTGTTTCAAAATAACCTACATATTCATCAGTTAGTCCTAAATAGTAAAACATTTTACGAGGAATAGGCGTAACGATACAGATGAAGCTCATATTTTGACTAATACAAGGAATTTCGGTAGGATGGTAAGGCAATGTGAGGTGAAGCACAGTGTTTCCACTGATCGAATTTTGTGTAAGTAATCTTGCACAAGGGTCTCAAGAAGCAAAAGAGAAGCTTGAAAAAGACCCAAACCTAGACGTAATGGAATACGGCTGTTTAAGCTATTGCGGCAAATGTATGGACTCCCCATTTGCACTTGTGAATGGAGAATTTGTTTCAGGAGAAAATGCAGAGCAGCTAGTCGAGCGTATTTATGCTTTTATAGAGGAAAACGACATGTTTTAAATGCACCACATGGGTCATGAGGTGCATTTTTTTCACATTTTCAGCTTCCATTTTTAAGGAGAATAAATAGAAAGCGCATCCAATATGTTATGCTAATAAAATATCATCAATATGAAATATCACACGAGAGAAAAAGAGGCATATGCATAATAAAAGCCCTTTGCCATGGCAGCAAAGAGCTTCTATGTATGAAAAACGGGGGATGATAAGATTGTCTCCTGAATCGACTCCTTTTATACTATAAAGAAACAACATTTTTGGAGGAAGCTCATGACATCATTTCAATTCACGAAAATGCACGGATTAGGAAATAATTATATTTACGTCAATCAGATGAAGGAACAGCTTCCAGAAGAGCAGCTATCAGAGATAGCGATCCGCGTTTCTTCTGTTTATACAGGAATCGGTTCTGACGGGATGATCCTTATTTGTCCATCAGATGTTGCACCTGTGAAGATGCGCATTTTCAACAATGATGGATCAGAGGGCAAAAACTGCGGTAACGGGCTGCGCTGCGTTGCAAAGTATGTGTATGAGCATCAAATTGTGACGGACACAACGTTCCAGATTGAGACATTGTCAGGACTCGTTGAAGCGACCGTTCACGCTCAGGATGGTCACGTTCAGCTAGTCACAGTAGATATGGGAAAACCACGTTTTGAAAAAGAAGCGATGCCAATGCTTGGTGAACCGGACAGCACAACGATTAATGAGGCACTTGATTTTGGCAAGGCAGTTTTAAATGGAACGGCCGTTTCAATGGGAAACCCGCACATCGTTTTTTATTTAGAGGACATTGAAAAAGCACCGCTTCATACACTTGGACCAATCATCGAAAAACACCACATGTTCCCAGAAGGCGTCAATGTAGAATTTGTTGAAGTTGTCAGTGAAACAGAACTGCATTTTCGTGTGTGGGAAAGAGGTTCAGGGATTACACAGGCCTGCGGAACAGGGGCCTGTGCTGCGGCTGTATCCACAATTGTGAATGGTCAGGCGAAAAAAGAAACAGACATGACCGTTCATTTAGCAGGCGGAGACCTCATCATTCGCTGGAAAGACAATGACCACGTGCTCATGACAGGACCTGCTGAAACGATTTGTGACGGCACATTTTATCTCTAAACCATTTATTTGAGAAAAGCCATCATCACGTTTATAATTGAAAAGAAACATCCAGTCAAAAGGAGGGATGATCATGAGTACACCAGTAACCATTACAGAAGCTGCTGCACTGCAGATTAAAGATATGATGAAAGAACATGAAGAAGAAAATGCGTTCCTTCGAGTGGGCGTAAAAGGCGGCGGCTGCAGCGGTCTCTCATACGGCATGGGCTTTGACCATGAAGTCTCAGAGAAAGACACGCAGTTCGAACAGCACGGCATCAATGTCCTTGTCGATTCCGAAAGCCTTGATATCATGAACGGAACCATCATTGATTTCAAACAATCACTCATGGGCGGCGGTTTCACGATTGACAATCCGAACGCCATCGCGTCATGCGGGTGCGGTTCTTCTTTCAGAACAGCGACGAATACCGGTACGCCGGAAGAGTGTTAAGGGGTAAAACGATTCATTCTGTAAATCTATTTGTATAATTAAGACCTCCTCAAATTGATTATTTTTTTGAGGAGGTTTTTTTGTGTTGTTTTTAAAGATGCGAAAAAAGGACATGACTTAAATCACACAGCACGTCCTTCTTTATAAAGGTATTTAAGTAGAAAAAAGTTCGCAGTTTCTTAGTATTTCCTCTGTACCCAGTAAGGTCGCTTCTTCAATACCTATATCATTAATTCTCATGAAAGATTGTACAGCTTGATAACCTACTGCATAACCGGCAAAGGGTGATAATCCTACAGGTTGAAAGCCTTGTTCTTTGGCAATGGTATCACCAAACATATAACTACTGACCTCAGCAAACCCTTTTGTATGGATAGCCTCTTTTATCACTTCTTTTGAATAGTCAAATTCCTCTTTATCAAAAAAAGTGACCCAAGGTCCTAAAACATGTTCACCATAAAGCTCTTTTGCAAATGATTCAGCTAAACCCTCTATAATTAAATAATCTCCAACTGTGACGTTTCCGTAATCCCATTCAAAATGTGAAAAACGGATATTATGGTGGAATTCATGTGCAATGAGAGCAGGAATTCTTGGGATATTATATGAATTTGGATATAGTGATACTTGAATAAATCCAGGAATTCCTCCAAAGCCACAATATCCTTTTTGCAGTTCAAGCTTTTTCGGATCAGCTATATACAGACCAAATCTCAACTCATCAGCATTTATTTGAAGGTTATGCTTTTTTATGAAATCCATACAATGGTTTAAGGTGATATCTGCTGTTTGAAGAGCCTGAATTTCTTGTAGTCTTTTTAATGCTTGTTGTCCAGTTTGTGTATCTGTTACATCAAGATAGCCAAGCATCTTGGTTGCCATTATTACATCATAGCCATTTTGCTGTTTAGCTTTTAGCGGAACGTTTATCATATTCCACATCTTTTCAAAAGGTTTCATCATGGTGTGTCGGAAAAAATTTTCTTTATTGTGTTTCGTTGAGAATAACTTTTCGTATTGATCGATTGTATTCTCAATCATAATTTTCATAGCTGTTCCCTCTTTTATGAAGAGTAGTAAAGACTTCCATCGCTTCGCTCATAAATGATGCCAAGCCCTCACCATATTGATCTATATTCTTTTTGAAACGTTCATCTTGAATATAGAGTTGACCTAAGCCGTAAAAAGCATCAAGAGAGTAATAACTAAAGTTTTCGTTTAAAAAGTCGTACCATTGTTTGATTACGATTTGTACTCTCTTGGATTTAGGGGAATGGTTGCGAAGAGAGGCTAGTTTATTAAATATGCTATCCCACCTATCAGATAATTCAATTTGTTCATCTTTAGACAAATGATTTAGTTTTGAGCTGACTTCATCAACAGCTTGATTTCCCCAACGGTGACGAGCTTCTTCTTCATATTGGCTAAAATTCATATTCATATTCTCAAACCTTTCTTTATAGGTGTATTGAGTTACTCCCGTTAAATGCTGCAGCGTCTTATCAATATTACCGATCATTTTATCGAGATTATCTCGTTTCTCTATTAACATTTTTCTTTGTAGCATAAATGCTTCTTTCTTATTAAATGAAAGATTGTGCATCATCTTTTGGATTTCCTTCAATGGAAATCCAAGTTCCCTGAAAAATAATATTTGCTGCAATGTTTCAAGGTTTTCTTCTGAATAGAATCGATAACGATTTTCTGTGACTTCACTTGGGGTCAATAAACCAATCTTGTCGTAATGATGAAGTGTACGAATGCTAATACCAAATAATTCAGCTACTTCTTTTACTTTCATTTCAATTCACCTCTCTTGATATCCACTATAAAATATGACGTTGCGTTAGGGTCAATCATCTTTTTTTAAATTTAAATCATGGATTGTTGATCTTGTTTGAAGCAGCGGATTCAAGGAGCTATGTTTTTTTCTCGCAAATCGCTCAATTTTGTTACAGCTTGCCCGAACAACTGGCTATTTCCACTCGAAAAGAGTATCATGAGAACCAAACATAAACTGTAGTCAGAAAAGAGGTTGCTGAGGTTTGAGTGAACAAATCAATTGCAGGAACTGTCATGAACTGATTCCGTATCGTTCCAAAACGTGTCCGTCTTGCGGGATTGAAAAGCCGCTTCCGAAAAAGGAACGTGTGAAGGATCGGGTGATTTTGGTTGTGGCAGGGATTGTTGTGGTGCTGCTTGCTGCAATGGTACTTGGGATGGCAAATGCCTATATTGGGATTTTTAAATAAACGAAAAAGGAGTTCCGCGAGTGGGAACTCCTTTTTTGATCCGCTCTTATTTGTTTTCAAATAAGCTTGTGGAATGGAGAGGCTGTACACGGGCTTTCGGGTCCATGTAAGCTTTCGCATTGTTGACAGCAGTTGGTGCTTCACCAAATCCGCTTGCGATCAATTTGACTTTTCCTTCATACGTACAGATGTCTCCTGCCGCATAGAAGCCTTCAATGTTTGTTTCCATTGTAGATTTCACCACGATGGAGTTCTTTTCGATTTCAAGGCCCCATTGTTTGATTGGTCCAAGGGAGGAAACAAAACCGAAGTTGACGATCACGTCGTCCACATCAAGCACTTGTTTTTTGTCGCCTTTGACTTCTTCGAGCACGATTTGTTCAATGCGGTCTTCACCAATGAGCTCAGTTGGTACAAATGGTGTCAGTACATTGACCTTCGAGTTGTGCAGGTTTTCTACACTGTGCTCATGCGCGCGGAATTTATCGCGGCGGTGAATAATGGAGACTTCTTTTGCGATTGGTTCAAGCATAAGTGCCCAGTCCACCGCAGAGTCTCCGCCCCCAAGAACGGCAACACGTCTGCCGGCAAATTGGTTCAAGTCATTAATGAAGTAATGCAGGTTGCTTCCTTCAAATGATTCTGCTGCATCTAGTTCAAGCTTTCTCGGTTGGAATGCACCGTTACCAGCTGTGATGATGATTGTTTTAGAATAATGAATCTCTTGATTTGTCACAAGTTTAAAGATCCCATCTGCCTGTTTTTCAACCGTTTCAACTGCCTGCTCTAAGCAAATGGTTTGATCAAATTTATCCATTTGTTCCTTTAAGTTATCAACTAATTCTTGTGCGCGGATTTTTGGGAATCCAGCCACATCATAAATATATTTTTCAGGGTAAAGAGCGGAAAGTTGACCGCCGAGCTGAGGAAGGCTTTCAATGATTTTCACACTTGCCTGTCTCATGCCTCCGTAAAACGCAGTAAACAATCCAACTGGGCCGCCCCCGATAACGGTAATGTCATATACCTTAGAATCTTCTTGCATTCCTTTAATCCTCCCAAATGAAAATTGTTATCACTATATCATATCATACCACATATCGTCGTTTGACTTGTTTTGAAAAACTTGTCGTTTTTTGATGCTGAAGCTTTGAAAAGAAGGAAAAAGTGAGAAAGACCGTTTATCATAAGGATTTTCAGTTTAAAGCCTTGAAAATTGGAGCAGAACTCGCTATTATTGTTAAGGGAACTAAATATTAATTTTTTATGAATTTTTGTCGGATACGGTCAAATGCTTTCGTTTTATGTAGGTGAAAGTTCAGATTTTCACATACTTATTTTTTTGTTTAAATTTCATAAAATGCCGCAAAGCGGTTGAGAATAACGATATGTAATTCTTTATCCGTTTTACAGCAAATTTAAAAAAGGTGGATGTGATTCCAGTGAATAAACCGAAAATCGTTGTATTAGGTGCAGGTTATGGCGGATTAATGACTGTAACAAGATTAACAAAACAGCTTGGCACAAATGATGCGGACATTACTCTTGTGAACAAGCATAATTATCATTACGAAACAACATGGCTTCATGAAGCAAGTGCAGGTACACTTCATCATGACCGCTGTCGTTATCAAATCAAAGATGTGATTAACAGTTCCCGTGTCAACTTTGTACAAGCAACAGTTGAAAGCATTGATAAGGAAGCAAAGAAAGTTGTGACATCAGATGGCGAACTTTCTTATGACTACCTTGTTGTTGCACTTGGTGCTGTTCCTGAAACATTTGGTATTGCAGGACTGAAAGAATACGCATTCTCAATCTCTAACATCAACTCTGCTCGTCAGCTTCGTGAGCACATTGAGCTTCAATTTGCGACGTATAATACGGATGCTGAAAAACGTCCAGAGCGTTTGACAATCGTTGTCGGCGGCGCAGGATTCACAGGTATTGAGTTCCTTGGTGAGCTTGGAAACCGTGTGCCTGAGCTTTGCAAAGAGTATGACATTGATCAAAAAGACGTGCGTATCATCTGTGTAGAAGCTGCGCCAACAGCTCTTCCTGGATTCGATCCAGAATTGATCGACTATGCGATGAACTACCTTCAAGGTAAAGGTGTTGAGTTCAAAATTGGTACAGCGATCAAAGAATGTACGCCTGAGGGGATCATTGTTGGAAAAGACGATGATACAGAAGAAATCAAAGCTGCAACTGTTGTTTGGGCTGCAGGTGTACGCGGTAACCCAATCGTTGAAGAAGCTGGTTTTGAAAACATGCGCGGCCGCGTAAAAGTGTCTCCAGATCTTCGTGTACCAGAAAATGATGATGTCTTCATCATTGGTGACTGTTCATTGATTATCAATGAAGAAATCAACCGTCCATACCCACCAACTGCACAAATCGCTATGCAGCAAGGTGAAACAGTAGCGAAAAACCTTGCAGCACTAGTAAAAGGCGGTTCTCTTGAAAGCTTTAAGCCAGACATCAAAGGAACAGTTGCTTCTCTTGGTGAACACGACGCTGTAGGTGTTGCGTTTGGTAAAAAACTTCAAGGAACAAAAGCTTCTGCAATGAAGAAAATCATCGACAACCGTTCTTTATTCATGGTTGGCGGACCAGGACTTGTTCTGAAAAAAGGAAAATTCAAGTTCTTCTAAACCATTATAGACAAAAACGTGTATCCTCGTGATACACGTTTTTTTATAAGTTGTGGTATATTTTCTCACTTGGTCATCGGCAGCAAAATATGTTATGATAAATTATCAGAAAATTTAGATTAAGGAGTGAGCAATATGAATGCACAAACAAAGGAAAAAACATCAACCTGTCAATATTGTTCAGGAAAAGGGTATTTTCAGCTATTGCTCGGCGGATCTGAAACGTGTGAGGAATGTAAAGGGACAGGAAAGAAGCGTTAATCGATCTGCTTTTTCCATTGATTGACTTCATCTCTATTTCCAAGTTAAACTAATGATGGGATATTTGGGGGTGGAGATGAAGTGATCAGTTTACCAGTCGTTATCATTTCAGTTATTTTATTTTTCGTGTTATTCTTCGGCATTGGCTTTTTGCTCAATATGCTGCTGAGAATGTCATGGATTATGGCTATTTTATATCCAATTGTATGCCTTTTCATTATCAACAATCAAAAGATGATCGCTTATGTAAGAGAGCCTGGCACCGCTTTTTCAGGAATAGGAGACCGGATCGTCTCACTAGCTGCGGCAGATATCATCATCTTATTAAGCGGCCTGATCGGTGCAATCACATCAGGTTTTGTCATTAATGCACTTCGAAAAAGAGGGTATCAAATGTTTTAACTCACTTGTGGACAGGCAAGTGGGTTTTTTTGTTTCTCCTTTGCATAGTTTCCATTTTGTTTGGAAACAAATAGATGGGTAGAGGAGTGACAAATAGAGATGAAAACATGGATGAAACGATTGTTCATGACCGCCCTATTCATGCTTGCACTTTTGACAAGCTTTACGGGCATATCTGGAGTCGAACCAAGTGATTTAGCTGCGTGGGTGAAAGAGACCGATGCGGGCAGGCAAGTATCTTCTTTTTTTCAGCAGCCAAAAAGGGAAACGATGGCACTCAAAAGTGAAGATGCGCGGTCTGTTTCTCTCGAAGAGGCGTTTAATTGGAACGATTACCCGAAACAGAAGGTTGTGGCAACCGGCTATACAGCAGGTGTGGAATCAACAGGCAAAACGAAGGAACATCATGCATATGGCATTACATATTCAGGCGTTAAAGTGAAACGTGATTTATATTCAACAGTGGCAGCCGACCCATCTGTTTTTCCGATTGGAACGGTGCTGTTTATCCCGAACTATGGCTACGGTGTGGTTGCAGATACCGGGAAAGCCATTAAAGGTCATAAGCTTGATTTATACTATGAAACCGTTGATGATGTGTATAGAGAATGGGGTAAAAAAGTGCTCGATGTGTATATCATCAAAAAGGGTGAAGGGACGTTAACGGAAAAAGACTTAAATCAGCTCAATGAAGCAGAATCGATGCAAGTATTCCGTCAGCAGTTTCAAGCCAATAAAGAATAAAAAAGCTTTGGGCCGTTTAAGGTCCAAAGCTTTTTCGCTTCTACATGAAGTAATAATCTAAGATGAGTGTCAGCAAGATCCCTGTTAAGCCGCCGAAGAAGACTTCAATCGGCTTATGGCCAAGAAGCTCTTTTAATTTCTTTTGCTTTTCTTTTTCTTCCGCATTTGGGAAATTCTTTGCTTCGGAAACAAATCGGTTAAAATCTGTTACGAGCTTGTTGAGAACAGTCGCCTGTTCTCCTGCCTGTCTGCGAACGCCTGTCGCATCAAACATGGTAATAATGGCAAAGATGGCGGAAATGGCAAAGATAGATGTATCTAGCCCGTGCTCTAAAGCCACTGCTGTGGAGAGTGCTGTTACTGCTGCGGAGTGTGAACTTGGCATTCCGCCTGTGCTTGTAATGAGCGACCAATCTAGTCGTCTAGAAATGATAAATTGAATCGGTACTTTTACAAATTGTGCAAAAAAGATGGCTGCTAGGCTGGCAAGCAGCGGAAAATTCGTCAGTACGCTCATGAACAAGAAACATCCTCTCTTTAAGAAAAAATATCGTGCGAAATGATGAACTAAAAATCCTAGTATGATGAAAAAATGATAGCAGTAAAAAAAGCTGCCAAGTCCATGTTCATTATAACATTAAAGAAAGTAGATGTGGAACGAGGAGAACACGGACAGGCTGCTCAGGTTTTCGCCGCTTTTTCATGATGCCCTTCCGCGTGTGAAAATATAAATGTTCATCAAGTAAAGACAGACTGGCAATGATCGTATAGGAACGCAAATTTTGATATAATAGAAGTTCCAATGTGAAAAATGGAGTTCATTAAGGAGCGTGTGATAAATATGTTTTTCTCGACAAATGAATTGCAGCATAAAGATACACTGGCGATCGGACTTTTTCAAAAGAGCCAATTATCAGGAAAAGCAAAAGAAATGGATGAATTACTTGAAGGAAGAATCACTGAATTATTAAAAGAAGGCGACATTTCATCCAAACGAAATCAGCTTTCGAAGTTTTTCCCATCCCCTGAAACAGGCATCAAACGCATTTATTTTGTCGGGCTTGGGAAGGAATCAGATTACACGTTTGAAGAGGCAAAAGAAGTGTTTGCCCATTTATTCAAAAAGCTTCATCAAGATAAAAAGCAAGCGGTTTCTGTCTTGCTGGATACGTTTATTGGAAAGGATCTGCCTGCTCAAGATGCAGCCCATGCCCTTTCTGAAAGCTGCCTTTTAGCTACATATGAATTACAGGATTTTAAACATAAAACAAATGAACCGGATCGTTTTATCGAGTTTGTTTATGCAACGACAGAGCATGATCAAGCTGAAATTCAGGCAAGTTTGAAAGTCGGCGAAGTGTACGGACAGTCAGTCAATTCAGCTCGTACCCTTGTGAATATGCCGCCAAACATGCTCACATCCTCTGATCTGGCTTCGTATGCGGCAGAGCTTGCATATAAATACGAATTTGAGATTGAAATTTTAGATAAAGAACAAATGGAAGAGCTCGGAATGGGTGGTATTTTAGCCGTCAATAGAGGCTCAACAGAACCGCCAAAACTCATCGTATTGAAATATCAAGGCAAGGAAGAATGGACAGACGTCATCGGCCTTGTCGGTAAAGGCATCACGTATGATACCGGCGGCTATTCTTTAAAGCCAAGAGCGAGTATGGTTGGCATGAAAACAGATATGGGCGGCTCAGCGTCTGTTTTAGGTGCAATGGAAATCATCGGCGAACTTCGTCCAGAGCAAAATGTCATTGCGGTCATTGCCTCAACCGATAATATGATTTCGGCAGACGCTATGAAGCCTGACGACGTGATTGTGTCACTAAGCGGTAAAACAATCGAAGTGCTCAATACGGATGCAGAAGGCCGTCTTGTTTTAGCAGATGGGGTGACATATGCGAAGCAGCACGGTGCCTCTGTCCTTGTAGATGTGGCCACATTAACAGGCGGTGTCATTGTGGCGCTTGGAAATGAGACAACAGGCGCGATGACCAATAACGATGAGCTGTACGCTCAGTTTAAAGAAGCATCAGAAGAATGCGGTGAAATGATCTGGCAGCTGCCCATCACGGAAAAAGATAAGAAACGAGTACGAAACAGCAAAATGGCGGATCTCAATAACTCGCCAGGCCGTGATGGTCATGCGATCATGGCAGGTGCTTTCATTGGCGAATTCGCAGAGGATACCCCTTGGGTTCACTTAGATATTGCAGGAACAGCTACAACAGAAAAACCTTCATGCTTTGGACCAACAGGGGCAACAGGTGTAATGGTAAGATCACTCGCAACATTTGTGGAACGATTTGAAGGAAAGAAATAAAGGAGAAGGCTCTGCCAAGTGGCAGAGCTTTTTTATGTAGGACATACTCCATTTGACGAAGTTTTTTTTCTATGGTAACATACGTTGGTACTTTAATTATCTACTACATTAGTAAACTAAAGGATTTCGGGGGTTTCACCATGAATGCAGTTGTTTTAGCGGTTGTTTTAATGTTGATATTAAGCTTGCTGCGGGTCAATGTCGTGATTGCGCTGGCTATAGGCGCTTTAGCTGGCGGACTTGCAGGTGGATTAGGCTTGGGAGGAACAGTGGACGCCTTTACGGACGGACTCGGAGGAAATGCAACAGTGGCGATTAGTTATGCGCTATTAGGGGCTTTTGCTGCGGCGCTGACGAAAACAGGTCTACCAGATGCTATGGTTGAAGGAGCAGTGAAGCTTCTAGGAAAAGAAGGCGATTCAAGACGGAAAACACTATCAAAAGTGCTCATCGTTCTTGTCATTTTGATCGTGTCCTGTTTTTCACAGAACGTCGTCCCTGTTCATATTGCCTTTATCCCAGTCTTAATTCCGCCGTTATTAAAGGTGTTTAACGAGCTTCAGATTGACCGCAGACTGCTAGCGTGTGTCATGACCTTCGGACTCACTGCACCATATATATTACTTCCAGTTGGTTTCGGACAGATTTTCCACGGAATGCTTCGTGACAATATGAAGGAAGCGGGGCTGACTGTAAACTTAGCAGATATTCCATATGCCATGCTGATTCCTGTTGCGGGTATGGTTCTTGGTTTGATCGTTTCCATTTTTGTGTATCGAAAGCCGAAGGTATATGAGGATCGTGAAATTACAGATGTAGAAAAATCGGCTTATACGAAAAAAAGCTTATTCTTTGCCGGTCTTGCTATTCTTGTTTCGTTGATTGTCCAGCTTTATCTATCGCAAAGCCTTGGTGTGGAAGGAATGATCTTCGGTGCACTCTCAGGACTGCTTGTCTTGTTTGTGACAGGAATGATGAAACGTGATGAAGCAGATGAACTGATTACATCTGGAATGAATATGATGGCATTTATCGGTTTTGTCATGCTTGTTGCGGCTGGATTTGCCAACGTGTTAACAAAAACAGGAGACATTGAATCCCTTGTCAAAGCATCTTCCCAATTTATCGGAAACAGCCAGAGTCTTGCGGCGATTTTAATGCTGCTCGTTGGTCTGCTTGTGACAATGGGAATCGGATCATCATTTGCAACGATTCCGATTATTACAACCATCTTTGTTCCACTTTGCTTACACTTAGGATTTAGTCCAATGGCCACCATTGCCATTATTGGCTCTGCTGCGGCTGTTGGAGATGCAGGTTCACCTGCAAGTGACAGTACGCTTGGGCCAACATCTGGATTGAATATGGATGGACAGCATCACCACATTTGGGGAACTTGTGTCCCAACTTTTATCTATTATAATATTCCGCTTGTTCTGTTCGGCTGGCTGGCGGCGATTATTCTGTAAGATGAAAAGCTTGTAGAGAAAACGATGATGTTTTTTCTATAAGCTTTTTTGTTGTTCGCAGATGAAAAAATAATTAGGACAAAAGTATGAATTAAATGAATCTTTCTTCCTCTATCTTACGTATATATGCTGATAAAAATGAAAAGGGGAAGATGGGACATGTCATTTTTTAAAAAGCTAGCGGCAAGTGCAGGAATTGGTGCGGCAAAGGTAGATACCATTTTAGAGAAAAACGCTTATTATCCAGGACAAGAAGTAACGGGAACTGTCCATGTAAAGGGTGGGAAAATTGCTCAGGACATCCGTTATATCAATGTCAAGATTCAAACACAGTATGTGATTGTGAAAGATGATGAAGAGCATAGAAAATATGTGAATATCTTTACTTTACGGGTGACGGATTCTTTTACCATCCAGCCTGGAGAAAAGCATGAATTTCCGTTTTCATTTATTCTTCCTATCGATACTCCGATGACGATCGGAAAAGTAGAAATTGCAGTAATGACAGACCTTGATATCCAAGGCGGAATCGATAAATCTGACTATGACCGTATTTTCGTTGAAGCACATCCTTGGGTGAAAAATGTGCTGGAAGCCACTAGCAATCTAGGTTTCCACCTGAACGAAGCAGACTGTGAGCAAGCACCTTACTTCCAGCGGCGCCTGCCATTCGTCCAAGAATTCGAGTTCATTCCGACATCAGACTACTATCGCTATATGCTTGATGAGTTAGAGCTGATTTTTCTGATAGATGAAGGCGGATTAGACATTGTTTTCGAAGTCGACCGTAGAGCAAGAGGCCTGAGAGGCTGGCTTGAGGAGATGTATAATGATGGAGAACAGCTTGTACGCTACCGCTTCAGTCCATCAGATCTTGAAGATGTAGAAGTGCTTGAAGGAATGCTGGAAGAAATCATAGACCAATACGCTGAGTAATGATGAAAAAGAGCCTGAATGAAGACAGGCTCTTTTTTCTATGATACAGCTTCTTGTTTTCGAAAGGATGTGGCTTTGGAAACAGAGCGATAAATTTTAGGTGCCAGCATCGCAAGTAATATCGTCAATGCGTAGTCTTTTACCATAAACCAGATCATAAAGAACCACGTGGTTTGATAGGAAATCGGTGCATTGAGCCATACATTTAATGCGAGGTATGTATAGGTGGTTCCGATCACATACATCACGGTCGTACCCGCAATGGCTGCAAGCAAAAAGCGGCCAAAGCCAGGGTTTTTTCTTTTTTCTAGAATGAATCCGGCAAGCCAGGCAGCAGGGATGTACGATAATACAAAGCCGCCGCTTTTGCCTAAAATGACCCCAAAGCCCGCAGAGAACTGGGCGAATACAGGTGCACCAGCAATTCCGACCAAGGCATAGACAATCATAGCTAATGCGCCAAGCCGTCTGCCGAGTAAGAGACCAGCAAGCACACAAAAAAACGGCTGCATCGTAAGTGGAATTCCGCCGACCTGTAAAAACGGCACAATGGATGTGATATTGGCTCCGATAGCCATGAGTGCAGCAAACATTCCCACTAGCACAAAGTCAGCAGTTCTTGTCTTCTTTTGCATGATGTTTCCCCCTGTCTTATCTGTACAAATAGATTAAGGGGAAGAAGGATTTTTGTCAACTTGTTTTTATTTTAGGTTAACAATAAAACCCGCCCATGAATAGGGCGGGTTGCTGATTAAGCTTCGGTCATAAAAGTGGCATCGATGGCTTTGCTGACAGGTACGTAATCATAGCCGAGATCACGAGCGACCGCTTCGTACGTGATATGTCCGTTCATGACATTGACACCTTCTGCGATGGCATTGTTTTCTCTAATGGCTTTTGCAGCGCCTTTATTCGCAATTTGCAGCGCATATGGAACAGTGACATTCGTTAACGCAACAGTTGATGTCCGCGGAACGGCGCCTGGCATGTTGGCGACAGCATAGTGTAATATGCCATGTTTTTCATAAGTAGGCTGGTCATGGGTTGTGATATGATCAATGGTTTCGACAATGCCGCCTTGATCAATCGCTACATCCACAATGACAGAACCAGGCTTCATTTGTTTCACCATTTCTTCTGTCACTAGCGTCGGTGCTTTGGCACCAGGAATCAGCACAGCACAAATGAGAAGATCAGCTTCACTGACTGAATCTGCAATGTTGACAGGATTGGACATTAACGTTTTCATTTGATGGCCAAATTGGTCGTCCAGCTGACGCAGGCGTTCTGCGTTTACATCAATCAGGGTGACATCTGCGCCAAGTCCGATCGCCATTTTCGCTGCGTTTGTTCCAACAACACCGCCGCCAATAATGGTGACCTTTCCTCTTGATACCCCTGGTACCCCTGCAAGTAAAATACCTTTTCCGCCTTTTGGCTTTTCTAAAAATTGTGCACCAATTTGAGCGGCCATTCTGCCTGCTACTTCAGACATAGGTGTGAGAAGAGGGAGTGATTTTCCGTCCGTTACTGTTTCGTAAGCAATGGCTGTAACGCCTTTTTGTTTTAATGCTTCAGCCAAGGAGGGCTCTGCGGCTAGATGCAGGTACGTAAATAAGATGAGTCCTTCTCTGAAATAAGGATATTCCTCAGGTAATGGTTCTTTTACTTTCATGATCATATCAGAAGATGCCCATACATCTTTCGCCTGATCAAGAATCTCTGCACCAACAGATACATAATCGTCATCAGTGAATCCGCTTCCAAAACCAGCGTTTGTTTCAATTAAAATCTGATGTCCAGCTGAAAGCAATTGAGAAGCTGCTCCTGGTGTTAAAGCCACTCGGTTTTCATTGTTCTTAATTTCTTTCGGAATGCCGATGATCATGTTTATTCCTCCTATGCTTATCTATTGATATTGTATGTCTAGTGTATCCGGAAAGTTTAGAAAATTCTTCGGTTGAAATAAAAAATAAAAAAACGCCTCTTTGTGAAATTTCACAAATGGACGTTTTTTAGCTTCATATCAAGGTAGATGGTCATTTTCTCATTCATGTTTTTTAAATCAATTTCTGCGATGTCTGTAATCCGTTTTAATCGATAATTTAAGGTATTGATGTGGATGTTTAATTGCTTTGCGGCAATATTGGCATTGCTGTCACAGTCAATAAACCGCTCAAGGGTTTCGACAAGATTGGAATGATGCCTTAGGTCGTAATCCTCCAGCTTTGATAAAGAGTAACTAGAGTAAGAAGATCCCTTTCGCTTCTCAGCAAGCACATCAAGATATTGATAAATGCCTAGTTCAGAAAAGCTGTTTAAACGTTCTGTTTCAACTGGAAAGCGTTCTTTCGTTTTTAATACAGCCAGTGCTTCTTTATAGGAAGGCTGAATATGAGAGATGTTATCGTAAATTCCTCCAATTGCTGCCTGAACATGCTGAATATGATACCGGTCCGCAAGCTGCTGCAGCATGCCGCTTGTGAATTGTTTAATATCTTGAAGCGGATGTTCTGTTTTTGGTGAGACAAGAATAATGAATTCGTGAAAATCAACAGTCGTTAACAGTACCTGAACTTGCTGTGTTGTTTCAAGCAGATAGGACAGCTTTTTTTCTGTCTCCTCTGTGAGTTCGTCACGAAGACGGAAGATGATGATGGCATATGTGTCTGGACATCTGATGCCAAGCCTTAAAAATAGGTCAAGCATCTCATCCTTTTCATGAATATGACCCGTGAGCATCTTCCAGAAAAGCTCCTGATTACGTTCTTCTGTTTTCGTTTTTCGAATTTGTAAATTGAGTAATTTGTTTTTCACGGCATGCGCTGCCATTTTGAGAAGGTCCATTTCTTCTTCTGAAAAAGGCTGTGCGGATTCAATCGCCCAAATAAATCCGAGCACTTCTTTGTCCTTCCAGATCGAAATGGCGACCCTGCTAGATAAACCCACCTCTGCAATTTGAGGGACACGAAGCGGTTCGTCTGTTTTAAGGAGTGTAGGAATGATGCCGTCCTTCCAAAGCCGATTAATGACTTTTTCCGGTACCCGGCGGGAGATAATGGTTGAAGTTCTGGCGGGATCAGTAAAATCATTGTGTGTGCTATATGCCAATAATCGATGATGAGTATCTTCTATAGTAATAGGGCAATTGAGCACATCACTAATTTGGTCTGCCACATCCTCTAAACGATCAAGACTATACTTAAACGGATCTGTCTTTTTTGTCATAAAAAACCCCTGCTTTTTCGAATATTTCACGTACTTACATTATGAAGAGAATGAGGTACGTAAATCAACAAAAAACTGCCATAAACTTAAAAAAACAAAAAGTGTGAGAAGCAAGCAAATGGATGTTGAAGCACGCTGAAAAAGAAATAGTACAATAATAACGTAGTAAAAAATCAATAGGCGGAAAGGTCCACCGAAGCAGGTGCATACTTATTAAGAATATATGACCAAAAAACTGTTAAATACTAGATAAAAAGCGAAAAAACAGTAATTCTATAGACTCATTTTGTAAAATAAAAACAGATTTGTTTGACTGTGTATCATTTCTGTTTTTATAATAATAACGTCAAAAAATAAGTGGATTAGCCCATTATATGGCGGCTATGCACGGGAGGTAATGAGGAATATGTCAGGAATTATTCGCGTAACCCCAGAAGAACTAAGAGCGACCGCTAAGCAATATGGTGTTGAAAGTCAAGAAGTGTTAAACCAAGTTGATCGTCTAAATAGAATGATCTCTGATTTAAAAGGAATGTGGGAAGGTGCTTCTAGTGAAGCATTTGCTGATCAATACGAGCAGCTTAAGCCTTCTTTTATCAAAATGTCTGATCTATTAACAGATGTCAGCAATCAGCTTGATCAAACGGCAAATACACTTGAAAGCACTGACCAAGACATCGCAAGCCAAATTCGCGGCTAATCAAAGGGATTTCCTTTCTAAGTGTGAAATGCAGAAAAAGCGCCGAGTCTGTCAATGGATGCCGGCGCTCTTTCTATTTTGTGAGGTGGAAATTTGTGTATATCGATATTACCATCGACTTAAAAAATTATGATGGCAGTGTGTTTGATTTGAGACTATCAAATTATTTACATATTAAACAAGTCATCCATATCGCCTGGCAGGCAAAACAAATCTCACTTCCAAAGCGAGAAGGCGGATGGGTGCGAGTAGTCAATAAGAAAGCTGTGTTTTCAGGCGAATATAAGCTGTCAGACTGTGGAATTACCACAGGAGACAGGCTGGAAATACTATGAAAGGACTTTTGTAAATGGCAGATAAAAAGAGTTCCTATTTAGAAGAACAATTAGAAGCAGTCATGAAAAAAGAGGGAGGCACCTATACCTTTATTTTTCAAAAAGAGACGATTAAACTCTTAGACGGTTTAGAAGCGGCACCGATCAAAGACATCAATCCTTCATTTCAGAAAGAGATTCAATTAACTGAAGATGAGGTCATCATTTCTATACAACCGCCTCCTGCCTATCAGGAATTTCGTTTCATCCATGCAAAGGATGAAAAAAGCAAATGGATTTTTTCATACCAGCTTGTCGATGCAGTTCTTAAACACGATGTGAAACGGCTGCATCCTATTGTTTCTCCTGAAAACATTGTTTTTCATCAAGGCTTAGCTCCTGCATTTTTGCATTATGGGGTTAAAGAAAGCATTCCGCCATATGAAACCGATGAGTATCGCCTGTTAAAAGAGGTCAAGGCTGTTGTTCTTCGAGTGGTCGACCATGAATATCAATTTCAAGAATATGCGGTTTACAATGAAACGTTGAAATTATCTGAGCTGGCAAAAGAAATTAGTGAAACGAAGTCGCTGGAAGAATTGTCAGCTTTGATTGAGCAAAAGATCAAAGCAATCGATGCGAAAGAAAAAACGCTCTTAACCATACCTAAAAAGAAATGGAAGATCGAGCGATACATCGGACTAGGTCTGCTTGTCCTGTTAATCCCTGCATTGGTGTACACCATTTACACCTTCTTTTTTGCCATGCCAAAACAAGAAGCGTACGTCGAGGCAAACAAATATTATCTCAACAAGCAGTACAGTCAAGTGGTGGATACGTTAGAGAAATATCCAGCCAATCAAATGCCAGTCTCTCTTCAATATGAACTGGCCATTTCGTATGTACAAACGAACCAAGGCAGTTTGTTGCTTGATCAGCATAAAAAAGAAATCACAGAAACGTACACATTGCAGACAGATCCGCAATACTTCCTATTCTGGATTCATATTGGACAAGGCAATAGCAAGGAAGCACTTGATATTGCACGGGTGCTTGGAGACGACAGGTACATATTTACGGCACTCGTCGCCTACCGCAATGAAATTCAAAACGATGACAGCCTTTCTGCTGAAGAAAAACAAAAACAGCTAGATCCGATCATTAAGGAAATGGCGAAATATGAAGAAAAAGAAACAACCGAGACAAGCACAAGTGACTCCTCAGACGCAAGCCAAACAGATGAAACAGCTGAACAAAAAGAGCAGTCAAAAGCCGATCAAGAGAAAAAAGAGAAAGAATCTGAAGCGAAAAAGAAAACCTCTCAGACGAAAAAAGATGAGAAAAAATAATTCTTTCGATACAACTGACAGTTGGTGCTGTCCCATGAGGAGGTGGAGCGTTTGAGTCTTCTTTGGGTTTTTTATGAGGAGGATTATCAAACTGTCCGTTTAGATGAACAGTTCAATCGAGAAGCTCTGATAGGACCTGAAATAGAGCATACGGTGACAATCCCTTCACTTTCGTTTGATGAAGGGGTCATTCGTTTATCTCCTGAAGAACCGAATGATGGTTTTTATATTTATCAGGGAGATGAGAAGAAGGGCAAATTACTTCCACATGAACCATATCAGCTTGGTTCACTTACACTTATTTTAATGGATGCACATCATGATCAACATATTTATTACCTAGGAAATAGAGTGGAGCTGTCTTTTTCACGTGAAGAGAAAGATGAGATAGATGTGTGGAAAGAACAAGCCCATTCCATGTTTCAAGATGCCAGCCAGTTCACTTTGGAGAAAATTGAAGGAACATGGTATGTCATGCCTCAAGGCGAGAAGATTTACGTGAACGGAAAGAAAATCCACGGTCCAGAGAAGGTATATGCAGGAGATGAGCTGTTCTGGAACTTTCTGACGGTGACATTTAAAGACGATGATTTATTACAGGTGACAGCTTACGAACCTTTTCATACACGTTTGGAAAAAACAAGACCGCCAAGTACGGAAACAAAACAAAAATACCCTTCATACAGACGTACACCGCGTTTGATTTATGATTTGCCAGATGACAGGGTATCCTTTAGCTTTCCTTCGCAGGAGAGTGAAAATAACAGCAGAGGGCTTTGGCTTGTTGTCCTTCCGCCGCTTGTGATGCTCCTTGTGATGGGGATTGTTGCCCTAATCCAGCCGCGCGGAATCTTTATTATCGTGTCGATGGCGATGTTTATCATGACGTTAATTACATCGTCCGTTCAATACTTTAAGGAAAAATCACAGCGCAAAAGACGAGAAGAGAAGCGTCAGCGAGTCTACTCTCTTTATTTAGAAAATAAGCGGAAAGAGCTGCAGGAGCTGTATGACCGCCAGCAATATATTTTGACGTATCATTATCCGTCATTTGAACAAATGAAGTATTTAACATCAGAAATCAGCGGACGCATTTGGGAAAAGACGCTTGTGAGTGACGACTTCTTGCACCTGCGTCTTGGAACAGGCGCAGTCCCATCAAGCTATGAATTATCGATGAGCGGCGGCGATATGGCCAATCGAGATATTGATGACTTAATGGAACAAACGCAGCACATGCAAAAAGTATATCGTGAAGTGAAGAATGTCCCGATTACATTCGGTCTTGCGGATGGTCCAACAGGATTAATTGGGAAGCCTGCGATTGTGAAAAATGAGCTACATCAGCTTGTTGGACAGCTTGCTTTCTCGCACAGCTATCACGATTTGAGATTTGTCTTTATCTTTCATGAGCAGGAGTATGAGAATTGGGAATGGATGAAATGGCTTCCGCACTTCCAACTGCCTCATACATATGGAAAAGGGTTTATTTACAACGAACAAACACGCGATCAGCTGTTGTCCTCGATTTATGAAATTTTACGCGAGCGTGATTTAGAAGAAGAAAAAGAGAAGAAAATCTTTACGCCTCATTTTGTGTTCATCGTGACAAATCATGAGCTCATTGCCGAGCATGTGATTTTAGAATACTTAGAAGGCAGCCGGACAGATCTTGGTATCTCCATTCTCTTTGCTGCAGAAACAAAGGAAAGCTTAGCTGAAAATATTTCGACGCTTGTCCGTTATATTAACGAAGAAGAAGGAGATATTCTCATTCAGCACAAGAAGGCAGTACGAATTCCGTTTCAGCTTGATACACATCAGCGCGGGGACAATGAACTGTTTGCCAGAACACTGAGAACATTAGATCATCAAGTCGGTATGACCAATTCGATTCCTGAGACGGTCTCATTCCTTGATCTTTTCCATGCCAAACAGGTAGATGACATTGGCATTCGTGAAAAATGGCTGACTTCAGAAACGGCCAAATCATTATCAGTGCCAATCGGTTATAAGGGGAAAAACGACATTGTCGATCTGAACCTGCATGAAAAAGCGCACGGCCCGCACGGACTGTTGGCGGGGACAACGGGATCAGGGAAAAGTGAATTTTTACAGACGTATATTTTATCGCTCGCTGTACATTTTCACCCGCATGAAGTTGCTTTTCTGTTGATTGACTATAAAGGAGGCGGAATGGCGCAGCCGTTTCGAAATATTCCTCATTTACTTGGAACGATCACCAATATTGAAGGCAGCAAGAACTTTAGTGAAAGAGCGCTTGCCTCAATTAAAAGTGAATTGAAGAAAAGGCAGCGGCTGTTTGATCAGTATCACGTGAATCACATCAATGATTATACGAAGCTCTACAAGGAGAAAAAGGCTGAGCAGGCAATGCCTCACTTGTTCTTAATCTCTGATGAGTTTGCTGAATTAAAAAGTGAAGAGCCAGACTTTATTAGGGAGCTTGTCAGCGCTGCACGTATCGGCCGAAGCCTTGGGGTCCATCTCATTTTGGCTACCCAAAAGCCAGGCGGGGTCATTGATGACCAGATTTGGAGTAACTCCCGTTTTAAGGTCGCACTAAAAGTACAAGATGCGTCAGACAGTAAGGAAATTTTGAAAAATAGTGATGCAGCGTCCATTACGGTCACAGGCCGCGGTTATTTACAAGTGGGCAACAATGAAATTTATGAATTGTTCCAATCGGCTTGGAGCGGTGCACCATATATGGAAGATGGCTACGGCTCAGAAGATGACATTGCCATTGTGACAGATACTGGTCTTATTCCGTTATCAGGGGTAAGCACAGAGCCAGCAGTGAAAAAAGAGACAGTGACGGAGATTTTCGCTGTCGTGGATGAAATTGAACGTATGCAGCAGGAGCTTGGAATTGAGAAGCTGCCAAGTCCATGGCTTCCACCGCTTGAAGAACGGATTCCAAAAACGCGTTATGCGTCGAGTGAAGAGCATGTCTTCCATTTTGCGCTTGTTGATGAACCAGATCAGCAAAGCCAGCATCCACTTTCTTATCAAATGATGGAAGATGGGAACATTGGCATCTTCGGTTCCTCCGGCTACGGCAAATCACTTGCTGCTACAACACTGCTGATGAGCTTTGCGGAGAGGTATTCACCTGAAGAATGGCACGCATATATTTATGATTTCGGAAACGGAACATTGCTTCCGTTAGCCAAACTGCCGCATACGGCGGATTATTTCTTAATGGATCAGATGAGAAAGATCCAAAAATCAATGAAGCGTCTGCGGGAAGAGGTTGAATATCGCAAGCGGTTATTTAGACAGCAAGAAATGAGTCATATCAAAATGTACAACGCCTTAAATGAGAAAAAGCTTCCGTTCATTTTTATCGTGATTGACAACTTTGACATTGTGAAAGACGAAATGCATGATCTCGAATCTGAATTTATTCAGCTGAGCCGTGACGGACAATCACTAGGTATATACTTCTTGATTACAGCAACCCGGGTAAATGCAGTGCGTCAATCGCTGATGAACAATTTGAAAACAAAGATTGTCCATTACTTAATGGATCAAGGAGAGGCGTACTCGATTATTGGCAGACCGAAATTCAGCTTAGAGCCGATCCCAGGACGAGTCATTATTAACAAAGAAGAGCTTTATTTTGCGCAAATGTTTCTGCCAGTTGAAGGAGAGAACGATCTCGAATTGTTTGAGCATTTGAAACAAGAGATACAGCTACTTCATGACCGCTTTGAAGCATCCGAAAAACCAAAGCCTGTGCCAATGCTTCCTGATAAGCTGACAGTTTGGGAGCTTGAGAGTCGTTTAGATGAACAAAAACCGCCTTATGACATTCCAGTCGGATTAGATGAGGAATCTGTGGCACCTGTTTATTTTGACTTGAAAAAGAATAAACATTGTCTCATCATCGGTCAAACGCAGCGCGGGAAAACAAATGTGACAAAACTGATGCTCGATCAGCTTTTAGTGGCAAAGCCTGAAAAGCTGGCTGTCTTTGATTCAATTGATCGAGGTCTATCCCATTATGCAAAAGAAGAGAACATTGATTACCTTGAAACAAAGGATGATATCACCGAATGGGCAGAAGAAATGGACCGCATATTCAAGGTGCGGGAAGAAATGTATGTCGAAGCTGTGCGCCAAGGGGAGACCGATCAGCTGTCATTTCCTCAAATTGTGCTTGTGATTGATGGCATTACGCGTTTTCAGCAGACGATCGATCCGCGTCTTCAAGATCAATTAGCTGATTTCATGAAGTCATATGCACACTTAGGCTTCAGCCTGATTGCATCAGGGAATCATACCGAGTTCAGTAAGGGCTATGATGCACTCACAAACGAAATCAAACAAGTTCGTCATGCTATGTTACTCATGAAAAAATCAGAGCAAAACATCATACCGCTTCCGTATGCAAGACAAGAACCAGAGATTCAGCCAGGCTTCGGGTATTTGGTTGAAAACGGAAAAGAGAAGAAAATCCAGGTTCCTTTATGTGCGGTAGAAAGGAAGAGTGTTCAATGACAGAGCAGCAAAAAAGCTCCATCAAAATCGTATCCACCATGATATTGATTCTTGTGCTGCCGGTTTTATTTTTCCACCTAATTGGAGATGACCCGGCAAAACAGAAGAAGAATGCCACACGAAATATTGCAGTGGTCAATGAGGATATGGGAGCGAGCGAAAGTGAAAACACGGCTCGTTTCGGACAGGATGTTGTGGCAGCATTGTCAGAACGTCCTGATTATACATGGACTGTAGTGAATCGCAGTGCGGCGGAAAATGGACTGAAAAACAGAAAATATGACGCTGTCCTTTATATTCCGTCTGATTTCTCTAAAAATGTGCTGAGCTATGATAAAGACCATCCTGAAAAGGCGTCCATTCAATTTTCAATTCAAGATCAGCTCAATGCAGTCAATAAAGAGAAAGTGCAAAGAGAGCTGGAAAATGCACAAAAGAAAATGAATGAACAGATGTCGACGCTATACTGGAGTTTTGTATCACAGGAAATCGGCAATGTAAGAGAAGAGTTTGAGCATATTGTCGGCAAAGAAGTCGAATTCCAAAACACGATGTACAACTTCTATAAACCGAACTCAAACAAACTATCAGATGCCGTCCAGCAGCAGAAGAAACAAATAGAAGAATTAAAAAATGCGATGGCCGATTCACAGAAAGAGTATAAAGACGGCTTGAGTACCACAGAAGAGGCAAAGAACCAGTTAAAGGACTTTGTGAAAGCAGTCGATCAATATCAGCAGTATCAAGACAAACAAAAGGATCTCTTGATCAAAGCGCAATCAGCAAGCCAAAAGCAAATCCAGCAAGGGCTCAAACAACTCGCTGACATTCAAAACCAAAATGCCCGCAGCTTTAGTGATCAAATGGGCGGACTCAAAACAGACATCAACGGGGTACAAAGTCAGCTGAAAACAACGGACAGCGCCATCCAATCTGTTCAAAAGTCGAGAGAAGACGTTATTCCTAAGCAATCCACGGGGTTAAAGGAACTTGTGAAGACGTCTCAGGAAGAACTGATTAGAAATTATGAAGCTCAATATCTTGCATACATAGGGGATAAAATTACTCCATTGCAAGAGCAATTGAAAGCTTCAAGAAAGGCATTGCTTGAAGCAGAGAAACCGAAAGAGGATCCGAATGAGGATTCGAATAATCAAGGTGAAGACCAAAAAGACTCGACAGACGATTTGAAAATCGATCTTGAAGAAGAGATGAAGAAATTAACTGAAATCTCAACAGAAATAAATCAAGTGGCAGATGAGTTGTCTGGAAATGAAGAAACGCCACCTACTTCAGAAAATGGTGAAGAAAATCCAGAACAAACTGAGGAAACCAAATCAACGTCAGTTCAATCAAAAGAGCAACTAAAAGCACTGTCCCTAAAATTAGAAGAAGTGAAAAAGAATATCGAGGAGAAAACCACAGCTCATAATGATCAATTACAAGGAAAAGTCGATCTTTTGAGTAAAGTATTAAAATCTTTAACAGATAAAATAGATAAACTAGAAGAAAAAATAATAAGAATAGAAACTAGCAACAATAAAAACATAAGTGATATAAAGAAATCCATCATCAAACAAGAATCTGCTATTACAAGAAAATTAGAACGAATAGAAACAACTCAATCTCCATTAAATCAATATACATCGAAAATGGATAAACTTAGGGATTTTAATACAAAATCAGAAAATGCATCAGAATTATTAAAGTATTCAAATGAATTAGTACATTATGAAGCATTACTTAACAGCTTCTATCAAGAGAAGGATCCTTCTTCTTTGGTCGACACCAAACCAGATGAAATCCAGTCCATCCTCTCCATCAAAAAAGAAGAAACTGAAAACTGGGATAAGCTCAAAAACCAGATGCTGACATCAAACGATGATGTGTCTACTTTTATTGATGAGATGCAGAAGTTTTCAGATGGTTATGCGGAGTACATTACGACTCAGCAGGCAAGCATGGAACAGGAATTACAGACAATTTCTGAAAGTGCGGACAATGTAGCTGAGCAAATGGCTGATCAAGGAGATGCGGTGTATACAGCAGACCTTGCAGGCAGTTCAATTGTTGTCAGTGCACAGGATTCAATTGGTCAGGAAGTGCTTCGTCTTTCTGAAAATATGAGTTCGTTAACCGACCGCCAAAAAGGGGTGGCGGATTATACGAATAACATTGAAGAGAGTGTCACAACAGTTCAAGAGAAAGCAGATACGCTGAATGAAAACTGGAGCAAGAATGTCGATTCTACAAAACTTGTTCAGCAAGATTTAAAGGGTATTTTAGGAAATACATTAAGTGATCAAGGCAACAGCAACTATGTGTATAACCATTTAGCCAATCCGCTGAAAATCAGCGGCGATGTGCCGGAAGAAAAAACGCAGACTGTACCGCCGGTCGTCATTTTGGTCATTGTGATGATCAGCAGTTTGTTAATTGGCTTTTTCAGCTCGTATTATGCGTCAGCTCCGATGCTGGTCAAAGGTGCACTGTTTGGCATCTTGAATCTATTAGTCGGACTCATGATCAGCTTGTTTGGACTGAACATTTACAAACTTGCAGATGATCAAGCCATTCAATGGTCGATCTTCACCATTTTGTTATTAGTGGCGTGTTCTGCCTTTATTCGCACGGCCTTCCTTTTCGGTTCCATTGCCGGATGGATGGCAGCAACGGCACTGATTTTCTTCTTTGTCGCACCGTTAATTGATTTGGTGATGCCGAATTTCCACTTTACCAATCCAGTGACAGACGTATACCTGTCGATCCAATATGGAAATGGAGACACCTTTGGAATGGGCGTCACAGGGTTAGTGATTTTAACTGTCCTTTTCATGGTCGTACCGCTTGTGAAAAAGCTATGGAAAGATAAAAAAGAGGAACGTGATGTGACTCATGAAGCTTAATCTATTCGTGAAAGGGGCGGCATTCGTTGCCGTTTCCCTTTTTCTCCTCATCCCTGCTGCTTTCGCTGCTGGTGAAGATACGGATACGAATGTCAAGCCGAATGAATATCAGGAAAAGGAACTTAATATTAACTCGAGTATATTGAGGGATCAAACAAAATACGAACAAAGCAAAACGACGTCAAAAATCAAAACAGACATTCATTTTGCTGAACCGCCCAAAGCCCCGGGGGGATCTCTTTCTCCGCAGCTTTTTAGTGATCTAAAGGAGAACCCGCCCAAAACACCGGCTCGTATGATGAAAGAGATGAATATCTCTTTTAGTGATTCGGCTGTATCAGCACCTTCTGAGGATGATCATGAGAAGCAGACATCGGCACTGCTTCCGATGATCTTTGGTTTCTTGATAGCCCTTGGTCTCGTTGTGATGATCATCCTGATTCCAAAGGTGAATGTGAAGGCTGAAAAGAAATAGTCTGTCTCTTTTAATAGAGGCAGGCTTTTCTTTATGCAGATTGCTTGATGTCATACCGTTTCACTACGTAAAATAGTGATATCAAGGGAGGAGATTGTCATTCGAATTTCAATCGTTACAGGCGGATCAAAAGGCTTTGGCTTAGCACTTGTGAACAGGCTGCTTTCACGCGGGGATCATGTGTACACAGCAGCAAGAAGTGCATCGCCCATATCCCATCCGAAGCTTACACATACCCAGGTTGATCTGACCGATGAAGAAGCAGCGGCCAAATGGATTCAAGATAGTCTCACGCCGCAAACTCTGGCAGATGCTGATGACATCTTACTTGTCAACAATGCAGGAATGGTCACACCTATCAAGCGCGTTGGACAAGGCGGACAGGATACGCTTCATCAGCATTACAAGCTGAATCTTGTCATTCCTGTTTTACTGAGCCATATGTTTGCTAAGCAGACTCAATCATTTAACGGAAAGAAAACGATCGTTCATCTTTCTTCTGGAGCGGCGAAAAACCCATATAAAGGCTGGAGTGCGTATTGCAGTTCAAAGGCAGGACTCGATATGTTTATGAGGACTTTTCATGAGGAACAACAGGACGAGGCGCATCCGATCAACACGTTTTCCTTTTCACCCGGCACGATCGATACAGATATGCAGGGGGAAATTCGGAAGTCCTCAAAACAAGACTTTGAACAAATAGACCGTTTTCAGCAATTATATGAAACAGGCACGCTGAAGAGCCCAGATGAAGTCGCAGGTATTTTGCTCGATCTTTTAGCGGATGATCCAGCTGGCGGATGTGTCTACGATGCACGTGAGTATGGGAAAAAGCAGTCATAACGACTGCTTTTTTCGTATTGTACAAGCAAAAACAGCTCATTTGACATAAGCTATTCTTGAGACTCATAGAAAATATAACAGAACATTTGAGTTTCTTTTCAGAATATGTTAGGATGCTAAAAATATAGATAAGGAGGGGTTTCCATGAGAAAGGTTACATTAATGGATGTTTACACCCATCCAGTCGCTCAAAAATATTTAAATCGGTCAGGAAAAGCCCATGCGATTGCTTGTGCTTATCACGCATTCAAACTGGCGGTGCAGGCTGGGATTAATCCAGATCTCGCTGTGAAAGCAGCCCTCTTGCATGACATCGGCCACTATGAATGGTATACAGCTGGCGGAGAATGGGATTACGAGACATATAGACGGAATGATATCCATGCCATTAAAGGCGCAGAGCGGGCTCACAAACTGCTCATACGCCTCGGTGAGGAACCAAAGGCAGCCAAAGATATTGCGCTTGCGATTCTGCTTCATACAGATTCATATTTGCCAGAGGGCGACCTTCATAAAGACACACTTCAGCAAATCGTCAAGAAGGCAGATGAAATGGATGAAGAGCCTGGCGGACATCACCATTACAGACAAATAGACGAATCACTTGCAATGAAAAAAATCACGGAATTGGATCAGAAAGTGCAGCAGGCACTTCAGCCTATGAAACGCTCTGTTTAGTATGGAATGTCTCCATGAATATTTCCATCCTGATCGACATACAATGTGCGAATAACGGTACGGTTAAATGCAGATGTACCTGATGCAGTGAGTCCGGTGTAATGAACCGTGACAGAATAAGCACCTTCTTTTTTCAATTCAACAGCGGATGAAGCAGTTGTTTTGAGTGGATGATCTTTTTGGGCATCCTTAAAGTAAAAGGTTTCTACTTTCTTGCTTAATCGTTTAATCAGACCGCTTGAATGGGTCGATGCATCATCCCCTGATTTCGCTGCCTCTGCTTTGATTTCGTCATTTAATGGTGAATCAAAGGATACGAGCAGCAAATAAGGAGCCTTTTTTCCTGAATTTGATCGAATCGTCCATTTTCCAGGAACGGGTTTATTGATTTGCACATGGTGCGAAAATGCGCCTTCATATGGGAAAGATGCTTCCGATGTCTTCAGATTTGTTAAGACGTCTCCATTTGGGGCGATGATTTCTGGCCGCGCCTCATGCCTTTCATTTAACCACTGAATCGATAAGCCATTCGTTCCTTCCTCTACATAGAACGCTTCTGTTTTATCCTTTTCACTTTCACCGCCTTTCACATAAACATCTGTATTCAGCTCAGTAGAGTTCGGGCTCTCTATATTTTCTTTTTCAGCGCTTGCGGCATTTGCCAGTAGCTGATGCTGAAACACAGGGAACATGCTTGTGCCGTTTTTAATGGAGTTGTGATCCCATTTCCCTGTTAAAATATTGTTTGCATATGATAGTCTTGTGCTGCTTACCGTGACGGCGCCATCATTTGCACCAAAGCTCTTTAAATACATGCCGCCTAAATACAGCACCCCGCCAAATGTTCCCCATTCCGATCCCGAATACGTGATGTATTTTTGAGGAAACTTCTCCAGCTTGTCGGTTTCACTTCGAAAAGCTGCCATGAGCCCCGTTTGCAAAGAATAGAGCGCGTCGCTTTTTTGTCCAAGAATTTCTGCGAGCCAGCTTCCGCCCTTGCTATACGCTAAATCTGCCAGCGGCGTCCCGTAATGAGGGGAGCCGAGTGTGATGACCTTCTCTACATATGGATGGGCATCGTGATACACGAGTGCGGACTGTGTATCCACCCCGCCTTTACTATGACCAATCACAATAAGTTTTCGACCGAACACATCATAGATTTCTTTTAACTTTTCTGCTAATAGTTTGCCATTCTTTTTCGTATCCTGATCTGGATACAAATCTATGAATGCGCTTTCGTATCCGTTCAGAACAGCTTGCTTTGCCATGTCGTTTCGGTCGAACCATGTGGAGGAGGAGCTGTTAATGCCGTGAACAAAAACAAGTGGTGGTTTTGACTCGTCTTTTTGAACCGGCTCTTCTCCTTTAAACCACTTTCCTGGTGTCCCAGGTTCATCTCCAATTGATCCTGCATACGCATAACTTGCAAAGGAAAAAAAGAGCATGACAGCAGCGAGACAGATGAGTTTTTTCAAGATCATTCACCTCTTCAAATGATTTAAGTTGTTGGCAGCACCAATCTATTATACTTCCGAAAAATGTAAAATTGAATAAAATGTTAAAATATGGTATTTGAGTTGTGGGTTTGCCCTGAGTGACATTCACATGGGTCATTGCATACGCTGTGGGTAAATACACAAGTAAAGGGGCAGGTAGGATGGCACAACAAGGAAGTCCGCAGCTTGTTTCATTAGTTGATCCATATGTTTATCAAACATTGCAGAAAGTGATCGGTATGAGATTGATTGTTCAAACAGTGAAAGATACAGTGCGCGGAAAATTGAAGGAAGTCATGCCGGATCATATTGTCATTGAGGCGGGGACAAAATCAGTTTTTTATGTGCGGATCCAGCAAATTGTATCGGTGATGCCTGATCACAGTGAAAGAGTGTAACAAGCAGACGCAAAGGTGTCTGCTTTTTTCACGCTTATAGAATGTATATCTGGAAAAAGTGCATGATATACCAATTGTTCTTTTTTTTACAAAAAATAAGGTTCTAAAACAAGAAGCAGTTGACAGAAGGTGGGTGGAATAGTAGTTTTTTAATAAGATCAATACGTAACAGGAGGAGCATCTTTGTTAAAATCTAAAGTTCATTTTTGGACATTCCAAATATTACTTGTTTTACTCATTGTTTATGTATCTACGAAGGTTTCGTTTTTATTTCAGCCGATTATTTTATTTGCATCTACCTTGTTTGTTCCCATCTTGCTGGCTGGAATTCTCTTTTTCATCTTTAATCCAATTGTTCGATTTTTGTCCAGGAAAATTCCTAGGACACTTGCTATCCTGATCATTTATCTTTTGTTCATCGGCCTCATCACGTTCATTGTGAATGCTGCGGGACCGGTTATTGTCACGCAGGTTGGTGGACTTGTCAAAAGCTTCCCTGGTTATGTGACGGATATGCAGAAATTTATCAACGACTTCTCGCATTCTAAAACATTTACTTGGATGATGAACCAAGATTATGTCTCCGTCTCGAAGTTTGAACAGACAATTGTTTCGACATTAAAAGGTTTGCCGGAAAATATTGCTTCAAGTATGTCTGCTGTGTTTGGTGTGATTGCCAATATTGCTTTAGCTGTGATCACAGTTCCGTTCATTTTGTTTTATATGTTGAAAGATGGACATAAGTTTCCGGACAAGCTCGTTCAATTTTTGCCAATGCCTTACCGTAAGGAAGGATTGAAAATCTTTAAAGAATTAAACGATACGCTTGCAGCTTACATACAAGGGCAGATTGTTGTCTGTTTATTTGTTGGAGTGGCTTGTTTTATCGGATACTTATTAATCGGTGTGAAATATGCGCTCATTCTCGGCATTATCATTGCGGTCACAAATGTGATTCCGTACCTTGGGCCATATCTTGGCGCGGCACCAGCTGTGCTTATTGCGTTTCTTGATTCGCCTGGAAAAGCGGTGGTGACAGTCATTGTCATTCTTGTCGTTCAGCAAATTGACGGAAATGTCATTTCTCCATTGATCATTGGGAAACGCCTCAACACACATCCTTTGACCATCATCCTGCTATTAATTGGGGCAGGAAGCTTTGGCGGAATCCTTGGCATGATTTTTGCGGTCCCTGTCTATGCACTGCTCAAAGCCATCACCTTGAATATTGTCAGATTGGTGCAGCTGCGTCAGCGATCTCGCAAAGAACAGCATTTAAACGTCTAGGACAGATGCACACTTTTTCCCTTCTTGCATAAGATGATTGAGATAAGCAGATAGGGGGAGATTCTGATGCCTGCAATCGTTGGACCTATTCATATCGAGTCGTTAGGAGGAAACGGTGCAGCTACTTTCGGTGATGTCCTGGCCATTGCTCCTTTGGCTGTAGACCACTCTACTGGCGGTGCGGGAGCCTTTAATTCAGGTGATTATATGTCACTTACAAGTGATCCGAATGCCACGATGCTTTGGGACTTTACATTGTTTGGCCAGCCTCAATCATTTAACGCATAGAAAGGCAGCTGATGGTCACAGATCAGCTGTCTTTTTTATTTTTCATACACGTATTTTTGAGCTGGGCATATGATGTGGGGAGAAAAGGTGGTGGAAAGATGCCAGCGATTGTTGGGCCTATTCATATTGACCGTGTGATTGGAAATGGTTCTGCACATTTCGGTGATGTTTTTGCCATTTCGCCAAAAAGTGTCGATCACTCCGCCGGTGGATCAGGTACCTATAATGCAGGGGACTTTGTCCAATTTTTTAGCAGTCCAAACGTTACGTTTATGTGGGATATAGACCTGATCAGCCAGCAAAAGAGCTTTAATGCATAGCCAGCTTTGAAAGGGAATTCCTTTTCAGAAGCTGTCTTTTTTTATGGTACAATGGATATGGATGTAAGAAGAAAAAAGAGGTGTGAACTGAGTCAAATGAAAATTAGAAAAGCACACATCACAAGCGGACAACCAAAGACCTACAATGTATATTTACATGAAAATAAAAAAGAATATAAAACGCTTGTAGCCGTACCTGACATTGAATGGAGTATTTCCATTGCGTATGAGTACGAAAAGGAGCAGCTCATCCATACGCTTGAACAATCCTTAATGGAAAGAGTAGAAACAGACGAAGCCCGTGACCTCGCACTCAAGATTGTGCACTGGGTCACAGAAATGTAAATTTAGAAACCAGGAGTGAACACAGCGATGAAAGAAGAATCCGTAGACTTTTATTTGCAGCAAGGGATATTTGGACATGCTGAAACAAAACCCGATGAACGAAGAATGTTTCTTGGTTCATTAAGGGAACGAGCGCTTCTCGCCCTGACAAAGGGACAGGTATCAAGAAATAAACCGTATCAAGAAGTCGAACAAATATTGAAGGCCAATCGCCAGGCCACAGTTCTATTAAATGGTGAACTTTCCTATGCTTCTTATTCTCAATATGTCAAAATGGCAAATGCCGCTGGATGTTCCTTTAAAGTGGTGAATCATCACGAAGCGCACTCTCCTTTTGGTCTTGTCATAGAGATGCCTGATGCGGTCAATCAGGAGCATATCTATATAGAGGATGAGCTGTTTCAAAAAGCTTTTTCTCATGAATCTGTTGAATAGGTTTCCCTAGTGAAATGAATAAGCTATAATGATTCAAAAGAGCATATGGGAGAGATGCGGATGGGCAAAGCGTTGATTTGTATAGATTATACAGTTGATTTTGTTGCAGACGATGGAAAACTGACATGCGGAAAGCCTGGACAGGCGATTGAGTCTAAGATCACAGAAATCACTTCTTCATTTATTGATGAAGGCCACTTTGTCGTCTTTGCTGTCGATCATCATGAAGAAGAGGACCCTTATCATCCAGAGACAAAGTTATTTCCGCCCCATAATATTCGCGGAACAGAGGGTATTGAACTTTATGGACAACTAAGTTCACTATTTCACACGTCAAAACATTTAAAACATGTCTACTATATGGAAAAAACAAGATACTCTGCTTTTGCAGGCACTCAATTAGAAATGAAACTGCGCGAGCGCGGCATCACGGAACTTCACTTAGCCGGCGTATGTACCGATATTTGTGTACTTCATACAGCTGTTGATGCGTACAATAAAGGCTTCGAACTTGTGATTCATCAAAATGCTGTGGCGAGTTTTAATGAAGCGGGGCACGAGTGGGCACTTTCTCACTTTGAGCAGTCGCTTGGTGCGAAAGTGGTTAAGTAAGGGAAGGAGAATGGAAGTTGGAGCATCGGTTTAATGACGACAGTTTATCACTACATACAGATCTTTATCAAATTAACATGGCAGAAACGTATTGGAGAGACGGCATTCATGAGAAGAAGGCAGTCTTTGAACTCTTCTTTAGAAAGCTTCCATTTGACAATGGCTTCGCTGTATTTGCTGGCTTAGAGAAAGCGATTGAATATTTATCGGACTTTTCCTTCACCGAAAGCGATCTAGCGTATTTAAAAGAAGAACTCGGTTATAAAAGCGATTTCATTGACTATTTAAGCGGATTGTCCTTTACAGGTACACTTCATTCAATGCGAGAAGGGGAAATTGTCTTTGCGAATGAACCGATTATGCGCATCGAGGCAACGCTTGTTGAAGCTCAGTTAATCGAAACGGCATTGCTCAATATCGTGAATTTCCAGACGCTGATTGCAACAAAAGCGGCCCGGATTAAAGGAATCATAGAAGATGAGACAGCATTAGAATTCGGAACAAGACGTGCGCATGAAATGGATGCAGCGATGTGGGGAGCAAGAGCGGCACTCATCGGCGGCTTTCAGGCGACAAGTAATGTTCGTGCTGGGAAACGCTTCAACATACCAGTATCAGGAACACATGCCCACGCACTTGTACAAGCATACCGCGATGAATATACGGCATTTAAAAAATATGCTGAAACACATACAGACTGCGTCTTTTTAGTCGATACGTATGATACCGTCAGATCAGGTATTCCGAATGCGATTAAGGTAGCGAAAGAATTTGGAGATAAAATCAACTTCATTGGTGTCAGACTTGATAGCGGAGACCTTGCATACTTGTCTAAAAAAGCTAGAACAATGCTTGATGAAGCAGGTTTCCATGATGCCAAAGTCATTGCATCAAGCGATCTTGATGAACACACCATTATGAATTTAAAGGCACAGGGCGCCAAAATTGATGTGTGGGGTGTTGGGACAAAACTGATCACAGCATTCGATCAGCCAGCCCTCGGTGCAGTATATAAGCTGGTGTCCATTGAAGAAAACGGCAAAATGAATGATACCATCAAAATTTCATCCAACCCAGAGAAAGTGACAACACCAGGCCGTAAACGTGTGTACCGGATTATCAATCAATTGAATCATCATTCTGAGGGCGACTACATTGCACTTGAAGAGGAAGATGTTCATAGTGAGGACAAACTAAAAATGTTCCATCCTGTGCATACGTTTATTAGTAAATTCGTGACAAACTTTGTGGCGAAAGATCTTCACGTCCCGATTTTTGATCAAGGAAAACTTGTCTATGACAATCCAGATATTCAAACGATTCAAGCCTACGTGCAGGACAGTCTTGGACTCTTCTGGGAGGAATACAAACGAATCAGCAAACCAGAAGAATATCCAGTCGATTTGAGTCAAAAATGCTGGGATAATAAAATGCAGTTTATCCATGATGTGAAAAATAAAATCAAAAAAGAGCTTTATGAAAGCGAATGATTTAAAGAAAGGGAGACCATCAAGCCAAGTGGTCTCTTTTTTTTATTTTGACCGATTGAAATTGAACTAAAAGCGCAATCATTTGGTATACTGAAAGCACATCTTGTTTGTCATGGCATAAAGGAGGATTGGAGCAGTTGAGGGTGTTTGTTGCGAGACAGCCTATTTTTAACAGAAAAGAACAAGTCGTATCATATGAGCTGCTTTATAGAGATAGTGAAACCAATACATATAGCGCTGAAGACGGTGATCAAGCGACAACGGACCTCATTATCAACAGTTTTCTAAATATCGGCATCGAAACACTGACAGAAGGAAAACGATGCTACATTAATTTCACCGAAAGCTTGCTTTCATCTGATCTGCTCACCTATTTTGATCCGCATCAGCTTGTGATCGAGATATTAGAAAATGTACCGATTACCCCGGCACTTATTATGAGATGTAAGCAGTTAAAAAAATGGGGATATACGATTGCACTCGATGATTTCTTCCTAAACGGAACACATTATAGTGACAAGCTGCTTGAGGAACTCCTCTACTGCATAGATATTTTAAAAATTGACTTTCTGAAAACCACAACGCAAGAACGAAGAGATATTCTGCATTCGTATAAAAAGTATCGCCTTCGATTCCTAGCAGAAAAGGTAGAAACGAGAAGAGAATATGAAGAGGCGCTTGAAGCGGGCTTCCACTTGTTTCAAGGGTATTTCTTTAGTGAGCCGCATGTGATATCGGGACGAGCATTATCAACCAGCTTCCATGCGTATCATCAGCTTTTAAATGAGTTAAGCAAGGACCAGCCGAATATCCAGACCGTGACCCATTTTATTGAAAGTGACCTTTCGCTATCATATCAATTATTAAAAATGCTGAATTCAGGCGGCATGAGACGTCTTTATCAAATTAAAAGTATCCGGCAGGCGATTATCCTGCTTGGGTTTAATGAAATTCGGCGCTGGATCTTTATCCTTTCATTTAAAGAACTGAATGTCCAAGCTAATTCAAGCCAAAAAGAAATCATCAAAATGTCATTCATTCGTGCCAAAACGTGTGAACTGATTGCTTCTCGTACTGAACGAGAGCACCCCGCCTCTTATATGCTGACAGGTATGTTTTCTCTGATTGATACGCTTGTCAGGGCAGATATCACAGAACTTGTGAAGGAACTGCCGCTTTCTGATGAAGTTGGCGAGGCACTGCTTGGCTATGAAAATGATTATTCTTTTGTACTAGGTGTGGCCAAACGTATTGAACGAAATGAATGGGATGATGAGATGTTAGATGGAAATCTCCCGAAACAGGAAGCCTATGGCTGTTATATAGAAGCCATTGAATGGTGCCATAAAATGTTTGAATCTTAAGAAAAGCCGCTCGCGTGAGAGCGGCTTTTTCTTTGTCATGCCCACTTTAAAAGAAGGAAAAGTCTGCTGGAGGCAAGAGACAAGTAGATTCGAATCCCTTCTGGACTAAAGCGGATATCAATGCCGCTTTTCACACCGATTTGCTTCAGCATTCGGACGACACTTGTTGAATCAGAGCGCTCAGCAGCCTCCATGATGCGCTGCGCAAACGGAAGGGAGCTTGAAATTTGCTGTGTAATGAGTGAAGCATCAGCAACGAGGCGGGCTGATTCTTTTGCGGCTCGTTGAAATGAGTGGGCATCTACTGGAGGAAAAGTCATTGGCGTGCGCGGCGGGTATGCGCGGCTCATTGCGGGAACCTGCAAAGCAGGATAAGGAACATAGTAAAACACATGGTCACCTCTTCTCTCATTGACGTGAAATTGGACGGATATCTGTTCTAAATGTATGTAGAAAATCAGAATAAAGAATCAAAATGATCTTTCTATCTTTGTAATTCCAGCATAAAAATAGGTACTTTTGCGGTCAATTTCGGTGAATGTCGCCAAAAAATTGCGGTGTCCACAATAGCATCTGTCGTCTGACCTATGACACGCAAAACCGAAGATACAGAGGGGATCGTACGTTCTATCGGGAGAGAAGTGTGACGAATGATGCTTATTCCTGTCGCAAAAATGACGCAATTCCTTTGAAATTGAGATAAAAGTATGATTTGAAAAGTCAGAAAATGATGAAAAAAGACCTATTGAATTTTGCGGTATCGCGCACACGTTTTGTGTATACTTTTCGGTGAAAAAATACTCAATTACATTTACACTGTTAGTAACAGATCAAATACTTATGACCCAATCACCATACACAAATACATTGATCTTCCAAAAAAGGAGAGTGGAATCGATGGAAAAGTATGAAATCGAAGAACTTAAACAATTATTATGGAAACTTGAAAACGAAATCAGAGAAACAACGGCTTCTCTTCATAACATTAACAAAAGCATTGATCAATACGACAAATATGAATATGTGAAAATTTCTTAAAGACTTGATAATCATCAAGTCTTTTTTTTATCCAAATACATACAAAAAAAGGATATATTATTATATAATTGTTAAATAGTGATGTCAGTGGACATTTGCTCATGTCTTTTTAGTAAAATAAAAGGCGGAAGGGTGAGGTACAAGATCGAGTATGCTAAACTATCTAGAGAATACAAAAATCAAGCAGAATATGTCTGATTTTATTCAACATGCAGTCAGGCAGAATGATTTACAAAAGCTGCTTTTGAAATTTACAGATAGAAAAAAAGAATTTCCTCTTGGTCAATTAGCTTATCAGCATTATGAGGCATTTGACGGACAAGACAAGCAAGCGATTACAAAACTGGCAGCAGGGATTGAACTTCTCATCTTAGCTGCCGATATATTAGATGATATTGAAGATCAGGACAATGATTCGTATCCTTGGATGAACGTCGACCAAGGAGTGGCCATCAATGCTTCTACGTATTTGTATACGGTGAGTATTCAATTCATCACGTCAATATGTGAAAATAATTCTCAACTAGTAGAGAAACTGTTCCATTTCATCAAAATGTCAATGGAAGGTCAGCATGAGGATTTGCGACATTTGCATGGAACAGAAGAAGAGTGTGTAGAGGTTTTAAGGAAAAAATCAGGATCTTTAACAGCTCTTTCTAGCGTACTGGGTGTTTATTTAGCGACAGGAAAAATAAACGCTACTGTGGAATCTTATTCGATATATTATGGTGTTGCTGAACAGATCAGTAACGATTTTTTTGCGTTATTTTCAAAATCAAACGGAGATTTTCAAAAAAAACAAACGCTGGCATTCAGTTATTTACAAAGACGTTTTAACGATGCCAGTCAAGAGCTTCTTTCCTTCTTTTCTAAGCGGCTGGATGAGTCAGAGCAAAAGTCGTTTCAATTGAAGCAGAAGTTACTTGAAGCTGGTTTGACTCAGTACATGGTATCGATGAGAGAGATTATGCTGTTAAAAATGAAGCGAGGAATTGAACAACTTGATTTACCTAAAACGAAGAAGGAACAATTATATGCATTTATGACAAAGGAGGGCAATGATTGAACATTCAAAATGTTATTGCATATTTAGTCAAAAATCCTGGTGTTGTGAATGAATTGGACTTAGGGAATGCAAGTTTAATTCACACAGATGAGCAAACCATGCAAGCAATCATTCAGGGGATTAAAAAAGGGCAAATGTCTGCAGATTATATATGGTACTATAAATGATACTATTCATTTAAAAATGATTTAAAAGTTCTCCAGTTAAGGATGTTTTATACATGAAGATAACTTATACGAAACTATCTGCTTTTTTGGTTTTTCTGTCTTTTTTATTTGTGATCTATGTTTCATATATTTATGTATTTGATATTTTTAATGGAGCACGTGTAGCGGAGAACAAGAACGGTCAAGCAGAAGTTGTCAAAGTTGAATATCTTTCTTTAGCCTACACATCAGGATTAGAAGAAGGAGATATTATACTTAAAATCAATGGGGAACCTGCTAACAACAAAGATCATTTGATCAATGGTGAGCTTAGGAATGTGCAAAGAATTGATATTCAAAGAGGCAACCAAATGATCACCCTAAAAAATAAGACATTGATTGGCCAAGAGAGTTTATTTGTCTATATAATTCCTCTCATCCTGTATTCAATTTGTTTATTTTGTATCTTCTTTATCATTCGAATTAACAAAGAGGCTCAACGAAAATCAGCATTTCTTTTAGTTGTATTTTTATTAACGATTTGTATCGGATATCTTAGTGCAGGTACTTCAGGTATTGGTGAGAGATTTAGCCATTATGTGATCGTATTTTGTTTATCAAGTGTATTTATCTTTTATATTCACTTCATTTATCAATATTTCAAAGAGTTTGACCTGCATATTACGACTCAAAAAACGATTCGCTTTTTATATAGTCTTCCTATAATTAATCTAGTAATAGAGTTATTTGTTCCAATTGATTCGGCGTTAGCCAGATACATGCCAAGTTTAAATCTTTTATTCTTTTTCGCTTCTATTATCATGTCATTCAAAGTGATTATCAATGGAATGCGGAAATATAAAGAGACAGAGCAGGGGTCTGTTTTAAAGTTTTTTGTCATGATAAACATCATAGCATTTTGTCCATTTATCTTTTTGTTTGCAATTCCATATGTTTTGTTTCGTATTTATGTGGTAGATCCCTTTTTCTTAACTTCTTTTGTCTTGCTCATTCCTTTTTCACTCGTGTATCAATTTATGACGAACAAGCTTTACAATATGGATTTTTTGATAAGCAGACTGAAATACTATGGGTTTCTTGCCATTACACCGACCGTTTTTGTTGTTGTCACGTTTTACATTCTGCAAAAGCCAGAAGATTTGAAGTACACACTGAAGCTCGCATTAATCACCTATACACTCATGCTGGCTGTATTCTATTTCAAAGAAATTCTAGATTTCCGCTTCCGTCTGAAGCGTTTTTCAGAAAAGTATAATTACCAAGACAGCGTGTTTAAATTTACACAGCTTATTCGTGAGGCGTCATCACTTCATCAAGTGCTGTATCATTTGAAATACACCATTTTAGAAGTGCTAGTTGTGAATAAAGCCTTTGTGCTTGAGGTGAAGGCTGATGGACAAATTATTGAAATTGATGAGTCAACAAATGATAGTAAGCTATGGAAAGAATACGTGGATCAATTTCAAGATATTTTAGGTGAAGTTGGTAAAATCATCGAGCTTGATAAAGGGTTTATGATGAAAATTGGCGAGCGGGGCGGTCACTCGTTTATGATTTGCTGCTTATCCAATATACAGACACCGAAATTGACCCGCGATGAAATCTCATGGCTGAAAACATTGGCCTTTTATACAAGTGTCAGTTTAGAAAATGTCGTCAAGATCGAAGAATTGATGGAGCACCTTGACGATTTGAAACAGCGCGAGGCCAATCCTGCATGGTTGAAGAAAATCATGTTTGCTATGGAAGAAAAGCAGCGTTCAGATTTAGCGAGAGATCTTCATGATTCCGTGCTGCAGGACTTGATATCACTAAAAAGGCAGTCGGAGATGTTTTTAACGAATTTCCAAAACAACCAATGCCCGACATCTATTGAAAATTCGCTTATCTCATGGAATGATCAAATGTCCAAAGTGATTCAAACGACGAGAGAAACGTGTCATGAGCTTCGGCCGCAGCTGCTGTATGATTTAGGTTTAGTAAAGGCGATATCGAAGCTGACTTCTCAAATCCAAGAGGAAGCACCGTTTCATATTAGGTTGAATACGACACGCTTTGATAAAGAATTGGACATTGATATTGATTCACAGCTGAATATTTACCGAATTGTTCAGGAGCTGTTATCCAACGCCCTGAAGCACTCAAAAGCCACTCAAGTGTTAGTGATGCTGATTTGTATTAAAGATCAGGTTGTTCTTCACTATGAGGATGATGGAGTCGGTTTTGATGCCAGTCATCTTGATCAGCATACAATGAGCATGGGTCTGTCGGGAATTAGAGAAAGAGTGAAAGCGTTAAATGGAAAGCTTCAAATTCACACAGCCCCGGAAAAAGGGCTCAAGGTGAAAATTGAAATGGAATTGTAACGATTTATTAAGGATTAAGACTTGGCATCAGCCAAGTCTTTTATATAAAATGGAAGTGAGTGATTTAAAGGGAGGAAGACATGAAGAAGATATTGGTCATTGATGATCATCCGGCTGTCATGGAAGGGACAAAAAGCATATTAGAATCAGACCAGCAGCTATCAGTCGATTGTTTAAGTCCTGATGCAGAAGCCGCTTTTTTAAAGACGCATGACTTTTCCATCTATGATGTGATTTTAATGGATTTAAATCTCGGGGATATCAATGGAATGGACATTGCGAAACAAATTTTAGAAACCAACCATCAAGTGAAAATTATCATTTATACAGGGTATGAAGTAGATGATTATTTTGAAGAGGCTATTCGGGCTGGATTACACGGTGCAATTAGTAAAACAGAGACGAAAGACAAAATTATTGAATACATACACCGCACATTGCAAGGGGAAGTTGTCATTCAGCTGTCCTATTTAAAGAAATTAATTTCACAGCAGCAAGAAAAGCCAGAACAGGCGCAGCAGACTGATCACGAGCTCTTAACCGAACGGGAGTGTTTGATTCTTAGAGAAGTGGAAAAAGGATACACGAACCAGGAGATTGCCGATGTGCTTCATTTGAGCAAACGGTCAATTGAGTACAGTTTGACATCCATCTTTAATAAACTGAATGTTGGATCTCGTACAGAAGCGGTGTTAATTGCCAAGTCTGAAAGTGTGCTGTAAACGTGTGAAGGGAGAGGGCCTTAATGGATGTGAGCGGATCAAATACACTGCTTGAGGCACTAGGCATTGAGATTGTAGAGTGCAATAAATCACGATGCGTTGCAACAATGCCAGTCGATCACAGAACAAAACAGCCATTTGGACTGCTGCACGGAGGAGCATCTGCTGCTCTAGCAGAAACAGTGGCGAGCATGGGGGCTGCTGCTCATTTGGACTTAACGCAGCAAGTTTGCTCAGGTATTGAAATCAATGCCAATCATTTAAAATCTGTACGCGGTGGAGTGGTGACAGCGACAGCTGTTCCAGTACATGTAGGACGGCGTACAATGGTATTTCAAATCGATATAAAAGATGATCGAGACCGGCACATCTGTACGTCAAGATGCACACTTGCTGTCATTGATCGCATATAAAAAAGCTCCCGGTGCAGCGGAAGCTTTTTTTTATGCTGTTGCGCGATAAAAAAAGAATGGCCCAACATGGCAGGCCATTCTTTTTTGCTTTTTATAAATAAGAATCTTCTTTTCGCTTAATCACAAAGTTACGGAAACCGCCATAATCATCTTGGACACTGCGCTTGTCGAGCTTAACACCAGTATTGTACGCGGCTCTTCCGATCAAGTGCGCGCCGACTGGTGCTGTCAGGAAGATGAATACGATCCCGAGAAGGATTTTTGCAGAAATAACGCCTGCAAGAAACCATTCGTGAAAAAACACACCTACTAAAATCAGAACAACGCCAAGGGTCGATGCTTTTGATGCAGCATGCATACGTGTGTAAACATCCGGCAGGCGAAGGACACCAATGGCTGAAATTAAACAGAGGATAGCGCCTAGCAGGATAAAGAAAATCACGATGGCTTTAGCGATGACGATCATTTTCAATCACTTCCCCTTTCTCAAGGAATTTGGAAAAAGCGACAGTACCGATAAAGGCAAGGATGCCGAGCAGTAAAATAATCTCAAAGAATGCAGTGGTTTTCAGTAAAATTGAAACGATGGCTGTCATCCCAATTAAATTGATTCCTATCGCATCAAGTGCACTCACGCGATCAGGAATAGAGGGACCTTTGATCACTCGTATCACAAAAAGCAAAGTAGACAGCGCAAGAATGCCAAGTGACATTTGCAAAATGAGTTCCATTACTTACCGCTCACCTCCTGAATCGCTTTTTCAAATGAAACCCGGATATCGTGAATGGCTTTTTCAGCATCTTCAATATCCATCGCATGAATGTATAAAATGGACCGATCATCGGAAATATCAATCACTAGTGTACCTGGTGTCAATGTAATCATATTTGCCAGTATGGTGATTTCCCAATCTGTTTTCAAGTCCGTACGAAAGGCGAAAATACCGGGCTTAATCGTGAGCTTTGGAGATAATACGGTCTTTAATACACTTAAATTGGCAAGAAGCAGCTCGCGAATAAAAATGATGATCAGCTTGAAAATCGCATAAAGGGCATAGCCGTAAAAACGCTGCGGGAAAAATCGACGCAGCATAAAAATGGCGATCATCCCTAATGCAAAACCTGATACAAAGTCTGCGGCTCTGTATGTATCATTCATAAACATCCATGTAAAGGCGAGGAGTGCGTTTAGTAATATTTGAAAGGCCATGTTCATCTACTCCTTCAGCACAGCTTGAATATATTTTTCTGGTGTAGAGAGCATTTCCGCTGCTTGATTGATATAAGGGGCAATGAACTCTGTCCCTAACCCAATGGCAAGCGATAAGACGACAAGCAGTACGCCAGGGTACACCATTCCTTTAATTGACGGCTTTCTTCTTCGCATATCCTGTTCCTCGCCCCAAAATGCGGACATGAAAATCTTCATAATAGAGTAGAGGACAAGAAGACTGGACAGTAAGATCAGGATAGAAAACGTCATGTGTCCAGCAGAAAATCCACCTTCCACAATTTTTAGTTTTCCAACAAAGCCACTCAGCGGCGGAATTCCTGCAAGCGATAAAGCCGATATGAAGAACATCCATCCTAATAGAGGCTGGGATTGAATCAGTCCGCCCATTTTTTTCAGTTGATTTGTACCAGCATACACAAAGAGGGCACCTGCCAGCATAAATAAAGCCCCTTTGATCACCATGTCGTGAATGAGATAATAAATGGCACCTTGGAGTGATGCAGGTGTGTTGGCTGCAAATCCAAACAAAATGACCCCAACAGCTGTGACAATGTTATAAATCACGATCTTCTGCACATCAGAATAGGCGATCGAGCCTATCACACCGAATATCACCGTCAGTGCGGCAAGCCACGCCATGAGTGTATGGGTGAAGCCTGTATCGTGTATAAAAATTAATGTAAAGACTCTGGCAATCGCATATAAGCCAACCTTTGTCAGCAAAGCCCCAAATAGAGCTGAAATCGCTGCTGGCGGCGCGTGATACGATCCTGGCAGCCAGAAATAAAGCGGGAAGATCCCAGCTTTTAAGCCGAATACAATGAGGAACAGGATGGAAATAACAGTGATTAGCCCTGTTTGCCCTGATTCAGCTATTTTCACACTTAAATCAGCCATATTGAGCGTACCCGTCACTGCATATAAACAGGCGACTCCGACAATAAATAATGCCGACGAGATGATATTAAACACAATATATTTGAGTGATTCACGAAGCTGAGGCTTTGATCCGCCTAATACAATGAGCATATAAGACGCCATCAGCAGTAATTCAAAGAATACAAACAGGTTGAAAATATCTCCTGTTAAAAAGGCTCCGCTCACGCCAGCTAACAAAAACTGCACGCCAGAATAATAGAAGAGACGCTCTCTTTCTTTCCCAATCGTTTGAAAGGAGAAGAAGACTGTCACAAGCCCGACAACGGAAGCGGTCAGTACAAGGAGTGCAGCAAATTGATCGGCCACAAGGGCAATCCCAAATGGTGCTTTCCAGCCGCCCAAATAAAGGGTTTGTATCCCATTTGTGAAAATCGTTTGAACCAAATATGCATTACATATAATGGCTGAAAGAGATGCCAAGACACTAAAGACTCTTGACAGCATGATGTTTTTATTCATAAAGATCAACAGTGTAGCAGCTAGTAATGGAATTAAAATAGGCAGGATCACGAGATTATTCATGCTGATCATTTCCTCTCATTTGATCCATGTCATCTGTTCGCAGCTCTTGGAAGGCACGGAAGGCCATGACAAGTAATAAGGATGTCACACCAAAAGCAATGACAATGGCTGTTAAAATTAATGCTTGTGGTAATGGATCTACATAGGATGTGAGCCCCTCTTTTAGAACGGGAGGCGCTCCTTTTTTTAAACCGCCCATTGTTAAAAGAAGCAAGTGGACGCCGTGACTCAAAACAGCAGTACCGACGATGACCCGCAGAAGGCTCTTTGACAGCATCAAATAGGTCGCCGCCATAAAAATAATTCCGACGATAATAGACATTAGAAATTCCATTATTCCTTCTCTCCAATCATTTGAATAATGGTCATGGTGACACCGACAACAACCAAATACACACCGATATCAAACAGGACGGCTGTCGCTAGTTCTGTTTTTCCTAAAAACGGTAATTGAAAATAATCAAATGCATGGGATAGAAAAGGTGCACCGAATAGAAAGGATCCCATACCTGTCAGGATCGCAACGAGCAAACCGGCTCCAGTTACATAAATAAAGTCAAATGGCAAAATGCGTCTTACTGTTTTCAGATCATAGGCTAAAAGCAGAAGAACGACAGCCGCAGCACTCATCAGGCCGCCAATGAATCCGCCGCCAGGATTGTTATGTCCTGCAAGAAATAGGTGAAGGGAGAAAAGCAAGATGATGAATGCTGTGATTTTTGTTGTGACTTGCAAAAGCATATCATTCGTATCAATCTTTCTCATCGCCGCACACCTCTCTTCCGTTTTACTTGTGTTTTTAATAACCCATAAATACCAAGTGCCGCAATGGCGAGCACGGTAATTTCAAAAAGGGTATCAAAGCCCCTGAAATCTACAAGAATGACATTAACAATATTGTCACCGCCAGCAAGTTTGTAGCTGTTTTCAATAAAGTAAGTTGAGATGGTGTCAAGTGACTGCTGACTTGTGGAAGCGAAGGCTAGACAAGTGACAACAACCCCAACACCTAAAGAAATGATGAAATTGGTCATTTTGAATCTTCTCGTTTTTTGCTTTAAGCTCAGCTTCGGCAAATGATAGAAGCAAAGCAAAAACAGTGCGACTGAAATCGTTTCAATAATCAACTGCGTCAGCGCAAGGTCAGGTGCTCTGAAAATCACGAAGAATAGTGACAGCGTGTAGCCCATGACACCTAGAGCAATAATAGCTGTTAATCGTGAGCTTGCGAATACTGTGGCAATCGTCGCCGCCACCATCACAAGTGAAAGAATCACCTCATACGTGCCAATTGAGGCAGCCTGATCTGTTTGAAATGAAAAGGCCTGCTGATAAAACATCACGCCGCCAATGACGATAATCATGAACCCAAACACATAGACAAGATAGTCACGAAGAAAACCAGTCATATAACTGTTTGTCAGGCGGTATGAACCTTTTTCCAAACCGATAAGAGAGCGGTCGTATAAAGCGTTAAATGACCATTTTTCCTTAAAGATGTTGTATATTGGACGCCATTTTGAAAGCGTCAAGTAGCCGATTGTGCCGAGTACAACAACACCTATTGTCATATAGAGTTCTGGCTGGAAGCCATGCCATGCTTCAATTTTTACAGAAAACCGGCTTCCTGTTTCAATCGCTTCAGGAATGATCGCCGCAATTGCGGGTTCAATGACAGAATAGGCAAGAATATTAGGGAAAAAGAAGAAGGTGACCACAAGTGCAGCTAGAATGATGGGCGGAATGAGCATGCCGATCGGTGCTTCATGCGGTTTTTTCTCCAATTGGTCTATATTCAGACGGCCTCTAAAAGTTTTAAAGAGGAGCATCATACTATAAATGAACGTAAAGACACTAGCGAGCCAAGCGAGTGCTGGGAAGATGGCACCCCATGTTGAAACGTCCGTAAAGCTGATATCGGAAATCCGTATCATACTTGTGAAAAATAGCTCTTTACTTAAGAAACCGTTAAATGGCGGTAATCCGGCCATTGAAAATGTACCGATTAACGTAATGGTGAAGGTAATCGGCATGATCGTCATTAATCCGCCTAATTTCCGAATGTCACGAGTTCCTGTTTCATGATCGATAATACCAGCTGCCATAAAGAGACTGCCTTTAAACGTAGCATGGTTAATGAGGTGAAAAATAGCTGCAAGAACGGCTGCGCCAAAAAAGGCAGGATTGTTTTCATGAATCGCAGCTGCGCCGACGCCAAGCATGAGCATAATCATGCCGAGCTGACTCACTGTCGAATAGGCCAGAATGGCTTTCAAATCGTTTTGCCGGACGGCGTGGAATGATCCCCAGAATAATGTGACAAGTCCCACGATGGAAATGGTCCAGAACCATACCTCTGATATAGCAAAGATTGGACTGAAGCGGGCAACAAGATAAATACCGGCTTTCACCATCGTAGCAGAATGCAGATAACTGCTCACAGGGGTCGGTGCTTCCATTGCATCAGGCAGCCAGATATAGAATGGGAACTGCGCTGATTTCGTAAAGGCACCTAGTAAGATTAGGATCATGGCAGGGATAAAATAAGGTGATGCCATAATGAGCTGAAGCTGATTCACTGCTTCACGAATACTGAATGAATCAGTAATCAGGTAAATGAGGATGAAGCCGCCAAGCATAGCTAATCCGCCAAAAACAGTAATAAGCAGTGATTTCGTTGCTCCATACCTAGAGCGGTCCCGCTTATACCAATACCCAATTAAGAGGAAGGAAGAGATACTCGTTAACTCCCAAAACAAGTATAGAACGACCATGTTGTCAGAAAGAACGACACCCAGCATCGCGGTCATAAACATGAGCAAATACGTGTAGAAAGAGCCAAGCTGTTCTTTTTCCTTTGATAAGTAGAAAATACTGTACAGCACCACTAGTGAGCCGATACCTGTAATTAATAAAGCAAATAACAGGCTGAGACCATCGACATACACAGTGAAATTCATCCCTAAAGATGGAATCCATTCAGCCTGTGAGAAAAGCGTTCGTCCATTCGAAGTGATGTGTAACATTTGGATGAAATAGGTAAATAAAAGAATCGGCAAGATGAGAACAAACCATCCTGTATGTATACGTCTCACATATTTGTAAAGGAAAGGTACAACAAAAGCGAGTAAAAAAGGTGATAGGATGGCGAAGTGAATAAGCTGCAAGAAAATGAACCTCCTTTGATCAATATAAATTCACGTTCTAAAGAACTGGTAATTAAAATTATAGCGTAAATACAGCCATAGTGCATTGGTTTGAAACGATTTCAAGCAAACTGTATTTATTTTAGGTTCTTTTGACCACAAAATAATTTTATCAAAAATGATACTCATTGTATATTGTTTTGTTTTTCGTACATGCTTTTCTTAAAGGAGCTGATCAAATGAAACGAAAGATCGCCATCAGCTTAAGCCTATTCTGCACGATTTTAGGAGGAGCATTCTTGATTGACCGAAATGATCAAAAAAGGTGGCAGGCCGGGAGTGAATGGCCGCTGTTTTCTGAGCATCTTCTTCACATGAGCTATCAAGAAACCAAGCTGTATCCTTTTCAGCCCAGGGAATATTTACGAATTGTATTAGCTGATGAATAAGATCCTATAGGAGAAAAGAAATATAAAAAAAGCATGGGTCCATGTGAGAGCCCATGCTTTTTTTGTGTGAATGTTTAACTAAACATTCTGAGTAAGATCGTTGCACAGATGACTGTTGCTGCTCCGCCAAGCCGTGTAGATACTTGTGCGAAAGGCATAAGACCCATTCTCCCAGAAGCTGAAAGAATGGCAACGTCACCAGTACCGCCAAGTCCGCTGTGACAGCCAGTGACAATAGCTGATTCTACTGGATACATGTTCATTAGTTTTCCAACGAAGTAACCAGAACCAACCATTGCGAGTACAACAGCGATACATACGCATACGAATGGAATGGAGATGACAGTTGCTACATCATCAAGTGGAATGTACAGAATACCGAGACCAACCATTAGCGGCCATGTAAAACTTCTTGATACAAACTTGTAGAACTGCTGTGAGCCATTTTGAAGATGCTGAGGCATCACGTTTAAGTATTTGATTAAAGCAGCAAGAACAATCATTAAGATTGGACCTGGAATATGAACAAAGCTTTCTAACAAACCACCAAAGATGAAGGTTGTACAAGCAACGAGTACACCAGCACCCATTAACCCGAAATCAACTTTTGCATCCATATCTGGCTGTTCGAAAATTTCGTTTGCTTCTTTAGATTTCACAAGACGGCCATTCCCGTTCAGTTCAGGACGTTTCTCACCAAGCTTTTTCATTGCACCAGCACAGATAATGGCAATGACATTCCCAATGACAGCCGCAGGAATTAATTGAGAAATTAATGACTCTGCTGACACATCAAGAATTTGTGAATAAGCGATAGATAATGGCAAAATCCCTTCACCAACACCACCGGCAATAATCGGTACAATAATAAAGAAGAATGAATGATGCGGTGTGTAACCAACTAAAAGGCCAACAAGGATACCAGCACTCACAGCTGCAATTGTACCTGCAACTAGAGGAACAAACATACGAATAAGGCCTTGTACTAAAACCGTTCGCTGCATCCCAAGAATACTACCTACTACAAGAGCAGAAATATAGAAGTAAAGGAAGTTCGACGTTTTCATAAGAGACGTAACCGCTTCCAATGAGTTCGGATTCAGAACATTAAAAAAGACCAGGAACGATGGTACGAATAAAGAAAGAATCGCCGGTCCACCAATATCTTTTAAGATTGGAATACGTTGTCCTACATCTCCAAGGAAAATCCCCAAAATCATAATAACAGCGAAACCACCAAGCATATTTGCTGGAATTTTATTAAAATAAGCGGCAGTTAAAATAATCGCTGCAAGTACTAAATACACAGGTAGATCAATAACACCAATTTTCCAAGACATGATCTTACGGAAAACGCTTTTATTATTGTCAGAATCGTTTGTAATCGATTTCAATTGTTGTGCATTAGCCACATAAACACCCCCAAATGCTATTTGTCTCAATTGTAGAAGATTCAATGACACTCTTCTATTTATTAAACTAAAATAAGTGTAATAAAAGTAAAATAAACAGGAGTTTTTGAGTTTTTTATCATACAAAAATCCCCTGAAGATAGTTTGTCCTTCAGAGGATTGATCATACATCGTATTTATCGTTTTCCTTTTAGATAAGGCGTACCAAGTGCTTTCGGTGCATCGGCACGTCCGATGAAGCCAGTAAGTGCTAAAATGGTGAGCACATATGGTGCTATGAGCATATACACATTCGGTATATCTTGGAACAGCGGCAGGAGAGAGCCAATGATGCTTAAACTTTGAGCAAATCCAAAGAATAAAGCGGCGCCCATTGCGCCAAATGGATGCCATTTACCGAATACAAGCGCAGCTAGTGCGATGAAGCCTTGTCCAGTAATGGTGGCATGTGAGAAATCAAGCGCGATCGTTGAGGCATAAACAGCTCCGCCAAGACCGCCAAACAGTCCACTAATGAAAACAGCGATATAACGCATCCGATACACTTTGATACCCATTGTATCAGCTGCCATTGGGTGCTCTCCGACTGCACGAAGACGAAGACCAAACGGCATTTTAAATAAAACAAACCAAGCAACAACCGCAAGAGCTAAGGCGAGTATAGACGTATAATAAACATCTTTAAAGAAAATATCACCAATGATCGGAATGTCACTTAAAAGGGGGATATCTCCTTTATAGAAAGGCTCTGTAATTTTATCAGTTTGTGCTTTCCCATAAATCAGTTTGACGACAAACAATGTTGCGCCAAGTGCCAGCATGTTAATCGCCACACCACTGACCGTTTGATCAGCTCGGAAGGTAATGGTCGCCACTGCATGAATCAGTGAGAACAAACCGCCAACGGCCATTCCGACGAGAAGCCCAAGCCACGGGGTCAAGGCTCCAAACGTATCAGCAAAAAATAAGTTAAAGATAATACTGGAAAATGCTCCGACGACCATCAACCCTTCAAGACCGATATTGACAACACCTGATCTTTCTGAAAAGACGCCTCCAAGAGCGGTTAAAATAAGTGGTGCAGCATAAACAAGTGTAGCTGGGACGATGATTTCAAGTATTTGCAGAAATCCCACTTATTTTCCCCCCTTTTTCTTCATTTGTTGAATCACAAGACGGATAATATAGCTTGAGGCGACGAAAAGAATGATGATCGCAATGACAATATCAACAACCTCAGTCGGTACGCCTGATTCAAGCGGCATATTTAATGCACCGACCTTCAATCCACCAAGCAATAATGCAGCAAGGACAACACCAACAGCCGTATTTCCACCTAATAAAGCGACGGCAATTCCATCAAAACCTACGCCTGTAAACGAGCCTTTAATAGAAGCATATTCAAATGTACCAAGACCTTCCATAGCGCCTGCAAGACCTGCAAAAGCACCTGAAATGAGCATCGCATAAATGATATTGCGGCGAACGTTCATACCAGCATAATGTGATGCCTGCTGGTTCATACCAACTGCTCGTAATTCAAACCCTTTAGACGTTTTTTGAATAATGATCCACATTACGACCGCAGCAATAATGGCAACAAAAATACCGTTATGCATTCGGGAAAAATCAGTGATCTGCTCAAAAAATCCAGAGCGGAGCGACGCAGTGGCATCGATTTTATCTGTTTTATCTTTATTATCTGTTAAGACATTTGAGATTAAATAGTTTGTGACATGAAGGGCGATGTAGTTCATCATGATAGTAACGATGACCTCATGCACATAAAAACGAGCTTTTAAAAATCCAGGAATAAAGCCCCATAAAGCACCTGCAGCAGCTGCGGTGATGAGTGCAAGCGGCAGATGAATATACATAGGTGCATGGACTGTTGTTCCAATCCATACAGCAGCTACCCAGCCAACAAGCATTTGACCTTCTACACCGATATTAAACAGGCCTGTCCGAAATGCAAAGGCAACAGCAAGCCCTGATAAAATATAAGGTGTCACTTGCCTGATGGTTTCTCCCATATAATAGGTTTCACCGAAAACGCCATTCCAAAGGGCGCTATAGCCTTCGATGACACTATAACCGCTTGCCATCATAATAATGGCCCCAACCAAAAGACCAAGTACAATGGCTATAAGCGGAATCAGCAGATTTGTTAAGCGATTAGACATTTGCTTCTTTCCCCACTTCCTGTTGCGTACTTCCAGCCATTAATAGACCAAGCTCTTGCTCTGTTGTTTCTTTTGGATCAACAATGGCCACAATGCTGCCTTCGAAAATAACAGCGATTTTATCACTGACATTGATAATTTCATCAAGCTCAAAGGAGATGAGCAAAACGGCTTTGCCTGCGTCTCTTTGCTCGATTAGACGTTTATGAACAAATTCAATCGCACCAACATCAAGTCCACGTGTCGGCTGAGCGGCAATTAATAAATCAGGATTGCGGTCAACTTCACGGCCGATAATGGCTTTTTGCTGGTTACCGCCTGACAGAGCGCGCGCTTCTGTATATTCACTCGGTGTTCTGACGTCATATTCCGCAATGATTCGTTTTGCTTTTTGATAAATATTTTTCATATTCAATAATCCGAATTTTGAATAAGGACGCTGATAATACGTTTGTAAGGAAATGTTTTCTCCAATTGAAAAATCGAGTACAAGTCCATGTTTATGACGATCCTGAGGAATATGTCCAATCCCGGATTCGGTCACTTTACGAGGCGGGAGATTTTGAATGGCTTTCCCGTTTAGCATGATCGTGCCAGATTCTGATTTCTTTAGACCGGTAATGGCTTCAATTAATTCAGACTGGCCATTGCCATCTACCCCAGCAATTCCGACAATTTCGCCAGCCTTCACTGAGAGGTTCAACTGTTTGACCGCTTCAATTCCTCTGGCGTCTTTTACTGTGAGGTCTTGAATTTGAAGAACCTCCTCAGCAGGAGAAGCCGCTTTTTTATCTGTTTTAAATGACACTTCACGGCCAACCATGAGGCTTGCCAGTTCGTCTTTATTTGTACTTGCCACATCAAGTGTACGAATGCCTTGGCCTTTTCGGATAATGGTCACGCGATGACAGGCATCCATAATTTCTTTCAGCTTATGGGTGATTAAAATAATGGATTTGCCTTCATTGATTAAGTTTTTCATAATTTGTATGAGTTCTTTGATTTCTTGAGGTGTTAAAACGGCCGTTGGTTCGTCGAAGATCAAAATGTCAGCGCCGCGGTAAAGTGTTTTTAAAATTTCTGCACGCTGCTGCATGCCGACAGAGATGTCAGATACTTTTGCGGCAGGATCTATTTTCAAACCATAGCGGTCAGAAAGCTCTTGTACTTGCTGTATGGCTTGTTCTTTGTCAATCTTTCCAAACTTCTTGGGCTCTTTACCTAAAATGATGTTTTCAGCGACAGTGAAGGTATCGACAAGCATAAAGTGCTGATGCACCATTCCGATGCCTAAATCACTAGCATCATTTGGACTAGAGATGGTCACAGGTTTTCCGTGTACCTTGATTTCACCTTTTTCAGGCTGGTACAGTCCGAAAAGCACGTTCATGAGCGTTGATTTTCCAGCGCCGTTTTCACCAAGCAGCGCATGAATTTCGCCCTTTTTTAGCTGCAGCGTAATGTTGTCGTTTGCTACAATGCCAGGGAATTCTTTGCGTATATTCAACATTTCAATGACATAATCCACAGGTTTAACCGCTCCTTTTTTAGGGTGCTGATGAAGATAAAAACTAGCAAAAGAAAAGCTGCAAAACGAGGCTGCAGCTTTTCTTTTACCACCTTTTACGAATAAAGAGGAGGTAAAGGAGAGGCAAGGGGATAAGGCACGCTTATCCCGCTGCTCAAATTAAGCTTTAAAATCTTTTAGTTCATCACGTGTTGCAGGGATTTTCACTTCACCCTTGATGATTTTTTGTTTCCATTCTTCAACTTTCTTTAATACATCTTTATCAAGGTTTTCCTTAGATGGAGAGATGTCAAGAGCGCCTTCTTTCAGACCGTATGTGATCACTTCACCGCCAGGGAACTTACCTTCTTTTGCTTTCGTTGTTAAGTCTTGTACCGCTGTGTCTACTTTCTTAACCATAGAAGTAAGGGTGACACTTTGTTTTGTTCCAGGTACTTTTCCTTCGTCATACTGGTCTTTATCTACACCGATAACCCAAACTTTACGGTTAGGATCTGCTTTTTTCAGGTTTTTCGCTTCTGTGAAGACACCAGTTCCAGTGCCGCCAGCAGCATGATAGATGATGTCGACGCCAGATTTGTACATGCTTTCAGCTGTTGCTTTCCCGATGTCAGCCTTATCGAATGCACCGGCATATTTCACTTCAACTTTTGCTTTCGGATTAGCTGCTTCAACACCTGCGCGGAAGCCAACTTCGAATTTTCTGACTAATTCAGAATCAACGCCGCCTACGAATCCAATTTTGTTTGATTTTGTAGAAAGAGCAGCCGCAACACCCACAAGGAATGATCCTTCGTTTTCGTTAAATACAATGCTGGCTACGTTGTCTTTTTTCACGACTGCATCAACGATCGCAAAGTGGTTTTTCTTACGTTGATCCGCAATTTCAGAAATAGCATCTTCCATTAAGAAACCAATTCCGTAAATCAAGTCGAATTTCTCACGAGCAAGTGTGTTTAAGTTTGTTGTATAGTCAGCATCTGATTTAGATTGTAAGTAATCAAAGCCGTTTTTACCTTTTTTTAGATTGTTGTCTTTCCCAAATGCTTGTAAACCTTCCCAAGCTGATTGGTTAAACGATTTGTCATCGACACCACCGACATCAGTTACCATTGCAACAGTGAATTGATCTTTATCTTTTTTGCTTTCACCGCTGTTTGAGCCAGAGTTGCCGCATGCTCCAAGGATGGTTCCTGCTGCTACGACTAAGGACAATGCTAGTCCAATTTTGCGCTTCTTCAAAACATAACCCCCTATAAAATTTAAAAGTTTCAGAAAAGTCTCGCGAAAAAAGACCGAACTATCACTTCTCACCCTTCTGAAGAGGGTATTTTATCCTGCTTTCTCATGAAACTTATGGAGGGCAGGAGAGAAGATGTAAGACATCAGACTTATATCTCGTTGAACTAATCAATCATAATTTATCATTTCCGATCGAATAAATAAATAGAAATTTGTTTTATTTTTAAAAAAATGTTAAATGGGTTTATTTGATGTCTTTTTATCTGCTGAAATATGATATAATGCCGCTTTTGTGATGTGCTCCGCTACAGCAGAACTACTGATATCAAGGGGTTTGTTACATCGTATGCCATAAAAAAACATCTGGCCTTTGTGAAAGGTCAGATGTAGTATTTTAAAGATATTGCTGAATCAAATTCATATTGCTCGTGTTCAGTTTATATTGGAAAACAGGACGTCCAATTGTCCCATATGCCATTTCAACATCCACCACTTCGATATCCTCAAGGAACTTCAAGTATTTTCTAATGGAGACTTGAGAGATTTCTGTATGATTGGCTAGGTCTTCAGTTGTGAAAGCCTGCTGGCCAAATGATTGAATGCTTGTCCAGATGAGTTTAAGTGTGCTTTTGGTCAGTCCTTTTGGCAAGAGGACTTTTTCCGCCTCTGCTTTTTTATGAAAAAGCTTCGCATCTAAATCATTTTGCGAAATGCTGTTCATGGATTGATACAGGGCGTGTTTCCGTTTGTACTCTGCCAGTGCTGATTGGAATCGTTCGAACTCAAAAGGCTTAATTAAATAATCAACTGCTCCGTTTCGCATCGTTTGCTGTACAACATCGACTTCATTTGCAGCCGAAATGACAATGACATCAACGGCATGATTTTGCTGGCGAATTTCTGTTAGTAATGCCAGTCCATTTTGACCAGGCATATAAATATCGAGCAGGACGAGGTGTATGACTTCTGTTTTTAACACTTCAAGTGCCTGCTGAAAGGAGGTGGCAATCCCCTTTAACTCAAAGCCGTCGATTTGGGTCAGGTAGCGTTTGTTCAGCTCCCCAACCATTGGATCATCTTCTACTATTAACACATTAATCATGTGAATCCTCCTTTTGTTTATATGGAATGCGGAGACTAAAGGTCGTTCCTTCTCCTTTTTCACTCGTGACAATCATATGTCCGTTCAATTTCTTGATGCTTTGGTCAACGAAGTAGAGTCCGAACCCTCGGTCTTCTCCTTTAGTTGAAAAGCCTTGATCAAACATGATGTCTTGTTCTTCTTTCGTGAGACCAACACCTGTGTCCGTGATTTCAATGTGAAGCTGCTCATGGACGTATCTGAAGGAGATCGAGATGTTTTTCGTGTCAGTATGTGAAACAGCATCGAGTGCGTTATTTAACAAGTTGCCAATCACGGTAATGAGATCATGCGTCACTGCCGGGTCCTCCGTATTTGGCACTTGTGTGCTGCAAATAACCTCCAAGGCAGCGCCTTGTTCCCTGATATAGCTTTGTTTTCCTAGTAAAAATCCTGCTAAAACAGAGTTTTTCACATGGTTGATGATTTCATTTGTTTCCGTTTGCTGATAGATCGCAATATCTTTGATATAGGTGCCAAGGTCATCGTAGTTTTTGAGCTGAACCAACCCTAAAATGACATGCAGCTTGTTCATAAATTCATGTGACTGGGCACGGAGCGCATTCGCATACATTTTGACCCCGCTAAGCTGCTCAGCCAGATGTTTCACTTCTGTTTTGTCACGGAAGGTGGCGATGGCTCCGACAATTTCACCTTTTACCGTAATTGGCACTTCATTAAAGACGAGCTCCAGTCCATTCATTCTCACGTCACGATCAAGCAGCGGCTTGCGTGTTTCAATGACCTGTTTTAAGCCGCTTGAAGGGAGGAGAGTTTGAACATCTTGTTCTCTAGGATCAACCATAATGCCCATATTATGAAAGAGCCGTTTTGCCTCTGCATTGGCCAGTTTGATTTTACCGTGCTGATCGACGGCAAGAATCCCTTCTTTTGTTGATTCTAGCATGGCACTTCGTTCTTTTAACAATGTAGCGATCTCATCCGGCTCAAGTCCAAACATAATCTTCTTCACTTTTCTTGCCACGATGAGTGCTCCAATGATGCCAGATAGAAGGCTGAGTGATGTGACGAAGTAGAGTGGAAGTAAGCTTTGATGAATAATCAAGTCAATTTCCTTTAACGTAATCCCGACGGCCACAGCCCCAAGCTGCTTTCCATTTTGATCATAAACAGGAACAAAAGCACGCATGGATCTGCCGAGTGTTCCAGAAGCCGTACTAATATGTTCTTTTCCCTGTAATGCTGCTTTTTCATCACCGCCGGCAAACCGCTTTCCAATCTTCTGCGGATTCGGGTGTGTTTTGCGGATACCGTTCATATCCATGACGACAACGAATTCGGTTTTGGTGATTTGCTGAACACTTGTTGTATATTTTCGTAATGCGGAATATGAATGATTTTCTAATGATTGTGCGGTGATCGGTGCCTCTGCGACCATTTTGGCAGTAGAGAGAGCAATGTCACGTTCCTGCTGATGGATGTTCTTGGCTGTTTCCGACCATATCGTAAAGAATGTGATACAAAGGGAGATCAGGACAACGATGCACACAAAGATCGTCAGCCGTGTTTGCAGTCTTAAAGTTTTTTTCACGAGTATACCCCTAACGCACGATTTTTTCGTAACAGTAATACTTTAACGGGAAAATGTAAGTTTGTGAAGGAATGTACGTGCAAAATCATAAATTTGATTTTGCTGTCAGTTTACTTTGAAAGCATCTTGTCAATCCGTTTTAAGTGAGCCATAATAAATGTGAGCTTATGAGAAAGGATCTATTTATGAAAAATACATATTTGACTGGATATTTTCCGCTGATTTCAATTTTACTATTCAGCTCTGCTTTTTCGATTTTCACAGTAGGTATCACGACTGATTTCTTGACTCAAGCAGGCATTTTAAAAGGAATGCTTGAATTTTTCTCTGAACAGGGCATTCGTCTTGCTCTCTTTGCTGCTTTTGCACTTGTTTATTTTATGATCTTATCTGCCTTAAAACTGATTGCAGATACGGTATTAGAGCTGGCGCTGCTCTTTTTCGCTAAGGACCCTGAAGGGGAGAACTTAAAGAAAATTCGGATTGCATCCGTTGTTTATTTATTTGCCAGCTTGCTAGCATTTCTGTTGACGCAGCAGCTCATTCTGCTTGTTGGACTTTTTGCATTAGCAAGTCTTGTCTATTTTATCTGGGTTGTGGTTCGCATTTATCAATCGCTTTCTATGCTGAATTTGATTGGATTTATGATGTTTATTCTGCTGTTTTGGGCGACGTTTTTGATCGGTATTTTGTACTTATTTATTAAGCTTTATAACAGTGTGATGGCAAGTCTGCCTTCATAAGCAGACAAAGAAAGCATCCTCCAATGATGGAGGATGCTTTTTTTATGAAAGAAACCGCTTTTGAATATCGGGTGTAGGCATCATACAAGATGTTTTTTGACCAAACCATTTATAGCGATTTTTTGCCATCAGCTGATAAAACCAATCACGGATTGGGCGAGGTATGGCAAGGAGTAAAAAGCTCCATCTGTAGATTCCTTTTAAATGCCGCGCGGCTTTTAAGATGCCTGTCGATTTCGTATACAGGGTCCCTTTTTCGATATAAATGAATGAATTGAACTCATCTAAAGGCAAACCGTTTTCCTTTAAAATACGCTGCCCTGTATCTGATTGTAATGAAGCGAACATCATCCGTTCATTCGGATCGCGCTTAATCACAAACTGAACAGCGCCGCTGCACACGTTGCAGACACCGTCAAATAAAATTAAATGGGGTGGATGTGTTGAATGCATCGCAATCAAACCTCCTGTTTATCTGGCGTATTGCATCGTATTTTTCCAAATACGTAAGTGCGGGCTTGAATTGTAAATCGATTCGACCGTTCCTCTATCTCTTCCGACCCAGACACCCATTGTGTACTGATCTGTCAGTCCCACAAACCAAATATCTTTGTAGTCATTGGATGTCCCTGTTTTACCACCGATGTAAGGGGCATTGAAATTCGCTTTTTTCCCTGTCCCACTTTTCACAACGGAGGTAAGCAGCTTACGCATCGTTTCATTTGTACGCTGAGAATATACTTGCTTTGGCGACTCTTTCCACTTGTAAAGGGTCTTACCGTTTAAGTCTGTCACTTTTGTGATCGAATGACTTTGTGTGTAGGCTCCTTGGTTGCCAAAGACGGTATATGCATCTGTTATTTCTAGCGGTGAGAAGCCTTTCGTAAATCCGCCAAGTGCAGAAGGAAGGCGGTAATCATCCGCTACAATATGCTCAAATGAGAACTTCTCTAAATAGCTGAAGCCTTTTTTGACACCTACTGTATCCAGCATTCGGATCGCAGGGGTATTGTAAGAATGTTTAAAGGCTGTTTCAAGTGTGACTGTACCATACGTTTTATGATTATAGTTCTGCGGACAGTATCCGCTGCTGCAAAACTTGCCGGCACTGATGGTGCTTGAAGCCGTTGCGCCGGTTAGATCAATATAAGGTGCATAGTCTAAAAGCGGTTTAATTGCAGAACCAGGCTGTCTTTGCGCTTGATAAGCGTAGTTAAAATCAAATTTTTTATAGTTTTTCCCGCCAGCAAGTGCAACAATTTGATGCGTTTCATGATTAATGACGGCTGATCCGCCTTCCACACCTTGGTAAGGCAATTGAGCATTGAGCTGATAGACGGCTCTTTGCTGTAAGGAAGGATCAAGCGCCGTATAAATTTTCACACCATCCTGGAGCAGGGCACTGACCTTTTCGGATAATTCTTTTTGAATCGCCTTTTTCGCTTCAGTTGTTTTGGCTTTCTTCAATCGTTTTGTAAAGCCCTCCTGATCAGACACAAGATCGGTAAACTCTTCATTGGCATATGTCACATAGTCAGGGTATAGGTTTTTCTTTTCACTTAAAGAAAGGCTGATTTTTTCTTTGACGGCTTTTTTGTATTGCTTTTTGGTGATGACGCCATCTTTCTTCAAAATACCAAGCAGTCGTTCTTGGCGTTTCTTTGTGTGCTTGAACTGCTTTAATGGGTCATACAGTGTTGGGTTGTTTGGAATAGCAGAGATAAATGCCATTTGTGCAAGTGTTAAAGAACTAAGCGGCTTATCAAAATAGTAATTAGCCGCAGAACCGACACCGTAAACACCATTACTGAAATAAATCGTATTTAAATAGCTTTCGAGAATTTCATCCTTCGAGAATTTCCGCTCAAGTTCATAGGAATAGAGCAGCTCCGTAAACTTTCGGCTGAACGAACGTTCATGGCTTAAATATAAGTTGCGGGACAGCTGCTGTGTGATCGTACTCGCTCCTTGGCTGATGCCATGGTTTTTGACGTTTGCAGCAAGGGCACGAACAACCCCCATAAAGTCAATTCCCTTATGGTCATAAAAGTTGCGGTCCTCTGAACGAAGGAACAGCTCCTTCACAGGTTCAGGGATTTTATCGTATTTCACGAACACCCGGTTCTCATCGTTTGAGACGATCTCGGAGATAAGAGAACCATCCCGGTCATACATATAACTGTTTTGGGAAAAATCTATCTTTTCCAGCTTGATTTTTTGATCAAGCACTTCGTTAACAGGCTTTACACTTGCAGCTTCTTCCTTTGATAGATAAAAAGTCAGAACAAATAGTGGGATGAGGGCAGCAAGTAATAACCAACCAATGATTGCACGAAACATGAGGTCACTCACTTTCTTCAATTTTCTAGCCATATCGTACCATTCTTTTGCGAATACGAGAAGGTTATTTTTAGAAAAGAATGGGCGTGAAGTCTAGTGAATAAGGCTTTTACGCAAGAAAAAAGAGTATCTGAAGATGATCAGACACTCCTTTCATTCGTCTTCGCATGCGAGCGGACCGCCCATAAAAATAACGCACCAAACAGAAAAATGCCGGCAGTGACATAAAAGACAGCTGGAATCCCGTAATGACTCGCCACAATGCCGCCGATCACCGGACCGACGACATTCCCAAGAAAACGGAAGCTGACATTGTATCCGAGCACTTCCCCTTGCATAGAAGCAGGTGCTTTGATCCGGATATACGCCGTCGTACACGGAATAATTCCGCCAAGTGCCATCCCGTATAGGAAACGGAAAATGACTAACATGACGTATGAATCCGCCATCGCTTGCGGGATGAATAAAATAGAGGAGAGGATGAGAAGGGCAAGCAGCACCTTGTCGTGACCAATTCGATCTCCGAGATCCCCCCATTTTCGCGTGAACAGCAAATTGCCAAGTCCAGTTGCAGAAAAAGCAAGCCCCGCATAAAAAGCGAGATTGACAGGACCATGTAAATCATGAATGTATAAAGCCAAAAGCGGCTGTATGCTAAAGTTCCCTACCTGCGTAATAAACGTTAAAAGCATCGTGACCACAAGCAAAGGCTGATTGAAAATGTGAATGAGTACATCCTTCCGTGAGTAAGAAACTCGCTTTGCTTCTTTTGACCGGATCGGCTGTTCCTTTACTCCGAAGACAATCACAATAGCTGACACATAAATGACAGCCGCTGTGAGGAAAAACGTATAAATAAATCCGACGCTGTCTGCCATGAATCCGCCCATTAACGGACCAAACAATCCTCCGGCGACATTACTCATCTGCATCGTTCCAAGGGTTTTACCAGCAGTTGCCTTTTCAGTCTGTGCAGAAATCAGTGCCATTGAAGTCGAGATAAAGCCTGTGACAAGCCCCATGAAGAGCCTTAGTGCAAATAGCTGATACACGGTGTGCACAAGCCCCATTAATAGAATACTTGTGGCGATGCCAATACCGTTAATTAATAATATCTTTTTATAGCCATGCCGGTCGCCAATCCGCCCCCAAATCGGAGAAATCAGGAAGGCTGTTAAAAACGTGACCCCAAAGACATATCCGCTCCATCTTTGAACAAATTCATTTGAATAGCTGCTATCAAGAGATTCTATGTAAAGTGATAAAAAAGGGACGATCATTGTAATACTCGCAGATACAAAAAAGTTCACAAACCACATGATGTACAAGTTTTTCTTCCTGTTTGTGATAGAGACCACCTTCTTTATTTATTTCGTGTTCCTTAATAATTATAAAGGAAAATAAACGATCTTTCATCAGATGAATAGGTTGGGCATAGTGAATCTGCATTATTTTCACGAAAATGAAGTGATTTCAAGGTCCGTCTTAATATAATGGTATGAGAATGAAAAGCTGACGAAAAAGTGAGGTGAAACTGGTGGAACAGAAGACGGTGCTTGTGGTCGATTTTGAATTTACGATGCCTGATGGAAAATATCATCCACAAAACTTTTTTCCTGAAATTATTGAAGCTGGGGTAGTGAAAGCAGCAGATGAAACGATCATAGACACATTCTCTAGCTACGTCAAACCGAAAAAGTTCCCGAAGCTGACGAAGCGCTGTAAATCTTTCCTCGGAATTACGCAGGAGGATGTAGAGAGCGGGATTTCATTTGAGGCGTTTATCGAGAAGCTCGTGTCACTTGATGGGGGAGAGAATTGTGAGATTATTACGTGGGGCAACATGGACATGAAGGTACTGAAGCAAAATTGTATGCTCAATCATATTAACTTTCCTTTTAAGGGGAAGCTGAGGGATCTGGCTTTTGAATATAAAACCTTTTTTGGTGACCGCACACTGACAGGGCTTCGAAAAGCGGCAAAGGAATACGGCAGTGAAGGAGCTGGTAAGCATCATAAAGCACTCGATGATGCCATGACGACTTATCAGCTGTTCACCCTTTTTGAAAAAGACAGAGCATATGTGGAAAATCCGCAAACAACCAAAATTGGTGAGCTGATCGATTTCTCACATTTTTTTGATTCGGCTGATTAGCGGACGTCTTCTGGAAAATAATCTTTTTCAAGAGAAGATAGGCACGCTCTTGATTTTTCAGCCCATTTAGAATCATCCGCACGGAGTGCTTGTTTCAATTTATCTACAGCTTCTTTCAGTGACTCTTCATAATCAGGTATATCGCCATCATAAGGCTTCACCATATGATGAGGGATATTTGTCTGTTCTCTATAGGCCAAAGCCCGCCTCTCTTGGAAAAAAGGCACGTCTGCTTCTTTCGGATGATGCAGGTCGCCTTGAGTGGGATGTGTCAGAACGGCTTTTACTTGAACGAGATAGGTCGATGGTTTCACTGCTGTCACTTCCCCAACGTATACACCTGTTTTATAAAAACCTTTCACAACTTGTCCAATTTGAATGTCTGTCATGTGAAATTCCTCCATTTCCTTCTTATCGGAAGGTATTTCATTTCTTTTAGCCAATATAGTGAAGTAAACGAGCAAAAGGGGGGGAATGGCGAATGATGTCGTTCATCGTACTTTTTCTACTATATTTTCCTGAAGATAAAAGGGAGTACATCCCAGCGGCTATCACCACGGTGATTTTCTTTATTGCTGCATTTATTTGTTTTCGGCTCATCGTTCGTGCATCTAAGAAGCAGGAGCGCATAGATGAAAAAAGAACAAAAAAAATGGATTAATCATTTTCTTCTTGTATCTTCAGGAAATTTCACGGTGACGGTTGTTCCAGATTGCAGCGAGCTTTTGAAACGAATGGTTCCATGGTGATTTTCAATAATAGAAAAAGTCACTGTCAGCCCAAGCCCAGTCCCTTTATTTTTCAAGGTGTAATAGGGTTCGCCAAGCTTTTTCATTTGGCTTTCTGTCATACCTACACCGTTATCAACGAAATAAAGGCAGATCTTATGATTTTCTTTTGAAGCAAAAAGTTCTATTTTCCCTTCATGTTCAGGAGCCGCTTCTATCGCATTTTTGATTAAATTAATCATGACTTGCTTGATCTTCGTTACATCCCCTTGAATGTATAAATCAGGTTCAATGGATTGATGAATTGTGACCGATTTAAAATTCGCATAGGATGTCATCAGTGATGCACATTCCTCAAGTAATTTAGAGAGATTAAGAGATTCTATTTGATAATAGTTTTGTTTTGCAATGTCAAGATAGCTCGTGATAATGTCCTGCGCACGGTCTAACTCGGACAGAACGAGATTCTTATAATCTTTATTGGCAGGTGGTTCTTTTGTATTATCACTCGAAAAGAGCAATTGAATAAAGCCTCTCACAACTGTCAGCGGATTGCGTACTTCATGGGCAACGCTTGCAGCAAGTTCACTTACAATGGTCAGTTTTTCTGACTGGACAAGCTGTGATCTCATTTCCGCATTTTCTTTCACGAATTCAATGGAATAGATACTGAGCACAAGAAAGAATATGTAGTAAAGAGTTGAGAAAAATAACTCAAGGAGCTTTTGCTGCATAATAAAAGCTGGGCTGTATGCCATTAAGCTGACCGCAAGCAGGCCAATGTAAATAAAGAATCCTTTGGATAAACCGATAAGCACTCCGTAAAACAGCTTATTTGGCTTCGAATATTGATGCCATTTTCGGTAGAACAGGAATGGGATGAAAAAGTAAATTGGGACAACGATGAGCCCAATCCATAAGAAAGAGCCGTACATCACGAATTTGACAATGATGCTTATCAAGATGGCAACGATCCCCGCCATGTATCCTCCGTATAAAATAGCAAGCACAAGGGGAATAGATTGAAGCCCAGTCTGCAAATCTAAAATCGAACCAACTGGATACATAATACATAGTGCTGAAGAGATGGATGCGAATACTGTGATGAGCAGTTTATTCGTTTTTGGGAAATGAGCAGGGGTCCGGCTTAGCCATAGCGCATGATATAAAAAGATTGGAAATAGAATAAAAGATACATGGAGCAGAAAATCCTTGAACATTTCCATTTAAATGCTCTCCTCGTAAATAATTGTAATTCCTCTCATTATATCATTTCATTTACAAAGTAGATATGATAAAAGGAGGGTTTTTTTCTTTAAAAAGAACACCCGTTAGGATGTTCTCAGATTGCTGACAAAGGGCTAAAATGATCTTGATTTTAGCCCTTTGTCTTCTTTTCAGCGTGATAGAAAACCTTTGAAGTCTAGGAAGGACGAGTACTGGCGCGGAGCGAATTTGACATTCGTGAGCACCAGCACGCAGGACTGACAAAGAATGCGAGGGTTTGTCTACACGCTGAGAACACCCGTTAGGATGTTCTTTCTATCGTATAGGTCTTATTCAGCTGATAGCGTGAACGCTTGGTGGAGACGTTTCAGTCCTTCTCTGACTGTTTCAGCAGGACAGCCGAGATTCATCCGAATAAAGCCGTCTCCTTCGTGTCCGTACACGTGGCCAAGCTCTAGGATCACTTTCCCTTTTTTCAGCAGATTCCGTTTCAATTCCGCTTGACTGAATTGATAATCCCGAATGTCCAGCCACAATAAATAAGAAGCATCTGGTTTCATATAACGCATATTTGGAAGATTTTCGTCGATATAGTCCATCGCCGTTTTCATATTGCCTTCGAGATAAAGAACAAGGGCATCAAGCCACTCATCCCCGTGGCGGTATGCTGCTTCCATCGCTGGAATCGCAAAGGCATTCAGTTTGGACAGTCCGTTTCTTTGCACTTCATTCGTGAAAAGGGTTCTTTTTTCTTCATCTGAAATGATAATAGCAGATGCCTGGAGCCCTGCTAGATTAAAGGTTTTACTCGGCGCAATACACGTTACCGTGATATGTGCAATGTCGTCAGAAAGGCTGGCGAAGGGCACATGCTGCTTCCCGTAAAGCATCAAATCCGAGTGAATCTCATCTGAAACGACTGTGACTCCATGCTTCACACATAGGTCTCCGACTCGCTTTAATTCCTCTTTTGACCATGCTCTTCCGGACGGATTATGCGGATGGCAAAGGAACATGAGCTTTGCTTGTGGTCTGCTCAGTTTTTTCTCTAAATCATCAAAATCCATCATATAGCGGTTGTTTTCTATTTTTAAAGGATTGGTTGAGACTGTACGTCCATTTCGTTCAATCATTTGATAAAAAGGTGTATACACTGGTGACTGTATAACTACTTCGTCGTGCGGTGCTGTAAAGGCTTGAACAGCAAAACTAAGTGCCGTTACAATTCCTGGTGTGAAGGTGACGGCATCTGTCTGAATTGTCCATCCATGTCTTCTTTTGAGCCATCCAGCGACTGCCTGCTGCGTATCCTGATCTTGAAATGCATAGCCAAATACACCGTGGTCTAATCGCTCTTTCAATGCATCAAGGACGACCTGCGGCGCTTTAAAATCCATATCAGCCACCCACATCGGGAGGGCATCTGTTGTCAGGAACAAAGACTCTGCTTGATCCCATTTCACTGATTTTGAACCTTTACGTATGATCTGTTCGTCGAAATTCATGAAACCCACCTCTAGCTGTTTTTCAACCATTCTTGGTTGTGCTAAAATAAACATCACAAAATTTATTATAAGCGGTGATACCGATGAAAGATAGTCAAGCTGTAGAAGAGATGATTCAATTCATTAAGGCATGGGACCCTTTTCATTATGGAGAGGATTTTTATGAAACGGAGCCTGCTGACGTCATCAGTGCATTATACGACGCAGAAGACCCGTTATCTTTAGCAAAAGAGATTCAAGCCATCTACCATCACTCATTTGAACAGCTTCTTCCGCTAGAGAGCTGTCAGCATACAGCGAATCAGCTTTTTGCCATAAGAGACAGCAGCTCCTGTTCACGCTAAGACAGGCTGAACTGTCCGATTTGATCAGACACAAAGACCGGATTTTCCTCAGGAATGAGGTGCCCGGTTTTTTTTAATGCATGCAAGGTTGAATTTGGCAGATCTTTGTGCAGTCTTTCGCCTATTTGAATGGGAACGATTCGATCTTCCTCGCCCCAAATGAGCAGCACGGGTGTTTCCATTTTCTTTAAAACGTCCGAGGTCAAATCTCCTTCCCGGTGCCGAATCAAACGAAATATCCCCCGAAAGATTTGATCATCTGAAAACGGCTTTAAATAGCCGTCGACCATCTCTTGATCAATGATGGAATGATCATGCACAACAGCCGTTAAATTTTTCATAATGCCCTGTTTTAAAAGCTTTCTTTTTAGATACAGATAAAAATAAGGAATATATGTGCTGTAAACAAGTGATCTTTTTGACTTATTCAAATAGCCAGAGCTGCACAATAGAACCGCCTTTTCAAATAGGTCCGGCCGTTCAGATGCAGCGTATAAGGCGATTTGTCCACCCATTGAATGACCCACTAGAATCGCATGCCGAATCTGTAAATAACCAGCTAGCTCTATAATAATTTTTCCCATGTTGCGATAGCTGTAAATAAACGTATTCGACTTCTCGGACTGTCCAAATGGCGGCAGATCAATTGCAATTAAATTGAAATCCTGTTTCAGAAGCGGGATGAGCTTTCGATAGCTGAAGGTAGAAGAGAAGAGACCGTGAATTAAGATCAATGTCTTCTTGCCCTCATTTGGATAGTACTCGTAATAGATGTCTAAACCGAATGTACTTTTCATATAAGCTGGCTGAACAATGTCCACATTCTTCACTCCGATACTTGATACTCTCTCTGTTAGGTGACTGTATTGTACCCTAAAAAGTGGATTTTAAGCTATTAATAGAATCTTTTCCCTGCTTAGCATAATGGGAAAAACGTGCTATAATGTTCAGAAGATTTTTTAAAACTAGCTTTTATAATCTGAGGTGTGAAATCAAATGAAACTAACAGAAAAAGAAACTGAAATATTAGAGATTTTAGATGAAAACAGCCGCGCCGATTTAAATACAATTGCAAAAATGGCAGGCGTGACAACAGAAGAAGCCGAAGCCATCATTCAAAAACTTGAAGATCAAAAAGTCATTATTGATTATTCAACCATGATTGACTGGCGAAAAGTGGATGGTCATGAAGGCGTTACAGCAATGATTGATGTAAAAGTGACACCAAAAAGAGGCGTCGGATTTGATGAAATTGCTGAACGGATTTATCGGTTTCAGGAAGTGGAGTCTGTCTATCTCATGTCAGGTGTTTATGATCTTTCCGTTGTGATCCGCGGAAGATCAATGTCTGATATTGCCCGCTTCGTATCTGAAAAATTATCGACACTTGATTCCGTTGTTTCAACAACTACCCACTTTATTTTGAAAAGATATAAACATGATGGGAAAGTGTTTGAAACAGGAGACGATGACAAAAGAATCGTGGTGTCTCCTTAAATGAAAAAGTCTTATTTATCTGAAACGGTACAAAGCATTCAGCCGTCAGGTATTCGGAAATTCTTTGATTTGGCTGCCACAATGGAGGGGGTTATCTCCCTTGGTGTCGGCGAGCCAGATTTCGTGACAGCTTGGAATGTCAGAGAGGCAAGTATTATGTCATTAGAACAAGGGCTGACCTCTTATACGGCGAATGCAGGTTTAATTTCTTTGCGAAAAGAACTGAGCCACTATTTATATAAGCGGTTTCACATTAACTACAGTCCAGAAGAAGAACTCATTATCACAGTTGGCGGAAGCCAGGCACTTGATTTGGCCTTTCGTGCGATTTTAAACAGCGGGGATGAAGTGATCATTCCAGAGCCTTGTTTCGTAGCATACGGGGCACTTACGACACTTGCAGGCGGCGTGCCTGTCTATTTAAGTACAACCGCTGAAAAAGATTTCAAAGCAGATTCTGCTGATCTTCGCACAAAGCTGACGCCGAAGACAAAAGCCATTTTGCTTTGCTCGCCATCAAATCCGACTGGGTCTGTTTATTCAAAGGAAGAGCTTGAAGATATTGCTCAATTTGCGAAAGAGCATGACCTGCTCATTATTACGGATGAGATTTATGCAGAGCTGACATACGATGAAGCTTTTACAAGCGTGGCGGCTATTCAAGATATGAAGGAAAGAACGATCTTGATCTCAGGCTTTTCTAAAGGGTTTGCCATGACGGGCTGGCGTTTAGGATATGTGGCAGCACCACCTGTACTGCGCGATGCCATGCTGAAAATACATCAATATTCTATGATGTGCGCGCCGGCGATGGCACAATATGCGGCAGAAGAAGCATTAAAAAATGGACTTGAAGATGTGGAGAAAATGAAAAAAAGCTACAGAAGGCGCCGTAATTTGTTTGTCGGCTCCCTTAATGAACTAGGACTCACATGCCACCAGCCAAATGGAGCGTTTTACGCGTTCCCATCGATTAAAAGCACAGGCATGACGTCAGAACAATTTGCTGAGGAGCTGCTCCTAAGCGAAAAAGTGGCCGTTGTTCCTGGGAATGTTTTCGGACCGAGCGGTGAAGGTCATATTCGCTGTTCATATGCTTCGTCACTTGATCATCTTCAGGAATCACTTTCAAGAATACAGCGCTTTTTGCAGGCTCGACAAGTGAAGGAAGAAGCATCAGCCATCTTAAAATAAAAAAAGGCATCAATCCAAATGGACTCATGCCTCACAAATTAGGGGGGAATACTAGAAAGCATTCTTGTTTTCAGGTATTCCCCCTTTTGATCTCATCTAAACCCATTTAAAAAATATTTTGCGTAACTGCCTGTTCTGTGATATAGTTTTTAATTGCGTATAAACGAATATTAAAACATTTATTTAGGAGTTGTTATCATGGCGACAAAGTTTGAAGTAGGCAGTGTTTACACTGGTAAAGTAACAGGATTACAAGCGTATGGTGCGTTTGTTGCATTAGATGAAGAAACTCAAGGACTTGTGCATATTTCTGAAGTAACACATGGCTTTGTAAAAGACATCAACGAGCACCTTTCAATTGGTGACGAAGTACAAGTAAAAGTTCTTTCTGTTGATGAAAATGCAGGTAAAATCAGCCTTTCTATCCGTGCGACACAAGATGCACCTGAAAGAAAAGAAAGCAAACCAAAGAAACAAAGACCACAGCAAGTGAAAGAAGAAGCTGCTGCACCACAAGGTTTCAATACGCTTAAAGATAAACTTGAAGAGTGGATTGAGCAATCAAACCGTAAAGACCTTATCAAGAAATAATAAAAAAGCACCGCTCCAAACGGTGCCTTAGATTGTTGACAAAGGGCTAAAATTTTAGCCCTTTGTCTTCTTTTTCAGCGTGATAGAAAACCTTTGAAGTCTAGGAAAAGCGGGCACTTTTGCGGACGAATTTAGAATTCGTGAGCACCAGCGCGCAGACCTGACAAAGAATGCGAGGGTTTGTCTACATGCTGAGGCTGCCTCATGTAGGCAGCCTTTTTTATGTCTTTTTATTTAACGAACTTCTGGGTTCGGCTCGTCACGGCGAACAGCTTCTTCGCTTGGTTTGAACAACAGACCAAGGTTGACAAGACCTGCAATTCCAACAAGACCATAAATAATACGTGATAATGCAGAACCTTGTCCGCCAAAGATCGCTGCTACTAAGTCAAATTGAAAAAAGCCGATTAGTCCCCAGTTAATAGCACCGATAATCGTGAGCACGAGGGCAATACGCTGAATAGCACTCATCGTGATTCCTCCTTTCGCTACAGCATCAATACATTTATATTTTGCAGATTTTTAGCCAAACTATGCGTAAGAAAATGGATGAAAGCAAATTACTTTACTTTTGGAATGAATGAGGCGCATAATGTAGCGCGAGGAGGAGATCACATGGATCGATTTACTTATTGGAACCCAACGAAATTAATTTTTGGAAAGGGAGAAGTATCAGCCCTTTCAGATGAACTCAAACACTACGGAAAAAACGTATTACTTGTATATGGTGGAGGCAGTATTAAACGAAACGGCCTTTATGACCAAGTTGTCAGCATCCTAAAAGAATCAGGAGCTGCAATCACTGAACTTGCTGGTGTGGAGCCTAACCCGCGCTTAACAACAGTAAGAAAAGGGGTCGAACTTTGCAAAGAGAACGACATTGATTTTATTTTGGCAGTTGGCGGCGGCAGTGTCATTGATGCGACGAAAGCAATCGCAGCTGGTGCGAAGTACGATGGAGATGCTTGGGATATCGTGACACGCAAGCACGTCCCAATGGAAGCTATTCCGTTCGGTACTGTGTTAACACTTGCCGCAACAGGCTCTGAAATGAACTCTGGATCAGTCATCACAAACTGGGAAACAAATGAGAAGTATGGCTGGGGAAGTCCAGCAGTTTTCCCGAAATTCTCTATTCTTGATCCAGTCAACACATTCACTGTGCCTAAAAACCATACGATTTATGGCATGGTTGACATGATGTCACATGTGTTCGAACAATATTTCCATCACACAGAAAATACACCTTACCAAGATCGTATGTGTGAAGGACTTCTTCGCACTGTCATTGAAACGGCACCGAAGTTGATCAACGATCTAGAGAACTATGAGCTCCGTGAAACGATTTTATTCACTGGCACAATTGCGCTTAATGGCATGCTTTCAATGGGGGCACGTGGTGACTGGGCTTCTCATAACATTGAGCATGCAGTATCAGCTGTTTATGATATCCCCCATGCAGGCGGTCTTGCAATCTTGTTCCCGAACTGGATGAAACATGTGATTCAAGAAAACCCAGGCCGTTTTAAACAATTAGCGGTCCGTGTATTCGATGTAGATCCTGCGGGCAAAACAGATGAAGAAGTCGGCTTAGAAGGAATTGACAAGCTGTCAGCTTTCTGGACAAGTCTTGGTGCACCAAGTCGTTTAGCCGATTATGACATCAACGATGAGAAAATTGATTTAATTGCAGACCGTGCAATGGCACGCGGTGAATTTGGTCAATTTAAAAAGCTGAACAAAGAAGATGTTTTAGCCATTTTGAACGCTTCTTTATAATTGAACAATAAAGGGATAGCTGCTTGCGGGCAGTTATCTTTTTTGAGTTCATTGTGTACATATGTTACAGTAGTCTTTCATGTTTTTGGATATATTCGTTGTAAGGAGATGTTTCAACAGATGGAGAATTTTATTTACTATAACCCAACAAAATTGATGTTTGGAAAAGGACAGCTAGAAGGACTCAAAAGCGAACTCGCTCGTTATGGAAAACGAGTGTTACTTGTATATGGCGGCGGCAGCATTAAGAAAAATGGTCTTTATGACAATGTCATCAGTGCGTTAAATGAAGCAGATGCAGAAGTGTTTGAGCTGTCTGGCGTTGAACCAAACCCGCGCCTCACAACAGTGAAAAAGGGAATCGATATCTGCCAAAAGGAGAACATTGATTTCTTATTAGCCGTTGGCGGCGGAAGTGTGATCGACTGTACAAAAGCAATTGCAGCCGGAGCAGAGTATGACGGTGATGTGTGGGATATTATTTCAAAGAAAACAACCGCTCAAAAAGCACTGCCGTTTGGCACAGTGCTGACACTTGCAGCAACTGGTTCAGAAATGAATCCAGACTCTGTCATCACAAACTGGGAAACGAATGAAAAATATGTGTGGGGCAGCTCTGTCACTCACCCAGCTTTTTCAATTCTAGACCCTGAGCATACGTATTCTGTGCCAGAAAACCAGACGGTGTATGGTATGGTCGATATGATGAGCCACGTTTTTGAGCAATACTTCCATAATGTGAAAAACACGCCTTTACAGGACCGGATGTGTTTTGCTGTTCTTCAAACAGTCATCGAGACAGCACCAAAACTGCTGGAAGACTTACAAAACTATGAGCATCGTGAAACGATTCTATATGCAGGAACGATTGCTTTAAATGGCACGCTGCAAATGGGTTACTTTGGCGACTGGGCGTCCCATACGATTGAGCATGCTGTATCGGCTGTCTATGACATTCCGCATGCAGGCGGGCTTGCTATCCTCTTCCCAAACTGGATGCGCCACACGCTCGATCATAATGTAGAACGTTTTAAAAACCTTATGCTGAACATGTTTGACATCGAAACAGACGGAAAGTCAGATCGTGACATCGCATTAGAAGGGATCGACAAACTGTCAGCGTTCTGGACAAGTCTCGGTGCACCAAGCCGTTTAGCGGATTATGATATTGGTGAAGATCAGCTGGACAAAATTGCCGACATTGCAGCAAAAGAGATGGAATACGGTGGTTTTGGTAACTTTATGAAACTTAACCGTGATGATATTCTATCGATTTTGAAAGCTTCTTTATAATCCAGATTGCCGCTTCTCAACAAGAGAAGCGGCTTTTTGCCATGCCAGTGACGATCACTTGATTTCAAAAGCTAGTTCCGCTAAAGTGAAAGGGACAGAACTAACGTAATGGAGGGCTTACAAGCGATGACACATATTCAATTTGACTACTCGAAAGCGTTACCTTTCTTTCAAGAACATGAGCTTACATATTTAAAAGATTTTGTGAAGGTAGCCCATCATAATATTCATGAACAAACGGGTGCAGGCAGTGACTATTTAGGCTGGGTGGACTTGCCGAAGCAATATGACCGCGAAGAATTTGCCCGCATTAAAAAAAGTGCAGACAAAATTAAATCTGACTCTGACGTCCTGCTCGTTGTCGGAATCGGCGGGTCATATCTAGGGGCACGTGCCGCGATTGAATTTTTGAACCATACTTTCTATAACACTTTGCCAAAAGGCAAGCGCAAGACACCGCAAATCATTTTTATTGGAAACAACATCAGTTCATCTTATTTAACAGATGTAATGGATCTATTGGAAGATGCAGATTTCTCCATTAACGTGATTTCAAAATCTGGTACAACAACAGAGCCAGCCATTGCGTTCCGCATCTTTAAAAAGCTCCTCATTGAAAAATACGGTGCTGAAGAAGCGAAAAAACGTATTTATGCGACAACTGACAAGGCACGCGGTGCACTTAAAACATTAGCAACTGAAGAAGGCTACGAATCATTTATCATCCCGGATGATGTTGGTGGACGCTATTCAGTATTAACAGCAGTCGGTCTTTTGCCAATCGCTGTGAGCGGTGCAGATATTGATCAGATGATGGAAGGTGCAGCAAAAGCAAGCGAAGACTTCGCTTCATCGGAGCTTTCTGAAAATGCGGCTTACCAATATGCTGTCGTCCGCAATGTCCTTTACAATAAAGGCAGAACGATTGAAATGCTGATTAACTATGAGCCAGGTCTGCAATATTTCGCAGAATGGTGGAAGCAATTATTCGGTGAAAGTGAAGGGAAAGATGAAAAAGGAATCTATCCTTCATCTGCTAACTTCTCAACAGATCTTCATTCACTTGGTCAATATGTTCAAGAAGGAAGAAGAGACTTGTTTGAAACAATCGTGAGTGTAGACAAGCCTCGACATGAGCTTGTAATTGAAGCAGAAGAACAAGACCTTGATGGCTTGAACTATCTGGCAGGAAAAACGGTTGATTTCGTCAATAAAAAAGCATTTGAAGGAACGATGCTTGCCCATACAGATGGAAAAGTACCGAACCTTATCGTGACAATTCCTGAGATGGATGCTTATACATTCGGATACCTCGTGTACTTCTTTGAGAAAGCATGTGCGATGTCTGGATATTTACTAGGCGTCAATCCATTTGATCAGCCTGGAGTAGAAGCTTATAAAGTGAATATGTTTGCTTTACTAGGAAAACCAGGCTTCGAAGAGAAAAAAGCAGAGCTTGAAAGCCGTTTAAAACAATCATAAGAACAAAAAGCACACCTTTTCATAAAGGTGTGCCTTTTTTGTTTTCTTCAGGTTCCTGTGCAAGCTTTCCAGTGTGCTGTACATAGAATAATGAATAGAGGAGGGTGAAAAATGAGGACGAATCATATATATATTCATGATATTTCTGGTCAGGCGATCGTTAACTTTGGCAATGTCGGACGCATTTGTTCTAAGAGTGCTACGAAGGAAACAGCGGGTTCCGGCAGTGATAACGAGACGAATCAATCATCCAATCAAAGCCTGTTCGATGCCGCGTTTACAAACAATGTCCAAATCGCGAGAGGAAATGTATGAATTCCTCTCTTTAACGAACCCTAATACAAAAAGGAGGGTTTCGTATGATTCATGTACCATCCAGGCTGCCTGGTGAAAGCTTTTCACTTTACCATTTAGAAGAAACGATGAAGCCGCTCGGTTATGTCATTAATGGGAACTGGGATTATGATCACGGGTATTTTGATTATAAAATTGATAACCGTGATGGCTATACCTTTCTCAGAGTTCCTTTTACAGCCGAGAAAGGCCAGCTCGATCAGCCAGGTGTTGTGGTGAAAATGGGACATCCATTTCTCTTAAAGCATGTCTATCAAGATAAGTTAGATGATCATGCGATGGTTGGAAATGTGGGTGCATCCTTTAATCAATTCCAAGAACCAAAAGAGAAAGATGGGGATGTATCAAAGGCTTATGCTGAGATTGGCTTTTCGCTCGTCAAGGAATTAGAAGACGCACTGCTTTAAAGGCTGATCAATTCATCCTCTGGATGAAGCTCATAGCCAAAGGGAGGATTCATCATGGGTCCTTCTTTTTTTTGTACGCCAACGATAATTACATGATGCTCTAGAAAGTGATGGAGCGCCGTTAAGAATGTTTCTCCAGCCAATGAAGCCGGTACAGGTATGATGGTGACGTGTTTATGCAGCGTCATATGTCGTTTTTTCTTAAACGCCGTAAGCTGTTCCTTTATCAGAAAATGTTCAACCATTAAATGATTGACAGCATCAGAGGTATGAATGACTTGGTTAGCGCCAGCACGCTCGGCATTCTTCACGTAACGATCTGTTAAGATTTCAATTAAACAATATAGAGAAGGGTTTAATCCTTTTGCTGCAAGTAAGGTTAAAACACTCTGCATATCGGCTGTCACTTCATTTTCATGCTGATCTGCGGTAATCATGATTGCATCTGCACCGGTAATGTTGGCTTTACGAAGTGTGACATCTTCGGTCCCATGTCCTTTAATAAAATGGACATTTTCCAAAAGAGGCCCTTCTTTCAAGGAGTCATCAATCAGCACAATCGGCATGGCTGGATCAATCGTTTGAAACGACTGAAGCAGTTTGTTTGTCTTCTCATTCCAGCCGACGATAATGAGGTGTCCATTCCCCTTAAAGGCTACCTTGCCCTCAACATAATGGTGCTGCTTGCTGAATACAGCGGCGGCAAGTGTGGCGAAATAAGCGGTGACAAAGCTGGCTCCGATAAAAATGAGCGCCATACCTGCCACCTGCCCTGGCATGGTTTGCGGCACAAAATCACCGTAACCAACCGTAGAGACTGTAATAAGCGCCCACCAGATCCCATCAAAGATCGTATGATATTGCTTCGGTTCAAGTAAAACGATTAATTGTCCAAAAAAGAGAAGCAAGAAACAGATTATAATGGCAATTCGAAGATAAAGTGGCCACCTTAGCCAAGCGATAAAGATACGGTTTGATTTCATCGGACTCTTCCTTTCAGGAGACTGCTAATGTCAGTATGCCCGATTGAGGAAACATTTTTTCATCTTCGTCATGTATTGAAATAGAACCCATATCTTAAAATAAGGGAGAAGAAGGAGGGAATTCGAATGTCGTTTGTTCAAAAGACCGTACTTCTTTTTATTGGTGTGCACTTTTTATCATCAGCTGTCATCTTACTCGTGTTTGATTTAAATGCTGTGAATCATTTTATGAATGATTTTTCATGGCTGCACTTTTTTCAAGACCTTTATGGTACAGGGACCTTTTATACAGCTTGCTTAGGTGTGTTCTTCTTTTTCATTGGTGCGGTTATTCCCCTAAAAAAGACCTAGTGCTTTTTGCTGTACATGGTACATAAAAGTCATTAAAATTGTAAATAAATATATAAAATAAAAAGGAAGCTGATGAGCATGCTGTTTTTTTATTTTTTAACGTTTGCCGCATTGGGTTTATCATTTTGGGCACAATTTAAAGTGAAGAATAATTTTGAAAAGTATTCAAAGGTGGAAGCATCCAGTATGAAAACAGGTGCTGAAACCGCTCGATATATTTTAGATCGCAACGGGTTATATGACGTGCCCGTTGAACCGGTAAGAGGAACTTTGACTGATCATTACGACCCGACGCAGCGTGTGGTTCGTTTATCTGAACCTGTGTACTACGGCCACTCCATTTCGGCCATTTCAGTCGCATCACACGAGGTTGGACATGCCTTGCAGCATCAGGAATCCTATGGTGCGCTTGTTTTGAGACATAAGATCTTTCCTGTCGTGAACTTTGCATCTGGTGTTGCTCCGCTTCTTTTCCTTGGTGGAATTTTGCTCAGCAGCCTTAACTTAATCGGGCTTGGGATCATTTTGTTCTCAGCAGCTGTATTCTTTCAGCTTGTGACATTGCCTGTCGAGTTTAATGCAAGTTCTCGTGCAAAAGATATCATTGTTTCAGAAGGAATCATTAGAAGCAGTGAAGAAAGAGGCGTGAACAAGGTGTTAAATGCTGCAGCTCTGACATACGTAGCAGCGGCCCTTGTCTCCCTGTTTGAATTGCTCCGTTTTGTAATGATCTTCCTAAATGGCCGTAATGATTAATTGATGCCAGAGGAGGTGAGCCCTTACCATTGTTAGGTAAGGGTTTTTTTGTACATTTTAAACGTATTTTTAGTCATATTACTCATTGCTGCGACAGCATTTTTTGTTGTCACTGAATTTGCGATTGTGAAAATTAGAGGCTCTAAAATCAACCAGCTGATCGAAAGCGGGGATAAGAGAGCCATTCATGTTCAAAAGCTGATATCAAATCTTGACGAGTATTTATCCGCCTGCCAACTTGGCATTACCATTACGGCTTTAGGTCTAGGGTGGCTGGGTGAGCCGACGGTGGAGCATTTTCTGCATCCGCTGTTTGAAAAAATCGGGCTTCATTCTGCATTGACTGACATCCTTTCGTTTATCATCGCATTTGTGATCATTACATTTTTACATGTCGTTGTGGGAGAACTCGCGCCTAAAACAATTGCCATTCAAAAGGCAGAGGCGGTCAGCCTTGTGACAGCAAAACCACTCATCTTTTTCTATAAAGTCATGTACCCGTTTATTAAGGCATTAAATGGGGCTGCACGAAGCATCGTGAAATTATTTGGTTATCATTCTGTCAAAGAACATGAAGTGGCGATCAGTGAGGAAGAATTGCGTCTCATTTTATCTGAAAGCTATGAGAAGGGTGAGATTAACCAATCTGAGTACAAATATGTGAATAAAATCTTTGAATTTGATAACCGAGTGGCAAGAGAGATCATGATTCCGCGTACAGAAATTTCAGCTATAGAGATTGAACAGACCTTAGAAGACGTGACCCATTATATGCTGAACGAAAGGTACACACGCTACCCTGTTATTAAAGAAGACAAAGATCATGTGATTGGTGTTATTAACAGCAAAGATGTATTTAAGGCCAGCTTTCTAAATCAAGATGTATCGATTGAAGACTTAATGCGTCCGGTGATCCGAGTGATTGAAAGCACCCCTGTTCAAGAATTGCTCATTTTGATGCAAAAGGAACGGATTCATATGTCAGTGCTCGTAGACGAATACGGAGGTACAGCGGGACTTGTCACAGTGGAGGACATATTAGAGGAAATTGTCGGAGAGATTCGAGATGAATATGATCAGGATGAAACACCTCACATCGTTAAAAAAGGTGATTTTCATTATGTGATGGATGGGAAAGCATTGATTGATGAAGTAAATGATTTATTGGATTTAGCCATTGAGAATGATGATGTTGATACAATTGCTGGCTGGATGATGACGCATAAATTTGATTTTGACATTGGGGATACGATTGAAGCAGAAGGCTGTGAATTTACGATCATTGATGCTGAAGACCACCATATTCGAACCATTGAAGTCAAAAAGGTTCACTTTTCTTAAAAACCTCGCATTGCTTGACGAGGTTTTTTTGCTTGGTAAACTTTAGATAAGAAGATTTGTTTCACATAAAAAGGGTATGGTTTTTATAGAAACGTGAAAAAGGAGCAGCTCATATGAAAAAAATCAATCTACAAACAGACAGACGCGATGATATGATCGACGTCACACATGAGGTTCTCCAATATGTCAGGGAAACAGGCATACAAAACGGAACTGTCATCGTCTATTGTCCACATACGACAGCAGGGATCACCATTAATGAAAATGCGGATCCAGATGTGAAACGAGATATGCTTCGCCGGCTTGATGAAGTTTTTCCGTGGGAACATCCAAAGGATCGCCATATGGAAGGAAATACGGCTGCACATATGAAAGCGAGTTATATGGGGGCGTCTCAGCATGTTCTCATTCATGATGGAGATCTTGTGCTTGGCACGTGGCAGGGAATCTATTTCTGTGAGTTTGACGGGCCGAGGCATCGTCATTTTTATGTACAAGTGTCGTCAAACGAGTAAGAGATGGGGGAAATAAATGGGGGACATCAAAAAGTTACTGCAAATCGAACATGGAATCATCCAAGCACCAATGGCAGGAGGAGCTGTGACACCGCAGCTGGCAGCCGCTGTTTCAAATTACGGAGGGCTTGGCAGCTTGGCAAGTGGATATGTGCAGCCTGACGATTTGAGACAGCAGATTAGACAGGTCAAACAGCTGACATCTCGCCTGTTTCAGGTCAATGTGTTTGTACCAGAGCCAATTCCAGATGTGAAAAAAGAGGATGTGGCGTTTTGGGAGAAGAGACTGCCTGTATGGCCCGAAGCTCATAGGATGCCAAGCGAAGAAGAGCTGTGGGATGATTTTGAACGGAAAATCAACATTCTTCTGGAAGAAGACGTTCCGATCGTTTCCTTTACATTCGCCTGTCCAAATGAACAAACGATTCACCACCTAAAACAAAAGGGAATCTTTTTAATCGGAACGGCGACAACAAAAGAGGAAGCACTGCTTCTAGAGGAAAAAGGAATGGATGCTATTGTGCTGCAAGGAAGTGAAGCAGGGGGACATCGCGGCACATTTTTACATGCAAAAGGAGACGCCTTGGTGGGGCTGATCAGTCTGATCTCTGACGTCAAACCGCTCTGCCGTGTGCCTTTGATAGCTGCAGGAGGCATCACGAACCGATTAGGTATGAAAGCAGCGCTAGCGCTTGGAGCGGATGCGGTTCAAATCGGCACACGATTTTTAGCCAGCCAGGAAAGTGCTGCGGCAGAGGTATACAAGAAAGCCATTTTAAAGGCAGAAGGCAGTGAAACGAGGGTGACAAGGCTTTTTTCTGGGAAAAGAGCGAGAGGTATTGTGAATCAGTGGATGGAGGATGAAAGTCTGCATGAAGATAGGGTTCTTCCTTACCCAGTTCAGCATCTATGCACAACACCGATGCGAAAAGCAGCTGCTGCCGGAGGTAACCCTGATCAAATGGCTCTGTGGGCAGGACAGGGCGTTGGACGTATTCACTCGATTTTAAGCGTTGAAGACATCATGCACGAACTGACGCAGACATAAAATCATGATGGGTGGTGTGACAGGATGGACATCTTAAAACATTCCTACCGAAAAAAAGGCCAGATTGAATTTTGGTTTGATGATTTCCCTCATTCTCCTGCTGTCCTTACGCCCATTCGTCATTACTATTTTGTTCGATACGTGAAATGGAGCCGGCACGACTCGCCGGTCACAAGAAAAGATTTAGAAGAAATGGAGGTCCTTGCGAACACGATGCTTGGCACACTCCAAAATTATCGTAAACGCAAGGCATACAGAAGCCCCTTGTCATAACCAATAGACAAGAGGCTTTTTTTAGCTGCCAAACATTTGCCTGAGATAAATTACATCCATCCGGGTAGTCTGCGGTAATAAATAAGCGGATTGAACCGCACCTGGCCGTCTTCTCTTATTCAGTTTGTCGATAATTTCTGCCGCTGTTAAAATTCCAAGTCCATGACCGTAATATTGATCTTCTCCTAAGTAAATCACATTTTCCCCGCGCCATTGCGATTGCTGATAGCTAAACTCTGGATTTTCGAAATATAAACAATCCCCATAGATAAAATCATTCCCGCGCTCTGTATAAATCGACAAAGTATCATAGTGCCAGTCATACAGTGTTAAACTGCGAAGTCTTCGATTAAACTTCTCCTCTCCTACTGTTTGCAAAACCCCCATATAAAACACAATGACAATCGCTGTTGCGCATTCAAATGCATATTTTGAACCATTTTCAAAAATGTCTTTAATGCCTCTTGATGGCTCCACTTGATAACGCAGCTCTAGTGCTCCTGCTTCCGACACACGCCAAAACGCATCATTTGCACGCGACCTTTGAAAGATGGCGAATGAGGCACCGCTTTTATTCAAATCTCTTGCAGCATTCATAATGTTCGATCTTAAAGTGACCTCAAATAACAAATCAGATGCTTGCCTATAGCGGAACGTATCATTCGAGGCCTGTAACTGCATCAAAATGATCCGCTTTTGTCCCTCTAGCTGAAACGATGCCAGCTGCTCATTTGTCACTGGCTGTCCTGAAAGGATAATCATATGAAAAGCGCCCCCTTTTGTATTAGCGTATGCAGGGTGCTTGGGCAAGGAATCAATTTGTGGAAATAAACAAAATAGCATCCTTTTTATTTGAAAAACATGAAAATACTATGAAGATGTCCGATATAAAACATATCGTTTAAAAGGAGGAAAAACATGAAAAGTGCAATAAAATGGTTGAAAAAACCATCGATTTCCAAAAGACTGATTATTTCATTCACACTTGTTCTCGTCTTGCCAATCATTACACTCAGTACGATTTCATATCAGATTGCCAAAGAAGAATTAGATCATGAAATCATGTACGGAGCAAAAGCAAGAGTCAATGATATGAATGACATGATCGAGCAAAAGCTTTTGAATAAAGAAAACGCGGTGAAACTTTTTACTCAAACAACAACTGCTGCAGACTTTAAAAAGAAAAACCAGGACGAACTGTATGAGCATTTTGAAATATACAGCAAAATCAACGAAGATGATGTAGTTGGATTTTATGCAGCAAGTAAAAATCGTGATTTCATTCAGTTTCCTAAAGTAGACATGCCAAAAGGCTATGACCCAACAACACGCGATTGGTATCAGCAAGCGATGCAGGATGAAAAAGGTGAGCCAGTTGTCACCAATCCATACATTTCTGCTACAACAAACGGCATGGTGGTCACGATTGCCCAGCGCCTGAAGGACGGGTCGGGAGCGATCGGAATCGACATTGATGTGCAAGACATTGTTGATAAAATCAAAGAAATTAAAATTGGACGAGAAGGATATCCAATTATTGCAAATAAAGACAAACAAATTGTAGCCCATCCAGAAGAAAAGTCAGGATCTGAGGTCACAGGAAATATTTCATCAATCCTTTACAGCGGCAAAGAAGGAACATCAACTTATGAGAATAAAGGAGAACAAAAACGTATCGTTTTTGTCACAAATGATTTAACAGGTTGGAAAATTGCTGGAACGATGTTTGTATCAGAAACAGAAGAAGCAGCACAGCCAGTTTGGAATTCTGCCATTATTCTTTTAATTTCTTCATTTATCCTTGGCGGTGTCGCTATCTTCTTCATTGTTCGCTCGATTACCATTGGACTGAGAAGGCTTGTTGATTTCTCAGAAAAGGTGAGTGAAGGGGATTTAACAGAAACCCTCGAAACCAAATCGAAGGATGAAATAGGAGATCTCACAAGAAGCTTCAGCAAGATGAGTGAATCTCTTCGTGACGTCATTCGCGCTGTACAGCAATCTGTCGACAACGTGGCTTCGGCTTCAGAGGAGCTGACGGCAAGTGCCAGCCAAACGAGTCAAGCAACAGAGCATATCACGATGTCAATTGAACAATTTTCAAATGGAAATGAAGCACAAAACGAGAAAGTCGAATCTAGTACGAATCAGCTTGTGGCAATGAACGAAGGATTACAAGATATGTCACAAACCTCATCTGAAGTGGCTGCTGTCTCTATTCAATCAACAGAAGCTGCTGGTCAAGGCGGCCGAATTGTTGAAAGCACAGCAAGCCAAATGAAACATATTGATACATCTGTACAAGAAGCAGAGCAGGTCATGAAAGAATTAGAATACAAGTCTAAAGATATTACGAGTATTTTAAATGTCATTAATGGCATCGCGGATCAAACGAATTTACTTGCGCTTAATGCAGCAATTGAAGCAGCAAGAGCAGGTGAATCAGGACGCGGATTCTCCGTCGTTGCAGAAGAAGTGAGAAAACTAGCAGTCCAATCCGCAGATTCAGCGAAAGAAATTGAGAAGCTCATCCAAGAAATTGTACTAGAAATTGCTAAATCTCAAGATATGTTCAAAGCAGTCAATCGAGAAGTAAACGCAGGACTCGGTATGACAGAAGAAGCAAAAGAAAGCTTCCAGCACATTTATGAGGCGGCAGAAGGAATGTCGAAAAAACTGTCGCAATTAAACGATACAGCCATTGACCTATCAAGTGGTTCAAAGCTTGTTTCACAAGCGATGCAGGAGATGCGCCAAGTCTCGAGAGAAAGCGCAGCAAACATTCAGGACATTGCGGCTTCTGCAGAAGAGCAGCTAGCATCTATGGAAGAAATCACATCTTCCTCTGTGACACTTGCCAACATGGCAGAGGAACTAAAAGAGCTCACAAGTCAATTTAAAATTAATTAAATAATGATGAAAAAGTATCCAGAATTGTCTGGGTATTTTTTTTATTTTTAAACGTCATTTCCAGCCTCTAAAAATACACCTTTCATCCGATAATAACTTTAGAGAAGTAAAGGGGGAAAGTTAAAATGGGAAAAATGATCCAATGGTTCCAAAAACCATCCATTTCAAAGAAATTAATCATTGCCTTTTTGGTCGTCCTTATTCTGCCAACTGTGGCACTGACAATTAGTGCGTTTTTTACATCAAAGACAGAGCTAGACAAACAGATTATGGGCAGTGCGATGAGTCAGGTTAATGCATTTGATACCTTAATCAATGAGAATATTGGAAATAAATCAGATGCTGTGACACTGTTTTCAGACTCGCTCAAAGCGTCTAATCTTCAAGAAAAAAATAGAAATGCGACCATTAAAGAATTACAGCAATTTGGAAAAATTAATGAAAAAGATGTATCCGCAATCTATGCAGGCTCTGAAAAGGGATTGTTTATGCAATATCCAGTTCAAAAGATGCCAGATGGCTACGATCCAAGAGAACGTCCATGGTATCAAGAGGCATTGAAAGCAGAAAACGGCAAACAAGTCATCACAAAACCATATGTAGCAGCATCCACGGGCAAAATGGTTATCACAATTGCCCAAAAAATGAAAGATGGTTCAGGTGTCATTGGTCTTGATATGGAAATTGACAGCCTGCTCCAAAAACTAAAAGAAATCAAAATTGGGCAAAAAGGCTATGCTTTCATCATGGAGAAAGATAAAACAGTTTTAGCAGATCCAACCCAAAAGCCAGGAAGTCAAGTCAATGAAAATCTGGCCAGTATTATTTTTAAAAATAAAGAAGGAAGCGGCAGCTATACCCTCAAAGGAACAGATAAAAAGGTTGCATATGTCACCAATGAATTAACCGGCTGGAAAATTGGTGGAACGATGCTCGTATCTGAAGTAGAAGAAGCGGCAAAGCCCGTTTTCAATACAGCCATTATCGTATTCAGTGTCACACTCATTGTTGCAGGAACCCTCATTTTCTTTATCGTCCGCTCTATTTCGAAAAGATTATCCAATCTTGCCCGCTTCTCGAAAAAAGTCAGCGAAGGTGATTTACGCGATAAGCTTCAGATCCAGTCAGATGACGAAATTGGACAAGTTGGTAAAGGCTTTAATACGATGATTGACTCATTGCGATCTCTCATTGGAGCCGTTCAAACTTCAGTCGAGAATGTCGCATCTTCATCAGAAGAACTGACTGCCAGCGCAGGACAAACAAGTAAAGCAACAGAGCATATTACACTAGCCATTGAACAATTCTCCAGCGGAAATGAAAGCCAAAATGATAAAGTCGAATTGAGCTCAGAAGAGTTAGAGGAAATGAACCGCGGTCTTCAGAATATGAATGAATCGGCTGAATCCATTACTGCTTCATCGATCAAATCAACAGATATCGCAGGGGAAGGCGGCCAGCTTGTTGAAAAAACCGCTTCTCAAATGAATGTCATTGATCAGTCCGTGAAAAAAGCAGAGAATGTCATCAGTGCACTTGAAAGTAAATCGAAAGACATTACCCAAATTCTCGGTGTCATCAATGGAATTGCCGATCAAACGAATTTACTTGCGCTAAATGCAGCGATTGAGGCAGCAAGAGCTGGTGAATCTGGCAGAGGCTTCTCCGTTGTAGCAGAAGAAGTAAGAAAACTGGCGGTTCAATCTGCCAACTCGGCAAAAGAAATTGAGAATTTGATTAAAGAAATCGTGCAAGACATCGACGTATCACAGGAAGTATTCACTGCGGTGAATCGAGAAGTTCAATCAGGCCTAAGCTTCACTGAACAAACGAAAGTAAGCTTCCACAATATTTTCGAAATGACAAAAGAAATTTCTGACCAGCTTCAAACAATGAATCAAACCGTTGTTCAGCTTTCAAAAGGCTCGGCACATGTGTCAGAGGCTGTTCGTGAGATCGCAGACGTATCACGTGAAAGCTCGGCAAATATTCAAGACATTGCTGCTTCAGCAGAAGAACAGCTGGCATCAATGGAAGAAATCAGCTCGTCCTCTGCCACACTCTCTTCTATGGCAGAAGAATTACGCGATTTAATTAGCAAATTTAAGGTTGAATAGACAGGAAGAAAAGAGCCTCCAGATAGAGGCTCTTTTTCATTGAGTAAATCAAAAGAAATGGGTAATTATACTTATTTTTTGGATTTTTTGAACATTATTCCTTGAAAAATAATTCATATTACCTAAGAATAGAAGAGGAAGACCACAAATCATAAATCAAAAGGAGTAGAGTCATGAAAAAAATCAACTTTTTTAAGCACTTTACGATGTCGAAGAAATTAATTACTGCATTCTTAGCGATTCTCCTAGTGCCAATTCTCGTATTGGCTGCATTTTCTTATGAAGTGGCATCAAAGTCTCTTAATGATGAGATTATGTCTAGTGCTGCAAATGGTGTTCAACAATTAAACGAACTCATTAATAAAGATATACAGCCTAAAATTGACATGGTTTCATACTTATCTAAATCGATCAAAAAGGGTGAATTGACTGCTAAAAACAAAGATTTACTCAAAGTGAAATTAGAGCAATTATCGGAAACAGATGACGATGTAGTAGAAGTATTTGTTGCAGATCAAAATGGTAAACTAACTGAATATTCGGAGATTCACAAAGGTAATGCAAAGAGCGCAAAAAATGAAACTTGGTTTCAGAAATCGATGGGAGAGAAGAAACTCATCATTTCAGATCCTTTTGCCGATAAGTCATCAGATGACCTGCTCATCACAATATCAGAACAGCTAGCAGATGGATCTGGTGTGATCGGGGTGAATGTACGCTTAAATACGGTTGTAAAAGATACAAACAGCATCAAAATTGGCCAAGAAGGCTATGCGTTTATCGCCACATCAGATCAGCGTTATGTGGCCCATAAAACCGATAAGGCTGGGACAAAGCTGACTGGTGACTTCATCTCAAAACTATATGATAAAAAAGAAGGCAGCTTTGAATATGAATACAATGGGCAGCCGAAGCAAATGTTTTTTGACACAAATGAAGCAACCGGCTGGAAGCTTGCTGGAACGATGTATGTGAATGAAGTAAAAGAAGCCGCACAGCCAGTGCTCGACTTAACAATGATCATTCTTGCGGCTGCGATTGCCATTGGCGGAATCGCGATTTATTTTATTATTAAATCGATTCGAAAGCCACTGATAGAGCTCTCTGAATCGGCTGAAAAAATCAGTCAAGGTGATTTGACCCAGTATATTGAAGTTCGTACGCACGATGAAATTGGTAAGCTTGCGCAAAGCTTTAACGACATGTCAGCAAAGCTGAAGCAAGTCATTCAAGCTGTCCAAAATTCCATTGAAAATGTGGCTGCATCGTCTGAAGAGTTAACGGCAAGTGCAGGACAGACAGCTCAAGCGACCGAGCATATCACATCATCTATTGAACAGTTCTCAAACAGCACTGAACATCAAAATGATATGATCGAAAAAAGCTCAGTTCAGTTAAACGAAATGGATCGGAGCTTATCGCATATGGTCGATACAACCTCTCATATGATGGAATCGTCGATCGAATCGAGCAAAACTGCTCAGGCTGGAGGAGAACTCGTTCAAAAAACAGCAGGTCAAATGCAAACGATTGAGCAGGCAGTAAAAGAAGCAGAGCTTGTCATTGCAGGCTTGGAGCAGAAATCAAAGGATATTACAAACATTCTTGGGGTCATCAACGGTATTGCGGATCAAACGAATCTCCTTGCTTTAAACGCTGCGATCGAAGCCGCACGAGCAGGTGAAGCAGGCAGAGGCTTCTCTGTTGTCGCAGAAGAAGTCCGCAAGCTGGCAGAGCAGTCAGGAAGCTCTTCAAAAGAAATTGAAAGCCTGACGAACGAAATTGTGGAGGAAATAGAAAAATCGCAGAAAATGTTTAAACAAGTAGCAGGTGAAGTACAATCTGGATTAAACATTACAGATGAAACGAAAGTGAGTTTTGAGAAAATCACTGATAAAACATCAGAAATGACAGAACAAATGAAACAAATGAACAGATCAGCCGAAGAGCTATCGCATGGCTCAAATGATATTTCTCATGCGGTGAATCAAATCAAAGAGCTCTCAAGAGAAAGCTCAGCAGGCTTCCAAGATATCGCGGCATCAGCAGAAGAACAGCTTGCATCTATGGAAGAGATCAGCTCATCTTCTGCCACTTTATCTCAGATGGCAGAAGAACTAAGGGAGCTTATTAAACAATTTAAAATGTAAGAGAGTAGCGAAACACCTGACGCCAAAACGTCAGGTGTTTCAGCGTGTAGACAAACCTTCAAATTTGGTGTCAGGTCTGCGCGCCGGTGCTCACGAATCTTTTATTCGCTCTGGTACTCGTTCTTCCTAGACTGCAAAGGTTTTCTATCACACTGAAAAAGAAGACAAAGGGCTAAAATCAAGAACATTTTAGCCCTTTGTCAACAATCTTAAGCACCTGACGCCAAAACGTCAGGTGTTTTTCCATTCGATGCATATAAATTGGGTAATTTGGACTTATTTAGACTTTAATAAGTTAAAAAAGTAAAGAACCTAGTAGTACTTCCGATATATATACTATCTTACTAAAAGGAGTTTTCTTTTTTATGAAATTCATACAGTATTTCAGAAAGCCATCTATTTCAAAAAAGCTCGTATTCTCTTTCTTATTTATTCTTTTATGTCCAATCATTGTATTGGCATTCTCTTCATACCATACGGCAAGCACCTCTTTAAATGATCAAATTATGCAAAGTGCAAAGGAAAACGTAGAGCAGCTAGATAAAAATATTACGAAGGTTGTCAAAGTGAAAACAGACGCAGCCGATTTCTTTAGCAAATGGATCACGGAGAAAAAGCTCAAGCAAAAAGGAACGACCGATATTCAAGGACGCTTTGAGCAGTTCATGAGTATGAATGATGACACAGAAGGCATTTTTGTCGCTTCAAGTGACGGCAAAGTGTTTTCAAGATATCCTAATCAAAAAATGCCTGCAGGTTATGTCGCAACTGAGCGGGATTGGTACAAAGACGGCTGGGCGAAAAACGGTGAGCTGTCTGTTTCAGCACCATATGCAACGGCTTCAACCGGTACACTTGTGGTAACCATTTCTAAAAAACTAGAGGATGGATCAGGCGTCATCGCGATGAACCTAAACATTGCGAATCTAGTTAAAGAGTCCAATAGCATTAACATTGGGAAACAAGGCTATGCCTTTATTGGAAGTCCAGACCGTACATATGTGGCACATCCAACGAAAAAAGCAGGAACAAAATTATCTGGTGAATGGTTAGAAAAAATGTATTCACAAGATAACGGATCTATGAGCTATATGTTTGAAGGAAAAGAAAAGCAAATGGAGTTCACCACAAACAAGGCGACTGGCTGGAAGATTGTCGGGACGATGTTTGTCAGTGAAGTAGAAGAAGCTGCACAGCCAGTCTTTAACATGGCCGCCATCATTTTAGCCGGCGCGCTGATCATTGGCGGGATTCTGATCTTCTTTATCATCCGTTCCATTACAAAACCACTTTCCACTCTTGTCTCTTCTTCGAAGAAGATCAGTCAGGGAGATTTAACAGAAAAAATTGATGTCCGCTCAAAAGATGAAATTGGACAGCTTGGCACAAGCTTTAATGAAATGAGTGAGTCCCTAAGAGATGTCATTCAAGCAGTACAAACATCTGTTGAGAATGTTGCTTCATCATCTGAAGAACTGACGGCAAGCGCAGGTCAAACAACTAAAGCAACCGAACATATCACATTATCTATTGAAACATTCTCAAACGGCAACGAAAATCAAAGCGAAATGGTGGAACAAAGCGCGGTTCATTTAAAACAAATGAATGAAGGACTGAACGAAGTTGCCGAAACGTCTGATGTCATCACAGCGTCATCTGTTCAATCAAAAACAGTCGCAGAAACAGGTGGACAGCTTGTGGAGCAGACTGTTGGCCAAATGAAGACGATTGACCATTCAGTGAAAGAAGCTGAAGGCGTGATCAACGGGCTAGAGCATAAATCAAAAGATATCACAAACATCCTCGGCGTGATTAACGGCATTGCGGATCAAACGAATTTACTTGCACTAAATGCTGCCATAGAAGCAGCACGCGCAGGTGAATCAGGCAGAGGCTTCTCTGTTGTTGCGGAAGAAGTGCGTAAACTAGCGGTTCAATCATCGGATTCAGCAAAAGAGATTGAAAAGCTTGTGAATGAAATCGTTACTGAAATCGAAACATCTCAAAATATGTTCAAAGCAGTGAATGAAGAAGTGAAAAGTGGTCTTACTATTACAGATCAAACGAAAGAAAGTTTCTCACAAATAAATGAGCAAACAGCGGAAATCGCAGCAAGAATGAATGAAATGAATACAACGGTGCGCGAGCTGTCGAAAGGATCTGAGCAAATTTCTAAAGCAGTAAATGAAATTGCAGATGTATCAAGAGAGAGTTCAGCAAGCATCCAAGATATCGCAGCATCTGCTGAAGAGCAGCTTGCTTCTATGGAAGAGATTAGTTCTTCATCCACAACTCTTTCCCAAATGGCGGAAGAATTACGTGATTTAATTAAAAAATTCAAGATCAGCGAATAAGGTCAAGTGGTTCTCCTCAAGGGGAACCGCTTTTCTTTTTAAGAGGACATCTCGTACAATAGAGGAAATCGAAAGAAGAGGAGAGATAGTATGCGTTTATCAGATAAGAAGGTCATTGCGTTTGTCAGCGATGATTTTGAAGATTTAGAGCTATGGTATCCGGTTCTGCGTTTAAGAGAAGAAGGGGCGACTGTCCATCTTGTAGGTGAAAAAGCAAATCATGAGTACATCGGGAAGTATGGTGTGCCGGCGGTATCTGATGCAGATTTTTATTCCATTCAAGCTGATGATTATGATGCTGTGCTAGTCCCTGGCGGATGGGCGCCTGATAAACTGCGCCGTTATCCAGAAGTATTAGACATCGTCCGTACATTTGATGCGAAGGCAAAACCAATCGGTCAGATTTGTCATGCCGGCTGGGTGCTGATATCAGCAGGAATCCTGAAAGGCAGACGAGTGACAAGTACACCTGGTATTAAAGATGATATGACAAATGCTGGTGCGGACTGGTTCGATGAGGCAGTTGTCACAGATGGCCACCTCATCTCCAGCAGACGCCCGCCGGACCTTCCGCCGTATGTGAAAGCATTTGCGGATGTGTTAGCCGCAAAATAAACGACTGACACGAAACAAAGGGCGAACAAAAAAATTTCGCCCTTTGTTCATCATTTCATGCCCTATACATTTTGTCTGTCGGCAGGATACAACACACCCATTTGTCTTCTCGCTTCGTCCATGACGGACATGGTTTGAACAGATAGGGCAAATGTATTGACAGGAGACTGCCCCATTCCCTGCTGAATACACTCAATAAAATGATTGATTTCATAAGACATAGCTGGCTGATCATCTTTGAGAGAGATGTCAGTTTGATGTCCGTCACGGTCGTGTATCGTGATTCGTGAAGGACGGTGGAATTGATCAATCACCATGGTGGCATCCTCGCCTTGAATTTCAGCCGATAAATGAGACGTTGAAATTTTAGAATGAAAAAGAAGTGCTTGATGCCCGTCATACTGTAAAAGGACTGAACCGTTCCCATCCACACCAGAAGAAAGCTTATAGCCTCTTGCGGTGATTTGATTCGGCAAACCAAATAAGTATATGACTGGGTAAACGAGGTACACCCCGATATCCATTAAAGAACCGTTGGATAGCTCAGGCTTAAAGGCATTTGGAAGCTCGCCGCTTCGATAGGCATCGTATCTTGAAGAATATTTACAGTAATGCGCGACCACTTGCCTGATAGGTCCAAGCTGATCAAGATGCTGTTTGATTTGAAGGAAATTAGGCAGAAATGTCGTTTTCATCGCTTCCATCAAACACACTTGATGTTTTTTCGCTGCGGCAATCATTTCTTCCACTTCTTTTCGATGAGAGGCGAATGGTTTTTCGCATAAAACATGCTTTTGATGCCCCATCATCAACATGGCCTGCTCTTTATGAAGGGCATTTGGACTCGCAATATACACGGCATCAAACGTATCACTTTCCGCCATTTGTTGTAAGTTCGTAAAAACCGTATCAATCCCATATTTTTCGGCAAAGGCCTGTCCTTTTTCAGCGGACCGTGAATAGACGGCTGTACATGTAAAATCAGCTAGTTCTTCACCAGCTTGTAAGAACCGATCTGTAATCCAGTTCGTTCCGATGACAGCAAATCGAATCATGTGATTCCCTCCTTCTGCTTTTCTCTGATTATACATGCTTTGAAAGCGTTTGTATGAAAGAATATTCTTTTTATTGCAAAGCGGATGAAACCTTTATATAGGCTGATGCGTCTTACATAAAGGATATAAATGTACGAAAAGTGGGTAGTTTCTTCCTTCTTCGGGTAATACTCAGGATAGAAGGGAGAGGAGGAAACATGAAGCGCGTCCTGCATATAGGAAGTACATACATCTTTGCGCTTTTATTCATAGCGGCTGGTATTTTTCATGTGATAGAGCCGAGCGGCTTTGCCCGCATGATGCCAGGCTGGCCATTTCCATATGTAATGGTCTATGCGACTGCATGTCTTGAATGGCTGCTGGCCGTGCTGCTGCTTTTGCCAAATGTCAGGATTGCAGCGGCAAAATCCATTGCTGTCTATCTTGTACTCATTTTCCCTGCAAACTTATTTGCTGCTCGTGAGGGAATACCGTTTCCAGGTCAAGAAAATACAGAACAAGCCTTGCTATGGATAAGGCTTATTGGACAGCCGATTCTCATTGTATGGGCAATGTCCATTGCAAAATGGGAAAAAAAGCTCAAACAATGACGACCATAATCATGATCAAGTAGTGTACAATTTACTCATAAAATAGCCCGTGTTTGGAGGAACAATATGAATTCTATGCAAATGTGGAGCAGTCGATTTAGAAAATTTTTTCTTGATAACAAGTTTGTTCTCTTTTTACTCGTCCTGTTATTAATTGGATTGAATATCCTAGTTTTCATGAAAACATCATTTATTTTCACACCGCTCATTGTACTCGTCAAAACCATTGCCTTACCGATTATTTTAACGGGAGTCGTGTATTATTTATTAAATCCAATTGTTAACTTGTTAGAGAAAGCAAGAATCAAGCGGATCTATTCCATTTTGCTTTTATATATTGTCATTATTGGGATTATTACAGTGACCATCGTGTCCATTATTCCTTTTTTACAAGCTCAAACCATGAGTCTATTTCATAATCTTCCGAAATACGTCGATACGGTAGAAGATCAAATTAGACAATTAACAGGAAGTAACTTTATTAATCAAGTGCAAAACTCGATGAACTTTAACGTGTCTGAATTGGTAAGTAAAGCATCCAGTCAAGCGACGAAGATTTTGGAAAGCACCTTTACCGGTGTAGGAACATTCTTAGGGGCGCTCACAGAAGTCATTATCTCGATCGTGACTGTGCCGTTTATTCTGTTTTATCTATTAAAAGACGGCAAAAAGCTGCCTGACTATCTATTGAAATTTTTCCCAAGTAAAATGAGGGAACATACACATATCATGCTTCACGAAATGAACCACCGTCTAAGCTCGTATATTCGCGGACAGATCATTGTCAGCTTCTGTATCGGTGTTCTTCTGTTAATCGGTTATATGATCATTGGACTTGACTATGCGCTGCTGCTCGCTATCATTGCTGCATGTACAAGCATAGTGCCTTACCTTGGTCCAACAATTGCGATTACACCAGCGATTGTGATTGCACTTGTGACGTCACCAGTAATGCTGCTAAAACTTATTATAGTCTGGACAGTGGTTCAGCTCGTTGAAGGGAAATTCATTTCTCCTCAGGTGATGGGGAAAAACCTTCATATTCATCCCATTACGATTATTTTTGTTATATTAACAGCTGGTAAATTGTTCAACGTGGTCGGCATCATTGTCGCTATTCCGACGTATGCCGTTCTGAAGGTCATCACGACTCACTTATTTGATTGGTTCAAAATGCGGTCCAATTTGTATAAAGAAGAAAAGGTTTGATGTCATAATCTTTTTTTGAAAAAAATATAGTATCATAAAGACGAGCTTTCGATGAAGGAAGCTTGTCTTTATGTGGACATAGATGTTTGGCGTGTTCAAAAGATCAGAATTGAAAGGAAAGAAAATCATGAATCTATGGGATTTATTCGTGGCACTGGTTTTAGGAATTGTCGAAGGATTAACAGAGTACGCACCTGTTTCATCTACAGGTCACATGATCATTGTCGATGATCTTTGGTTAAAATCAAAGGAAATTATTACGCCAGAAGCGGCCAACACATTTAAAGTCGTGATTCAGTTAGGCTCAATTTTAGCTGTCATGATCGTGTTTAAAGATCGTATTTTAAACTTATTGGGCTTAAAGAAAAATATCACCGAAGAGCAAAAGCGCAGCGGGCATAAACTGACCATCGCCCAAATTGCAGTTGGACTTGTTCCAGCCGTCATTTTAGGATTTCTATTTGAAGATTATATTGATAAATACTTATTTGACGTCAGAACAGTCGCTGTCGGTTTGATTTTAGGGGCAGTTCTGATGCTTGTCGCTGACTGGATCAATAAACGGAAATCAGAAACAAGCTCTGTCGATAACATGACTTACAGACAGGCGCTTTATATTGGACTGTTTCAATGTTTAGCATTATGGCCAGGATTTTCGCGCTCAGGTTCGACGATCGCAGGCGGGGTTATTCTTGGTTTGAATCACCGTGCTGCGGCAGACTTTACATTTATCATGGCGATGCCGATTATGGCAGGAGCAAGCTTGTTAACCCTTGTGAAAAATGCCGAATATTTAACACCGGATATGCTGTCATTCTTTATCGTCGGCTTTGTGAGTGCGTTTGTTGTGGCTCTCTTTGTTGTTCGATTCTTCCTAAAACTGATCAATAAAATCAAACTGGTGCCTTTTGCGATATATCGAATTATCCTAGGTGTGATTTTATTTATCCTGTTCATGTAATACTGTAAACTACTCTTTTATAAGAGTAGTTTTTTTGTTATTTCGCCTAATTAAACAGTAAAAATACCCTCTTAATTGGTAGAATAAGAATTTTTTTCATAAATTAGTGTTTAAGAGACAGATGAAGGGGTAGTACATAAACATACCAATTAAAGGAGGAGTTAGAAATAATGAGAAAAACAAGCAAAATGTTTGTTGGTTCTGTCATCGCTACGTCAATGATTGCTGCCCCTCTATCTCTTACGACTTTTGGTCAAACGGCTGAAGCTGCTACAACAACAGGTGTTGATGGAAGTGTCTCAATTGATCCAGTAGCCATTGCCGATAAAATTGAACAAGCAGTAAAATCATCTCAAAATCGTGATGGATTCGTAAAAAATGCGGCATACAGTGCGTTCTATGAAGCAGGTCAAAACTACAACGTAGTTGTCCAAAACTTAAGCCAAGACCACGACTTTAGCGGTCTGAACAATGTTGTCTACTATGATAGTGTTGAATATGACGGTATTACGTTTGGTATTTGGGTATTTGAAGATGGTACGTTTGTCAACAATGGTGACGGTGGATATATTAACTGGACGTTTGTTGGCAGCTTTGACCGAGAAGATGGAAGCGGAACTGTCGATTTTCATAAAAGATTCTAATCTTAAAAGTCTGCCGGTGAATCGGCAGACTTTTTTTATAACGCACATTCTTCTATTTCAAACCCTAAATCCTCAATGATGTGATGATCCGTTTGGACTTGCTGGCCTTTTGTTGTTAAATAATCACCAACAAAAATGGAATTTGCGGCATACAGTGCGAGCGGCTGGAGTGTCCGTAAATTAAACTCTCTGCCTCCAGATACCCGAATTTCTTTTGTTGGGTTGACAAATCTCATCATTGCCAGCACTTTCAATGCTTTGATCGGGTGTGTTCGTTTTTGATGCTCAAGCGGTGTTCCTTCGATGGCATGAAGAAAGTTGACTGGAATTGAATCCGCATCAAGTGCTCTGAGCGCAAAAGCCATTTCAACAATTTGCTGATTGGTTTCACCCATTCCAATAATGACCCCTGAGCAAGGTGACATGCCAGATTGTTTGACCTGCTCAATGGTCGACACGCGGTCATCGTATGTATGAGTTGTCGTAATGTGAGCATGATGATCATGATGTGTATTGATATTGTGATTATACCGATGAACACCCGCTTCCTTCAGCCGCTTCGCTTTTTCTTCATTTAATAACCCAAGACAGGCACACACTTTCAAAGGCATCGTTTCAGTGATTTCCTTGACTGCTGCTGTGACTTCATCTAATTCCCTATGAGAAGGCGCTCTCCCGCTTGCCACAATACAATAAGTCCCGGCTTTTCTTTTGAGAGCCTCACGCGCACCAGCTACAATGGTCTTTTGATCAAGCATTGTATATCTTTCAACTGGTGCTTTTGAAATCATCGACTGTGAACAATATCCACAGTTCTCAGGGCAATATCCACTTTTTGCGTTAAAAATCATATTTAATTTCACCTTTTTTTGAAAAAAATGAAATCGCACTTGATAGGCTGCATGCATAATAGGTAACAATTCTCTATCGTCAGCTTTTAGAATGTCTAGACCCTCTTGCACCGTGATCGGTTCATTTTTCATCGCCTTCTCCGCTATTGCTTCCCAAGACAAAGACAGCTGCTCTCTCATCATTAATGCCTCCTTAATATGTTAACTTATTTTTATTAAAAGTTAACATATTGTACGGATGTTGGCAATCATGATTCAGATGAAACCAACTCTAAACACCAAAAGGCGATGACTTCATGTCATCGCCTTTAGATATGTAAAGCTAGATTGCTTATCGAACAGTAATATAGTTAATCACAAGCTCGCCTAGTGAATTATAGTAGGAAACTGTCACAGAACCGCGTTGTACAGCGCGAATCCAAGTAAAGTTTGGAGCTGTTTGATCTAATTGAATCGCATACGTTGCACCCGACACAGAAATTTGGCTTGCTGGAAGAGAGACGGCGATTGAAGAACCTACAGAAAGCGTACGGTTCACCGTAATTACTTTATTCATAATAGGAGCTTTTGCTATGACTGGTTCTTTTGGCTGTGCAGCTGCATGAGCACCTTCAGTTTGAGAGAATGTAAGAGCACCTACAGCAGCTAAAGACAATGTACAGATTTTCATGAATTTTTTCATCGGTAACACTCCTTTTTTTGGTATATACATATATTAATAATAATAGAATTATTTGTCAATTAAAATATGTGAAAAAAAGAGTAATTATGGCGAAAATTGTCACATATTATGTTGGAAAAGACATGATTTTTTATTCATATGCTATTTCTTTTTTAAGGGAAAAAGAGGTATAAAAAAAAGCTGGGTTCGTCCCAGCGTAAAGCAGATGAAAAGAGATGATCAATTGTCGTCTCGCTTTTTTGGCTGACGACCTTTTTGCTTCTCCTTCTCTCTAATGTAGTTAATAAAATCGATGGTTTGTCTTCGTGCTTCTTCGGAAAAATCTGATGCTGCTTTAAACGCAATTTGCAAATCAGGATCGTCTGCAAGATCGTCATCGGGCCTGCCTTTGTCCTTACCTGTGAGAAGATAATCGGTTGAGACCCCATATAATTCGGCAATTTTCACAATCATTTCACCGTCGGGTTTTCTCAAGCCGTATTCCCAGTTTGCATAAGTGGACATCGCCTTTAATCCGAGTTTTTTAGCAACTGTTGACTTGCTCCATCCATGCTTCTCTCTTAATTCAGTTAGAATCTTCCCAGTCAAATTATCCATCAGAAACACCTTTTTTCATGTTATGAGTAAATTTTATCATGAATTACACGGAAAAGATAAATAAATACACAAAAAGAATAAAAATATGATTGACTTACTCGTTTCGTGTATATTATCATAATGAATATAACTTACACATATTGAGTAAGAGGTGGAAAGATGAAACTTGAAAATTTACGAGAAGAGCGCATATTGCAAGGAAAAACACAAACCTATATGGCGAAAAAATTGGGATATAAGTACACAAGCGGCTATGCGAATATCGAAATGGGCAGAACGAAGCCTAGCTTAGAAACAGCAAAGCATATTGCAGATCTGCTGAATACCGGGGTTCAAGAGCTTTTTTTTGGCCAAAAGTTACACGAAAAGAGTAATTGTTTAAGAGAAGATCGGTTCTTAGAAAAGGGGAGACGAGCAGAATGAATATTGAACATCCAATGGTGACTCAGATAAGTGACTTTGGTTATCCAAAAAGTTATTGGTTATATGACATGAAACGATATGGATACCAAACAGAAATTGAGGACAGCTTGGAGGGAGCTGAAGAAGATGAGACATCAGCTGACGTTTGATGCTAGAAAAGAAGCGCAGCTTTGTTTAGACCAAGCTGGCGGCTGGATCGCCTTTCATCATCAGACACCGATGTTTGTTTTTGCCACATCAGAAGAGAAAGAGACATATATGACCCTCCTAGAAGCTAAGGTTGATGATACAAAAAAGGAGGAATCAGGTCAACGTGAAACGATGGAAGCAAATCATGACATTTTTGAAATGCTTGCTCAAAGCGAGTAAAAACGAACAAGACATCCGCCAGTGGGCAAAGGATGACGGGAGATCATAACATGGTCATCCATTTAATCATTGAACATGAGCATTTGTTAACAAAAGAGACATTGATGAAAAGAATACGATCAGCTGCAAAAGGGCAATGCCCGCAAAAATTAAAAGGCGCACTATCACTTGAAATTCGTTTATTTGATCACATGCCGTTTGACATAGCTGACTGCCAAAAAAAGCGTACATACGCAGAAAAAGGGTTGATACGCCCAGTACACGTCAGCATCTTTCAGCCGAATCTACAGCATATTCAAGAAGCACTTCATTCTATAGCCGATGAAGTCCCTCTGCAGATGGTCGATTTAAGAGTTTCTCAGTTTTATAGTATGTGTCCAAGAGTTGAAATCATTATCAATACGGTAGGTGGTGGCACGAGGCCAACACCAAAAAAGGAGACAAGCAGATGAACGAGCCAAAACAACTATTCATTCAAGAAAACCAAACATTTGTCGGTGAGATGGAAAAAGGAAAAATTCAAGTCATCGTGTTAGATGGGAATGTAGGAACGGCTTATAAAATGGATGTACCTGAACATGGAAAAACCATTATTCAAACGGCAAAAGGTCATTTTGCAAGAGTAGATCACGAGATTGGTTTTAAAATCAGCTAACTGACTGAACACATCAAAGCACAATATGTCCAAGACGGAAAGCCTGCGGACACTGATCAAGACCCTGCTAAAGGGGGCCTGATTGGTGTCCGTTTTTTATTTTCTTAAAAAAGGGAGAGAGCCAATATGCAAGATTTACTCATTGAATATAAAAGAGCTTTAAAGAATGCTAGAAAACAATATGAACCATTTAAAGAAAAAGAAGAACATCAGCTGTCCGTTCAAGACAAGCATGATAAAAAAATGATCGCCAGTATGGTAAGCGATCTGGAATACGTAGTAGAATGGCTCCAAATCGGAAGAGAGCCAGGTGCGCGCAGAGGATTAGACAGACGTTCAGTCTATCAGCGTACCATTCTCGCAAATCCAGAAGTGTTAGAGGCTTTATCACATGAATATACCCTTATTCAAGAGAAAGAAAGAGAAGTCAGTGAGAGAGACAAAAAAAGAATTGATGACGCTTTGTCTGTTTTAACAGATCGAGAAAAGGACGTATTCTTTATGCACACAACACAAGGGTTATCGTTTAGCGAGATTGCGGACATGCTGGATGTCAAAAAAGGAACTGTGCAAAAACATATGGAAAGAGCGCGGACGAAAATGTCCAAAAAAGTACAAGAACGCCTATTCAGAGCTGCTGAATAGGTGTTTTTTCTGTTCAAAAATAAATCAGCTAAAGCTTGTCTTACAGTTGCCACCTATAGTTAGAAAGACCAAACGAATGTTTGCTAGCCCTACACAAATGATTCCTTCAGAGGGAATCATTCGAATTAAAAGGAGGCGGCAGGTGAATGTAAATGAAAGATAAACGGATAGAGGCCAAGCAGGATTATATGAAGGGGATGACGTACCAGCAAATTGCTGATCATTACAATGTCTCGATCCATACCGTCAAATCGTGGAAAAGACGATACGGATGGCAAAGACAAAAAACTTCGTCAAAGCAAGCACACTCGATTTTCAATCAATTTCTTTCAGATGAAACGATTGAAATCATGGAGAAAATGGATGGACGCACATCGCTTGATTTAATCTGGGACCAAATTCAAATTCAATATGCAGCCATTATTCGGGCGCAGCGAATCATGTATGTAGCAGATCAAGAGGACATGATCAAAGAGGTGAAAAAGGCGGCATACATGCCTTCTTCATTAGAAGAAACAGGCGAAGGCATTCAGACAGAACTAGACATGACCTCAGAAGAATACTCGTTTCAATTTTCATGGGATCGGCATGCGACGTTTTTAAATGCACAATCCCGTGCAATGGGTGAACTCAGGCGTTTAATAAAACAGTTTGAAGAGCTCGCACATGCGAAGGATGAACGAAGATTAAGGCTGAAGCAAATTGAACTGACGATCGAAAAAACAAAAAAAGCAGTGCGTGAAGAAAAAGAGGAAGATCTTCAAATCATGATCAAGCGAAAAGAGGAAGACTCATGACGCCATTGATTGAAAAAGAAGTCAATCCTCACTTTGAACACTTTCTATTCGATTGGAATCAAAAGTTTCAATTTTTAGTAGGAGGCTATGGCTCATCCAAAAGCTATCACATTGCTTTAAAGCTTGTCTTAAAACTGCTGGAAGAAAAGCGGACAGCACTTGTCATTCGAGAGGTGTATGATACGCACCGCGAATCAACCTTTTCTTTATTACAAGAAATCGTTAGCGACCTCGGCATCGACCACGTGGTGAAGTGCCGAAGTTCGCCGCTTGCACTAACGTTTCGAAACGGCAGCAGCATCTTATTTAAAGGACTGGACAAGCCTGAAAAATTGAAATCGATCAACAACATCTCGATCATTTGGATTGAGGAATGTTCAGAGGTTTCTTATGAAGGTTTTAAAGAGCTGCTTGGAAGGCTGAGGCATCCATCCTTACCGCTTTATATGATGTTATCGACGAATCCCGTTGGTCAGGATAATTGGACGTACAGACATTTTTTTCGAGATGAACAGCTGAAGCGATTTGTTTTAGATGACGAAACATTATACAAAAAGCGAACCGTTGTCATCAAGGATACGTATTACCATCACTCCACGGCGGAAGATAACCTATTCCTTCCTAAAAGCTACGTGAAGCAGCTGGATGAGCTGAAAGAGTATGACCCAGATCTCTATCGTATTGCGAGGAAGGGGTATTTCGGCATTAATGGCACAAAGGTTTTTCCTCAATTTGAGGTGAGAAGCCATTCTGATGTATTAGAAGCCATTCAGCAGATTGACAGACCGCTGAAACGAGCAGGCATGGATTTTGGATTTGTTGAATCATACAATGCGCTCATTCGGTTAGCTGTCGATCATGAAAAAAAGTACTTATATATTTATTGGGAATATTACGACCGCGGGAAAACAGATGATGAAACAGCCACTGACCTGCAAGAGTTCATTGAATCACAGGAACTGATTAAAGCTGACGCAGCCGAACCTAAAACCATTCACTATTTTCGGCAGCGCGGATTTCAAATGGTAGCGGCACATAAGTTCCAAGGCTCACGTTTGCAGTATACAAAAAAAATCAAACGGTTTAAGAAAATTATTTGTTCTGATGCTTGTCCATATACCATCTATGAACTTCAATCACTAACCTATAAGGCAGATAAGGATGGACGTCTAGAGGAAGATGAATTTCAAATCGATCCGCACACTTTATCAGCCATCTGGTATGCGCTGGATGATTATGAAGTGACAGATTTGAAACAGACCGCCTCAGAGCGTGTCCGTCCAAACAGAGAGAGGAGGTCCATACAATGAAACAATTGAAAGCAACCATTATGAAGGCAAACATGTCTGATCATACAAAACAAATGTATGCAGATGAATTTTCCTACGAAAAAGATGACATTGTTCCCCCGCCTTACAATATCAATGAATTAAAAAGCATGGCAGAATATTCAACCATTCTTCAGCAATGTATTGATGCGTATAAGACCAATATTTTAGGCTTTGGTTTTGGCGTAGAATATGCCTTTGACTTTAATGCAGAAGGTGTGAAACCGGCAAAAAAGAAAGCAGCAGAGAAGGAATGGACAAGACTTGAAGAGTTTACGAAATACATGAACTATGATGAGTCTGCTGATGTGGTGCTTGGCTATGTCATCGAAGACCGGGAGAAAACGGGGAATGGTTTTTTAGAGGTTCTCCGAGATGGTCAGGGAAAGCCGGCAGGAATCGAGTATTTAGATGCGCTCCATATCCGTATTTGCAAGCTTAGTGAGCCAGTTGATGTTGAATTCCGGTATACAGAAAACGGCGAATTGAAAACAATGAATCGAAAGAAACGATTCCGTAAATATGTGCAGGTGATCAATGAAAAGAAAGTCTTCTTCAAGGAGTATGGTGATCCGCGCATTTTACATTGTGAAACAGGCAAATACGATGACACCACCCCAGAGCCGCTGCGCGCAACAGAAGTGATTCATTTTAAAATCGGCAGTGGAACGTATGGGATTCCCCGCTGGATTGGCAACATCGTCAATATGTATGGGGCACGCAAGGCAGAAGAGTTGAACTATCTTTATTTTAAACAAGGGCGGCATGTACCTGGTGCCATCATTGTCGAAAATGGAATGCTGTCTGAGTCTTCCTATCAGCAGCTTCAGGATTATATGGACGATATCGAAGGCTCTGATCATGCACATAAATTTCTATTGCTTGAAGTCGAAGGTCTCCCGACGGAAAAAGGGTTAACTGGAGAAGAAGATGTCTCAAATGTCAAAGTGAACTTCAAATCCCTAGCAGAGATCTTGCAAGAAGATGCACTCTTTTTAGAATACGATGAAAAAACAAGAAACAAAATCCGCTCTGCTTTTCGCCTGCCGCCTATTTACACAGGTGAGTCTCAAGACTATAACAAAGCGACAGCCGATACGGCGCGAAAAACAACAGAAGAACAGGTATTTCAGCCTGAACGGCATCTCATCACAGGAAAGCTCAATACCCTTTTCCTGCCGGATCTTGATATTTGGCATGTTCGTTTCCTATTAAATGGTCCTGACTTTAGAGATCCATTAGAGATTGCCAAGGTTCTGACACCGTTTATTCAGGCTGGGGCAGTGTCACCAAACGATTTGCGAGATCTAGCAGGACGTATCCTTGGGAAAACGTTAGAGGAATGGCCGGAGGATCTCTATCACAGACCTTTAGAAAGCCGCATGACATCAGCCGAACAAGAGCCTCAACGAGAGGCGAATCAGCTGAAGAAATAAACCGAAGCGCATGCGCTTTTTTGAAAGGGGGTGAACATATGCCGAGAGAATTAAAAAACGCAAAAATTACGCATGTTTCCTATGTGGACAGAGCCGCAAACAAAAAGAAATTCTTTTTGATGAAGGCAAAGAAAAGCCAGCCTGATTTTCAAAAGGAGGTTAGTGTGCTGACAAAGGCAGAAGATGCTCATCGTCTTGTGTATGGTGTCGTGTATGAACCGAATACACCTGATGCACACCAAGACTTTATGTCTGCCAAAGAAATTGAAAGAGCGGCACATGGTTTTATGAAGGATGCCCGCCGCATTGACAAGCAGCATGATTTTCAACATGGTGTGGGCGAGGTTGTTGAATCATACATTGCCCCCGCTGATTTTGAGGTAGGCGGTGAGCTGATTCGAAAAGGATCTTGGGTACTTGTAACAAAGGCTTCCCAAGAGATTTGGGATCAAATCCAGAAAGGCCACATTACAGGGTATTCAATGGCTGGAACGGCAGACATCGTAGCAATAGAAGAACAAGATCAGCTCCTATCTCAAAGCACAAATGAGAGAGGGCTTTTTTCTTTGCTGAAAAATTTCTTTTTGAAAGAGGAAGGTGCAAACATGTCACAACATTTTTGGAGCGTTTTAGACCATCTGCTGGAAGCCTTACAGTCAAGTGATGGTGATGAGGCGGGTGTAAGATCAGCGCTTGAGCAATTGCTGCCAATCGTGCAGGACATTTTGAAGACAGAGGATGTGCTTCAAACGATTGGTGAAAGGCCAGCCTCCGTACAAAAACAAGATGCCGCTCTGACAACGGAGCAAGTACAAGAGCTTGAAAAAGCAAAAATGGCCATTGAAAACGTCTTACAGCAGGCAGAACAGCAGGAAACAGATCAAACAGAGGAAGAACCTGTCCAAAAGGTGCTTGAGCAAGTCGTTGCACCGATTCATCATCAGCTTTCTTCCTTAGAGAAATCAGCCAGCAGAGAAAAAGCAGCGCTTGAGCAAGTGCTTCAGCAGCAGCTTTTGCCTATTTCAGAGCGGATTCACATGCTTGAAAAAGCGCGCGGTATGTCAAAACAAACAATCCACGATACACAAAACGACAGTACAAAGCCCATATGGGATGGCTTACTTTAAGCCTAAATAAGGAGGAAACAGTGTGAGAAATCAAGAGTTGATTCGCAAGGCCGAAATGACACTTGCCAGCTTAAAAACCGGCGGTCTCATGAACGCAACCCAATCCAACACATTCATTAGAATGATGCAAAATACACCAACCGTTTTAAATGATGCACGTATTATTCCAATGGAAAGTGATTCACAAAAAATCGAAAAAATCGGCTTTGGCCAGCGTATTTTGCGCCCAGCAGAAGAAGGCAAAGCACTTGATGCGAAAGACCGTATTGTCCCAGCGACAAGCACTGTCCAGCTAAATGCGAAAGAGGTCATCGCAGAGATTCATATGACCTACGACAGCATTGAAAACAATATTGAGAAAGACGGAATTCAGCAGACGATTATGCAAATGCTCGCTGAACGAGCAGCCGTTGACATTGAAGAGCTCATCGTCAATGGCGATACGGCTTCAGCAGATCCATTTTTAGCCCAAATGGATGGCGTGAGAAAACAAGCAGTCTCTCATATCGTAGATGCAAACGGAGCGGAAATCAGCCGCCAAATGTTTAAGCAAGCCTATAAAGCGATGCCGTCAAAATATTTACGTGTACCTCAGGATTTCCGTTTCTACACATCCCCAAGCTTAGAAGTTGAATGGAAGGATCAAGTAGCAAACCGTCAGACAGGCCTTGGAGATGCGGCCATTCAAGGCGGACTTTCTTCTGCATTCGGTGTGCCGGTCAAAGGTCTTGCCAATATGCAGCCATATGACGAAGCGGGAACAGACGTATCAGATATTTTGCTGACACACCCTAAAAATATTATCGTAGGTTTCTCTCGTAATATTCGAATTGAAGTAGAAAAAGATATTCGCAGCCGTAAATTTATTATTGTCCTCACAGCGAAGCTAGACAGCAAATTTGAGGAAGAGGATGCTGTAGCAAAAGTGATGAAAGTGAAAGAGTAGGTGACGGAAGGCCATGATCATTTCTGCTGAAGAACTGCAAGCCTATTCTGTCTTTGATCGTGTGAAAAATCGATCTGTGGAAAGACTGACAGCAGATATTATCGAAGCAGAAGCTGCGGTATTTCAGATCGTAGGTCACGATTTCTCAAGCGAAAAATATCAGCCCCTCCCTGAAAAAGCAAGAATCGCATTATTAAAAATGGCCCAATATTTTGCCATGCTGAATGATGACGAATCTATGATGAAAGGCTTTACGTCAGAGAAAATGGGCGATTATTCATATGCGAAGGCAGCTGATCAAGTGAAAGGCAGACCCTATGTATATGCCCTGCTTGTAGATTACATTGAACCAACATTGACCGGCGGCAGTGCCAAGTTAAAGGTGAGGTCATTATGAGCTATCAATCTCTATTAACAGATCGCTGTGATCTTTTTCATCTTGAACGGAAGGAGTCCGCCCGCGGGAAATTTGGAATTCCAGCTGATGATTTACAAATAACACTTTCCTATCCCGATGCTCCCAGCCTGACCGATCTAGCTTGTTATGTCATAGAAAAGAACCAGTCACTTGTGCAAGAAGAGCCGAATACAGTCATTTATCAATCCTATCTTGTTCATTTTCCTTTAGGAAGTGATATTCGCTTGCATGACAAAATGATGTGGAATGGCGTGTCACTCAAATTACAGCAGCCTAAAAAAGTGAAAAATCATCACATCGAAGTGATGGCAGTCAGGAAGGAAAATCTATGAAAATTGATGGACTTGACCGGCTGATTTCACAGCTGCAGACAGCGGGTGATGGCGGCTTAAAGGCAGAATATCAAGATTGGCTGGAGGACATGGGCCTGGAGTTTTTAGACATCATTCAGGATGAATTAATCAAGGAGAATGCTGTTGATACAGGCCGGCTTCTTAGATCCTTTACACAAGGCGATAAGGAGAATCATTTTCTCATTTCAAAAGGCGGTCTCACACTTGAAGTGGGAACGCAGCTTGAATATGCCTCCTATGTCAATGATGGACATGCCACTTCTTCAAGTGGAGAGCGAAGATGGGTGCCTGGCAGATGGACTGGCAGCCGCTTTGAATATGATCCGAATGCAAGTACAGGAATGATGCTTGCCTCTCAATGGATTGATGGAAATGGCTACTGGGATCATGCTGTCATGCTCTATGAGCAAATGTTTGACCAGTCGCTGGATCGAAAGCTGCAAAGCTGGTTCGATCGACATTTTGGGAGGTGATGGAATGAATCAAGAAGTCGGGGCAATCATGCATTATATCTACACACACTTTCCTGTGACAATGTATGATCGTCTTTTGCCAGAACGCTTTCAAGTGCCATCCGTTTACGTGCCGCCTGTGACAGTGATCAGTGGTCCAGATACGGTCTCTACCTTTATGAAATCTTATTCGCTGCAAGTGAAAGTCTTTCATATTGATACAGAAAAAGCACATGATGCGGCAGAATCAATCGTTGATGCATTGCTTGCTGATCGTCAAATCATTCAGATGATGAGTGAAGACGGAGAGGTGCTTGATGATTATGTCCGCATAAAAAGAGTGGAAACAAGAATGATAGATCAAGGCGTAGCAGCGATTGTCCTGACGTGGGATAGCAGCTATTGGTATAACCGTGACAAACAGGCAAGCCTTGAAGATATCAACTTTTCAGATGGGGTGATCAAACGTGAGCAAGACTAAACATGCTCAGCCTGCTCAAACAGCCGGCGAAGAAAAAGAATTTGGCTTTTCATTTGAAGCCTTAAAGGAGCACAGTAAGGATCTTTTTGGGGTCAAACCAGAAATCCTTGAAGGGGCTCTTTTTTATATCAAACATCAACCAATTACAAAAACAGAAGCGAAAAAGCACATTGATGCTTTTTTGTCCAAGGAGGTTTAAAGGATGAACGGAGGCACTTTTACACCAGGTACAGAGAAAAAGCGTCCTGGTATTTACTTTAATTTTAAAACAACAGCAGAGCAGCGAATTACTTTAGGCGATCGAGGTACAGTGGCACTTCCCCTTGTGATGAGCTGGGGAGAACCCAAAACCTTTATTTCCGTTTCAAACATGGAAGATTTAAATAAAAAGGTTGGACTCAACATTGATGATAAGTCACTTCTTCTTTTCCGTGAAGCAAAGAAAAAAGCCCAAACGGTCTTGCTTTACCGCCTAAATGAAGGAGAGCCGGCCAAAGCCGAAATTGCTGAAAATTTTGTCGTCACAGCAAATTATGGCGGCCTAAAAGGAAATGAGATCACAGTACAAGTCGCAGAAAATGTACTTGATAGCACAAAACGCGATGTGATCACTTATCTTGGAACAGATATTGTGGATAAACAGGTCGTCACTGATGTCAAAGACCTTGTGAAAAACAAATACGTTCAATTTTCTGGTGAAGGTGAAGCCGTCATCACAGCAGGTGTGGCACTAAGCGGCGGGAAAAACGGCGTGGCAAGTGTCGCAGATTATACAGCTTTCCTAGAAGCAGCAGAAACAGAATACTTCGATGTCATTGCCCTTCCAGTCGATAATAGTGAGCAATTAAAAGCAACCTTCGCTTCATTTATCGAGCGTCTACGTGATAAGCAAGGACGTAAGGTGCAAGGGGTTGTGGCGAATTATGCAGCGGACCAAGAAGGAATCATCAATGTGACAAGCGGCGTTGTCCTCGAAGATGGAACAGAACTAACACCTGCCCAAACAACAGCATGGGTCGCAGGTGCAAGTGCCGGAGCAAATTTCAATCAGTCATTGACCTTTGTTGAATACGAAGGAGCAGTCGATACATTAGAACGCCTTGACAATGATCAAGTAGAATACCGATTATCACAAGGGGAGTTCCTTTTCACCTTTGATGCGAGAGATCGTACCGTGAGTGTTGAAAAAGATATTAACTCCTTGACTAGCTTTACAGCTGAAAAGAACCAGCAATTGGCGAAAAATAAAATCATTCGTGTGCTTGATGCGATCAACAATGATTTAACATTCGAATTAAAAAATCTGATTAAATTACGTAAAGCCAATGGCAATGACATTCCAGCATCAGATGATGGTGTGCAGCTTGTGAAAACACTGATTACTCAGTATCTTACACAGCTTCAAGATGGCAGCGGCATTACAGGCTTTAATTCAGAAACAGATATCGTGATCGGTCTCAATGAAGATCGTGATGGATTTATCATCGATTTAGCGGTTCAACCAGTAGATGCAGCAGAAAAATTCTATTTCAATGTGGAGGTGAAGTAAGATGGCTTTTAAAGCGCAAAATACAATTTCAGGTAAAGAAGGTCGTCTTTTCTTAGAAGGTGAGGAGCTTGCATTTATTAAAACCTTCGAAGCAAACGTGGAGAAAAACAAATCAGAAGTCAACGTCATGGGCCGCCGAATGACTGGACATAAAACAACTGGAGCAAACGGAACAGGAACGGCAACATTCTATAAAGTTACGTCCCGTTTCGTTCAATTAATGCTCAATTATGTGAAAAAAGGAGAAGATCCATATTTCACTCTTCAAGCTGTCATTGACGATAAATCATCAGGCCGTGGCACTGAGCGTGTGACATTATTTGATGTCAACTTTGATTCTGCTAAAATCGCTGGATTGGATGTTGATTCAGAGGCGCTTGAAGAAGAAGTTCCTTTCACATTCGAGGACTTTGATCTGCCTGAAAAGCTGAAGAATACATTCTAAGAAAAGTGGAGGAAATTAGCTAATTAATTAGCAAAATAATAACTGAATATGCTATAATGCAGTTGTAATACAACCGTCTTGAAGCCGTCTTCATTTCTTCTGGTGACGTCTTGTATTCGATTCATTAAAATATGTTTACATGCAAAGCGATTTGCATAAAATAAAAAGAAGCCAGGATGCTCTAACATCCCGGCAATGTACAATTAGGCCCTTCAAGGGGCTGGCTTTTCGAATAGGTTCTTTAGGTAGACTTCCCTTTAACCTTCCACAGCTCAAGGGGAGTCTATTTTTTGTCTATATACGTCAACAAAGTAAAGATAAACATCCCGAATAAAAGCATAAGGGAAATCGCTTCAAATGTTGACATATGCATCACCCCCTTCCTATCGGGGATGAGCCAGACGCCCTTGAGCAAGCCGTTCAATTGTACAATTTAAATTATACATGAAAAGATTGGAAAGCACATTCAAAAAATGGATGTGCTTTTTTGCATTCAAAAAAACATAACAAAGGGAGTTTTTAAACATGAGTGAAAAACAAACATTTGATCTTTCATTTTTTATGCCAGGACAAACAGTAGAAGCGGAAGAAGTCAAAGTACCGATTTCTAAGCGTTTTGTTGATAAAAAAGGGAATGTCATTCCTTTTGTCTTTAAAGCCATTACAACTGAACGTATTGATGAATTGGAAAAAGAAAACACAACCTTCAAAAATGTCAAAGGCAGAGGACGTGTGAAAGACTTAGACAGCCAGCGCTTCTACGCACGTATTGCGATTGAATCGACGATTTACCCAGATTTCCGCTCAAAGGAATTAAGAGAAGCCTACAGCACACAAGATCCAGTTGAAGTAGCAAAACGGGTCCTGTCAGTCGGCGGTGAATATGCGAACTGGTTAAACAAAGCGATCGAAATCAACGGATTCGAAGATGAAATTGAAGATTTAGAAGAAGCAGCAAAAAACTAATAAAAGATGGGGATAAAGAAGCGGTGTTTTTATATTACGCAATGCACGAGCTTCACTACTCCCCATCTGAACTCCTGGAATTATACGAATCCCCAAGACCGTTCAAAGCATTCCTTTTCGGACTCATCAGCTACAAGCTAGACATGCTAGAAAAAGAAGCAAAGAAAGGAGGTAAATAATTGGCGAAACTTACAGCACGATTTGAATTAGAAGACCGGGTGTCGAAGAAGTTATTACGCATTCAAAAACGATTTCAAACGTTTGAGAAGCAGCTCAAACCATTTAGAAAACCAGTGAAAATAAGTCTGGAAATGGATGAAAAGAAATTAAGAAACCTCACTTTATCGCTGCGGAAAGTTTCAGTATTTTCTATGAGGCTGGATCAAGGAATCTATCGGGATCTAAAAGCATTGAACAATCAGTTAAATATGATTCCAAATCATCTGGTCATATCCTTTCAAGCGAAGGGGCTGAATGTCATTAAATCCAACATAGATCGTTTGAAACAAATGGGGACAAGTTCCATTATGCTGACGTTTAAACTAAACGATCAATTGTCAGCGAAAATGTCATCGATCAAAAAATCAATCCTTCAGCTCATCAACAGAACGTACTATATGAGATTAAACATGGTTGACCAAGCCACGGCTGCAATTCAACGAATCAAAAAGACACTCAAAAGCTTGACGATGTCCAAACACGAAATCAGAGTGTCTGTTCAAGACAATGCAAAAAGTAAGCTGAAAAAACGAGATCAGGCAGAGTCTGTTGTGAAAGAAAAGAAAGTAAAAAAGCAACCTAATGCAACTGCTGCTACAAAAACGAATGAAAACAAACAGAGCTGGTTGGGTAATTTGGGAAATAAGGCCCTAAAAGAAATTGAAAAATATGCAGGTGACGTTTCAGATAAATTGAAGGAAAAATTGAGTCCTAGAAACTTTTGGGATAATAATGCACTCCCTTGGATTGAAACGAAAATCGACGCATACAAACAAGAAGTGATCGGACGAATTAGTGAGAAGATTAAAATCAATCCTGAGGAGTATTTAGACAAATGGTTTAACAAAGGCTTAGATTTGATCCTTGGTCCGAAAAATCAATCAAGCGAGAACAACAGTAACTCTTCAGCTCAAAATCAAACGACTGAAGCATCAACAAATTCAACTCCTAATACGCAGCCAAATAAACAAAAAGGAAAAGGTTTGTTTCGTAATAGCTGTTGCCCTTGTTGTGCTCGAGGTTTAAGCAGGCGTGGTTCTAATAGAACTAGAAATAGAAATGGCCGTGCTCAAAGGCAGCCCACAAATCCTACCGCCACTTCTAGAGCTGAAAGAAATAGAAGACCTCCAGGTAGACTAGGAAAACTGAAAACAAATGCAGGTAAGATTTTTGAAAAAATCCCTAGTGGATTGAAGAAAACTACAGGCATAGTAGCCTCCGTTGCGGGACTTGCTGGACTGATGAAAGGTAGCGGCGGGTTAAGTAGTTTAGGCGATTCATTAAAAAATATAGGTAGAGGAAGTAGTAAGTTATTAAAAAGAGTGCCTGTATTAGGGAACTTATTAAGTGCAACAGATTTAATAGGAACAACCAAAGAAAACGTTGGGGAAAAAGTAGGTGGTTTCTCTGGAGGTCTTGCAGGAGGAGTTAGTGGAGCTGCAATTGGTCAGGCTCTAATTCCAATACCATTTGTAGGAGCTGCAATCGGTGGTGTTGCTGGAGGCATGGCTGGCACTTTTGGTGGATCAAAATTAGGGGAGATATTTGATACTTCAAAACTTAAAGAGAATATTTCAAACACTTTATTTAATGGCGAATGGTGGAGTGAAAAGTGGGGGAGTGTTAAAACTTCTGCAGAAACGTCTTTAGGAAACTTAAGTGAGAAATGGGAAGATATAAAAACTACAGCATCGAATACACTGTTCAATTCAGAATGGTGGGCAGAACAAGCTGGATACGTTACAGGAGTTTTAGAATCTACTGTCTTTAATGGCGAATGGTGGAGTGAAAAATGGGATGCTATCAAGGACTGGACTCAAGAAAAGTGGGATAGTGCCGTCGAAATATGGGATTCTATTAAGAGGAAACTTAGTGAGACCGTTTTCAACGGAGATTGGTGGGGAGAGAAGTGGGATAATGTAAAGGAATGGACCAAAGAAAAATGGGATGGTGCCGTCGAAATATGGGATTCTATTAAGGGGAAACTTAGTGAGACTGTTTTTAACGGAGATTGGTGGGGAGAGAAGTGGGATAATGTAAAGGAATGGACCAAAGAAAAATGGGATGGTGCCGTCGAAATATGGGATTCTATTAAGGGGAAACTTAGTGAGACTGTTTTTAACGGAGATTGGTGGGGAGAGAAGTGGGATAATGTAAAGGAATGGACCAAAGAAAAATGGGATAGTGCCGTCGAAATATGGGATTCTATTAAGAGGAAACTTAGTGAGACTGTTTTTAACGGAGATTGGTGGGGAGAGAAGTGGGATAATGTAAAAAAATGGACCAGAGAAAAATGGGATGGCGCAGTCGACATATGGAATTCAATTAAAGGGAAAATTCGTGAAACGGTCTTTAACAAAGATTGGTGGGGGGAAAAGTGGGATAACGTAAAAAGTTGGTCAAAAAGTAAATGGGAACAATCAAAAACAATTTGGTCAACTGCAAAAGCAACTATATCTTCAACTTTATTTAATAAAGACTGGTGGTCAAGTAAGTGGAGTAATGTTCAATCTTGGGGTAAAAATATTTTAGGAGATTCATGGGATTTACTCAAAAGTGAAGGCGCAAAACTCGTTGGTAGGCATATTGTGAAATTTGAAAAAGGTCGAGAAAACGGGAAAAAGGATTTTAAACCTGGTAAAAAAGCCACAGGCGGTTATATCACCCAGCCAACCTTATCATGGGTTGGTGAAGCAGGTAACGAATTTGTTATTCCAACTCAAAATAACCGAGGACGCGGAAAGATGCTGCTTGCTCAGGCTGCTTCTCATCTTGGAATGTCTGTTATGCCAAGCGGAGCAGCTGGAAAAAAACAAGTATCAAGCTCCCCAGCTCCTACAACTGCATCATCTTCTGTAGGTTCAATGAGCGGAGGCGGATCAGTCTCAATGAATGCGAACATTCAAGCTTCTAGCATTGGCGAGCAATTTAATGACGATTTTGAACAAGGGTTAAACCGTAAAGTCATCTCTCTTGATCAATGGAAACAAAAGAATATTCAGCAGCCTTTTGGTCAATTGACATCAGACTCAGGAAAGTATGGTCAGCAAACGGTTTCTGCCTTTGCAAACGGTCAGCAGATGACACCAACAGGAACAGACAGCTTCTTGCAAAGTCGTGTAAAAGCACCCTACCAACAAGTCATGACAGCATCACCCACTTGGGGTTCTGGAACAGTTAGTGGTTTTGCAGCAGGCCAAAATGCCACATCAATTGGCACGAGCCAATACGTAGATCAAAACATCAAACAACCATTCCTGCAAGCAAAACAAGAATCACCAGGCTGGGGTTCTGGAATGATTGACGCCTTTAACAGCGGCATGCGTTCCAAAGGAAGCGAAGTCACGCAAGCGGCCAAAGAAATGGCGAAGAAAGTAGAACAGGCGTTTAGAGAGGAATTAGACATTCATTCCCCTTCACGCGTCATGATGAGTCTTGGGAAATTTGCATCGATCGGTGTCGTAAAAGGGCTCGACTCAGTTGATGTGAAAAAATTTGCTGAAAATCAGGCTGGTTCATTAATCGGTGCCTTCAGCGGTATGGGAGCTTCAGGGCTTAATATTAAACAATGGCTCATGGCGGCTATCATGGCAACTGGTACATCAATGAGCTGGCTTCCAGGTCTGATGACCATCGCGCAGCATGAGTCACGTGGAAATCCGAGAGCGATCAACTTATGGGATTCCAACGCCAAAAAGGGAACCCCTTCTAAAGGCTTAATGCAAACCATTGGAACGACGTTTAACGCCAATAAAGGCAAAGGCATGAATGACATTTGGAACCCAATTCATAATGCCGTAGCAGCTATTAACTACATTAAGGGAAGATATGGAACAGTCTTCAACACGCCGGGATTACGAAGTATGAGAAGAGGCGGACCTTATAAAGGCTATGCAAATGGCGGATTGATTACTCAAGAGCAGGTGGCTAGAGTCGGTGAAGGAAATAAACGCGAATGGATCATTCCAGAGGAAAGAGGCATTCGCGGAAGGTATTTATTGACGCAGGCAGCCAAGGCACTTGGGATGCAAGTATATGATCCATCAAATGCATCTGCTCCTTTACCGGAAGCACAGATGCAGCAAGTTACCTCAGCTCAGTCTACTGGCAGTACAACTTCGCCAGGTAATAAACAGATTACGATTCAATTCAATGGAGATCAGCATTTCCATAATGGACAAGATCAGCAATCGCTAGTCGAAAAAATTAAACAAATGCTTGTAGATGAACTAGAAGTAGAGCTTCATACAGGAACGAAGGGGGTCGTAATTGATGGGTAAATCAGTGTATCAATTGTGGATTTCCCAAGGAAAGGACAAGTTGCGATTCCCTGTCCTTCCCTCCGAACTCGAAATCACTAACAACGTACAAAATGAAACAGTAAAGGTCGCCTCTTTTGGAGAACTGACCTTTATTGACGTACCATCGGCGAAACAAGTATCTTTCACCTCATTATTTCCTAAGAAATATTCGCCGATTGCTGAATATAAAAGCATTCCATCACCAGAGAATGCTATCGCGAAAATTGAACGAATGATGCGTTCAAAGAAATCCGTGCGGTTGATTGTAACTGGAACAAAAATCAATATGACGTGCAGCATTGAAAGCTTCACCCACAAGGAAGGGTCATATGATATTGGAGATCGTGAATTTACGATCGAGTTAAAGGAATACAAAACTGCATCTCCTAGGAAAATAAAACGTAAGAAAAAAGCAAAACAAACGAAAAAGAAACGACCTTCAAAAACACCACCAAAAATGTACACCGTCAAAAAAGGGGATACGCTATGGGCCATTTCTGGCAGGTTTTATGGCGACAGTACAAAATGGCGGCGTATTTGGAATGCCAATAAATTAGCGATGATTAAACGTAGCAGACGCAATATTAAGCAGCCGGGGCATTGGATTTTCCCTGGACAAAGGTTAAAAATACCACAATAGGGGGGCTGGCATTGATTGAGCTTTTTGCCATCAGAAGCGGCACCATGTATGAGCTTGTCACAGAGAGTGTGACACTTCAGGGGCAAAGGTATCAAGCCCCTCGCTCTATTCAGGCAAATATTATCACAAAGCAAGGCAGTCAAACATATTACCGTGTCTCAGAAGGGGACACGGTTCTTTTTAAATGGAAAGGAAAAGAGCTGTTTAGAGGCATTGTTTTTTCGCGGACGCCGGTTGAAGGAAAGCTGACGTTTACTGCATACGATATGCTCCAATATTTGGTGAAAAACCAAGATGTCTATGTTTTTTCAAATCAAAGAGCAGATCAAATCTTAAGGCGGATTGGAGCCGACTTTCAAATTCCAATGACTTCTATCTCCAATACAGGACATGTCATAAAATCACTAGTCTTTAAAAATGACACGAGCCTGTATGACATGATATTGAAAGCATTGAAAGAAACGAAGCGGCAAACAGGAAGAAACTATCAAATCTATTCTGCTAAAGGCAAGATGGGGCTGAGAGCCTGGCCTGATCCAGAGGACGTCTGGGTCATTGAATCAGGCGTCAATCTCATCAGCTATCAATTCAGCACCTCGATTGAAGAGACAGCCACTCGTGTCAAGATGCGTACGTCTGCTGATGAACAGGGGAAGAATAAGAAAAAAGGCAGTAAATCCGAAATTGTAGTGATCGAACAGGATAAAGCCGGTCAGAATAAATACGGTATTTTACAGCATGTTGAGACAGTCACAGGGCAAATCAACCAGCCGCAGCTGCAAAAAAGAGCTAAAGTACGGCTGGCAGAGAAAAAAGGCGTCAAACAAGAAGTCAAAAGCATACAAGCGTTAGGAATTCCAGAGCTGCAAAGCGGTCTCCCAATCTATTTGAAAATTCCTGAAATCAACGTGAAAAAAACTTACTGGATCGATCAAGACAAACATGAATTCAGTGGAGTGAAACACACCATGACCATTGATGTTGTTGAGAAAAATTCCATGCCAAAGGGTGATCAAGCGTGAGATTAAGTGAAGCGATTAAACGATTGGCAGTAAATGCAGTAGACGCAGAATCTCCAATTGATCTTGTCATCGGAGAAGTCACGGCGGTTTCCCCTCTGAGCATCCGATTAAATGAAAATCATAAACTGATCATTCCAGAAGAATTACTGATTTGGCCGAAGCGCTTAAATAAGGGTGAGGATGATGAGCTGAAAAGGGGAGACAGTATTATGGTGCTTGCAATGGCAGGAGGCCAGTCCTTTTACATCATCGACAAATTGTAAGGGAGGTGATGAACGTGGCACTTTCACCAGAGGAAGAAATCGAGGAAACAGAAGAAGACGAAGAGGTCGAAACCTCGACGACGTATCGAATAGATTTTGAAACTGGCAGACTGACAGGCGAAACCATTTCAGGCATCGAGGCAATCCGGCAATTCGTTTATATGACACTTAGGACAGAGCGGTATGCACATCCTATCTACAGCCACGACATTGGTACTGAAATTCAGGAGCTATTGACGGATACAGAAGCTACGGATGAATACAAAGAAATGGAGATTCCAAGGCTGCTAGAGGAAGCACTGATCGTTGACGAGCGGATTGATCATATTGAAGAGTTAGAGGTCACAAAGCAAAATGACTCATTTCATGTCAAACTAGCGATTGTCACAGATGAGGGCACATTAGAAATAGAGGAGGTGATGGAGGGCGATGTTTGAGGAACAGACGTACGAAGCATTAATGGAAAGAATGCTGGACAGACTGCCAGATGACATAGATAAAAGAGAAAACAGCGTGATTTGGAATGCCTTGGCACCTGCTGCCGCTGAACTGGCCCAATCCTATATTTGGCTTGATCAAGTGTTTGAGCTGGTCTTTGCAGATACAGCACAAGGAGAGTTTCTAGATCGGCGGGCTGCTGAAGTAGGGATCGAAAGAAAACCAGCCACTAAAGCGGTTTGGTCAGCGGTCATTCAGCCAGACAGTATCAACATTCCAGCTGGCTCACGTTTTTTTATTGAAGACGTTTATTTCCAGTATTCGAAGGATGGCACGCTAGAATGCGAGACACCTGGTAAAGCCGGCAATGTTCAATTAACAGATCAGCCGCTGCTGTCACTTGATACAATTCCAGGACTTGAATCGATTACGATGAAAGAACTGGTGATACCAGGTCAAGAGGAGGAAGATGACGCTTCTTTATATGATCGATATTTAATACGTGCGAGGCGGGAGGCGGTCAGTGCCAACAGGGCGCATTATAAAAAATGGGCTGAGGAAGTGCCCGGTGTTGGCAGAGCGAAAGTGTTCCCGCTTTGGAACGGAGAAGGGACAGTCAAAATTGTCATCACAGATGGCAATCTAGATGTTGCGTCAGACCTTCTTGTCAAAAGGGTACAGGAATATATCGACCCAGTGCCAGGTGAAGGAGAAGGACAAGCGCCTATAGGCTCGAAAGCAACCGTTGAAAGCGCCAAATGGCTGGATATCGACATAGAAGTGGCTGTCGAACTTCAAATGGACTGGACCCTTGAAGGAGCTCAGAAAGAAATAGAAGAAAAGGTCAAGACGCTGTTGAAATCAATCGCATTTGAAAAGAGTACCATTCGAATGTCCGCTTTAAATGATATTTTGTACCATTCAGAAAGTGTGTCAGATTATGCAGATGTGTTATTGAATGGCGAGTCGAAAAACTTAGTATTACAGGACATTGAGATTCCGCGTCTTAGGCAGGTGAAGGTTATTGAGCAAACAGGATGAAATGAAAACCTACTTGCCGCCATATTTTACAGAAATTTATGAAGTGGAGCACCTGCTCAAGACAGAGGCACCGGAATTTGAGGGATTGGACGAATCTATTTTCGACTTAACGGATCAGTTCTTTCCTTTAACAGCGACATGGGGATTGAATAGATGGGAAAGAATGCTGAAGGTGCAGCGGGAATCAGATGATTCAATTGAACTGCGCAGGGCACGCTTACTCAATATGATGTCAAATATTCCGCCAATCACGTATCTTTCATTAGAGAAATCAGTCAATCGCTTTCTCAAGAATCCAAGTGCTGTCATCCGTCTCACAACCAATCGCTATCACTTTGCCTTACGTGTGAACCTAGATGATCTGCAAAACACGAGATATATTGTAGAAATACTTGAAACGTTAAAGCCCGCACACTTGGCTTATACGTTCACGGCTTTTCATCATACTGATGTACATGAAAAAAATGATCATCACGGGAGGCTCACACTGCGAAGCAGAGTGGGTTTTTTCGATCATATCCCGATTTTACTCAATGGTGAATTTGTCTTAAATGGTACGTTTTATCTCAGCGGAACGCGAGGTGCAACGGATGTGCCTGCTCGTTTTCGGCATTCATTAAACATGAGGATGCCTCTTCAACATCAGTCAGAAACAGCATATCGCATGAACTATGTCATGACTGGAGCGGTACATGAAACGAAGCAAGGAGCGGCATTGACTTTACGCGCAAAAAATCAGCTCCAGCATCAAACAAAGAAGAAGATGACGTTCCGTCTGCCAGTACACGTCCAAACTGAGCAGGATGGAAGCTTACTGATCAAGGATCATTACTGGATTCTCGATGGATCTGTTTCGCTGGACGGATCAAAAATGCTAGCAGCAACTTCTAAAAAAATAGATTTATAAGGAGGATCACAATGGCTGATCAATTAACCGTAACAACACTGTATGCACGTCAACAAATGGCAAAGGCAAGAGCCGAAGGAACAAAACTCACAAAAGTCGTCAAAATGGCATTTGGAAATGGGGGAACGAAGGATGGAAAACCGATCTCACTAGACGGCACTGAACAAAAACTCAAAAAAGAACTAGTCCAAAAAAATATTGATTCGTTTACCTTCATGGAACCAGCAAAAATCCGCTACACCTGCACGATCGCCGAAGGAGAACTGGCAGGAGAAGTGATCAACGAACTAGCACTTGTCGACGAAGACGGCAAATTCACCGCCATCCGCACCATGACAGACAAACAAAAAGACGGCGACATCGAATTTGTTTTTGAGATTGATGATATTTATTAAAGATGGGACTTCAGGAAAATCCCAATGTTTTTTTGCTAGAACAATATCGTCAAAGCAAGCATTGATAGATTTGAAAGGAGAATGATCATGGAGATTAAGACACCTCGAACTTTTAAACCAACTGATAAAGCACATGCTGACCTATTTAACGATATGGTTGAAGACTTTCTTGACAATGATGTGGGTCTATTAGAGGCAATCAACCATCATATTGAAGATACAAACCCACATACATCTGAAGCAGAAAAGAAGAAATGGAACGATTCTCAGAGCTATAAGATTACAGCGGATAATGGAAGTCAGTTAATTAATGTGCCAGCTGATGCTAAGATTTTTGATGCGATAAAAGGGAAAGGAACGTGTACTTTTTACGCAGCTTCTGGAGTAGAAGATTCCCCAGCAAATATTTCATTGAGAGGATTACAGACAGTAGGTCAAGATAACATTGGTACTGGCTTTGCTGTAGATATTGCTGGTAATTCTTATAGTTTTTACTATAATGCTGCAGATACCGCTATTAACTGGACAAAGCTCCCTTCAAATGCTGAAAGAAATAAATGGAACGATGGACAATTATCTAAGATCACCTCAGATAATGGAGGGGTGATTCTATCTGTTTCTGATGGTGAAGATTTACTTGAAAAGGTTGTTTCTTTAGGCCCCAAGCATGGTACATTTTATGCCACAGGTAAAGCATTAAACAGCCCAACAACAAGATCGTGTCGTGGTATGTATCATTTTACTTCTCAAGATAGTAATGGAAAAGGTACATTTGGATGGGTCATAGCAATAGATTATAACAATTACATGTATACAAACTATCTTGATTTAAATTTGGGGTGGCAAGGCTGGAAACGTGTTTTAACAAAGGAGGATATGGATAATACTTCTTTTGTTGATACGTATGATCTCGATAATTCTTCTGTATCAGCCGTTGAAAACGTTCCAACAAAACTGAATTTTGGTGATACAAGATCAGACGATCTAGGAGAGTATAATCGTTCGCACGCTGAAATTACACTGAAAAACAATGGTCTGTATTTAATTAGGCTTTATCTTAATAGCAATAACATTCCTGTTGGATCAGATAGTATTTTGTCATGTTATGTGAATGGTACAGAATTTCAACGATTAGGTAACTGGAATCCTGTGGTCTCATCAAGTGTATGTGTATTATACCTTCAACAAAAGTTTAAAGCAGGAGACAAATTAACATTTTATATTACACCCAAAAACACTGGGAGAACCATTACGGTAAATAGAGCTTATGTTACCTTGTCACAGCTAAGATAGGATTATTTGAAAAAGAAAGTGTGTGAACAAATCGGAGGTAACTGTCGTTCAAAATTTAGTGACACAAGGCCTATTTGCCGTTCACTTTTGCTGGATTCTGTTTTATGTGCTTAATACAACAAAGGAACGAGAACATAAGTTCAATGCATAACATCGCCTAATAATAATGGTTTTTTGAAAGGAGAAAAAGATCATAAAAACACCTCAACCTTTTAGTACGAGCGATAAGGCTCATGCAGATCTTTTTAACAATCTAGTGAAGATTTTGATTGAAAATGACCAGGAACTATTAGAACAATTCAATCTTCATACAGGAGATACAAACCCTCACGTCTCTGGTTCAGAAAAGAAGAAATGGAATGAGTCGCAGCTGTATAAAATTACGGGGGATAATGGGGGACAACTTTTAAATATTCCGGTCGGCTCAAAAATTTATGACTCAATTAAAGACAAAGGGACATGTACATTTTATGCGCCCAGTGGAATAGAGGATAGCCCTTCACAATTTGCCATTAGAGGGATACAGACAGTGGGACAAAATAACATTGGAACAGGTTTTGCGATAGATACTTCAGGTAATGCATATTACTTCTACTATAATTCTAGCCACTTATCTATCACTTGGACTCAGATTCCGACAGCAGCTGAAAAAGATAAATGGAACAACAGTCAGCTCCATAAAATAACAAGAGATAACGGTCAACCCTTTTACAAAAGCATAAGTGAAACCACCGACTATAACGAAATGACAGAAACAGGAATGTATCTCGTTTATAATGCTGGTCTTAATGGTCCAAAGGAAATCAAAAGGGCATTTATGATAGTGATCAGTTATGGGAATACTCTGCTGCAAGCTATATATGATGCAGTTAATGGTCTGAACTCTTTTTATAGAATTAGGAAGACTGACTATACATGGACTGAATGGGAAAGGCAGCTCACATCTACAGATTTAAATGCTATTCAATCATTCCCTATTACTGATAATAATGGACAGGGGAAGGTTTATATCAGTAATACGGACGATTTCCATGAAATATTACCAAAGTATCGAGGTTTAGTTCATTTTGTGTCTGCAAATGCACCGGTCAATGGACCTGGTACTGCGTTAAGGGGGATCTGGACTTGTAATAGCACAAGTACGTACGGGCAGGCAATTGGCTTTGACAACTTAAACCGTACGTGGCGTAAGACAATAGCGAATGGTGTATGGTCAAAATGGGAACGTTTGTTAACCAGCGCAGAGCAAATAGAATGGAAGTCCCCGACAAAAATAATAAACGGATGGAAAGAATACGGGACTCAAAAAGTGCAATTTTATATGAATGCATTTGGAGAGGTAGAGTTAATTGGTTCAATTACAGGGGGTACTATCGGTTTTGAGGTACCTGCTTTTACATTACCAAGTGGTTATCGCCCTATACAGGGTATGCATTTTATAGGGGTAGCATCTAGTATCGGTGCTGGTTCAACACCACAAACACACAGAACACATATTGATACTGATGGTAATGTGTATATACAAAGTGTCTCCAATTCAACAAACCCAAATGAATTTATCACTTTCGGCTTTAAATTCATGGCGGCTCAGGAGGGATAAAAGTGAACTGGATATATAAATACGATGAAAAATTTAATTACCTTCCAGGGGAAGAAATAGAAATTGAAGGGGACGCAGACATCCCAAAAGGATATACAACTGTAAGACCTCAAGATGGTTTGTACAAAGGTAAATACAATGAAGCGAAAAGAGAATGGTATGAGTCGGCAACACAAGAATACATTGATAGCTTGCAGCCAAAGCCGCTGCCACAATCAGAAATTGATTTATTAAAACAGCAAAATGCTGATCTGCTTCAGCAACTGGCAGAGGCAGAACAAAGAGTAGAAGAACAATCAAAAATAATATCAGAACTTATCATGTTGCTGAATGAAAAGGGGGTCATTTAATTGGATTGGTTCCGTAGTATTTCATTGTTCTATCAATGGAAGTGTTATGAAAATGAAGACGTAGCAAAATTTGTTCGGTTCGAGAAGATTACGCCAAAACAATACAAAGAAATAACAAAAGAAGAATATCCAACTAACGCTGAATAGGCGTTTTTATTTTGCCTCCTTTAAGGATGCGCAAAGTGAGGGAGTAGGTGAGTGCAGTGGAAATGGATTTGACTCAATATTTAATGACACAAGGACCGTTTGCGGTGTTGTTTTGTTGGGTGCTGTTTTACGTATTAAACACAACAAAGGAAAGAGAAAACAAACTCAATGAGCAAATCGAGGCGCAAAATGATGTGCTAGCCAAGTTTAGTGAAAAGTATGACGTCGTGATCGACAAACTCGACAAAATAGAACGAAATTTAAAATAGGAGGAAAACTCATGAAAACATTCGACAAAGGCACTGTGATTCGCACAGTGCTTCTTTTTATTGCTCTGATCAATCAAACGCTTATCATGTTTGGACAGACGGTGCTGCCGATTAGTGAGGAGCAAGTACAAACCGTTGGTGAGGCACTTTATGTGGCAGGTTCTACGATTTTTACTATGGTTACAGCCGTTATCGCTTGGTTTAAAAACAATTATGTGACCTACAAAGGCCAATTACAAAAAGATGCTCTGAAACAAAGAGGGCTAACAAAATAATACTTGAAGGAGAAACGACATGGTAAAAATCATTCAAGCATTGATTCCAAAACAACATCGCAACAGACCAGGAAACACGATGAAGCCGCTCTATATTACAGTGCATAATACGTCTAACAGTGCAAAAGGTGCTAATGCGGCCAGTCATGCAGCATTTGTTGCACGTTCAAGTACCGGGGTGAGCTGGCATTACACCGTTGATAATCAGGTGATTTATCAGCATTTACCGTTAAACGAAAACGGCTGGCACGCAGGGGATGGCAGAGGCACCGGCAATATGAAATCAATTGGTATTGAAATTTGTGAAAATGCAGACGGCAACTTTGAACAAGCAGTCGAAAATGCTCAATGGCTCATTCGAAAGCTGATGGGAGATTTCGGAATTCCTTTATCAAATGTAGTGCCTCATAAACATTGGAGCGGGAAAGAATGTCCAAGGAAACTTCTCGGACGGTGGGATCAGTTTAAAGCTGGAATAGCCACAGCGCATACCGGCAGCAAAAGTACAAGAAAACCAGTTCAAGCAGAAAGTTTGAGCCACAAAACACCCGTTTCCAAAAAGAAATCGTCAAATCTGCCATCTGGCATTTTAAAAGTCACCAAGCCCTTAACAAAAGGCCCTCAAGTCACAGCTGTGCAAAAAGCCTTATCTTCTCTCTATTTTTACCCAGACAAAGGGGCAAAAAACAACGGGATTGACGGCTATTATGGACCGAAAACGGCGAATGCGGTCAAGCGGTTCCAGCTCATGAACGGCTTAGCTGCAGACGGAATTTACGGACTGAAGACGAAGAACAAAATCGAACAATTACAGAAGAAATGATGATCTATAAAAAAAGCTATCAGCAAGTGAGGAAATGCTTCCTTGCTGATAGCTAACAAAAAATGACATCATTTGTGATATAATTGGCCAAATCCCTATCATGAGAGGAGAGAAAAATGAAAAAAGAACTGCTCCAGATCATTATGCTGTCAGTGCTGCTCATCTATTTCATTTATCACGAAATGACGAGCGACTTCCCTGTGTCCTATACAATCATTCTCATCCTAACTTATCTTTCTGTGATCACATACCGCATCATAAAGTTATTAAGAAAAAACAAAGAACAAACAGAACTGTAAGAGATATGTACATAAAAAAACCATCCTTGATTTTACAAGAATGGTTTTTCGTATGGAGCATAGCGGGATCGAACCGCTGACCTCTACGCTGCCAGCGTAGCGCTCTCCCAGCTGAGCTAATGCCCCGGGATGTTTCAACAAATATTATTATATTTAATTCCCCCTTAGAATACAAGGGGGAAGGCTATTTTTTTATTTTTGATGAAAAATCTCTCAAATTTGTATTATGCATTATTTTTAACCTTGGGGACGACTTGGGGACGGAAATTTCCTATCTCTGTTTTTGTGTTTCTCAGATGTTTAGGATCAAACTTGTTAAAGTGATTCGCTGCACTCTTTTTCATTTCATCTGTTACATGGCCATATATATCAGATGTTGTTCTGGCGCTAGCATGTCCAGCACGTCTTTGAATAGCACTTATGCTTTCACCAGCTTCCATCAATAAAGCAACCATAGTGTGACGCAAATCATGTAAACGGATATTTTTTATTTTATATTTTTGTGTGATTCGTTTCCATTGGGTAGTTGGTGTTGTGTAATAATAGGGCTTTCCAAACCCACTATGAAAAATGTATTGGTGATCCCCACCCTCCCAGGCATCCTTTAGCTTTTCCTTTTCTCTTTTCCACATATGATAGTAAAGAGACAATTCATTCATATACCAATCTGGCATCTGCACAAATCGTTTTGAACTTTTGGACTTAGGTTCTTTCACATGTGGTTTGCCATCAACTGTCTTTGAAAGTGAACGATTAATTTTAAATCCACCAGCATCCCAATCTACATCTAAATGCCATTCGAGTGCAAGACCTTCACCGCGTCTCAATCCTCCTATCATCGCTGCTAAGAAATAAAGTCTCCATTTGATATCAACTTCTTCATATAGAACCTTGATACATTGAGCAGCTTCATCAGCTTCAAAATAGTTCATTTCCTTCTTCTCGTTGATCGGCAAGGGCAATCCCTTCATTGGATCAATCTTGATAATCTTCCATTCTTCAGCTGCGGTTTTAAAAACCACCTGTAGTAATTTAAAAATATCTAATATTGATCTTTCTCCTAATCCTCCTGGCTTACCATCTTTTCTTGCACCATCCTTTGATAAATCATCTAAAAAGTCTACGATATGTAAACTCTTTATTCGTTCTATTCTCATATGTCCAAAAACGGGGAGAATGTGATTTTTTAAGAGACTCCAATAAACATCCGATGTTGTCAAAGAATAAGGTTTTCCACTCTTTTGGTAGAGCTTTTTTTCTTTCCACTTATAGATGAAGGATTCGAAGGTTAGTTTTTCTGGTTCGATATATTCTCCAGAATTCACTTCCATCTTGAACTGATAGAGTTGATCTGAGAGGTAGTCCTGTAATTTTCTTTTTGTTTTTAACAGTTTATGATCTTCTATACGAATAGTTTTATATTTTCTTAACCTTTTGCCATTAGCATCATATCCAATTTCAACAACTAATCTAAAAGAATTACTGCCTCTTTTTTCAATGCTAGCCATATAAAACGCTCCTTGTCTGAGAAAAAACTTTTTGATTGTAAAGGTTTAATCGATGCTTCGCAAATGATGGAGTAACTTTAAAAGTTTTAGTTAAAAATTGAATTGCTAGGTCAGGGTCTACAGGTATATTTACTGATCTCAACATAAAAGTTGGTACTGCAAAATGGTACATAAAATTATTCGACTTCCATTCTTGATATAACCTAAATGAATCGGGCATCATCAGTTGATTTCCTTTATGAAAAAGAATGTGGCCAACTTCATGACAAAACTTTTCCCATCTAATGCTTTTATTCAATCTCTTATCTAAGATAATAATTTGGCTATCCTGTGTAATTATGGCTCTTGATGAAATTTCTTTATAACAAACTTCAATCCCTAATTTTTCAGAAATAGTATCAATAGATTGTTCAGAAGGATTTAAGATTTTCATTTCTGCATATAGTCTATTAACGTTATCTTCTAAATGAGTATAGTTATATTTCAATTTAATAAGCTCCTTCAAGTTAGTTTTAGGAACTGGTGTTCTGTTTTTGGGTAAAAATAAATACTCTTATCGAGCATTTATTTTAAATTAACTGTTAATTCTTTTGGTTTGGAAACGCTATTCAAATTTTCGTCAAATGGTGCACTCATAACAATTCTAACGCTTTTTATTTTAGAAACATCAGATTCTATGGGTACAGCGATTTGATAATCTCTTTTCGCATTACCAAAAAGTTTCATATCATATTGTTCAATGTCAGTATAAAGGTTATTACTACTGACCTTAATTTGTTCTTTATTGTCTAAAATTAAATGACTAATACCAGAAAAATTCATAGTTTCTTTATCAGTATTCTCTACAGAAAATTTTATATCAATAAAATGAAAAGGATTTGATAATTCAATATCCGTTAAACTTTGATAGTCACTTAGGCGATCATCAGGAATATTTGACAACTTCATTATGTTGACATGTTCAAAATTTATATTGAGCGGGCCCATTTTCTGTGATTCAATTTTTTCTTGGCTTTTTAAGTAATTAAATAATTCTCCTGTTTCATCATCTTTATAACTGTCATTTGTCTGTTCTTCATTAGTTTCTTTTTGCCTTTTCTCAGAAACTTTTTCTTGTGAGTTTGCCGAAGGTTCATCCGTCGTCTTAGTTGAGTTACATCCAGCTATGAGAACGAATAATAATAGGCAAATTACAAATAATGTTTTCTTCCCCATAATTGCCCCCTAAAGAAATCATTTATTCTGTTTTTTCTCTCTCTCTTTTCTCTTTTTAAACAACTCGTAGACCACTTCAAATTCTTCAATTAATTCTTCTACATCTTCTGGTTTGCTATCAAAGAATAATCCGTCATGGGATTTTGCCCACTCATAAATCTTTCTTTGATGCTCAGTAAGTTTAGGACCTTCAGAATTACTTGTCTCATTCTCATCGATGTAACCAGCTTTGATCATTAATTCTTCGTAATCACATTGATATGCTTTAGAAATTAATTTGAGTGTTTCGGGAGTTGGTTTGATGTCTTTACCTGTTCTTGGGTCTTTTCCGTTTTCAATTTTTCCAAGGTAGGTATGACTTATGCCAATTCGTTTGGCAGCTTCTCTTTGAGACAGTTTTCCTCTTGCTTTTATCAAATATTCTCCAAGTTTGGACATTAGCATCACCTGTAATACGTAGTTTACATTATATTTAAATTCTTTAAAACAGAAAATGTGTAAAACATGATTGACACTACTGTAAACCTTGTGTTACTATTTGTTCAAGGAGGTGTAACACATGGTTTTCACTAACAGATTACGTGAGATCAGAAAAGGTGTTGGAATGTCAATATCTGAATTAGCAAGAAGAACTGAAATGTCTCGCGCAAACATTACGAAAATTGAGCTTCACGGACAAGAGCCATCTGGTTTCACTATGCTGAGAATTGCAAGTGTTTTAAATAAAGATCCAAGGGATATTTTTTTTGAGTCAAGTGGTACACAAGAGTTACAAAATGAAAAAGAGAACACCGGTTAATAAAATGATTTTTGCGGTTCTTATGGTTTACAAGTTCTGAAGGAGGTTCTCAAAATGCCAACAAAATCAACTATGGACGTTCAAGAAACAGCTGATTTTCTTGGAGTACATCACGACACGGTTTACACAATGGTGAAAGAGCGACAAATACCGTTCTTCCGAGTAAGAAAAAGAATTTTCTTTAAAAGAGAAGTTCTAGAAGAATGGCAAATGTCACAAATGGAATCCAACTTTCAGCCAGTGAATGATTAAGAATTTACCACCTTAGAATACAGCGGATATATGAGATTTGCTGTTCCGATTCGGAACATGTTCCAGATAGGAACATTGAAAGGGGGTGGGGAGATTGTGAAGTTGGGTGTGGTGCTTCGTAAAGCCCGAGTGCAGGCAGGCATTTCCCAAGAGAAGTTAGCGGAAATGCTTAGCCGCTCGCGGAGTTGCATTTCAAAGATCGAGAATGATCAAAAGATGCTTGATGTTCCTACATATGTACGGTGGATGGAGGCGACAAATGCAAAAGAAGCCATGATCGCAACCTTATGTGGTGTCGATCCACTTGCAGTCACGCAGCAAATTACAGCCATCATGGCTTTGTTTGGAGGATGAAGATGAGAAAAGCAATTTTCAAGAGTATTGATCATGAAGGGGTAACAGCTGAAATGATCTGTATTGAACAACTACAAAAAAGATTAATGAAAGCATTAGAGAGTGCTGATACAGATACGGCATTAGCAGCTCACAAAGATATTGCTAAATCTTTAAACCAAATTCAGCGTTACGAAAGCCAAGCTAAGGTTCATTTATTAAAACAGGCTGCGAGGGTTACAAAAATCAAATATCCAAAATCACTAAAAAATAGATTGAGAGGATTGATCTAGGTGAAGTATTTGTTCACAGCAAGTCGTTTAATGAAGGCGAAAGATATCGTGAAACAATGTCAGATGCGTCATACAGAGGAAGGGCTCATTTTATTAGCCGCTCTGGAATTACAGATCAGAACGGAAATAGAAAACAGAAAAAAGCAGCAAGCTCCGACACTTACTGCTTAAATCATTTCAAACCATGAATAACAAAATGATCGATCTCATTATAGCGTTATTTAGAGATCACGACAAGGCTTATTCTTGTCGTCCGACTTGCGGATGGGTCAGTGCACACCTACCCCCTCAAATCATGCTCCATCCGCAGTCGGACGATGCGAATAAGCATCAAATAATGTGTTAGGGAGGAAAGAAGTCTTGAGAACTAAACCAGTTATTAAACCTTTCAGTGAGAGACAGTCTGATCAGTTCTATTTATCACAAGTGAATGGATCAATTGTGATGACTAACAAAGGTAAGCCAATGTTCCAATTTCCTGATAAACAAGCCTTTGAGAAATTTCAACAACTAAAGGCAGATGCGATCTGCTCAAAAAAATTAGAGATTTCATGGTTTTCATATCAAACAGAAGAGGAGGGAAGAAGTTGAATATTGAGCATCCGATCATCACTGAGATCAATAGATATGGATATCCAAAAGATATGATCAGGCAAGAGGAACACTTTGGAATTGATTTTTATGGGTCTGAGATTTTGCTGGAAGATGACTATGTTGAGGATAAAAATTCGGGTGAATTGATCTTGCGAGAAAATCTAGAACGATATCTTGCAGAGGAGCTTGATTTTGAATTTAAAACAGCAAAATAAAAGAGTTCACTCCCACAAGTGAACTCATCTAAATAACCAGACACAGAATATGGTGTCAACCACTATTATAAGCAGGTTGGCACCTAAATTCAATGGAGGTTTCTTATATGAATGGATTGTCAAATGTTGATTACTCAAACTATATGGCAGCTTCACAGCCATCAGCAGGAACTTCAGTAACAACCGAAGCTATGGTTAGTCGGCAGGCACAGGAAGTACAAGCAGCTATGGTCATAGCAAAGAAGTTTCCAAGAGACGTTTATGCTGCTTTTGAACGAATCAAAAAAGCATGTGAAAGAAAGCTGTTGGCCGAAAGTGCAGTTTACGAATATCCAAAAGGCGGATCAAAAATTTCAGGTCCTTCCATCCGGCTTGCTGAGGCTTTGGCCCAGAACTGGGGAAACATTGATTATGGAATCATGGAACTCGAACAAAAAGCTGGTGAATCGTCAGTGATGGCGTATGCGTGGGATCTTGAAACCAATACCCGCCAAACAAAACTTTTCACGGTAAAACACGAACGGAAAGCAAAGGGAACTATAACAAAACTGAATGACCCAAGAGATATTTATGAACTTGTAGCTAATCTAGGTGCGCGTCGAGTTCGTGCGTGCATTCTTGGAGTAATACCAGGAGATATTGTTGATGCCGCAGTTGATATGTGCCAAAGAACACTGATTAGTGGTCATCAAGAACCTTTAGAAGACCGGTTAAGAAAAGCATTATCAACATTTAAAACTGATTTTGGTGTTACTAAGGAAATGATCGAGGAATATGTCGGTAGCAAATTAGATGCCTTTACTGAGCAAGATTATCTTAAGATTGGTCGCATTTACACTTCATTACGTGATGGTATGGCGAAAAAGGAAGATTACTTCAATGTCAAAGTCAGCAGCGCCACCAAGTCAAAGGCAGAAGAAGAGTTCCAAAAACAGAAGGAACAAAAAGAAAGCAATAAAAAGGCGGGTGATCCTGTAAATGGGGATTCCGGTGATCAATCAAGATAACTATTACTCTAACGAGATAGATAAAGTCTACATGTCTAATTCTCAATATAAAAGTTTCTTAGAGTGTGAGGCGGCTACGATTGCAAAGATTAACGGAGAATGGCAACCGCCGTCCTCTGAGGCTCTTCTATTCGGACAATACGTCCATGCCTGGCTTGAAGGTGAGCAGGTCTTTGATGAATTCAAGATGAACACACCTGCTCTATATACACAAAAGGGCCAACTGTATAAGCAATATCAATTGGCTGATCTCATGATTGAATCAATTCAGAACGATGATCTGTGTATGTTTGTTCTTCAAGGAGATAAAGAAGTGATCATCACAGGTAAATTGTTCGGAGTGCCTTGGAAAGGAAAACTCGATGTGTACAACCCAGCAGGTGGGCGCTTTGCTGATCTTAAAACAACACGTTCCCTTCGAGAAAAAGTTTGGGATCAAGAACTAGGCTATTGTTCATTTGTCGAGGCTTACGGATATATAGGACAAATGGCAATTTATGCAGAGCTAGAAAGGCAAATGTCTAAAAGGGATGAATGGCTGGAGCCTCTTATCGTTGCCATTTCAAAAGAAGATCCACCAGACAAAGCCGTTATCAACATAGACAATTCCAGAATGGAAGTCGAGCTTGAAGATATTGAGAAGCATATGGAGCGAATCATTCAAGTGAAACATGGCGGTGAGCCGCCAAATCGATGCGGAAAATGTAAGTATTGTCGTTCCACAAATCAATTAAACAGGATCATTCATTTTTCGGAGCTGATCGGTTGATGGAAAAGGATTTTTTGATAAAGGTCCCTATCCCTTATGTTTACTTGTCTTTATCAGGATCAAGTAAAGACCAAGCCAGTTTGTTTAGATCATATGTAAAAGACTTCATTAAGAGAAACGAAACTGGGCTTACTTATATCAAAATTAGCGGTATGTATGCCCTATGTAAGTTGAAAGGGCGTGAATAAGTGAACGATCTGAATGAAATAAACGCATGTGTATCAGCATCTATGTGTTCATCGCATCTGAAATTTATAAAAATCGAGGATAAATATTTTAATAGCTAATAATTGGGAAGGAGGAAGTCATTTGCGAGGGTGGATCAAATTACATCGAAAATTACGTGAAAATCCAGTATTCAATAATCCTAACCTGCTTAGGCTTTGGCTCATCTGTCTTACTGAAGCGAGCCATAAACATCATCAGCAGATGATAGGTAATCAGGTGGTGGAATTAGAGCCTGGTCAATTTGTGACTGGTAGGTACGATATTGCTGAAATGTTTAATCACGGGCTTAGGAAAAGTGATCAAGTAACTGGAAAAGTTACAGTATATCGATGGCTCGAAAAATTAGAGGAAATGAATTTTCTGAGCATCAAAAAGAGCAACAAATTTTCTGTTGTAACCATTAATAAATGGGCGCTTTACCAACAAGAAAATAACGAAGTTGATCACCAAAATGATCATCAAATGAACATCAAAAGATCATCAGATGAACATCAAATGATCACAAACAAGAATGTTAAGAATGTAAAGAATGTATATGAAGAAGAAGAGAGAGAGCCTGTAGGAAATGATCTAACTCCTTTCCAACAAATCGAAGATAAATACTTGTCTCGAAAAGGTGGGTTGATGTTAACGCCAAAAGATTCAGCTGCCATTGAAAGGATTCTAAAGGAGAAAATCCCGCATGAAAACATTTTGCAGTGGATCGACGATATATTCGATCAATTCCAGCCGAAGCATAGAGCAGACGGTATTAAATCATTCGCGTACCTAGAATCAGCGATTCTTGATCGTTGGCATGCCAAACAAAAACCACCTAATAATGTTTCAGAATTTAAGCGGAAACAACAAAAGCATAGAAATTGGACACCCGAAGGAGTGAAGAAGGATGCAGAGTATGGGGGATACCTTAAAAGCGTTGGAGAAAGCAAATCCAGCACTAGCGAAGAGGCTGAGAGACTCCAAGAAATTGCAAGAAGAAAAGGTCTATCAGGCCAGATACGAGATACTCACTGCGAGTTCTGAACAACATTGCATGTATGGGAAATGTGATGGATCGGGGTTGATATGGATTATAGATCACAAGGAAAAAAGGGAATTCATGGAGGAATGCCCTTGTAAGGAAGTCAAAAAGCTCTCGAATAGACTTATGAGCGCAAGACTTCCAGAAGAATTCAAAGACGCTTCTCTAAACTCTTTTGATATCAATGTTTATGACAAACCCGAATCCAAAGAGCGAGCAGCCAATGCAAAAAGGGTTGCTAAAAACTATGTTTTGAAATTCGAAAAGATGCGGGATCTAGGGAAAGGCTTGTATTTTTTTAGTCAAGAGAAGGGGAGCGGAAAAACAAGGCTTGCTGCTAGTATTCTTCATGCGATAACCAAAACTCATGACACGGTTTATGACAAAGAAACTAAAAAATACAAACCGCTTAAAATAATCTATTCGTCTACAGCTGATTTAATCGGAGAAATAAAAAGCACGTTTGATAGCGAATCGAAAGTGAAGAGTACCGACATTATGGATGCTGTCAAGACAGCTGATCTTGTTGTCCTAGATGATATCGGAGTGGAAAACGTAACAAAATTTGTGGAAGAAACCTTCACCCGTATTCTTGATTATCGACTTCAATACAAGAAGCCTACGATCATTACAAGCAATTTAAGTATAGAGGATCTCGACACAATCTATAAAAGTGGTCGGGTGAGTAGCAGGGTTGAAAAACTGGCTTTCCCTGTGATTATGCCAAATGAAAAGATTCGTAAAAAGATAGCGCAAAAAGAAAATGAAGAACTGCTTTTGGAACTATACGAGTAAAGGAGAATTTCAGATGTGTAACACATGCAATGGCGAGAAAGTCGTCATAAACGAAAATACCTTTATGGCGGGCTTCTTCCCTTGTCCTGAATGTAACCAAACAGGGCGCAACAAGAGCCTAAAACCAGTCATCGAGCAATTAAATCAAATGTTAGTCGAAGCCAGAGTTATGAAATGAGGAATAAATATGACAAATAGTAAATGCGAAGATCGTCGGCAGTTCCTTCTCAATGAACTGAAGCGCATTGGATATAAACCGAATGAGAATGAAAGTCTCGAAAAACTATCACTCTATGAACTCGAAATGCTAGTAATCACGAAAAAGAGTGAGCGAGGAAATAAGGTTTTAACATATAACGCGAGGATGGAGGCATTCGAATGAAAATAACATTCACCATTTACGCAGAGCCCGTTGCACAGGGAAGACCGCGGGCTACGTCTGTAAATGGCATGACAAGGCTGTATGATCCGAAAAAATCAAGAGACTTTAAGTCTTATGTGAAGCTGGCTGCAAGTGATCATCGTCCAGATCAGCTCCTTACAGGACCACTTGAATTGAAGGTGAAAGTCTATAAATCATTATTGAAAAGCTTCAGCAAGAAAAAGGCCGCAGAAGCTGAAAGAGGCGAGCTGAGACCAGCTAAGAAGCCGGATGTTGATAACTACATCAAAGGGATAAAAGATGGTCTGAATAAAGTAATTTGGCAGGATGATAGTCAAATTGTTGATCTGCATGTAAGTAAGTTCTACAGCAGCACACCAAGAATTGAAGTCGAAGTATCTACTCTTACACCAACCCACGAGGAGGAACAAATATGTCTTTTATAAATTTCAATGGAAAAGTTAAAAAAATGAATCACAAGCCTAAAGGGATTACAGAATTAGTGTTGGAAGTGCCAACAAAGGAGTTAGGTAACAGAATTCAAAACCTTGCAGAAATGATTGATAAGGACGTGAAAGTAGAGATTGAAAGTGACATTGTCCGCTATAACGTGCAGATTAACGCAAACACCGAACGACCAATTGTAAATTATGAAGTAGATCAGAGCGGCGTTGTCCATATAGCAAAACCTGAGTCAGAACAGCTTGAAGCTGAACTTGGTTTGCCTGAAGAAAAACCAAAAATTGAAGAAAAATCGATGGAGATTAAGCGTGAAGTGGTGGATCAATTCATCATTGAAGGTATGGCTCCAGTACAGGAAGGTTTCCCTGAGAATATGGCAGAGATCGCAAAGCGCCGCATTGAAGGTGAATCATACCGCAAGTTGGCCACAGAGCTTGAGATGTCCTCCGGCACCATCGTTGATCTGATCAATGACTACCGAGCAGCAGTTGCTCCGCTTGCTGAAAAATGGTGGGACTGGAAGCAGGATCAAGCCAACGAAGCTGAACCGTTGCAAAAGGAAAATGCTGAAGAAGCAGCTGAAGACGAAAAGGGTTCAGAGGATAGCGTTCCAGATGAATACGATCTTCCTAAAGATGATCAAAAAGATGAGGAAAACGGGGCTGCATAAGATGGCACGTAAACGGTCAAAACGGTGGTTCTTGCTTTATCGCGAAGAGGATGGACAGCACGTCCACCTCTATGAACCACTTAAAAAATATGAACTGCACAGTCGGATTAGGAAAGGATGGAGGGTTGTCAGATGATTAATAAAATCAAGTTTTTCTTCAAACATAAATACTTCTTCTGCTTCAAATGTATAAACATAGTTTCGGTGCGTCGTGGTTATTGGCTGGGTTTTTGCACTCGGGGTTTTAACGGTCCAATTTGCACTAAATGCGGAAGGAGCTTCAGGAAATGAAACAGATCGTAAAAGGCGATTGGGTGGAAATTGTAGGTAAAGGTGATCACAAACATTTACGCGTCCAGGGTTACGTTCTTGAAATTGCTAAGGGAGAGCTTTTAATAAAGTCACGTTTCGGACGAAAGGGTGTCTATCCTGAAGATTGGGCTAAAAACATGGATATAACGGTCACTGAAGCTGGCTTAAAGGATCTTATTAACTTGTCCTTAGACATAAAGGACAAACATCTATTTGAAATGTATACGCGTGATTTACAAGCTCTACAGAGCAAATAAAAAGAACCAAAGCACAAGGCTCCGGCTCTAATGAATCTCGACAATTCATTATAACATGGGAGGCCTTGTGCGCATGAATAATCCTTACAAACATATAGACTCTAACATCTCAATTAATCAGCTTTTTGAAAAAGGAGAAGTTAAAGTCATCATCCTAGATGGCCATTCCAACGAAGCGTTTTTAGCTGAAGCACCTATTTACGGGAAAACGGAAATCACTACACGTGACGGCCAATTCACAAATTTGAATTACAGCAGTTCACACAAAATAAAATAGCAGGAGCTTCCTCCTGCAGGGAGGCGTCGTCAAAATGAAGGAAATCTGGTATTCAAAATCTCCGTACGCTGAATTTTGTATCGTCAACACAGCGAGCGGATATGTTGCCTATTGGCGTTCTGATCTATTAACAGATGCAAAATGGAGCGAGTATGACACATATCAATCCTATCCAGCAGCACGTCGGAATCTTGGTAAAGTCGGCTGTGCTGGAAGCATGAAAAGGGTCGAACGATTGCCGTGGGAAAGCGTTGCATGAGCGGCAGCGCCGATTTGATCAACAGGCCAAGCAAGCAGAATGAAAAAAGAGAGGAAGATCATTGTGGAACTAAGAAGCATCTTTTATTTAAATATAATAATTCATGTGAGAAGTTGAGGTCATTAATAATCCTCTTAATAGGAATAAATTTCTGATATTAGCTAAATATAATATAAATATTAAATTTAGTGAGGCTATTACTGTGTATAAGGTCAATAAATTATCCTTACTACAAGTCACTGTATTATGCAGTTCTACAATGATAGGGGCAGGAATTTTAACGATTCCCCGTAGTTCAGCCAATTCAGGTTATCCTGATGGCTGGATTATTGTATTGATACAAGGTGTCATTTTTGCATTTATTGCTTTTTTGTTAGGATGGATTTCTGAAAAGCAAGCACCAGATACAGTTTTTGAGTTGAATACAAAAGGGTCAGGAAAGATACTAGGAACTATATTTAATCTTTATTTTATATCCTACTTACTTGCCATTGTCGGCTTTGAAGCAAGAATACTTGGTGAAGTCATACAATTTTTTCTGTTACAAGATACACCAATGTTTATAATAGTCATGATTTTTTTGTTAGTTGCGATTTATCATCTTAAAAGTGGAATCCTGCCTGTTATTAAATTAATCATGTATATTTATCCTTTGACTATATGTATTTATATTGGTTTGATGCTTTTTAGTTTCACTATTTTTGACTTCCAAAACTTACAACCGGTTATGGAAGGCGGTCTTGCTGATTTTGATAAGCTATTTGCTCAAACTTTTATTCAATTCACAGGTTTCGAGGTGATTTTGTTTATATTACCCTTGGTCTATAAAGAAAAGCTCTCCAGAGCAAAATGGGCTGCGGCTATAGGAGTTTGTATCACCTCTTTAATATATTCTCTTACACTTTTTGTGGTTATCGGTTCCATGACAGTAGGTGAAACAAAATCTCTTACATGGCCAACAGTTTCGCTGATACAAACTTTAGAGATTGAAGGTGTATTCATTGAAAGGTTTGATATATTCTTATTAGTGTTATGGACTTGTCAGCAATTTGTTTGCATGCTTGGATTTTTCCAATTTGCTATTAGGGGATGTAGTAATGTATTTGGGTCTATCGATTTTAAAAAGTTATTATGGATACTTTTTTTGATTACTTCTGCATTATCCCTATTCCCGAATAATGTTAATGAAGTAATATACTTTTCAACGATACTTGGATATGCAATGTTTGTAATTTTAGGTATACCTTTTATATCTGTTTTGCTGTTAACAGTAAAAAGAAAGTGGAGTAACCATTCTAGCTGATTGAAAAGGATTCAAAAAAAATTCATCAATAACTCAATTTAAAAAAATTCCTTAACTATGTCTTTCATTGTTTATAGGAGGTTGAGGAAATGGGAGCAGAACAATTGTGTTTACTGCCAGAGATCGACGAGAAACAAGTTCGAAATGCTCTGATTAAGGAGCTGAAGGTTTATAGGGCCCTGAAGGTAAAGGAAGAAAACAGAAAGGAACAAGAGGCAAACGGCGCAACAGGCCTTTTTCCTTCTCTTAGAAATCAGGAAGTTTTAAATGAACTGAAGGTCCGGCAGATAGAAAGAGCGCTAGAAAACAGCCTAGATGAAATTGAACAAGACATCATACGGATGAAATACCTTACATCACGTGTAGTGAAGGATTTGGAGGTGTGTGAAGAACTGGGTCTGAAGAAAGACCGGTATTATAAATTAAAGAAGCAAGCGACGTTTAACCTTTCGACAGCACTCGGAATCATATGAGTGCTGTTTATTATTTGCATTGTCGAGAAAAAGCCGAGAAAAAACCGATAAAAAGCCGACAAAAAGGGGACCTTTTTTCCTAAGTGGATCATCGTATGATAGAGACAAGCAAAACGAACGTGAATATTTTGTCCAGAAGGAAGAACCTGCGGACGCTGATCATTGAGCACTTTAAATGCCTTGATTGGTGTCCGCTTTTTTTATTGGGAGACGCGCCTTTCCCTTATCAATGGCGTATCTGGATACGGAACAAAGGTGTTGAGGAATGTGGCCATACGAGAGGGACATTCTGAGCCTGGATAGCAGCTGGTCTGCGGCAGCCGTATCGAGGACAGTTTTTCATTTTACTTGATGATCGACTGTACTTGGCAACCTCTCGGAGTGTAGTCATCATTGCAAAATCTATTTAAGCGAATAGCGTAAGGTGGTGCTTATTCGGCAAGGAGCGAGTGAAATGAAGATCAGGGATTCTGTTTCTAAAGAGACATTAAAGCAATTTAAAAGCATTGCTCCTGGTTCTAATAGAAAGAAGGAGAACGATGCTGATCCCATTACGAAAAGGGATTGGGAAGAAATTATGGGAACGAGACGCGAAACGTACCAACGAAAAGGCGGCCGTATCCGAAGAAAACGATAAATTTTGGGAACAGTCGTCTTTTGGGTGTATGGCTGCAGGTGCTTTGGTGAGGGATAGGAGCGCAAAAATATAAAAAGGGAGATGATGAGCATGGCATCAGGATTTGGCGTATCTGCGAATCCAACAAAAGCAAATCACAAAATCGGAGAGGATAAGGTTGTAAAAATTGCGGTACAAAACCACAACGACTTTAGTGCTGGTCCCAACCTTATTCCACAAAGAAAGGTTAATGGCAAGTGGGAGACAATTAAAACAAATTCCCCGAACCCGCTTAACCCAGCAGAGAAACAGTACGATGAATTCAATATCAAAGAGTCATTTGGTAACAAAAAAGGTACTTATCGCTTTAGGGTGGATGTAGAACGTTACGACAAAAAGGGCAATCATGTTGCAACCCTTGGGACATTCTACACTAGCGAATTTTACATCAAGTAAGCAGCTGCTGCCGCCTTCAGGGCGGCAGTATTTGTTTTATAGGAGGAAACAACGATGAATATCAAAACAATTCCCGTACATAAAATTAACCCATCACCATATAACCCCCGAATTGATCTACAACCAGGAGATCCCGAGTATGATTCACTAAAACAATCTATAGAAAAGTTTGGATACGTTGATCCGCTCATCTGGAATGAACGGACTGGCCATCTTGTAGGAGGTCATCAACGTTTCAAAGTATTGATGGAGGACAATCCAAGTGATATACCTGTATCCGTCGTATCACTTAATGAACAAGATGAAAAAGCACTGAATATCGCATTGAATAAGATTGACGGTGAATGGGATGAGTATAAACTTACTGAGCTACTTAAAGACTTAGAGGGATCAGGGTATGATCTAAGCCTAACTGGATTCAGTGATGCAGAATTAGAGGATGTTCTGAATGATTTGGAACATACAGGTCAAGGTGGAGCAGTATCTGAGAGTCATGAGATCGATCTTGATGAATATGGAGATGATCAATTTGAGCATACATGTCCTAAGTGCGGATTCTCTTTCAATGAGTAGGTGGCAGCATGAACTATAGATGGAAATTGAGTGATCTAAAAAACATCCCTTCCAATGGGTTGAAAGTGTTCAGTACATTCTCTTGTGGTGGCGGCTCATCAATGGGCTACAAGTTAGCAGGGTTTAAATTGATAGGAAATTGCGAGATCGATCCGCAAATGATGAAAATCTATAAAAAGAATCATAAGCCGAAATATCCTTATCTCATGGACATTCGAGAGTTTAACCAGATCCCGCTCTCCGATCTTCCTGAAGAACTCATGAATCTTGATGTATTCGATGGATCGCCACCATGTAGTGTATTTTCAACTGCAGGTAAAAGAGAAGAAGATTGGGGAAGAGAAAAGGCGTTCAGAGAGGGGCAAGCTGTCCAAAAACTAGACGATCTGTTCTTTCATTACCTAGATGCTGTGGAACGTTTGCAGCCTAAAACCTTTGTAGCTGAGAACGTAAGCGGCATGATAAAAGGAAAAGCAAAAGGGTATGTGAAACTTGTCATTGAGAGAGCAAAAGAAATAGGGTATGACGTTCAGCTGTTCTTGCTGAACGCTGCCACAATGGGAGTCCCGCAGAGAAGAGAGCGGGTCTTTTTCATTGGCCGCAGAAAGGATCTGAACTTACCACCATTGAAATTGTCTTTCAATGAACCACCGATCACATATGGAGAGTTTAGAAGTGGGCATGGATCAAGGCTGAATGAAGCGAGTAAAACGTATAAAAGATGGATTAAGCGGCAGCCATCTGACGGCAACATTGGAGACATAACTAAACGAACAGAAGGTAAAGAGCGGAATTTCAATACAGTATTAGTTAAAAACAGTTTAGTTCCGCCAACACTAGCGAGCGGTTCTGTCTTTATTAGATATGACGAACCATATTACATCTCAAAAAGGGATATTATTCTGATGCAATCTTTTCCGTTGGATTATGACTTTATGGATGCATCAACGCAGTATGTATGTGGAATGAGCGTTCCGTCTTTAATGATGAAGAGAATAGCGGAGCAAATTCATAAACAATGGTTTATTTAATTGCATTTTATTGGAATGGTGTTATCGTTATTCTAAAAAGGGTGGAACCTATGGACAAAGTCTCCGAGAAGTTATATTGCAGGGCTTGTACAAGAAAAACAAATCATAATATAGTTACTAATGAGCATGGTCATAAATTACAGTTAACGGACAGTTATCTAAATTATGAAGAAGCAGATATTTGTTTCTATGTGGAATACTCCATAGTTCAATGTAGAGGTTGTGATAGTATTTCCTTTTTAAGAAGATATAAAGATGATGAAATGTATTATGTATATGGGCCAGATCCCAATATTGATAGAGAATACTATGAAGAATATACAGTCTATCCTGAAGAACCGAAGGAGCAAGATAATCCAGAAAATTTATTTCAACTCAAAGAGAAGATTGAGTTCAAAGGGAAGTTTGAGTTCAAACATTTACCCGATTTAATAAGTGGAATTAGAAATGAAGCTATAGATGCTTATAAAAATCGAATGAATTTATTATGTAATACGGGTATAAGAATGACAATCGAAGCTATATGTAAAGTGAATGAGATTGATAAGATACCAAAGATGAAAAAAGGAGAAATAGTATTAGATAATGAGAACAAGCCAAAAATGGAGAATTTAAACTTGTTTAAAAAGATAGAGGAACTTCACAAGAGAGAATTAATCAATGAAAAACAAAAACAAATACTGAATCAAATTAGAGATATTGGGAATGAAACAGTGCATGAAATTAAAAGACCAAAATCAAGGGAACTAATACAATATATAGATATTATAGATTTTATTCTATATAACATTTATGAATTACCAAATTTGAGTTTTGAAAAAGAGAAGTCCTAAGAAGTCCTAAACAGGACTTCTTTTTGTATAAAAAAGAGGGTGCTGACAACACCCTCTCTTCAAAGACAGAAAGAAACTCCCTGCCTAAGAGCGTGATCAAGACGCGGCCGCGTTTGTGGGAAAATATCACGCTCTCATCCACTATTGTAATGGAGGTCAGGGAGAATGACAATAGAAAATACAAACATACGTTCCCTTTCTGACGAAGAAAAGATGGAAATGCTTATGTTCCTTCAAGCTGAACAGGCTGAAGGTATAGATAAATCAAAAGAAAACTATCGTAAAATTGCACAGGCTGGAATCTTTCAATGGGTGAGAGACTTTAAAGCAGGAAATATCAAATTGTCTACTGTGGAAGATCTTAAGAAACTCATAGAACTCGACATCGAGCTTCAGAAGCATGACGAAATATAAAAGGATAGGCACTTTTCACGATTTAGATAATAAGGTGTATTAAATTGTGAAAAGAGGTGTCTTTTTAATGCCAGGATCTGAAAATCTTATATGGGGTACAGAGTATTATGAGCCTTACTCAAGGACTTGTTATCAAAGAGTTTGTGCATTTGGAGTATGTAGAGACATTCCCTATCCTTGTATAGGGATGAGCAAAAAATATTACAAAGTATTCATAGGCTATAACTATCCAAGTGTTTCTGAAGCGCAACAATTAATTATTCATGGATGTGCTAAAGTGGCAATTGATGTAGCTACACCTATTGTTACAGCTGCAGTGGCTTCTTGTGCTGGTATTGGACCTGCCTGCATTGGAGCAGTTGGATTAGCAGCAATAGCTGCAAATAAAGTAGGTAGAGAGTCCTTTTTTGATTGTTTGAAACGGGCTGGACTCCCTCAAGAAATTATCAATCAGTGTGAGATAGGAGTCTATGATCGAAAAGGGAATGCTTAGTTGTATTTAGTTTTTAAAAACAAACTCAAACTTAATTCAGTAGCTCGGAGGTGGGTGATATGTAATGGCTAGACCGCGCGATCCAAGAAGAGATGAGTCCTTTCGTCTTTGGAAAAAGAGCGATGGAACCCGCTTGCTTAAAGATATTGCAGATGAGTTGGGTGTGACAAGCAGCACCGTCCGTAAATGGAAAGCGAATGATAAATGGGATGACAAATTCAAAAGGAGCGCTCCTAAACCAAATAGGAGCGCTCCTTTACGTTCCGGCGCACCTAAAGGCAACAAAAACGCCAAAGGTAATAAAGGAGGAAAAGCTCCACCGGGTAACCAAAATGCTAAAGGCAATAGGGGTGGCGCAGCTCCTAAAGGCAACAAGAATTCATTCAAGACTGGTGAATATGAAACGATCATGTTTGAGTACATGGATGAAAAAGAACAGAAGCTTTTTACTGAGATTGAGACTGATCCTTTGTATCAAATTGATCTATCAATACGATTATTGAGCGTTCGTGAAACAAGAATGATGCGCTTGATCACTAAATACGAGAATGGATTGACTGATAAGCAGCGGACAGTCTTGCAACAAATGAGGAAGATGAAAGACGTTGTACAGGCTCCGGATAAAAATGGTCTGATTAAACCTGTTCCTATAACTAATGAACGTTTAGCAGTGGTCCAGATTGAGGAGACAGACTCACCGCTGCTGGAGAAGATATTGAGCATAGAAGATGCTCTGACACGTGTGACCGCACAACGTGATAAAGCCATTAGGCAGAAAGTCGACATAATGAAAACTATGTCTGAATATGAATTGAGGCTGCGTGGTCTCGATCTCGCTAATAGAACACGAGAAGCAGAGCTGGAGCGGATCACCGCTCGACCTGTCGATGATTCTGTACAAATAACAATTAAGCGGAAGAATAAAGGTGATAGCTGATGGTTCAAATGATGGAGAAGGAAGTCAATCCACATTTTGAGGACTTTCTTTTTGATTGGGATCAAAAGTTTCAGTTCTTGGTGGGCGGTTACGGCTCATCCAAAAGCTATCATATTGCCCTGAAGCTAATTCTGAAGCTGTTAGATGAAAAGCGAACCGCTCTTGTGATTCGTGAAGTCTATGACACGCACAGAGATTCCACGTTTTCTTTATTTGAAGAGATCGTGAATGATCTAGGACTCGATCATGTCATTCAGTGCCGCACATCACCGCTCATGCTTAAATTTCACAACGGCAGCCGGATCATCTTCAAAGGGTTGGACAAGCCAACCAAATTGAAGTCGATCAACAACATCTCGATCATATGGATTGAGGAATGTTCAGAAGTGAAGTACGAGGGATTCAAGGAGCTGCTTGGTCGTTTGCGTCACCCAACGCTGCAGCTGCACATGATCTTATCGACGAACCCTGTCGGTCAGGATAACTGGACGTACAGACATTTCTTTAAGGATGATCAAAACAACCGATTTATCCTGGATGATGAAAGGTTATATAAAGAGCGAACGATCGCTATCAACGATACGTACTATCATCATTCTACAGCTGAAGATAACTTGTTCCTTCCGGTCAGTTACATCAAGCAATTGGACGAACTAAAAGAATACGATCCCGACCTTTATCGCATAGCTCGAAAAGGTCATTTTGGCATTAACGGAATTCGTGTTCTTCCTCAATTCGAGGTGCAGCCGCATGAAGATGTCATGCTGGCCATCTCAAATATCAATCGACCTTTGCTTAGAGCGGGCATGGACTTTGGTTTCGTTGATTCATATAACGCTGTTGTTAGGTTGGCTGTGGATCACGAGAAGAAGTATCTATACATCTATTGGGAGTATTACGATCGTGGCAAGACTGATGATGTTACTGTCGAGGACTTGAAAGAGTTCATTGAAACAAAAGAGCTCATAAAGGCCGACAATGAACAAAAGACAATCGCGTATTTCCGCAAGATGGGATACAACATGGTGGCCGCTCATAAATTCCAAGGATCACGCTTGCAGTACACCAAGAAGATCAAGCGGTTTAAGAAAATCATTTGTTCCGACTCATGCAAAAACACAATCTATGAGCTTCAGCCGCTCACGTACAAGACGGACAAGAATGGCAATATCATAGAGGACGAGTTTCAGATTGATCCTCATACTTTTTCAGCTATCTGGTATGCGTTAGATGATTATGAGGTCACCGATTTGAAAGAGAAACCAAAAGAGCGGATACGCCCGAACAGAGAAAGGAGGTCACGCTGATGAAAACGGTCAGAGCAACAGTGATGAAGGCCAATGTATCTGAAACCACTAAGCAGATTTATGATGATGGATTTAATTACGATGCTGATGATGTGATCGAGCCTCCATACAATATCAAAGAGCTCAAACAAATGGCCGAGTATTCTACCATTCTTCAACAATGCATCGATGCGTATAAAACAAACATTCTAGGTTTTGGCTTGGGAGTTGAATATACTTTCGACTTTAACGCTGAGAATGCACCAGAGGGAAAGAAAAAGGCAGCTGAGAAAGAATGGACGAGACTTGAAGAGTTTACGAAATACATGAATTATGATGAGTCAGCTGAAGTGGTTCTAGGGTATGTGATTGAAGACCGAGAGAAAACAGGAAATGGTTTTGTCGAAGTGCTTCGAGATGGTACAGGACAGCCTGCAGGTATTGAATATCTAGATGCACAATATATTCGTGTTTGTAAGTTAGGCGATTCCATTGAGATCGACTTTAAGTATACAGATCATGGTGAAGTTAAGACCATGAAAAGAAAGAAACGGTTCAGAAAGTATGTGCAGCAAGTCAACACTAAAAAAGTATTCTTCAAAGAGTACGGCGATCCAAGAACATTGAACGCTGCTACGGGAGAATACAGCGAAGACACTCCTTCTAATCTTGTAGCAAGCGAAGTCATTCACTTCAAGATCGGCAGCGGTACATATGGTGTTCCTCGTTGGATTGGTAACATCGTCAATATGTATGGAGCCCGTAAAGCTGAAGAGCTGAATTATCTGTACTTTAAACAAGGGCGGCATGTGCCGGCTGCAATTACTGTAGAGAATGGAATGCTTTCTGAATCCTCATATGAACAGCTTCAGGAATACATGAATGGCATTGAGGGTTCAGACAATGCACATAAATTCCTGTTACTCGAAGTGGAAGGGATTCCGAAAAAGGATGAGCTATCAAACGATGAAGAGCCGGCTAATGTAAAGGTGGATATAAAATCACTGGCCGAGATTCTCCAGGAGGATGCACTCTTTTTGGAATACGATGAGAAGACGAGAAACAAGATACGTTCTTCTTTCCGTTTGCCGCCAATTTACACAGGTGAGTCTCAAGACTATAACAAAGCGACAGCAGATACAGCGCGTAAGACAACTGAAGAGCAGGTATTTCAGCCGGAAAGAATGATCATTACTGGCAAGCTCAATACACTCTTTCTTCCTGATCTTGATCTCTGGCATGTGCGGCTCATATTAAATGGTCCTGATTTTCGTGATCCGCTCGAAATTGCAAAGGTTCTTACACCGTTTATTCAAGCAGGAGCGGTTTCACCGAATGACCTGCGTGATCTGGCTGGCCGTATTCTTGGTAAGACACTTGAAGAATGGCCAGAGGAAGAATATCACCGACCAATTGAGGCGAAGCCAAAGGCTTCAACTAGCTTGCTTGATACGGTTCTTCAAAAGTCTGCGGGTACTAACAATGAATTGGTATCTATCCTCAAAGACCTTAGGGATGAATTAGAGGAGATCCGCAAATGAGCAAGATCGATCAGCTGATAAAAAACATCAATACCTTTGTACAAAAAGCGGAGGCAGATGAGGTCGAGGAACTAGAAGCAGCTGTAGCTGATTTCCCTGAACTGAAGGATATACCCTCTTTGGTGGAAGAGTACGAGAAAACCACCGCAAAACTTCTCAGATTGCAACGCAGGACGTTTTTGAATGAACTGAATGGTTTTATATCCAAAGACGATTCAGAGACGTTAGAATCCATTCTGGCGTTCTTCCAAAATGACTTGTTTGCAGCTGATGAATTTGCGGAGCTGTTTGGAAAAGAAACGGCCATTTTCTTGACGTTGACGGTCACGCAGCTGGCCGAGAAGATCATGCATTCCATCGATGCAGATATTCCATTCAAGATTCTATCTGAAAAAACTGAACAGTGGATTGAATCATGGTCACAGGAGTTGGCGCAGCTGATGAAGCTGAATACTCATACAGCTATTGAACAAAAATTGAAAGAGGGCATCAAAGAAGGGCGCTCTATTCAAGAAATTGAACTGGAGCTGAAGGACCTTCCTGAATTCAGCCGGAAGCGCGCACGTGTGACAGCTGTAACTGAAGTGTTGACCGCTTCTTCTGTCGCTCAACATGAATCCTATGTCCAATCCCCGGCAGTAACGGGGAAGAAGTGGAAGCACAGCGGAGGGAAAAAGAATCAGTCGAGAGAAAGTCATGTACAACTGGATGGCACGATTATTCCTCTCGATGAAGAATTTGAGATACCAGGTAGCGGAGAGCGGTGCATGTTTCCAAGAGATACACAGCTCACGCCAAAAGAGCGAGTAAATTGTCATTGTGCGGTTGGTCCTGTGGTTGATCCTGTTATTCTTGGTTTGCCAGCTGAGGAAAAAGAAAAGATTCGACGCCAGTCCTTATAAAAACATTCTTCAATAAAATTCTAGTATATAAATATTTCCTCAATGCAAATTAATGTTGTATTTAACTTTAAAGGAGGATTATTTAAATGCAAGAAGATATCAAATTTGAAAATGGGGACTATATTATTCCTGAAAAAATTATGATGGAAATTTTAAATTATATTGATGAACTAAAGGAACTGGCAGAAGAAATGCATGCAACTATTCTAGACAAGGACATAAATTCAGAGTGGGGAATTGATTTGAAAATTGATTGGCCACACATTAGTATAGAGAAACATTATTGCTGTGTTATTGGTGAAGGTGAACCGTATTCTAGAAAAAGAGGTTTTAGAGAGATATTGAAACGCTACGCAAGGCACAAATGTGATGTTTGGGTTGGAGGATTACCTGGTCAAACTCCCCCATATGATCTTCTGGAGAAGAATTGCGACCATGTACTGACATGGGAGGGAGAATCTCAAAGTACGAATGAAGAGGATTGAATATATTAAATCCTCTTTCTTAGTTGCTGTGAAAGGAGGTGAATGAATTGCCACGCGAATTGATAAATGCGAAGATCACACACGTTTCATATGTGGACAAGGCTGCTAATCAAAAGCAGTTCTTTTTTATGAAGTCAGAAAAGCAGCCAGACTTTCAGAAAGAGATCAAGGTCATTGCCAAAGCAGACGATGCGCAGCGTCTTGTATACGGTATTGTATACGAACCAAATGTAGCTGATGCACATGGGGATTACATGACACCGGAGGAAATTGAGAAAGCCGCTCATGGATTCCTGAAGGATGCACGTGAGATTGACAAGCAGCATGATTTCCAAGGCGGTGTCGGGGAAGTCGTTGAATCGTACATTGCTCCGTCTGACTTTGAAATGGGCGAGGAGATTATCAAGAAAGGATCGTGGGTCCTTGTGACAAAAGCATCTGATGAAATCTGGGAACAGATTCAAAAGGGTGAGATCACCGGATATTCAATGGCCGGTACAGCAGACATAGGAAAACAAGAACGTGAGCCAGCTTCTGATGAGAAGGGGCTTTTTTCTTTGCTTAAAAACTTCTTTTTATCAAAAGGAGAAGTGAAGAACAGGTACGACAAAGGCCGCATGCGTCGTGAGTTTTGGGCGGCACAAGATGCACTGAATTCCGTTTTGTATAAATGGGATTCTTACGACAATGAAGACTTGGAGACTGATCCTGAAAAGGTGAGGGCAGCACTGCAAGATTTTGTGGAAATTACACAAGAGATTCTGCTAACTGATGACTTGGCTGGGATCCAAACTGATCCACCTGAAGAAGTCGCAAAAGCTGGCCGAAAGTTTTCAGCTGCTAATTTAACTGAATTGAAAAATGCCAGAGCCGCTATCGACAATCTGTTGAGTCAAACGGAAGAGAAGGAGGAGGAAGAAGAAGTGAACAAAGAAGATCTGCAAAAGATGCTAGATGACACAATCGCACCAGTTGTAAAACGTCTGGATGACCTTGAGAAGGGAGAAGGCGAAGGTCAGCCTGATCCGCAAGAAAAACAAATTGATGAAGAGGTCGCAAAAGAAATGGCCGCAGCTGTAGAAAAGGCATTGGCTCCAGTAGTCGATAGAGTCGAAGCACTGGAAAAGGCACGTCCGCAAGGTAATGGAGTAGGGGATGCACAACAACAAGACTTACAAAAATCTGAAACGGTATGGAGCGGCTTGCTTTAAGCCGAGAAAAAGGAGGAGCTAGAGTGAGAAATCAAGAGGTAATTAACAAAGCGGAAGTGACGCTAGGCACTTTAAAGACAGGCGGTCTCATGAATCCGACCCAATCTAGCACATTTATTCGTATGGTGCAAAATGCACCAACACTGCTACAAGAAGCACGTGTCATTCAAATGGACAGCGATGCACAAAAAATCGAAAAAATCGGTTTTGGTCAGCGGATTCTTCGTCCTGGTGTGGAAGGAAAGGCAGTTCCTGCAAGTGATCGAGTTGCACCAACAACAAGCACTGTGGAGCTTAATGCAAAAGAAGTCATCGCAGAAGTAAACATCACATATGACACGCTTGAAAATAACATCGAGGGTGATAATCTACAAAACACTATCATGCAAATGCTCGCTGAACGAGCAGCCGTTGACATTGAAGAATTGATCCTAAATGGTGATACAAAATCTGAGGATACTTACCTTGCTCAACTTGATGGTATTCGTAAACAAGCGGAGTCCCATATCGTAGATGTAGCTGGTGAACCACTTACACGCCAAGTATTCAAGGAAGGTTACAAAGCTGTTCCGCCAAAATACTTGCGAGTTCCACAAGAATTCCGTTTCTACACTTCTCCAGGTCAAGAGGTCGAGTGGAAAGACAAAGTAGCGGATCGTCAGACAGGTCTTGGGGATGCAGCTGTACAAGGTGGACTTTCTTCTGCATTCGGTGTTCCTGTCAAAGGTATTGCAAATATGCAGCCGTATGATGTGGACGGTACAGGTGTTTCAGACATCTTACTTACTCATCCGAAAAACATCATCTTGGGCTTCTCTCGTAACATTCGCATTGAAGTTGATAAAGACATCCGTAATCGTAAGTTCATTATCGTCCTTACTGCGAAGCTCGACAGCAAATTTGAGGAAGAGGATGCTGTTGCCAAGATCATCAAGGTCAAGGAGTGATCAATATGTATACAGCTGAATTGATCAAGGGAAAGACATACTCTGTGATGGGGCATGTCTTTCTTTTAAATCAGGAGAAAGAGATTGAGAAAAAGGTATTTCAATATCTCAATGGCAATGAGTTCTTTGATTGTAAGCAGCTTGATGTTCCTGCTGATGATCCTAAAACAGATGATCAACCAAAAGAAAAGCCGTCCGAAGAAAAAGAAGAGCCAAAAGAGGAAGAAGAACCGTCACTAGAAGCAAAAATCTACACTGAAACTGAATTGAAGGATATGAAAAAAGATGGACAAGAAGCCGTTATTGTTGATCTTGGCGGCGATCCGTCTGAGTTCAAGAATGAAAGTGAAAGAATTGCCTTCATCCTTGAAAATCAACAGCAACAAGAAAAAGCAGGAGAGTAAGGGTGATGCTGATCTCTCCTGAAGAAGTTAGGGCGTATAGCGTATTCGAGAGCGTGAAAAACCGCTCGGATGAACTATTGGAAAGTGACATCATTGAAGCTGAAGCTGAGGTATTTAAGATCGTAGGTCATGATTTCACAAGTGAAAAATATCAGCCGCTTCCTGAAAAGGCGAAGATAGCATTGATTAAAATGGCGCAGTTCTTTGCGCTGATCAACGGGGATGAATCAATCATAAAGGGTTATAAATCTGAAAAGATTGGTGACTACTCTTATACGCTGGCAGACGGTAACGCCGTTTCAAAGCCGGATGTGTATAACCTGTTGATAGATTTCATTGAACCAGGGGAACCGCCAGAAGATCCAGGCAACGTCAAATTAAGGTTGAGATCGCTATGAGCTATCAATCATTATTAACGGATCGATGCGATATATATCACTTGCAAACAGAGCAGCTGTCAAAAGATCGCTATGGAATATCTGTCCAAGATGCGCAGCCGCTCTTTTCATATCCTGATGAGCCTGATCAAGTTGCGCATCCATGTTATTTTACGGAGAAAAACCAATCCATCACACAGCAGGAGCCAAACGCAACCATTCATCAATCATATCTCGTTCATTTTCCTATTACCGCTGATGTCCGAGTAAATGACAAAGTAGTATGGGAAGGCATTACTTTGAAACTGCAAAAGCCTAGGAAGATTAAGAACCATCATATTGAGGTTATAGCGATGAGGAGTGAAAGCCTATGAGGATTGATGGTCTTGATCAATTCATTGAGGACTTGAATGCAGCTGTTAATGGCGGCTTGCAAGCTGAATATGAAGAGTGGCTTGAAGGCATGGGTTATGAGTTTCTTGATATTGTTCAGGATGAAGTTATCCGAACAAAAACAGTGGATGCTCGGCGTTTGCTCAACTCATTCCAAAAAGGAGACCAAGAAAACGTCTTTTCGATGAGCAGTGGCGGTCTCACCCTAGATGTAGGGACCAACTTGGAATACGCATCGTACACAAACGATGGCCACTTTACGATTGATCCTAGTAAAAATCAAGACAGACGTTGGGTTCCTGGCAGGTGGGTTGGTGATCGTTTTGAATATGACCCAAATGCCGAAACAGGGATGCTCCTGAAATTTCAATGGGTTGAGGGCAGCGGCTATTGGGATAATGCAATAGCCATCTTTGAACAGATGTTTGAACGATCATTGGACCGCAAGCTGCAGCAATGGATTGATCGGCATTTTGGGAGATGATTAGATGAATCAAGAAGTCGGCGCCATCATGCACTATTGTTACAAACGGTTTCCTGTGAAGGTCTACGAAAAGGAAATTCCCGAACAATTTCAGATCCCGTCGATGTACTTTCCTGCAGCATGGACAAACACAAAAAACGATACTGTTTCAACGTTTCTCAAAACATACACGCTGCATATAAAAGTGTTTCACAAGGACTCTGAGCAGGCTCATGATGCGGCAGAAACAATCGTTGATGCCTTGTCAGCTGATCGGAATATTATTCAGATGGTTAGTGTAGAAGGTGAACCGCTCGATCAATATGTTCGCATTAAGAGGGCAGAAACTAGGAATGGTGATCAAGGCGTGGCAACAATTGTCCTCACATGGGATAGTGCCTATTGGTACAACCGAGACGAGCAGCCAAGCCTTGATGACATAAATTTTTCAGATGGGGTGATAAAAAGTGGCCAAGAATAAAAATGAATCACAGGTGAAAGAAGAGAAAGCCACTCCGGTTATTCCAAAGGAACCAGGGTTCTCATTTGAAGCCTTGAAAGAGCACAGCAAGGAAGTATTTGGCGTAAAGCCTGAAATCCTTGAAGGTGCTCTTTTTTATATCAAAGATCAACCAATTACAAAAACAGAAGCAAAGAAGCAGATTGAGGCTTTTTTGTCTAAGGAGGTTTAAGCATGAACGGAGGCACATTTACACCAGGTACAGAAAAAAAGCGTCCTGGTATCTACTTCAATTTCAAAACCACAGCACAGCAGCGTATCACGTTAGGTGATCGCGGCACCGTTGCACTTCCAATCACAATGAGCTGGGGAGAGCCGAAAACGTTTATCTCAATCTCAGGCATCGAGGACTTAAATAAAAAAGTCGGATTAAACATCGATGACAAATCACTGCTTCTTTTCCGAGAAGCCAAGAAAAAAGCACAAACAGTCTTGCTTTATCGCTTGAATGAGGGTGAACCTGCAAAGGCTCAGATCAGCGAGAATTTCAACGTGCTTGCCAATTATGGCGGACAAAAGGGCAATGAGGTCACGATCCAAGTCACAGAAAACGTATTGGACAGCTCCAAGCGTGATGTTGTGACTTACGTTGGTACAGACATTGTTGATAAGCAGGTTGTCACTGATGTCAAAGAGCTGAAGCAAAATAAATACGTTCAATTTTCAGGTGAAGGTGAAGTGACAATCACAGCTGGCGTAACACTAAGCGGTGGAAAAAACGGTGTGCCAAGCGTGGCAGATTACACAGCATTCCTTGAAGCAGCTGAAACAGAATACTTTGATGTGATCGCTCTGCCTAATAACACTAGCGAGCAGTTAAAAGCGACATTTGTGGCTTTCATCAAGCGTCTGCGTGATGACCAAGGTCGTAAAGTGCAAGGTGTTTTACCGAACTATGCAGCTGATCACGAGGGAATTATCAATGTCACAAGTGGTGTCTTGCTAGAAGATGGCACAGAGATTACGCCAGCAAAAGCAACTGCATGGGTTGCCGGTGCATCTGCAGGAGCCAACTTCAATCAGTCACTGACATTTGTTGAATATGAAGGGGCTGTGGATACGTTAGAGCGTCTTGATAATGATCAAGTGGAATACCGCTTATCACAAGGGGAATTCTTGTTCACGTTTGATGCGAGAGATCGTACAGTAAGCGTTGAGAAGGACATCAACTCTCTGACAAGTTATACAACGGAGAAAAACAGGACATTCGGGAAAAACAAGATCATTCGTGTGTTAGATGCCATCAATAACGATCTAACACGTGAATTGAAGGATCTGATTAAGTTACGCAAAGCAAATGGCAATGACATTCCGGCATCTGATGATGGGTTGCAGCTGGTGAAAACACTCATCACGCAATATCTAACTCAGCTCCAAGATGGATCTGGGATCACTGGCTTTGACTCTGAGACCGACATCATGATCGCTTTAAATGAAGATCGTGACGGTTTCTTGATTGATCTAGCTGTTCAACCTGTTGATGCAGCTGAAAAATTCTATTTCAATGTAGAGGTGAAATAAGATGGCTTTTAAAGCGCAGAATACCATTTCAGGTAAGGAAGGACGCTTATTCCTCGATGGTGAGGAATTGGCGTTTATTAAAACATTTGAAGCGAACGTGGAGAAAAACAAATCAGAAGTTAACGTTATGGGGCGTCGCATGACCGGTCACAAGACAACCGGTGCGAATGGTACTGGTACAGCGACTTTCTATAAGGTTACATCACGTTTCGTTCAGTTGATGCTGAACTATGTAAAAAAAGGACAAGATCCGTACTTCACCATTCAAGCTGTGCTTGATGATAAGTCATCTGGCCGAGGCACAGAGCGTGTCACATTGTTTGATGTGAACTTTGATTCAGCTAAAATTGCAGGGCTTGATGTGGATTCAGAAGCACTTGAAGAAGAGGTTCCTTTCACGTTTGAGGACTTTGATCTTCCTGAGAAGTTGAAGGATTCCTTTTAAATTTTAATCACCATAGAAAATGTAACAAAAGAACTGACTAGTGATTTTTTTAAATAAAGTATTTTCACTTTTTTTGTACAAATATGATATACTTTTGATAAATGGGATACATGGGATAAATGGGATAATAGCTAACCCACCATTTACCTTTCGAGAAAAAATTCGTTTACATGCAAAGCAATTTGCATAAAATAAAAAGAAGCCAGGATGCGCTAACATCCCGGCAATGTACAATGAGGCCCTTCAAGGGTCTGGCTTAAATCAGGTGAAGCAACAAGGATAGGCAATCCCTACGAACTTACCAGGCTCAAGGGAGGCCTATTTTTTGTTTATATACGTCAACAGGGCAAGGATAAACATCCCAAATAAAAGCATGAGCGAAATCGCTTGAAACGTTGACATAAGCATCACCCCCTTTCTTACGGGGATGAGCCAGACCACCCTTGAGTAAGCCGTTCAATTGTACGATTTATATTATACATGAAAAGATTGGAAAGCACATTCAAAAAATGGATGTGCTTTTTTGCATTCTAAAAACAAATCAAAGGGAGTTTTTAAACATGAGCGAAAAACAAACAAACAACGTATATGATCTTTCATTCTTTATGCCAGGACAAACAGCTGAGACAGAAGAAATCAAATCAATCATTTCAAAGCGCTTTGTTGATAAAAAGGGTGAAGTGATTCCATTCGTATTCAAAGCCATTACAACTGAGCGCATCGATGAGCTGGAGAAAGAAAACACGACTTATAAAAATGTCAAAGGTCGTGGACGTGTGAAAGACTTGGATTCTCAACGCTTCTATGCACGTATTGCGGTTGAATCAACTATTTATCCTGACTTTAAGTCAAAAGAATTGCGCGAAGCATACAACACACAAGATCCAGTCGAAGTGGCAAAACGTGTCCTGTCTGTCGGCGGTGAATATGCGAACTGGTTAAACAAAGCTATTGAGGTCAACGGTTTTGAAGACGAGATTGAGGACCTTGAAACAAAAGCAAAAAACTAATAAAGGACGGGAATAAAGAGGCGGTGTATCTGTATTACTGCATGCATGAGCTTCATTACTCCCCGTCTGAACTATTAGAGGTCTATGAAGCGCCAAGACAATTCAAGGCCTTTTTGTTTGGGCTGATAGGCCACAAACTCGAAGTGTTAGAAAAAGAATCAAAGAAAGGGGGATAAGACATGGCTCGTTTAACAGCTCGGTTTGATTTACAAGACCGGATCACGCGTAAATTGCGTTTGATAAGAGGGGACTTAGAACGACTAGATAGATTGCGCCGCAGATCAGAGCGGCCAATCACTCTAAGAATCAGGGACAATGCCACAATTGCATTAAGACGTGTGCAGCGGTTTGTATTGCGCGATCTTGCGCGCACTTATCAGCTGACGCTTGATGTAAATGATCTGGCCACAAAAGCACTACGAAAGTTCAATGGCTTCTTACAACGCAAGATGCCGCGTACTCATAGTGTGCTGATGCGCATTAAAGATCAGGCAACACCAGGGCTTGTCAGGCTTCGTCGTTACATCGATCGGAAGTTTGGCAAAGTAGAACGGTTTGCCATAACGGTCCATGATCGTGCAACCACAGGGATCAGACGTATTGCATCATATGCAGCGCGTCAGCTTGGCCGGGGCTACAGCTATACCATTAGAGCCGTTGATATGGTTCGACGAACAGTCAGCCGTATAGCGTCTTATACTCGGAATACCTTGGGTACTGAATACAGGGTGGCGATTAATGCGATCGATCGTTTCACCGCTCCAGTACGTGGAGCCGTCTCATTTGCAAATACCCATTTGGGACGGACTTACACAACCACAATCAAGGTCCTTGACCTAATCACAAAGCCATTACGGGGGATTGTGTCAGCTGTGACCAGCACACTTGGTTTGCTTGGAGTCGGTGCCGGTGCAACAGGCGGTATTGTCGTGCCGCTCAAAATGGTAGCGGATCGACAGAACATGACCACGGCTTTTGAAACACTGCTCGGTAGCAGAGGGAAAGCAGATGCACGTCTGGACGAGCTGACAGCCTTTGCCGGACAAACGCCATTTACTCGTGATGACATTTTCGAGTCAAGTCGTGTTCTCCAAGTATTCACAGGGAACGCTCTATCGACTACTGAAGGAATGAAGCTAATCGGGGACGTTGCTGCAGGTGTTCAGCGACCGTTCTCAGAAGTTGCGCTATGGATGGGGCGTTTATATGACGGCATTAAATCGGGGCGTCCTATCGGTGACGCAACGGCAGCGCTTCAGGAAATGGGGGCTATCTCTGGTGATGCTAGAGGTAAGCTCGAAAAACTTGCAGAGAGTGGAAAAGACATCTCTAAGACATGGCCGGAAGTAACGAAGGAATTTGGCAAATACAACGACATGATGATCAAAATGTCGGACAACTTGGCCAACTTATTCCTCGGTGTCAAATCATTCATCAACAACTCTATTTTGATGCCTTGGGGTAAAGGACTTGCAGCTGCGTTCCAGCCCGCTCTCGAAGCGTTCAGAACGTGGCGTGGGGAATATTCCTTTGTGCTGACTGATCTATCAAACAAAGCTGAAAAGGCGGGCAAAAAATTCGCTAACAGCTTCCTGAATCCGACAAAGAGTGTTTTCGGATTTATTGGTGATCAGTTCAAAATTTTGTTCCCTGGAGAAAAACTCTCCAAGAAGCAAATGAAAGAGCTCAAAGTGAAATTTAAGGATAACCCCAAATTGCAGAAACACTTTGAACAGCTTGAGAAATATCGAGATATGAGCTTTGAGACAAGATGGAAGCTCGTCCTTGATAATACGAAAGACGTTTTTGGCCAATGGTGGGAAAAGACAGGGAAACCAGGTCTTTTTAAGATGGCTGAAAATGTTGGGAAGACTTACGGCGGTATCATAAACGGTGTTATCAACGGTCTACTTGGTATTGATGACAAATCATCCGAGGACAGTTTCACTGATGCAGGAGCCAAAGCAGGAAGGATATTCATCGAATCATTTTTAGAAGCTCTTGATCCAGCGCAATTGGGAATTCGTATCACCAAGAAGATCGGTGAGATCAACTTGAATGCTCTTACTGGAGAAGGATCAATTGCTGGTGCTTTGATTGCCAATGCGTTTGCGCTTGCATTCCTGGGGAAAGTGGCCACGTTGTTAAAGCCGCTCAAATCCATTCTTTCTGGAGCCTTTGCTGTCTATAAATGGGGCAAAGGTTTAAGAGGCGGGATGGGAGCAGGAACGAGCGGTGGTGTAATCGGTGGAGCTGGAGGAGCAGGGCGACCGCCGAGGAACCCACGAACTCCTGAATATCGTCAGCCTTGGATCAATAGAGGTGAGCCGGTACGACCAACAACGCCAAACCAAGGGCGTGGCGGTGGATTGTTAGGTAAAGTCGGTAAAGGTGCAAAGAGCATCGGAAAACGTATTCCTATTCTCGGTACACTTATTGCAGCCACCGAATTAATCGGGATGAATAATGACAACAAAGGTGAAAAGATCGGTGGGTTCACAGGAAATCTAGGAGGCGGAATCGGTGGAGCGGCAATCGGAACAATGATTGCCCCTGGAATTGGAACAGCTATCGGTGGAGTATTAGGAAGCATCTTTGGCGGTGATCTCGGTAACTGGATCGGTAAGATGTTTGATGACGGGACCATCAAGAAGAAATGGGATGAGCTTGTCAAAGGTGCAGAGAATGCAGTCCAATGGATTAAAGAAACATGGATCACTGTTTCCGGTTGGTTCAATGATAATGTTCTAACACCTATTACAACGTTCTTCAGCGACACATGGACATGGATCACTGAGAAATGGGGTCAGCTTTCCTCTTGGTTTATGAATAACGTGTGGCTCCCTATTTATAACTTTGCAGTACCAATCATCAACTTTGTAGTTGGTGTTTTTGTCGTTGCATGGGAAGTGATTAGTTCCGTATGGGGAGCTGCATCAACTTGGTTTATGGATAACGTATGGACTCCGTACGGACAAATCGCAGTAGCTGCTATCACTCTTGTATGGAACAAGATCACCGAATTATGGAACTGGATACAAATCACCTGGTCCGTTTTCTCAGCATGGTTCATGACTTACGTCTGGGAACCATTTGGATCAGTGGCAATTGAAGCCATTGTCTGGGTGTGGACTAAGTTGACAGAGTTCTGGAATTGGATTCAATTCGTATGGGGCACATTTGCGGTATGGTTTGATACCTTCGTATGGCAGCCTTTCATCAATGTTGGTTTGCCAGCCATCATGTTTATTTGGAACCTGTTTAAAAGCACGTGGAACTGGATTAAAACCACTTGGATTATACTTGCCAAATGGTTTGATGAGTATGTGTGGCAACCATATAAAAAGTATGCAGAGCCAGCGATTACCTTCGTGTGGGAGAAATTTCAGGATGCATGGAGAATCATCAAAGGTATATGGGAAGTAGTGAGTGGATGGTTTGATGAAAAAGTATTTCAACCATTGAAGAGACATGCTGAAAAACTAACAGAAATATGGAATGGTTTTTTCGGTTTAGTTGGTAAAGTGGTTGGTAAAGCAAAAGAGATTACTGGAAAAGGATTTAATTTCTTTGAAAGAAAAGGTGAAGAAAAAACAGGTATGAAAAAAGTCCCTACCAAGGGAAAAAAACCAGATCAGAAAGCCACCGGTGGTTATATCACCCAGCCAACCTTATCATGGGTCGGTGAAGCCGGTAACGAATTTGTTATTACAACTCAAAATAACCGAGGACGAGGAAAGATGTTGCTTGCTCAGGCTGCTTCTCACCTTGGAATGTCTGTTGTGCCAAACGGTGCATCACCAACCTCTCCAGCAAGCTCATCATCTCCTATGAGACCGGCAGCTGCTTCATCAATTTCCACGTCTGCAAGTGGATCGGTTTCAATTGGAGACGCGGCCAACGCATCAAAATACGGGGAACAGTTTAGCACTGACTTTGAAAAAGGGTTAAACAGCAAAGTGGTTTCACTTGAACAGTGGAAACAAGCTAATATCAAGCAGCCATTTACTCAAATTCAGGCAGCGACTCCGCAGTATGGAGCACAAACTATCACCGGTTTTGCTGCAGGTCAAAACATGACACCAACTGGCACAGGTCAATTCTTAGATCAAAATGTAAGACAACCTTTCTTATCCGCTCGACAAGAATCACCTACCTGGGGCGCTGGACTAATTGACGCATTTAACAGCGGCATGCGTTCCAAAGAAAGTGAAGTGACACAAGCAGCCAAGGACATGGCCAAGAAAGTGGAGCAGGCGTTTAGGGAAGAGCTAGACATTCATTCTCCTTCACGTGTCATGATGAGTCTTGGGAAATTCGCATCGATCGGTGTCGTCAAAGGTCTTGATTCGGTTGACGTGAAGAAATTCGCAGAGAATCAAGCTGGTTCCTTAATTGCTGCATTTAGTGGTATGGGCGCATCTAATCTGAGTGTTCAACAATGGCTTATGGCTGCATTAATGGCAACCGGCACATCTATGAGCTGGCTACCTGGTTTGATGACGATCGCGCAGAATGAGTCACGTGGGAACCCGAAAGCAATCAACCTATGGGATTCAAACGCCAAGAGGGGAACGCCGTCTAAAGGATTGATGCAGACCATTGATCCGACATTTAACTCTAATAAAGTCAGCGGCATGAACGACATCTGGAACCCGATTCATAATGCTGCGGCAGCCATTAACTACATCAAAGGCAGGTATGGAAGTGTCTATAATACGCCTGGATTAAGAAGTATCAGAAATGGCGGACCATATAAGGGTTATGCAAACGGTGGTCTAATCACGCAAGAGCAAATCGCCAGAGTCGGTGAAGGAAACAAGCGTGAATGGATTATTCCTGAAGAGCGTGGCATACGTGGTCGCTACTTGTTGGCTCAAGCTGCACAGGCTTTAGGAATGGACGTATACGATCCGGCCACTGCTGCATCATCTGAGCTTTCACAAGGGCAGGTGCAAACAGTAACAGCTGGCACAGCAAATGCACCGTCTGCTTCCAGCGGATCAAAACAGGTCATCATTAACTTTAATGGTGATCAGCACTTCCATAACGGCCAAGATGAAGATTCACTTGTTGAAAAGATCAAACGATCAATAGCTGAAGAACTAGAAGTCGAGATCAACACAGGAACGAAGGGAGTCGTGATCGATGGCTAAATCAAAATATCAATTATGGATTTCGCAAGGGAAGGACAAACTGCGATTCCCTGTTCTTCCTGAGAAATTAGAACTCAATAACAACGTACAAAATGAATCTATCAAAGTATCAAAATTTGGCGAGCTCACATTCTTGGATGTACCAGGAGCTCGTCAAATTTCATTTACAGCCTTTTTTCCGAAGAAGTATACACCGATCGCTGAATATAAAAGCATTCCATCACCAGAGAATGCAATAGCCAAAATTGAACGAATGATGCGTTCAAAGAAGCCTGTACGCTTTATTGTCACAGGAACCAAAATCAATATGCAATGCAGCATAGAGAGTTTTAACCATAGCGAAGGTACTTATGATGTGGGCGATCGTGAATTTACGCTGCAGCTGAAGGAATACAAAACCGCATCACCTAGAAAAATCAAACGAAAAGCCAAAAAGAGCAGCAAAAAACGCAGCTCAAAAGGCGCACCAAAAGTGTACACCGTTAAAAAGGGTGATACATTGTGGGACATTTCCGGCCGCTTCTATGGTGATAGCACAAAATGGCGGCGCATTTGGAATGCGAATAAAGCTGCGATGATCAAACGAAGTAGACGCAATATTAGACAACCAGGGCATTGGATTTTCCCTGGTCAAAAATTAAAAATACCACAATAGGGGTGATCTGATTGATAGAACTCTTTGCAGTGCGGAGCGGGACCATGTATGAGCTGGTGACAGAGAGCGTCACGCTTCGTGGTCAAAGGTATCAAGCTCCCCGATCAATACAAGCAAATATCGTGACAAAACAGGGTTCTCAAAAGTATTACAGCATCAAAGAGGGTGACACGGTTCTTTTCAAGTGGAAAGGAAAAGAGCTTTTCAGAGGAACAGTGTTTGCAAGAACGCCCAAAGATGAAAAGATCACTTTTACTGCTTACGACATGCTTCAGTATTTGGTGAAGAACCAGGATGTCTATGTCTTTTCCAATAAGAGAGCTGATCAGATAATGAAGCGGCTTGGTCAAGATTTTCAGATCCCGATGACTTCAATCGCTAACACTGGCCATGTCATTAAATCACTTGTATTCAAAAACGATACAAGCCTATATGACATCATCTTGCAGGCTCTAAGAGAAACAAAGAAACAAACAGGACGTAACTATCAGATTTACTCTTCTAAAGGCAAAATGGGGCTGAGAGCTTGGCCTGATCCGTCCGAAGTATGGGTCATTGAATCAGGCGTGAATCTCATTGATTATCAGTACAGCACCTCGATTGAGGAAACAGCCACACGTGTGAAGATGAGAGCGACACATGTGGAAAAAATTAAGGTGCTAAAGAAGGAAAAAAAGAAATCTAAGACTACTGACAAAGATAAAGAAAAAGATAAGAAAACGACCAAACCTACCAAGCCGAAAACTGTTACGCAAAAGAAAGAGATTGAGATGTTGGCTGTGGCGAATGATAGTGCTGCTAGAAGTAAATATGGCATCCTGCAGCACGTCGAAAGAGTGTCAGGGGAAATCAATCAGGCACAGCTGCAAAAGAGGGCTGATGTTCGTCTCTCACAGAAAAAGGGCGTGAAAAAAGAACTCAAAAGTATCCAAGCACTCGGAATCCCTGAACTGCAAAGCGGCATGCCAATACGCATCATCATTCCTGATATCGGTATCAAAAAAACGTACTGGATCGATCAAGACAGCCATGAATTTAAAGGAACCAAACACACCATGACGATTGATGTCGTTGAAAAGAATACGATCCCAACGGGGAACCAGACATGAAACTAAGCGAGGCAATTAAGCGATTGGCTGTCGATGCTGTTGATGCACAATCACCAATGGAATTGATACTCGGTGATGTGGTGTCTGTTTCTCCTCTTAGTGTTAGGCTCAACGAAAATGACAAACTCATCATTCCTGAAGAACTCTTTATCTGGCCAGCCCGATTAGATGAGGGGGAAGATGATGAGCTAGAAGAAGGCGATAGTGTCATGGTCCTTGCGATGACAGGCGGTCAGATGTTTTACATCTTAGATAAAGTAGTAGGAGGTGGTTCATGATGACGCTCTCTCCAGAAGAGGAAATTGAAGATTTTGAGGAAGATGAAGATGATATTGTTGAACCTTCGACTACCTACCGAATCGACTTTGAAAATGGCCGTCTAACCAATGAAAAGATTAATGGTCTCGATGCCATTCGCCAATTCGTTTACATCACACTTAGGACAGAGCGGTATGCACATCCTATCTACAGCCATGATGTTGGTTGTGAGGTGCAGGAATCGGTATCTGATGAAGAAGCAACTGATGAATACAAGGAGATGGAGATCCCGCGTCTAATAGAAGAAGCACTTCTTGTTGATGAAAGAATTGAAAGTGTGCAAGATTTTGAGATCACTAAAGAAGGGGCAACTTTTAAGGTGGTCTTTAATGTTGTGACAGATGAGGGAACCTTGGAGATCGAGGAGGTGATTGGCGAAGATGTTTGAAGATCAGTCTTATGAAGCCATCATGGAACGCATGTTGGAACGTATACCCGATGATATTGATAAACGTGAAAACAGCGTCATATGGAATGCGTTGGCTCCTGCAGCTGCGGAACTTGCTCAATCTTATATATGGCTTGATCAGGTATTCGATCTTGTCTTTGCGGATACAGCGCAGGGAGAATTTTTAGATAGACGAGCTGCTGAAGTTGGAATCACTCGTAAAGCGGCCACAAGTGCTGTATGGTCCGTTGAAGTCTCGCCCGAAGGTATAAGAATACCAACGGGATCAAGGTTCTACATTGATAGTCTATATTTTCAGTTTGAATCTGATGGAACTTTGAAATGTGAAACGACTGGTGCTGTAGGCAATGGGAATTTTGCAGAGCTGCCGCTCTTATCACTCGATAACATACCAGGATTAGAGTCTGTCATCTTTGAAGAATTGAAGATACCAGGGCAAGAGGAAGAAGACGATGAAGCTCTTTATGAGCGGTACTTGATGAGGGCAAGGCGGGAGGCTGTTAGTGCCAACAAAGCTCATTATAAAAAGTGGGCTGAAGAAGTAGAAGGAGTTGGCAGGGCGAAGGTGTTTCCACTTTGGAATGGTGAAGGCACAGTAAAAGTTGTCATCACTGACGGGAATTTTGACGTTGCGACAGATTTGCTTGTCAATAAGGTGCGGGAGTACATTGATCCGGTTCCGGGCGAAGGGGAAGGCCAAGCACCGATTGGAGCCACCGCAACCATCGAGAGTGCTAAGTGGAAAGATGTTGAGGTGTCCCTATCAGTGGAGCTTAAAATGGACTATTCACTTGAAGATGCTCAACAAGAGATAGAAGAGAAGATCAAGTCTCTCCTGAAATCACTTGCTTTTGAGGAGAACGTGATCAGAATGTCAGCGATCAATGATATTTTGTATCATGCGGATAGTGTCTCTGATTATGCGGATGTCTTGATCAACGGTGAAGCCAAAAACTTGCCGCTTCAGGACATTGAGATTCCGCGTCTAGGGCAGGTGATCGTCAATGAGCAAGTATGATGATATGAAGGCCTATTTACCTTCCTATCTAACGGAGATCACTGAATTTGATGAATTAATGAAATCCGAAGCCCCTGAAATGGAAAGGCTAGACGATTCTATTTTTGATATGACTGATCAGCTTTTTCCGATCACAGCAACATGGGGATTGGATCGATGGGAAAGAATGCTGAAGGTGCAGCGTGAGTCAGGTGACTCGATTGAATTGAGAAGGGCACGTGTATTGAATCTCATGTCAAACATTCCACCGATCACGTATGCATCACTAGAAAGAGCAGTGAACCGGTTCTTGAAGAACCCTAGCGCAGTGGTTCGTCTAACGACAGGCCGCTATCATTTCTCCCTTCGTGTTAATTTGGATGACCTGCAGAACACCAGATACATTGTGGAGACGCTTGAAAACTTAAAGCCTGCACACTTGGCTTACAAATTCACAAGCGTTCATCATACGGATGTAAAAGAAATTAAAGACTATCATAACCGGCTCACACTGCGCAGCAGAGTGGGCTTTTTTGATCACATCCCGATTCTGTTAAATGGAGAGTTTTTACTTAATGGCACTTTTTATTTGAGCGGATCGCGCAATTCAACAGATATTCCAGTGCGCTTCCGGCAATCTTTAAAGCTGACCTTGAAGCTCAAAAAAGAAATGAAAGTTCTTGGACGTACAAGATATGTCATGGTAGGAGCCAAACACGAAACGGATCAACAAGCAGCTCTTACACTTCGATCTCATTTCAAACGCGTAAATAAAGAAAAAAGGAAAATGACATTCCGCATGGCTACTCATGTATCAAATGAGCAAAGCGGAAGTGCAATCATTAAGCAGAAATATTGGACGCTTGATGGATCAGTACCGCTAGACGGTTCAAAATATCTAGCTGCCACGTCCAAACAAATAGATTTATAAAGGAGGATCATAATGGCTGATCAATTAACCGTAACAACGCTTTATGCTCGGCAACAAATGGCGAAGGCTAGAGCAGAAGGAACAAAGCTCACAAAAGTCGTTAAGATGGCTTTTGGGAATGGTGGGACGAAAGATGGCAAGCCAATCTCCCTGGATGGAACAGAACAAGAATTAAAGAGTGAGCTTGTTCAAAAAGAAATTGATTCATATGAATTCATGGAACCAGCAAAAATCCGCTACACCTGCACGATCGCTGAAGGGGAGCTTGCTGGGGAAGTCATTAATGAATTGGCTCTTGTCGACGAAGACGGCAAATTCACCGCCATCCGCACCATGACAGACAAGCAAAAAGATGGTGACATTGAATTCATCTTTGAGATTGATGACATCTATTAAGAAAGGAGCGATCGTTGATGGACATTAAATCTCCTAAAGTGTTTGAAACAAGTGACAAGGCTCATGCGGATCTGTTCAATGAAATGGTGAAGGTATTACTTGAAAATGATACTGGACTGTTAGATCAACTCGGTGGCCATATAGACGATACCAAGCCGCACGCATCTGAAGCAGAGAAGAAGAAATGGAATGAATCGCAGCTATATAAAATCACAGCTGATGACGGCAAATACTTGATCTCTGTTCCAGCTGACAAAAATATTTATGATGCGATTAAAGACAAAGGGACCTGTACTTTCATTGCATCCCCAGGTGTAGAGGATTCCCCTGCGCCTAGTAACGCTTATTTAAGGGGAATACAGACAGTTGGCCAAGATAAGATCGGAACCGGTTTTGCGGTAGACACGTCAGGTAATGCGTATTACTTCTACTATAATTCTAGCCATATATCTATCACTTGGACGCAGCTGCCGACAGTTGCCGAAAGGAATAGATGGAATAATGGTCAGTTATATAGGCTCACACCAAACGATGGAAGAATTGCAAGGGTTCCAAATGGTACCGATATATTCAAATTACCGACAGGTCCTTACATGGGAGCTCAACTCCTTAATGCTCCAGTAGAAAATGATACAAGTTTTTATTACGTTGATGTTTTTGAAACAGCGTATGAACAAAATGAAGTCATATATAAACGCATTATCGCTACAAGATCATTTGATAACATAACTTGGATTGGTACATTCCATGCTCAAGGTTTCAAAGGGTGGGAGAGAATTACAACCAGTAAAGATGCAAAACTCGACTGGAAGTTACCGACTATCAGAAACGGATGGAAAACATATAAGTCTGAGGTCAATAATGACTATCGGGTTCGCGTTGCAAAGGATGCGATGGGCATTGTTCATGTTACAGGAGCCATCACAGGCGGTACACTTGGGGATGTTGGTGCGTTTATGTTGCCAGAAGGGTGTGAACCGCCTTTCCCTCTCTATAATGTTGGCATCGCTTCTAGTACCGGTGGTTTTAAGGGACCGCAATTTAGTAGACAGTATATCGCTACAGATGGACGTTTCTGTATACAAGACACGAGTAGTAATACTGAGTTTATTGTCGTGAATTGTATGTTTAAAGCAAAGGAGTGATTTTATGAAGCCAATATACGCCTATGATGAAAATTTTAAGTATATACCTGGTGGGGATAAAGAAATACCTGATGATGCTGATATTCCAGAGGGATTTACAGATGTCCAACCCCAAGAAGGGTTATATATAGCGGAATATAATTCCACAAGCAAGACATGGAGCGAGTCGGCAACCCAGGAATACATTGATAGCTTACAAATAGAGCAACCGCCGTATGATATTGATTTACTAAAACAGCAAAATGCGGTGTTAACTAAACAATTGAGTCAGCTTTCAAAAGAAGCAGCTGCAGCTAAATTGCGTGAGGCACAAATGGCAAAACAATTGGCTCAACTCATGACTGAGATTCAGGAGTTGAAGGGTGGTGAAAAATCATGATATATCCAACAGTTGCGGATATAAAGCAGTTTTGGGATTGGAAGTGTTATGGTCCAGAGGATATTGCTTTTTATGTAGAAATCGGTTGGATTAACAAAGAAGACTATGAGGAAATAACAGGAGAACAATACGAAGCCTAGAGGGGCTTTTTATTTTGCCTTCTTTAAGGGGGTGGACAAAGTGAGGTAGGTGAGTATGGTGGAAATGGATTTGGCGCAATATTTGATGACACAAGGACCCTTTGCGGTTCTTTTTTGTTGGGTATTGTTTTATGTTCTCAACACGACAAAGGAAAGAGAAAACAAGCTCAATGAACAAATCGAAGCGCAAAATGAAGTGTTAGCAAAGTTTAGTGAAAAGTATGATGTCGTGATCGACAAGCTCGATAAAATTGAACGGAATTTAAAATAGGAGGGAACATTTATGAAAAACTTCGACAAAGGCACGGTGATCCGCACGGTGCTTCTATTTATGGCATTGATCAACCAAACGTTAATTCTATTTGGCAAGCCAATCTTGCCGATCAGCGAGGATCAAGTCACTTCATTAGCTGAAACGTTGTACCTTGCTTTCTCAATGATCTTCACAATCGTAACAACCCTGGTGGCATGGTTTAAAAACAACTATGTGACTGACAAAGGCAAGTTACAAAAAGAAGTCCTGAAACAAAAAGGATTAGCGAAGTAAGGAGCTGCCATGAGGTGGCTCTTTTTATATTAAATTGATCAGAGGAGACGATGAACATGGTAAAAATCATTAAAGATTTTATTCCAAAGAGTAACCGCAACAGACCAGGAAACTATATGAAGCCTTTGTATATTACGGTTCATAACACAGCTAACACAGCAAAAGGGGCAAACGCAGCGAGTCACGCTGCATTCGTCAAAAGGTCTAGTACAGCGGTGAGCTGGCACTACACGGTGGATGAAAATTGTATCTATCAACATTTGCCTTTGAATGAAAACGGCTGGCATGCAGGAGATGGTCGGGGAACCGGAAACATGAAATCGATCGGCATTGAAATCTGTGAAAATGCAGACGGTAATTTCGAGAAAGCAGTCGAGAACGCTCAATGGCTAATTCGTCAGCTGATGCAGGATCAGGGTATTCCGCTGGCCAATGTTGTTCCCCATAAAAGATGGAGCGGCAAACAATGTCCACGAAAGCTGCTTAATCGCTGGGACAGCTTCAAGGCGGGTATTGCTATTGCTCACACAAATAAAAAGCCGACTGTGAAACCAGCAAAAACAACACCATCCAAACCAGCGGCTTCCAAGCCTGCTAAAAAGACACACAACCTGCCTTCGGGCATCATTAAAATAACAAAGCCTTTGACAAAGGGCGCTGGAGTAAAAGCATTGCAGGAGGCTCTGGCTGCTGTGTATTACTACCCCGATAAAGGCGCAAAAAATAACGGTATTGACGGATACTATGGTCCAAAGACAGCGAATGCGGTCAAGCGGTTCCAGCTCATGCATGGTCTTGTTGCAGACGGCATCTATGGTCCAAAGACAGCGTATGCGGTCAAGCGGTTCCAGCTCATGCATGGTCTTGTTGCAGACGGCATCTATGGTCCAAAGACTAAAAGGGCGTTGGAAAAGTTGCTAAAGAATTTTTTATGAAGTTCCGTCTTACGCTTGCCACCTAGAGGTAATAAGTATATTAATAGACTCTTGCTTGTGTTTATTTGTTCAAATAGTATAATATGGGTATACAACCAAATATTTTTGTACTAAGCAGGAGGCTTATTCAATTGAAAGAACCGTATGTTGCAAATTTTATGTTGAGCGATGAAACTAGGGAAGTGGTTAATCAAGGCAGGAACAGACCTGATTTATTACTTGTTAATCCAACTAGTAGTATTCGAGTACCTTTTATTCCAGCAACTCCGAGTTTTGCTGTTTCAGTTGGGATTTTGCAAATTAATTTAGAAGAAGAGAACGATATTCAAATTAAACTTGTAAGTCCTAATGAAAAAACAGTATTCGATACTGGAGTTGTACCACTTCCGAGAGATCTTAATTCAAATAAAAACATCCCTCTAGAAGGACAAGGGTTCAATGTTAATTTAAACTTACAGAATGTCCCTTGTAGAGAGGAAGGAACTTACGTAGTTGACGTTTATATAAATGGTTTGAAATCAAATGGTTTTAAATTCTACGTATATTCTGAAGAAAGATGATAAATAAAATTCATATTGAAAATCAAGTTGTTCAAGAGGATGTCAAAAATAAAACTAGTGCAACATTGACTATAGTTATGGCAGCGATGACTGCAGTATCAATAACTAGTAGTGCTGGTCCTATTATTCCTAAAGTAACCGAACTTGGCCAAAGATCGATTTCTCCTGTATCATCAAATTCCAAAGATTATAACAGAAGAGGAAATACTTATAAGGTGTATAATATGGAATATACACATTCTTATTTCAACTTAAGTAACAATGGAGTGGTGAGTCTAGGTAAAACCATCAACCAAAATATGATGCAAGCTGTGAATCAAAAAATTGACTCAGGGGATCAAAACAAAGTAAACATTTCTGTTTTATCGAATACAATAAAAGAAAATCACATTATTAAGGAGGGGGATATAATGCTTAAAAATTTAAAATCAGCAAGAGACAAAGCGGAAAAATTCGCAATTTACTCAGGGTTGATTGGTGGTATTTTAACTTTAAGTATATCCTTAACTGGATTAAGTCTAGCAATTACGCTCCCTCCAAGTGTTATTCTTTTTTCTCTTCCGGTCTCTATGGTGTTGAAAAAGAAAGTGAGGGAACTTGTAAATGAATCCTAGTCCAGAACCTCAGACTACTTTTCCAACATCTTCAACTAAGATTGTATTAGCCTTAGTTAACAAATTGACCTCTCCTATGGCTTTCAGTATTTTAATGTGTGGGCTGATGTATTACTTGTCTAAAGATTGGTCTCAATCACTAGACGTAACAACGCAGACTATCGCTTTTTGGTTATGGTTTGTAAGTGTGTTTTTCGTAAACGCTATAGGGATGTATGTTTTAGTTAAGGAAGCTAAGCACGCATATGGACAAATACGATCAGGTTCATCATAATAATGATTAATGCTAAAACGATTAAACCCCTTACCATTTGGATAGGGGTTTTTGTGTTTTAATAGAGAACAAGTTGGTTATAAGGTTAGGTAAAACGTGATATGATTGTAAAAAGGAGGTAATATGATTACATTTAAAAAAGCGTTCAATATAGACTATCATGTTTTGCTTTTATCTTTTATTGTCGTATATTTCTTGCTTCCAGTCGATCAAATATTTACTGCAATCATCATCCTAACCGTACTATTTGGAGTATATCAATTTGTGATTTTTATAAAATTAAAAGAGCAAAAAACACCCTAGTTAAATATAAGCTAGGGTGTTTTTTTAGCTCATGACAGGACTTAGCATTGATAGAATTACGGATCCGCCACATGATCCTTGAAAGAAAAGTGTTAGAAGAGATCGGGAAAAATTCAGCGAAACTTTGGCGGTTGCTTATGTAAACGTAGGTATCCATCTTATATAACAATAACGTATAATGAAGCGGAGGGGAGGCGGAAGATATAAAAATACATAGAATTTCCGTGGGGTTTTTGATGTTAGTTGTGATTCTGACGACACTTTCCGGATGCGGAGGCGTAAAAGTAAGTGAATCTAAGGAAGAGATTGAGTACAATTACGAGGATAATGAGGCTCCGACTCTAAGTTTAGACAAACCCAAAGATTTGAAAACTGTGGACGTCGATTATAAAAGTAATATAGAAGATATAAATGTGAACATTGAAAAAATACATTTCTCAGATGGTGAGGTCGGATTGAGCATATCTTTTAAAAATACCTCAGAAGACGAGACTTATTTAGTTTCTCCTGCTACGTTTATACTACGTGTAAACTCAGCAAAAACTCTCGGATCGTCTGAGTTGGTTTTTGTCGATTATAACTCCGAAGATATAACTATGGACACTAAGGACTCTACTTTTAAATCCGTCTCCTATTGGTCTTTAGGTGACGTTGACTACGATAAGATAAAAGATATCGAATTACAAGTGCACCTAAGTAAAGGTACAGATCCCTCTAACAGATCCTTAGTCCGTTTTAATAGAACGATAACTTTTTGAATGAATAGCTCCACCCCTAACCGGATGGGGCTTTTTTTACGTTTAGTATTAGTACCCCCTCAGTTGTTACTTCATGATGTCTCCTCAATGAATTAAATACTGCTATTAAAAAGTTCTAAATACAAATAATTCTATTATATTACAATAAAATCTTAAATTTACCTTAAATATCCTCTAAAGTCTTTATTTAAATTTGAAGTAAAACTATACTAAAGGAGCTTTAAATTACATAAATAGGAGGATTAATAGGTGAAAATCACTAACAAGGTTTTAAGTTTACTATTAATATTTTCATTGTTTGTAGGTGTTACAGGTTTTATTCCACAAGTGAAAGCTGTCGGTCAAGACGAAGATGAGGTTTATTTAGAAGATAGTAGTGTGATTCTTGAAGAAGATAATGATGCTGATGCTGAAGAAGAACTTGAAGAAATTCAAGGAGTGGAAGAAAACTCAGATGAAAGTGCTCTAAGCGAAGAAGAACTAAAAAGTATTAAAATAACTACTCAATCTTGGGATAGAGGTGGTTTTAACGGAGGTCGTATCGGAGGCGGCGGTGGAGGTGGTTCCATTGTACCAAAGCCAAAACCAACACCAAAACCAACAGCAAAACCTAAGCTTCCTGCAAAAGGTTTTAAATCTGGAGCAGCAGGTGAAAAATTCCTAAATGATTATGTAGGTGGAGTTGGGCATAAGGTATATAAAAATGTTCGAGTATATGATCACAAAAAAGGTAAATGGGTAAAAGAGAAAAGAATTGTGGACGCTTATGTTCCAAGTACAAGAGTGGCACATGAATCAAAAGTTGGTTACACAAGTCTATCAAATTTTGTAAGAAAACAGATTGACAAAGATGTAGCTTTAAGAAAGGCTGGTCAAGTGGATGGAGTGAAGTGGCACTTTTTTAAAAGTGCTAAAACTGGTAAAATAGGAGCAACTAAAAATTTAAGAGAATATTTAAAGAAAAAGAAAGTTCCTTATCAATACCACGACTAATGTTTTGGAGGCTATTAAATGGATTACCCTCTAATGGAACCACCATTTGAAGTAGGTTCACACGAATCACTTTCTAAAAAAAAGGCGCAAATTCTTTTTGATTGGTTTATTAATGAAATACCTCAAAGGATATCTGTTTTAGAAGAATTTACGAATGGTGAAGTAGATTTTAATTATACACCGGAATCTTTAATTGACGTGTATAGTTGGTACTTATCTCAGATTGAAATTTATGAGTTATCTGAAGAAGAAATAGGAATAAAACTTGAAAGATTAAGTCAATATCCTGACTTTATTTATCAAGATGAAAAAGAACGGTTACTAGCTAATCCAGTTGAAATTGGAAAAGTGGATTATGCGATAGCAATGGATATTGGTATATATTATGGGGAAACCATTAGGAGAAACTATCCGCAAGTGAAGTGGACATACTTTACTAAACCTAAATCACATCCCTTTTTAAACAAGCCAGTATTATATTTTAATGATGCAGATGATGACATGATATCTTATGAAAGAGAACCAATCGATATGATGTTTGTTCTTAATCAAAGAATAAAAAGAGGAGAGATTACAGATCACAGCCTGTATGAACTTTATCAATACGATGTGAATGAAATTCTCGGCATCTTTGAGGATCCTGAAGATTAAAATAAAGGGCAACTTCTCACTTGGAAGTTGCTCTTTTTAGTGTAGCAGACATTAGTTAGCTGATACTAAAACCGCCATTCTCTTTTCTCTTTATCCCATTTCAATTCTTCTTTTTCCAGAAGGTTTTTGACTGCTTGCCTAACAGTCGTTTCATCTTTACCAGTTTTTCTTTTCAGATCATCAATTGTTGGATTCTTACGGAAGCGACTCATATTATAAATAATTCGATAGATCTTTCTTTCGAGATCAGTCATACTCTCACCTCGAAAACATTTTATCGGAACGTTTGTTCTGTGTCTAGGTTTGAGTAATAATATATTTATATACGGTTTACCCTGCGGAAACAGGGAAAAAAATTCGTATATTTCAATGATTTACTTCTTTATCAATCCACTATTACTCATGTATTACTCACACGGCTCCTTTACAGGAGCTCTTTTTTTGCGGTTTCTTTTCGGTGTGGAATTATTCTTAAAATGATAATATATGTCATTATAAGGAATAGTTAGGAAGGGGTAGGGACTTATGGAGAAAGTGCTTTCTTCTCATGTAGGTATGAAAATCAATGAATGGTATTACCATATTCAAAGATTTAACGTACCGGACGCCG
>NZ_ASJD01000004.1 GCF_000691165.1 Bacillus safensis FO-36b | reverse complement strand
GTGTCGGCGGTTCGATTCCGTCCCGAGCCACCACTATTTGCCGGTGTAGCTCAATTGGTAGAGCAACTGACTTGTAATCAGTAGGTTGGGGGTTCAAGTCCTCTTGCCGGCACTGTTTTTCAAAAGTGGAGGGGTAGCGAAGTGGCTAAACGCGGCGGACTGTAAATCCGCTCCCTCCGGGTTCGGCGGTTCGAATCCGCCCCCCTCCACCATTTTTTATTTTCATAGGGGCATAGTTTAAAGGTAGAACAGAGGTCTCCAAAACCTCCGGTGTGGGTTCGATTCCTACTGCCCCTGCCAATTTTCTTAATATGATTCATAACATCGAATACTTGGCTCGGTAGCTCAGTTGGTAGAGCAACGGACTGAAAATCCGTGTGTCGGCGGTTCGATTCCGTCCCGAGCCACTTTTATCAAAATATTCATAGTATGGCGGTTGTGGCGAAGTGGTTAACGCACCAGATTGTGGCTCTGGCACTCGTGGGTTCGATTCCCATCAATCGCCCCATTTTATTATTGGGCTATAGCCAAGCGGTAAGGCAACGGACTTTGACTCCGTCATGCGTTGGTTCGAATCCAGCTAGCCCAGTTGATGTGCGGAAGTAGTTCAGTGGTAGAACACCACCTTGCCAAGGTGGGGGTCGCGGGTTCGAATCCCGTCTTCCGCTCCAATAATGGCGGCATAGCCAAGTGGTAAGGCAGAGGTCTGCAAAACCTTTATCCCCGGTTCAAATCCGGGTGTCGCCTTTTTTGAAAAGACTGCCGGGGTGGTGGAATTGGCAGACACACAGGACTTAAAATCCTGCGGTAGGTGACTACCGTGCCGGTTCAAGTCCGGCCCTCGGCACCATGTTTTTTAATATAAGATGCGCTCTTTAATGATCATGCCGGTGTGGCGGAATTGGCAGACGCGCACGACTCAAAATCGTGTTCCTCACGGAGTGCCGGTTCGACCCCGGCCACCGGTATCTAGTTTTAGATATTCTTTATTGTCGTCAATTACAGAAGAATTAAGGAATATCAACGTTTAAAACGTCTTTCTATAAATTGTAGGAGGGCGTTTTTTATTTGTTTTTTAGCTGATTCTTCATACGACAAAATTACTTCAAATCGCGTTCACTGCTGAAAGGGTGAATTAGCTAAGAGGAACATATTAAGGAGATTAACTTTTACTTTATTGATGGTTGCCTTATTATTAAACTAAAGGGGCAGGATAATTGAAGAAGGATTGGATAAATTGTACACAAGAGGTGTTGTAATGATTACGGTTAAAAATGCTGAACGTTATCTTAAAGATAGTATTGGTGAAGATAACGATGATATAAAAAAGGTTTGGGAAACATTTAAGGCTTTTTCAAAGGTGACAGTTGAGGGCGAAGAAGATAAAGAAATTTTATTTCAGTGTGGTGTCTATGATTTTACAGGAGAGGAACTATTTCATTTTGACTTTGTACGTCAGTTTACAGTTTATGAAGAAGATGAATATTCTCACATGGAACAACTACACTGTGAATTTTTATTTAAACCAACAAGCGAGTTAAAAAAGTTAAAGGTGGTAGAAGAATGGTCAATGGATTATGACGATATCGATCATTTTTTTAATCATATTGAAAGTATTCATGAGTTTAAAATACCTTTGAGTTTAAAGCCGATAAAATCAGAAATATATCAAGAAGAACTTTAATTCTTATATCATTAACGGGTGCTTTACTTTAAGAAAGTATACCTTGCCTTTTTGGAATAATTTATCAAGGAGTGCGGTTCGACCCCGGCCTCCAATATCTATTAAAAGTTTCATGAGTGGTTTTTACCGTCAACCTAACGTTTCACCCTCGTGGTGAAACGTTTTTTTGTGGTTTAAATGAGTTATTTAGATAAAAATAAAAACCTATTAGAATAGAATGAGCATGTACTACTGTTAACAGTATAATCTTTAGTTGTTTTGTAACATTTGGTACGATACATTTAACCATGTAAGGAAACAAAATGGAGTAGCGCATTCACATAAAACAGTGAACCATCTTTGTGTAACTAAATGAATATTTGTGGGTACATACACATCTTTAGCTGACATGACCCAGTATGAGGGGAGAATTTATGAAAAAACAAAATGATCATGAGGAGTTATTGACAGGTGGCAATGTCTCGAACGTATATCGTTCTGGAGATACGGTTCGTCGAGAAGTAAAGTCAGACAATATCAATATACGAAAGCTGCTAAAGCATTTAGAAAAAAAGAATTTCTCCTATGCTCCAAAGTTTTTAGGGGTTGATGAACAAGGTAGAGAGGTATTGTCCTTTATTGATGGCGTGGCAGGTCATGATCCTTTAAAAGAATACATGTGTACTCACGATGTTTTAAAAGAAATAGCGAGCATGTTAAGGCTTTATCATGATGCTGTTCAGGACTTCTCCATTTCAGATGATTGGGAACGAATGGACAATACGCCTAACAACATAGAGGTTGTTTGCCATAATGATTTTGCGATGTACAACATCATTTTCAAGGATAAAAAACCAGTAGGGATTATTGATTTTGATGTAGCTGCTCCTGGTCCAAGGCTTTGGGATATCGCATATACCCTTTATACATGTGTGCCTCTCAGTAGATTTTTTCGCACTGAAACAGGGGAGGTCGTGAATTATCTTTCATTAGACCATGCAGACCAGATAAAGCATAGAGTCAAACTGTTTTTTGAATCTTATGGCGAGGAAATAGCAGAAGATTATTTGGATATGGTGCTGCTTCGTTTAGAAGGGTTATGTCAGTATATGAAACGACAAGCGTGTGAGGGTGATATCGCTTTTCAAAACATGATTCAAGAAGGACATCTTGAACATTATCAAAAAGACATTCAATTTATTCATGAACATAGAAAAGAATGGATGTAAAGAGGCGGCGTTGTGATCATGCAAACGAAGACGATATTACAGGCTATTATTCAAGACGAGGGAGTAAATGATTATCCTCTTTTTAGACAGTACTGTGTGAGAAAAGAACAGGGCCTGCGTAAAGATGCGCTAAAAGTTCTTCAGTCCTTTATTGAAGAGATGAAGGAGAACGATTTTGAAGAACAGCGTGAATTTGCTGCTTGGCTGTTTGAGTGGATTGAACGGTTTGAGGATGGTCATCATCTGCTTGTGTATCCATTGGTAAATGGGGTGATCCAGCCTGTTCTTCAAGAGTGGGAGAATGTTGATCCATTGGATGTGAGACCGTATCGCTGGCAAGGTTTGTTTGTGCATCAGGGAGAAGGGCTGCCTCATTTATTGAAGGCACTAGAGCTTGGGGGCAGCAAGGAACAGCGTGTGATTGTTCAAATTTGTGAAATCTATTTATCGGCCTTGTGGTATTCGTTTCATCATATACATGAAGATCTTTATTTAAGCACCTATGAGAAGGATCAAGAGAGAATTCAAGGGATTGAAAATGTTATGATACTGATTCAAGATCAAAGAACTCGTACGAATGTTCAAAAACAAGCCGCTTATTATGGCCAGCTTTTAACGGACTGGATGGCATTTCAGCAGACGGAGACAAGAGGCTTTATGACATGGTGTGCAGAGCGTAAAAGGCCGTATGAGTGGGTAGAGGCATTTTATTATCAGCAATAGATGAGAAAACGGCAGAGTTCATTCTGCCGTTTTTTTAATGCCATATTCGCTTTGTTTCAATATGATCTGGACTAAAATATTTCAGAATATAGACATCTGGATTGCTTAGTTTCTTCCACTCCTCGAATCCAATCGTTGGATCAGCGTGTTTAAGAAGCAGGCTCATGATATTGCCATGTGTGACGAATAGGGTATGATCTTTTTCTAATTTTATTTGTTCGTGTAGTGCTTCTACAATACGATTCATGGCTTCTTGGCTCGATTCTCCGCCTTCACAGGTCATATGTAAGTCTGTAAAACTGAGCTTTAGCTTCTCAAACCAATCGTCTATTGGTTTGCTGCTTAATACACGTTCAGAGAGGCGCTGATCGATTTTTATCTCGAGCTGTTTTGCATGAGCAAGGGGCTCAGTAGTTTGGATCGCTCGTTTATAAGGACTTGAGATAATTTGATTGAGATGAATGCTGGAAAAAAACTGTGCCAGTTCATGAGATTGAGTGATGCCTTGTGGGGTTAAAGCTGCAGCTTTAGATTGTCCATCTGCTTGGCAGTGTCTGACGATATAATATGTTTTCATTGGATACACCTTTCATTGAGTATAAAAAAATCATCCAGTATTGGATGAGAATTTACGAAGATCTAGGTAAGCTTGTTCGTATCTGTTTCTTTATAGGGATCTGTGAGCTTGGAGGTCAGGTCTAGGTTGAACAAAAAATCATCGACGGTGTCTGTGCCAAAGGGAAGTGTGGAGAAGTTGACTGGGATGCTGTCTTCTTGCTTTTCTGAAGTGATTTGCTGTGCAGGCTGCTTTTTTCTCCAGTTCTTAAACAAGCGCATGTGAGGCCCCCTTTTCTTTGAAAAAGATGGATTTATACATAATATACGGGGAGAGTTGTCCAGGCGTCAAATGTTTTCTTCAAAAGGAACGATTCTATTAATAAAACAAGAGCCACAGGAAAGTGCGGCTCTTGTTGTCAGTTTAGAATGCGCGTTGTAATGCTTGCAGTAATTTACGTTCGCATCTTAAGTTGTATCGCTTCTTATGGAGTTTCTCCGTTTTAAACCTGCCTATGACACGTCGAACATCGGGATCATAAATGATGAGCTCCCTGCAAGTTTGTTCATGTAATAGTGTTTGAAACCAGCTATATTTTTTGAGATGTGCTGCGTTCCTCGAGATCTCCTCTTCATCCACTTGTAGAAAAGGGATATACACAGCAAGTGAAAAGATGTCTAGAATGAATCCCATTTTGCTGCCTCCTTTCATTGTTACTCATTACGTTTAGGAGAAGGCGAGGTTTCATTCAATAAACGTTAAAAACAATCCCAGTGCATAAACCATTCTTTTGATTCTTGGTCATAATAGAAATACATCGTGCCGTTATCACCAATCATGAAACGAGGTTTTTCTTCTGAGGCGATTTGGAGCATGAATTCGCCTTGTTGTTGATGGGGCGGGGATTGAATATACGCCCCATATCCACCGATTTTTGTGAACGAATAATTTGTGTATTGATTAAAGAAGTGGTCTGTCGCTTCTTCACTTTCGTTTACTTCTGTTAGGTCCACATATGACCATGCCTCTTCCCAGCAAGGGAAGTCCCTTTGCTCACTTTCGTTCCATTGGATTTGAAAAGCTTTGAGCCCTCTCACTTCTTCAGGAGTTTCAGCTACTTCTAAACCTTCGATTGATGAATATTCAATGAGCTTCCAGCCTTCACCGTTTTTGGTGAGATCAATCGGAAGTGTATTCTGATTAAGAAAAATTTGAATCAGCTTACATTCATTGAAGCCGTTCATTCCTCCTGGCACTTCTGGTAAATAAATTTGTAAAATCGGAATCATGGCTCCATCTTGATCTATCGGCCAGCCTTGATTAGGATCGATGAAAAAATGGCCTGCAAACCAGCTGTGTACAGCTGGATCAGGACGGAAGCCGCCAATTTTGGCGATGACTGGTGTTTTCCCAAACAGATTTAATTCTTGAAAAGCTTTGATTTCCATGGGTTATTCCTCCAGCCTTTAGCCTGCAATATGTGCATCATGAAATGTGCCATTTATATTTCCTTTGACAATAATGACATGCCCCCAAAATAAATCACCGTCATGATAGTAGACTTCAAACTCTCCCTCAGGGTAAACATGCAGGCTTTCAAGTGAAATGCGGCTTATAAATTGATTCATTGTGAGTTCTTCTTGCTCTTCAGCTGATTCGTCTTGTTCCTGCCAATCCTTTGCTAGATCTATCAGCTGATTCGCGGCAAATGATTTAATAGAAGAATCCCATTTGGCCTGTTCTTGCATGAGGTGGTTTGCTGTTCGAAGAGAGTCATTTATTTTTTCATCTTCTTCGAGGTTAAAGTAGAGAAGGCACTCTTCATTGCTCCATTGGATCGTTTTTTCAAATAAGTCTAGTCCTTTTACTAACTCAAAGGTTCCAAGTATGTCATCATGATAATACACAGGCTTTTGGGCTTCTTCTAAAATTTCTTGAAGCGCTTGATCCTGTGTATCTGTATCAATCAAAGATACAAGCATGAATTCACCTTCGCCTTTTCGGACCTGAAGTGTAACGATTGATTCTTTATGTAATTGTGCCTGTTTTTCCCTTAATCCCTCGTCATCTGTTAACCAGCAAAGTCTTACATTTTCGGTTATGATATGGCCGTTTTCTTTCCAAGCAATCAGTGGAATAGAAGCGGTCCAAAGAGGTGCCTGTCCAGCTTTTCCTGCACCTACGCCAGAAGGTCCTGTAACAGCAATGATAGTGACTACATCTTCTGAAAATCTCTTTTCAAAAGTGTTGATTTGTTTGTTCATCTTCATGTGATGTCCTCCAGCCTGATTTTTTTGTCATGAACATATAAGTGTTGTGATCAAGTTCTACCTCTTTATCACACCGCACATCAGTAGGGGAAATCAAGCTTTTTTTGATTTAAACTGTTTTTTTAGGAAGTACATGGATTAATGGAGGTTGAGTCACAATAAAAGAAGCATGGATCGAATTTTGTATAAATTTGGGTAAATGAGTCGAAAAGCCTAGGTGATTCTTCCTTTTCTTTATAATTACTTTGACACGAATAGATGAAAAAAGTAAAGTAATACTGAGTGATTTACAAAACCTTCTTCATCCACTAAAACATGAAGTGTGCGTAAATTTAATGTAAATGGATATTTTTCCTTTTATTTACTCGTATTTTTTTTGAAACTTATGATGCTTCTCATTCGTTATATTAAAGGAGCGCATGTATCCGGCGGAGACAGAGCATCGGCATGCTTGGCGAAGAAGATTTACATTTGCAAAATGAATGTAAATTTTTTATGATTTCATTTATATCAGAACGATGATAAGAAAGAAGAGGTTTTATGAAAAAAATATTTGCAAACAAATATAGCTTTTTTGTTTTGGCTGTCCTTTTATTCTGGGCAAAATCGTACACAGCCTACAAAATGGACTTTAATTTAGGAGTAAAAGGTTCTTTTCAAGAGGGGCTTCTCTTATTGAATCCATTTAGTTCAGCCATCGTGTTTTTTGGACTTGCTCTCTTTTTGAAGGGGCGTAAATCTGCCATTGTTTTAATTGTTATTGATTTTATTATGACCGCACTTTTATATGCAAATGTAGCGTATTACCGTTTCTTTGATGACTTTTTGACTTTCTCAACAATGAAGCAGGCAGGAAATCTTGGGGGAGGCATGACTGGCGGTGTGTTAGCAAGCATTAAGCCGCATGACCTTTTATACTTCCTTGATATTATCATCTTGATTGCGATTGTCATTTGGAGACCAGAAGTGAAGAAGTTCCAAATGAAAAAGACGTTTGCACTGCTGATTGTAGCTGCAGGTATTGGACTGTTCTTTGTAAACCTTCATTTGGCTGAAAAGGATCGTCCAGAATTATTAACAAGAACCTTTGATCATAAGTATGTTGTCAAATACTTAGGTGTTTATAATTATACGATTTATGACGGGGTACAAGCAGCACAAAACGCAACACAGGTAGCCAATGCAAGCAGTGAAGATTTAACGGATGTTGTGAACTATACGTCTTCTCACTATGCGAAGCCAAATGCAGAGTATTTTGGGAAAGCAAAAGGTAAAAACATTATTAAAATTCATTTAGAAAGCTTTCAGTCTTTCTTAATTGACTACAAATTAAATGGAGAAGAAGTGACTCCATTCTTAAACAAACTGGCTCATGGGAAAGACGACTTTACGTATTTCGATAACTTCTTCCATCAGACTGGTCAAGGGAAGACATCAGATGCTGAGCTGATGATGGATAATAGTATGTTTGGCTTGCCAGAGGGAGCAGCATTTGTGACAAAGGGTGAAAATACCTTCCAATCACTACCTGCCATCCTAGATCAAAAAGCAGGCTATACGAGTGCAGTGCTTCACGGGGACTATAAATCTTTCTGGAACCGTGACACGATTTATAAACATATGGGAATTGATCAATTCTTTGATGCTTCCTATTACAACATGGATGAAGAAAACCTTGTGAATATGGGTCTTAAGGATAAACCGTTCTTCAAAGAATCAATTCCAATGCTAGAATCAATGAAAAAGCCATTTTATGCACATTTAATGACACTGACAAATCACTATCCATTTAATTTAGATGAAAAAGATGCGACAATCGCTAAGGCAACAACTGGCGATAAAACAGTCGATAACTATTTCCAAACAGCAAGATATTTAGATGAGTCATTAGAGCAATTCTTCAAAGACTTGAAAAAATTAGGTATGTATAAAGACTCAGTCATTTTATTATATGGTGACCATAACGGTATTTCTGAGAACCATAACCGTGCAATGAGTGAAATTCAAGGGAAAGAAATCACTCCTTATCAAAATGCACAAAACCAGCGTGTTCCGCTCATGATTCGTATTCCTGGTAAGAAGGGCGGCGTGAACCATACGTATGGTGGTGAAGTCGACGTTATGCCAACACTTCTTCACTTACAAGGTATCGATTCAAATGAATTCGTGAATTTTGGAACAGACCTATTCTCTAAAAAGCATGATGAGACTGTTGCCTTCCGTAATGGAAACTATGTGACACCGAAATACACACTTGTCGATAATACCGTTTATGATACGAAAACAGGTAAAGTGGTGAAACAAAATAAAAAGACAGAGGCGATTAAAGCCCGTGTTGATAATCAGTTAAGTCTTTCAGATAAAGTGCTCTATAGGGATCTACTTCGATTCCATAAGTTATCTGATTTCAAACCAGTGAATCCATCGGATTATTTCTATGGTAAAGCAAACAAAGAAAAAGAAGCGGATTCTTCTGCTAACTAACTGAGTTTTGGGCAAGCACAGAAAGGTGCTTGCCTTTTTCTCTCTCTTCGCTTGATTTGTTGGCAAAATATGTTTATATTTAGGGAGAAACAAGCGTGACGCCGGCTGGCAGCTGGTGACACACATTTCGTCCTTGGGGAATTCAGGAGGAGCTTATGACAACAAATACAAAAACACAAAAAAAGAAATCAGAATTATGGAGCTGGATCAAAGCCATTTTAATCGCATTTATAGCTGTTTTTATCATTCGCAACTTTTTATTCGCGCCATACATTGTCAAAGGATCTTCCATGTATCCGACATTGCATGATACAGAGCGGGTGTTTGTGAATAAAACAGTTGATTATTTCGGTGATTATAAACGGGGACAGATCATTGTTCTTGATGGGGAAGACCGCAGCACCCATTATGTCAAACGATTGATTGGTTTACCTGGTGATAAAATTGAAATGAAAAATGATCAGCTATATGTTAATGGAAAAAAAGTGGCGGAGCCTTACTTAGCGTCAAACAAAAAGAAAGCAGCTGCAGATGGCACCTTGCTGACACCTGATTTTGGCCCTTTGACTGTTCCAAAAGGAAAGTACTTTGTCATGGGGGACAACCGTCAAAATTCCATGGACAGCCGCAACGGCTTAGGTCTTTTTACAAAGCGTGATATTCAAGGAACTACCTCATTTGTATTTTATCCTTTCCAAGACATTCGATTACTCAATCATTAATAAACAATAAAAAAGCACACAGCCGTGTGCTTTTTTCTATGTCATTCAGACTGACTTTTTGTCATCGCCTGTTCAAGATCTGCAAGAATATCTTCAATCGCTTCTGTTCCAACAGATAAACGAATGAGCTCTGGTGTGACACCTGTCGCTTTTTGTTCTGCCTCGCTTAATTGCTGATGCGTTGTGCTGGCAGGGTGAATGATGAGGGATTTAGAATCACCCACGTTTGCGAGATGGGAGAAAAGCTGGACAGAATCAATGAGCTTTTTACCTGCTTCGCGTCCACCTTTAATACCGAATGTGAGGATCGCGCCTTGTCCTTTTGGTAAATAGGTTTGAGCAAGCTCATATGATTCGTGACTTTCAAGACCTGGATAGCTTACCCAATTGACAAGAGGGTGATCCTGTAAGAATTGTGCTGTTTTCAATGCATTTTCACTATGCCGCTCAAGACGAAGGTGTAATGTTTCTAAGCCTTGCAGAAGTAAAAATGAGTTGAATGGCGACAGAGCTGCCCCTAAATCACGTAATAGCTGTACTCGTGCTTTTGTGATATAAGCCGCTTCTCCAATTGCTTCTGTATAGGTCAGCCCGTGATAGCTTGGATCTGGTTCAGTCAGCCCTTTAAACTTATCGCTGTCAGCCCAAGGGAATCGGCCGCTATCAACGATGACGCCGCCAATTGATGTACCATGGCCGCCAATAAATTTCGTCGCTGAGTGGACGACAATGTCTGCACCGAATTCAATAGGTCTTAATAAATAAGGGCTGGCGAGTGTATTGTCAACAATAAGCGGGATATGATGCTTGTGTGCAATGGCTGAGATGGCTTCAATATGTAAAATGTCGCCTTTTGGATTCCCAATGCTCTCTGCATAAACTGCCTTTGTTTTGTCAGTGATCGCTGCTTCGAGTTCTTCAAGGTTGGATGAATCGACAAATTTTACAGTAATTCCGAGTTTTTTGAGTGTATGGGCAAATAAATTGTAGGTGCCGCCATAAAGACTGCTTGAGGAAACGATTTCATCTCCGGCTCCTGCGATGTTTAAAATAGAATAAGTCGTCGCTGCTTGTCCAGAAGAAACAGCAAGTGCACCAATTCCACCTTCAAGCTCAGCGATACGCTTTTCAAATACGTCATTTGTAGGGTTCATAATACGTGAATAAATATTTCCCGGTTCCTGAAGACCAAATAAATTCGCTGCATGCTCACTGTCTCTAAAACCAAATGAGCTCGTTTGGTAAATAGGCACGGCTCTTGAATAGGTCGCTGAATCAAGCTCCTGACCTGCGTGAATGGCTTTTGTTTCTAAACGAAATGGACGTTCTTCTGACATGTGTGTATCCTCCTTTTGTTAGATAAAACCAACTGTTTTGATAAGAAATATTTAATAAGACTATAAATCTTGTTCCCTGCTCGGTCAATCATTTTTTAGATAAATCTGAAAAAACAATAAATATAGTTGACAGGTAGGAATAGTGTGTATTAACATGAGCATACTGAAAACACGAACAAGAATGGCTGATCGGTCAACCGAAGGCTCTATCACTCAAATATGAGTGAAGAGCCTTTTTTTATTTGAATGAGAAAGGATGAAGAAGATGGAAAAAAAGAAAAAACGAAAAAAATACAGAAAACATATGGATCTGACACTCGATATCTTGATTGAGCGGAACAAATATGAGATTTACAGTAACAAGGAACGAATAGAAGCGATTTACGATCGGATTGATGAAAAGCATACAAGGACAAAATAACCATTTTATAAATTTGAGTTGATTTATGGGATTAATATGATTTAGGATGGTGCTAACAAATCAATATGATTAGCTGATCGGACAACGCGAAGGCTCTTATCTCTTTTTTGGGATAAGGGCCTTTCTGTGTATTTATCTGATCGTAAGAGGAGTGGAGGTTTCAATGACGATTTCAATTGATATTGTGGATAAATCCTTTTGGAAAGACAAACAGACCATTCGGGTACTTGAAGACTTAAGATTGAGCATTATTCCCGGTGAATTTGTGACAGTGATAGGTCCGAGCGGATGTGGGAAAAGTACATTGCTAAAGATCATAAGCGGCCTCGACACAGCGTATGATGGGCAAATTTTGATAGGAGGCAGACGGATCACAGAACCAGGAATGAAACAGGGCTTTATCTTTCAGGAACACCGCCTGTTTCCATGGCTGACGGTTGAAGAAAACATAGCGGCCAATTTCAATTTAAAACAACAGGATGTACGCCGCAAAGTGGATGAATTGATTGAAATTGTTCGATTAAAAGGATTTGAACATGCTTATCCACATGAGCTTTCAGGAGGAATGTCACAACGGGTTGCCATTGCGAGAGCACTCCTTCGTGATCCGGAGATCTTATTGCTTGATGAACCATTTGGTGCGCTGGATGCATTCACACGAAAGCACTTGCAGGATGTGCTGCTGGACATTTGGCAGGAGAAAAAAACAACGATGATGCTCGTAACTCATGATATTGATGAATCGATTTATTTAGGAAATGAAATTGTGCTAATGCAAGCGAGACCTGGCCGAATCCATAAGATTCTTCCTGTGAACCTGCCTTTTCCGCGTGATAGAACGTCAACCGCTTTTCAAAGCTTAAGACAAAAGGTGCTTTCAGAATTTGAGAAAACAGATGAATTGTTACTAACCGATGGCTTAGGGATTTAGGGAGGGGAAATCGCATGAAAAAGAAACAAATGATCGTTATCTTTTTGAGTCTGCTGCTTGTTTTAGCAGGGTGTGATCAAGCAGCAGACGGCTCGGAAAACAAGGTGAAAGAAATTAGGATTGGAATTCAGCAAAGTTTGAGCCCGCTGCTTTTAGCAAAGGAAAAGGGGTGGTTTGAACAATCATTTGAAAAAGAAGGAGTGAAGGTAAAGTGGGTGGAGTTTCAAAGTGGACCTCCCCAATTTGAAGGACTTGCTGCAAATCAATTAGATTTCACGCAAGTTGGAAACTCACCTGTTATAGCAGGTCAGGCAGCTGGTATTGATTTTAAGGAAATTGGTTTATCTCAGGATGGGCTGAAAGCGAACGGTATTTTAGTGAATAAGAACAGTGAGATTCAAAAAGTAGAAGACTTACAAGGGAAAAAAATTGCTGTCGCTAAAGGTAGCAGCGGCTTTGACTTTTTATACAAAGTATTAGATCAGGCAGGTTTATCTGCGAAGGATGTTCAGATCATTCAGCTTCAGCCAGATGAAGCGATATCAGCATTTGAAAATGGGTCCGTTGATGCTTGGTCGATCTGGGAGCCGTTCTTATCACTTGAAACGATAAAGAAAGGAGCAAAGCTGCTGGTGAATGGGGAAGCGACCGATTTATATTCTCCAGGTTTCACCCTTGTTCGAACTCAGTTTGCTGATCAGCATCCTGAACTAGTAGTGAAATTCTTAAAGGTATATGACCATGCAGTGAAGTGGCAAAAAGCACATCCAGAAGAGGCTGCTACTCTATATGCGCGTTTAAAAAATTTAGATAAGAAGGTCGTCACACAAGTATTAAACAATACGGAACCACTCAATAAGCCCATTTCGAAGAAGATCATCAATGCTCAGCAGCATACCGCTGATTTTCAATACAAAACAAAGGCGATCCAGCGGAAAATTGATGTTAATCAGGTTGTAGATAATTCGTTTATTGAAAAAATGCTGAAAGAGGAGATGGATGAATGAAAGCTGTATCGAATCCGGCTTTAGCATCTAAAATCGAGCGGGCAAAGAAAAAAAGGAGAAAAGCTTCTTCTTTATATAAGTTAAAGGGACTGGTATTACCTGTTCTACTTATTGCGGTTTGGCAGATCATAGCTGGTTCTCAAATCGTTTCTTCCACTGTCTTGCCTTCGCCTGTCTTGATTGCAGAATCCTTTCGAGAGTTGATTCGTTCTGGTGAACTGTTTGGCCATCTATACATCAGCCTTTATCGAGCGATATGTGGATTTTTGCTAGGGGGAGGCTTAGGTCTTTTGCTGGGCGTATGCGTAGGGTTTTCTAAAAAAACAGAGCATTATGTAGATCCGACCTTGCAAATGCTGAGAACCGTTCCACATTTAGCGGTCACTCCTTTATTCATCCTCTGGTTTGGTTTTGATGAAACAGCGAAAATTTTATTGATTGCACTTGGGGCTTTTTTTCCGATTTATATTAATACGTTTCTAGGTATTCGCAGTGTAGATAATAAGCTGTTTGATGTGGCTCGCGCCTTAGAGTTTAATGTGTATCAAAGCATCACAAAGCTGATTTTACCGGCTGCTCTTCCTCATATTCTTCTGGGCGTGAGACTGTCATTAGGAATTGCTTGGCTTGGTTTAGTGGTAGCTGAGTTGATGGGTTCAAGCAGCGGGGTCGGCTATATGATTATGGATGCAAGGCAATTCTCTCAAACGGATAAAGTGTTTGTAGGAATTATCATCTTTGCAGTAGTAGGTAAGCTGACAGATTCATTTGTACGTCTGTTAGAAAAGCGTCTGCTCAAGTGGCGCACTAGTTATCAAGGTGAATAATAAAAGGGGGCGATGTTATGAATATTTTATGGTTTATTCCAATGCATGGAGACGGCCGTTATTTAGGATCAGCAAAAGGGGCAAGACAGGCAGACTATCCATATTTTAAACAGATTGCTCAAGCAGCTGATCAGCTTGGTTATACAGGGGTCTTGCTGCCTACTGGGAGATCCTGTGAAGATCCATGGCTGACGGCAGCTGCTTTAGCTGCGGAAACCACTCATTTAAAGTTTCTCGTGGCTCTTAGACCAGGGCTGATGCAGCCGTCTGTTGCTGCTAGAATGACGTCTACATTAGATCGTCTTTCAGGCGGGAGACTGCTGATTAATGTGGTAGCAGGGGGAAGTAAAGAGGAGCTTGAAGGAGATGGGCTGTTCATTTCTCATGATGAACGCTATGAGGCAACAGAAGAGTTTTTGACGATTTGGAAGCGGTTATTGAAAGGAGAAAATGTACAATTTCATGGCAAACATCTACAAGCAGAAAATGGCCGCCTGTTATTCCCACCAGCTCAAACCCCCCATCCACCAGTCTTTTTTGGCGGATCATCAGCAGCAGGAATTCAAGCAGCCGCCAAGCATACAGATGTTTATTTAACTTGGGGCGAACCGCCTGCACAAGTGAAAGAGAAAATTACACAAGTGAAGAAGCAGGCTGAAAAGGAAGGAAGAACGGTGAAGTTTGGCATTCGTCTTCATGTGATTGTGAGAGATACCGAAGAGGAGGCATGGCAGGCAGCGGAACATCTGATTCGTCATTTAGATCAAAAAACCATTGATGAAGCGCAAAAAGTGTTACAGGGGATGGACTCAGTAGGTCAAAGACGAATGGTGGAATTGCACCAAGGGAGGAAAGACAAACTTGAAATCAGCCCAAATCTTTGGGCAGGCATTGGTTTAGTACGCGGCGGTGCAGGAACAGCACTCGTCGGAGATCCGCAAACAGTAGCAGATCGTATCATAGAATACCAGTCTCTAGGCATTGATACATTTATATTTTCTGGATACCCGCACCTAGAAGAAGCTTATTATTTAGCAGAGCTTGTTTTCCCGCTCCTTCCATTTAAGAGATCCGGGGATACAGGACTCTCTGTGCCAGCCGGTGAAATCATTGGGAACAATCATTTTCCAGATGCAGCCTCTGCTGCTAGTTCCTCATAAATTTGAAAAAGCAAAGCAGTCTGACATGGCTGCTTTGCTTTTTTTCATAGAATAGGCGAGTCATTTGTTGTGTAGTGCTGAACAAGGTAAGGGCTTTTTTCCCAATCGATTTTCTTGTATATACATATTTTTAGAGTCAAGAGAAGAAGGAAAATGTGCTCACTCTTTTATCGGAATGATCAGTAAATATTTCATAATTGGCATTATTGCGACATATAATCAGGACTTTTATATCTGATATCTCGGGGGAATTCTTTCTATCTCACAAAAAGGAAAGAATAAATATGATAGATGATAAATATGGACTATTTGAAAAAAAGAAGAAAAAAGATGGCGCAAATGACATTAAATGGGTTTTGTGGTTCTTATGGGGTGTCAAAATCTAGTAAATAAGAGAGGGTTTAAACAGATGAAAGTGAATAATTGAATAAAAAGTCACATTTTAATCAAATGTATGTTCGGTCAAAAATGGGATGTTCTGTAGATGTTTGGCGTGTGACGCCTATGATACGATCATCATAAGCTGGGAGGTGAAAAGTATGACTTATGCAGCGCCGCAAGTTGACTATTCCACTATGGAACCTGCTATTATGGACCAAGCTTGGTTCTTAGTATTTGTTGCTGTCCTTCTTGGATTGGGAGCAACAGTCGTTCTAGGAGCAGCAGTTTGGTGTATCGCAAACGGCAAGGGTAGCTTTACAGGAGCCGTTCAGTGGGAAAGTGGCTTAAAAGTCAAAATTGAATGTAAGTAGCTATACTTAGGATTCATCTTTTTGCTTCTTAGATAAGACACCAGGGCTAAACCGTCTGTGGCGGGCGGTTTAGCCTGATCTGTTTTAAAGAATATGCAGACACTTGGAGGTTATATGTTTACGATCGAGAATTTAACCAAGACGTATAAAAATAACGTGACTGCTGTCAATGATTTTCATTTAAAGATCGACCCTCATCAAATCGTTGCTGTTGCTGGACCGAATGGTTCGGGTAAAACAACGATGATTAACTGTATACTCGGCATTATTAAGCATACAGAAGGAAGGGTTCACTTGCAGGACGTCACAAATGATGAACCATCCTTTAAAAAACAAGTAGCCTATGTTCCAGATGACCTGCTGCTCCCTGAAGCATTGACTGGTGCTGAATATTTAGATTTTGTTTCTTCTATGTATGAATGTAAAACAATTCACAGAAGAAATCAACTAATTGAACTGTTTGATATGGACTCGGCTTTATCAAGACCGATCGAAACCTATTCACATGGGATGAAAAAAAAGACACAGCTGATTGCTGCATTTATGCTTGATAGTCAATTGGTGATCATGGATGAGCCCTTTAGAGGACTTGATATTGAAGCGGTTATAAACACAAAGAAACTGATGAAGCGGTATGCCGAGCACCATGGTGCGATCTTGCTTTCAACGCATGATATGCTTTCAGCTGAAGAGCTGTGCCACAAAATCGCCATTATTTCTAAAGGAAATAAAATGGATGAAGGAACGGTCTCAGCCTTAAAGGAGAAGTATCAATCAAGCACACTGGAACAGGTGTTTCTGAAAGCTTCAATGTTAAGTGATAGGGGTGCACATTTTGATGAAATCATTAATCATTTCTAAAATGATGCTTAAAATGTGGCAGCAGGAGATGTATAAGCTCTTTGATACTCAAACGAAGCGGATCATTGTGGTCTTATTCTTTTTGTTTGCCGTCACAATGGGAGCCATTATCGGATACAGCTTTACAGGTGTCTTTATGAAGGCTTTCTTAAATGGAGATGAACGTTCACTTGGATTACTCGTCGTGTCAATGGCGATCAATGCTTCTATATTTACAAGCTTGTTATTCGTTTTGATCAAGGTCAGAACACCTGAACAAGACCGGTTTTCTATGCAGCTCAGCTGGTTCCCGCTCTCTACCTTTCAGAAAAGTTTTGGATACTTCATTCCGATGGTGACAGTGGTGGCAGGGCTTGTTTTATTTTTTATCGGCATTCTGCTTTTACCTAATTTTATTGCCCAGGGAATTGGTATTTTTTTTATCTTCACTTTCTTTTTGATGGTGCTTTTGCAGTCGCTTTTTGTCTTAATGCTGCTCCAGTTTATTTACAATATCACTTATTTACTCGTTTTGAAATTAAAATTACCGTTGCAAAAATTTGCAGCGATATTTGTTTTATTGGCACTGGTCGTAGCGTATGGATTGACGCATTTTGATATTAGTCAAATTCAGCAATCATATATTCAGTTTGATTATCATTTGATGTATTTGACAGCACCGTTTTTCCTAGCGGCACAAGGAATGCCTCCTGAAGGGGTAAATTATGCCATTTTGATTCTGTTCATCCTCTTATCGGCAGGCGGGGCATTTCTTTCTCTTGCGATGATGCCGATTATGGCAGAGAAAAAAGCGCTAACCTTTTTACACAAGCTGCCGTTCTCTTCTTCAAAGAAGTGGTCGCTTATTGTGAAGGAAATGAAGTCACAGGTGCGAAATGAAGAAAACATTTTAAACTTTCTTATTCTCCTCATTGTGATCTTATTCGTCCGTTATCAGTTTGGATTCCGCTTTGAAGATGAAGCATTTTTTGTTCTATGCGCTCTTGCTGGTTTAACAGCCTTCAATTCGTTTGGCAATGATAAACGAATGCTGGGCATGTATAAAACATTTGGTCTGAGATCTTGGGAAGTGGCTTTATATAAATTTATCGGCCTTCTGCTCGTAGGTGTACTGCAAATTGTTTTATTCATGCTGACAACGCTGACGCTTCCTGATCAGATTTGGCACGCATTGATTGGTGCTGCTGTCTTATGCAATGCCACTGCGCTCTTTTATGTGGTGGGTATCTTACTTCCTCTTGATCGAAACAATCCCTATACAGGTATTTTTTCATTTGGAGCGCTTATTTTACTCATGATTCCGATTGTTTTTATTGGGAACTATGTCATAGGGGCGTCTAGTCAAGCGCTTCAGTGGCTGCTTATGGCTGCATTTGAGGGTCTGCTCATCTTTGCCATATACAAAGGTTTTTCATGGAGGTATTCACATGATTCAACTTCTTAACAATAAGCTAAAGATTGAGCGGGTACCGGCACTAGCGCCGTATGTGACCTTACAAAAGAGGCATCTCACGGATACGCAGTATGGAAGCACACTCCCGATCAATGAAAGTGCCTATCATATGTTAACGAAAGTGGACGGTAAAAGAACTGAAGCGAGTATTACCGCAGAGCTCGCCGATTTGTTTCAGGTCGATGAGTCGGTGATTGCTCGTGACTTTTATCAGCTGATGATGGGATTGAATCAGCATCACTTGCTGTCTATTCATTATCATTCACCATATCGGATTGTGACAGCCTGCTGTCAATTTTTCAAGCAGTATCAAGTCAAAATGAAGGAACGATTTGATTGTACTGGTCACTCGTTCCTTCACATTTTTGGGACGGCTTTGCTCATGGTGACACGTAAAATCATCTTTTTCTGGATGCTTTTCATGGTCATGGCAGGGATCGCTTTTTTATTCATTCCTGATCCGTCGATTGCAGCCATTGCGATTTATTTTACGATTATTTATTTCGGGTTAATTACCGGAACCGCCTTACATGAGGCGGCACATGGCTATGCGCATCGAAAATTTGCAGGGCGGGATGGGCCTCAAGGCTTTTTTGCGAGTGACATGATGTCAGTGAAGTTTGTAAGGCCCGTATTAGATCCATTTCAGAAAAAGCAGGTATGGATTACGCTGCTTGGCCCGCTTGTTCCCGGTGTGATTGGCGCAGCAGGCATCATCGTGACCATTTTATTTCTAAAAGAAAACCCGGTTTCGACAGGATTTTTCATTTTTTCAATCACGTATTTTATTCAATTACTCTATCTTCTTCCGTTTATGGGGGATGGTAAGTCCATTATGAAGCAGCTATTGCTTGGGGGAATGGGAGGACAACGATCATGAACGTACAGGCGATGAAACAAGGCGCGATAGTCGGTAGTTTTCTCGGATTCTTAGGCTTTCCGATGCTGACAATCGGTGTACTGTTCTATCATTTATTTCAATCAAAAACGAATGATGCTTTATTATTTAACAGTCTCGCTTTTGAAATGGAAGGCTCGTCCGCATTTACTTTTCAGATCAAGCCAAACTTTTTTATTTATATGATGGTGATTTTTGCTGTGAGTTTTCTCATTGTGGCATTCCTATCAGCCATGAAACAGAAAAAAGCAAAAGGTTAGGAGAATTCTCCTAACCTTTTTTTAGTATAATAGGAAATAAAAAACATCAAAGGGGATCACAATGTTTAAAAAATGGAGCATTCTTATCTTCACTGTTTTTCTATTAGCTGGATGCGGCGAGAAGGCCGAAGTAACCACGACAACCGAGAAGACGGTTTCGACCATAAAAACAGAGCCTGCCACTAAAAACCAAGTAACCATCGAACAAATGAAACTCTCAAAAAAAGAAAAAAACTTACTAGAAGCAGCAACGGCTAATGAAAAGGTGGCTCTGACACTGAAAGGATTAACGAAGAAGAATAAGAGTATTACGTTTATCGGGAGTCATTACAAAAATGGACGATTAGTGAATAAGGAAGCATCATCTGCTACCTTTTCTTTACACCAGGATGGAACCGACCAAACGGTGAATGTACTTCTTCAATTACATCATGAGAAAGATACATATGAATCACAATTTAGTATTTGGTCAAATAAAAAGAATGATGGGATGACGAAAGCGACATCAAGCTTCCCGTTCAAAGTAAGTGACTATGTATTTTCTGCACAATCTGAAACTGTCAAAGTTGCTTCCGGAGGAAAGGCACTGATTGCGTATACAGCGGCGATGGGGAAAGACGGGGGTTCAATAATATTTGAAGAGATTGAGGAGAATCCAAAGCAAGCACTGAAGAATAAGTCACATGCATACTTATTTTATATCCAGCTAGATAAATAACTATCGTAATATATACGGAGAATATGAAGTTTTTTGACGAAAAATTTTCATATTCTCTTGACGAATTGTTAAGAAAGTTGTAACATAATAAAAGTCAACGCGATGACGTCGCTTTTAAAAGATTGATGCGGGTGTAGTTTAGTGGTAAAACCTCAGCCTTCCAAGCTGATGTCGTGAGTTCGATTCTCATCACCCGCTCCAATACATAATTTTGTTTATAACGCAGTATTTCGTTTCTTAGATAAACGAAGTGTTGCGTTTTTTATTATGTCAGTATAATGTGAAAAAGCACTGTCAGGCTACAGTGCTTTTTCAATGAGTTCATATTTGCTTTCTCCGCCATGTATTTGTACAAACATCTTCGTCAAGGATTGAATAAGAGCTTCACTCTTTTCCCGGGAAATAGATGGCGGGAAAAGGATGATTTGAAGAATGTTCTTTGTGTCTTGAGAAATTTGTGCTTTACTTGTTTGAGAAAATAATCCATTCAGTCCTGCGTTGTCCTGCCATTCGATGTCACCAGCCTCATGTTTTGCCAGTGAAAGCGGTCCTTTGATGCGATCGGCATCTAATGTCAGGATAGGTAAGAAATATTTTAGTGAGAAAAATATCGACAAATCCTGTACGGAATTGGTCGAGTCAATAAATTGTTCCTTTTGGATGTTAGAAAGAAGTGGAAGGAAAGGAACGTCTTTTAAAAGATCCGTCCATTCTTTGATGGCTGGTACTTCTTCTAAGACTTTATCTTCGTATTCAAAAAATAAAGATTCTTGAAACAAGCGTAAGCGGCCTTTTAACATTTGAGGTGATGTACCCACTTCAATATGTGAATATTCAATCTGCCCAACATGGATAGACGGGTTTTGAGGATGAGAAATTTCCATATGTATCTTCACAGTGACTCACTCCAATCGGTCATGATACACTCGTATTATACTGAAAACAACAGAAGAAACAAAGAAAGGAGGTTTGCAAGGTGATTCATGTTGGAGAATTAAAAGAAGAATTGATTCAATATGCGAAAGAAATTGGTGTCGATAAAATTCGATTTGCAAGTGCCGATACATTTGATTCATTAAAGGACCGCCTCATCTTACATGAATCGTTAGGGTATTTGTCAGGTTTTGAAGAGCCTGATATTGAAAAAAGGACAAACCCTTCTTTGCTGCTTCCGAAGGCCAAATCAATTGTTGCGATAGCGCTCGCGTATCCTTCCAAAATGAAAGATGCTCCTCGAAGTACAAAGGATGCGAGACGGGGGATTTTTTGCCGGGCTTCATGGGGAACAGATTATCATGTTGTGCTGAAAAAAAAGCTTGATATGCTCGAAGAATTTCTGCGAAGCAAACATGTCGATATACGGACAAAATCAATGGTGGATACAGGAGAATTATCTGATCGTGCTGTAGCAGAACGTGCTGGCATTGGTTTTAGTGCAAAGAACTGTATGATTATCACGCCAGAGTTTGGATCTTATGTGTATTTGGCTGAAATGATCACAAATGTTCCGTTTGAACCGGATGAGAAAATTGAAGACCAGTGCGGAACTTGTAATAAATGTGTGGATTCGTGTCCAACGGGTGCGCTTGTGAATCCAGGGCAGCTGAATTCTCAGCGGTGCATTTCATTTTTAACGCAGACAAAAGGGTTTTTACCTGACGAATTTCGTTCGAAAATAGGGAATCGATTGTACGGGTGTGATACATGTCAAACTGTCTGCCCGATCAATAAAGGAAAAGACTTTCATCTGCATCCTGAAATGGAGCCGGACCCTGAAATTGCGAAGCCGCTGTTAAAGCCGCTTCTGACAATCAGCAATCGTGAGTTTAAGGAAAAATACGGTCATGTTTCAGGTTCATGGCGGGGGAAAAAGCCCATTCAGCGGAATGCAATTTTGGCACTCGCTCATTTTAAAGATACATCTGCCTTACCAGTGTTAATTGAGTTGATGCACAAGGATCCAAGACCGGTCATTCGGGGAACGGCTGCTTGGGCAATTGGCAAAATTGGCGATGATCAGCAGCTCCCAGAATTGGAAAAGGCCCTTGAGCGGGAAAGTGATGAAGAAGCGAAAGAGGAGATTGTGAAAGGGATTGAGCTTTTACAGACACCTTTAAATACTAAATAACATCCCTGTGAACATAGAATGAACCAAACAAAGTTTTTAAAAAATGTTTGGTGGTGTTTGTGTGAAACAATTATTAGAGAAAACTTTAGAAGACAGGCTGGCGTATTTAATCAATGACCGTGCAATCAAACAGCCGCAGCTTATGTCTGATGTGGAAGCAGTAGAGCGGAAAAAAGAGCTTTTTGCTAGAAGACAGGTTGAGATTGTGAAGGCGAAAGCAAAAACAAAACTTCTCGATTCAGCCATTCAAGATGATGGCGCTCAGCATGTGCAGTACCTTGCTCATCTCACATATGTATGTAAGGATGTAGACGATTCTTTTTATTTAGAGGAACAGGTGGAAAAAAGAGAAGCGTTTCTTTATAACAACATGCTTGTTAAAGATCGGATGATGTTAGAAGAGCGGCAAAGCGAAGAGCATATGGATGAGCGCTTTCAGATCGAAGAACAATTCGGGAGAGCCTTTCATTATGACCGGCGGGCAGCCGTGAAGTATGCGGAGACATATTGGAATAAACGGAATCCAGCCTATAAAAACTTTGAAGATAACTGTACAAATTTTATTTCACAATGTTTGAAAGCAGGGAACGCGCCAACGAGAGGGTATCCGAACCGCGGGTCTGGCTGGTGGGTGCGTCCGCATACGTGGAGCTATAGCTGGACGGTGGCTCATTCGATGAAAAATTATTTAGCGAATTCGAAAGCGGGTTTGAGAGCAAAGAAACTCAAAGAAGCCCACGAGCTTCAAATTGGTGATGTCATTTGCTACGATTTTGAAGGTGATGGAAGGTATAATCATACAACCATTGTCGTTGATCATGACAAAGGCGGAATGCCTCTTGTGAATGCACAGACGTATGACTCCCGCATGCGTTATTGGTCATACGAGGATTCGACAGCCTATACACCTGCTATTCGATATATGTTTTTTCACATTTTGGACGATGCCGCGAAGGATAGTTAGTGGTATAATGTTGAGCGGAAATGAAAATTAGAGGTGAACTTTTTTGGGACTTCATGTCGTTTTATATCAACCAGAGATTCCAGCTAATACTGGAAATATTGCGCGTACATGTGCAGCAACAAATACAACCCTTCATCTGATTCGTCCGCTTGGTTTTTCGACAGATGACAAAATGCTGAAGCGTGCAGGACTCGATTATTGGAAATATGCCAATGTGGTCTATCATGATTCACTTGATGAATTATTTGAGGCACATCCGAAGGGGCAATTTTTCTATATCACAAAATTTGGCCAAAAGCCGCATACAACATTTGATTACTCTCAGCTGGATGAAGACTATTTCTTTGTGTTTGGAAGAGAGACAAGTGGATTGCCAAAAGATTTGATTGAACAAAATATGGACCGTTGTCTTCGTTTACCGATGACAGAGCATGTTCGTTCTTTGAATCTGTCGAATACGGCAGCCATTCTTGTATATGAGGCACTTCGCCAGCAGCAATATCGCGATCTCATATAAGATCATGATTAAAAGCCGAGATACTGATCTCGGCTTTTTTATGTGAGTTAAGAAACAGAAAGATGAAAAATATGACTTAATTATACTTTTTTTAACATGTTAAAAAATAGGTAGTATGATAGATTGTGATCACGTTTTCAAAAAATGATGAATCCATTAGGAGGAATAATGAGATGAAAAAGCTACTGATCACTAGTGCCATTAGCTCAGCAATTTTAATGGGGACGCTTCCAGTCAGTATTCCAGGACTCTCTCAGACGCAGGAGATAGAAGCAGCGCAGTTATCAAAAGGGATTGGCGGGCGTACTTATATCAATAGTAACGGATCCATATTGGTCACAAAAATTCAACTCCCTTCCACAATGAGTGTGTCAAATGGTACAGCTTATATTTATTCTGGATTCACAGGTTCAAAGGAAGCGGATATTGGTCTTCAATACAGTTCAACCTATAATGTGTGGAAACCTACGATGAAAGTAGGAGCAAATAATCAAGAGACATATATCGAAGGAAAAGATGACTTCACGTATACAAAGGGATTTAAACCTGGAAGTACTGTTCAAATGACGATTTATAAAAATTTGAATGGGCATACAAGAGCGACGTTCTGGGGCACAAATAATGTTGGTTATACCGGCCGCATTATTACAGAAATTCAAAACTCAAACATTGGCTCTGTGACCAAGTGGAAACTACTGTCGACGGTAGCAGTAACTGACGATATTTATCGAAAAGACATTCGGGCGAATTTCTCTACTCGTTTTACTGACATCACATTGGATAATCGTGCCGTTACACCTGTGGTCGATACGCAAGACTTTACGAAGGTGCAGGTGTCAGGGAATACAGTGAATATGCAAGTGCTGAAAACAACGAACTAAATGAAAAAGGATGTTCCGCAAATGGAACATCCTTTTTTTCATTTACCAGGCTTGCCTTCGTAGCCAGCAGTGAAAATGGATACTAAAAACGTAATGATGACGCCCATCATAATGACCGTTCTCATATAAGCTCCCCCTTATCCCTTTGTTCCGTTCGCTGCCTGTTTCATATGATGTGAAGTTCACCTTGAAAAGCAGGAGAAGAAAATCATTTTTCTCCTATTTTTCCTTTATTATGAAGGGTCTTGCGGATGGTTGTCAATTCAGTTTGCCAATTCGTCATTTTGAAGAACGAAAGCATGTAAGAGGACGCCTCCGCATAGATTGTAAAACAGTATCTGATTTCTAGCTTCAATCTTGAAAGAGGAGGTTCATATGGATATTTTAAAGAAAATCGAACAGCACAGAGAAGAAGAGCAGCGTCTGAAATGGGAAGGCACATTCAGCGATTATTTAGACATTATTAAGGAAAATCCACTTGTCGCTCAATCTGCTCATTCTCGCGTTTATCATATGATTAAAGACAGCGGGATTGAAGAGGAGAATGGGGTCAGAACCTACAAATTTTTTGATCAGGAGCTGTTTGGGTTAGAGGAATCACTCGAAAGATTAGTGGAGGAATATTTTCACCCTGCTGCAAAGCGGCTGGATGTCAGGAAGCGTATTTTATTACTGATGGGACCAGTAAGCGGGGGAAAATCGACGCTTGTCACTAGATTGAAAAGAGGACTTGAAGAATATTCACTCACAGATCATGGCGCAGTCTATGCGATCAAAGGCTGCCCTATGCATGAAGATCCGCTTCATCTCATTCCGCAAAATCTGCGGGAGGATTTCTATAGAGAATATGGGATTCGTGTGCAGGGGAATTTGTCGCCTCTGAACATGATGAGACTAGAAGAGGAATATGGCGGCAGAATTGAGGATGTAAGGGTCGAGCGGATCTTTTTCTCTGAAGATAAACGGACCGGCATTGGTACCTTTAGTCCGTCTGATCCGAAATCTCAGGACATTGCCGATTTAACAGGAAGCATCGATTTTTCAACCATTGCTGAATTTGGATCAGAGTCAGATCCCCGCGCCTACCGCTTTGATGGAGAACTCAATAAAGCAAACCGAGGGATGATGGAGTTTCAGGAGATGTTAAAGTGTGATGAGAAATTTCTCTGGCACCTTCTGTCATTAACGCAGGAAGGAAATTTTAAGGCAGGAAGATTCGCCTTAATTAGTGCAGATGAATTGATCGTCGCCCATACGAATGAAACCGAGTACCGGTCGTTTATTTCAAATAAAAAGAACGAGGCGCTCCATTCAAGAATTATTGTGATGCCAATTCCTTATAACTTAAAGGTCACAGAAGAAGAACGCATTTATCATAAAATGATTTCAGAAAGTGATGTCTCAGATGTGCATATTGCCCCGCATACGCTGAAGGTAGCAGCAATGTTCTCCATTTTGACGAGACTGAAAGAGCCGAAGCGTTCTGATATTGATTTGGTGAAAAAAATGCGTCTGTATGACGGAGAAAGTGTCGAAGGCTTCCAATCAGTCGACATTGATGAGATGAAAAAGGAATTTCATGACGAAGGGATGAGCGGAATTGATCCGCGGTATGTGATTAACCGAATTTCATCTACCATCATTCGAAAGAATATGGAATCGATCAATGCACTGGATGTCCTTCGCTCCTTAAAAGAAGGGCTCGATCAGCATCCGTCTATCTCCAGCGAGGATCGGGAGCGTTATTTGAATTTCATTTCAGTCGCGCGAAAAGAGTATGATGATATTGCGAAGAAGGAAGTGCAAAAGGCCTTTGTGTATTCCTATGAGGAGTCTGCGAAAACGCTGATGGATAATTACTTAGATAATGTCGAGGCATACTGCAATAAAAACAAGCTGCGTGATCCGTTAACGGGTGAAGAAATGAATCCTGATGAAAAGCTCATGCGTTCAATTGAGGAGCAGATTGGTATTTCTGAAAACGCCAAAAAGGCATTTAGAGAAGAAATTCTGATTCGTATCTCGGCTTATGCGAGAAAGGGAAAACGCTTTGATTATAATTCACATGAGAGATTGCGGGAGGCCATTCAGAAGAAGCTGTTTGCTGATCTAAAAGATGTGGTGAAAATCACGACATCGACGAAGACACCGGATGAACAGCAGCTGAAGAAGGTCAATGAAGTAGTGGCTAGATTAATTGATGAGCATGGCTATAATTCAACAAGTGCAAATGAACTTTTAAAATATGTAGGCAGTCTTCTGAATCGATAATAAATGAAGGAGGCATTATTGGCGCATCAGCACCGGTAATGTCTTTTTTAGAAATGATCGTCAACTTGGATGACGAGCAGCATAGGATAAAGGAATCGATGGCTAGAAGAATTGTGCAAATAGGTGAGGAGGGGGATGGATGTCCCGGCAAGAAAAAAGTCAGTTTATTGTGTCTCAGGAAGACTGGTCCCTCCATCGAAAAGGCTATGACGACCAGCAGCGTCATCAGAAAAAAGTCAAAGAGGCGATTAAAAATAATTTGCCGGATCTTGTTACAGAAGAAAGCATCATCATGTCGAATGGAAAAGATGTTGTGAAAATTCCGATCCGTTCATTAGATGAATATAAAATTCGGTATAACTACGACAAAAATAAACATGTGGGTCAAGGCGATGGAGACAGCGAGGTTGGCGATGTTGTTGCGCGTGACGGCTCAGACAGCAAGCAGGGTCAAGGAAAGGGGCAGGGTGCTGGAGATCAAGCTGGTGAGGATTATTACGAAGCAGAAGTCTCATTAATGGATCTCGAGGAAGCACTGTTTCGTGAACTGGAGCTGCCAAACCTCAAGCAAAAGGAGCTTGACGACATCATTGTTGAACAAATTGAGTTTAACGATATTCGCAAAACCGGGTTAACAGGAAATATCCACAAAAAACGAACGATGCTGTCGGCATTTAAACGAAATGCGATGACAGGCAGTCCTTCCTTTTATCCGATTTACCCAGAGGATATCAAGTATAAAACGTGGAATGAAGTGACCAAACCAGAGTCGAAAGCTGTCGTTTTGGCGATGATGGATACGAGCGGAAGTATGGGGCTTTGGGAAAAATATATGGCGAGAAGTTTTTTCTTTTGGATGACACGTTTCTTACGGACAAAGTATGAGACGGTCGATATTGAATTTATTGCCCACCATACAGAGGCGAAGGTGGTAGACGAAGAACATTTCTTCTCACGGGGTGAGAGCGGGGGGACCATTTGCTCGTCTGTCTATCGAAAGGCACTAGAGCTCATAGACGAACGATACCCGCCGTCGCGATATAATATTTATCCTTTTCATTTTTCTGATGGTGACAATTTGACCTCAGACAACGCCCGGTGTGTGAAACTTGTTTCTGAGATCATGAAAAAAGCCAATTTATTCTGCTATGGTGAAGTCAATCAATATAACCGGCATTCTACGTTAATGTCAGCATATAAACACATTCAGGATGAGAAATTTAAGCATTATATTTTGAAGCAAAAATCAGACGTTTTTCTCGCACTAAAAAAATTTTTTCAGCAGGAAGAAGTTCATTCATAACGAGCACATTTGAAAAAACCTTTCAGCATAAGGGCTGAAAGGTTTTTTGTGTGGAGAAGGAAAGGATCGCCAAAAAAAAAGTAAAACTTTCTCTTTGACATTTCAATTTTCATTTATTAATATTTAATCTTGTTAAATATAAGTTTTTCAAAAAAGATGCCGATCGTCTTTTCTTCTTTTTCTGCTCTTTGCTCATAAGTGAACAATAAGTATAAATGGGCTGCACACCATGATAGGGGCGGGAGTAGAAGAAGGGAAAAGGACAGAGTGTTGAGCTTGTTTCATATTCTGTCAGATGATGGGCATTCTAAGTTTGCTAAAGCAGATGACACTATATTTTTATACATGAAAGGAGAAACAAAACATGAACAGAGGGCGTTTATTGCTAACGAACATTATTGGCCTTATTGTGATTCTTGCCATTATTGCCGGAGGTGCTTATTACTACTATGAAAGCACAAACTTTGTCAAAACAGATGAGGCAAAAGTGACAGGTGACATGTATCAAATTACAGCACCAGCAGCTGGACAAATCAAAGGCTGGGATATCAACGAAGGTGACGAAGTGGAAAAAGACAGCACAGTTGCAAAAGTTGAAGGACAAACAAAAACAAACATTAAAGCAGTGGCTGATGGCACATTAGTCAAAAAAGAAGTACAAAACAATCAACAAGTGCAGCCTGGTACAGTTCTTGGTGAAACAATTGATTTAAGCAAGCTTTACATCACAGCAAATATTAAGGAAACAGATATTAAAAACATTGAAAAAGGCGACAAAGTCGACATCGTTGTAGATGGAGATCCTGATACAACATTTGAAGGAACTGTTGAACAAATTGGTTATGCGACAAACTCAACATTCAATATGCTGCCAGCAACTAATTCAAGTGGAAACTATACAAAAGTAACGCAAAAAGTAGCAGTGAAAATTTCAATTAAAAATCCATCAGACAAAGTGCTTCCAGGTATGAATGCTTCTGTCAAAATTTCATCTTAATGATGATTGATATCAAAATATGAAAGGAGGTTGTCTGAGATGGCAAATCAACCTGCAACGACAAAACAGGGAACAGGCTCCTTGTCTTTACTGATCATTTTAATGGCCGGTTTGTTCGTAGCGATTTTAAACCAAACGCTTTTGAACGTAGCTATGCCCCATTTAATGACAGAATTTAATGTGAGTGCAACGACGATTCAGTGGCTGACAACAGGCTACATGCTTGTCAACGGTGTGCTGATTCCGTTGTCTGCGTTTTTAATCACACGTTTTGGACAGCGCAGCTTATTCCTAGTGGCTATGATCTCGTTTACACTAGGTACATTTATTTGCGGCATTGCGCCAAACTTTTCAACGATGCTTATTGGCCGTTTGATTCAGGCTGTCGGCGGCGGTATCTTACAGCCGCTCGTTATGACAACAATCCTTTTTATTTTCCCTCCGGAAAACAGAGGGAAAGGAATGGGGATTTTTGGTCTTGCGATGATGTTTGCTCCTGCAGTAGGACCAACATTATCTGGTTACATTATTGAACATTATTCTTGGCGTATTATGTTTTATGGACTTGTGCCAATCGGTGCGATTGTCATTATCGCGGCTTTCTTTATGTTTAAAAATATTGTAGAGCCTAAAAAAATCAAGCTGGACAGTCTTGGTGCGATTCTTTCAATCGTCGGTTTTGCTTCCCTTCTATACGGTGTGAGTGAAGCAGGAAGTGATGGTTGGACAGATCCGATCGTCTTATCTACGATTATTATTGGTGCGATTGCGATCATTCTCTTTATTTTCCAACAGTTGAAAGTTGATAATCCGATGCTTGATTTCCGCGTATTTAAATACAGCATTTTCTCATTATCAAGTGTCATTAACATCATTATTACGGTTGCTTTATATACGGGGATGTTCTTACTTCCGATTTATCTGCAAAACCTCGTTGGGTTTACGGCATTGCAATCTGGGCTATTAATGCTTCCAGGGGCACTCGCGATGCTCATTATGTCCCCGATTTCAGGGATCTTGTTTGATAAATTTGGACCTCGTCCGCTTGCCATTGTGGGGATGCTCATTACCGTTGTCACGACGTATGAGTTTACGAGGCTGACCATTGATACTTCCTATAGTCACATTGTGCTCATGTATGCAGTACGCGCATTTGGTATGTCACTCTTGATGATGCCGGTTATGACAGCAGGGATGAACCAATTACCGCAGCACTTAAACAGCCATGGTACAGCGATGTCTAATACATTAAGACAAATTAGTGGTTCCATTGGTACGAGTTTGATCACAACGATTTATACGAATCGGACGACATTCCATTATTCCAATATGGCGGATCAAACAAATACTGCGGACCCGTTCTTTATGAATTCATTCCAGGCGGCTGTATCGAATGTGATGCATCATATGGGCATGACAGCAGAAGCTGCTCAAAAATATGTATCTACCCAGCTCTTTACAAAAGCACAGGTTGATTCAAACGTGATGGGCATCAACGATGCTTACATGTGGGTGACATTATTCTGTGCCGCTGGTGTCATTCTCAGCTTGTTCCTGCGAGATGTTCGTAAGGATAAAAAGCGAAAAGAACAGCAGCATAAGAAACAAGAAATATCACTGCTTCCGGCACCTAAGGAAGCTAACCAAGATGCAAGATAAGTGTGGAGGGACCGTACATGAAAATTTATGTTGTATACGATAGTGAAGGTGACCATACAAAAGCACTTGCAGAAGCGATTGCAGCAGGCGCAGGTGAAACAGAGCAAGCTGAAGTATTCATTGATCACGTGAAAGATGCAGACATTCGCAAACTCGATCAAATGGATGCGATCATTTGGGGCTGCCCTGGTCACTTTGGTACCATTAGTTCTGGGTTAAAGACATGGATTGACCGTCTCGGCTACTTATGGGCAGAAGGAAAACTAATCGATAAAGTCGGTGCTGTTTTCTGTACAACTGCTACAACACACGGCGGTTTAGAAATGACAATGCATAATTTGATTACACCAATGTTCCACCAAGGAATGCTTGTTGTCGGCCTTCCTGGAAATGTTCCAGAGAATGCTTTATACGGCTCTTACTATGGAGCTGGTGTGACATGTCCGATCGATTCAGATGAATTGATTTCGACTGAAGGCATTGAACTTGGAAAAGCACTAGGAAGACGTGTAGCATCAGTCACTGCATCATTTAAGCGATAAGGAGAGGGTTCTTTTGGCGACGATTATTGTAGCATTAGTAGCTGCTGTTCTAGTCATTATTGGATTAGTAGCGTTCAATGTCAGACACGCATCAGCCGATAAGGAAGAGATCAAAGAAGATGTCTCCAATCAGCCTGACGTGCCGCATAGCGAGCCAGAAGCTGTGGCGAGACCTGTAGAGCCTGAAGTTGAAAAAAAAGCGTCAGAGCCTTCTCGAACGGATGATGCTGCGTCTGGCGACGATTTCTATAGACAGGCGCTTCAAAAGTTTAAACAGCCAGAACCACCTGTCAAAGAAGAAGAACCAGAGACAAAAATGAATGATGATATGTATCGTTCTGCTTTGCAGAAGCTAAAGCAGAAGGACAAATAAAAAAGAGAACCTCTCAACAGGTTCTCTTTTTTTATGGCACAAAAAAACCGCCGGCAGAAGCCGGGCGGTTTTCCTTCACTCTATAAAGTGCTAAAAGAGCAGATGCTCTTAAATTACGCTTTGTTAACGTTAGCAGCTTGTGGTCCACGGTTACCTTCAACGATTTCGAAAGAAACTGATTGACCTTCTTCTAAAGTTTTGAAGCCTTCGCCTTGGATAGCAGAGAAGTGAACGAATACATCGTCTTGACCTTCTACTTCGATGAATCCGAAACCTTTTTCAGAGTTGAACCATTTTACTTTACCTTCTAACATGAAATTTCCTCCTAAAGCGATCTTAACGCTTAAATTCACTATTCTTGCTCTTACACAAACTTCAAAGACGAAAACTCTTTCAAAACTTTCTTCTTAAAGATGATACGAACAAAAATAATTACCTTTACTTTACCAGTGTTTGCGGGAAAAAACAACTGTTATACGAAAACTTTTTTAAAAATAATTAGTGCTAACAAATTGAGGAAAATGCCTATGTTAAATGGTCTTTTTTTCTCTCTGAAAAGCTCACTTGATTTCGGCCAGACTCCTTCGCTTTATAGAGCTCCTGGTCAGCTATAATTGGTAATTGCTTGATGTCTGCACTCGTTCCATGAGAATAAGCACATCCAATTGATACCGTAGTGTGAATGGACATACCATTTTTTAAATAAATCGGCTGATCGGCTATTTTTTTTCGTAAGCGTTCTGCAATCTGCCATGTTTTTTCAATTGTACAATTTGGTAGAAGGACAGCGAATTCTTCACCGCCAATCCGACCAATATAATCAGAGCTTCTTGTGTTTTTAATCAGCCTTGTACCGATTTCTTTTAAAACAATATCTCCCTCATGATGCCCATATTGATCATTGATGGTTTTGAAGTAATCGATGTCTAGGTAAATAAGGGACATTTGATGGATAGGCTGCTTCAACTTCTTAGTAAAAGCTTCTCTTAATACCTCATCGAACTTCCGTTTATTTAAAACACCTGTTAAAAAGTCATAATGAGCTTGGAATTTATATAAATTTAACAGCTGATATGCTTTTGTTTGATGTTCAATGACATAAAAGTTAAACAATCCAGCAATATATGAGAAAATCCAATATGTAGAATGCAGCTGAAATGATGTCTCATGCACGATCAAGATGAACAGGCTTGTGGCAACCACATTACCAATCGTAATGGATAACAGCATTTTCACAACATGATTCATATGACGCTCTGCAATCAAAAAAGAAGAGGCTGCGATAAACATCATGGAAAAAATATTGATGGAAGAAGCGATGTTGGCTTCAATTAATAATCGGCCAATGATCACAAAAAAAGCTGCAATCATTGTTTGGGCGATGCCTCCATAAAAGGCCGTTAAAATAAGGGGAATATGTCTTAAATCGATGATCGCTGGTCCTGTTTTAATAGAGAAGAACATTAAAAGGACACCGAGTAACCCAGAAAGCATGCCTTTGCATATTTGCCTGAGCAAGGTATCTTCTTTCTTCAGAAAATTCTCTTTAAACACAAGCATAAATAAATAATGGAAAGTGACAAGAATTGTTAAATTAATAAAGAGGTCTCTTAGCAAAATAGAATCACCTTTTTAAAATTACTAAAATTTGTTGCAAAAGAAAAGGGGAAAAAGGATAATTAATAAAAATTTTAATGATGAGGAATTGAAGAAAATGCGGGGAAAACGCTTTCCAGATCAAACGGACTGGCTTTCTTTTTTTGAAAAAATGCCAGATGCCTGATTTGAAAAAGAAATGCCGGTTGAATATCAAGATTTGACGTTTCGGTTCGAGAATCAGGAGGAGCGATTTGTTGTGAACATGTCGCTTGCTATGCAGGAGTTTACCTTAAAGGTCGTTCGAAAAAAGACCGAATCCGTTTTAGGAATATATGATTTTAAAACAGTCCAGCATGTAGAGATTAAAAAAGATCGGAAGGAAGAAAAGGAGCTGTTGCTGATATTAGAGCATCGTGACGACTTCATCACAACAATCGAAATCACATTTCTACCTTCCTTTTGTCTTATGGTCAAAGAACATTTTTCAGGAGAATAAACAGGAGCCTCTTTTTATGAAGGCTCCTGTTTTATTATTTGTGCTCGATGTCATTGATGACTTGCTGGATCGATTCATCATCCATCACATTCATCACACTTTCATCAATGTGAAGAGATTGCGCATAAGATTCTCTTGGCTGATGAGTTCTTGATGGTGATTGGTGCTGGTTCGTTTGATTTGGCTGGACAGCTGTGAATGCCTGCTTGATCATTTGGCCAACTTCACCTGTTCCTTTTGATTCCTTATGTGAGCGGGACTCATGACGAGATGAATCTTGGTGCTGATGGTTTGCGCCTTTCATCATTGAAGACATATTCATTTGTGTCATGCTTTTCAGTCTTCTTCGTAAAACCGGGGAGAATAATGCAATGATTGCTGTTGATACTGCGATCATTGCGCCAGTGCTCATACCTTTTCTTTTTTTAAACAAACGAATCCCTCCATTTGATCGTGATGATCTTTCATCAAGTTTAGGATGACCAATCACAGCTGAATTATGAATTCATTTTGCGGAAAGAGAGGATATGTGCATAAAAAGCCGGCTGGATGAAAAACCTATGAGCAAAAGGAGGGAATAATTGATGAATAAGAAATGGATGCTATCTTTACTGCTCGTGCCAACATTAATCACCGCTGGGTGTGGAATGAACAACCAAGGCGATGAGCGTAGAGGAACAATGAAAAGGCAGTATGAAAATGTCACATATAAAAATGACAACATGAGACAGGATCAGCCAGATGTTCAAACACCTCAGAAGGTCAAAGTGGCAGATAAGGCGTCAGAGCTTGTAGCCAATATGTCTGAAGTGAAGACAGCAAACGTGCTTGTCACAGGAAAAAATGCATTTGTTGCCGTTGTACTTGAAGGCAATAAAAGCGGTGATGTGACGGACGATCTGAAAAAGAAAATTTCAGACAAAGTCAAATCAACGGATCAACAAATCGACAACGTGTATGTATCTGCTAATCCAGACTTTGTCGATCGTATGCAAGGTTATGGAAAACGTATTAAAAGCGGAGAGCCGATTTCAGGATTTTTCGATGAATTTACTGAAACGGTTAGACGTGTCTTCCCTGAATCAAAATAGCTACGACAAAAGCCGTATGTCATATGCGGCTTTTTTGTTTGGAACCGCACCTCGCGCACCTGACTGCATAAAGTAAAAAATATATCACCTCTTGTTGATCTTTGTTTCTTCATAGAGAGAGAAAGAGGGTTCAGGATGAATTCAGGTGGGGAGCAAATGAAAGCAGGGCCGTCATTGATTCATAAAAAACTTGTAAGCGGGATGATTGCAGCAGGTCTGATTTTTTATGCTTTCACCGCGTACTTGATTTATGTTGCGTTTCAGCTGACAGGACAATATTTGGAGCAGTCTTCTCCTAAAACGGTTATCACGGAGGGACTCAATAAGCAAGTCTATGAACATATTCGAATCTACTATGCAGAGGAAGAGGATGCTTTTGTTGATCTGACCATAGAGGCCATGAAGCAGGCAGAGAAGAGGACAGCGTCAGTGTTTCAATTTGAAGCTGACAGACCTTTAGACGTTATTTATTTTGATGATAAAGAGACGATCGAACAAATCGCTGGTATCAAGCATATTACGGGATTTTACTCCGATCATGATCAAATGATTGGGTTATATCCAGATAAACGGGAAGCATTATTGAAGAAAGAGACACTGCCTTTATACTTTTTCAATACGCTTTTTATTCATGAGTATGCTCATTTTGTTTTCTATGAAAAGGTCCATTCATATGAAGTATCTCCAGGCATTTTTCCGCTTTGGTTTCACGAAGGAACAGCAGAGTGGACGGCCTATGATGTGTTAAATGCTACGTCTGAACGCTTCGATGTAATTCCATTTCAATCTCTTCATTCTGATCAAGACTGGCAGAACTCCCGGGTAACGTATGAGACAGATGTCTATTTACAAAGCTATTATATGATCTATGAGCTGGTGCAGCTTTACGGACGAGACATCATACATGAGATCATGGAGGAAACTGCGAAAACGGGCCAATTTGCTAGCGGTTTTGAACAGGCGACGGGGGAGAGGCTCACAGATTTTGAAGAACAGTTTAAAGTGATGTATCAAAGAAAAAACGGCTGACCAGAGAAGGGGTCAGCCGTTTTTTTAATGAAGCGGTTTTTGTTGATCTGCCTTGCTAGGAGGCATTTGAACCTGCCCCTGAAGCGGTGCAAAAGCTGACGTCATGGCTGTCATATCTTGTTTGGAAAGCTGAGGAACTTGATAGTAGCCATGCTTGTTTTGATACAAGAAAATTTCATATGCCATTTCGATAAAGTTCGGAATCTGCGCAGCAAGCACACGTCTGACAACAGGATTTGTTACTTCTAATGCGGACATGGAAAGTAGCCCAGCGTGTGATTTGACTAGGCTGAGCATATGTCCTGTGATGCCTAAGTCTTTTACATCCTGTAATGACTGATTCGGCTTCTTCGGCTGAGAAGGTTTGATTCCGTATGTCACTTGTGTGTGTTCTTTCATCATATAAGTAGCGGTTTCTTCACTAGGCTTTTGGCCTGTAGAAAAACAATCTACAGTGACATTGTACTGTGATAAAACGAACTGATATTGTCGATCCAGGATGTCGCATAATGCAGGATCTTGAATAAATTGCCGCAGGATCATATATTGATCCAAAATATTAATCGTGCCGGCTAAAATTTCATGTAAATCGAATAACTCATGCCCGCCATGGTTGAGCTCAGGCTGCTGAGCGCTTCCTTGAAACATTGGCTGCTGATCGTTTTGCATTGATATTCCTCCTTCTGTTTATACAATCTGTTTTAATGTGAGGATATTTTCTCGTTTTCATGCAAAAAACATTATTTACAATTAGAGGGTTTTCTTTCTTTTTGTCGAAAAAAAGTATCAGACGAATGAACATGGGGGTACCAGATGCAGGACAAAATCATTAATCGTTTGATAGAAGACGAACATGTGCAGGCACCAGTGATCGGCATCGGTGTTTCGCCGTTTGAACAGCATCATCTTGAGGCTTTTTTTCAATCGTTGCCACATGAATTAAATGCCTCTTTTATTGTTGTGCAAAATCACGTGACAGGCGATTGTATAACAGATTTGGAAGCACTTGTTTTACCGATTGGCTACCGGGCAAAAACGATTAAACATGGTGAGAAAGTCATGAAGAAGACCATCTATTTTTGTCCGCAGCATGCGGCTGTGACGTTAACAGAAGATCATCGGCTTCATGTATCTGAGCAGCTGCCAACAAACAAGGGATGCTCTGTCGACTCGCTTTTTAAGTCACTTGCCAGTGTTCAAAAGGAAGAGGCGTTTGCGATCTTTTTTCAAAAAGGTCATTGTGTGGGGAGTGGATTGCTTCGGTTGGTAGAGCAAGGCGGTACAGCGTTATCGTGCAGTGAGGTAGAGAGTGGTTTTGACAGCATGTATCATCACACATTCAAAAATCCATCCACCCTTGCAGCTTATATGGCCAATATCATCAATGTCCCGCATGCGGATGAGACGGATCCAGCTTTACTAAGAATCATTGAACGTCTCGAAATGTATAAAGGGATTGCCTTTTCAACCTATGAAAAGAAAAGGCTGCTTTCTGTTATTCAAAAACGCATGCGCACTGCAAACGAACCAATGTCATTATTAACAGAGTACGATCGTTTATTAGAAAGAGAACCAGATGAGCTTGACCGCCTGCATGCCCAGCTCCTAAGCGGCACGACTGCTTTCTTTAGAGATATGGAGGCTTTTCGAGTATGTGAACAGAAGGTGATCCCGTCAATCATTGACCATTCGATGAACAACGGGAAATCTCGGTGCCGAATTTGGATTGCGGGATGTTCGACAGGGGAAGAAGCTTATTCTTTTACGATTTTATTTTTAGAAGAAATGAAGCGAAGAGATGTGTCCATTGAACTTCAAGTCTTTGCGACAGATATCAACCGAAAAGCCATTCAAATAGCTAGTAAAGGTCTTTACTCGATAGAGTCTATGGCAAGCATACCGGAAAAATGGCGGGCGCGATATTTCGAAAAAAAAGGTGACGCTTTTATTGTGAAGCAGTCGCTTAGAAAACATATTGTTTTTGCTCCTCACAATTTATTGATTGATTCACCTTTTATCCACCTCGATTTTATCAGTTGCCGAAATGTTCTGATGTACTTTGAGCCAGAAGTACAAAAACGAGTATTATCCCGATTCCAATATGCTTTAAAAGATCAAGGGGTGTTAATCTTAGGGCCAAATGAAACTGTTCCCAATATTCCTCGATTGTTTCAATTGTTCAATGAGAAGTGGAACATTTACACCTATTCAAATGTTCCTGCATCTAGTGTCCCTTGGGTATATGACGCTCGTGATGCCGAGTTAAAAAAGCGAGCTGCACAATATATGGAAGAAGTGGGCGGAGAATATGACGCATGCATGGTGATCAATGATTGTGATAAAATTCTGGCGATGTCAAATGGGGCCTATTCCTTTTTAGACCGTACAGAAGTGTCAGATCAATCATGTGAATATGTCACACCTGATTATTTGAAAGAGATGTTGAGTCAAACCTTTCAAAAGGTATGGACGGACGAGACAGAGGTTGTGTTTCAGCATGTCCTCATTTCGGAAAAAGGAAAAAAGCAGTATGCGGATTTTATTGTAAAGAGTTTTGATCACCGTTTTAAAGGGGTATACGTCATTCTCATTCGAATGAATGAGAGAGGGAAAATCCAAAAGAACAGCAGGGAAAAAGGGATGCCAGATCAGAATTCAGTTTATCAGCAGCGTATTGTCGATTTAGAAATTGAACTCAATGAAATTAAACAAAAAGAGCAGGAGGCAAGGGCTCAATTAAAAGTGAAAAACACGCAAATAGCGGAGCTTGAGAAAAAACATGAACATTTTATTAATATCATAAACAACTTAAGGGTAACAAGGGAAGAACTGTATAGACCTTCTGTTAAGCCTCAGCTTGCGACGTTGTTTGTGGACCGGGACATGAATATTCGCTATTACACTCCTACAGCCGCCTCTTTATTTACTTCAGCACAAATAAGGCAACAGCAATCCTTTCAGGCGATGGCTAAAAAGCTTACACAGGAAACACTCTATCATGACATACAATCGGTTATCTCGGACAGGCGCGTCATCGAACGAGAAATTGAAACGAATGAAGGAGAACAATTTACTGTTCACATCACACCTATCTTTGATCAAGATCATGAGGGAGCGGTGATGACGTGGATTAAAATGACGGAAATGACAAAAATCAAACAGTCACTCCATCTAGCGGTAACAGCACTGGATAACAGCCATATCCATATTGTTGTTGCAACTGAGGAAGGGGTCATTCAATGCGTGAATCAGCGCTTTTGCCAGTTTGTACAGCAGCATGAATATGACCTGATCGGCAAAGATATTTTTTCTGTCTATCATTCGCTGTGTCAATGTGATGATTTAGAAAAGCAATGGGACGTTTGTTTAAAAGAAGGCAGCTGGACTGGTGAGCTGTACTTTCAGGATTTATCAGGCCGTGAACGATGGGAGAGAGTCTCTTTACACCGAATTGATGATCCTGACAAAATGCAGTCAACCGTGATGCGGATTTCTGAGGACATTACCAATCAAAAGCAGTCAGAGAAGATGCTGATGAAGTCCGAGATGCTGTCCGCAGTTGGTCAGCTTGCAGCCGGCATCGCCCATGAGATACGGAACCCGCTGACGTCGTTAAAGGGATTTTTACAGCTGATGATTCAAAGTAAGAAATATCAGAAGGATTATGCAGATGTGATGATGTCTGAATTTAATCGGCTTGAAGCCATTATTAATGAATTCCTTGTGCTCTCTAGAAGCAAATCGGTGAAATTTGAGCCGGTACATGTCAATCTTCTGCTCGAAGAAGTGATCATGGTCGTTGAATCACAGGCGGTTTTAAAAGGCGTGTCTATTCAGAAGAATTTGTCTCCGTCGCTGCCAAACATTCAAGGTATACCAAATGAGCTGAAACAAGTTTTCTTAAACATTCTTAAAAACGGAATTGAAGCGATGGATGGTGTGACAGGTGTCATTCAAGTCACATCCGTATTGGAACATAATCAGATGATGCTGATTTTTGAAGACCAAGGAAAGGGCATACCAGAAGAAGAACTAGGGAAACTGGGTGAACCTTTTTATACAACGAAAGAAAAAGGGACTGGCCTTGGTTTAATGATGACGATTAAAATCATTGAAAGCCATGGCGGCAGCATTCGTTTTGAAAGCAAAAGCTTTGAGGGGACACGAGTGATTATTACGTTTCCAATGAGCTGACAGACATAAGATTTACAAGAAATCCATCTACCATCAATATTTACTTAGTACACTATGAGAGATAAAGCTCGGAAGGGGAGGGTCTAATGAAACGTGTTCGTTCCATTCGAATGATCTGCTGTCTGGTTTTAGTGATCTTTAGTCTGCAATCCTTACTGCCTGGCATGATTACAGCAGAACAAGCCATTGCGTCTGAAAAGAAGGAAACGGTTTGGAACCAAAAGAAGCCAATGAAAATCAAGAAAGCCCGTCTGCTGATCGGAGAAACGGTGACGGTGAGTGGAATTGTGACAGCAGACCAATCGGCTATAGGCAATGGGAAACTGTCAACGTACATTCAAGACAAATCAGCTGGAATCAATATTTATTCAGCACAGCCCAACAACTTCCCAGAACTGAAAAGAGGCATGAAGGTGACAGTAACGGGGAAGATCACGTCTTATAAAGGACTGATTGAAATTGTGCCGGATCGAGTTGCCCTGAAGGTAGATGCTGTCAATCAAACCTTGCCAAAGCCGAAGCGAGTCTCACTGAAACAACTAGAAACGGATCAGGCACATAAACATGAAGGAAAACTTGTGAAGATCAAAGGCTATGTTGAATCAAAGCCAGAGCAGCCGGCTGGCGGTGGATATAATGTCGTGATTATTGATAAAAAATATCACAGCACCATCCTTAGAGTGATGGTGGATACAAGTGCCATTGATGAAGTAAAGACAGGGAAATGGTATGAGTTTACAGGAGTTTTAAGCAGATATGATACGCTGCAGGTGCTTCCAAGACACAAGGGTGATATCAGTCTGCTGAAACGCCAGCCAAAGCCGCCAAAAATCAAGAAAGAATACGAGGCAACGGTTGACCGGGTAGTGGATGGTGATACGATTCATTTAAAGAAGCCTGTGCTTGGTACAACAAAGGTGCGCTTTGTGAATATGGACACGCCGGAAACGTACCATAAGCCAAAAAATGAATTAGATCAAAACCAGCTGCGTTTTGGACAGAAGGCGGCGGACTATTTAAATACGCTGCTTTCAAGCGGAGATAAAGTCACATTAAAGATTGGTCCTGAAGCGAAGGACGACTATGGACGTCTTTTAGCTCAAGTGAAAACCAAAAAAGGGGTCAATACGAATTTAGAGCTTGTGAAAAAAGGATATGCTCCCACGTATTTCATCTGGCCGGTTGGAGATGAAAAGGACTATCAGATGTTCCAAAAAGCGGTCAAAGAGGCGAAAGAAAAAGGGCTGGGCATATGGAACGAAGCGGACCCGCTGCTGGAACAGCCGTTTGAATTTAGAGCACGTGAACAGAAAAAAGGACTGACACGCTACGTCGGTGATTCATCAGCGAAAACGTACGTATCGCCTGACAGCTGGAAAGAAATCGCTGTAGATAAACGCATCTTTTTTGCTTCAAAAGAAGAAGCAGAACAGGCTGGCTATCAGACGGCAGAGGAAGCTGAGGAAGTCCCGTTAACCATTTTAAGCATGAATGATTTACACGGGAAAATTGATCAACAATACGAGCTGGATCTAAAAGGTGATGGCAATAAAGGAACGTATGGACGGATGGATTATGTGGCGGCTTATATGAAACAAAAACAAGCAGCAAACAAAAATACGATCACAGTTCACGCCGGAGATATGATTGGCGGCAGCTCTCCAATATCGTCTCTTCTGCAGGATGAACCAACTGTTGAACTCATGGAGAACATTGGTTTTGATGTTGGCACGGTTGGTAACCATGAATTTGATGAAGGGGTGGACGAGCTATTACGGATCATAAATGGCGGAGATCATCCTAAAGGCACAAAGGGATATGACGGACAGAATTTTCCGCTCGTTTGTGCAAACTGTGAATACAAGGATACAGGTAAACCACTTTTACCTGCTTATGAAATCATGGATGTCGAGGGAATTCCTGTAGCATTTATCGGTGTTGTGACAAAGTCAGCCGCAGGAATGGTGATGCCAGAAGGGATTAAAGACATTCAGTTTACAGATGAAGTCAAAGCCGTTAATGAAGCCGCGAAGGAATTAAAACAAAAAGGGATCAAAGCCATTGCGGTCTTAGCTCATATGACAGCCTCTCAAAATGGAGATACCATCACTGGAGAAAGTGCGAAGCTGGCCAAAGAAGGCGATGATGAAATTGATGTCATCTTTGCAGGGCATAATCACGAAGTGGTAAACGGAGAGGTCAATGGGAAATTAATTGTTCAAGCCTTTGAATATGGGAAGGCCGTTGGCGAAGTCAATGTAACACTTGACCGCAAAACGAAGGATATTGTCAAAAAGAGTGCAAATATCCAGTATGTAGACCAGTCTGGTATTGAAAAGGACAAGGAAGCAGCCGGCATCTTGGCTCATTACGGGAAAGAAGTTGAGCCGATTATTAGTGAGGTAGTTGGAGAAGCTGGTGTCAAAATGGAAGGCGGCTATTCAAATGATGGAGACACGCCGCTCGGTAATTTGATTGCTGATGGTATGAGGTATTCTATGAAAAGTGATTTTGCCATGATGAATGGCGGCGGCATCAGGCAAAACCTTGAAAAAGGGCCGATTACGTGGGGAGATCTGTTTAATATTCAGCCTTTTGGCAACGTCTTAGTTAAACTTGAGATTAAGGGGAAAGACTTGGCTGAGATCATTGAAGCGCAAATTTCTCCTCAATTTGGACCAGATTATAGCATTTCGGGTTTTTCATATTCCTATGATCCGGTAACATATAAAGTAGTCGACTTAAAGCTGCCAGATGGATCAGACGTTGCGCTCGATCAAACGTATACACTCACGGTGAATAACTTTATGGCAACTGCAACTGGCAGTAAGTATGCACCGATAGGAAGGCTGGGGAAAAATCCTGAAACAGGTCCAGAGGATTTAGAAGCCACTGTCGCTTTTGTGAAGAGCTTTGAAGGAGCTTCCATTGTGTATCAAAAAGAGGGACGCATTCAAAAAGCAAAACAAGAAGAAAAAGCAGCAAGCTAAAGAGCGTTTCATCTAAGGAAATGTAACAGGTAAAGGAGTTTAAGCATGAAAAAGTGGCTTGCACTTACTGTGATGACAGCAGGAATTGTCTTGCTCGGCTGGGGAATTTGGCAAATCGCCTCTACACACCTTCAAACAGCACAATCATTAGAAGCCGCGAAGAAAGCGGTAGCGGACGATCAAAGGATGTCAAAGAAGCAGTTTTCTCCTGAAGTGGGGAAAGCCTCTGGCATCCTGACGATTCCGAAATTAAAAGCAGACCTTCCCATTGTCGAAGGGACAGATGCGGATGATCTTGCCAAAGGAGTCGGGCATTACAAAGGCAGTTATTACCCTGATCAAAAGGGACAAATCGTCCTATCTGGCCATCGCGACACGGTATTTCGCCGAACAGGTGAGCTGGATATTGGGGATCAGCTGAAAATCACTGTGCCGTATGGTGAGTTTCTTTATGAAATCACACATACGAAAATCGTGGATCAGCATGATACATCCATTATTACTTTGCAGAATGAAAAGGAAGAGCTCGTGTTAACGACATGCTATCCATTTCATTTCGTGGGCAATGCACCAGAGCGATATATTATTTATGCAAAAAGAGCATCTGTCTAATGAAAAAAGAGCCTGCATTTAATCAGCAGGCTCTTTTTTTAATGAATGATCTCGTCCATGAGCTGAGCCATATCTGGTGGAAGCGGCGCTTCTATGCTCAGTTGCTCACCTGTAAAAGGATGTGTCATGTCTACTTGTTTGGCGTGAAGAGCGCATCTGTTGATATAAGCGCGAGCACCGCCATAAAGTGAATCCCCGGCTAAAGGATGCCCAAGACTGCTAAGATGGACACGAATTTGATGTGTTCTTCCGGTCTCAAGTTGCAGCTTAACCGCTGTCATTTGCAGACGTTTATTAGTGTCCATAACCTGAAAATGAGTCACAGCACTTTGACCAGTAGGAGAGATTCTTCGTCTGACGGCATGATGCTTGTCACGGCCGATCGCTGCATCGATCGTGCCTTTCTTTTTCTTGAAAAGTCCTTCTGCGATAGCGATGTATGTTCTACGGATCGTTTTCTTAGAAAGCATTTGATCAAGCACAGCATGAGCTAACCTGTGTTTAGCAAAAATGACCGTGCCGCTTGTATCTTGGTCAAGCCTGTGGATATGTCTCACTCGCTTTTCCTCGCCATTTGCTTGAAAATGAAAGGCCACAAGGTTTGCCAGTGTGCCCGTTTGTCCCTTTTCATTCGGGTGCGTTGGCCGTCCAGCGGGCTTTTGCACAATCAATAAGTGCTCGTCCTCAAAGAGCACCTCTAATTCACCATATTCTGGCGTCACATCACTCTCTTCCATTTCAAATAAATCGATCAAGATGTGATCGCCTGTACTGACTTTTGCCGCGTGATGGGCAGGCTTTTGATTTAAACGTATTTTTTGATGCTCCATCCAAAAATGGATAATCGGTTTTGAGGCCGATACGGCTGTTTTTAAAAACTGACTAAGTGAAGTGTCATGATGCTGCTCACCTGCTTTTAGTGAGAGCGTGTGCCCGTTAATATTCATAATATCCGTTCCTCTCTTTGGGTATATATAGGAAACACTTACCTTGGCGAACGCCTTTTTTTCTGTGCTATTCTGAATGGAGAACTAACGACAGAGAGGTAGATGCCACGTGAGAATAATGAAAGCTGCTACAGACCTGCAAGAGCAGGCAATTGAAGAAATATCAAAGGATGTTGAAGATCTTCTATCCCATGCTGTCGGTGAAAACCCAGCTGCGCGTCAACAAGAACGCCCGCTGACCTTTGTTGAAGGGGTTTATAACGGAACGATGGACGATGCTTTTCGTATTTTATCGGGACTTCAGCTATTACATACCATTATTGTAAAACCTAAACGCCATATTACAAAGCGTGATCGTGAGCTATTCGAGCGAAACCGTGAGCAGGTCAATGCATGCGGCTTTTCTTTTCCGTTTGATTTAGACGATTTTGCCAGCCGCCGCCTTCAAAATGCGTAAAAGTTGGTGTGAACTTCCTTGTTAACTTACAAGGCTGCCGCACATACTATTTTTAAGGGAACGGAGAAACCTTTAGATCTGTAATACCAAACCCGCTCTTTTTCAACATTGCCTATTTCTCCACGAATCGGAGCGCTTGGACCTCTTGCAGAATAAACCGAACACGGGTAGGAGCCTGACAAAATGGTACAGGCTCCTTTTATACATAATTATTTTAGCAGACATTCATCTTTGAAAGTCAATTTTATTCACGATATGATAGCATTGAGTATCATATTAAAGACTTTCGTAAAAAAAAGGAGTGGCCTCGTTGGTAAAGGCGATTATATTTGATTTTGACGGATTAATTTTAGATACAGAAACACATGAATATGAAGTTTTACAAGAAATGTTTGCAGAGCATGAGTCGGAACTGCCTCTTTCTGTATGGGGCAACGTCATCGGGACGCAGGCGGGCTTTAAGCCTTTTGAATACTTAGAAAAGCAGCTAGGAAAGACGCTCGATCATGAGGCACTCACAGCGGACCGGCGTTCTCGTTTTCAAAAGAGAATGAAGGATGAATCAGCACGACCTGGCGTAGAAGCTTATTTACAGGCAGCGAAGGAGCTTGGAATCAAGATTGGACTTGCTTCCAGCTCAGACTATAAATGGGTGTCTGATCACCTGAAGCAAATCGGTCTTTTCGATTACTTTGAATGTATCCGTACGTCAGATGATGTGGAAGAAGTCAAACCTCATCCAGAGCTTTATTTGCAAACCGCAAGCTGCTTAGGTGTAGAGCCAAAGGATTGTGTGGCATTTGAGGATTCAGTGAATGGATCAATTGCTGCCAAACGTGCAGGCATGAAATGCGTCATCGTCCCAAACAAAGTGACGAGCACGCTGCAGTTTGAAGAATATGATGTCAGATTAGAATCCATGGCTGAAATCGAATTGCTCCAGCTATTCCATCAGCTTGAAAAAGAGGATCAGTAAGGGGGCAAAAACATCATGGCAGAAAAACTCGATTTAACGCGGTTTGAAAAAAGAATGGTGATCCGTAATATCCGGGAAGAAGATATTGATCGAATCATCGCCTTGCAGGAGGTATGCTTTCCGGGCATGGACCCTTGGAAACGAGAGCACCTTGAAAGCCATCTTGAGCATTTCCCAGAAGGTCAGTTTTGTGCTGAATTTGAGGGAGAAATCATTGGCTCTTGTTCAAGTTTATTAATTAACTTTGATGAATACGATGACCGTCATACTTGGCAGGACATCACAGATGATGGGTACATCACTAACCATAATCCAGATGGGATGAATATGTATGGAATTGAAGTGATGGTTAGTCCTGAATACCGCCGCATGAAAATTGGCCATCGTTTATATGAAGCAAGAAAAGACTTAGCTAGAAGATTAAATTTAAAAAGCATCATCATTGGCGGACGCATCCCGAATTATCATAAATACCAAGAGGAAATGACGCCTCGTCAATATGTGGAGCAGGTCATGCTTCACCAAATTTATGATCCTGTTTTATCTTTTCAGCTGTTAAATGAATTCAGCCTCATGCGGATCAATCCGAATTACTTGCCGGATGATAAGGCATCCAGCACATATGCGACGTTAATGGAATGGAATAATGTTGATTATCGTCCGCAATCGAAAAGATTTTATAAATCGGCGTTCCCAGTTCGCATTTGCGTCATTCAATATGCGATGAAACAAATTCATTCCTTCGAGGAATTTATGAATCAGGTGGAGTATTATGTTGATGTCGCATCAGATGCGTCAGCTGACTTTGCCGTATTCCCAGAAATTTTTACAACGCAGCTCATGTCTTACTTAGAGGAGCGCTCCCCAAGTCTTGCAGTTCAGCGGATCACGGAATATACCGAGGATTACATTAATTTGTTTACAGACCTTTCTGTGAAGTACAACATTAACATCATCGGCGGATCACATTTCGTTGAAGAGGAAGGGAAAATCTACAATATCGCTTATTTATTTAGACGAGATGGAACGATTGAAAAGCAATATAAGCTCCATATCACTCCGAATGAAAGAAAATGGTGGGGGATTTCAGCAGGTGATCAAGTTCGGGTATTTGATACAGACTGCGGTAAAATTGCGATCCAAATTTGCTATGATATTGAATTTCCAGAGCTTGCTCGGATTGCAGCTGATAAAGGAGCGAAAATTATCTTTACGCCGTTCTGTACAGAAGACCGCCAAGGCTATTTAAGAGTGCGTTACTGTGCACAGGCTAGAGCGGTTGAAAATCAGATTTATACCGTGATCTCAGGAACTGTCGGAAACCTTCCGCAAACCGAAAATATGGATGTCCAATATGCACAGTCAGCAATTTTTGCGCCATCTGACTTTGAATTTGCAAGAGATGGGATTGTAGGTGAGTGTAATCCGAATATAGAAATGGTTGTCGTTGGCGATGTCGATTTAGAAATTTTAAGAAGACAGCGGCAAGATGGAACGGTACGTCAGCTCAAAGACCGAAGAAGAGACGTGTACCATATTGAATATAAGAAATAATGAAAGGAAGCGCCTATTGTTGAGGCGCTTCTTTTTGATGACATCAGATTTTTTCAATTGACAAAGGGATGCTGGAGAAAAAGCCGAATATACTGAAAGGAGATTATGTGTTCAAAAAGGAGAGGAACATGGGGCGACAATCTAAACATTTGTATATCAATTTGCCGGTAAATCATGTGAAGGAATCTATCGCTTTTTTTGAGCGGCTGGGTTTTGACTTTGAGCAGCAGTTCACGAATGATCAGGCGGCCTGTTTGGTCATTGATGACACGATCACCGTCATGCTGTTATCTCTTAGGCATTTTCAATCCATTTCAGAGAAACAATTAGTGGATGCAAAAAAAGCATCAGAGGTGATAATCTCTATGCGCGTTCATTCACGGGAAGAGGTCGATGAGCTGGTGGAGCAGGCGATGGCAGCAGGCGGGTCACCGTTTAAGGAAAAGCAGGATCATGGGTACATGTATGGCTGGAGCTTTCAGGATCTTGATGGTCATTTGTGGGAAGTGTTCTATTTGGATGAAGAGAGAAGCGGCCTTTCATAAGGGTGCTTCTTTTTTATTGTTTAGCAGTGGTATGATTATGAGGAAGAATAGGAATTCATCTAGAGAAAAGTAGGTGCAGCATGGAGTTTTTAATTGTCTTACTGCCAGTGTTCGGTATCTTTCTTATCGGGTATATTGGGCAGAAGGCCATTGGTTTTGACATACATACGCTCTCATCAATGTCTTTATATTTAATGTCACCATTTCTTGCGTTTGAAACCTTTTATCAAAACAAAGTATCGATGGACTATGTGTACCTATCTATTTTTGTCGTCGGACTTTGTCTTTCACTTGTTTTATGCGTTTTTATTTTATCTCGTATTTATGGTTATTCGAATGAAATGTATTGTGCCATGATTCTGTCGTCAGCATTTATGAACAATGGGAATTACGGCACACCCGTTGTCCTGCTTGTCTTCGGAGCTGCTGGTTTAGATATTGCCATCGTTTTAATGGTACTGCAGCAGCTTGTCATGAGTACAATCGGTATGTATTATGCAGCAAAGGGCGGAGAGGATGCAGGAGATGGAAAGGTTGTGCTGAAAAAAGTGCTGCGTATGCCTGTTGCATATGGGGCACTCCTCGGGCTATTATTTCAGCTGCTTGATCTTTCATTACCTAAAGAGGTGATGACGGGTGTCCAGCTTGTGGGGGATGCCGCCATACCGACGATTATGCTTATTTTAGGCATGCAGCTCGCCGTCATTTCTTTTAAGCAAGTGGATTATCGAAATATTTCTTATGCTGTATTGCTGAAGCTGTTTATCTCACCTCTCATCGCATTTGGTTTTACGCTCATTTTACCGGTAGATGATTTGGTGAAACAAATTATGATCTTAGTTGCAGCCATGCCGACAGCAGCAAATACCACGCTGATGGCTGTACAATTTCGAACGAAGCCTGAGTTTGTCTCAAGCACGACATTTCTCAGTACCGTTTTAAGCATCGTGACATTACCAGTTTTATTATGGATTTTATCTATGCACCCTCTGGGATAGGGGATAGGCGGCAAAACAAAGGGGGACATATCAATGAATGCAGATGTTCATTTTCAAGTGAGTGATGTGTTGAAAACAAAGTATTTTGCCCATGCAAAAGTGTTAGCAGGAGAAAAGGGATTGTTTCGGCAGGTCAAATGGGTCCATGTGCTAGAAGTGCCTGCTGTAGAAGATTTGTTAAATGGGGGAGAGCTCATACTAACAACAGCCGCAGGCTTTCATGATCAATTGGATGTGTTTCAAGCATTTTTAAAACAGCTGATCGATTCTGGTGCGGCAGGCTTGTGTATTGAATTTGTTCCGCTCAGATTCGATGTGCCGGAAGAACTGATTGCGTATGCAGAAGAAAGAGATTTTCCGCTGATTCTGTTTACAAAAGAAGTGAAATTCGTCAACATTACACAGCATCTCCATACGAGGATGATTGAACGCCAGTATCAAATGATGGCTGATTTAGAAGCACTGTCATCAAAGCTGAATGAGCTTTTATTGACTCCCCATCCGCAGATGGATATTTTGGATCAAGTGTATCAGCACGTAAGGGGCATTCTTTTACTCATTCCTGTTCAGGGGGAGCCGATTATTTTATGTGATTCCTCTAAACAAACCGAAGAGCTGGTCATGAATTATTTACAGTTTGCTTCCTTGCCAAAAGGATATGAAGTGACCAAAAAAGAAGTGCTTGCACTCAAGCAGACATTTGCAGACCTTGTGCTCATTCATCAAACAAACACACTCTCAGAATTCGAACTGCTCGTTATGGATAAAGGAGCAAATGCTCTTGCCCAGCAAACGCTAAGAGAGCTTTATACAGAAGAATTGAAGAAGACAAAAGAGAACGAATGGCTGCAAAAATGGTTCCAAGAAGAGCATTCAGAAAGAGATATTTTAGAGCATCTTGAAGAAACAGAAGGATTGAAAAAACCAACCGGCTGTGTGGTCATGCTCTTTCAAAAGAATCATCAAATCGAAGAAATTGCAGGAAATCTTTATTTTCTCGTATCGTGCCGCTCCATCTTTCAGCGAGCAGGTTTCCACTTGATTCCGTATGAGCATCAAGGACAAACCTTGTTTATTTTATTGAACACGAGAAAGAAGGAGGACTGGAAAGAGCGTGCAGAGAAGGCGGCAGCTGACATCAAACAATTGTATGATCGGGAGCAGCCACGAGGAACTGTGATCAATTTTGGCATCGGTCCATATTGTGAACAGTTTCAGCATATGAGAAAAAGCTTTCAGGCAGCCAAGGAAGTGCTGCATATAAAGAAAGTGATGCCCCAGCGGGTGGAAAGCCCATTTTATCAAGATTTGCATATGCTCCGTCTTATGCCTGTCATGCAGGAAAGCGGACTGCTTGAATGTATGGTGAAAGAGTATTTGGAGCCTGTGATTTTATATGATAAGCAAAATAGCGGAAGACTCTATCAAACGCTGAATATCTTTTTACAGACAAACGGTTCTAAAAAGGAAACTGCAAGCCGGCTCTATATTGTCAGGCAGACCCTTTATCATAGACTCGATAAACTGCATGCATTGCTTGGTGAGGATATGATGCAGGCACCGAAACGACAGGCGCTTGAATTTGCGATTCTTGCATATGAATTCCTGCAAGGAAATCGTCGTTAACAACGTATGTTAGATTTGCTAAGGCAACCGAGTAGAGTGTCTTATGGTTCTTTTCAATCAGTTGACGATCTGTCTAATGTAATCAGCCCGTCCCCTTTTTTATAATGAAAGTAACGATTGGTTCTCTCTTACGGGCGGCCTAGTTTCAGTTTCATATGCCTCCCTTTTCATCCATATAATGAATGGAGAGGCAGTGTGCTGCTGAACCGGTCTAAGCTTCTTTAATGATGAAAACGGATACATGGGGGCGGGAAGATGAAAATACATGAGCAGGCTCAAAATCTTCAGGCGAAAGATGATCAGTTGATCTGGCACCATATGAAAGGGACAAACAAGGAAAATGAAAGCATGGTCATTCACGAGGCAGAAGGCGCATGGGTGACTGATATTCATGGGAATCGATATTTAGACGGGATGTCAGGTCTTTGGTGTGTAAATGCCGGTTATGGCAGAAAAGAGCTGGCAGAAGCTTCATATAAGCAGCTAAATACAATGCCTTACTATCCGCTGACGCAAAGCCATGTGCCAGCGATTCAGCTGGCTGAAAAGCTAAATGAATGGCTTGGCGGGGACTATGTCATCTTCTTTTCTAACAGCGGTTCTGAAGCCAATGAAGCCGCATTTAAGATCGCCAAACAATATCATGCGCAAAAAGAAGAGAGCACAAGAACAAAGTTCATCTCCAGGTATCGGTCGTATCACGGCAATACAGCAGCAGCCCTTGCCGCAACGGGGCAGGCGCAGCGTAAATATAAATATGAACCATTAGGTCAAGGCTTTATCCATGTCGCACCGCCTGATATGTATCGTCATCCTGAGGATCAAGATACATTGGCAAGTGCAGCGGCAATCGATCAAGCCATGACGTGGGAACTAAGTGAGACCATTGCTGGGGTCATTATGGAGCCGATTATTACAGGCGGCGGTATCTTAATGCCTCCGAAAGGGTATTTGAAGAAGGTCAAAGACATCTGTGAGGCTCATGGAGCGCTTCTCATTGTGGATGAAGTCATCTGCGGATTTGGCCGGACAGGGAAGCGGTTTGGTTTTATGCATGAGGAAGTAAAGCCGGACATTATCACAATGGCAAAAGGGATCACAAGCGGCTACTTACCTCTTTCTGCAACGTGCGTGAAACGAGAAATTTATGAAGCGTACGCAGGGGAAGATACGTATGACAGGCTGCGCCATGTAAATACATTTGGCGGTCACCCTGCTTCTTGTGCGGTTGCACTTGCCAACCTAGAGATCATGGAAAACGAGAAATTAGTAGAACGGTCTGACACGCTTGGGCAAGACATGCTCGAACGTTTGCAAGAGTTAAAAGAGCATCCATTTGTCGGTGATGTCAGAGGGAAAGGCCTGCTGTTTGGAATTGAGCTTGTCCAGGATCAACAGTCCAAAAAACCAGCTGATCCACAGGTTGTCGGTCAATTGATTGCTGAATGTAAAAAACGCGGACTGATCATCGGGAAAAATGGTGATACGGTTGCCGGCTATAATAACGTTGCCCAGCTTGCACCTCCGCTAAATATAACAGCCGAAGACGCTTCGTTTATTATCAACACGCTAAAAGAAAGCATGGCACAGTTATAGCAGAGAGATTTCTCTGCTTTTTTCTGTGGAAAAAGCACATACATAGATCCAGTAAGATGCTGCTAGGTGAAATCAGCATTGGATACACTAGGTGTATTGAAAAATAGAAGAGATTCTATTACTGTTAGGAGAAGACTGAACCAATACACTTTAGAAGGAGACGGCATATGAGTTTTCATGATCAACCCATTCTACCTGCTGTTCGCAATATGAAGCAATTTGAGGAATTTTTAAAAAGTCCATTTACATACGGGGTGTTACTTGATGTCCATTTAGGCCGGCTAAAGGGCATCATGAATGAGGCAAATGCCCATCATAAAAAAATGTTTGTCCATGTCGATCTCATTCATGGGATCAAACATGATGAGTATGGAACGGAATTTATTTGTCAGGAAATGAAGCCGGCAGGAATTATTTCTACTAGGTCTTCTGTCATAGTAAAAGCTAAGCAAAAGAAGGTATATGCCATTCAGCGAATGTTTTTACTTGATACAAGTGCCATGGAAAAAAGCATGGAGTTCGTAGGGAAACATCGCCCAGATTTTATTGAAGTATTGCCAGGGGTTGTGCCGGATTTAATTACAGAAGTGCGCGAGCGAGCTGGTATTCCAATATTTGCAGGCGGGTTTATCCGCACAAAAGAAGATGTAGAAAGAGCACTTGAAGCAGGAGCTACAGCTGTGACAACATCGAATACAGCCCTTTGGAAAGCGTTCCAAAAGTGAAAAAGATAAAATGTGAAAATTGATTGACAACGTTTTCATCCTCTGATACTATAGCACTAAGTTAATATCATGTGATGGAGAAACGGAGATCCACAACAGCGCTTTACTAGGTGACAAATGACCCTGATGTAAAGTATGTTTGTTGTGGATCTTTTTTCTTTATCTATTTTTACACATTCATAGGGGATGGCAACTGAACCAGAGGAGGAATTTTCATGACACCATTTTGGGGTGAAGTCGTAGGTACAATGCTTCTCATTATTTTTGGAGGCGGTGTATGTGCGGCAGTCAATTTAAAGAAATCGCTCGCATATCAGTCCGGCTGGATTGTAATCGCTTTCGGATGGGGATTTGCAGTAGCCATAGCAGCTTATGCAACAGGTGGAATCAGCGGAGCGCATTTGAATCCAGCACTAACAATTGGGCTTGCGCTTGAAGGAAGTTTTCCTTGGGCTGACGTACCAATGTATATTGCCGGTCAAATGCTTGGCGCATTAATAGGAGCTATTATTGTCTTTTTACATTACTTACCGCACTGGAAAGCAACAGACGATCCAGGTGCAAAGCTGGGTGTATTCTCAACTGGTCCTGCGATTCCGCATACTTTTGCAAACGTACTTAGTGAAGTCATCGGTACATTTGTATTGGTTCTAGGAATCTTAGCGATTGGTGCAAATAAATTCGCAGACGGAATCAATCCGCTGATTGTTGGATTCTTAATTGTGGCAATTGGTCTTTCTTTAGGCGGAACAACTGGTTATGCAATCAATCCTGCACGTGATTTAGGTCCGAGAATTGCACATGCGATTCTGCCGATTCCAGGTAAAGGCCCATCGAATTGGAAGTATGCTTGGGTGCCAGTCGTTGGTCCAATTTTAGGCGGCGCATTTGGCGGTGTTTTCTACAATGCAGCCTTTAAAGCGAACATCACTCCAGCCTTTTGGATTGTAAGCGTTATTTTAGTTGTGGTATTGTTAGGACTCTATGTCTCTACGAAAAATCAAACAAATGCTGTAAATGAAAGTATGTAAGGGGAGGAAAACATCATGGCAAAAGAAAAATATATTCTCGCTTTAGATCAAGGGACAACAAGCTCAAGAGCGATCTTATTTGATCAAGAAGGCAAAATTGCTCATACAGCACAGAAGGAATTTAATCAATATTTTCCGAACCCAGGCTGGGTAGAACATAATGCAAATGAAATTTGGAGCTCTGTTCTATCCGTCATTTCAACTGCTTTAATTGAATCAGGCATTGAAGCAGATCAAATCGCCGGTATCGGAATTACGAACCAGCGTGAGACAGCAGTTGTTTGGGATAAACATACAGGCGCACCCGTTTATAATGCAATTGTTTGGCAGTCTAGACAAACGTCTGGCATTTGTGAAGAGTTAAAAGCGCAAGGACACAATGAAACGTTTAGAAATAAAACGGGTCTTCTCATTGATGCTTATTTCTCAGGGACAAAAGTAAAATGGATTTTAGATAATGTAGAAGGTGCTCGTGAGAAAGCAGAAAATGGCGACTTGCTGTTTGGCACAATTGATACATGGCTCATTTGGAAGATGACAGGCGGTCAATCACACGTCACAGATTACTCCAACGCGTCAAGAACATTAATGTTCAACATTTACGATCTGAAATGGGATGAAGAATTACTTGATATTCTTGGCGTACCTGCTTCTATGCTTCCAGAGGTGAAACCATCCTCACACATCTATGGTGAAACAACAGACTATCACTTCTTCGGCAGAAATATCCCGATTGCAGGAGCGGCGGGAGACCAGCAGTCTGCACTATTCGGTCAGGCTTGCTTTGAAGAAGGAATGGCGAAGAACACGTATGGTACAGGATGTTTCATGTTGATGAATACAGGGGAAAAAGCAATTAAGTCGGATCATGGTTTATTAACGACAATTGCATGGGGCATTGACGGTAAAGTTGAATATGCTTTAGAGGGAAGTATTTTCGTAGCTGGTTCAGCGATTCAGTGGCTGCGCGACGGACTGAGAATGTTTAAAGACTCAAAAGACAGCGAAGCCTATGCAAAGCGCGTTGAGTCAACAGAGGGCGTATATGTCGTTCCAGCATTCGTTGGTCTAGGCACACCATACTGGGACAGTGATGTCAGAGGCGCTGTATTCGGATTAACACGCGGTACTTCTAAAGAGCACTTTGTCCGTGCAACGTTAGAATCACTTGCTTATCAAACGAAGGATGTTTTAGATGCGATGGAAAAGGATTCAAACATCTCATTAAAAACGTTGCGTGTGGATGGCGGAGCTGTAAAGAATGATTTCTTAATGGGCTTCCAAAGTGATTTGCTGGATGTACCAGTAGAGCGTCCAGAAATTAATGAAACGACGGCACTCGGTGCGGCCTATCTTGCGGGAATAGCAGTTGGCTTCTGGAACGACCGTTCAGACATTGCAAAACAATGGAACCTTGACAAGCGCTTTGACCCTAAAATGGAAGAGGACAGCCGCGACTCGTTATACAGCGGGTGGAAAAAGGCTGTAAAAGCAGCTCAAGCTTTCAAATAAACCAAAAGTATGGTATACTTCAAAGTAAGTTAATAGAACGGTTGGAGAACTGGAGAGACCGCAGGCACCGAAGTGTAGAAATACGCTTTGGGTGTTTGCGGTCTCTTTTTCTTTACCGTACAACATGGGAGGAACAAGAGATGACTTTTTCTAGCTTAGAAAGAGAACAAATGCTGCAGGAAATGACAAAAAAACCATATGATGTGTTTATCATTGGTGGGGGTATAACAGGCGCTGGTACAGCACTTGACGCGGCTTCACGCGGAATGCGTGTCGGTCTTGCAGAAATGCAGGATTTCGCTGCAGGTACGTCTAGCCGCTCAACGAAACTAGTGCACGGCGGACTTCGTTATTTAAAACAATTTGAAGTGAAAATGGTCGCAGAGGTCGGTAAAGAGCGTGCCATTGTATACGAAAATGGTCCTCATGTCACAACGCCAGAATGGATGCTTCTTCCGATGCATAAAGGCGGGACATTTGGTAAGTTTTCAACCTCTATTGGGCTTAGAGTGTATGACTTTTTAGCTGGCGTAAAGCATAGCGAACGCAGAAGCATGCTAAGTGCAAAAGAAACACTTGAAAAAGAACCGCTTGTCAAAAAGGACGGCTTAAAAGGCGGCGGCTACTATGTTGAATACCGTACAGATGATGCACGCCTCACAATCGAAGTCATGAAAGAGGCTGTGAAATTTGGAGCGGAGGCGGTCAACTATGCGAAAGTAAAAGAATTTATTTATGATAAAGGCAAAGTGGTTGGTGTTGTCATTGAAGATGTCATGACACAGAAAACCTACGATGTGTATGCGAAGAAGATCGTCAATGCGACAGGTCCATGGGTAGATCAGCTGAGAGACAAGGACCACTCAAAAGAAGGAAAACATTTACAGCATACAAAAGGAATTCACTTAGTATTTGACCAATCGGTCTTTCCATTAAAACAAGCGATTTACTTTGACACACCTGATAAACGTATGGTCTTTGCCATTCCAAGAGAAGGCAAAACGTACGTTGGAACAACAGATACAGTGTACAAGAAACAGCTGGAGCACCCGCGTATGACAAAGGCCGATCGTGACTATGTCATCCAAGCGATTCAGTACATGTTCCCTGATCTCAATATTACAGAAAAAGATGTAGAATCCAATTGGGCCGGTCTTCGTCCGCTCATTCATGAAGAGGGCAAGGATCCTTCAGAAATTTCTCGTAAAGATGAAGTGTGGACATCATCTTCAGGCTTAATCACCATTGCTGGCGGTAAATTAACAGGCTACCGTAAAATGGCTGAGCATATTGTCGATCTAGTACGTGATGGACTGAAACAGGAAACGGGCAAAGATTATGGACCGTGTAAAACAAAACATATGCCAATCTCAGGCGGCCATGTAGGCGGATCTAAAAACATGGCAGCCTTTGTTCAAGCGAAAACAGCAGAAGGTGCATCTGTTGGTTTAACAGAACCGATTGCACAAAAACTAGCTGAAAAATATGGCTCAAATGTCAGCAGTCTCTTCAAACGTGTCGAGCAGCTTCAAGGGGAAGCAGACAAACGAAATATTCCAGCGTATGTACTGGCAGAGCTTGTCTATGCGATTGAAGAAGAATTAGCCGTTACTCCTGTTGACTTCTTCTTAAGAAGAACAGGAAGCCTATTATTTAATATCAATTGGGCAAAAAAATATGCACAGCCAGTCATCGATTATATGGCAGAACGTTTTGGCTGGGATGAAGCAGCAAAACAGAAATATCAAACAGAATTAGATCAACTATTCCATGAAGCAGTCGTACCGCTTGATGCTGAATAAAAAGAAGACAAAGGGCTAAAGCAAGATCATTTTAACCCTTTGTGAACAAACTGAAAGCCGATCATGTATCGGCTTTTTTTATTTGTGCAGCATTTTTTCCAACTGCTAATGATATAGCATGACATAAAGGATGATTCCATATAAAATAACAGTAGATGTTATTTTATTGATGATAAGAGCTGGGGAGGACGACCATGAGTTGGAAGACGAATTATGAGCGATGGATCAATGAGAAGCACCTGGATACTGAACTAAAGGAATGGCTGGAGACGCATCAAGATGACCACCAGGCCCTTGAAGACTGTTTCTACAAAAACCTTGAGTTCGGCACTGGAGGAATGCGCGGTGAGATTGGTGCAGGCACGAACCGAATGAATGTGTACACTGTTCGTAAAGCATCAGCAGGTCTTGCTGCGTATATTGCGAAACATGGAGAGGATGCAAAAAGAAGAGGCGTCGCCATTGCATATGATTCACGCCATAAATCGCCTGAATTTGCAATGGAAGCAGCCAGAACACTTGCTTCACAGGGCATTCAAACGTACGTATTTAATGAATTGCGTCCGACACCAGAGCTCTCCTTTGCGGTTCGTGAGCTGCATGCATTTGCTGGAATCGTCGTGACAGCAAGTCATAATCCACCAGAATATAATGGCTATAAAGTGTATGGTGAAGATGGCGGGCAGCTGCCTCCATTTGAAGCAGATCAAGTCATTCAAGAAGTAGATGCAATTGAAAATGAACTGTCGATTTCAGTTGATTCTGAAGAAACGTTGAAACAGCAAGGGCTGATCAAAATAATCGGAGAAGAAATCGACCATGCTTATATTGAAAAATTAAAAACTATTAGTGTGCACCCTGAGCTGGCACATGAGGTCGATGTCAAAGTCGTGTTTACTCCGCTTCATGGGACAGCCAATCACCCTGTCAGAAACGGGCTGCAGGCTCTTGGATATCAGCATGTCACTGTTGTGCCTGAGCAGGAAAAACCAGATCCACAATTCTCAACAGTGACCTCGCCGAATCCAGAGGAGCATGCAGCATTTGAGTACGCCATCAAGCTTGGTGAAAAACAAAATGCAGATATTCTCATTGCCACAGACCCAGACGCTGACAGGTTAGGCATTGCGGTCAGAGATCACGAAGGAGAATTTACTGTCTTAACAGGCAACCAGACAGGCGCCCTGCTGCTTCATTATTTATTGTCTGAAAAACAAAAGCTGGGTCAATTGCCGCCTCGTCCCGTTGTGATGAAAACCATTGTCACAAGTGAGCTTGGGCGCGCTGTAGCATCAGCTTTTGGTGCCGACACGATAGACACCCTCACAGGCTTTAAATTTATTGGAGAAAAAATTAAGCAGTTTGAAAAGAGCGGAGAATACACGTTTCAATTCGGTTATGAAGAGAGCTATGGCTATTTAATCGGTGACTTTGCCCGAGATAAAGATGCGGTGCAAGCGGCACTTTTAGCCGTTGAAGTTGCTGCTTTCTATAAAAAGCAGGGCAAGTCCTTGTACGATGCGCTTGTCGATATTTTTAAGCAATTTGGATTTTACCGGGAAGGATTAAAGTCGTTAACCTTAAAAGGAAAAGAAGGAGCAGAGCAGATTTCAGCGATCCTTCATACCTTTAGAACAAATCCGCCAGCTGCCATCGCAGGGCAGCGCATCACAGTGATTGAGGATTATCAATCAAGTCAAAGACAACTTGTGGCTGAAAAGAAAGAGGAAACCATTCACCTGCCAGCATCAAATGTGCTGAAATATTTCCTTGAGGATGGTTCGTGGTTCTGCTTAAGACCTTCCGGCACTGAGCCTAAAGTGAAATTTTATATTGCAGTCAAAGGCACGTCTTTAACAGATAGTGAAGAAAAGCTAAAGCATTTGTCAGAAGAAGTGATGAAAGTCGTTTATGATATTGTGGAAGAAACAGCGAAATAACGAAAGACAAGGCCATCGTGTATGAATGCATGATGGCCTTTTCTCAGCCAAAAGGATGAGAAGAAATCATTCTTTTGGAGAAAGAGCGACGAGGGGGCTCATGGTATAATGAGCGTAATGATAAGTGAAGGCTGCAAATGCCGGGGGTAAACAGTATGGGAGAATACCAAGAGAAGGTTGAAACATTAAAAACGTTAAAAGAAATTGCTGAAAAGCTAAATGAAGGCATGGAAATGAAAGAAACGCTCCATGAAGTGCTCCATATGCTGATGGATGTCACAGGCTTTCATTCAGCATGGATTTATTTTATAGAAAAAGACGGGTCATATGAACTGATGGCAGAGGTTTCCTTACCTGAAGCACTTGCAAAGCATCAAAAGCAGCTCATGTGTCAAAATGATTGTTATTGCATCAACCGATACACAAAAGGCTCGCTGCAATCAGCCACCAATATTATTAACTGCAAACGGATTGAAACGGCAATTGAAGAAAAGTTTGGGGATACAGAAGGAATTACTCATCATGCGACTGTACCGCTAAAAGCGTGTAAGCGTACGTTCGGCTTATTAAATGTGGCGGCAAAAGGAAAAGTCACATTTACGCAAGAGGAGCTGAATTTGCTTGAAAGCATTGCACTTCAAATTGGCACCGCCATTCAGCGGATGAAGCTTGTGCAAAATGAACAGCAGCACGCACTTCTGGAAGAAAGAAACCGGCTCGCACAGGACTTGCATGATTCTGTCAACCAAATGCTGTTCTCTGTGAGTCTGACTGCTAAGGCTGCACGGCAAATGACAAGCGATCAACATCTAGGGGAAATGATTGATTTTATTCAGCATTTGTCACAAGATGCTCTGATTGAAATGCGGTCACTCATTTGGCAGCTGAGACCCAGAGGCCTTGAAAAAGGGTTTACGACAGCAATTGAAGAGTATGCACAGCTTTTAGGATTACGCTGCACTTTATCTTTATCAGGCTGTATAGAAATGGACCATTCTCACAATGAAACTTTGTTTCGGGTATGTCAAGAAGCGCTCAATAACTGTCAAAAACATGCGGAAGTAGAAGAAGTCGAGGTCAAGCTTGAGCAATCAAAAGACACGTTGGAGATGAAAATCATTGACCACGGAAAAGGTTTTCAATATGACGAGCAGATGAGCCTTCCTTCACTTGGGCTGAAAGGGATGTCTGACCGCATCCGAAGAGCAGGTGGTACATTTTGTATCCATTCAGAGTTAGGTAAAGGAACTACGATTCATGTAAAAGTGCCATTTTCACAAGAAAGGAAGGGATCGTCATGAGAGTTGTCATTGCAGATGATCATCATATTGTGAGAAAAGGGCTTGTGTTTTTCTTGCAGACACAGTCTGATGTGGACATCGTTGGTGAGGCGTCCAATGGGCAAGAGGCATTAGAGGTTGTCAGAGAAACCCGGCCTGACATTGTCTTAATGGATTTGTCTATGCCTGTAATGAATGGCATTGAGGCAACGAAACAAATGACGCTGGAAATGCCGGACTCCCGCATTGTGATCCTGACAAGCTATGCGGATAAAGATTATGTCATTCCCGCCATTCAAGCAGGGGCGAAAGCCTATCAATTAAAGGATGTAGCACCAGAAAAGCTGCTTTCGACCATGATTGAAGTTCAAAATGGCACCTACCAGTTAGATGGTCATATCACGACCTTTCTCGTGCAGCATCTGACAGAGCCAAAAGAGCAGAAATGGGCATTGATGAAAGAGCTCACCAATAGAGAGCGAGATGTCTTATTTGAGATTGCAAAAGGCAAAAGCAACAAAGAAATTGCCTCATCGCTGTTTATTTCTGAAAAAACTGTCAAAACGCACGTATCTCATGTATTATCAAAATTAGAGCTGGCAGATCGAACCCAAGCGGCTCTGTATGCAGTGGATTATCAAAAAAATCAGCTGAAAGAGCTGCTATGACAGAAGGAGATCTAGGCGTCATGCTAAAACGTTTAAGCGCTCATTCAATTCAATGAATTGAATAAAAAAGAGAAGCATGAACAGTCTAATTTCTAATAGAAAAACCATAAAAGACTTGATGAGTGTATGCTCATCAAGTCTTTTTTTATTTTAAAGGAGGTGATGAACCGGTCAATCACAGGTGAATGTAAAATAGGAGGGGATCTAGTGGAGGCATATGAATTAGTAAGTGATTTTCGTCATGATGACAAATTAAAAGAGAACTTGAATAAGCTTGCGATCCATACATTATCTCTAACGCTTCCCATTACAGCGCACTGCTAATTGTATATAAAAGGGAAGGGCTAAAAAAAATTCATTTTAGCCCTTTTTCTTTATGTGTACATCGGTTGTGAATAAACTTCAGAAGCAGCAGCCTCTGAAGCATGATCAATGTACTGCAGGAGCCCATATAAACATTTTTCAACATCTGCATCGTTCCGGTTAAATTGATACGCATGTAAGAAATGCTCAATACGTTTCGAGAGCAAATCATCTTGCGTACGTACCATAAGAATAAGTAAATTATCCCATTGCGAGCGATGCGTATAATAAAGTGCTTTATCATAATCCGCCACATTCATTAAACCTTCTCCTTTCCCTTGAGAAGTCTTCATTAGTTTGCTCGGATCATATCGACTTTTTCAGGGGAAAAGTTGGTGTCCGCATCAATCGTGTACCGGGAATTATAGGCTGAATAATTGCTTCATGTATGAAAAAGGACAGGCTTGCTAAACCTAAACAAAACATATATGAAAGTGAGTTCAATGATATCATGCAGCCGAAATGGTGGATGCTTATTGCAGCAGGAATCGTTTTGCTTGGCAGTTTGATGATTCATCCTGCATCAAAAGCAGCGGTGCTGCCGTTTGAAAATTGGGAAAGACTTGCGTACACAGCGTTTAAAGATGAATATAAAGGTGCCGCTTTAAATGATTATCATTACATTGGCCGGACAGAAGTGAATGATGAGCAGACAAAAGATGTGTTTCGCGTCACTGTAAAGGAAGGATCAACTCGCTTTGCCGCACATGCAGAAATTTATTTTCATCCGGTGACTGGTCATTTGATTAGTATTAACGTGTTTCGACTATAAAGAAGCACCTTTTTTTGTAAAGGGTGCTCGAGGCGTTCAGTCAAAAAAGACAAAGGGCTAAAATAAAGATCATTTCAGCCCTTTGTCCAACAATTTTTTTCGAAATGGAATTACTTCATGCTACCTTGAAGATAAGCGCGAATATCCACACCAAGTGAATCTGCTAATCGCTGGCCGTAATCTTCATCGGCACGATAGAAGTTGCAGATTGCAAGTAATTTTGTTTGGTCATTCACATCTTTCAAATCAGCTGTGAGGTTTTTAATCAATGCTTGTTTCTCTTCTTCAGAGTAGCTTCGATATTTTTCTCCAGCTTGTTTGAAATCGTTCGGTTTTTCAATTTTTTGTCTCACCATACGGTCACCGTGAAGAACTGGCTCACTTTCTTTGTAGTGAGGGTTTTCTTTTGGCTGATCGGCATAGCGGTTTGGTTCATAGTTAATATGACCGCTTGGACGAGTCGTTGTCATAAAGCCATCCTGCTGGTTATTGTGTACAGGTGCATAAGGGCAGTTAACCGGAATGCGCATGTAGTTCGCACCAAGTCGGTGGCGCTGCGTATCAGGATATGAGAACAGACGGCCTTGAAGCAGTTTATCTTCAGATGCCTCAATTCCTGGAACAAATGCACTTGGCGTGAAAGCAGACTGTTCTGTTTCAGCAAAGAAGTTATCAGGATTGCGGTTGAGTGTCATGCGTCCTACTTTTTGAAGCGGGTAATCTTCCTCGCTCCACGTTTTTGTTGGGTCACATGGATCATAATCAAGTTCATCATAATCGCTAAGCGGCATAAGCTGAACATATAAGTCCCATGCTGGGAAGTTGCCTTTTTCAATGCGGTCATATAAATCTCTTGTCGCATGCTGGAAATCGTTTGCTTGAATTTCCGCTGCTTCTTCCATAGATAAGTTGCGAATACCTTCAGAAGGTCTCCAGTGATATTTTACATATTTTGCTTCGCCGTATTTATTCACCCATCTAAATGTATGCACACCAGAACCGCGCATTTCAGCATAGTTTGCAGGGATTCCTTCGTCAGAGAAAAGCCATGTGAGCATATGAGTGGATTCAGGCGTTAAGGTCATAAAATCCCAATAACGGTCAGGATCTTGAATATTGGTTACAGGATCTGGCTTGAGAGAGTGAACCATATCAGGGAATTTCAATGCATCACGAATAAAGAAGATCGGCAAGTTGTTACCAACGAGATCATAGTTGCCTTCTTCTGTATAAAATTTGACAGCAAAGCCGCGCGGGTCACGCAATGTTTCAGGTGAACCTTTCGGATGAATAACGGTGGAGAAGCGAACAAAAACGTCTGTTTGTTTTCCTTCTTCACTTAAGAAGGCTGCTTTTGTATGTTTCTCCATGCTGTTTTCTACTTCAAACACACCGTAAGCGCCGGCGCCTCTTGCATGAACGACGCGCTCTGGAATACGTTCACGATCAAAGTGTGCGAGTTTTTCAATCAAATGGTAATCATCAAGAAAGGTAGGTCCGCGGTGACCAGCTGTTCTTGAGTTTTGGTTATCGCCAACAGGCACGCCTTGGTTCGTTGTCAAATTTTTATGATTTGAATTTGTCATTCTTTTCTCCTCCTGTAAACAAAAAAGTGTTTTCTAGCAATCTATATACCCTAATTATATTGAATCAAACATGATAGTCAATATTTATTTATAATAATTTTAAATAAATTATTATTACAAGAAGGTAAAGAAAAAGACGAAAGAATAAATTCTTTCGCCTTAAAGCAGGAGCTCTCTAAGAGCATCTTTGTTTCGTGTTAAATCGTTTAGTGTGTATCGGTCTAGAACGCTTAAATAAGCAGTGAGTGCTTCATGAAGTACATGCTTTAATGAACAAATTGGGGAGATAATGCAGCTGTTTTTCTTTGGATCAAAGCATTCAACCATGACTAAATCATCCTCTGTATAACGGACAACCTCTCCAATATTAATGCTTTCTGGGCTTTTTCCAAGCCTGATCCCGCCATTTCTTCCGCGAATCGTTTCCACATACCCGCGTTTTCCAAGATGATAAATCACCTTCGTCAGATGATTTTTAGAAATGCCATAAACATCGGCGATCTGCTGAATATTTGACAGTTCATTATTTTCTCTCGAAGCTAAATAAATGAGTACCCTTAATGAGAAATCTGTGTAATTCGTAAGTTTCATTTTGACGACCTCTAAACCTAATAGAGTTTTGTATCATCGTAACACATTTTAGACAAAAACTGTTCGAGAAAGTGTAAAATGTGACAACATTTAAAACATGTATTATAAATATTGCTTTTAGAGACTGTCATCCATTACGATAAAGATGTATTTAAAATACTTCTTTTGAAAGAAGGAATGACGATGTTATCTAAAGATCAAATGAATGCAATAAAGCAATCAGCTCCTCTACTAAAAGCCGAGGGAACCAAACTTGTCACTGTTTTTTATCAAAATATGATTCGCCAGCACCCGGAGCTGCTCAATCAATTTAATAAAACAAATCTGATGAACGGAAGTCAGCCAGAGGCACTTGCTGCGACACTATATCAAGCTGCACTGCACATTGATCGATTAGAGGAATTACTTCCTGCGGTCAAACAAATTGCCCATAAGCATGTCAGTGTCATGGTCAAAAAAGAACAATACCCAATTGTCGGATATCACCTGATTGAAGCGATGAAAGATGTGTTTGGCTTAAGAGAAGAAGATGCCACTTTATTAGCTTGGAAAGCTGCATATGACATCATTGCGAATATTTTCATGACCATAGAAGCAGAAATGATGGATGAAAATGTGAAACAGACAGGCGGATGGGCAGATGTGAAGCCGTTTGTGATTAAGAAAAAGAAGCAAGAATCTCCATCGCTTATCTCTTTTTATTTAGTACCAGAAGATGAATCAGAGCTGCCATTGTATCAAGCAGGCCAATACATTACGGTTCAGGCAGATATGCCAGGAGAAGCCTATATGTGCAGCAGACAATATAGCTTATCAGACGAGCATCATCCATCTTATTACCGTATTACAGTGAAGCGTGATGGTCATGTGTCTACATTTTTGCATGATGAAATGGAAGAAGGGGACGTTCTTCAAGTGAGTATGCCGCAGGGAATGTTCTGCTTGCAAGGAGACACAAAAGAGCCTGTTTATTTCATCAGTGCTGGGTCTGGTGTCACTCCAATGATTGGTTTAGTAAAAACTGCCGCACAAAACAGCCAGACATTCACGATGATTCATGCAGATCGATTAGAGGATGTAAATGCTTTTGAAAATGAGTTTGAACGCGTTCTAGCTTCAGCTTCCCATGGGCGCATCATCCTATGTAACGAACAATTTGCGCAGTCTGGAAAGGGTGAGCTTGTTGAGAAAGCGTCTTCCCGCATTGACCGTCCATTTCTTCAATCGGTGATCGGAGAAGGGAAAGGCCAATTTTATCTATGCGGTTCCCCGGTGTTTACACAGGAGATCATTCATATTTTAAAAGAGCTTGGAATTCCATCGCGCAATATTCATTTCGAAGCATTTGGCGGGCAATCCACAAAAGAAATGGAAGTCGTCTAAACGGTTGGCGGAACATCATGTTTTTTTACATACGCTCATATAGTAGGGATAAGTCCGATGAGGAGGGATGGTTTCCTTGAGCGTATCTGAAAAACGTCTTTTACAAAGAGCGATTGATGAAATTACAGAAATTGCAGAAGGATTTGGTCTAGATTTTTATCCGATGAGGTATGAAATCTGTCCCGCGGAAATTATTTATACGTTCGGTGCATATGGAATGCCAACACGATTCAGCCACTGGAGCTTTGGGAAGCAATTTCATAAAATGAAGCTTCATTATGATTTAGGATTAAGCAAAATTTATGAACTGGTCATCAATTCAAATCCTTGCTACGCCTTTCTACTAGATAATAATACGCTCGTTCAAAATAAATTAATTGTGGCTCATGTATTGGCACACTGTGATTTCTTCAAAAATAATTGCCGTTTCCAAAACACAAAACGAGATATGGTCGAAAGCATGTCAGCAGCGGCAGAGCGGATCAAAGAATATGAGCATATCCACGGAACAAAAGAAGTCGAAGCCTTTTTAGATGCCGTATTGGCTATCCAGGAGCATATTGATCCGTCTCTTGTTCGATCAAAATTAAGCTGGAATATGGACGATGAAGAAAGTGAAGATGATAAACCAAAACGTCAAACGCCTTATGATGATTTGTGGGGAATGGATGAGCCGAAAATGCGTGAGAAAAAGAAAACCGTTAAGCAATTTCCGCCAAAGCCTGAAAAGGATCTTTTACTCTTTATTGAAGCGCATTCCCGGGAGCTGGAGCCATGGCAGCGGGATGTTCTTACCATGCTGAGAGAAGAAATGCTCTATTTTTGGCCGCAGCTGGAAACAAAGATTATGAATGAAGGCTGGGCATCGTATTGGCACCAGCGGATTATGCGGGAGCTTGATTTGGATTCAAGTGAATCGATAGAGTTTGCGAAATTAAATGCAGGTGTGGTGCAGCCATCTAAAACAGGCATCAATCCTTACTATTTAGGGCTGAAAATTTTTGAAGATATTGAAGAACGCTATAACAACCCATGTGAAGAATTAAAAAAAGCAGGGGTCAAAGAAGGATCTGGCCGCAGTAAAATGTTTGAAGTCAGGGAAATTGAATCGGATATTTCCTTTATTCGAAACTACTTAACGAAAGACCTTGTGATGAGAGAAGACTTGTACTTGTTTCAAAAGCAGGGGAGAGACTATAAAGTCATTGATAAAGAATGGAAGGCGGTTCGTGATCAGTTAGTCAGTATGAGAGTGAATGGCGGCTTTCCTTATTTGACCGTGATCGATGGCGACTATTTAAAAAATAACGAACTTTATATCAAGCATTGGTATGAAGGCATTGAACTTGATCTGAAATACTTAGAAAAAGTCCTTCCGTATTTATATCAGCTGTGGGGAAGAAGTGTGCATATCGAGTCAGTTCTTGAAGGAAAAGAAGTGATGTTTTCTTATGATGGAAAAGGGGTTCATAGGAAATATCTCGCTTAATGATCATAAAAAAAGATGTCCTCAAACGGACATCTCTTTTATGTGACTGGGGCTGGATTAAATAGACACAAATCGTTATGAATCCCCCAATGATCGGCCCATGTTTCTTTCCGGCCGCTGGCGATATCTAGTATATAATGAAACAGGTCTGTACCGACTTCCTCGATTGTTGCTTCTCCGGTTGCAATACGGCCGGCATCAAAATCAATAAGATCCGGCCATTGTGTCTGTAAGCTGGTTTTCGTAGAAACTTTTATTACAGGTGCTGCTGCTAGGCTGTATGGAGTTCCTCGGCCTGTTGTGAAAATTTGTACATTCATACCAGAGGCGAGCTGCAGTGTTCCACAAACAAAATCGCTTGCCGGCGTCGCAGCAAATATCAGCCCTTTGGTGGCCGCTTTCTCACCAGGCCCAATCACACTAGATATTGGACTTGTGCCAGATTTGGCGATAGAACCAAGCGCCTTTTCTACGACATTGGATAAACCGCCTTTTTTATTTCCTGGGGAAGGATTTGCACTTCTATCTGCTTGACCTCTGCTTAAATAGTCGTCGTACCATTTCATTTCCCGTATAAGTGCCTGCCTCGTTTCTTCATTCAAAGTTCTTGGAGTTAATAGGTGAATGGCATCACGCACTTCTGTCACTTCTGAAAAAAGAACCGTTGCTCCTGCTTTGACAAGGAGGTCTGCTGCATATCCAACGGCGGGGTTTGCAGTTACACCTGAGAATGCATCGCTTCCACCGCATTGTAAGCCTACCACTAAATCCGAAACAGGACATGGGACGCGTGTCCGCCTATTGAGTTTCTTTAGTTTGTGCTCTGCAGCCTTCAGAATGGAGGTAATCATTGAAGAAAAGCCTGATTCCTCCTGTAATGTTAAAATATCGTCTTGCCGCTCTTCTGACACAATGCGTGATGGTATGAGTTTTTCACAGCCTAATCCAATGACGAGCACTTCTCCGCCAAAGTTCGGATGTGTGGCTAAGTTTTGGATGGTTCTGATCGGAATGACCGCATCTGGTGCATGAATGGCCACACCGCAGCCGTATTGGTGGTGGAGGGGAATTACGTCATCCACATTTGGATATTTCGGCAGCAGATCTTCCTTGATTTTTTTGACCGCATAGTCAAGAACCCCAACGACACATTGCACGCTTGTTGTAATCCCGAGAATATTTTTAGTACCAACAGAATGATCTGGATTTCGGTATCCCTGAAATTCATAACCATCAAGCTTTTTAAGCGGAGGACCGCTGTATGTTAGGCATGATAATTTGTCTAAAGGAGGAGGAGCTGGCATTTGAACGAGCTCTTCTTTCACCCAGCTTCCCTGTATGATGGTTTCGCTAGCGTATCCAATGATTTCACCATATCTCACAATTGGTGCATGCTGTTCAATTGTCTTAAGTGCAACTTTATGCCCTTGAGGGATGCGTTCAGTTAACGTCAATCCACTTGAAAAGCTGGTGCCAGCTGGTAGTCCGCCATCATTTACGATGATTGCTACATTATCCTTTGAACTTACCTGAATATATAGGGGTGCTTCATTTGCTTTTTGATTCAAGAGATCACTCCTTTGAAAGCGCTGTCTTTTTAAGAGGAGAGGAAGCATATCCGCTTCCGTATCATGGCGTTTGATTTAATCCTTTTAAAATCTTATCACGTACAAACTTCAAATGTTCATGCATATGGAAGTGTGCTTGATATGGGTCTCTAAGCTGAAGCGCTTCATAAATTTTCTGATGATAATTAACGGTCACGTTTTTTTCTCGATAAGGAATTTGGCTGTCAATCTTGGCGTGTGATACTAAAAGCGCCTGAATCATGCCTTCAACAACTGGATTGTTTGCACTTAAGGCAATAATCCGGTGGAATTCTTTATCGGCTTCACCATAGTTGTTATCTGTACTTTCCTCAATCATTTCAATGGTTCTTTCTAATTTTTTTAATTCTTCATCACTAATTTTCTCAGCAGCAACGGTGACAAGGCCTAGTTCTAGTACCATACGAGCTTCTAGAATGGCTGGTAAATTATCTTGAGCCAGTGCGAGCATAACTGAAAATGGCTGATTGCTAATTTTATCATTAAAATATGTACCGCCTCGTGTTTTTCTAGTGATAACGCCTAATGTTTCAAGAGAACTTAAAGCTTCGCGCAACACAGGGCGGCTTACCGATAAAATATCCATGAGTTCCATTTCTGTTGGCAGTTTGTCACCAGCTTTTAATTGTCCGCTAGACAATAAATGAACGATACGTTCTATGACTTGTTTTGCTAATGTTTTTCGATTCACTGTTTCAAATTTAAGTTCATCCATACTTTCATTCACGAGTCATTCTCTCCCTTCAGTTGTTCAATTGTAAGACAAAATGAAGGGAAATACAATCATTTACAGTCAAACTACCGAATCAAACACGGTTTTTTCGGGTCGAATGTCCAGCCATTCATGAGATATTGCATCTGAATGGCATCATTTCTTGCACCAAGCTTCATTTGTTTATATAAACGGTTGGCTTCCTCTATCTTTTCTAGATCAATTTGAATACCCAGCCCAGGTTCTTGTGGCACTTTGACACGACCTTCTTTGATTGAAAGTGGGTTCCTTGTTAAATGCTGGCCATCTTGCCATATCCAGTGGGTATCAATCGCTGTTATATGACCTGGTGCAGCAGCGGCAACGTGTGTAAACATGGCCAGAGAAATATCAAAATGGTTGTTTGAGTGCGATCCCCAAGTCAAGCCGTTATCATGACACGTTTGAGCGACTCTAACTGAACCTTCCATTGTCCAAAAGTGCGGGTCCGCCAGTGGAATATCAACTGCATGTAATTGGATGGCGTGTGACAATTGACGGAAATCAGTTGCGATCATATTTGTAGCCACTTGAATGCCGGTAGCTCGTTTGAATTCGGCCATAATTTCTCTTGATGAGAATCCGTCTTCTGCTCCACATGGATCCTCTGCATATGCAAGCACATGTTGTTTTCCTTTGCAAAGCTGAATGGCTTCATCAAGAGACCACGCTCCATTAGGATCAAGTGTGATGCGCGCATTTGGAAAACGTTTTGAAAGAGATTCTACAGCTTCCATCTCTGCTTCCCCGGAAAAGACACCTCCTTTTAACTTGAAATCCTGAAATCCATAGCGTTCATAAGCCGCTTCAGCCAAACGGACAATGTCCATCGGTGTTAGTGCTTTTTGACGCCTTAGCCGGAACCAGCTGCAAGATGAATGATCTTCTTTCAAATAGGGGAGAGGGGTTTTCATTTGATCCCCTATGTAAAATAAATACCCAAGCATGTCAACGACCTGTCTTTGTTGACCTGTTCCTAATAAAGAGGCAACCGGTTCTTCTAAAAATTGACCTAATAAATCCAAGAGAGCCGCCTCTATCGCTGTAACAGCATGTATTGTTGTCCGTAAGTCAAAGGTTTGATTGCCTCTCCCGCTTCTATCGAGGTCTTGATATGTTTGCTGCACCGATTGCAGGATGGCATGATATTGCCCAATTGGTTTTTGGAGGACAAGTCTGGCGGCTTTTTCAAGTGTTTGTCGAATGTTTTCACCGCCGGGAACTTCTCCGACTCCTTGACGGCCGCTGCTGTCTGTTAGTATGACAACATTTCTTGTGAAAAAAGGTCCATGCGCTCCGCTTAGATTCAAAAGCATACTGTCATAGCCGGCAACAGGAATCACCTTCATGTCAGTAATGTAAGGGAGATTGTTTGCTCGTTCCTTTTTGACTTCTTTTAAGTATTGATTCATATAAATCCTCCTTTATATAAAGCGCTTTCAAATAGAGCTGGATGGGACTTGGGCCGGAGGTGTTGAAGGGGGTTCTTTTAACTTCACACGTTTAATGGGACCCACAAGGAATAAATAACTTAAGATTGCAATAACGGCATTACTGCCGACAAAGACGAGCGCACCACTGAAAGAGCCTGTCGCATTGACAATATATCCAATGATAATGGGTGTTGTAATGGATGCAATGTTGCCAAAGGTATTAAATAAACCGCCGCTTAACCCGGCACATTCCTTTGGGGAGGTATCTGATACAACGGCCCAGCCAAGTGCACCGAATCCTTTTCCAAAGAAAGCAAGCGACATAATCGCAACAACAATCCATGAAGATTCTGTATAGTTGCAGATGATCATACTGCATGAAAGAAGCATGCCGATAATAATGGGTGTCTTTCGTGCGAAAGTAAGCGATTTCCCGCTTTTTAATAAAAAATCGGATAACAAGCCGCCAAGGATTCCGCCTAAAAAACCGCAGAGAGCTGGCAGGGAAGCAACAAAACCTGCTTCGAGAATGGACATTCCTTTTGCTTGAACAAGATACACAGGAAACCACGTCAAGAAAAAATAAGTGAGGGTGGTAATGCAATATTGAGCAATATAAACCCCAATTAACATCCGATTTGAAAGTAATTGTTTCACGTATGGCCATTTGGATTCTTTGTTTTGCTGGCTCTTTTCATCGTCCATTGAGGTCAAAGCCCCGCCTTTTGATATGTAATCGAGCTCTGCTGCGTTAATTTTCGGGTGTTGTTTTGGATTATAGACGGTTTTTATCCAAAGAAAAGACAGCAAAATACCGAGGATTCCCATAACAACAAAAACAGAATGCCATCCTAAAGAATGTGTAAGCCAGCCCATAATTGGAGAGAAAATGACAAGCGCAAAATACTGAGCTGAATTAAAGAAAGCAGAAGCTGTTCCACGTTCAGAACTAGGAAACCATGCAGCCACTACACGGCTATTGCCTGGAAAGGAAGGAGCTTCCGCCAGCCCTACTAAAAATCGCAGGGTAAAAAGGAGAATAATCGCAGTACCCGCTGTAAAAAAACCTATGGCACCTTGAAACAATGTAAACAATGACCAAAAGAAAATACTGCAGGCAATCACCATTTTAGAACCGAATTTATCCAATAAATAACCGCCAGGCAATTGGCCAATGACATATGCCCAGCCAAAAGCAGAAAAGACATAACCCATTGATACAGAGCTAAGACCAAGGTCATGTTGAACAGAATCTCCAGCAATAGAAAGGGTAGCACGATCTGCATAATTGACAGAAGTGACAAGAAACAGCATGAAGACGATAAACCAGCGGACAGACGTTTTTTTATCAGTTTGTGAAGCATGGAAGAGGTTATTTATCATCATTTCTTCTCCTTTTCTAAAATAGAGAATTGAGGAGGGCAGATGCCCTCTCAAATGCTTCAATTTTACGATTTAATGAAAACGGTTTGAATGGCTGTAAAGAATTCCTTTGCCGCTTCTCCTTGTTCACGAGAATGAGAGCTTGATTGTTTCATTCCACCAAATGGTGCCTGTAACTCTACACCAGCACTTTCTGCATTAATTCTAATGAGCCCAGCTTGGATATTCTGAATAAAGGACAGCATACGACCGATATTTTGTGTGAAAATAGAAGCGCTTAAGCCAAAAACCACATCATTGGCAATGTGAAATGCTTCATTGATATCTTGCACTTTGATTAAAGCAATGACAGGACCAAATATTTCTTCTTGAGCGATGGTCATGTCTGAGGTGACATGTTCGAAAATAGCAGGCTCAATAAAATAACCATTCTGATAATCACCATCTGTTAATGGTTCCCCGCCAAAAAGGAGGGTGGCACCTTCTTTTTTTCCAGTTTCAATATAGGAAAGGCATTGATCAAGCTGCTGTTTGCTTGCGATCGGACCCATCCATACGTCTTTTTTTAAACTGTCCCCAATAGTGATCTCTTGCGTTTTTTGAACGAGTTTTTCTTTAAAGGCATCATAGATGTCTTCTTGGACAATGACTCGGCTCGTTGCTGTACATTTTTGTCCAGTTGACCGGAAGGCTCCTGTAATGGCTGCTTCTACCGCAAGATCAAGATCCGCATCATTGGCTACGATAACGGGGTTTTTTCCTCCCATTTCAAGCTGATACTTAATCCCGCGATCAAAGGCTTTCTGACCGATGGCTTTACCCGTTGCATTTGATCCAGTAAATGTAATTCCTTGGATATTTGGATGTTCAATCATTCCTTGACCTACGACAGCTCCCGATCCTGTGACCATATTGACTACTCCTTTTGGAAGGTGGGCATCTGCAAAGCAGGCCATGATTTTTGCGCAAGTAACGGCAGTTTCTGTCGCAGGTTTAATGACGACCGTGTTCCCATAAATGAGTGCAGGAGCCATTTTCCAAATAGGGATCGCAATAGGGAAATTCCAAGGAGAGATGATGCCTACAACACCTAATGGAACCCTTTTAGTGAACATGAGTGCCTCTCGGTCAGTAGAAGGAATGACATCGCCTTCTTTGCGCATTCCTTCGCCGGCATAGTAGCGGAGAATGGCTACACCGCGTGCCGCTTCTCCTTTTGCCTCAGGCAGAGTTTTACCCATTTCTTTTACAGCAGTAATGGCAATGTCATCGAGACGTTCTTCCAGCAAATCAGCTGCTTTATAAAGATATTGTCCTCGTTCTGCACCTGATAAATCTCGCCACATCGTCTTTGCTTCATGAGCTGCAGTGATGGCTGCGTTTACATCTTCGAGACTTGAGCGCTGCACATATCCAGCAGCCTCCTCTTTGTCGGCAGGATTTTGAATGGGGATCACTTCTCCTGTGGAAGCCTTTACCCATTCACCATTGATATAATTGAAGTACGTTTTTTGTTTCACTGAAGTGGACATAATATGAGCTCCTTTCTTTCGTTAATTCACAGCCGCTTTTTTCGGGAAGCGTTCCATTGCGTGCTGTAAAATGTTCTCTAGTTCTTGATAGTGTTCTTTTTCTACAGGAACAACAGGCGGTCTTGCTGAATTGCGGACAGAATGTCCCATAATGTTCATGCCGGCTTTAATGAGTGAGACGGCATAGCCCTTTCTCTGTTGGCGAATCCGGTTAATCGGTAGAATAACAGTTGTGTAAATGTCCTTGACCATTTCTTGATCACCCGTTTTTAGTGCGTGATAAAACATTCTTGAGATGTGCGGGATATAATTAGAAATTGCGGAGGAATAGGAATGAAAACCAATCGGTAAGTAAGCCGGCATTGTGACCTCTGCCATAGGCAATCCATTTATATAGCTGAGCCTGCTGCCTATTGTATAGGAAAGATTCACGTTTAAATCCATATCACCGACCCCATCTTTTACACCAACAAGCTGTTCAAAAGAAGTGAGCCGTTTGATTTGCTGAACAGAAAGAACAGCATTATCTCGTTGATATAAGATGGCATTTAGGTTTGTACTTTCTATAATGGTTTTGGCGTATTCATATAGTCCTTCTTGTTCACCATGAATTAAATAAGGAGGGAGTAATAAGTAACCGTCAACGCCTTTTTCCTCGGAAATTTTCGCCCACTCCAGTGCGGTATTTAAATTTCCTCCAACTCCTGAATAAACAGGAACTTGACCACCGGCAGCTGCAAGTGCCACATCAATCATTTGCTCGTATTCTTTTTGACTAATAGACTGAAATTCTCCCGACCCACATGCAATAAAAATGGCATCGAGCCCTTCGTCTAGTAAGAATTGAATGTTTTGAAATAGTGCTTCCTCAGAAAGCTGACCATTTGCTTGAAAAGGAGCGATAGGAAAACCTAATATGCCTTCTGGTGCTCTTCTACCTTGAATCATTGCTAAAAACCTCCTGTAATTTGTTAAAAAGAAAGGTAAGCGCTACCAAAAACTCTTTTGTTTAATTGTAAGACAAATAAACAATTTGTCAATATCTTTATTTTCAGAAATTTCAACTGGAAGATTGAACAATAAAAAGAGCAGGCATTTTCTACACCTGCTCTTACAATGTTCTTCGTTTTATTGATGAAGTAATTTAAAGATATGTTTTGCTTGATCTGTATTTTCCATCAGACCTTTTAGCTGCTGGCTTGTTGGGCCATACGCAAAGAATGGAACTTCATCACCGGTATGACCAGAAGTTGTCCAGCCTGTATGTGATCTTGTATTGATCACTTCTTCAATCGCATCATCAATTTTAACAGTATCTTTTGTTTCAGCGGCCTTTTGAATAGATGCTGTTTCTTCTTTTGTGAAATCAAGATTGATATATTGTTTCAGCGCTGACTCGACAGTCATGCCGCTGACAATTTTGTTTGCGATAAAGTCAGGCGTTTTTTTCGCTGCTTTGACCGGTTTGTAATCCCAGCTGCCTGAACCGTCTGCTCCGAAGGAAAGTCCGCCAGTTGAATGATCTGCGGTCGTGATGACTAACGTGTTTTTATCCTTTTTCGCAAAACGAATCGCTTCTTCAAATGCTTTTTCAAAATCCTTCATTTCGCTCATTGCACTGACAATATCATGATCATGTCCAGCCCAGTCAATTTGACTGCCTTCGACCATAAGGAAAAATCCTTTTTTGTTTTTAGACAGCTGTTTGATAGCTGAGGATGTCATATCTTGCAGGGAAGGGGTCGTTTGATCACGATCAATGGCTTTATCGAGACCTCCATCAGCAAAAATGCCTAACACCTTTTGATTTTTGTTTTTTTGTAAGGCGGCTTTATTGGTGACATAATCATAACCGGCTCGTTTGAATTCTTTTGTCAGATCACGATCCTTTCGGACAAAATCGACAAGTCCTCCGCCAAGCATGACATCGACTGTATGCTGTTTCCCGATTTTCTCATCGAAGAAATCATCAGCGATGGCTGCAGTGTTTTTCCTAGACACATCGTGAGCGGCATACGCAGCAGGCGTAGCATTTGTTAATTCAGATGTCACGACAAGACCCGTCGATTTTCCCTTTCGTTTGGCTTCTTCTAAAACGGTTTTTAGTTTTTTGCCGTTTTTGTTTACACCAATGGCATTGTTGTATGTCTTTTTACCAGTGGCCATGGCTGTACCAGCTGCTGCTGAATCGGTAATGTTACTTTTAGAGTCGTCAGGGTATGTTTTATGCATGCCAGTGAGGTAAGGGTCAAACGCTGTTTGCTTTGAAAGGTCACCGTTGTGTTTAAATGAGCGGTAAGTTGAAAGATAAGGTGTTCCCATGCCATCTCCAATCAGCACGATCACATTTTGCACGTCATTTTTCGGTTTCTTTTTAGCCTCAGCTTTGTCAGCTTGTCCAAATTCAATCCCTGAAAAAATGCCAATCGATAGCACAGATGCTGCTGCTACTGCAGCGATTTTCGTTTTCGAGCTTTTCAACACACTCATTCATTTTGCCTCCTCATTGTTTATGTATCGCTCTTACGTTTACAATGGTAGAGCAGAAGTGTGGATTCCTCTTTACAGCACCGTAAAGTTCACTTTAAAATTGTAAAGGTCCACTTTACATAGAATGAACCAAAAAGAGAAATGAATGTATCATTTATCCATGACAAGATGCGATTATTTTGTCATGATTGTGTAATAAAAATGAAATAAAAAGAACCCTAAAAAAAAATAAATTTTGCCGAATTAATAAGCATAATGTCGTAGGAAGTCAAGACTATTTCTTCTGGTATTTGATCCTTATAATAGGGAGTAGATAAAAATTCGGATCAGATAGATACATACAGGAGGAACAAATGAAAAAACAATTGATCACAGCTGCAAGTGCAGTTCTACTTGGGACGACATTATTTGCCGGCGCTGCCTCAGCACAATCAGTAAAAGTTCAAAAAGGTGACTCTCTTTCTGTTCTAGCGAAAAGATACAAAACAAGCGTGAGCAAAATTAAATCAGACAATAAGCTGAAATCTAACGTGATTTATGTTGGACAAACCTTAAAAGTGAATGGCACTTCTTCGAAAAAAGCAGTGAAGACATCAAAAACAACAACAAAAGTAAAAACGGCTTCAGCAACTGCCACTCATAAAGTTGCCAAAGGTGATACATTATCTAAGATCGGCAAAAAATACGGGATGACTGTGAAAGAGTTGAAATCGTTAAATAAACTTAAAACAGACCTCATTAAAATCGGGCAAAAGCTAAAGGTGAAAAAGACGTCTAAAGTAAAGGCGAAACCTGTGAAAGAAAAAACAGTCTCTACTTCTTCCTTAAACACGTCTAAGCTCATAGCAGATGCTAAAGCGCAAAACGGTACTCCATATAGATGGGGTGGAACGACACCGAAGGGCTTTGATTGTAGCGGATTTATGTGGTATATCATTAACAAACAAAAAAAGATTTCAAGACAAACAACTGAAGGTTTCTGGGGATCGATGAGAAGTGTATCCAAACCAAAGGCTGGAGATTTTGTCTTCTTTACAACGTATAAATCGGGTCCATCTCACATGGGTGTCTACCTTGGGAACAATAAGTTTATCCATGCTGCTTCTGACGGTGTAACGATCAGTGATATGACATCAAGCTATTGGAAGCCTATTTATCTTGGAGCGAAAACATTTGTAAACTAATTCATTTTAAGAGACTGCTATGAAGCAGTCTCTTTTTTCATATATCATTTGTGCCGCAGAACTGGTCTTTTTCTCATAGATCACTATCGGTCTAAAGGCTTTAAAATAACATAATTGTGACCCCACTTTTAAAAAAAGGGTCTTATTTTTGTTGAATAATAAGTATATGAAAAAAATATAATCTTCCATGTTGTATCATAAATAGAGGGAGACAAACTATCAATTGAATAAGGATTGAAGAAAATCTAACCGTTTTATTGACAATATTTTCGTTGATATATAAGAATTTTCACTCTATTTTTCAAAAAAGTGTTTTCATTTTTTAATTTTCATATATAATAATTTTACGCCACCAATTTATTGTGCTAAATTTAATCTAAATATTCAGAAAATATTGTGAATTATATGAATGTGGCGTCTTTAGACTGATACTAAGTTTTGGGAGTGATGGTATGAGCAATTCGTTGTTTAGAAAAAAGAGCATTTCAGAGCTCATTGCGGCAACACAAGGGGAAAAAGCATTAAAAAAGGAATTGGGTTCATTTGATTTAACCATGCTGGGCATTGGAGCCATAATCGGGACAGGGATATTTGTTCTAACAGGTACAGGAGCCGTCACTGCGGGGCCAGGACTTGTGCTATCATTTGTCATCGCAGGTCTTGCTTGTTTGTTTGCAGCACTGTCATATGCGGAATTTGCTTCCACAGTGCCTGTATCAGGGTCTGTGTATACATTTACGTACGCATCAATGGGGGAATTTCTAGCATTCATCATTGGCTGGGATTTAATATTAGAATATATGCTGGCTGCTAGTGCCGTTTCAGCGGGCTGGTCAGGCTATTTTGTGTCTTTTTTAAATGGGATAGGGATTCATATACCAGTTGAGTTAACAGCAGCACCAGGTGGTTTAAAGGGGCACGTGACATATTTTAATCTTCCAGCATTTATTATTTTAATGGTCATCACCTTCCTGCTGTACTTTGGTATTAAAGAATCAAAACGAGTAAATAACATCATGGTTATTATGAAAATTGCTGTGATTCTGCTCTTTATTTTAGTCGCTGTGAAATATGTAAAACCTGAAAACTGGACACCATTCGTTCCATTTGGGACATCAGGGGTCTTAAGTGCAGCAGCCCTAGTATTCTTTGCATTTATCGGGTTTGATGCAGTTGCTTCTGCGGCAGAGGAGACAAAAAATCCATCACGCAACCTGCCTAGAGGAATTATTACTTCCTTATTGATTTGTACGCTGCTTTATGTCGTTGTCAGTGCGATTATGACCGGCATCGTTCCTTTCATGAATTTTGAAGGAGTATCACATCCAGTGTCTCTCGTTTTACAAGTAGCCGGACAAAACTGGGTGGCTGGTATTGTGGATGTCGGAGCGATTCTAGGGATGACAACCGTGATGCTTGTCATGCTGTACGGCCAGACACGCGTGATGTTTGCTATGTCTCGTGATGGCTTGGTGCCAAAGGTATTATCAAAAGTTCACCCAAAGCATAAAACTCCTTACATCAATACATTGTTCTTCGGTACATTGTCAGCATTAATGGGTGGTTTTATTCCACTTGATGAGCTGGCAAGTTTAGTGAACATCGGGACACTTTCAGCATTCATTTTGATTTCAGTGGCGGTCATTGTGATGAGAAAAACGCAGCCGGACTTACCAAGAGCTTTCAGATGCCCAGCAGTTCCGCTTATTCCGATCTTAGCTATTCTATCTTGCGGATTGCTCATTTATAAGCTTGGTGCAATCACCTTTGTACGTTTCTTAATCTGGCTTGCCATTGGGCTGGTTGTGTATTTCTTATATTCAAGAAAGCATTCAGAATTGAATAAAAAATAAATGAAAAAAGCCAGTGATGCTTGGCATTAGTCAAGTAACACGGGCTTTTGCTTTTGAGTGCTGATTAAAAACCTAATTGAAGATCGACATCGATTGATACGATGGCATAGACACAAACAATGACAAAGATATTCAGTACGACACCGAGGAAACCTGGACCCGTACGGCCTTTTTTAATGAACAGTTCAATAATGCCAAATGGAACTGCGGCCATTGCAAAAGGAAGCATTTGAAAAGAATAAAATGTCACGTTGCTGATAATGGCGAGGTTTAGCATGAGCAGGGATAATATCGCTGTGCCGACAGAAATCCAGCCAAATACATTATGCTCTTTAAAAATTCTTACCAATTCCATAATTCCACCTCGCTCACTTTTGCCGTTTTAATGCGTTTTGTCTTTACAAATTTCTCAATCTCTTTTGAAGGCCCAGTGACCACAGAGCCATAAATCGTGACGCCATTTTGATCGATATAGCGTATACGATTAGACAGGTCAAGATCAGGTCTGCCAGAAATCGTTGTTGCCCATGTCGGGTGCTGATTAACATAAGCAAGGGCATCTTTGAATTGATCTACCTCAGTTTTTGATGTGTGCTGAAGCTCTTTTAAAAATTCAGAGTCCTTCCCAGGAAAGCCGATTGGCCGCTGATTTCCACTTAATGAATCCTCTGTTTTAATCGCATTCCACAGCACTTTCATATCGTATTTTTTAGCAAAGGAATAAACATCCTTTGGTGTGTAAGCTCTGTCATAGGATACATACACTTCACTTACTGTTCCTTCAGGAAGCTTGTCTAACGTAGTGAGTGTTTGTTTTTTTGAGGCATCTGCCTGCGCCGAAGGATGGGTAAAGAAATCCTCCGTTTCGCGTGCGCTGTCACCATAATAAGAGATGGTAGGCTGCTTTAATTTATCGAAAAACATCTCGATTTGTTCACTGCCAATAGCTTCTGTTTTATTGCCAATTTGCTTTTGCAGCTTCAATTCGGTGTTCATCCCAAAAAGTTTGACCTGACCTTTTAAATCCTTCATATCAATGGCCACGTTTGGTTTGGTTAAAGCGACGGTGACAGCTGCTGTTTCCATGAAATGATTGCCTTTGCTCTCGGCGCCGCCAACGCCGTAGTATAAATAACTTCCTAATGTACAAAGCGGTAAAATAATGAGTGTCGATATGACAGCAAGTACGGAAATACGTAAATATGACTTTCTTTTTCCGTATTGTAAAATGGCTTTTTGCTTCTCAGGACTGATGGAAAAATCTGTCCAATCTGAGTCGTTCAGTTCCTGGCTTAAGCGTTTTTCGTTTTCTTCAAGTTCTTCTTCAAACGCTATCATTTCTTCCTCATTCATCTCACCATTATTATATTGTTCCCATCGCTTGTTAAACTCTTCATTCATCATTAACACCTCTGTTGTAAAGTGCTTTTAGGCGCTGCCTTGCACGAAATAAAACACTTTTAAAATTTGCTTCAGTAATATTCATGACCTTGGATGCTTCCTTGTAATTTAGCTCTTTTAAATAATACAATGTCAACGCTTCCTTGTAGTTATCTGGAAGCTGCTCCAAATACATGGTGAGAACTTCCTTTATTTCAACCTGTTCAGCAGGGCTTTGTACAGACGTTTGTAAAAGACCGCCAATGAGGTCATCCGATATGGTCACTTCTTTTTTATGTTTCCTGACATAATCAATAAAAGCATTTCGTGCCACCTGAAATAACCAAGGTTTCACTTTGCTATGGTCGTAGGAATGAATATGTATATACGCACGCATAAAGGTTTCCTGCAATAAGTCTTCTGCCAAATGTTTGTCTTTTGTCATGGAGAGCAGAAACCTGTAAACATCGTTCATATACATTTGATAAATTTCATCGATCGTCACTGATTTTTCTCCCCTCTATGTTATACACGCATAAGAAAGGCATAAAGTTGCACGAAACTTCTCATTACCGTACATTACTCATTTCTTTCGCCGAATCAAAATCATTTCTCCTTATCATAGCGAAATTTGCATCATTTATAAAGTATTTTCAATAGAACAAATCAGGAAAAAACATCGAAAAACGACAAAATTGGACACAATTCCTATTCTATTCTCCCCTAAAACCTTGTGCTTGAATACAGTCAGAACGTTCATTTTAAACGAAAAAAATAGGGAGGATTGGACTGCGTACAAATTTTTAGTACCAGGTAATAAAAAATTTGTTATAATAGAGACAAATCCTTCATTCTTCAAACAAAGGAAGTGCACTATGTATAAATTTTCAGGCTATACCGTCAAATTATTATTTGGTCTCCGAGGTGGAATCAAAGTATATCAAAAAGAGAATCTGCCAACTGATCGGGGTTTTGTCATTGCTTGTACACATGAGGGTTTTGTGGATGTTCTTGCATTAGGCGCAGGAATTCTTCCGTTTGAGATCCACTACATGGCGAAAAAAGAATTGTTTGCAAATAAATGGATCGGTGGATTTTTAAAAAAGATTCATGCCTTTCCAGTTGATCGAGAGAATCCTGGGCCAAGCAGTATTAAAACGCCCATTAAATTATTAAAAGAGGGAAAGATCGTTGGGATTTTTCCAAGCGGCACACGTACTACAGAGGATGTTCCTTTAAAAAGAGGAGCGGTTACCATTGCGCAGCTCGGTAAAGCGCCAATTGTTCCAGCCGCATACAAAGGACCTTCAAATGCGAAAAGCCTTTTCAAAAAAGGAAAAATGCGCTTAATTATCGGTGAACCGATTGAGCTGTCTGAATTTGACCATCTGCCGCCAAAAGAAAGATTAGGTGCCATGACAGAAGTATTAAACACAAGAATCAAAGAGCTAGAAGCTCAATTAATGGAAAAGGCATAAGAAAAACGACCGCTTGCTTAGGCAAGGGTCGTTTTTTTCTTAAGAAGCGCCTTCTTCAGCTGCTTCTAATAATTGTTCATTTAACTTTTTTACTTCGATGTATGCCACATGGTGTCCATCGACTTCATTAATAATAAATTCATAGCCTTGTTCACGAATGGCGTCATTTTTCTCTACTTCATATTTCTGAGTAAGGAACCAGCCGCCGATTGTGTCGACCTCTTCATTATCAAGCTGTATACCTAATAGCAGGTTGACTTGATCAACAAGAACCTTGCCATCAAAGATGTAATGGTCTTCTCCAAGTTTACGCACTTCGTTGATTTCATCAATGTCGAACTCATCACGAATTTCACCAACGATTTCTTCAAGGATGTCTTCAACAGTGACAAGACCTGCTGTACCGCCATATTCATCTGATAAAATGGCCATGTGTACACGTTCACGCTGCATTTTGAGCAGTAAATCATGAACAGGAACCGTTTCAATCACATGAATAATCGGATTTACAAACTTTTCGATCGTATCGCTTGTAGAGCACTCACCGCTAATGCAGGCAGTGAGAACCTCTTTAATGTTAAGAACACCGATAATGTTATCTTTGTCGCCATCTTCAATTGGATAACGTGTATATTTCTCTACCTTTGTTACCTTCAGCATTTCCTCAATGGTAATATCATATGGGAAGCTGACAACTTCGGTACGAGGAATCATAATTTCTTTCGCCAGACGGTCATCAAATTCGAAAATTTTATTTACATATTTGAATTCAGACTGGTTAATCTCGCCGCTCTTATAGCTCTCTGATAAAATAATCCGCAATTCTTCCTCAGAGTGCGCCATGTCATGCTCAGATACTTGCTGAAGACCGAACGCTTTCGTTAACAAACGAGCAGATCCATTTAATACCCAAATGAACGGGAACATCACTTTATAAAAGATCATCAGTGGTCTAGCAAAAAGAAGGGATACTTGCTCAGCCTTTTGAATGGCGAGTGTTTTCGGTGCAAGTTCTCCAACGACAACGTGTAAAAACGTCATGATACTAAACGCGATAATAAAAGTGACAATAGAACTAGCTGATTGAGGAATGGACAGCTCTGCAAAGAGCGGCGCAAGCATATGCGCAATTGTTTCTTCCCCTAACCAACCAATACCAAGGGCGGTAATGGTAATACCAAGCTGACAGGCTGATAGGTACTCATCAAGATGAGTCGTTACATGCTTGACAGCAACTGCTGTTTTATTACCTTCTGCGATTAACTGATCAATTCTTGAGCTTCTTAAGCGAATGATCGCAAACTCTGATGCAACGAAAAACGCGGTTAAAGCTATAAGTAAAGCGACTATGAGTAAATTAACTATGTCCAATTAAGGCCTTCGTTCTGACTTTGAGAACGAAGGTAACACCTCCTGTTTAGTAAAAATTTTAACTTAACAGCAGTAAAAATGATTGGACAGCCGTCATTTTTTCAGGAGTAAGCTGCTCTTTTAGTTTTTCACGTTGTTCTGGCTGAAGCTGCTTACAACGTGCCAAAATGCGGTCCATATGCTCATTCATCCGATCGATATCAGAGGTTAAATGGACAAGTTCATCATGATCTTCCTTTTGAGAAGGGAATTGTTCATCTAATCTGGATTTGATGTCAGAAAGAGCCAATCTCTGCTGTTTGCAAAGAACGATTAATTGTAATCGTTTTAAAGCATATTCATCGTAATAACGATAATTTGAGCAAGATCTAACAGGCGCAAGCAAACCTAGATTTGTATAATAATCTACAGTTCGTTTCGTCACCTGTGCAATCTGTGCTAGTTCACCAATACGATACTTTTTCTCAGCCCCATCTGAACATCTCCTCCTAACCGTCACGTTATAGTTTATGAAAATAGTTTAATATAATTCTAGTCTGAAACACAAGTTAATTGTTCATATTTCCTGCCAATAAGAAGAAACAGAGGAGGATTTCCCTCAATTTAGTCAGTCATGTCAAAAACAGCATGATGATACAGGAATTTTCAGATTATTTATGGTAAGATAAAATGAATACCGTTTCATATATATGTAGAGAGGCGGAATTTTACGTGAACCGGAGGTGGTTAAGTGGGGCCCTCAATGTAGTCTTATTTAATCAGTTAACCGTTTTGCAAAACATAACATCATCAATCAGGAGGTGACTCCTTGTTCTTCTAAGAAAGAGCAAGGTTAAATGGACGATATTGTTAATCTGAGTATAGTCGGTGTTTTGATTGCTTTAACAGCTTTCTTTGTTGCATCTGAATTTGCCATAGTAAAGGTGAGAAGTTCAAGAATTAATCAGCTTGTTGCCGAAGGGTCCAAAAAGGCCATCATGGCGAAAAAGGTGACATCAAGGCTAGATGAATATTTGTCAGCCTGTCAGCTCGGTATTACAGTGACATCCCTTGGTTTAGGGTGGATTGGTAAGCCGGCTGTGAAAGAACTTTTGGTTCGAGGTTTTGGTTTGACAAACATTCCTGATTCAGCAATCAGCCTGATCTCAGCAACACTTGCGTTCTCTATTATTACCTTTTTGCATGTAGTTGTAGGTGAGCTAGCACCAAAAACGCTTGCCATTCAAAAGGCGGAAAAAATGACGCTATGGCTGTCAGGCCCGCTGCATGCATTTTATATCCTTATGTTCCCTTTCATTTATGTGTTAAACGGATCAGCCCGTTTGCTAACTAAAATGATGGGCATCGATATGGGGTCTGAAAAAGAACATTCCCATTCTGAAGAGGAATTGAAGATTTTATTATCTGAGAGCTTAAAAAATGGGGAAATCAACCCATCAGAATATAATTATATGAACAAGATTTTCGATTTCGATAATCGAATTGCCAGAGAGATCATGATACCGCGGAGAGAAATTTGTGCGATTCCAGAAGATATGCCGTTAGATGATATCCTCGCCATCATGACGCAGGAAAAGTATACACGTTTCCCTGTTTTTTCAGGAGATAAAGACCATGTCATCGGCATGCTGAACAAAAAGCAGCTCTTTGCAGATCTTGTGTATCAAGGAGAAAAAGATCAACTGAAAATTCAAGATTATATATATCCAGTGATTGAGGTCATCGACACGATTCCTATTCAAGAGCTTCTCGTTAAGATGCAGCGTGATAGAATGCATATGGCGATCTTAACTGACGAATATGGCGGAACGTCTGGACTTGTCACAACGGAAGATATTTTAGAAGAGATTGTCGGAGATATTCGAGATGAATTCGATGAAGATGAGCAGCCAGTTATTCAAAAAAGAGCCGATCATCATTATGTTTTAGATGGCAAAGTGAGATTAGATGAAGTTCAAGATTTGATCGAGATCTCTTATCATGATGAGGAAATTGATACAATCGGCGGACTCATCTTAAAAGAGAATATTGATATCAGAGAAGGACAATCCGTCTATCTTGATGATATTCGAATGAAAGTGCTGGAAATGGATGGACGCTACGTTAAAAAGATCGATTTGAAAAAAGGCGTCACATCGCCAGAAAAAGGCAGCGCACGCACTGGGCTTGATATAAAGGAGCCGCTTTTAGTAAACGAAATGACCTTGAGCGAAAAATAAGCTCAAGGTTTTTTTAGGTATTTAGTCTCTTTTGAACGAATGTACGTTCGGTATATAATAAGAACAAACGTTCGATAGAGGGGGATGGACATGCTTTGGTATGAAACAGCAAGTATCACGGAGAAAAAAACCTCAATGAAACGAATTGAGTTTCATTTAAAGAATTTCAAAAATTATCAAGCAGCGATCTTAAATATCGAAAGGCAGCTTGAAAAAAGAAGCCCGCATCATCTCGACCACATGACTCGGAAAAAGTTAGAAGAACAAAAAAGTCAGTATGAACTCATCGTTGCTTGTATTGAAACGGCATTAAAAGAGTTGGACGAAATAGAGCAGCAGCTCATCGATTACAAATATTTTCGAGATTGGCGGATGGCAAAGTGTGCAATGGAAATTGGCTATAGTGAAAAAACACTCTTTTTGATGAAGCGCCAGCTCATGGATCAGCTGCTCATCAGCTTAGCCGCCATTACCAATATTTAAAAAAGATGCTGTCCTATTTGATAAAACGCAGCAAAGAGACATAAAGACCCGATGATTGTGACCAGCAAGTAGACAGCAAGAAGTCCAATTTGCCGCTCATGCAGCATGGACGCAGCTTCTACACTAAATGTAGAGAATGTTGTAAAACCACCGAAAAACCCAGTACCAATGATCATAAGCAGCGGATCATTGTCAGACACTGCACCTGTCAGTAAACCTAAACCGGCAGCGCCGAGTAAGTTGATGAGAATAATACTATACGGAAAACGAGTATGAAACTTGGTTTTCTGAATCGATTGACTGAGGAAAAAACGAAGGGCACTGCCCATCCCGCCGGCAACAGCTGTATAAAATACAATCATTTATCTGCTTCCTTTCGGCTGCTCATTTTGTTTAAAGAGGCGCTGAGCGGTGATCAATCCACATAAGGCAGCGCCCACTCCAGCAATCACTGAGAGTAGAATGTACATGATACTTGATGTGAACAGTCCATCCTGTAATAAGAGAACTGTTTCTTTAGAAAAAGTGGACATAGTCGTAAAACCACCGCAAAATCCTGTTCCGATCAAAGCAGCAAGATATTTTTTTCCTTTCCGAAACATAAAATATCCTGTTGAAAAGCCAAGAAACAGACTGCCTGTCATGTTTTCAATCAGTGTTGCATAGGGGAATGTCTGGCTGACAACGGATTGGCTAAGTTCATATCTGCAAAGGGTACCAACCAATCCACCGATAAATACGGCGAGATATGCTTTCATTTAATCATTTCTCCTTTAGAAAAAATGGCGGGTGATCCGTCACCACTCCATCAATGAGGTATGTTTTCATCCTGTCGGCTGTTTTTTGATCTTTCACTGTCCATATAAAGACATCCATTCCAAATGAGTGGATGCGGTCAATCCACCATCTGTTGATCATCGTTTTCTTCATATTAAGGCAATTCGCAAAGGAGCTGTACTCCGCTAATTTCCTTTTCGTCAGTTTAAAGGCAGAGGGTTTTATAATAAAAGCTGTTCGAAGAGAAGGGGCGTAAGCTTTGACTCTTTGAAGTGCATTGGCATCAAAAGATTGAACCATGATGTGACGGGAATAGGCAAACCGGTTGATGATGTCGACAACTGCCTTTTCAATCCCAATCTGCCGTTTTGGATGCTTGATCTCAATCAGTATCCCGACACGATGAGTGTACCTTTCAAGAATTTCCTGTAAGGTGGGAATTCGTTCGTTGGCGTACTGTGAATCAAACCAGCTTCCTGCATCCAGTTTCTTCAGCCGATCAAGTGTATAACTTTTCACTAAGCCGCTCCCGTTAGTTGTTCGATTAACGGTATCATCATGGATGACGGCTACGTGCTGATCCATTGTCAGCTGGACGTCTAACTCAATATAATCCGCACCTTGCTGAACAGCTAAATCAAATGCGGCGATTGTATTTTCTGGGGCAGCGCTTGAAGACCCTCTATGCGCGATAATATACACATGCTCCAGCTCCTGACATAAGTTCTGGTCTTATCATATCAAATTTTTGCTGTTTTTCCTTCTTTACTATATGGAACGAGGGAGAGCTGTATGTAATGGAACATGGCGTGTGGTGAGAAAGCATCGTGTATAAAAGGTGAAAAGTTGCAGGAATATCCCAAGCTCTTATTGAGTAAATCTGAACTACATCATTTTTTCTTCGATCAATTTTGTCCAAATCGTCAGCGTTCGTCAAAATATTAGTGCTTTCGTCATGTTGACTGAAAATTCTGATGTTTTATAATGATGAAAAGGAGGCGAGATGATTGGGTAAAGGGAGAATTAGAGTGGAAGAACGTATTAAGGCTGAAACGGATGCTGAAATGTTTAAAGCGACTCTCCTTGATCAGGCTCAGAAGAAAAAGTAGTTTGCTGCCCGTCGATATGTCTCTAGCCAAAATTTCATATTTGAACTTCATGCCTCGGGATCAGTCCCGAGGCTTTTTATGTAGAGGTCAGACATTTAAGAGAGGACATGAACGAAGGTTATATTATAAACTAGAGAGGATTGTTTTAAAGGAGAGAGACAGACATGTTTACACAAAAATGGATGGATACATATTTTACAGTAGATATTGCGATCCAGATTGGTATTAGCCTTTGTATTTTATTGCTTTTTTTATTGCTTCGGAAAGTATTTACGAAGTATTTATTTCAGCTTCTGTTTAGGCTGACGAATCGGTCTAAAACGGAGGTCATTAACCAAATTGTTGTGGCATTTGAAAAACCAGCCAGGCTGTTTTTCGTGGCACTTGGTTTATATTTTGCGTTAAGACAGGCACCATACTTTGAGCATCATATGGATGTCATCGTTAAATTGTATAGATCTTCTATTATATTAATGCTGACGTGGGGGCTTTGTAATTTAACCGCTGCATCTTCTTTCTTGTTTCAAAAGGTCAATTCGAAATTTGAATTAGATATGGATGATATTTTAGCACCATTTTTATCAAAGGTACTTCGTTTCATTATTATTGCACTGAGTATTAGCGTCATTGCACAAGAATTTAATTATGACGTAAATGGACTTGTGGCAGGGCTTGGTCTAGGTGGTCTAGCATTTGCGCTCGCTGCTCAGGATACAGTGGCTAACTTTTTTGGAGGGATCGTCATCATTACGGAGAAGCCTTTTACGATGGGCGACTTTGTGGAGACACCAAGTGTACTTGGGACTGTGGAGGACATTACATTTCGAAGCACAAGGTTTCGAACACCTGCTGAAGCCGTCGTGACCGTTCCTAATTCTACGCTTTCTAAGGAGCCAATCACAAACTGGACAAGAATGAATAAACGTCAGATTACGTTCTCTGTTCGCGTTTCCTACAATACACCAAAGGAAAATATTGATCAGTGTATTAAGCGTCTCAAACAGATGCTTCACGAGCATGATGGGGTGCATAAAGAGACGATTATGGTAAATCTCGATGTACTGGCAGACAGCTATTTGAACTTGTTTTTCAACTTTTACACTAATACGACAGCTTGGTCTGAAAACCTTGATATTAAGCAGGATATTAACTATCGCATCATAGATATTTTCCACGAGGAAGGCGTAGAATTTGCTTTCCCTGGTCAGGCCATTTATATGAAACAAAAAGGTGAGAAGCAGCTGGGTGAATAAAGGAGGAATGGTGCGTGGATCAAACAAAAGTGGAAGCACTAAGAGAGAAATTATCACAGGCTTCACATATCACAGTACTCTCAGGTGCAGGTATGAGTACAGAATCGGGTATTCCTGATTTTAGATCAACGGGTGGTCTGTGGACAGAAGATACTTCCCGCATGGAGGCGATGAGCCGGTCCTACTTTTTATCAAACCCTCATCAATTCTGGCCGAAATTTAAGGATTTGTTTCAAATGAAAATGAGTGGAGAATACGAACCAAATAGCGGGCATACCTTTTTAGCCAGCCTTGAGCAACAAGGGAAGCATGTGGATATTTTTACCCAAAATATTGACGGTCTTCATAAAAAGGCGGGAAGCCAGCATGTATATGAACTCCATGGCTCCATTCAAACGGCTACTTGTCCATCGTGCCACGCGGTATATGATCTGCCTTATTTATTAAAAGAAGAGGTGCCGGTCTGTCAAAAGGTTTCCTCAGACGGCAGTACGTGTGGACGTGTGCTAAAAACAGATGTTGTCCTATTTGGCGATATGGTCAAACATTTAGACCAAGTGGAGACATCACTTCAGAAAACGGACATGCTCCTCGTCATGGGGACTTCCCTGGAGGTAGCGCCAGCAAGATATATTCCAGAAGATGCAGCTCATGATCCTTCCATCTTCATGGTGATGACGAATTTGAGTGAAACAGAATTCGATCCGCTTTTTGATCTTGTCTTTCATGAGCGAATTGGCGATCTCGTGAAAGCTTTATAAATCATTAAAAAACCCGCATCCTAAAGGTGCGGGTTTTACTTTATTGCTGCAGCGGCTTCATTGTTTCATCAAGGACTTCAAATGTATAGCCCTTTGCCTTTAGCTGCGTGATTAAGCTGCTTAAGTATTTTGCCGTCGCCGGCTGATCATGCATTAAGATGATTTTTGGTTCTTTTGGATATTTTGTCTCCAGCACTTGCAGCTGATTTAATACCTCTGGTACATATTTTGAGCTTTTATATTTCCAGTCAAGACTGTCAATGGTCCAGTCCCAGTAGACAAAGCCTTTTTGTTTTAAACGTGCTTTTTGCTGATCGGTTAAATTTGGGGTGCTGCCATAAGGTGTTCTTACAAGATGGGTATACTCACCTGTGACAGAAGCCAAAATGCGCTGATCTTCCTTCATCTCGTTAACAGGAGAATCACTTTTTTGATAAAAGCGTTTCACATCATGGGTAATACCATGAAGCCCTAATTGATGACCTTCTTGATGGAGTCTTTTCACAGCTGCCGGGTGTTCTTTAATCTGCGGTCCGAGCATAAAGAATGTGGCTTTCACTTGATGCGCTTTTAGCACATCTAACAGCTGATTTGAAGTCGCTGATGGACCATCATCGAAGGTTAAAAAGATCGTTTGATCCGTTACATGTTTATTTGAATGGATCTTAAAATGTGCATCTAATGTTTTCCGAGAAGCATCTTTTGCTTTCATACTAGTACTTGTGTCCCTAAATTGACTGCTCGCAGACAATTTCGCCGGCTGATCTGCTGCCTGCATATTGGTTTTGGACATATCCCAAATAAAAAAGAGGATTAGTGTCAGGATGACAAAACCAATCGCCTTTGAGAGCAGCATTGTGTTTGAAGGTGTCTGTTTTTTTTTAACCCGTTGCATTACAATCGCTCCAATAAATCAAAAATTTGTGTCGAATCATGTAGTGGATTCTGTCTTATTTCGCTGTTTTTTGTCGTGTTTATATGGAGTAAGTATACAGGAAAAAAGAGCCTATGAATATAGAAGATGCTAAAAAATTGGAATCTTTTTGGTTATCAAACTATATTTGTTACAATAGAAGGTTATCCATTTCATACGATGTGAAATAATTCTGAATAATCATTGAAACGAACCCATTTATCCGCTAAGATAGCATCAGATTCAACCATTATTGCAAAGCGAAGGGGAGATTCCATATGAAAATATTGTACAATGGAGATTTCATTGAAAAAAAGGATGCACATGTTGATATTGAGGACAGAGGCTATCAATTTGGTGACGGAGTCTATGAGGTCATCCGTGTATACAATGGTACTTTGTTTACGTTAAAGGAACATACAGAGCGTCTGTTCAAGAGTGCAAAGGAAATTGGCATTCATCTGCAAGGTACAGTATCAGATATGGAAGAAAAGTTACAACAGCTCGTCGCTCACAATCAATTAACAGATGGCGGTGTGTATATTCAAGTCACGCGGGGTGTCGCCCCTCGTAAACATCAATATAGTGATTCTCTTACTCCTCAAATCACGGCATATACGTTCCAGGTGAAAAAGCCTGTTCAAGAGCAGAAAGCTGGGGCAAAAGCCATTTTATCTGAGGATCTTCGCTGGTTAAGGTGTGATATCAAAAGCTTAAATCTTTTATATAACATCATGGAAAAGCAGAAAGCATCTGAAGCTGGTGCGTTTGAAGCAATCCTTGTGAGAAACGGTTTTGTGACCGAGGGAACCTCCTCGAATGTATATGCCGTGATTGATGGCGTGATTCGTACTCATCCTGCAAACAATCTCATTTTAAACGGCATTACTCGTAGAAAGCTGCTGGAGGTATGTGAGGAAGAAGGATGTACGGTTGAAGAAACTCGTTTAAGCAAAGAAGAACTGCTGCGCGCTCAGGAAATCTTCATCAGCTCGACGACAGCTGAAGTCATTCCGATTGTTGAAATAGATGGCGAGCCCGTAGGGGAAGGCGTTCCAGGAGAGCTGACAAAGCGCGTACAGGAAGGCTTCCAGCAAAAAATTAAACATGAAAGTGAAGCATCCATCTCTTCATAAATAAAAAAGGCTGTAAACCAATGTTTACAGCCTTTTGTGATGCATTTATTTCACAATAAGCACAGGTATATCTGATTTTGCTGATAACTTTTCACTCACACTGCCAAACAGCATTTTTTTCAATCTGCTTTGGTCACGTGCTCCCATGACGATGAGGTCTGCTGATATTTCCTCCGCATATTCGATAATCGCTTCTGCTGGTTCTCCTTCTACAATTTCAATGGCAGCCTCAAACTGCTCCTCATTTAAAAGCATTCGTGCTTCCGCAACGACCTCTTCTGTATGGTCTTCAAAAATCAAGGGACTTTGCTGTTCATCGTGAGGTACATATACAGGGGGAGTTTGAAGATCTGCCGTACCGCCGCCGATATAAGCTCCGCCAGTCATTGGGCGCGGTGCATCAAACACCTGTCTGTCTGTTTTGCCATCATGTGCATAGGTAACGGTCAGCTTGGCATGCAAGGTTTTAGCTAAAGCGATTGCCTTTTTTAATGCTTTCTTACTGTCTTCATGTCCATCAAACGCTACGACCATCCGATCAGCTTGAAACAATGTCCTCATTCCTTTCAAAAGGAGTCTTTACACTCATGGTATACCCGTTAATAGAAAAAGATACACATGAAGGAGAATGATTTTTGTTAGAAAATTTCATTTATTGAAAAATATTTATTGACAAAATAGTGACAGCCGCTATAAGATAAAAAAAGATTCAAGAGCCAAAAGGAGGAAATGTCATGTGCAACATTGGAAGAATGAAACCAAACTGCATGAATGGGTTGATTCACGTGACAATTACACCTTCATTGGTCATTGAAAAGGAACTCGTCTGTTCCAATTGATCGGATGAATCAAGGCGTATGTTGCGTATTTGTCAACATGCGCCTTTTTACATGACGAAAAGAGGCGTACCAGCAAGCTGGTGGCCTCTTTTTTTGTTGAATTCATTTCGCATTTCGAAATAATGGGATGGAGATCAACGAATAAATGAAGAGGAGTGAAAGCATGTGAACATGCCAAAATCAAGACAAATGACAAAAGCTCAAAAAACGAAACAAGGTGACTTGCAGGAAAATTTAGAAAGCGGCTAGCTTGAAAAGGAGAGACAAACATGTTTTCAGTATTTGCGAAATTAGGCTGGTTCTTTAAACAAGAGTGGAGGCGTTATACGATTGCTATTACGCTCCTGCTCATTGTGAATGTGCTTGAAATGCTGCCGCCAAGATACCTTGGCCAGGCAGTTGATGACATTCGTTCTGGTCAATTTACAACATCCAGTATTGTGTTTTATGTAACCATTTTTTGCTTACTAGGTGTCGTCGTCTATACACTTACATATTTTTGGATGTATCAGTTATTTGGCGGCGCAAATGTCATGGAGCGTGTGATGCGCGGGAAACTGATGCGCCACTTGCTTAAGATGACGCCTACCTTTTATGAAAAGAAAAAAACAGGCAACTTAATGGCATTAGGTACAAACGACTTGAATGCTGTGGCCTTAACAACAGGCTTTGGCGTTCTGACCTTGGTTGATTCCACTGCTTATATGCTGATGATCTTCTTTACGATGGGGCTGACGATTAGCTGGAAATTAACCTTAATGGCGATTATTCCTATGCCGCTGATGGCGCTCTTGATTGCGTTTTATGGAAGCAAAATCCATGAGCGCTTTACAGTCGCTCAAGATGCATTTGGTGATATGAACGATCGCGTTCTTGAATCAGTGGCAGGTGTCCGGGTCATTCGCTCTTTTGTGCAGGAGAAACAAGATGTCGAACGCTTTCGAGAAATGACAGATGATGTATTTCAAAAAAACATGCGAGTGGCGATCATTGATTCTTTGTTTGAGCCGACAGTGAAATTACTTGTGGGGATCAGCTACTTAATCGGAATCGGCTACGGAGCATACCTCGTGTTCCAAAGTGATTTAACCATTGGGGAGCTTGTTGCATTTAACGTCTATCTTGGCATGATGATCTGGCCAATGTTTGCGATCGGCGAATTGATTAATATTATGCAAAGAGGAAATGCGTCGTTAGACCGGTTAAATCATACACTCAGCTACAAGCCGGACGTAACAGATGCTGCTCAGCCGAAAACGTTACAAGAGCCTGGAGATATTGAGTTCGATCATGTGACATTCAGGTATCCAACTTCATCTAAAGATAATCTCATTGATGTGTCCTTTACTGTACGAAAAGGGCAGACGATTGGGATTACAGGCAAAACGGGAAGCGGCAAAACGACCATTGTCAAACAGCTTTTGCGCCAGTACCCGGCAGGTGATGGGCAAATCTTGCTATCAGGTGTTCCAATCCAAGACATTGAATTAGATCAGTTATTTCAATGGATTGGATACGTACCGCAGGATCATATACTTTTCTCAAAAAGCGTGGAACAGAATATGCGCTTTGGTCATCGTGACGCGAAACAAGATGAGTTAGCACAAGCAATCAAAGATGCTTATTTTGAAAAGGATTTACGCCTTTTGCCAGAGGGTCTGGAAACCATGGTTGGGGAAAAAGGTGTGGCGCTGTCAGGCGGACAAAAACAGCGAATATCCATTGCACGTGCTTTATTAATTGATCCAGACATTTTAATTCTGGATGACTCATTATCTGCGGTAGATGCAAAAACAGAAACCGCTATTTTAGAAAATCTAAGACAAAACCGTCATGGCAAAACGACGTTTATTACAACTCATCGCCTATCAGCTGTTGAACATGCGGATCTCATTCTTGTCATGGAAGAGGGACGCATTGTCCAAAAGGGCACACACAACGAGCTCATCCAGCAGGATGGGTGGTACAAAGAACAATTTTTGCGTCAGCAGCTGACAAATCAGCTGGAAGGAGGGGATGAGGCATGACAACAGGAAGAAGACTCCTTGCCTACGCACTCCTATATAAGAAAGTATTGTCTGTTGCCTTAATCTTTCTAATGATTGCAGTTGGTGCTGAGCTGACAGGACCGTTTATTGGGAAGAAAATGATTGATGATCATATTTTAGGTGTAGAAAAACCGTATGTCGAGGTCAATGAAAAGACAGACAAAACCGTTTATTACCAGGGAAATAACTATATACGAAGAGATCGATTAAATAATGGAATGGATTCTGGAAAGCAAATCAATGTAGTGCAAGTCGGGTTCGGTTACTATTTTGTGAATGAGCCGATTCGTTTTGATGGAAACAGAAAAATATCGGGAGATCAGCTCACCATTGATAATGGGAACGAGCGTGAAACCTATGAGGTAAAGCGTTTATCAAAAGAGGAGATTTTCGCTTTTTATCAGCCAGAAATCAATGGTTTGGTGCAGCTTGTTCTATTTTATCTAGGACTGCTCATCGTTGCGATTTTCTTTCAGTATGGGCAGCATTATTTGCTCCAGAGGATTGCAAATCGAATTATTCAAAAAATGAGGGTAGACGTATTTGAGCACATCCAAACACTGCCGATCCGATATTTTGATAATTTACCGGCTGGAAAGGTTGTCGCGAGAATCACAAATGACACGGAAACCATTCGTGATTTATATGTAACAGTCCTTGCTAATTTCGTGACGAGTGCCATTTACATGATTGGGATTTACATTGCCATGTTTTTGTTAAATGTAAAGCTGGCACTCATTTGTTTGGTCGCAGTACCGATTATTTTCCTATGGTCGATGACTTACAGAAAGTTTGCATCAGTGTACAATCACCGCATTCGTTCGATCATCAGTGAAATCAATGCCAAGCTAAATGAAGCCATTCAAGGGATGACAATCATTCAAGCGTTTCGTCATGAAAAAGCGACGCAAGACGAATTTGATGAGCTGAACAACAATCACTTTCGATATCAGCGAAAGATGCTGCATTTAAATTCACTTCTTTCACATAACTTGGTTAACCTGCTGCGAAATTTAGCATATGTGGCACTCATTTGGTATTTTGGAGGTGCTTCGTTAAGTGCGACAGGCATTGTGTCCATTGGTGTGCTCTATGCGTTTGTCGATTATTTAAATCGATTGTTCCAGCCGATTACAGGCATTGTGAATCAATTCTCTAGGTTGGAACTAGCAAGGGTTTCATCGGAAAGGGTTTTCAGGTTATTAGATGAACCAGGAACAGAAGTGGAAGAACCTGTTCAGAAGAAGCTGGAGGGACACGTTCAATTCAAAGATGTCACCTTTGCTTATAATGAAGGGAAAAATGTCTTAAAGAACATTACGTTTGAAGCAAAGAAAGGTCAAACGGTTGCACTTGTGGGGCATACTGGTTCTGGGAAAAGCTCGATCATGAACTTGCTGCTGCGTTTTTATGACATTCAGCAAGGAGACATTCTCATAGATGGTGAAAGCATTTATGATCAGTCGCGCCAAACGCTGCGTAAACAAATGGGCATTGTGCTGCAAGACCCGTATTTATTTTCTGGAACAATTGCCTCCAATGTCAGCTTAGGAAATGAAGATATCAAAAGAGAAACCATTGAATCTTCATTAAAGCAAGTAGGCGCAGCAGAGTTATTGAAGCACCTGCCAGAAGGTTTTGATGAACCAGTCGTTGAAAAGGGAAGCACCCTTTCCTCAGGGGAACGTCAGTTGATTTCATTTGCGCGCGCATTGGCGTACGATCCAGCGATATTAATTTTAGATGAAGCCACAGCCAACATTGATACAGAAACAGAAGCGATCATTCAACGGGCACTTGATGTAGTCAAAGAAGGACGGACGACTTTTGTGATTGCTCACCGATTATCCACTATTAAGAAAGCCGATATGATCTTGGTGTTAGAAAAAGGTGAAATCGTCGAGCGTGGCAGTCATGAACAACTCATGCAGCAAGAAGGGCTGTATGCACAAATGTATGAACTGCAAAAAGGTGCTGTTGCCAACAGCTGATGAATAGTAGAAAAAAGAGCCTCTTCCAATTGAATGAGGCTCTTTTCCTTTGCATAAAAAAGTCGGAGATTCTGTTCTCGACTTTTATTGATTATATTGTTTGGACAGGCTGCATCATCAATAAGCGATGCCGACGCGTTGATGTACAAACTCCTTCGAATTTAACTGCTGATATAAAAAGTGTGCGGTATCTTCAACTGAAATTTTCTTTCCATCTATAGGGAGAAAATCTTTCTCATAGCGATATGACCGTGTCACTTCTCCATCTGGTAAATAGGTTGGACAAATAATGGTCCAATCTAGATCAGTCGATTGAAGGATTTCAAACGCTTTCGCATGCTCTTTAGCTGCTCGGGAAGTGGTCCGTCTTGATTCATTTGTTTCAAAACGGTAGAGCTCCGGCTGCTTTCTTGCTTTTAAAATACCTGCTGTACCAATTGTAATAATTCTAGATGTATTTGTTTGCTTCATGGCTTGTACGATATGCTCCATTGAAACAGATAATGTATCGTCACCATCTGTTGATAGACAGCTCACAACAATATCTGCTCCTTTGATTGTCTCAAGCACATCTTCCCGATTTCTTGAATTGCCGGTGACTTGAAACATACCCGCAAGCATTTCTTCTCGGTTTGTTCGAATCAATGAACGAACCATGTAACGATCATCTACTTGAACGAAACGAAGAAATGCTTGTCCTACACGTCCATGAGCACCGAAAAGAGCTATTTTCATCTGTTCGATCCCTCCACTACATACTATAAGTGAAAAGGGCACAAAATGGTACAACTTTTATGTGATGCTTTTTTTATATAAATGAAAGGACCGAATACTATGAGCATATTCACATAATAGAGAGATACCTACAAATTGTAAAAGTTCAAAGTTCATACCAGAAATAATGTCCATGAAGATCCGCTCCTTTCTACTACATGATATGAGCTGAAAGGAGTTTGGTGAGGGATAAAAACAAAAAAAGAAGACACCATAAGAGGTGCCTTCTATGATCCAAATATGAAATTAAGCTTTTGTTCCGCCAAGATTTTGTTGAGCGAAAGACACAAGACGTTTTGTGATTTCTCCACCAACTGAACCGTTAGCACGAGATGTTGTTTCTGCTCCAAGGTTTACACCACATTCCGCAGCGATTTCGTATTTCATTTGATCGATCGCTTGCTCTGCTCCAGGAACTAGTAATTGGTTTGAACTATTAGAATTTGCCATGATGTGATTCTCCTTTTTGTATATGTTTTGTTTTTTTGGTTGGGTTTGCTGGAATCGCACCAGCGAAATGATCCAAGTCATTTGCCACTTGGCGAAACCCAATGCAGTAACTGCTTTGTACTAAGTATTATGGTTATTTCCGAAAAAAACATACGAGAAAAGAACATGGTAAATGTTGTGTTAACATACAAAAAACCATCACCCAATGATGAGTGATGGCGCTGCTTATATATCTTCTTATTCTGCTGAGCGGATGCGCAGCTCCGTATCCGCATCAAAGAAATGGGCTTTGTTCATATTAATTGCAAGAGGGATAGACTGTCCGGCCTGTACATCGGTACGAGAATCAACACGTGCAATAAACGATTGACCATCGATAGAAGAATAAAGCATCGTTTCTGCTCCCATTAATTCAGCTACTTCTACATCAGCATTAATTTTTGTGCCTTCAGACGCCTCTATAAATACTGGTTCATCGTGAAAATCTTCTGGTCTGATGCCTAAAATGACATCCTTTCCAATATAGCCTTGGCTGCGTAATACTTTCATTTTTCCTTCTGGTACACGAATATGTGTTTTTCCAACCGCAATGGCACCGTCAGAGAGCTTTCCTGTGAAAAAGTTCATCGCAGGTGAGCCGATAAATCCACCTACAAACACATTCTCTGGGTTTTCATATACATCTTTCGGGGCTCCAACCTGTTGAATAAATCCATCTTTCATGACAACAAGGCGGGTTGCCATTGTCATGGCTTCAGTCTGATCATGTGTCACATAGATAAATGTCGTTTGCAGACGCTGATGAAGCTTAGAAATTTCAGCACGCATCTGAACACGGAGTTTTGCATCTAAATTAGAAAGCGGCTCATCCAAAAGAAAAACCTTTGCATCACGTACAATTGCTCTGCCAAGTGCAACACGCTGCCTTTGACCGCCAGACAGTGCTTTTGGTTTCCTGTCTAAATATTGCTCAAGCCCTAATATTTTAGCGGCATTTCGAACCCGCTCATCAATTTCTGCTTTCGGAAACTTCCGAAGCTTTAATCCAAAAGCCATATTATCGTACACGTTCATATGAGGATATAATGCATAGTTTTGGAAAACCATTGCGATATCCCGGTCTTTCGGCGCTACATCATTCATCCGTTTTCCATCTAACAGAAAGTCTCCTTGTGATATTTCTTCTAGACCTGCAATCATGCGAAGGGTTGTTGATTTTCCGCAGCCTGATGGACCAACAAACACAATAAATTCTTTATCTTCTATATGTAGATTAAAGTTATCTACTGCTGTTACCTTGTTATCGTACACTTTATAAATTTGATTCAGCATCATTTCAGCCATTAGCTGTCAGCCTCCCCAGTCCCTCTTTTTTTGAAAGCGCTTTACTAGTAAATAAAGTGTATAAAATGAGGAAGAGTCTGTAAATGGACAACGTGCACAACATCCTATTTTCATTTTTGGGCAGGGTGCTCATGTCTTCGTTCTTTATGAAAGATCGAGTAGAATCATCATCAAATAAGCAGCTGATGCTTCTGGAAAATGACGTATATCTAGACCAGTGCGCTCAATAAATTTATCAATTCGATATTGAAGACTGTTTCTGTGAACATATAACGCTTTTGCTGCCTTGGATGCGTTTAAATTACATTGCATATAGGTCATGAGAGTGCGATAAACATCCCGGTCAAAGACCGCTTCTTTAAAAGCATCTGAAATAGCGTGAGAGAGTGCAGATGCATCATAACAAATGAACGATGGCAGGCATTGATAAAATGTGGCAGCCCCTGATCTAAGCTTTTCTCGCTGCAGATGGCATAAAAAGAGCTGTTGTTCATTTAATAACCTCATCTGTAAATGGTCATTAGGCAAATGCAGCTGTCCTTGCATAAAGACTGAGTCTGTTAAAAAATCACTTGTAATAGCCAGAGACAAATCATTTAACTGATCTAATTGACTGTTTTCTGATGTGGCGTTTGGTTGAATCAGCATAGCTGTTTCAGGGCCTGTCCATATGAAATGAGTATGTTCGAGGCTGTTATTCACAGCCTCTTTTATTTGCTGTCTTTGTTCTTCTTGATGGATCATTTGAAAATAATAAACACGGACGGGATGTTGGACAGTTAGTGGTTTGTTTTCAAAAAGATAGCTGAACCATTTTTGTTCATCCTCGGTCTGCGTTTTTTGAAATAGATCAATTGGTGTAAGAAAAGAGTTGAGAAGAAGTGTTTCTCTTTCTGAAAGCTCCGATTTGTTTACTCCAAATATTTCACCTTCGTCTGTTTGATACCAAAGAATTTGTTTGTCATGAGTAGGTGTGCTGATGATATGGTTTCCGTAAACAAGTTTTAATTTTTCTAACATGGCGGGGCTCCTTAAACAGTTTAATCATAGACATGGAACAGCATTAATTCGTGGATTTCTTCTTTTAAAGTTGGTTCTACTTCATGGGGCGGAAGCTGAGAGCCCCATTCAATGTCACCTGTTTTGTGGTAGATGCCTTCATAGTGCGCACCGTTGTGGAAAAAGGATATTTTCCAGCCTGGCAATTGTGCTTTCTTAAAAAGGGGTTTCCATTGAAAATGAGAAATCATATCATCATTGCCTCCTTGCTTTTATTGATGAAACAATAAACAAACACGACAACACGGAAACAACCTTGAACTTGATTTTATTGTATCTCATCTCATGAAAAGAGCATAGAAAAAGCATAGATTTAAGAGCACTGACATGTGACAAAAAAGCGTCAGTAGACGTTTGCGTGATCTGAAGTTGTGAGTGCCGTTTTTGAAAGGTAAGATGCGTAATCCATGATACTTTTCCCAATCATCCATTCTGATTTTTTCAAAGAGACATGCTGGAAAATCTCTCGGCCAGGGCGAGAATTAGCTTCGAACAACCAAATTGCACCTGTTTGATCAATGCCTAAGTCAAAACCGATTTCACCAATATGCCCGGACATTTTTTTATCTATCACCTGGCTGAGCATGATGGCAGTATGAGAAAGCTGCTGTAAAATCTGCAAACGTTTCTTTTCTTCTGGAAAGACAGCATAAAGTGTTTTCACCGTTCCCCCGTGTAACTGGTGAGTTGTGATGTTATGATCTCCAGAAACCTTTGCTGCTGCTGCTGTGACTGTCCAATCACCTTCTTTATTTTTATTCGTATGAACTCTGAAATCCATCGGTTGATTGTCTATTTGAAGGAGCTCAATTCTTTGTTGTGCAATAAATTCATGAATTGCATGATCTTTTCGCAGCTTTTGAACAAACTGATCTATTGAATCATATGGAATAGACCTTCCCGAATTTGAGTATACAGTGATTCCGTGATTTTCCTTCTTTAACTGATAAATACCGTCTCCATGACTTCCGTTTGTCGGTTTTAAGTATATAATTTGATGCAGGTGGAGAAGTGTTTCAATTTTAATTAGAGCGTCCACGGGATCTAATTGTACAGAATGTGGGAGTAAGGACCATGTTTTTTCATCTGTTAATAGCTGTTCATGAATCTCCCATTTATTAAAAAAGTAAGGATTGAACCAAGGGATATCATAGTCTTGAGTGAGTTTTCGCTTCGTTTCTTGTATGAGTGCCGACTGAGCAGCTTTTCTATTTGGAAGCCGGTCATAAATGACTGACGGAAGGGGAAGCTGTTTTTTAACCCATGAATCTTGCTGGTACAACAGTCCTTCTACAATTCCTTTTTCCCATTCAATCGAATGTGGCCCAAAAAGATAGGCAAAACCAGGATGCTGCCTGAAAGAGTGCAGCAGTTTGATAAAAAATTCTGATCTCGTTCCCAATGGCTGTGTACTTTGCTCAAAACCCGCAGTGAAAATGCCCATCAACGGCCCTATAAAAAGTGTATGGTCAATGATGATCACATCAGCTTTTGATTGGTAAGGAATCAGTAATCCTCTGTATAGATCTTCAGATAATAAAATTTTATTTGGATGCAGATGATAGGAAATGTTGAAGCCATCTACTAAACGGGACCCTAGAGCAAGAGAATAGATGGCATCTTTCTGTTTATAATGGACGGGAAGATGAATTGTTTTTTCACTTGTGAGGTGTGGGGCGATGATGCAGCGCTTTCTATTCATAAGAAACCTCCTTCGGTTGAGACTTTATCGTTTGCGCATGTTCAAGAATGGTACGAATCAATTGGTGTTCCTTCTCAGGGTAAGCTTTTAAAAAAGCGGACCGCCCTGGCTTTGATCTGATATTTGATATGAAAAGTCTGCCTTCACTTGAATGAAGTAAGTCTACTGCGAATTCAAAGCAAGGAGAGTAAGTTTTATCTATATAAGCTGGGATTGATGCCTGAATGGATGCAATATCATCTAAAAGGAGCTCCTTGATGTGTGGCTGCAATGTATTTAGATAGTGTTCAAAGCCTATCACAGGAGCTGATTTTTGTGTATGACTCAAAAGACTATTTTCTGCAGGTGATTTTGTGTGAATTCCCATGCGTTTCCATTGATTTTGTGAATCTTTCATAAGGAAAATCTTGATTTCATTGAATAAAAGTTCTTTTTGATCATTCGTGTTGAAAAATTGAAGAAAATACCGGCCTGCATATTTTTTGCACCAGCGCTCCAGCTCTGACGTACGAGAAAATGTAATGGTTTGATTGGAACTTAGCTGAACGGTAAATGTTGATTTGCCATCAAAGGAAATGAAGTAAGTAGATGCTGCATGCTGATGGGAGAGAGGCTGCATTCTACAATAACCGCCAGCCCCGCACTCCCTTACCATATTGATCAGGTCTGAGGGCTCTTTTAATATAAAGCAGCCAGGTAAATATGGCTGTAAAGCAGAGCGGAGACGGAGCTGCTCAAATAGCACCATTTTATTTGAAATGCCGGTATTCAAAAAATTTGTTTTTGGATATTTTTTTAGCCATTCCATGATGGGTTTTGCTTTTTTAGATTGTGCGTCATGCCGGTAAAGACATCGGTCATAAATCAAGTCGGGAATCGGAAATTGTGCGTCGGCAAACCCTTGGCCATTCATATATGTTTGGCCTTGTATCAAATTTGAAGCCGGCTTTAAATCAAATGGTGTAAAACGAACAACCACTAAACGATAAGAAGAGGCAGCTTTGGCGAGCTGCCGTGTGAATGCCTCTTCATACTGCGGAGAAAGGCTCACAATACCTAATGTTGTCATTAAAAAACACCTTCTTTTCAACTTCTTTTTTTTACCATCACAAAAAAATTTTTTTATGATTTTACATAAAGCTTGCGCTCCTTTATCATTACGACAGATCGCTTGATCATATGTCTCGCTGCATGCTTCATTTGCTTGGGAACTTGACAACAACTATAATACGTATAGATCAAAACAATAAACCTCGGGTGTTGTTTGAAAGGTAGATGACGACTTTGAATATATTCACAACGTTTATCTTTATGATTGTTATCGGCGCAGTCATAGGAGCAGCGACAAACCATCTTGCAATTAAAATGCTTTTTCGGCCTTATAAGCCATATTACTTATTCGGAAAACAGCTTCCATTTACACCAGGGCTTATCCCTAAAAGAAGAGACGAAGTAGCCAAGCAGGTTGGTGTCATGGTTATGGAGCATTTGCTCACGCCAGAAGGTATTCAAAAGCGATTTGAATCATCGGATGCAAAGCAGGAGATCCTGCGTACAGTCCATCAATATATTGACAAAGGCGCAAATATGGAGATCACCGTATTCTCCCTGCTAGAAAAATTCGGCGTTACAGAGGCTGATGTCAAAGCAGATAGATGGCTCCATCAGTGGTCTGACCAGAAGCTCGCTTCATTGCTTGAAACATATAACGAGCAAACTTTATCTGAATTGCTCCCGGTAGAAGTGGAAACCAAAATATCATCAAAAATTCCAGATGCAGCAGATTATATTTTAAAGAGAGGCATTCATTATTTTGAAAGTGATGAAGGCAAAGCCAGGCTTGGCAATATGATTGATGATTTCTTAAAAGAACGGGGAATGCTTGGCAGTATGGTCCAAATGTTTCTAGGGAATTCAAGCTTAATTGACCGTGTGCATCCAGAAATTATCAAGTTCTTAAGGAATGCAGAAACAAAAAGATTTTTATCAGATTTACTTGTTCAAGAATGGGACAAGGTGAAGCTATTTTCTCTTCATGAGCTTGATGAAAAATGGAATGTGAAGGAACTTATTTTTAGTGTGAAAAATCAATTGCTTTCTCATTTCTCTACAAAGCTGATATTAGACAAACCAGTTGGAACATATGTCAGTGCTGTAGCGGATGACCTTAAAACACATTTTGCGCCAGTGTTGATTGATAAGGGGATCGAAGCGGCTTCAAATGCTTTAGAGAGTCTGCTTGCAAAGCTGCAATTTGAAGATATCATTCGTGAACAAATTGAACTTTTCCCGCTTGAAAAAATGGAAGAGCTTGTAGTCAGCATCTCTAATAAGGAGCTGAAGATGATAACATTTCTAGGCGGTCTTTTAGGCGGGATGATTGGTGCTATACAGGCAGTTTTTGTGGCGCTATTCTAAGACAAGCTATAGAAATTTTAATGAATTCATTGTATATATGTGAAACGAAAGCCATAGTTTGTTATAGTGGAGTGGTGTCCGCCGATCATATCGGTGATAACGGATAGAAAGGAGACATAACATGTCTGTAAATCTTTATGATGTTGCATATGACCTTGAAAAAGCATTGCGTCATAGCGAAGAATATTCAACTTTAAGAAATCTTTATGATGAGGTAAACGCGGATGAGTCCTCTAAAAGAATGTTTGAGAACTTCCGTGACATTCAAGTAAACCTTCAACAAAAACAAATGACTGGTCAAGAGATCACACAAGAAGAAGTGGAGCAAGCTCAAAAAACAGTTGCTCTTGTTCAGCAGCACGATAAAATCTCTCAGTTGATGGAAGCAGAACAACGTGTGAGTGTTCTTATCGGTGAATTAAATAAAATTATCATGAAGCCACTTGAAGAGCTTTATGGGAATCCAGAAGAAAACTAATGGAAAGGGCGATGTCATTCGCCCTTTTTTGTTTTATCTTTTCTCCTCAATATCTTTTAAAAAAAGGTTGTCGAAGCACATAAATTCTGCGATAATACTTATATTGAAAGTGCTTTCAAAAGGCGCTCTCAAGGGACAATTGGGTGCGTTTCACTTGGGATTTATGGCGGTGAGCCAAACGAGAGAGAAGCGCTTCTGGGAGAAACGCAAAGCATCATAAGGGGATCTGATATAAGCAATGCTTTGGTGTGTAAATGATAAGGGGATCATGGGGAGCTTCATCACTCCATTGTAACGCATCCAAACCATACATAAAAAAAAGCCTAGGGGTAGGCTTTTTTTATTTATCCATCTATTCATAACCTGGGGCTCTTTCAACTGCATGTTCTAAAGCACCAAGCTAGGGCATATCCTCATCGTAAGTACAGTCATCAAGAAGGGGGATGCCTCAGTGTCAAAAAAACTACTTGCACTCAATATAGATGGGACGTTACTTCGTTCCAATGGTAAAATCCATTCTGCTACAAAAGAAGCTGTGGAATATGTAAAGAAAAAAGGGGTTTACGTGACGATTGTCACCAACCGGCATTTTCGTTCCGCTCAAAAAATTGCCAAGGCGTTGAAGATTCCAACATCAACCCTTGTGACGCATAGTGGTGCATTTATCGCCGATAAACTCGATGAGCCGCTTCATGTGAAAAAATTAACGGAAGAAAAGACATTTAATCTTGTGCAAATCCTTGAAAGCTTCGATTGTAATGTCCGCTTGCTGCATGAAAAATTCTCGATCGGCAACCGGAAAAAAACGCAGTCTCAGCTGATGGGAAAGACGCTTATTCATCCGTCTGATCCAATTTTCTATCCCGTTCAATTTGTTGAATCGTTAAGTGATATGCTGATGGATGAACCAGTCAGTACTCCAGTGATTGAAGTATATTCGACCGCGGAGCTTCAGCCTGAGATTCACAGGACCATTCAACAAGCATTCCCATCTGTTGATCTTATTAGGATCAGTGATGAGAAAATGAATATTGTATGCAAAGGGGTTTCGAAGGAAGCGGGACTTTCTCTTTTAACCTCTGCACTCGGTTTTACTTTAGAAGATACGGTTGTCATTGGTCATGGAACAGATGACATTCCAATGCTTGAATTGGCTGGGTTAGGGGTTGGTAGGGGAAATGCCCCCAATGATGTCAAGCGTAAAGCCGATTGGGTGACGCGCTCGCATGATGAACAGGGTGTGGCTTATATGATCAAGGAATACTTTAGAATGCAGCAAAGAGAAGGATTTTTGCATCAATTCGATATTAAGAGATAATACAGTGAAGGCCCTGTCAATCAAGAAATGACAGGGCCTTCGTCTGTTCCCTTCATTGCTTTTCCTACATGAATTTTGTAAAATGAAACAAGTTTGAAGATAAAGGTGATATGATGCGAATTTTAATTAAAGGGCTGTCAGATGAACGATTTCATCGCCCGCTTGTCAATATAGCCAATTTATTTGAAGAAGATAGTGAAGTGATGTTTGATCCAAGTGAATTGGATGATGGTTTGGTCATGGTATTTAACTGGAAGGAAGAAAATGGCATGGTGGAAGCATCTGGTCATATCGATGGATCAGACATCACCAGTCGTTTTTCGCGGGATGTCCCAGAGAGCTTGAACGATAAGGAGCGCTGGAAACAAATCAAAAACACAGTGCTGTCTGTTTATTTACACTTGCTTCAGGAGCACACAGGAATGACACAAAAGTGGGGCATTCTCACAGGAATACGTCCTACGAAATTGCTTCATAAGATGCTGAGAGAAGGCATGTCAAAGGAAGATGCACATGCGGCATTAAAGCGTGATTACTTGATTCATGATGAAAAAATCAATTTGATGCAGGAGATTGTCGATCGTCAGCTTCAAGCCATTCCAGATCTGTATGACCTTCAGCAGGAAGTGAGTATTTATATTGGTATTCCTTTCTGCCCCACAAAATGTGCTTATTGCACGTTCCCTGCTTACGCCATTAAAGGACAAGCTGGCAGAGTGGGAACGTTTTTGTTTGGTCTGCATTATGAAATGCAAAAAATGGGCGCATGGCTAAAAGAACACGGGATCAAAGTGACGACCGTTTACTTTGGCGGAGGCACGCCAACGAGCATTACAGCGGAAGAAATGGATTTGCTGTATGAAGAAATGTACCGCTCGTTCCCAGATGTGAAGCATATACGGGAAGTGACTGTCGAAGCAGGGCGTCCTGATACGATTTCGCCTGATAAGCTAGAGGTGCTAAACCGCTACAATATTGACCGGATTAGCATTAACCCGCAATCGTATGAGAATGAAACACTAAAGGCTATTGGCCGGCATCATAGTGTCGAAGAAACGATTGAAAAGTATCACTTATCAAGACAGTACGGCATGAATAATATCAATATGGACTTAATCATTGGATTGCCGGGAGAAGGGCTCAAAGAATTTCAGCACTCCTTGCAGCAGACTGAAGAGCTCAAGCCTGAATCTTTAACCGTGCATACACTCTCCTTTAAAAGAGCATCTGAAATGACGCGCAATAAGGAGAAATATCAAGTAGCCGACCGAGAAGAAATCACACGTATGATGGATGAAGCGGTCACTTGGACGAAAGCACATCATTATCACCCATATTATTTATATAGACAAAAAAATATTTTAGGGAATCTTGAAAATGTCGGGTATTCATTAGATGGACAGGAAAGTTTGTATAATATTATTATCATGGAAGAAGTACAGACAATCATTGGCATTGGATGCGGTGCAGCAAGTAAATTCATTGATCCACGATCAGGAAAAATTACGCAGTATGCCAATCCAAAAGATCCAAAATCGTATAATGACCGCTATGAACACTATACAGAAGAGAAAATTCAATTCCTTGAATCATTATTTGTTTCTCACGTTTAAACACTGCGATGACGCAGTGTTTTTTTCATTTGTAAAAGGGTATATAAGTGATAAACAGTTAAAGCAGGTGTACATATGATAGATGTGATCGGAATTGGGATTGGGCCCGCCAATTTAGGGTTGGCCGCTTTGTTAGAGGAGTATGAGGATGTCTCATGCTGTTTTTTTGAACAAGAGTCTGAGTTTGCCTGGCATCCTGGTATGCTGATCAAAGGAACGGATTTGCAAGTTTCCTTTTTAGCAGATCTTGTCACAATGGCGAATCCAAGGAGCAGGTATACATTTTTAAATTATTTACATGAAGCAAATAGACTTCACCGGTTCTATACATTTGAACAGTTTGATATCCCGCGGAGAGAATTCAATGAGTATTTATCATGGGTGGCAGGAGAATTAGACAGCTGTCAGTTCGGGATGAAGGTAGAAGAAGTGACGGACTGCCAAGAAGGCTACCTTGTGAGAGTCAGACGATTAAAAGATGGTTCGCTTTCTGAATATCGTGCAAAGCATGTCGTGTTAGGCACAGGAAGCAAACCGATGATTCCAGTCGATGTGCCTGAAGCAGCTTACCCATATGTGACCCATAGCAGCCGTTATTTAGATCAGCAGAAAGCACTTCATGAAGCTGAGTCGGTGGCGGTGATCGGCTCAGGGCAGAGTGCAGCCGAAATTTTCTTAGACCTGCTTCAGCATCAAAAGAAAGGACAGCAGCTTTCATGGTTTACGCGTTCTAGTGAATTTAGAGAGCTGGAGACGGCAGAGCTTGGCCAAGAACTTTTTACACCAAAGTATGTCGAGTATTTTCATTCGCTTCCTTATGAAGAACGTATGAACACATTGCCCAGGCTGACAGGATTAAGAAATGGCATCGATGCATCAACGCTTTCGCGCATTTATCAGGAGTTGTATCATCGCTCCGTTTCAGGTGAAGAGCCATCTGTGTTCATTCAGCCAATGACCGAGCTTGAAGCGATTCAAAGAGGAGAGCATCAGCCTTTGGAGCTGCATCTCAAGCAGTGGCAGCTGAAGAAAGAAAAAAGCATAACTGTAGATCACGCTGTATTGGCTACAGGATACACACCGAATATTCCTGAATGGTTTAGCGCATATGAACCTTTGATTGAATGGGAAAGTGATGAGCATTTTAAAGTGACAGACGACTTCAAGCTTGTGTTCAAAGACAAGCGTTCAAATCATTTCTTTACATTCACGAATCTTGATCATTCTCATGGAACAGCGGCGACCAATTTGAAACTATCGATTTACCGCAACCAGAAAGTCATTCGAACCATTCGCGGTGTCGAGGAAGCGCCAGTCAAACAAGAAACTGCATTTCAGCAATTTGAATAAGACATAAAAAAGGGCCCAAGCATAGGGCCCTTTTTTATTAGATCGTCGTTTCTTTTTTTACTTTTGGTTTTTCAGGTTTCCATTTGAAGATTTTGTTTAGGATTTGATAGATTTTTTTAGATTCTTTCGTTACGAGCGGTCCTAAGATCGCAAGGATTAAGACATACAATGCAGCAAAGGGCTTCAAAGTAGCGGCAAGTCCGCCGGCAATGCCAAGCTCGGCAACAATGATTGAAAACTCTCCTCTCGATACGATGGTTAATCCAATATTAGAAGAGGCTTTATGAGAAAATCCAGCTCTCCGTCCAGCGAACATTCCGGCAGTGAAGTTCCCAATTAAGGTAAGAATCACAGCGCCGATCGCAAGCCAGAAGGCATCACCCAATGTAAACGGATCGATACTGAGACCAAAGCTGAAAAAGAACATCGCTCCAAAGAAATCTCTAAACGGAACCACGAGATGCTCGATGCGGTCTGAGTGCTCTGTTTCTGAGAAAACAAGACCAAGTAAGAGAGCTCCAATAGCCTCTGCTACATGAATCGTTTCTGAAAAACCAGCGACAAAGAACAAAGCGGCAAAAATCACAATGATGAACACTTCGTTCGAACGGATATCAAACAACTTATTTAATAGTTTTGGCAGCTTCCGCGCAATGATAAAGAAAAGCATCATATAACCAAAAGCGATTAAAATCGATAATAAGGCACCGCCAACAGTAGTGGCATCTCCAAGGACAAGACCTGATACGACGGATAAATAAACGGCAAGGAAAATATCCTCAAACATAATAATCCCTAGAATTAACTCTGTTTCAGGATTCGCCGTTCGTTTCAAATCGACAAGGACTTTGGCCACAATGGCACTGGATGAAATGGTGATCACCCCTGCCATAATGAGAACCTCAAGGAATCCAAACCCTGTGATAAAACCGTAGAGCAGACCTAAGCTGAAGTTGATCAAAATATAAATAGATCCGCCGACTGCAATAGATTTACCCGATTTAATGAGTTTTCCGACAGAGAACTCAAGTCCAAGATAGAAAAGAAGGAACAGGACGCCCATTCTGCCAAAAAACGAAATAATCTCCGTGCTTTCGATAAATTTCAAATCAATGATCCCGATAGTTGGAGCATGCGGCCCAACAATCATTCCGAGGACAATGAGAAAAGGGATGATAGAAAATTTAATTTTATTGGCGATTAAGCTGGCGATGGCGATAAGAATTAGCGCCGTCCCAACTTCAAAGACTAAATGATCCATTCATCACTCTCCCCCTCTAGAAAGAAAATCACGTACCAATCGCTTCAAGTGTTTTCTTTCGCCCGAAATGACCATCGTATCATTTGCTTGAATAATCGAATCGGCACCAGGGTTGAGTAATTTTTCATTTGTATGTTTAATGATCGCAATCACGGTGACTTCATAATTTTGTCTCACATCTAAATCACCGAGTGTATGTCCAACCGCTTTTGCACCTTTTTCCACTTTAAACCATTCAATGATCAAGTCGTTGAAGGCCATTTCAATGGTTTCTAGTGCCTGCGGTTTATACACCATACCGCCGATAATAGCAGCGATTTGCCGGGATTCAGCATCATCGAGTGAAATGGTAGACAGCACTTCATCTGGATCATCATCGTCAAAACGATAAATTTCCCGTCTGCCATCATCATGAATCACAATCGTCATCTTTTCTCTATTTCTCGTTTCAATTTCAAATTTCTTTCCGATCCCAGGAAGATCATTTTCTTTAATGTTCATTTTATCCCTCCGAATTTGATAGGCTGTGTTTTTCAAATAGTAAATGCGGATGAAATAAAATGAATCAGTAGAGGTAATTAGATTGATACATAACGGGGATCGCACACTTCATTTCCAAAAAACATAGATCAATGGACAATGCAGCTGATGGGGCAGGCTTTGGCAGAAAAGTCTTGGCATACGCCCTTGATAATCTGTCCTTCAACAGAATGGATGAAGCATGTTTTTTTGAAAATGAAGGTGTCTTCACAGCATTGATTTCTTCATCATAAATGGATGGAGAAATCAGGCTAGGTATACTCGCTTCTGCCTGTGAAGCAAAAACGACATTTGAAAAAGGAGAAAACATGACGATGAAGCTAACCAATATCATGATGGAACATCTGATCAATCATCCTCCTCCTTTCAAATTTATTTTCTTTCTTTTTTTACTATATAAAAATATATTTCTTGTTTCAATCATTATGCTTATTTTAGTATCAATTGATCTTGAAATTTTTTATTTAGAGAAAAAGGTTTTACATGATGAAAATGGAAGTAAGTGATGAGCTTTTAAAAGAAGAGGGGGATGGATGATGACATATATCAATTGTCAGTTAGACGGGGATGTTTTTGAAATCGTTTTCAATAGGCCTGAAGCTTATAATTCTTTTCATGTGGACATGTTTGCTGAATTCAAAGAAGCATGTGATGCAGCGGAGGAAAGCAGTGCAAAAGTCGTTGTCATCAAGGGAGCGGGAAAAGGATTCTCAGCAGGCGGAGATATTGGGATGATGCTCAAGCAGGAAAGTGAAGAAGATTTCCATCGTGTGATGGATTTGATCGAGGGAATTACACTTTCTCTAGCTAGTATGAAAAAAGTGACGATTGCGCTTGTTCACGGGTCAGCAGCAGGCCTCGCTTTTAGCTTTGCTCTAAGCTGTGACTACTTGTTTATGCATCAGGATGCAAAACTCGCCATGAATTTTAATGGAGTAGGATTAATTCCAGATGGCGGGGGGCATTTTTTCCTCACAAAAAGAGTGAGTGAGCAAACCGCTAAACAATTGATTTGGAGCGGACAAAAGCTGCCGGCTGAAGAAGCGTTAAAGCTGCGCCTTGCAGACGGGGTGTTCCAGGATGAGGTCGATACGTATCAAAAAGTGTGTGTGAAGCCATTTATGAACATGCCGCTTCAAGCCTTTATCGAAACAAAGATGATCTATTTCCAGCAGTCAGAATCAAAGCTCTTAGCAGTTCTTCAAAAAGAGAGAGCAGCACAGGCAAGACTGAGAAAAAGTCATGATCACAAGGAAGGTATACAGGCCTTTTTAGAAAAAAGACGTCCTGTCTTTCAAAAAGCATAAATGAACATGAGGCCGGCGAAAGCCGGCTTTTTTAACGTTCAAATAAAAGCAGCTTTCCTGCTTGATCAACGAGTCGATGAGAATGCTTTGTGTATTGCTGTTCCATTAAGCGATGACGTCCTAATTCCTTTGCTTTCTCGTCACCATCCGCTGTGATTTTTTCATTTAATAAAGTCTCACCCGACCGGTCAAATACGGTTAAAAAGTATGTCTTCTCCATTCCTCATCTTCCTTTCTTCTGTTTTTAATGTAATTAAACATGGAATAAGACAAAACCTCTTTTTTAGCCCTTAAAAATGTGTTTTTTAGAAGAAGAGTGATAGAACGTGCATTCGTAAAAATGGCATGATAAAATATGGACAATGACAGTATCGGACAAGGAGATAGACGTTTGACTAAGCTCACCTTTATTCATGCCGCAGATTTACATTTAGACAGTCCATTTGCAGGAATGTCGACTATACCTAGTTCTATATTTAAGCGGCTCAAAGAAAGTACATTTCAAAGTGCTAAGAACATCTTTGATCTCGCCGTTGCGCGGGAGGTAGACTTTGTGCTGCTGAGCGGTGATTTATTTGATGAATCCAATCGCAGCTTAAAAGCACAGCTGTTTTTAAGAAATCAGTTTGTAAGACTGCAAACGCACGGGATTGAAGTCTTTATTATTTATGGGAATCATGATCATTTAGGCGGTGAATGGACACCGATTGAGTGGCCCGAGAATGTACATGTCTTTTCGAGCAGTACACCAAGTGAGCACTCCTATTATCGAGGGGATCAGCTTGTCGCGAGTATTTATGGGTTTAGCTACAAAGAGCGGGCTGTATATGAAAATATGACATCTCATTATGTCAAAACAACAGATGCTGCCTATCACATTGCGATGCTTCACGGCACATTAGCCGGACAAGAAGGACATGATGCATATGCCCCATTTCAGCTTCAGCAGCTCATAGCACAGGATTTTGATTATTGGGCGCTTGGACATATACATAAAAGAGCCCTTCTGCATGAAGACCCATATATAATTTATCCTGGTAATGTGCAGGGCAGACATATAAAAGAAACGGGAGAAAAAGGCTGTTACTTGATTCACCTCTCCGAAGATTCACGGGCAGCGGATTTTATCAGCTGTGCAGATATCATCTTTGAGAAACTGGCAATAGACATCACAGAAACAACTCATATGACGGATCTTGTCACACTTGTGGAAGGCAAAATCAATGAGCTGAAAGAGGAAGGCATTCCTCATTTTGTGAGAATTGAATTGACAGGTGATGCGCCTTCTTACTTTGAGCATACGCAGCTTGAGGTCCTCGAAGAGCTGATGACTGTTTTTCATGAGCAGGAGGAAGATGAAGATGTGTTTGTTTGGGTGATGTCAATTGATTGCCGAACAAACGAGGATGTGATTGATCCAGAAGATTCCTTTTTGAAGGAACTAACGGCAGAAATTGCACAGTTTGAGTCATATGAAGAGCTGCTTTCACCGATCAAGCGTCACCCAACCTACAGGAAGTCAGGAAAAGCGCTCACAAAAGAGGATGAAGTGGATATAAAAGAAGAGGCACAAAGGCTGCTGACGGAACAGCTGAAGCAATTATGAGAAAAGGAGAGGTATGATGAAAATACGTTCACTCCATATAGCGAATTTCGGGAAATTTTCAAATCGAACCTTTCACTTTTCTGATGACGGTTTTCAGCTAGTTTACGGCCTGAATGAATCGGGGAAAACGACATTGAAGGCATTTATTGAGTCGATGTTATTTGGTTTTTCAAAAAACAAGATATACAAGCCGAAACAAGGATCTTTCTATGGCGGCTCCCTCACTTGCTTAGATGAGGAGTTAGGTGTCATTCACATTGAGAGATCGTCCGATCGAGGCGGTCAAACGCAGGTGTTTTTACCGAATGGTGAAGTGAAAGATGAAGCATTTCTACGAACTCTTTTAAAGGGAACAGATCGCAGATTATTCCAATCAATCTATTCATTTGATGTGTTTGGACTGCAAAATGTCCAAGCCTTAAACGAAGATCAAATCGGTGAATTTCTCCTTTTCTCAAGTTTATTTGGCTCAGATGCTGCCTCCAAGATGGATAGCAGGCTGCTTAAGCAGCAGGAGCAGCTGTTTAAACCAAATGGACGCAAGCCGGAATTAAACCAGCAGCTTGATCGTTTAAAAGAGCTGGCTGCCCAGCTGAAACAAGCTAGATTGGCAGAAGGCCGTTATACAGAAAAAAAACGGGAGCATTCTGAATTCATAGAGACGATCACAGCGCTTCAAAAGGAAATGAAGCAGACAGAAGAACAGATTCAGCAGTTAAACGAACACATTCGACTTTATCCCATGTTAGAGAAGAAGATGGAGTTAAAAAAAGAATTAGCCCGTTATCCAGAACGAGTCAAACGCTTTAGAGCAGAAACAGAGCATGAATTGGATAAATTAGAATCACACCATCACCCGAAAAAGGCTCAAATGACTGCACTAAAGCAAAAATTAGATCATTTGCAAACCTCGCTGGCACAAGTTCAACCGCTTTATGACAAGGATACATTACTGGAGATGAAGCGTGTCGTTGATGAATCTTCTCATGCTGAACGTGTCAAAAACCGCTTAGCTGAATGTAAAGCAGAACGTGATTCATTGAAACAAAAAATGGACGAAGCCGCAGCGAAGCTGAAGTGGCAGCGTTCAGTCAAGCTTGAGCAGATTGACGACTCCCTTGAATTTGAGTGGGAATTAAAGGAGGCTGTCAGCCACTACGTTCGTTTAATGGACAGAAAGGCACAGCTGGATGACCGGTTTGATCATGCAAGACATGAGCTGGAAGAAGCGGAAACCGCTTTAAAAGGATTAAAGGAACAGCAGGCCAAATCGCACAGTTCAGTGGAAGCTGGGGAAACAAGAGCAAAAGAGAAACAGGTTCATTCCCGGGCGTGGTTATTCCCTGTGATGGTGATATTTGATGCTGCATTTCTGCTTGTCCTTTTCTTTTTAACAGAGTGGTGGGTTACTTTCTTATTTGCAGGGTTTTCTGTTTTTGTCTTCTTTGCTATTTACCCATTTTTGAAATCGACACAGGTGAAACAGGGAAGCGGCGGGGGAACATTCGATTCCTTCCAAGTACAGGCAGCTTCAGCTGAAACGCTTGTGAGGCAGAAGGAGCTTTTGTACGAAAGGATCATCCGGCAATATGAAGACTGGGAGCAGGAGCTGGAACCTGTCCAGCAGCAAGTAGAGGAAAAGAAAAAACAGCTGGGCTTGTCCTCAGAGCTTTCTTTCCTAGTAGAAGCCTTCCTTATCCTGAAGCAATTAAAAACGAATACAGCGGGATATGAGGAGCTTAGCCGGGAAATAGACGAGCTTGCCGGCCAGCAGTCCAATTATGAGCAAAGGGTGGAAGCGTTAAGCAGTCTTCTGCAGCGAAAGGAAGGCACCATTCAAGAGAACATCTCGGCCTTTCAAGAGATATTGAAAGATGAGGCGAAAAGAGAAAAAGAACGTCAGACATTGGATGTATCGATTCAACATGTGAAACAGCAGATCACGACGCTGGAAGGGGAAATTGACTATTACGAAAAACAAATGGACGCGCTTTTTCGCCAAGTAGAGGCAGAGTCCAAAAAAGATTACCAAATTCTTTCCCATCTGTCGAAAGAATATCGGGAACGGCTTTCCCATTTGCAGCAGCTGAATCAAGAGCTGCATAGAAGCGGCTGCTTTGATGAGGAAGAATCGATTGTTCGTAAAGGATTGCGTCTTCTTGAAGAAGAGTGTGCGGAAGCAAAGCAGCACCTGAATAACATACAATCGAATGCGGCGAATATGGAAAAACGTCTGGCAGAACGAGCAGTGGAAATCCGGCAAATAGAAGCTTCAGGTACGGTGTCTGATTTGACTCATCAGCTTTCAGCTGAGCAGGAGCATGCAAAGCACCTTGCGAAAAAATGGGCGGCGATTCAGCTTGTCCGCTCCGTCATTCGAGAAAAATTGAATGAACATAAAGAAAAAAGGCTGCCAGCACTGCTGCAAACAGCTTCCCGCTTTATTCAGCCGTTAACGAATGATCGATATGAAGCCATTTTATTTTCACCAGAGGATGACCGGCTGATCGTGAAAAGGATGGATGGACGAATATTCCGCCCAGACGAGCTCTCGCAAGCAACCTGTGAACAAGTCTATCTGGCCATTCGTTTTGCACTCGCCTTGTCTCATCAGCAGGAATGTCAGCTTCCGTTTATGATGGATGACAGCTTCGTTCATTTTGATCATGTTCGTCTAGGAAGAGTGCTGGAATTGATGAATGAACTCACGCGTTTTGAAACACAGCTGTTTTATTTTACCTGTCATCAGCATATGGCGCAGGCTGCAAAAGATGGACAGATTACGAGTTTAGCAGTTGAATGATTGACAAATAATGACTTATGTTATACTTATATGAGCAGAAACATGGAAGGAGCTTTTATTGAATGGCTAAAGGGATCATGACCTATGATGTCGGCGAACAAGTTGACCTGCATTTATTAATTAAATCATCTACTAAAGGAATTGCAAGTAATGGCAAACCATTTTTAACGCTCATTCTTCAAGATCAAAGTGGAGATATTGAGGCAAAACTATGGGATGCAAAGCAGAATGATGAAATCACCTATGGACCGCAAACCATCGTGAAGGTAGTAGGCGACATTCATCATTATCGCGGGAGGAATCAGCTGAAGCTTAGGAATATACGCCCTGTTGCTGAAAACGAGCAAATTCGAATTGATGACTTTCTCGAAACAGCTCCTATTCCAAAACACGATATGATGGATACGATTATGCAATATATCTTTGATATGAAAAACCCTAATATTCAGCGTGTTACAAGGCATTTGCTGAAGAAATATGGACAGGAATTTGCTGATTATCCAGCAGCGACAAAAAATCATCACGAATTTGTCTCTGGACTCGCCTACCACGTCGTGTCTATGCTGCATTTAGCAAAATCCATTGTTGACCTATATCCATCACTAGATCGAGATCTTTTATATTCAGGTATCATTCTTCATGATTTAGGGAAAGTCAAAGAGCTTTCGGGCCCAGTCTCCACGACATATACTGTGGAAGGGAATTTAATTGGCCACATTTCCATTATGGTGACAGAAATTGCGAAAGCTGCGGAAGAGCTTAGCATTGATTCAGAGGAAATTCTTATTTTACAGCACTTAGTCCTGAGTCATCATGGAAAAGGAGAATGGGGCAGCCCGAAACCACCAATGGTAAAAGAAGCTGAAATTCTCCACTATATTGATAATTTAGATGCGAAAATGAACATGATGGATCGTGCGCTTGAGCATGTGAAACCAGGAGAATATACAGAACGTATTTTTGCACTTGAGAATCGTTCGTTTTATAAACCAACCTTCCATCACGAATAATCATGTCAAAACGTCCGTTTATGCGGGCGTTTTTTTTCATAACTTGTCTTCTTTTCGCATAAGCATGTAACACAAAGGAAGAGAGGAATGTCCTTAAGAAAAGGAGGCGATGAAAAAATGTTGTTTTTTCCGTGGTGGGTGTATGCATGTATCATCGGCATTATTTTCTGTGCGTATAAATTAATGACAACAGCCAAAGAGGAGCAAGAGATTGATCAATCCTTTATTGAAAAGGAAGGAGAAATTTTTATCGAGCGAATGGAACAGGAAAGAGAGCGCAGACGTCAGGATCAGCAGGTGAAAAGATCGCAGGATACTGCGGGACATGAAGATCATTCGATTGCTTAATCTCGTCATACAAAAACCCCTCTGCACGATGACGGCAGAGGGGTTTTTTGTGATTACTGGTTCTGTTGTGTCTGCTGATTTTGTGCAGGCTGTTCAGATTTTTCTTTGAACGTTTTTTGAAGCTCTTTATCTTTTACTTTCACATCAGCATCTTTTACTAATTTGTTTAAGATGTTTTGGATTTCATTTGTGTCTGCTTGTTTTTGGTCAAGCAGTTCTTTTTTCAAGTCCGCTTTCATGTCATCATATTTACCGCGTTCTTCAGTCTTTTTAATGATATGGTAGCCGAATTGGGATTTTACTGGCTTGCTGATTTCATTTACTTTTAGTTTGAAAGCAGCTTTGCTGAAGTTCTCGTCCATTTGGCCTTCTTTTGCGAACCAGCCTACATCGCCGCCTTGTGCTGCTGAAGCAGTATCAGTTGAATATTCAGAGACAAGGGCATCCCATTTTTCACCTTTATCTAATTTCTTTTCCACTTCGTCAGCTGTTTTCTTATCAGCTACTAAAATGTGGCTTGCGCGGATTTTTCCTTTAAGGTCATCGTAATACGATTTTACTTCTTTATCAGTGATTTTGATGTTAGCTTTGGCAGCCTTTTGAGTCAGCAGCTCATATTTCACTTGATCTTTGATGTAATCTTTACCGAATTCATCTTGAAGCTGTTTTAAACGATCTTCACCAAGTGTCTTTTTATATTCTTCCAATTTCTTATCAATTTCTTTATCAGATACTTTGTATTTGTCAGCAAGAACCTTTTGTTGAACAAGTAGGTTTAAAGCATCTCCACCTGCTTGTTTCTTAAGAGTAGTATAAAGTTCTCCTTTTGTGACATCTCCTGATTTTGTTGTGGCGATCACATCTTTATCACCGCTACTGCATGCGCCAAGAGTTAAAACACTTACTGCTGTTACAGCTGCTAAAGCCATTTTTTTCATTCAAAAAACACTCCTAATCTTTCCAATTTATTTATCATTGCTTGTATCATAACATATTGTGACACGCTGTAAAAAGAAATGCAAATGGAAGGGCATTCGTCTAGTCAAAAAATTGCGCGCGACATACACATATAGTGATCACAAAAAGGAGGCTGAATTATATGGGAGCAGGATATTCTAATGGGTTTGCTTTATTGGTCGTGCTATTCATTTTGCTGATCATCGTTGGTGCAGCATATCTTTACTAATTAAATCGCTGTGACAGAAGGGAGCCGTCCTGCCGTGCGTGAGGGCGGTTCTTTTTTCAAACGATGACAGGTGCCTAAACGTTTTTTATTTTTCTGCATACACTGAGCTTAGAACAGAGGAAGAACTGGCAGGAGGTGTTTTCACATGGGAGGAGAAGTCTTTGCTGGCGGTTTTGCACTAGTCGTCGTATTATTTATTTTATTGATCATCATCGGTGCATCTTGGATTTGCTAATGAAAATATACACAAAAAGCTGCCCTCAAACTGGCAGCTTTTGCTTTGATCTTAAATGGAAATGGTAATTTCAACAAATGATGAGATAAGTAAGATCAGTATCGATACATTGATAAAGCGAAACACCTTATCTTGCCGTTCTTCAGGAATCTCTCTGACAAGGCATAATGTATTAGTAAGCCTGTTTATTGAATACACAATAAACGCGGCAAAGACGATGAAGTAAAATAAAACTATCGGAGATCCCCCCTCTCTATGCTATTCCCATACTACATTACCAAATTTTTTATGAAAAAGATAGAAGTTGGCTTTAAAAACCTCATGATGAGGAAGTTTGGTCAACTAAAATATCAAACTCGTCTTGAGCTTGATCGATGATGCAGGATTTAGGTGCTTTGAGCAGCTTCCATGCAAATAAAAAGTCAGGCAAACAATAGCCTGCATGTATACTTGCGATGATGATAAAATAGTGTGCGTACATAGGAAACGCCACGCCTAACAAAAAGTAAACCGGTGAGATGACACAAAACGGGCTGAGAAGTGAAAAAAGCATCACTTTCTTAGGCACGCGCTGCCAGCAATTTCGTTTCATCAATAGCGTCATTTTTTTCTTATTTTTCATCACTGGGATCAAGTGAACCACACGGTGGACAAGCAATGTCACAAGTAAGAGCACGGCAAAAAGCGGTGCGTTATGGCTGCTTAGCCGCGTTTCAGGATGAGTCAGTTGAAAACATAAAAATGCCATAATGAAAAAAAGGATAGCAAGACTTATGGCTGAAATCATCATTCTCGTATAACCATAATCCTTTTCAAGATTAATGGTCTTCCAACAATTCATTTTTCATCCTTCCAATCTAAAAATCGAATTGAATATCTCAAGATAATTTACTCTTCCTGAGGATAAAAATCAATGGTTTTGATGAAAAAAAATAAAATGGTGCCTTCATATGGAATAAAGAGAGGAAACTTTGGGTTTTTCAAGAAAAAAGAACAGAAGGGGGAGGTTCGTCTCTTTCGTCAATGAGTAATTTCGGCTAAAATAGAAGGACTAAGAGAAAGAGGGAACGTACATGAGTATTGAGGAACGAATGAGCCAGCTTGAATATTACATGGAACTTTTATTGACGGCAGCCGATATGAGCCGTTATCCATATTATGCGTTATTGATCAGGCAGCGTGTATCGAAAGAAGAGGCAGAGGAAATTGAGCGTATTTGTGCTGAGCTTTCAGAGGAAATGGATAAGCAAAAAGCACAAGGCTACGTCATGTTTGACGATCTCCTTGCGCTCTTTGCGGGACAGTTAATTGAAAAGCTGGATGTTCATGAGACGATATTTGCTTTGCATGATCAGGGGCTGTTTCAGCCGCTAATGAATGAATTTATAAAGATCATTAAACAATTTGATTTGTTTTAGCCGCTTTTTCTGCTGCCTCAGCTGAGTTTTCAAGTTCCTCAGTCTTTTTTGTGACTTTTCCTCGCTCATTCAAAAAGTCCTTCTCAATGTTTGAAAACGATTTCTCAAAAATCTCCATGAAATCCTCACCATAAATGTTTCGGATAATACACATCATTTCTAAAATCTCAGGGAACTTTCCGTAAATGTCATGAAGCGGCTGTGCGCCTTTGACAATACCAGTTCGTGCCGGGTCATAATCTTCGAGTAGTTTATGGAATGTCTCTTCGCCTTTTGGCGTTAGCTCAATATACGTATTGCGTTTATCGTTTAACTTTTTAGAAAATTTTAAAAATCCTCGTTCCTCCAGTTTCTTGGAGAAGTTAAACGCCGTTGATACATGCATGACGCCAAACTTTGCAATTTCTGATATTGAAGCTCCTTTTAATTGATACGCAATCCACAAAATATGATGTTCATTGATATTTAGGTTATACGGTTTGATCCACTGCTGCCAGTCCTTTTCAATGGATTTCCAAAGAGCTTTGCTCAATTGGGCCATTCTTTGACTGAATAAAAGTGCTTCTTTTACATCGAAAGGCTGTTCCGAATGATTCATCCATTTCACCTACTTCTCTTTTTCTTGTAATTCTATTATGCCAATAAAATAAAGATTAATAAAGCTGAAAATTCAAGAATTTTTAAAAGTCATGAAAAACATTGTCAAAATAACCTTTTTTCAACAAAAAAAGTGCGGGATACGCACCCCGCACACTTTTGTAAACGAATATTTTTTTGTGAGTATATTAGTTTTGTAAGGTTTTCTCCAGTTGTTTGAGCTTTTCTTCAATTTCCTGAATTTCCTTTTGTAAGTCCTGCTGATGAGGTTTGATTTCTTCGCGCCATTGCTGAATCGATGTTTGCAATTCAGACCCGACTTCTTTAATCACCTCTGCGCTTTCTTTTGCTGTTTCCACAATTTGTTCTTTTAAAGCTTGTCCGTCTCTTTTTAATTTTGTCAGCGTATCTTCGAATTTGTCATAGCCGTCTTTCACTTTTCCGCGCACATCTCTGCCAGAAGAGGGAGTCGTCAGGAGCACTGCCGCACCTCCGAGGAGACCGCCTACAAATAATCCTGTTAATAAAGAACGTCCACTAGCCATTCAAATCACCTCTAGTCAAATTTTACACATTCGCATGTTCTCTCTGAGCTGACGATCAGCTTCATTGAACTTCCATACATAGCTTGCTTTATTTTAGCATACTTTTGAAGAAAAGGGAGGGGAGAAGGTTGTCTGTCTTTCTGTTCGTTTTTATGTGTATCGTCATCGTTTTTACAGGTGGTTCTATTCATTATGCAAGACAGCTTGGGTATGCAGGGTCTTATCCGCCAAAACATGTATTAAAGCAAAAAGCACTTGTGTGTGCGGCTGGTGCAGGAATTTCGCTCCTCATTTTGCTGCTGACCCTTTTTCTTTTATAAAAGCATGAAAAAAACCTCTTCATCTATCATGAAGAGGTTCCAGCGTGTAGACAAACCCTCGCATTCTTTGTCAGTCCTGCGTGCTGGTGCTCACGAATATCAAATTCGCTCCGCGCCAGTACTCGTCCTTCCTAGACTTCAAAGGTTTTCTATCACGCTGAAAAGAAGACAAAGGGCTAAAATCAAGATCATTTTAGCCTTTATCAACAATCTGAAACCTCTTCATCTATCATGAAGAGGTTCGGTTATTCGTTAAGCAACTTCTATCATTCTTGCACGTCTCAAAATGGACTGAGCAATTGGGAAGACAAATACCATAGCAATGGTATTAATCACGGCTGCTGGCAGGACCACGCCCACAAGAAGTGCCGGTAATGCAGCTGGCAGTCCAGTGATCAGTAAAGCGGCAGATAGGAAAATCACACCGGATACGATGGTTCCAATCGCAGTTAACACAGCGGTCAGCACCACTTTGTTCTTTATCTTCAAGCAAGATAAGAAAAGGGCTAGGAAGATAAAGGCTGTCACTGGTTTATCAATCATATTCGGAATTTGTCCGCCTGGGAATCCCGTTGTTAATGCAGAAATCACGCCAGTCACTAGCGCAATCACGACAACATGCTGAACCTTTGGGAAAAGGATGATGCTTAAAAACATCATGACCAGCATCATATCAGGTTTCATTCCGAAAAAGATGGGCGGGAAAATCGTATGCAAAACAGCTCCCATTGCTGCAAGCAATGACATAATCACTAATTCTTTTGTTTTCATTTCTATGCTCTCCTCTGCTAAGCTCTTATAGGACTCTCCAATAATATGGCTCATCATTTATTGCAAGAGTCATGACTTTATATTTCTCGTTATTATAACAAATTTATTTCCCTATAGAAAAGCCTTTTTACTCATTTTCTTGCTGGAACTTTTTCATAAAGTCCGCAAGCTTTTGGCAGTCTTCTATTGAGACCGCATTGTAAATAGATGCTCTGCATCCGCCGACAGAACGGTGGCCGGCAAGTCCAACCATTTGCTCTTGCTTTGCTTTTTCCACAAAGGAAGAAGTAAGTGCATCATCACGAAGAGTAAAGGTGACGTTCATATGAGAACGGCTGTCAGCACGCGCATGTCCTTGATAAAAACCGCCGCTTTGATCAATGGTATCATAGAGAATGCCTGCTTTTTGTTCATTGCGTTTTTCCGCTGCTTCTACACCGCCAGCATGTTTGACATGCTCAAGGACAAGTGACAGCATATAAATCGCAAAAGTCGGTGGTGTATGATAAAGAGAATTGGCTTTTGCGTGTGTTGAATATTTTAATATTTTTGGCGTGCTGCTTTTCTCTTTCTCTAATAAACGTTTGCGCGCAATCACAATCGTGATACCTGAAGGCCCTAGGTTTTTTTGTGCCCCGGCATAGATGAGATCAAATGAAGAAACGTCTATTTTTTTGCTGAGAATATCACTGGACATATCCGCAATGAGCGGGAGTGACGTGTTCGGGAACGTTTTCCACTGAGTGCCGAAGATCGTATTGTTCGATGTGATATGTAAGTAAGCGCCATCTGTTAAACCGGATGCATCTACTTCTGGAATATACGAGTAGTTGTCATCTTCACTTGAAGCAAGCACAGATGTCTGCCCAAACCCTTTTGCTTCTGACAATGCTTTTTCTGACCAAGCGCCTGTTTGAATGAAATGAGCTGTTTCGCCTTCATGTAAGAAGTTCATTGGAATCATCGCAAATTGAAGACTAGCTCCGCCTTGTAAAAAGAGGACTTCATAATCTTCTGGAATGTCCATCAGTTCCACTAAAAGCGCTTTTGCTTTATTGTGGACTGCTTCATATTCACCGCTGCGATGAGAAAGCTCCATCACAGACATCCCAGTTTGTTTAAAATCAACAAGTTCTTCCTGTGCTTTTTGAAGCACTTCTAGCGGCAATGCCGCCGGACCAGCATTAAAATTCGTCGTTCGCTTCATCACAATCTCTCCCTATTTCTCGCGTTAATGGATCAAAAGATAAAACCATCCTATCACAAATTTGAAGCATTTGGACAAAAAAATTGAATCGTTCAAAATATCTTACTATTAAAAGGCGGAAGCGATGAAAAGGGGTGAAAATAAGAAAAACCTCATCTGTTAAGATGAGGTAAGCCGCGTGTGGATGGCAGAAGAAATGTCTTTTAAATCCTCTGACGTGTATTGATCTTGATGTGATTTCCATACGGCACCAAAGCCATCACCTTTTCCGTAGCGCGGAATGATGTGCATATGGTAATGGAATACCGATTGTCCGGCTTTTTCACCGTTGTTGTTCAGGAGGTTTAACCCGATTGGTTCAAATTCCTGTTTGATCGCCCTTGCAATTTTCGGAATCGCTTGGAAGTAGTGGTTAGACACTTCTGGTGTCATCTCATAGATGTTTTCTTTATGTATTTTCGGGATTACAAGGGTATGTCCTTTTGTTACTTGGCTGATATCAAGAAAAGCCAATACATGCTCGTCTTCATATACTTTTGCACATGGAATGTCTCCATCAATGATCTTGCAAAAAATGCAGTCGCTCACGCCATGTCACTCCTCATTATTTTTCCTTTATCGTATCACAAAAAGAAGCAAAAAAGAAAACAGGACAAGCGAACTCCTTTGGTCGCTCATCCTGCTCCTGCAGAAGAAATGCTGATGCTTTCATTCGAATGCCTTTTGAATTCTCTATTTACTGAAATAAAGAATTCATATGCCTGCTATTTCTGCCGTAAACACCTCATTTGACGTTTTGGTTTGTCGTATACATATTGTATAGGACACAAAAATCAAGAATCAGTGAAGCAAAACAGAAGCTAAGGTTTTAGATGAAAAACCAACTTGTCATGCGGTTCTTTGCCTTTAACAAACACCTCATTTACTTATTGGTCATCAAGTTCATTTCTTCTACATACATTATGATGACCAAAGCGCCTATTTTTTATTCATGACTCGTCTATAGGTAAACATTTCAAATTATCATTCGTTTTTGTTACTATAAAGGAAAAAAGAAAGAAAGGAACGAATTCATGTCCCTTCTCACTGTAAAAGATGTAACGGGCGGATATACGAAGAATCCCGTTCTAAAAAGTATTTCATTTGAATTAGAAAGAAATCAAATCGTCGGTCTCATTGGCTTAAACGGGGCGGGGAAAAGTACAACCATCCGCCATATTATCGGGCTCATGAAACCGCATAAAGGTGTCATTCAATTGAATGGACGAACCCTTCAAGACGACCAAGAGGCGTATCGTTCACAATTTACATTTATTCCTGAAACACCTGTTTTATATGAAGAATTAACGCTAAAAGAACATTTAGAGCTGACAGCGATGGCTTACGGTCTATCAAAGGAACAATTAGACGAACGCCTGCCATCATTGCTGAAAGAATTTCGAATGGAGAAACGGCTGAAATGGTTCCCTGCTCATTTTTCAAAAGGAATGAAGCAGAAGGTCATGATTATGTGTGCATTCCTTGTGGAACCAGAGCTGTATATCATCGATGAACCGTTTTTAGGGCTTGATCCTCTTGCGATCAATGCACTGCTTGAACGGATGAATGCTGCGAAGAAAAATGGCGCTAGTGTCCTGATGTCAACGCATATTTTGGCGACAGCTGAACGCTATTGTGATTCCTTTATTATTTTGCACGAAGGGGAAATCAGAGCGAAAGGAACGCTGGCAGAGCTGAGAGAACAGTTCAATATGAGAGATGCGACACTCGATGATCTTTATTTGGAATTAACAAAGGAAGAAAGCTATGAGTAAAACAACACAAACCATTTGGAAATCAAGACTAGAGGAACACGTACAAGAAACAAGAAAATACTTAAAATACATGTTCAACGATCATCTGGTCATTGTGCTCATTTTTTTCCTTGCAGGCGGAGCAAGCTGGTACAGCAGCTGGCTTAAACATATTCCGGCTCACTTCCCATCCTACTGGGTGATGGCAGTTGTTTTCTCATTGGTACTCACAAGCTCATACGTACGTACGTTGATTAAAGAAGCCGATCTCGTGTTTTTGCTTCCTTTGGAAGGGAAGATGGAGCCTTACCTAAAACAAGCGTTTAACTTTAGCTTCATTTCTCAGCTGTTTCCTCTCATTGCTGTATCCATTGTCGCACTTCCGCTTTATTCGGCAGTGTCTTCAGGAGGCATCACGGGATATGTGCTGATATTGGCACAAATGATCTTAATAAAGGGCCTGAATACAGCCATTCAATGGAGAATCACATATTTTCAAGGAAAACACGTGAGATGGCTCGATGCAGCTCTTCGTTTTCTATTAAATGTGATGTTGATCTACACCGTCTTACAGGCAGCCTATGCGATTGCAATCGTTTTTTATCTTATCTATGGTGTATATCTCGTTTACTTAACAAATACAGTGAAAAAACAGCCCTTTCAATGGGAAATGCATATTTCTGATGAATTAAAACGGAAGCAGCGCTTTTATCGTTTGGCAAACTTATTTACAGATGTGCCTCACTTAAAGAAACAGGTGAAAAGAAGAGCATACATGGATTGGCTTATGATGTTTGTTCCTTACGATCAGCGTAAAACTTTTTCTTATATGTATGTGAGGGCGTTTGTACGCTCAAATGATTATTTTGGTCTGGTGTTTAGATTAACGGCCGTGTTTGTCCTGATTATTTTGTATACAGGTGCAGCAGGCTGGGTGGGTGCGTTACTAGTCTTGTTCACAGTATTTATCACAGGTGTACAGCTTGTGCCGTTAACGAAGCACTTTGCTCATCTTTCATTACAGGCACTTTATCCAGTTTCTCAAAAAGAAAAGGATCGAAGCTTTTTTGTTCTCGTCCGTAATGTGCTGATCATCCAATCAATCTTGCTGAGCTGTGCGGTACTTCCAGCGGGAGGCTGGCAGGGAAGCGGACTTGCCTTTCTTATTTCTTTAGCATTTGTGCTTGTCCTCTTTAAGCCTTACGTACAAAGCAGGTTAAAAAAGATGAGATAAGTGGAGATTACAGCGAGCGTATGATGACATCAAGGAGGGAACCGGATGAATGCAGCTGAACGAGAGTTGTATGAAGAAGCCATTCTTTTTCAAACACGTTTTTTAAGAAAACCTTCAAAGATCGAACGGTTTTCAAAAGGAGTTCAGCAGCATGTGAACCGCCGAATTCCTGCCAGGTTTCATCAAGTCATCACAAGTGCAGTCAAAACAATGGTTGAATCCACCGTATCAGGATCACACTTTACTTCATTTTCAGTGATTGATGAACAATTATCTATTGTAGAACGAAATGAACTGGCAAAGGATAAAGTGAAGTATTACCAAAAGGCGGCTGCTATCGAAGGGGTTGGAACAGGTGCAGGCGGTTTATTCCTCGGAATGGCAGACTTTCCGCTGCTGTTAAGCATAAAGATGAAATGCCTTTATGAGCTGGCGTGTATTTATGGCTTTGATTTATCTCAAAAGGAGGAAAGACTCTTTTTGCTCTGTATATTTCAGCTCGCCTTTTCCAGCAGTGCCCATCGTCAAAAAATGATGAAGATCATAGATGATTGGGAAACGAGCCGCGAGGAAATGGATTGGTACAGCTTTCAGCAGGAGTATCGAGATTACATTGATCTTGTAAAGCTGTTTCAATTAATGCCGGTCGTCGGAGCCGCTGTTGGCGGGGTGGCGAATCATCAGCTGACAGGACAGCTCGGAGAGGTCGCACGCCATGTGTTTCACTTGCGAATATTGAAAGAAATGATATAGAAAAGCCGCTGATGACAGCGGCTTTTTTTATTCATTGTAGGAAAGAACGGCGTTCGCGAGTACCATTGCTGCAATAGGCATTGCTTTTTCGTTGATATCAAACTTTGGATGATGATGTGGATACACGTCCTGGCTGTTTTCGGGCATGGCGCCTGTGTAGAAGAAGGTACCAGGGACATGCTGAAGGTAGTAAGCAAAGTCTTCTCCGCCCATTTGGGTTTCCGCTTCTTTTACTTCTGTGACACCTTCTGTCTGGTTTGCGATGCCAGCAATATATTCCGTCGGCTTTGGATGGTTTTTGACAGCAGGGTATCCTCTGACGTACTCATATGTGTAGGCAGCATCATGCATCTGGCATACCCCTTTTACCACCTGTTCAATTTCTCGTTCGATAATATGCCGTGCACTTTCTTCAAAGGATCGTGCAGTACCAGTTAAAACAGCTGAATCTGCAATAACGTTAAAGGCATTCTCTGCTACAAAACCGCCAACAGAAACAACAGCAGAATCAATCGGATTGACTTTACGTGCAACGACTTGCTGCAGGTTTGCGACGATTTGTGAACCGATGAGTACGGCATCTTTTGTTAAATGAGGCTGAGCGCCGTGTCCGCCTTTCCCTTGGACTTGAATGGAGAAACGATCGGCCGCTGCCATAAAGTTCCCGCTTTTATAAAGAATCGTGCCACAAGGCTCTGAAGACCAAAGGTGCGTACCGAATATCACATCGACACCGTCTAAACAGCCGTCTTCAATCATTGGTTTTGCACCGCCGGGAGCATATTCTTCTGCATGCTGATGAATGAGGACGATCTTTCCTTTTAATTGATCACGATGCGTATGCAAGACTTTTGCTAATACAAGAAGTGTCGCAGTATGCCCATCGTGACCGCACGCATGCATCACACCAGGCTTTGTTGATTTGTAAGGTACATCTTTTTCATCGTGGATGGGAAGTGCATCAAAATCAGCTCTGAGGGCAATGGTTGGTCCCGGAGAAGCTCCTTCAATAAAAGCGAGTACGCCATGACCGCCCACCTTGGTGCGCGTAGGTATTTGTAATGTATCATAGTAGCTGGCGATGAAAGCGGCTGTTTCTTCTTCCTGAAAAGAAAGTTCAGGATTCATATGGAGATGGCGTCTAATTTCAACCATTTCCTCATAATGTTCATCAAGACGTTCATTGATGCTTTTTTGTAAAGTGGATATTGTCATTGAATCGAAAACCTCCTTCATGCTCTTTTACTGATTGTATGGTAATTGTTAGAATCTTTCAACAGAAGAGGATTTCGTGGTCAGTAGCAAAAGGTCATTTTACATAAAAGTCGAAGTTGATATGAAGCAGGGAAAGGGAGGAGTAGCGTTGGGAAGCTGTCCAAATTGTTCAAAAACATTTTCTTTCGTCGAAAAATTTCATTTATCACATACGAAAATGATGATGTGTCCAAGCTGCCGGCATCAAATTAAAGAAACATTTCTCTCAAAAATGAGTTTTTTCATGATCTGCTTGATTCCACTATTGGTGCTGCTGATTCAATTGAAAGGTGCTTCACCTATGTTGAAGTGGCCGGTCTTATTAGGTTGGATATTGCTGAATTTCTATGTGCTTCAGCCGATCATTCATCGGTACGAGCTGAAATCAAGCTCATAAAATGAAGAGCCCATCGACTGGGCTTTTTTTGATGAAAAAAAGAAGTGCTGAGAGCAGCACTTCCTTAATTGTCTGTGACGGCATGATAGGATGTGAGGTAAGCTGGACGAGAGAAAATGGAGCCTGTATCCTCGTGTGGCTGAAAGAATGCTTCTGATTCTTGAAAGTCTTGAAATAAGTCCTCTGATTCCCAAAGTGTCAAAATCAAATAAACTTCTTCATCTTTTTGCGGTCTTAAAACGCGAATAGCCTGGAAGCCGCGCTGATGTTCTGAGATGTTCGTCTTTTTCTGAAAGGTGGATTCAAACAGTGCTCTGCTTTCAAGCTTAACAGGGATATGATTCAAGGTGACGAAACCAGATTGGACAAGCGCGCCTTTCGCATAAATCACATCATAGGCATGAGGGGCTTTAAATACAGTCTCACCCTCCGTTTCATGAAAAAGAGCTGCTTGTTCTTTTCCGACCATATAAAGCAGATTTTCCAGATGGTGTTTCTTTGCGATTTTATGCAAAAAATCTGCTGTTCCATATGTAATATAGAAATTCATCTAAACCGCCTCCTGCTTGATAGTATAACAAAAGAATGATATATAATTCTTTGGCAGTCAATCCATAAAACATATTATGAAGCAATACATCCCATACTATCCGTATAAAGGAATGAGGTGACCTAATTTGAAGAAAAAGAAGATAATCATTCCATTAGTCATTGCAGGAAGTACAATCGTACTCTCATTTATTGGCTATCTGACGATTTTATTTTTAGGACATTATGTCATAGATGAAAAGAAGCTTGTTTTTCACGCTTCCTCCAAAATCATTGATCAGAATGGAAAAGAACTCACAAGCATGTATTCAGAAAATCGGGATCCTGTGTCATTAAAAGAGGTGCCTGATAAAGTAGCAAAAGCTTTTGTGGCTGTTGAGGACAAGCGTTTTTATGAGCATCACGGCATTGATGCACAGTCTATTTCAAGGGCGGTTTATCGAGATATATTAGCAGGAGGGAAGGTAGAGGGCGGCAGTACAATCACCCAGCAGCTCGCAAAAAATATTTTTCTCACAAATGACAAAACCTTTCTTCGAAAAACAAAAGAAGTCATTATTGCCATTAACTTAGAAAGAGATTATTCAAAGGATAAGCTGCTTGAGATGTATTTGAATCAGCTATACTTTGGCCATGGTGTTTATGGTATTCAGGCAGCAGCCAATTATTACTTTAGTAAGGATGTCAAAGATTTAACGGTCAGCGAAGGTGCCACACTCGCTGCGATGCCAAAGGCACCATCTTCTTATTCGCCTGTTTTACACCCTGATAAAAATAAACAAAGGCGGGACACCATCCTGAATTTAATGAACGAACAAGGATATTTGTCTTCAACAGAAACAGTAGAAGCAAAAGGGAGAACACTAGGCATTCATTTGAAAAAGAAATCAGAAACGCCTTGGGTGGACAGCTATGTTGATCTCATCATTAAAGAAGCAGAGTCAGAGTATGCCATTTCACATGAACAATTGCTTCAAGGCGGCTATACCATTACAGTTCCGATTGATATGAATCTGCAAAAAACCGCATATGATGCGATGAAGAACAACCGTTATTTCCCGGGAAAAAGCGGTTCTCCGGAAGGCAGCGCCGTATTCATTGATAACGAGTCTGGTGGAGTGAAAGCAGCCATCGGTGGACGAGAATATCAGGCGAGAGGCTACAACAGGGTGACAGCTGTTAGGCAGCCTGGATCTGTTTTTAAGCCGATCGCGGTCTACGGTCCGGCAATGCAGGAGAAAAAATTCAGACCTTATTCATTGCTTGAAGACAAAGAAAAAAGCTATGACGGCTATTCACCAAAGAATTACGATGGGCAGTATGAAGGAAGGGTCACAATGGTGGATGCCCTCATGAAAAGTAAAAATACCGCTGCTGTGTGGACGTTAAGCCAGCTGGGCATTGACACGTCGAAATCATATCTTGAGAAAATGGGGATAGATATCTCGGATAAAGGACTAGCCATGGCGCTTGGCGGTTTAGAAAAAGGAGTTTCTCCATTACAGATCGCTGGAGCCTTCCATACATTTGCAAATGAAGGCGTATATAAAAAGCCTTTCTTCATTCAGAAAATCACCAATGATGAAGGAGAAACTGTAGAAAAGAATCGTGGTAAGCAAGAACGAGTGTTTAGCGTGCAGAATGCTTGGAATATGACAAGAATGCTTCAGCAAGTCGTCAAAGGCGGGACAGCCCAGAGCGGTTCATACGCTGGAGATTTAGCAGGTAAGACAGGTACGACCACATATTCAGGTGTGAAAGGTGCAACAAAGGATGCTTGGTTTGCCGGCTATACGCCTAGTACAACGGGTGCGATTTGGATGGGGTATGACAAAACCGATAACAGTCACTATTTAACCGGCGGCAGTCAATTCCCGGTGCAGCTGTTTAAAGATATTTTAACAGCAGCTCAAATCACCAATGAAACGTTTGAAAAACCAGAGGGGATAAAAGAGCTCGAGTCGCCTATCCATTTAGAGGGACTATCAGGATTTGAAGCCCGCTATGCGTTTAAAATCAAAGGATTGTTTACATTAGAGCTGTCTTGGAACAATCAAGAGGATAAACGCGTTGAATACCGCATTTATGAAAAGAGAAATGGAAGCGAGACGCTGATCGACACAGTGACAGGCGTGGGCAGCTATACAATGCCGTATGCCAATGTATTTTCAAATGCAGAGTATAAGGTTGTTCCATATAATACTCAAACGCAAGAAGAAGGCGAAGGCAGTCCATATGTCAAGCCAGAGGCTTTTGGACGTTAATATTCGGCGATTTTTTGAACATTGAGCCGCTTTAGTATACCGTGCCTTGAAAAAACGGTATAGTAAAAGCAGGTTTGAGCCTTGTACAAAAAGAGAGTATAAGGCGAAAGGTGGAATGAAAGGTAATGGGAAAAACGAAGGTTTTTAATGACACGTTCTTAAAGGCGTGTAAAGGGGAAAAAACAGACCATGTACCAGTTTGGTATATGAGACAGGCAGGACGCTCACAGCCTGAATATCGTGCCCTTAAAGAAAAATACGGGCTATTTGAAATTACGCATCAGCCAGAGCTATGTGCTTATGTAACGAGACTTCCTGTAGAACAATATGGTGTAGATGCCGCTATTTTATATAAAGATATTATGACCCCGCTTCCGGCTATTGGAGTGGACGTAGAAATTAAAAATGGAATTGGACCTGTGATTGATGCACCGATTCGATCTAAAGCAGATATCGAACGTCTTGGGGAACTTCATCCTGAAGAAGACCTGCCATATGTGCTTGATACCATTCAGCTTTTAACGAAGGAGCAGCTGAATGTTCCGCTTATCGGTTTTGCTGGCGCACCATTTACGATGGCAAGCTATATGATTGAAGGCGGCCCATCTAAAAATTATCATAAAACAAAGGCACTGATGTACAGTGATCCTGAGGCGTGGATGCTGCTCATGAACAAGTTAGCTGATATGACGATTACGTACATACGCGCGCAGGTAAAAGCCGGGGTCAGTGCATTTCAAATTTTCGACTCATGGGTTGGTGCTTTAAATGCAGCAGATTACCGGACATTCATTAAGCCTGTCATGCAGCGAATTTTCACAGAGCTGAAGTCTGAAAACGTCCCAATGATCATGTATGGAGTTGGTGCAAGCCATTTAGCGAAAGACTGGCATGACCTGCCGCTTGATGTGGTTGGACTGGATTGGCGTATGAGTGTAGACGAAGCAAGAAAAGAAGGGCTCACAAAAACGTTACAGGGGAACCTTGATCCAACCATTTTACTTGCTCCTTGGGAAGTCATTGAAGAGAGAGCAAAAGATATTTTAGATCAAGGAATGAAATCAGATCACTTTATCTTTAACTTAGGTCATGGGGTATTTCCAGATGTTTCACCAGATACGTTAAAGAAGCTGACAGATTTTATTCACGATTATTCAGCGAAACATAAAAAATCATCCATCTAAACTATTTCAAATGATCTGAAGGAGTGTTGGTTGTGGAGAAAAAGAAAATGGGACTTCTTGTCATGGCATATGGCACCCCATATAAAGAAGAAGATATTGAGCGTTATTATACACATATCCGCAGAGGCAGAAAGCCGGAGCCAGAGATGCTGCAAGATTTGAAGGATCGCTACAAGGCAATCGGCGGTATTTCTCCTTTATCAAAAATTACCGAACAGCAGGCAAATGGTTTGTGTGATCATTTGAACGACATCCAAGACGACATTGAATTTCATGTCTACATTGGCTTAAAGCATATTGAGCCGTTCATTGAGGATGCAGTTGCAGAGATGCACAAGGACGGCATCACAGAAGCAGTGAGTATTGTTCTTGCGCCGCATTTTTCAACCTTTAGCGTGAAATCGTATAACAAGCGTGCACAAGATGAGGCAGACAAGCTTGGCAATCTGAAGATTACGTCTGTGGAAAGCTGGTACGATGAGCCGAAGTTTGTGGACTATTGGGTGAAACAAGTGAAGGATACGTATGCATCGATGAGTGAAGAGGAAAGAGAATCAGCCGTACTCATTGTGTCTGCACACAGCCTTCCTGAAAAGATTATTGCAGCAGGAGATCCATATCCTGATCAGCTCGCACAATCTGCCAAAATGATTGCAGAAGGTGCAGGAATTGAACATTATGAAATTGGCTGGCAAAGTGAAGGCAACACGCCTGATCCATGGCTTGGACCAGACGTTCAAGACTTAACACGTGACCTATTCGAACAAAAAGGCTATAAAACGTTCGTATATGTGCCTGTTGGATTTGTCGCTGACCATCTTGAAGTGTTATACGACAACGATTATGAATGTAAAGTCGTGACAGATGAAATCGGTGCAGCCTACTATCGTCCAGAAATGCCAAATGCGAAACCAGCATTTATTGATGCTCTCGCAACTGTCGTATTAAAGAAGCTTGACGAAAGCAAGTAATTATATAAAAGAAGGCGATCCTATGCATGACAATCAAAAACACCTTGTCATCATTGGCGGTGGCATCACTGGTTTAGCCGCCGCCTTCTATTTGGAAAAGGAAGTCGAAGAAAAAGGTCTTCCCATTCAAATATCTCTTATTGAAGCGAGCCCTAGGCTAGGTGGAAAAATACAAACATTATATAAAGACGGCTACATCATTGAACGTGGACCTGATTCATTTTTAGAAAGAAAGGTCAGTGGACCGCAGCTGGCGAAGGATGTGGGTCTCGCAGATCAGCTCGTCAATAATGAAACAGGGCAGGCATATGTACTAGTCAATGAAACTCTTCACCCGATGCCAAAAGGCGCTGTCATGGGTATTCCAACTCAAATCAGCCCATTCATCACAACCGGTCTTTTTTCAGTTGCAGGAAAAGCGAGAGCCACAATGGATTTCGTCTTGCCAAAAAGCAAGCAAACAGAAGATCAGTCGCTCGGTGAATTTTTTAGAAGACGTGTCGGTGATGAAGTAGTTGAGAATTTAATCGAACCTCTTCTATCAGGCATTTATGCAGGTGACATTGACCGTCTCAGCTTAATGTCTACCTTCCCGCAGTTTTATCAAACAGAACAAAAGCATCGCAGTTTGATTCTTGGGATGAAAAAATCACAGCAGCATGCGAAAGCGCAGCAAGTGACAGCGAAAAGACAAGGGCAGTTCCAAACGATCAATCAAGGACTGCAAGCGCTTGTTGAAGCAGTAGAAAGCAAGCTCAAGCTGACAACGATTTATAAAGGGACAAAAGTGCAGCAGATTGAAAAAACAGATGGGGGCTACGGTGTGCAGTTAGACAGCGGTCAAACGCTTTTTGCTGATTCAGCCATTGTGACAACTCCGCATCAATCGATCTATTCCATGTTTCCAAAAGAAGCAGGGCTTGAGTACTTGCATGATATGACATCAACTTCTGTTGCAACGGTGGCACTCGGTTTTAAAGAAGAGGATGTTCATAATGAATATGACGGTACTGGTTTTGTCATCTCAAGAAACAGTGATTTCTCTATTACAGCCTGTACGTGGACGAACAAAAAATGGCCGCATACAGCTCCTAAAGGAAAAACGCTATTGCGTGCCTATGTAGGGAAAGCTGGCGACGAATCAATTGTCGAGCAGTCAGACCATCAAATCGTCAGCATCGTGCTGGAGGATTTGAAAAAAATCATGGATATTAAAGCAGATCCAGAACTGACGACAGTGACTCGCTGGAAGACGAGCATGCCGCAATATCACGTCGGTCATCAAAAAGCTATTTCGAACATGCGAGAAACGTTTAAGCAATCATATCCTGGTGTTTATATCACAGGTGCTGCTTTTGAAGGTGTCGGAATCCCTGATTGTATTGATCAAGGAAAAGCTGCTATTTCAGAAGCTTTATCTTACCTATTTTCATAAAAAAACAACTCCCTTTTCTGTCATGGAAAGGGAGTTTTTCATGTTCGAATCAATCGAAAAGAGTTGGGAATCATAAATGTGAACAAAGTTGTTGCATCCGGGGAAAAGGGTGTGGTATATTACTTTTTGTACTTAATGACCAAAACGTTCAAATAGTCATTTTGGGAGTGAGATCATGAGTGTTGATAGGAGACAAATGATTTTAGACGGGGCTACGAAGGCATTTACTCAATTCGGGTATAAAGCCACCACAATGGACCTTGTGGCGAAGCTTGCCAACGTCGGAAAAGGAACCATTTATACCTTTTTCAAAAACAAAGAAGAGCTGTTCGATGAAATTTTCACATCCCTTTTAATGGAGATGAGGAAAATTGCGGATGAAGCAATGGATGAGGAAAAAAGTTTCTCTGAAAACCTTCACTTAGCACTCTTTGCAATATTGGAATTTCGAAAAAACCACCAGCTCACAATCAAAATCTTTCAGGAAAGTGCGGAGCTTGGCACGTCAGCGGTCAAGGAAATGATTGAGAAGATGGAGCAAATGATCATTCGCTATATCAAAACGAAAGTAAAAGAAGCGATTGATAAAGGCGACATTAAGCCATGTGATCCTGAATTGACTGCATTTGTGATGGTGAAACTATATATTGCACTTATTTTTGATTGGGAAAAGCGATACGAGCCTTTAACAAAAGAAGAGGTGGCCGAGTCGCTAGAACTTTATGTACTCAAAGGACTTTTAGCAGCAACATAATTTTTTTTAAGTTCAAATGACCAAATTCTAAATTTAGTCATCATCTATGGGAGGAAAACAGCAATGAATTTAATTCGGAATCAATGGAAAGACATTGTGACGAGCAAAAAACTACTGATCCCGATTTTAGCTGTCTTATTTATTCCGCTGATTTACAGCGGTGTATTTTTAAAAGCGTACTGGGATCCATATGGTACAGTCGATCAGTTGCCTGTAGCGGTTGTCAACTTGGATGAAGGCAGTCATTATGACGGGAAGACACTGCATGTCGGCGATGATTTAGTGAAGGAATTAAAGAAAAACGATAATTTCAAATGGAACTTTGTCGATAGTGAAGAAAAGGCAGTGAAGGGATTAAATAATGAGGATTATTATCTCGTCGTGGAAATACCAAAGGATTTCTCGAAAAATGCAAGTACAGTCCTTGATAAACATCCAAAAAAATCGAATCTGAAATATTATACGAATCCAGGTGCCAACTATGCGGCGTCACAAATTGCGAATAATGCCATTATCAAATTAAAAGATTCGGTTTCAAAGGAAGTCACAAAAAATTATGCAGAGGTCATTTTTGATAACTTCAAAACGATTGCAAAAGGCTTAGATCAAGCAAGCGATGGTGCGAAGAAAATTGATGACGGAACAAAAAATGCAAAAGATGGCAGTAACAAGTTAAAGGACAATTTAGCAAAATTGGCTGAAGGAACGTTAACCTATAGCGAAGGTGTTCATCAATTTGCTGGTAAAATGGGTGAATTGAACACAGGGATACAATCTCTTGACAGCGGACTTGGCCAGCTCTTAACAGGCTATCAAACCATCGATCAGAAATTTGGAGAGCTTGGTACAGGAATTGATACATTGACTGAAGGGTTAAACACAAGCCGTGAAGGTCATCAGCAGCTCGCTTCTAAAATGCCGCAATTCACAGCGGGTATTGAGCAGCTAAACAACAAAGCACAATCTTTTTCAGAAAAAATTGAAGCAGTAGAAAAAGTCTTGTCGGCACCAGAATTAGCGAATCTTGAAAAGATGGCGCCTAAACTCGATCAGGTGAAAAAAGACGCAAAAACGTTTAGTACAAAACTTGCTTCATTAAAAGAAGCGCTATCGAATCGAGATGCTAAAGTAAAAAGCATCATCCAAAACAGCTCAATGACAGATGAAGAGAAAAAGGCGGCAATGGATCAGCTTGACAGTCTGCCTAAAATCGAACTGCCAGATCTGTCTGGACTTGAACAAAGCTTAGCGGCCTTGCAGGAACTGCCTGATGCAAGTGAGGTTCAATCTGCGGTTGCTTCTGCAAAAGCTCAGCTGCAGCAAGTCAAACAGCTGCCAAAGAAAACGGAACAGCTGTACACATCTACAGTCGCGATACAAAATGCGATTGATCAAATGACATCTGGAACGAATAAATTGTATCAAGGTGCACTTAAGCTCCAAACAGGTCAAGGCCAATTACAAGATGGTCTGCAAACAGCAAATGGAAAGCTGGATACAGCGAAAAGCGGTGCAGATAAGATTGCGAATGGTTCAAGCCAGCTGAGTGCAGCGTTAAATAAGCTGGAAAGTGGTTCAACGAATATCCAAAGCAACACATCTAAGCTTGCTGAAGGCTCAAAATCACTCGATAAAGGATTGGGAGATTTAAAGAGCGGTACAGGTAAGCTGTCCGATAAATTAAAAAGTGCCGCTGATGAAACAGGAGAAATTGATGCGGGTCAAGACAATTACAATATGATTGCGAGTCCCGTGAAAACAGAAAATGATACAGCGAAAAAGATCGATAATTATGGTACAGGGCTCACACCTTATATTTTATCGATGGGACTCTTTGTAGGGGCTCTCATGCTCACCGTTGTATTCCCAATGAAAGACCCTGCTGGACGCCCTAGAAACGCGTTTGAATGGTTTTTCAGCAAATATAGCGTACTCCTCTTTGTCGGTATCCTGCAAGCAGTCATTGCAAGCTCCATGCTCATCTTTGGGCTTGGTCTTGAGGTGGAAAGCCTCTGGCGCTTCTATCTCTTTGCGATTATCGTCAGTCTGACATTCTTAGCGATCATTCAGCTGCTGGCGACAACTATGGGGAACCCAGGACGCTTCATTGCCGTTATTATCTTGGTTCTTCAGCTCGCAGCAAGTGCTGGTACATTCCCGCTTGAACTTGTGCCGAAATTCTTCCAAGTCATTCATAGTCTGCTTCCAATGACGTATACAATCAACGGATTTAGAACGATCATTGCAAGCGGTGATGACAGCTATTTATGGCACCAAGCAGCGATCCTTGGAACAGTTGCGATCATCATGATGGCGGCAACAACAGCATACTTTGCTTGGAACGTAAGAAAAATGAAACAGGACGAAGCTTAATTCATGAATCCTTTCTCTTTATAGAGGAAGGATTTTTCATTTGAAATTAGACATCTCGAACCTGAAGCGATATATTTTAAGAAGAGATGCTGAAAAAGGCATACATGGAAGGAATTGCTTTCAGACAAAGGAGGAAATGCCGAATGACAACTGAAGTAAACGAAACCGTTCAGCTGATTCAAAAGCTCGTATCAATCCCAAGTCCATCAGGAAATACGGAAAAAGTGATCGGCTTTGTTGAACGTTTTTTACAAGATTTGAATATTGAGACAAAACGAAATCGAAAAGGCGGATTAATTGCCACAATCAAAGGAACAGATGACAAGGAACACCGCATGCTGACAGCGCATGTCGATACGCTCGGTGCGATGGTTAAGGAAATTAAATCAAATGGACGGCTTCGTCTTGCACTTATTGGAGGCTTTCAATATAACTCAATTGAAGGCGAATATTGTGAAATTGAAACAGCATCAGGCCATACATACACAGGGACCATTCTTATGCATCAAACATCCGTTCATGTTTATGCGGATGCTGGAAAAGCGAAACGAAACCAAGAAAATATGGAGATTCGTCTCGATGAAAAGGTGAAAAATGCAGACGATGTCAAAGCACTTGGCATTCAAGTAGGGGACTTTATTTCATTTGATCCGAGAGTGGAAGTGACGTCTTCAGGGTTTATTAAATCAAGACATCTTGATGATAAGGCAAGTGTTGCGCTGCTTTTGCGGCTCATCCACCGGATTCAAAAGGAAAACATCACATTGCCGCATACGACGCATTTTTTAATTTCCAATAATGAAGAGATTGGCTACGGCGGCAACTCGAATATTCCAGAAGAAACAGTGGAATATCTCGCTGTAGATATGGGTGCGATCGGTGACGGTCAATCGACAGATGAATACAGTGTATCGATTTGTGTAAAGGATTCGAGCGGCCCTTATCACTATGGATTTCGCAAGCATTTAGCTGCATTAGCAGAAGAGAACAACATTGATTACCGCCTTGATATCTACCCTTATTATGGCTCTGATGCATCAGCAGCCATTAGAGCAGGGCATGATATCATTCATGGACTGATTGGTCCTGGTATAGATTCCTCGCATGCTTTTGAAAGAACACATGAAGATTCACTTGTCCATACAGCGGATCTCCTTTACTACTATGTTCAATCACCATTAATCACAGCATAAAAAAAGAACCCCTGATAGATGGGGTTCTTTTTGGTTAGCTTGAAAGCTGTGTTGGCTCAGGTGCCTCTTGTCCAGTCATCACACGATGTCCTTTTTCAGGGTCATACTGCCCTTCCCATTTAGACATGACAACAGCTGCAAGTGCATTTCCTGTTAAGTTGACAACAGTCCGTGCCATATCCATGATACGGTCCACACCTGCAATAAATGCAAGACCTTCAGCAGGTACACCGATCGTTCCTAATGTCGCGAGTAATACAACAAATGAAGTACCAGGAACGGCAGCCATTCCTTTAGATGTTACCATCAGCACAAGAACTAGTGTAAGCTGCTGGACGATCGTGAGGTCAATGCCATATACCTGTGCAAGGAAAAGCGCAGCAATGGCTTGATACAAGACGGAGCCGTCCAGATTAAACGTATAACCGATTGGGATAACGAACGAAACAATTCCTTTTGGACATCCGATGCGCTCCATTTTATCCATGACTCTTGGTAAAACTGTTTCAGAGCTGGATGTACTAAAGGCAAGAAGCATTTCGTCTTTCATGTAAGCAAGAAATCTGAAAATATTGACGCCAATCATCTTTCCGATAATTCCGAATACAACGATAAGGAAGAGAGCGAGCGCAAAATAAACAAGACCTACAAGCTTACCTAATGAAATGAGAGATTCAAGACCAAATTTTGATACGGTCACACCAATGAGTGCAAATACACCAAATGGTGCAGCTTTCATCACAACATTGACGACATGGAACATGGCATGTGATACACCCTCGAAGAAGGCGAGCACTGGTTTACCGCGTTCGCCAATTGCTGAAACGCCAAGTGCAAATAGCACAGTGAAGAAAATAATCGCAAGCAAATCACCTTCCGCCAATGATTGGAAGAAGTTCGTTGGAACGATATGAAGGAACGTATCAGCAACTGATTTGCTGCTTTGCTCTTTTTCCGTTTCAACATACTGGCTAATATCTTGCTTTTCCGTATTTCCAAAGTCAACGCCTGCACCAGGCTGTACAAAGTTTGCAAGCACAAGACCAAGGACAATCGCAAATGTTGTGATAATTTCAAAATAAAGAATGGTTCTAAAACCTAGTTTCCCTACTTTTTTACCATCACCCGCACCTGCAACACCTAAAATTAAGCTGGATACGACAATTGGTATGACAATCATCTTTATGAGCCTTAAGAAGAAGTCTCCAATTGGTTTTAAGTATGTCTCGACACCTGGGTTACCGAAAAAGATTGCCCCAACAACAACACCGAGAATAAGACCGATTAGGATTTGAGTAGCCAATCCAAATTTTAATTTTTTCATAGATTTCCTCCCTAACATATTCATTAAAGGAATATTCCCACCATATTAAGTTTTAATATATGAATTAAAGTATAACTAAATTTAAAGAGGTTCGTCCACGATTAAATTATATTAAGAAAATACAAAATTATTAGAAAAAATAGACATTTAGAACCCCCTCCATTGTTTCGAGTCAATAAAAAGTGCCTTCAGAACTAAAAGTCATCATATGAAAATACTAAAAAACCCTTTTGTGACGAGGGTTTTACCTTTTTACCTATTTTTCAGAAAAAATAAAAAGCACCTTTGACTCCAACTGATGACGGAGGAAAAAAGTGCTTTTTTATTCAATTTATTCCCTTATTTAAGATAACTTACTTGTGAGCATTCCTCACATTCATTACCGTAACACTCGTGCTGTTCCATTAAATCATTTCCACATTTTGTGCATTTCTTTGAGGGCAAATTTCTAAAAAACTCTGTGATTTTTCCTAGCATTTGTCATCCTCCAATACGATTTGTTGCTATTATTGTATTATAACAGATTAATAATTGTCAATCTGTTTTGTAACAATAGGCAGGAAGAATGCTTTTTCCTTGAAAAATGGGTATATTGTAAGAAGGGGATTTTTAGAAAAGGAGGGAAAAATGACGTTGAACTTAACCGTGATTGGATGCTATGGAGGGTTTCCGGCAGCTGGTGAAGCGACATCAGGCTACCTTTTTGAATCAAATGGCTTTCGTCTTCTTGTAGACTGCGGAAGCGGTGTTCTTTCAAAGCTGCAGCAATACATTGATATAGAAGAACTAGATGCTGTTCTCCTTTCTCATTATCACCACGATCATATTGCTGATATCGGACCACTCCAATATGCAAAGCTAGTGGGATATCATTTAGGAAAAAGCAGCGGCCCGCTTCCGATCTATGGACATACTGGTGATCAAGAAGCATTTGGGCGGCTTTCTGATGATGTACATACAAAGGCAAAGCCTTACCAGCCAGAAGAAAGGATTGAACTCGGACCCTTTCAAATTGATTTTTTGAAAACGGTTCATCCGGCAGAATGCTATGCGATGAGAATTCAGGCAGAAGATGCTGTGGTCGTGTATACTGCAGACTCAAGCTATCAGGAGGCATTTATTCCATTTAGCAAGGGGGCAGATCTGCTCATTGCCGAAAGCAATTTTTACGTTGGACAAGATGGATCAGGTGCCGGACATATGAACAGTACGGAAGTAGGGAAAATTGCAAAGGAAGCAAATGTTGGGGAACTTATCATCACCCATCTGCCCCATTTTGGACGTCATAAAGACCTAGTCAATGAAGCACAGGCGTTATATACTGGCAGTATACAGCTTGCCCATTCAGGGCTTAGATGGAACAAGGAAGGAAGATAGAGATGCTGTTTATCGATAACGAACAACATTATGATCCAATGATTAATTTGGCAATTGAAGAATATTGCTTAAAATATTTAGATCCAGAAGAAACATATTTGCTGTTTTACATCAATCAGCCGTCGATCATTATTGGAAAGAACCAAAATACAATAGAAGAAATCAACACAAAGTATGTGGAAGACAATGGAATCAAAGTCGTGCGCCGCTTATCCGGCGGTGGTGCAGTTTACCATGACAAAGGGAACTTAAACTTCAGCTTTATCACAAAAGATGATGGAGACAGCTTTCATAACTTTAAAAAGTTCACAGAGCCAGTTATCAAAGCGCTTGAAAAGCTAGGCGTTAAAGCTGAATTGAGCGGCAGAAATGACATCATGGCAGATGGACGTAAAATTTCTGGAAATGCCCAGTTCGCAACAAGAGGACGTATTTTCAGCCACGGCACACTGCTATTTGATTCAGAAATTGAACATGTCGTTTCGGCTTTAAATGTGAAAAAAGAAAAGATTGAATCAAAAGGCATCAAATCAATTAGAAGCAGGGTTGCCAATATTAGTGAACTGATGGATCAAAAAATGACAACAGAAGAGTTTAGAAAAATTCTTTTAAGCTACATTTTTGATACAAATGGGGACGTGCCTCAATATCGTCTGACTGAAAAGGATTGGGAAAAGATTCACGAGATTTCCCGAGATCGCTATCAAAAATGGGAATGGAACTATGGCCGTTCACCGAAATTTAATTTGCAGCATTCTAAGAGATTCCCTGCAGGCTCCATTGATTTGCGATTAGAAGTGAAAAAAGGGATGATCCAGGATTGCAAAATCTTTGGTGATTTCTTTGGCGTAGGAGATATTGCCGATATTGAGAAGCGGCTCATTGGCCAGCAATATGATCGTAAAACGATCAGTGACGTCTTAGAAGATATGGACATGCGTCACTATTTCGGCAACGTATCAAAAGAGGATTTTCTTGATTTGATTTATTAATCGCGGGAAAGCACTGCTAGGCATAGCAGTGCTTTTTTGATTGAAGGAAATGAAAGCGATTTACATTTGATCTTGTGGATTTTTTCGATTGTCGATTATAATAGAAAGGAGGAATGTTCGGCCATAAAATGAATGGCCATTCATTCATTGATGACATGTAAGGGGTGGGAGAATGGATTTGATCAAAAATCTTCAGCAGACGGCGATGACGAAGGGAGAAAATATCGCATTGATCTTTGAAGGAAAGAAGTGGACCTATCGAGAGCTGATGACAAGTATCGAGCGTTTTGCAGATGGATTAGTGAGCGAAGGGTTTCAAGCCGGGGATCATATCGCGCTTATTTTAGGAAATTCACCGCATTTCGTCATTTCTTTTTTTGGCGCATTAAAGGCAGGGCTTGTCGTTGTGCCTATTAACCCAACATACACACCTAGTGAAATTGGATATATGCTCATCACAGGTGATGTTAAAGGTATTGTTGCGCCTGAACAGCTTCTGCCAGTGTACGAGCAGGTGTATGAGCAGCTTCCTTCCATTGAAAGAGTCATTATTTGTGCAGAAAATGAAGCGGCGTGCAGATCAAGCTTCAAGGAAGTATCTGATCGGCTTGTTTTCTTTGGAAAGCTTGTGACAGGTGCTGCGAATGAAAACGTACACCCTTCCATTCAGCCAGATGATACCGCTGTTATTTTATTTACATCTGGCACGACAGGAAAACCAAAAGGTGCCATGCTGACTCATTTCAACCTTTATTCAAATGCCAGAGATGTCGCTGAGTATTTATCGATTGATAAAAAGGACAAGGTCATTGCCGCTTTGCCAATGTTCCATGTATTTTGTTTAACAGTCTGTATGAATGCGCCGTTGATTCATGGTGCGACGATTTATGTCTTGCCGCATTTCAGCCCGTCAGAGCTTTTGCGCATGATGGAAAAAGAGAAGCCAACGCTATTTGTTGGTGTGCCCACCATGTATAACTATTTGTACCGACAGGAGGGGCATAATGAAGCGATGTCATCTGTGAGGATCTGTATATCAGGCGGTGCCTCAATGCCTGTTGCCTTACTGCATGGCTTTGAGAAAAAGTTCGGAGTTACGGTCCTTGAGGGCTATGGGTTATCAGAGGCATCTCCAGTGACTGCATTCAATCCTCTTGACGGAAAAAGAAAACCGGGTTCTGTCGGAACTGACATTATGAATGTGAAGAATAAAATTGTGAATGAACTTGGAGAAGAAGTCGGTCCTAATGAAGTCGGAGAGCTGATAGCAAAAGGGCCAAACATCATGAAAGGCTATTATCAAATGCCAGAAGATACGGAAGCTGCACTAAGAGACGGCTGGCTGTATACTGGCGATTTGGCGAGAAGAGATGAAGACGGATATATTTACATTGTCGATCGGAAAAAGGATATGATTCTTGTTGGCGGTTATAATGTTTATCCAAGAGAAGTAGAAGAAGTACTCTATCAACATGAAGGTGTAGCAGAAGCCGTTGTCATCGGTGTGCCAGACCCAAACACAGGAGAGGCAGTCGTCTGTTACATTTCCCCTAAGAAACATGCTCACATCAATCAAGAAGACATCATCACACATTGTTCACGCTATTTAGCAAAATATAAGCAGCCCCAAACGATCCATTTCATAGATGATATTCCTAAAAACACAACAGGTAAAATTTTAAGAAGAGCGCTAAGAGAAAAGTATCAAGCAGAAGAAAGTAAATAAAAAAAGGGAGTCTCTGATGAGGAGGCTCCCTTACAAATCCCCGCACTTCAAGGTTTTCTCTCAAAGACATTTTAGCTCTTTTGAATGGCTTCTTTTAACTGTCTCTGAAAAGAATTCGACTGTTTTTGATTCAGTTCATAAAACGTTCCATCAACTAAAAAAACGACCTGTGATCGGTTGGTCCAAAGCTGGAAGGTGGTGCCGTTTGTTCGTCCGAACATCACCTTGGCGATATAATCAGGCTTTTTTAAATTTTTCTTGAGATGATTGCTTGTTTGTTTGCCTTTATTTAATTCTTCAATTAAATCTTCTGCTGTGTCCTTATCATCTATTTCATAAGAGATTGATTCATTCGCAGGTGAGAGCAGCAATTTTTCTGCTCGATTCTCATCAAAGATTTCGCTCGTCCGGCTGAACACATAAAAGAAAGTGATTAATAAAAGTCCAAAAATCACAACTCCTGCAAGGATTTTCTTCATTTTGATCCTCCAACTTACTGTTTTACATGTAGCTTCTCCGATTTTTGAGCCGCATAATCATTTTTTTCGCGAAAGCTTTTTCAGATGGGGCATGCTATGATGGAGCCACATGAGACAGGTTCTAAACGAAAAAATGCGCGACTAGAATAGAGAGAGGGATGGAAAGGAGGCTGACCTGTGCGAGTACGTAAATGGATAGCTCTTGTAACGGTAGCATACATATTGTACGGTCTTTTTATTTATTCGTATTTGTTTCTAATGGGGGATTCATCGGTACCTGAAAGTATAAAAGAGACAAGTGCAGATCCGCATACTTTTATGACAAGCCATGAGCTTGTGATCAGTGAGAATTTCTCGAACATACGGAACCTGCTGTATTTCATAACCATCCCATTAGATTGGTATGTCTTTTTTCTTTTGCTCATTTCAGGGTTTTCACGGAAAATAGCAGACTGGAGCTTGGCAGCAGCCCGTTTCAAGTTTTTAAGCAAACTTGTGTATGTGTTTGTGCTGTCACTTTTAACAATGATCATTTCATTCCCAATTAAATGGATTGGCTATCAGCTGTCTTTACACTACGGAGTATCTTCACAAAGTACGGCAAGCTGGTTGAAAGATCAAACACTGGATTTTTGGATTCAATATCCGCTCCTTGCCCTTTGTGCTATTGTGTTCTTTTGGCTGATTCAAAAGAGAAGAAAGCGCTGGTGGCTGTATGCGTGGTGTTTGACAGTCCCAGTTACGCTGTTTCTCTTCTTTATACAGCCGGTCGTCATTGATCCGTTATATAACAATTTTTATCCACTAAAGGATCAAGCCCTAGAGAAGAAGATATTAACGCTGGCAGACAAAGCGCATATTCCGGCAGATCATGTATACGAGGTCAATATGTCTGAAAAAACGAATACGATGAACGCTTATGTCACAGGAATAGGTGAAAATAAGCGTATTGTTTTATGGGATACAACACTGCAAAAGCTGAAAGACCGCGAAATTTTATTTATCATGGCGCATGAAATGGGACATTACGTCATGAAACATGTCTATATTGGGTTAGCAGGATATTTAGTGCTGTCACTGGCCGGATTTTTTGTAATCGACCGTCTTTATTTTTATCTTTATCAAAAAGGAGCAGCCTCATTTCGACTCAAGGTGTCTAACGACATCGCCGCTCTTCCGCTTCTTTTAATCATCGTTTCCATGCTGTCATTTGCAGCTTCACCTTTTACAAATGCAGTGTCAAGGCATCAAGAACGGGCAGCCGACGAATATGCGGTGAACATGACAAAAGACGGGAATGCAGGCGTAACGTCTTTTCAAAAGCTTGCAAAATCAGGGCTCTCCCAGGTGAATCCACCATTTCTAGTGAAGATTTTCCGCTATGGACACCCGACCATGATGGAAAGAATTATGGATATGGAAAAAGCAGCGGAAAAAGAGAAAACGCCGAAAAAGCAGGAATAAATAAAATCCGGCTGGATCAGCCGGATTTTTATTATCACATTTGGATTAGTTAGAAGCCGCTTGAACGTTGATTAACCCTTTTCCGTAATAGAATGAGTCACCAAGCGGTGTTGCCGTGTTTTCTAAGCGCTGGCGAACCTGAGAAGTTGATAGATTCGGATACTTAGAAAGGATAAGCGCTGCTGCTCCTGCTACATGAGGAGACGCCATAGATGTTCCAGTATAAGAAGTGTATCCACTGCTTGGCACCGTACTTAAAATAGAAGTACCAGGTGCAGAAACATCTAATTCAGGACCTGCGCTAGAAGATGAGTTTCTGACATTGTTACTGTTTACATTGGCAACAGCAATTGTAGAATCGTATTTTGCTGGATAGCCAACGGTGCTAGTAGAGCCAAATGAACCTGAATTTCCTGCTGCGGCAACGACAACTACTCCGCGGTTATTCGCTGTGTCAACAGCATTTTTAAGCGCTGTGGAGCCGTTTGGTCCGCCTAAGCTCATATTGATGACATCCATGTTATTCGCTACAGCCCATTCAATACCGCTAATAATCCAGCTGTATTGTCCGTCGCCATTACGGTCTAATACTTTCACAGCATATAGGGAAGCGCTTGGAGCGACCCCAAGAACACCAATTGTGTTATCAAGGGCAGCAATGGTTCCTGCTACGTGAGTTCCATGTGATTGAAAGTCTTGGGTGGCATTTGGCTCTGAAGGGACGAAGCTCGCACCGCCTGCAACATTTAAGTCAGGGTGTGCAGCGTGGATTCCAGTATCAAGGACAGCTACTTTGACATTAGCACCTTTATAACCTTGAGCGTGTACAGCTGGAGCTTTGATTTGAGGGATTCCATAAGGGACGGTTTGTGCATATGCTTCTGCTTTATGGTCTTCTTCTACGTAAGCAATGCTAGGGTCATGTTCAAGTTTCTTGGCGGCTTGTTCGGACATTTTCACTTGTGCAGCATTAATGAGGCGGTATTGTTTTTCTAGTTTTCCACCATTTTGAATGACAGCTTGTTTCTTAGAGCTGTTTGTGGTGGCAGAGGCTTTAAAACCAACAATATAGCTTTTTTCACTATCTGTTTTGGAGACCGTTTCGGCATTTGCCATGGATCCTCCAAACCCTGCTGAAAACAGAAGAGGGACAGCCAATAAAACACTTGTCATCACATTTTTCTTTTTCACGCACATTCCACATCCCTTTTTTCTTATTTCAGAATAATCATCCGTAGTCTATAAGAATGAACCGTTTGATTATTCTGTATATTCAGTTTAAGGGAAGTAGGCAAATAAGAGTAGACCCGAATTTTTGTGAAAGTCCTAGCGAAAATTGGGGAATTAAGTCACTTGGAACTGGTGGTAAAATATGTTTATTCTATCATTTCAGCGATGTTCTATTAAAAAGGGAGTGTGCTTTTTTTCTCATGATCCATTTCCGGTTAAATATTCGATACCCGAAAAGCCATAAAATAGGTAGAATCGTCTAGCATCTATTTCGAATTTCGATATAAAAAAATATTATTTTATCATTGTTTTTGCCATAAAAAAGAACCTGCTAAGATAACAGGCTCTTTAAGAAGGGGCGGATTGAGTTAAATGGCTGACCACGTTGTAATCACGGACCTTCCATTTACCATCTGACCATTCCACATAATTTAAGCAAGCATTAACAAGTCTCGTGTTCTGTAGACCCATATGTTCATCTGCCAAAGTGGTGAGTAAAGCATGGATAGCAGCTCCGTGAGCCACGATCAGGACATGTTGATCTGGATAGGCGGCTCTGACTTTCTCAATACCTTCTAGCATTCGGTTTTGAATCGTCTCAATTGGTTCCATATTTGGATACTGTTTATCTGGAAACAGCTTCTGACGCTCCTCAAACGACATGCCTTCAGCGTCACCATAATCTCGTTCTATAAAATCATCCATGATGACAAGTGGAGCATGGACATGATTTAAAATCAAGTGTGCCGTTTCTTTTGCCCTTGTTAGTGGACTGGAAATGACAACATCCCAATGGACATCCTTTAAGTAAAGTCCAGTTTGTTCAGCCTGCCATTTACCTGTGTCGTTTAAAGGGATATCTGTTCGTCCTTGAATTCGTTTCGCTGCATTCCAATCTGTTTCCCCGTGTCTGACTAGGCAAATTGTTGTCAATCAAATCCCGCCTTTTCTATCTTTTCTTCTATTATACTAAAGCAGAAGAAAAAAGACTGTATTAGCGATTTGTCAGGCTTGTTAAGGATTCGACGGAGCTTGCGACTTGAGACACCGTTTGTTTGACTTCCTTCAATTCGTTAAGGAAAGTCTGAAGGTCAATTTCAATTTTTCCGTTTTGGTTTTTGCTTAAGTTCATGCTGCTGACGATATCATCGAAGAGTGAATTGATTTGTGTCATTTTTTCTTTACTGTCTGTCACAAGTAAATTCACGTCCGCAATGTGCTGAGAGACAATGGCGATTTGTGAATTGGTATTGTTGACAAGTTCAGATACAGTTGAAACCGTTTTCTTTGTGTCCTCTGATAATTTGCGCACCTCGTTTGCAACGACAGCAAAGCCTTTTCCATGTTCTCCTGCTCGTGCAGATTCGATTGAAGCATTTAAAGATAACAAGTTCGTCTGCTCTGCAATGCCTGTGACAATCCCAAAGATTTGTTCAATTTGTTTGGCGATTTCCTCAAGACGCTTAATTTCTGTTTCAATCTTCGTCATGCTGCCATCAATCTGATTCATTTGTGTTTGCTGAATTTCTAATTCTTTTTTACCGCCGATTGATTTTTCTTCGACCTGTGCTGAAATTTGTGTTCCAGCTTGTGACATGTCCGCCATCTCATCCGATTTTGAGACAAGCTTGTCGACCGCACTTGTTGTGTTTGAGAAGAGCGAAGCAAGCGAATTTGAAGTCTCTGTGATTTTTGTATGAAGCTCTTGCTGCTGCTCTTCTGCTTCATCACGAATTTTAGAATATTCATTTTGGAATGTATCTAGGACAAGCTGCTGCTCTAAATTTAAAATTTTCGTCGTCGCTTTGACCGCTGTCTGATATTCTTTGAAATCTTGGATATGGTTAGCGAATAAATCCATAATTGATAGCAGAAGGTCTTGGAATGCTGCCATGTACCATTTAGGCTGGAGTCCAATCCGTAAATGAACTTGCGCAATTTTAATGCGTTTTGCCACATAGGCTTCGTCAATCACGCCTGCAAACATTTCGCTAATATGAATGCGGAGTGTTTTTTTCAAACGATCGACAGAACTATTGTCTTGAATGATATGCATCAAGGAAGACTCGACTTCTAAATTTTTATAAAACTTATCAACAATATGTGCAATATCATCCTGAACAATTGGATTGAGCTGCTTTAATATCAATAGGTCATGCTGCGTCAGGTCAATCATTTTGATTTGTTTCGCGATGTCCGTATTGTTCGAGAAGTTGATTCGTTTTATCCCATCATCCTGCTGTGTGAAAAAAGCAGTGTTTTTTCTTTTCGGTTCTTTTTTAAATAACAATGTGTTTGTCCCCCCATAATCATCAAAAATATCAGACTTTATGTTTTTTATCGGATAATATTGGATTTTTTAAAGGGGGGACGAGTGAAATTTTACTGTTCTTTATATGACCTTTTTAGTGGTTTTTTAGCAGGGCCTTCTACTACTTCTCCAGTAATGGAAAAACGTGAACCGTGACACGGGCAATCCCAAGTGCGGTCACTATTATTCCAAGCCACTTCACAGCCTAGGTGAGTACATGTTGTATCGACTAGAAAGACATTCCCATCCTCTGATTTATAGGCGCCGCACTTTTTATGTTCATACGAGATAATGCCGCCCTCGCCTGGTTTTAAATCATCGATTGTTTGATCAGTTCGTTTGAATTTACCACTGATCAGCTTGGCAGCGACATTGGCATTTTCTTTAACGAAATCTTTGACGAAAGAGTCAGTAACAGGTCTTGATGGCGTAAAGATTAATTCGTATGGATTCGATTTTCCTTCAATTAAATCACCGATAAGAGTGGCTGCGACGTGGCTTGTGGTCATGCCCCATTTTCTAAAGCCGGTTGCTACAAAGATATTCTGGTGGTGTTTGGTCAGGCGGCCAATGTAAGGGATTTGATCCATTGTGACCATATCGTGGGTTGACCAGCGATACAGCACTTCTTCTATTCCAAGGGTGGCGTCTCCAAACGTTTCTAGTCCTTCATAGTGAGCGGATTCATCTCCGCCTTGTCCTGTTTTATGGCCTTCTCCTCCGATGAGGACTACTTCTTCTCCGTCCCATTCTGCCGTTCTTAAAGAGTGAGCAGGCTGGTCAATTCCTAGGTACATTCCGTCTGTGAGTGGTTTGGTTGTTTTAGCTGCTACGACATAGGATTGCTCTGGATGAATACGGGTGAAATAAAGTCCTTTTCCATCATAAAAAGGAAAGTGTGAGCATGAAATGACATAGCGCCCTGTCAGATGATATCCGCTTTTTGTGACGACAGCAGGGCGGTTCCCTTCTTTTACATCAACAGCGGTTGTTTGTTCAAAGATACGTACACCTCGCTCTAGGAGCTTGTCGATTAGCGCATTGAGATAATGAAGGGGATGAAACTGTGCCTGATTGGTCATCGCAAGGGCTGCTTTAATGTCAGCGTCAAAAGGAAGCTTTGTTTTCCATTCCCGGTCAATACCAAGCTGTTTGTAGGCATCTAATTCCTTCTTTAACTTTTTTACACCGCTTTCTTCCTTTGTATAAAGGTAAGCATCTTTTATCTCTAGCTGACAATCGATGTCGTGCTCTTTGATACGAGCTTGAATGAGGTCTTTTGCTTTCTCATTTGCTTCTACATACAAACGTGCTTTTGGCATCCCAATTTGTTGAATCAGCTCATAATAGTACACATCATGCTGTGAGGTGATTTTAGCCGTTGTGTGTCCGGTCGTGCCTTGCAGCAATTGTTCGGCATCAATGATGATCACATCTAGTCCTCGCTCTGTCATTTCAAACGCCGCAGCGATACCGGTAATACCGCCGCCGACAATGATCACATCTGCTGTGAGATCTTCACTGACAGCAGGAAAAGAATGCTTCTGACTATCCGCCAGCCATAACGATTTTGCCTGTTCCATTCCTTTATGTTCTTGTTCCATGTTGTCGCCTCCAATGATTTGTTGTGTATAATTTTTCCACAATGCTGAAAATCATACATCTGAAAGGAAACAGGGGCGTCATACATAAAAAAGCAGCCAGCACATAAAAATAAACAAGATAAAAGGAAGGAGTGGACTAACGTGTCAACAAAGCAGCCGAAGAAAACATTACCGCCTCAGCACCAAAATGAACGTCCGGGTCTTGAATATAAAATGAACCCTAGACCTGTCTTTGATCGTGAGGTGCAGAATAAAAAGTTAGCAGGAAAAACAGCCATTGTGACAGGTGGAGACAGCGGGATTGGAAGAGCAGTCTCTGTTTTATTTGCGAAGGAAGGTGCCAATGTCGCCATTGTTTACTTAAGTGAACATCGTGATGCCGAGGAGACGAAGGACTATATTGAGAAAGCGGGAGGCCGTGTCATCTTAATTGCAGGTGATTTAGGGGATGAGGCTTTTTCTAATGAGGTCGTCAAAAAAACAAAAGATGCCTTCGGTTCCATTGATATTTTGGTGAATAACGCCGGGGAACAGCATCCACAAAAAAGCATTGAGCAAATTACCTCGCATCAGCTTCTTCGGACGTTTCAAACGAATATTTTTGCCATGTTTTATTTAACAAAGGCTGTTCTTCCTCATTTAAAAAAAGGAAGCAGTATCATTAATACAGCCTCTGTCACCGCCTATAAAGGGCATGAAACATTGATCGATTATTCATCCACAAAAGGGGCGGTCGTCACCTTTACGAGATCATTATCTTTATCGCTCATTAAACAAGGGATTAGAGTGAATGGAGTAGCTCCCGGTCCTATTTGGACACCGCTGATTCCCTCAACCTTTACGGAAAAAGAAGTCTCTGAATTTGGCGGAGATGTCCCAATGGAACGTCCTGGTGAGCCAGTAGAGCTTGCGCCAAGTTATTTATTTTTAGCGAGCGAAGACTCATCTTATATGAATGGACAAATGCTGCATGTGAATGGCGGGACCATTTTAAATGGATAAACAAAAAACTTGCGGTAAAGAGACGAGTTACTGTCTCTCTGCCGCAAGTAAAATCATCATGATTGATGTAAGCAGTGTTCTGCATATTGAGCTGACAAGTCATTGAATCGCTTTTCATCACGCTGATCCAGTGCCTTATCAATCTCTTCTCTTAGGAAGGTTAAGCGCTGTTTATAAAGCGCCTCATCTAAAACCATTTGAATATAGATGTCTAAAATGGTGACGCCGTTTTCTTCGGTTTTTTGGGTGTTGCGGGACTTCATGAGCTCAGCATACGTTTTTTTCTCTTTCATAAAGAATCCCCCCGATGCCTTTTTTATAGTATATGGATTGGCGGAGAAAAAATCAACAAGAATTTATAATTTTTAGACAATTTATTTTTGAGCAGAATCGACACCTCTTGTCCAATCGACAGGATGTGATATATCTTTAAAAATGGCTTTTCGATAGATCGAATGGACTAAAAAATATGATAAAAAGATGATTTTTAATAAATTTTGAAAAAATCCTGTCGTTTCTTATATGTTGGTGATAGATTAATAGTATCTAAAATAACCAAATATTAACACAGGAGGAAATGAAGTGTCAGGAATTAGTGAAACACCTTTAGATTCATACGTCATTAATCAAACAACAATGGCGGTCCTTCCAGTTGAAGAAGGAAAAAGAGTATATTCAAAAGTTATAGAAAGAGAGACAAGCTTTTACGTTGAATTAAAGCCCCTGCAAATTATTGAACGCAGCTGCAGATTCTTCGGCTCAAGCTATGCAGGCAGAAAGGCGGGAACATACGAAGTAACAGGAATTTCTCACAAACCCCCAATTGTGATTGACTCATCCAATCATCTGTATTTTTTCCCAACCTATTCATCCAACCGTCCTCAGTGCGGCTGGATCTCCCACAAATACATTCATACCTTCCAAGAATCATCCCTCGGAGACACGGTGGTCACCTTTACAAACGAGCAAACCGTCAAACTTGATGTCTCATATAAATCATTTGAGAGTCAGGTGCACCGGACAGCATATCTCCGAACGAAATTTCAAGATCGTCTCGATGGAGGTCTTCCGAAGAAACAAGAATTTATGCTGTATCCAAAAGAACAGCAGCTCAATCTCGTATACGATTTTATATTAAGGGAGCTTCGAAACAAATATTAGTCAAAAGCCAGCGGCAGAGCAGCCGCTGGACCTCTTATCCAGCATGAATGAAATGCAAAAAGGCGCCGCTACATCATAAAGAAGAATTCATTGAAACCAAATACGTATGTCTCGTCGTCTATTGGTTGTTTGGGAAATGACAGGGAAATGTGAATCCTTAGACATATTTTCATTCATTTATCCATAAATCACAGAAGAGACACGAGCTTGTCTGTTACAATAAAAGAAATCTTATGTGGTAAAGGATGCTTATATTTGACCGATATGAACGAATGGGATGAAGAAATGGAGGCTCTGTATGAAAAAACAATCACATTTGGTGCTGCTATTTATCCTAACTTTGACATTACTAGCAGCCTGTCAGCAAGCAGGTCAGCCGCCTTCAAAGCAAGACACAAAAGAAGCTGCTTATGAACAATGGGTGCAGTCTTATATGGATGAGTTAAATAAAGCATATGAAAATATGACCGGTCAGTTTATCTCAGATGGACATGGAAAGATCCAAACAAATAAAAAATTGACAGAAGCGACGAAAGCATTTGATCGTGTGATTCAAAAAGGGCTTGATCATCAAGAAGTTCCAGCTGCTTACCAAAAGGCCGATCAACAATTAAAGACAGGCCTTGCTTCATTTGAAAAAGGGATCAGTAAGGTGGAAAAGCTCTTGAAGCATCCCGATCAAGAAAAGCTGTTTATTTCCGCTACCCATCATTTTCAGGATGGCTTGCAGCAGACAGCCGCATTTATGGAAGAAGTAGGTCAGATTCAGCAATCATCCTAAAAAAGCCTGGAAGTAAACCTTCCAGACTTTTTTAGATGTGAAGGATTTTCTTTAAACGGCGAACGCCCTCTTGAATCATGCTTTCGTCCGTACAGGCGAATCCTAGCAGTAATCCCTTTCGATTGCTTTCAAAACAATAAGGACTTAATGGATAAATGCCAACGCCAGCTGCTTTTGCTGCCTCAATGCTTCCTTTTTCATCAAAGTCTTGCGCTCCTTCTAAAAAGACATGAAGGCCCGTATCGGTTCCGTAGATACGGAAGTGTTTGTCAAAGTGATGTGTCAAAAGGGCTTCCATCATGGCTGCCTGTCTTTTTTTATACAACTGTCTCATTCGCCTGACATACCGCGTGAATTCTCCTTCTTTGAAAAAAGAAGCGAGTGTGATTTGTTCCATAATGGGCAGCTGCCTTTGAATGAGTGATTGCAGTGCGGCAATTTCTTTCATGACTGCTTTGGAGCCGACAATGGCAGCCAGGCGGATGCCAGGTGCCAGCACTTTTGAGAAGCTTAAGATGTAAATCACATGCTCGGGTGCTTCTGAAAATAGGGAAGGGAGCGGCCCGCCATGGTAACGATAATCCCCATCAAAATCATCCTCTAATATATAAGACTGATGGCTGACAGCAAACTTCAGCAGCAGCTGCCTTCTGTTTACACTCATACATACTCCAGTTGGACGCTGATGGGAGGGCGTCACAGCAATCAGTTTTGTTCGCCGGGGCAATGTGTTCACCACCATTCCTTCTTCATCAACTGGTGCGGGGTGAATGTTCATTTCGCGATGCATAAACGACAGCCTTGCCCCAGGGAAACCTGGATCTTCAACAGCCACTGTATCACCTTTTTTAAGCAATACCTGTGAAATCAAATCAATGGCTTGCTGCGTACCACCTGTTAACACCATTTGATCTTCTTCTACATCAATCCCGCGTTCAACAGATAAATATTGGCGTATTTCTGAACGCACCTCCCATAATCCATGCGGTGAGGAATAGCCCCAATCCTTCATATCTAATCGCTGTAATGCTTTCATGAGCGAGCGCTTCCATATGTTTTGAAAGTGTGCATCGATGGCTGGCTCCTGATGACGAAAATCAATATCAAGCTTCTCATGAAATTGATTGGCTGACAGCCAATGATCCATTTGTTTTTCGGCTTCTTCAAAGTGAGGTCTTGTCGGAGGTGAAAAAGGCGGTTCACTTTGATAGGGAGGGGAAGCTGTATATTGATCGCTTGAAATGACCTTGGTACCGCCTCTTCTAGATGTGCTCACGTAACCTCTTGCCAGCAGCTCATCATAGGCAAGCTGTACGGTTGATCTTGATACATTAAGCTCCTGTGCTAACACTCTTGTCGGTGTTAACTGATCGTCAGGATGCAGTTTTTGTGTATGAATTTTTTGAATGATCTCAGTCACGATTTGCTGCCAGAGCGGAGTAGCGCTTGAACGGTCTAAATGAATATACATCGTGCACCTTCTCTCGTTTTCACATCATAAGTTGATGATGACACTGAATTATGGACTGGTCAATAGTGTCATTTTTGGATGTAGGAAGTAAGCCAAATGGTGTGTACACTGTTCTCATATGCAATGACATAGAGGAGAGAGTCAAATGATCCCAGCATCCAAAGAGGAAACGGCACACTTATCCATCATCCCGTTTATTTTCGTTTTACTTGGTCTTTTTATGATTACGATTGCTGTGAATCTGCAAGTGCCCCTTTATACGGCGTATGCAGAACACGCAGGGTACGGAAAGGCGGCAACAGCACTTGTATTTGCCGCGTATGTCTTCGGACTTATTCCAGTTTTGCTTTTTCTTGGCGGCATTTCTGACCGGGTTGGACGCAAACCGATTTTATTGGTTGCGCTTAGCTTTTCGTTATGTGCCACCTTGTTGATGATTATCCACCCTTCCATACAGATGCTCTTTGCTGCCCGGCTCTTGCAAGGTGTCGGACTTGGTCTTAGTGTTGGAACATGCACCGCATATTTGATTGCTTTATATCCAGAGAAGTCAGGCTGGATTCCAACTTTTATTGCACTATGCAGTTCGGTTGGATTTGGGGGCGGTGCTCTTTTTACGGCACTTCTTTCTTTTCAGCGTGTGTCCCTCACGCCGCTTAGCTATTGGATTGTGCTGGCTTTTTTGATCTTAACCATTGTGGGTGTCTTCTTTTTCGTGCCGCCTGTCCAAGGAGATTCAGGTAAACCGATGATGAACATGCCAAGATTTCCAAAAGGAACAATGCCGGCGAATGCAGCCATTGCTATCGCATGGTCGGTGTGCGGCCTTGTCATTTCAATTTTGCCAGCACAGCTTAAACTAAATGGTTATGAATTGTGGGTAGGGCCAGCGCTCTTTTTAATTAATATGGCAGGTGTCCTGATGCAGCCCTTTGTGCGCAAGATGAATAGCAGCACAGCGCTCCTTTTGGGGTTTATCTGTCTTCCGTGCGGATATGGCCTCTTACTATACGGTGCAAGCAGCGGGTCTATTTTCCTTGTACTTGCCGGAACGATGCTGGCGGGTACTGCCTGCTATGGATTTACTTATTTAGGTGGCCTTCAGCTCATTGTTGAGCGAGGGAAAAAGGAGGCGGCTAGAGCCGTTGCAGGGTATTACTTGTTTGCCTATTTAGGACTTGGTATTCCGAGTGTTTTTGTTGGACTCTTTGCTGATATATACGGTACTCAGATCGTGTTAACCCTCTTTCTCTTGATCGTTTTGGCTGCCTGCCTCATTCTCTTGATCTCAGGGGTCAGGCAGAAACAAAAGTAAGATGTCCATCTTTCTCTTTCTCTTCCAATTCGTTTAAAATATAGGCAAGAGAGGGGAAGATGAACATGAAAAAAGTGCAGCTTGACGGCGCAGCGTGCAGGTCGCAAGAAGAGCTTCATGACCAGCTAAAAACAGTTTTACACCTTCCTGACTATTATGGGAAAAACCTTGATGCCCTTTGGGACTGTTTGACAGGAGAGGTGACTCTTCCAGTTGAACTGACATGGGTGAATTTTCAAACGAGCAAAGACGCTCTTGGTGATTATGCTGAGAGCTTGCGTCAGTTATTTCAAGAAGCAGAAGAAGAACTGAATGGACAATTTCAATTGAATATTCAATAAGAGAAAAAGCAGCCGCTGCCGCAGGCTGTTTTTTGAGTTTTCGTCTTTTTTATACCGCTATTGAATATTTCACTAGATGTGATAATATATGAACTGTCGCTTAATTGATAATGATAATCATTTATGGCGGATAGAGCTTGATAGAAAGTGAGAAACCTGTATGAAGTTGTATCAATTAAGTTTGTTATTTGTATGTTTGGCATGTATATCTCTGTTTGTCGGCGTACAGGATCTGTCCATTTTAGAACTGTTTAATTTAACAGATGAACAAGTGCACACGTTAGTTTCAAGCCGCCTCCCGCGTCTCGTGAGTATTGTGCTTGCTGGTATGAGCCTTAGTTTATGCGGCTTTATTATGCAAAGCATGACGAGGAATAAATTTGTTTCACCAACCACTGCAGGAACGATGGATTGGGCGAAGCTTGGTATTTTAGCAGCAATACTTGTTTTTACACATGCGAATCCGCTTATGAAAATGGGGATTGCGTTTCTATTTACTTTAGCTGGGAATCTTCTTTTCTTAAAAATCCTGCGGCATATCAAGGTGAATGATACGATTTATGTACCATTAGTCGGCTTAATGTTTGGGGGGATTGTCAGTTCAATATCTACGTTTATAGCCTATAAATATGATTTGATCCAAAACGTATCCGCATGGCTTCAAGGGGATTTTTCTCTTATTGTCCAAGGGCGTTATGAACTGCTCTATGTGAGCGTTCCACTATTGATCATTGCGTATTTATATGCTGACCGCTTTACAGTGGCAGGCATGGGCGAGAGCTTTGCTGTCAACTTAGGTTTAACGTATAAACGTGTGATGGCAGTTGGTTTGGTGATCGTTTCAATGATTACGTCTGTCACCATTTTAACTGTCGGGATGCTGCCATTCCTTGGATTAATCATTCCGAATATTGTTTCGATCTACCGCGGCGATCACTTGAAAAAAAGCCTCCCGCATACAGCTTTACTAGGAGCTATTTTTGTTCTGATTTGTGATGTGCTCGGAAGGGTGATCATTTATCCATATGAAATATCGGTTGGGCTCATGGTAGGCATCATCGGGAGTGCGATCTTCCTGTACATGTTATTAAGGAGGAAACGCTATGCATAAGAAACGTATATTATGTCTGATTGCAGCCATTGCAGCCGTGTTGATCGTAATTTTTATTACCTTTCAAATGGGGTACTGGCCGTACACAGTCCCAAGCCGTTTAAAGAAAGTGCTTGCGATGACATTAACGGGAGGCGCGATTGCCTTTTCATCTGTTGTCTTTCAAACTTTGACCAACAATCGAATCTTAACGCCGAGCATATTGGGTTTAGACGCACTGTACTTGTTTTTGCAAACAGCGATTATTTATGTGTTTGGGTCGACTCATTTAATGATCGTCAATAAGAATCTTAATTTTTTCCTTTGCGTTGGGCTGATGATTCTATTTTCTGTACTGCTGTATACAGTCATGTTCAAACGCAAAAATAAACACATTTTCTTACTTCTGCTTGTTGGAATTGTGTTTGGGACATTGTTCAAAAGTCTTTCTTCGTTTATGGAAATGCTGATCGATCCGAATGAATATCAGGTCGTACAGGATAAATCCTTTGCAAGCTTTAATCACATGAACACGGACATCTTACTGATCGCTTCTGTTTTATTTGCGGCGCTGTGTGTTTACATTTGGACATTCCGCTCCAAATTAGATGTCATGTCTCTTGGCAAGGAACATGCGGTGAATCTAGGCATTGACTACGACAGCATCACAAAAAAGATGCTGATCGTGATAGCTGTCCTTGTGTCTATCGCAACGGCACTTGTCGGACCAATTACGTTCCTCGGCTTACTTGCCGTAAACGTCGCACGAGAGCTTTTTCGGACATACCGGCATACATACTTGCTATTAGGCTCTTTATTTATCAGCGTGATTGCTCTTGTAGGCGGGGAATTTCTTGTAGAAAAGGTATTTACTTTTCAAACGCCGCTTAGTGTGTTGATTGATTTAGTCGGCGGACTGTATTTTATTTATTTACTGTTAAAGGAGAGTCGTTCATGGTCTTGATGAAGGGCGTCAGTAAGGCGTATAACGGAAAAACAGTGCTTCACGACACAACGATCAGTGTGAAAAAGGGACAGCTGACGTCTCTCATTGGTCCGAATGGTGCGGGGAAAAGCACGCTTTTATCCATCATGAGCCGGCTGATTCAGCCAGACTCAGGTGCAGCTTATTTAGAAGACAAGCCATATAGTGCATACCCTCCGCAGGAACTTGCAAAGAAAATGAGTATTTTAAAGCAGGCCAATCATATGAATGTGCGGCTGACCGTTCGGGAGCTTGTCAGCTTTGGCCGTTTCCCTTACTCGCAGGGTCATCTGACAAAAGAGGATGAGAAGATGATTGATGTGTCCCTCCAATACATGAAGCTTGCCGATATCCAGCATCAATATGTAGAAGAACTGAGCGGTGGGCAAAGACAAAGAGCTTTTATTGCAATGGTGCTGGCGCAGGATACAGATTATATTTTCTTAGATGAGCCTTTAAACAATTTGGATATGAATCATTCTGTCGAGATGATGAAGCTCTTTCAGCAGCTCGTCAAAGATCTTGGGAAAACAATTGTTGTGGTTCTTCATGATATTAACTTTGCCTCTGTGTATTCCGATCATATCGTCGCCTTAAAAGATGGACAGGTCATTAAAGAAGGTGGAGTGGACGACGTGATTCAAACAGAAGCACTTGAACAAATTTATGACATGCGCATACCGATTGAAGTTATTCGTGGTGAGCGTATTTGCTTATATTTTTCTTAAAAAATGAAGAGGTGATTACGTATGAAAAAATGGATATGGATAATGACTGTATTAACAGCGATCGTGGTACTCGCTGGCTGCGGAAATCAAGGACAAACAGAAGGAATTAAAGAAGAAACTGTGACGGTAAAAGACATGCTGAATAAAGATGGTGTAAAGATCAAGAAAAACCCGAAAAAAGTGGTCGTGTTTGATATGGGAAGTCTTGATACTTTAGACAAAATAGGTGTGAATGTAACAGCTTTACCGAAACAAGCGGTGCCTAAATATTTATCAAAATATGAAGGAGACAAATATGAAAATGTCGGCGGATTAAAAGAGCCGAACTTTGAAAAAATTGCAGAAATTAAGCCGGATTTAATCATTATCCAGCACCGTCAAGCAGATGCATTCGATGAATTTTCTAATATTGCCCCTACGATTTATATGGATGTAGACAATGCCAATTATATGGAATCATTTAAAAAGAATGCCAAAACTTTAGGCAAGGTTTTTGATAAAGAAGACAAAGTTAAAGAAGAACTTGCAGCCATTGATCAAAAAGTGGATGCTTTAAAGAAAGAAGCAAAAGAGTTAAAGAAAAAAGGGCTGGTGATCATGGCGAACGACAGCAAAATGACAGCGTTCGGACCTAAGTCAAGATACGGTCTCATCCACGATGTGTTTGGTATCACACCGGCAGATCAAAAGCTTGAGCCATCTGATAAACACGGTCAAAGCATTTCGTATGAATACATGGTCAAAACGAACCCAGACTATCTATTTGTCGTTGATCGAGGCGCAGCGATCGGAGAAGAAACGTCTGCGAAACAGCTTGTTGAGAATGATTACGTGAAATCAGTCAAAGCGATCAAAAACAACCATGTGGTGTATTTGAACTCTGACATGTGGTATCTATCCGGCGGCGGGCTTGAATCATTATCTGCCATGATTGGTGAAGTAAAACAAGGTATTAGCCAAAAATAATGAACGAAAGCTGCTCATCTTGAGCGGCTTTTTTATTGTGGATTCATAAAAATATGTTGCGTGCAGGAAACTTTCATCAAAATATGTTATAGTGGAACCTACATTGATAGACTAAGATAGAGTGAGGGTTCGGAAAGGATGAAGGAAAAAAGATCAAAAAGAAGACTAAGGCCTTGGGTAAAAGCCGTGCTGTTTATCATGGCATTTGTCATGGTGATGGCAGTGTCCGTGACTGGATACGCATACTATAAAATTTCAAAAGCGTCGAATAAGGCGCAAGTATCATTAGAAAGAGGAGACACCTCGCAAAAGCGTGTGAAAGCTTTTGATCCAGGAAAGGACAGCTTTTCGGTGCTGCTGCTTGGAATTGACAGCCGTCCAGGTGAAACGGTAGATGAAGCAAGAAGTGATGCGGTCTTACTGGCGGCGGTGAACCGAACAGACAAAACCATTAAGCTTCTCAGTATTCCTCGTGATTCTTATGTAGATATACCGGGAAGAGGATATGATAAAATTGCTCACGCCCATGCGTTTGGGAGTGCAGATTTGTCAGTCAAAACGGTCGAAAACTTGTTGAACATTCCTGTAGACTATGTGATTTCAGGGAACTTTAAGGCGTTTCAAGACATTGTGGATGAGCTAAATGGAATTGACGTAACGATTGAAGATGAAAGCATCGCAAAACAGATGGAAAAGGATTCAAAGGGAAAAGTTCAAGTGCAAACAGGCACTCATAGACTGAATGGCGAAGAAGCTTTAGCCTTTGTGAGAACGAGAAAGGCTGATAGTGATCTCATGCGCGGAAAGCGCCAAATGGAAGCACTTCAAGCCATCTTTGAAAAATCTAAATCGATTTCTTCGATCCCGTCATACGACAACATCATTGATACGCTTGGTGATAATGTCTCAACCAACCTTTCCATGAAACAGTTCATCGGTCTTTTTCCATTACTGAGCTCATTGAAATCAGTGGATACGATTCAGCTAAAGGGCCATGATTATCAGCCTGGGAATGTGTATTACTTTGAGTTAGATGGACCAGGATTAGAAGAAGTTAGAACAGAGCTGAGAAAACAGCTTGAATTATCATAAATAAGAAGGAGCCTGCCGCCGCGGCAGGCTTTTTTTGCATGGGTACCGCGCCGCATTTCAGCAAGAAGTTAATTTGCTTGATGCAGAAAATATGCAGTCAGCAGTTCCTCTACCCGGTGACGTATACGCGGATTAAAGTATTTATGCTTTTCTTCATAGCCATTTATGATAAATAGATACGTTGTAAATCCTTCATCGTGTTCAATTTGCTGTACTTTCATATTTTCTTTACGTAAATGCTGCTTCAGTTCGTAAAGTGCTTTCTGTGCTTCCTTTAACACAGAGGTCACAAGCTGAATGTATGGTTCATTTAGTTTAAATGTTTGATGTTGTTTTAAGTGTGTCAGGTCACGATTGAGGATGGAGATGACCATTGGAAGAAAGATGGCCTGTTCCATCATCTGAAGCTGTATTCTTGATAGTCTTGTCATGTCCAAGCCTGCTTTCTTTATGAATAGAACAAATGTTCTTGTTTATTATATCGAATGAGTCAAACAATCTCAAGGGGGCGAGTGGGATTCATTTGTATATTTTTATGTTTTCCATGTAAAATGAAATGTAGACAAACCTTGAAGGAGTCAAACAAGTTGACATCATTTCTTTCTCTATTTACTCATGAAAATATCACATCATTTTTTGAAAGCTACAAGGCTTTTGGACCAATTGTCGCTATATTGCTTCCTCTGATTGAAGCATTTCTTCCGTTTTTACCACTTGTGGCGTTTGCGGTGGCCAATGCAAATGCATTCGGCCTTTGGGAAGGCTTTTTATTAACCTGGATCGGTGCAAGTGCAGGGTCTATTCTTGTCTTTTTACTGATCAGAAAATTTGGACAGATGAGAATGCTGAACTTTATCAGCAGACACCCTTCCATTAAGAAATTGATGCTTTGGGTAGAGAAGCGGGGATTTGGTCCGTTATTTATTTTACTCTGCTTTCCTTTTACACCTTCTGCGGCTGTCAATGTTGTCGCAGGCTTATCAAGAATTAGCATGTGGCAATTTTCATTAGCTGCTTTAGCTGGTAAGTGTGTCATGCTCTTTATCATTAGTTTTATCGGTTATGATCTTTCTGCTTTAGTAAAGAATCCGTTAAGAAGTGTTTTTGCGGTTCTAGTTATCGTTTTATTATGGTATGTTGGAAAGAGAGTAGAAAATAGGTTGAATATTCGAATGAGCAAGCGTGAGGACAAAGGAGGCTCTTAATGAAAAAGAAGCCATTGCTATGGTTGATGATTATTACATGCATCGTCTTATTGTTCCAGGTAAAGAATTTCATGTTTGTGAAGTATAAAGTAGAAGGGGTTAGTATGGACCCTACATTTACAGATGGAACAGAATTATTAATCAACAAGTTCTCGCCAAAACTCACGAAAATTAGCCGGTTTGATTATGTATTATTTCACGGACCCAAAAATCAAATTTTGATCAAACGGGTCATTGGGCTCCCAGGAGAATCGATCAAGTATGTAGATGATCAGTTATTTGTCGATGGGGAAAAATGGAAAGAACCCTATTTAAAAGAGCAGAAAAAACATAAAATGGGGAATGTCCTGACAGGAGATTTTCAGCTGAAAGCTATCACAGGACAAGATAAAATCAAAAAAAACCATTACTTCGTGATCGGAGATAACCGAATACATAGCTTCGACAGCCGGCATTTTGGAACGATTTCAAAGGATCAAGTAGTTGGTGTCAAAAGAAATCAGAATGAATAAAAGAAGAGGCGCTCTGCACATGCAAAGCGCCTCTTTTTTTATTTTGCGGCTTTATATTCAGGATGTCTTTTTGCCCAGACATGATGTAAGAATCGAAAAAACGGTGGCAGCATCGCAATGACAAGAATGATTCTAACGACTTGTACAGCTACTACAAAGGTTGAGTCCTCATGGAGTGTGACTGCTGTTGTTGCCATTTCTGCAATACCGCCAGGCGAAAAGGCAAGAATGGCTGTAATGACAGAAATGCCTGTGACCTCTGCAATGGCAATTGAACTGAGAACCGTTGCAGCAATCAGTCCAGCTGAGCTGACGACGGCCACAATTAACGTGTTTTTTAGCCCTACAAACATCTGTTTATTCATTTTTGAACCGATGGTTGCACCTAGAAATACCTGTGACGCGATATTCGCTTGTGCTGGCCAGTAAGGAATCAAATCATGACCTATGAGCGCACCTGCACCTACTTGAAGAGCTGCAACTCCTAACATACTGCCAATCAGCCAAGGGGCAGGGAAATGAAGACGAACCGCGAGGCGTGACATAAGCCAGGCACCTAAAATAAGTGCGATACTCCACGAGATATTTGACAGGGTGAAAACGCCGGATGAAAAGGCGCTCCCTTGCACGGTTGCAGCTGCATCCGCTGGATTTTTTGTATTTAAATAGAACACCGTAAATGGGATGGTGAGTACCACCATTAATACACGTGTTGTTTGTACGAGACTGACAACGGCTGTATTTGCTCCAACCTCTTGGGCAATCCCTGGCATAGCAGATAAACCGCCTGGTGCTGTTCCGACAAAGCTGGTCAGCATATCTGTTTTACTCAGCTTCCATAAGGCAAAGCCAGAGAGCATCGCCAGTAGAATAGAAAAAACGAGCATGAAACTCACAGGGAGCCAATGTTCAGTGAAAATATGAAGAACTTTCATGTTCATTTTCTGTCCGAGTTCGATTCCGAGAATAAATTGACCAAGGAGTAGCCATCTGCTGTGGATACGCAAGGTGTTGTTTCCTTTACGCTGAAACAGGGCGGGACGTCGCATGGCAATAAATGCAGCCGTGATTAATGTTCCGATCATCCAGCCAATAGACATTCCTGTTAAAGACAAAAGAAATCCACCTAAACCGCTTATCGCGATCAAAATGAGATCGGTTCGAAGGCTGTTTCCTTGTTTCATCACATGTAAACCTTCTTCCTATAAATTTGTTCAGTAAGTGAAATGTTGTTATCTTCACTATAATACAAAAGTCTCTATAAATAAAATACGAATTTTTTTACCAATTTCATAAGATTATCTTATCGAGAATCAGATTGCTTATTGATATAAATAGGTTCGTAATTTTTACCAAGAAGCAAGGTAATATGCAACGATTTTCCCCTATTTTGGTTATCTGTTGACTATCATTTTCAATTACACTACAATCCTTAGTGTGAGGTGATGACATGAAAATTCCTTCTTTTAAATATAATGAAAAGGGTTTGAATCGCTTTTTCGGTCCTTTAGAGGGAAGGATTATGGAGATCCTTTATCAAGGTGAGGGTATGCCGATTAAAGAAGTGCAGCAGAAGCTGTCAGATGAGAAGCCGATTAATTTCAACACGGTGATGACTGTGCTGAACCGCTTAACCGAAAAGGGAATTGTCGAGAAGAAAACAAAAGGGCGTTCATCTATTTATAATCCCATTTTAACAAAAGAAGAATTTCTAAATGAGCAGACAAAATGGATTACCCAAGGGCTGATGGACGATTTTGGTCCACTGGCAGTGAATCATATGGTGGATGCAATTGAAAGTGCTGACCCTGAATTACTCAAAGTGCTTGAAGCAAGGCTGGCATCCAAAAAAGAGGAGCAGCAAAATGAATAAAATGAAATCGAGCCTGCTGTTTTTAGGCGGTATATTGATTGGTTTAACGATTTTTTATCAGATGGGTTATTACGTGCTTTCAAGCTTTTTTGGCTGGAATCAAGCATATAATCTTATTCATGTATGCCAGTCTGTTCTCGAATTCTATGGATTCACTCCTTTGAAATATTTTCTAGATGCTTTAGTCCTCTACACACTGGGATTTGCGATTTTCTATATGACGAAGCAAATCAAAACGTACATTCAATTCAAGCAAAATCTGATGCTTGCAGTCGATTACCACTCGACCGAATCTTTATCTGAGAAATATGCAAATGACATCATTGTGTTTCATTGTCATGAACCGCTTGCTTTTGCCATGGGGATGCTTCACCCAAAGGTTTACTTATCAACGTCTCTCATGGACATGCTGGATGAAGAGGAGATTGACGCTGTTGTTTATCATGAATTACACCACAAATACAGCTATGATCCTTTAAAGGCTTTCACATTCTCAATGCTCACAAAAGTCATTTGGTACATTCCAGTGTTAAAGCATATGAGACAAAGCTATTCCGTTTTTCGTGAAGTGATCGCAGATGACTATGCGATTCGGCAGACAGGCACTGAGCTTGGAGTAGGGCAAGCCCTTTTGAAGCTGATTAAAAAGAGAACGCAGTTTCAAAAACAAACGAAGTTTGCGGTATCCTTTGGAGATCGGGCATTGAATTTAAGAATACAGAAGATCTTAAATCCAACATACAATATTCCTTTCAATGTACCCATCATTCCCATTGTCACATCAACCATTCTCATGGTGGCCTTAATGATTATGCTTAACCTAAATTACTAATTTTTTTTACTTATTAACATTACATTATGTAGTGTAAAAACAGGAGGAAATCACTATATGAAAACGAATCAAGAAATAGGAACACTTTTTGTACGTGTTATTTTAGGTATTATCTTCTTTCTACACGGACTTCAGGCATATCAAGGAGGTCTGGGGGGAACAGCGGCATTCTTTGGACAAATCGGTGTACCGGAATTTATGGCCTATATTGTAAAGACAATTGAGCTGGTCGGTGGTATCGCCTTGATTTTAGGTCTAGGAACACGTATTTTCGCAGCATTATTTGTACCAATTATGGCTGTGGCGATTATTACGGTTGGTTTTTCTAAAGGATTTGTTGGCGGTTATGAATTTGAACTATCGCTGCTTGTCATGGCCCTTTATTTAACACTCAGCGGCAGTAAGATGCTGTCCATTGATGGGTTGCTAAAACATCAGCAGCAAAGCAATGAAGCAAAATTTCATTAAACGATCATGAAAAAACTCCTTCTGCTATTTGTGGCAGAGGAGTTTTTTTATTTATCAAATTGTCGTTTTCACGTTTGAAAAAGTGAAAGAGATGAGGGATTTATTGAGAATAGTATTTTATTTGATAGATTGAATGAACAAAAAGCCGATTTCATTTTTTGACGGAACATACGATCTCCTATTAAAATAGGACTATCTAAGACACATGGTGCGTTAAAAGATATAAAAACCATACAGCATGCTGCTGTTCATCTTGAGCGATACGTTTCATCAGCTCTTTTGTTCCTTGATCCCGGACATAATCTGATATCGTTAAGTAAAAATCGACTGTTCTTTGTTCATCTTTAAATGCGAAAAGAAGCCCTTCTCTAAATTGATCTGGACAAGGTTCTGTTACGCTTGGTTTGTGATTTTTACCTGTTAAAGAATAATACAGCTTTGAAAATAGTTGATAGTGTCTGACTTCATCCTGACGTATTTCTTGAATGATTTTTTTTGCCTCAGGAGTTTTTGCTCTTTGAGCAAGTTTTTCGTAGCATTGGATCGCAGAATATTCACCATTGATTGCTTTTTCAAGGTCTGAAATGATTCTTGTGTTTTGGCGCATGTCATATGGCGGGTAGTCGTAATAACCGTAATACATGATATTGCCAGCCTCCTTTGAGTTCATGATGGTTTATGATATGAGAAGAGTAAGGAAAGGTGCCTATATCTTTTTAGGAAAGAGAAGGGGAAAATAGCTATTTACTTTTATTTTCGCTAGAATATGAGTACATAAGAAAGGTGTTGTGGAGCGTGGAGATTCAGTTTTTAGCAGGCAGATCGGGGAGTGGAAAAACGACTGCAATCTTAGAGGAAATCAAAGAACAGCTTCGGCTTGATCCGTTGGGTCCGCCAATCATTTTTTTAGTCCCGGATCAAATGACATTCTTAATGGAATACGAGCTTGCAAAAACGTCTGAAGCTGGCGGGATGATCAGGGCCAAAGTATTTAGTTTCACGCGTCTTGCTTGGTCTATTTTACAGCAGACTGGTGGAGCGAACCGGCAATTTGTGACAAGCACAGGAATTCAAATGCTTTTAAGAAAAGTGATTGAAGAGGAGAAAGAAAAGTTTAAGGTATTCAAAAAAGCGAGTGATAAGCCGGGGTTTGTCGAGCAAATCGAAAAGACGATGGCTGAGTTCAAGAGATACTGCATGCTGCCTGAGGATATTGAAAAAATTTCATTACAGAGCATGCATTCAGAGTATACAGAAGAAAGACGGGCAGCCGAGAAATTGCATGATCTGCATGTTCTTTATCAGCAGATGGAGCAGCATTTACAAGATGAATATGTGCACTCAGAAGACTATTTGACGCTTCTCACGGAGCAAATTCCTTTATCTGAAGAAATAAAAGGAGCACACATTTATATAGATGGTTTTTATCAATTTACACCGCAGCAGCTTCTCGTCATTGAACAGCTTTTGCTGCATGCTGAGAAAATAACGGCTGCTTTCACAGTGGATCGTTCCTATCATGATAAACAGCCAAATGAACTTGATTTATTTCGTATGACAGGTAAAACGTATTTCCAGCTCTATCAGCTTGCTAAAGAGTGCGGCGCGTCCATTTCTGAGCACATTTTGGAGAAAAATAACCGTCATCTTCATACGTCGGATCTTGCTTATTTAGAACGGCAATATGAGCAGAGACCGGTGAAGCCATATCAGGAAATAACCCCTCATCTCACAGTGTCTAAAAGTGCGAGTAAACGAGCTGAAATTGAGGGAGTAGCGAGAGAAATTCTTCATTTAGTGAGAGAAGAAGGACTTAGACTGCGAGATATTTCGATTGTAGCGCGGCATGTAGACGACTATAAAGATACGTTAAAAGAGGTTTTTCGAGATTACGATATTCCATTTTTTATTGATGGAAATGAATCGATGCAGTATCATCCGCTCATTGAATTAATTCGTTCAAGCTTGGATGTCATAAAAGGAAACTGGCGTTATGAGGCCGTGTTTCGCTGCGTGAAGACAGAGTTCTTATTTCCGCTCGAACTTGCCAAAAACAAAGCGAGAGAACAGGCAGACCAGCTTGAAAACTACTGTATTGCTTATGGTGTAAAAGGAGAACGCTGGACAAACGGTTCCCGTTTCCATTACAGACGATTCCAATCCTTAGATGAGGATTTTGGACAAACAGATCAAGAAATTGAAATGGAACAGATGCTGAATGATGTAAAGGAATGGATCGCACCGCCGCTTTTCCAATTGCAAAAAAGGCTGAAAAAAGCGCAAAAGGTAAAAGACATGGTAGAGGCAGTCTATGTCTTTTTAGAGGAAATACAAGTGCCTGATAAACTTGAAAAGGCTAGGCTGGAAGCTGAAGAAGCAGGTAGATTAGCTGAAGCCATGCAGCATGGACAAGTATGGGATGCTGTTATTCAATTAATGGATGAATTTGTTGAAATGCTCGGTGAGGAGGAGCTCTCATTTCCTTTATTCCAACAGATGATGGATACAGGATTGGCCTCTTTAAAATTCGCTTTAATTCCGCCTTCACTCGACCAAGTATTTATCGGAAGTATGGATTTATCGAGAATGTATCAAGTGAAGTGTATGTTTATCATTGGGGTAAATGATGGCGTTATTCCCGCACGTCCTTCTGACGAAAGTGTTTTGTCTGAGGATGACCGGGAGTGGTTAAAACGAGCAGGAGCAGAACTCGCAGAGACAGGAAAAGAACGGCTGCTAGATGAGCAATTTTTAATTTACCAGGCGCTGTCGAGTCCATCTCATCATTTGTATCTGTCTTATTCAGTGTCAGATGAAGAGGGGCGCTCTCTATTGCCTTCGCCTCTTATCAAGTATTGTCAGGAGCTTATGCCAAATCATGAGCATACTTTGTATGTGTTAGACCCGGAACAGCTGGATGACAAGGAGCAATTAAAATTTGTAGCGAATGAGCATGTCTCGTTATCGTATACTGTCTCGCAGTTGCAGCAATGGCTCAACCAATACCCCATCAGTGGTGTATGGTGGAGTGTCTATAATTATTTGATGGCGTCATCTCATCGGGAAGTATCAAAAAACATCTTGTCGAGTTTGTTTTTTACAAATCGAGCGAAGCGCTTAAAACCAAACGTCACAAAAGAACTTTATGGTGATCACATTCAAGGCAGTGTTTCAAGAATGGAGAAATTCAATGCGTGTGCATTTTCTCACTTTGCTTCCCACGGGTTAAAACTAAAGGACCGGCAATTTTATAAATTGGAAGCACCCGATATCGGCCAGCTGTTTCACTCGGCCTTAAAGCATATTTCAGATACGCTTGTTGAACAAAAAAAGGATTGGAAAAACCTAACGAAGGATGACTGTGTCAACTATTCAAGACATGCAATCGAACAGCTTGCACCGCGTCTTCAAAAGGAAATCCTATTAAGCTCTAACCGGCATGCTTATATTAAAGAAAAGCTCCAGAAAATCTTGATTCGAGTCTCTTCTATATTAAGTGAGCATGCAAGAGTGAGTGGATTTTCTCCCGTTGGGCTTGAGTTAGGCTTTGGCGGCCAAGGGCCACTTCCGCCGTTTACTTTTCAATTGAAAAATGGCTGCACGATGGAGCTTGTCGGAAGAATTGACCGGGTGGATAAAGCAGAAGGTTCAAAAGGGCTGCTGTTGAGAATCGTCGACTACAAATCGAGTGAGAAAGGTCTTGATCTAGCAGAAGTATACTATGGGCTGGCCTTGCAAATGCTCACATACTTAGACCTGACGATTACGTATTCAAAGGAGTGGCTCGGTGTAGAAGCAACGCCAGCTGGCATTTTATATTTCCATATTCATGATCCGCTCATTCAAGCACCGATTCCGCTTGCAGAGGATGAAATTGAGCAGGAAATATTCAAGAAATTTAAAATGAAAGGTCTTTTGCTTGAAGATGTAGAAGTGGTAAAGCTAATGGATCAAACGCTTGAATCAGGAAGATCACAAGTCATTCAAGCTGGCTTGAAAAAGGATGGGTCTTTCCGTTCTGACTCTGCTGTTTTAAGTGAAGATCATTTCCATATACTCACACAGCATGTTCGGCGCACGTTTGAAGAGGCAGGCGAAAGAATTACAAATGGCGAGGTAGCGATTAATCCATATAAATTGAAGGATCAAACACCATGCCGCTTTTGTTCATTTAAGTCTATTTGCCAATTTGATGAATCGATAGAGGATAATGAATTTAGAGTGCTTTCATCTGAAAAGGATGATGTTGTGATAGACCGGATCAAAAAAGAAGGGGATCAGTATGCAAATACCAAAACCGAATAACAGTACTTGGACGGATGACCAGTGGGAAGCCATCGTTTCAGAAGGACAAGATATCCTTGTTGCGGCGGCGGCAGGGTCAGGTAAAACAGCTGTTTTGGTTGAACGGCTGATTCGAAAAATGACCCGTCCAGAAGATCCAGTTGATGTGGATCGTCTGCTCGTTGTGACTTTCACAAATGCATCTGCGGCAGAGATGAAGCATCGGATCACAGAAGCACTTGAAAAGGAATTAGCTAAGAACCCCGGGTCCCTTCATATGAGAAGACAGCTGTCGCTCATGAATCGTGCCAATATTTCCACCCTGCACTCCTTTTGTTTGCAGGTTTTGCGCACCTTTTACTATGAGATTGACCTTGATCCAGGCTTTCGTTTGGCTGATCAAACAGAAGGAGAATTATTAGGAGATGAAGTGTTAGATGAACTGTTTGAGGATGAATATAAGGCTGGAAAGCCAGCGTTCTTTGAACTGGTTGATCGTTACACTTCTGACCGTCATGATTTAGATTTGCAATGGCTTGTGAAGAGAATTTATGAGTTTTCCAGATCTCATCCTTCACCTGAACAATGGATGAGGGCATTCCTTTCTCTTTATGATGTAGATGCTCAAACAAAAGTAGAACAATTACCGTTTTACCCATATATCAAAGAGGACCTTTCTCTCGTTTTTCGAAGCTGTCTTGAACTGCTCGAACGAGCTCTCGCCCTATCAAAAGAACCGGGTGGCCCCGCGCCGAGAGCAGAAAATTTTATAGATGATTTAGAGCAGATCAATGAATTAATCAGGCACCAAGATGATTTTGAGAAGCTTTACGAGCTTTTGCCAAACATCAATTTTAAAAGGCTCAAAACATGTAAAGGGGACGAATATGACCCTGTGCTGTTAGAAAAAGCCACAGATGCACGCAATCAAGCAAAAAAACAATTAGAAAAGCTCAAAGATGAATACTTTATGCGCAGTCCCGCCCAGCATTTGAAAAGTTTAGCTGAAATGAAGCCGGTGATCGAAACACTTGTGGAGCTTGTCATCCAATTTGGACAGCGTTTCGAAAGAGCGAAGCAAGAAAAATCAATCGTGGATTTTTCGGATTTAGAGCATTATTGCTTACGCATTTTAGCAGAGCAGGACGCGGAAGGAAATTTGATTGAAACAGAAGCGGCCAAGTACTATCAACAGCAGTTTGAAGAAGTGCTCGTTGATGAATACCAGGATACAAACCTTGTACAGGAAACGATTTTAAGGCTTGTATCTAAAGGGGAACATGCTGCAGAGGGCAACCTGTTTATGGTTGGTGATGTAAAGCAGTCCATTTATCGTTTTAGACTGGCTGAGCCTATGCTCTTTTTAAACAAATATAAACAATTTACACCAGACGGCAAAGAAACAGGGAAGAGAATTGATTTAAATAAAAACTTCCGCAGCCGTTCAGATGTGTTAGACAGTACGAACTTTTTGTTCAAACAGCTGATGGGGGAAACAGTTGGAGAAATTGATTACGATGAACAAGCTGAATTAAAGCTTGGAGCTAGTTATCCAGAAAGCGAAGATACAACGACAGAAATGCTTCTTGTACATTTAGATCAACAGGAAGCAGAAACTGACGAAGAGCGAGAAGAACTAGAGACCGTACAACTAGAAGCGAGAGTCATTGCTAAAAAAATAAGAGAATTGGTGGAGCAGCCATTTCAAGTGTACGATGCAAAACAGCAAATGACCCGTAACTTGCAGTATCGGGACATTGTGATTTTACTTCGCTCCATGCCTTGGGCTCCGCAAATGATGGAGGAATTGAAGAAGCAGGGAATCCCTGTGTATGCGAATCTTTCCTCCGGTTATTTTGAAGCAACAGAGGTGTCTGTGATTCTTTCTCTGTTAAAAGTCATCGATAATCCATATCAGGATATCCCGCTTGCAGCTGTATTAAGATCACCAATTGTTCATTTAGACGAAAATGAAATGGCACTGATTCGCACGAGTGATAAAAAAGGCACTTATTATGATGCTGTGAAGGCATTTATGAGTGTGACTCATTCAGATCACCCTACATGCAAAAAACTAGAACGGTTTTTCAGGTTGCTGCGTAAGTGGCGTGATTTCTCCATGAATCATTCAGTAGCGGAATTGATTTGGGAAGTATACCGCGATACGCAGTATCTAGATTACGTTGGCGGGATGCCTGGAGGCAAGCAGAGACAGGCGAACCTCCGTGCTCTTTATGATCGAGCGAAGCAGTATGAAAAAGCTGCCTTTAGAGGGCTGTTCCGTTTTCTTCGTTTTATCGAAAGAATGCAGGAGCGTGGAGATGATCTTGGTGCGGCAAAAACGTTCAGTGAAACAGAGGACGTTGTTCGCATGATGACGATCCACAGCAGTAAAGGATTAGAATTTCCAGTCGTCTTTACCGCAGGACTCGGCAGAAACTTTAATATGATGGACTTAAACCAGTCCTACTTGCTTGATAAAGAATTAGGCTTTGGAAGCAAATATATTCATCCAGAGCTGAGAATTAGCTATGCAACATTACCGCTTGTGGCGATGAAAAAAAAGATGAGGAAAGAGCTATTATCTGAAGAGCTGAGAGTTCTATATGTAGCGCTCACAAGGGCTAAGGAGAAATTATTTCTGGTCGGCTCTGTCAAAAATCAGGTGAAGGCATTAAGCAAATGGCAAAATGCTGCAACCGGAGAGGACTGGCTCCTCCCTGATTTTGAACGTTATCAATCGAAAACATACTTAGATTTTATTGGTCCTGCTCTCATCCGCCACCAAGCAATGTCATCTATTTTAGAAGAAACAGGTGATGTTGTTCTGTCACACCCATCAGCATTCACGATCTCATTTACTCAAGCTTCCGATCTTCTAAAAGAAGATATGTCACTTGAAAAGAAGCAGCAGGACGAGGTGGTACAAGCTTTGATGGAAGGTCTGCCTGTTGAAAAATATGGTGATGCTGATGAGAAAGTAGCAGAGAGACTTTCATGGAGATACCCATACCTAGCGGCCTCACAAGTCGGCACAAAGCAGTCAGTTTCCGAGATAAAAAGAATGAAAGAAATACAGGATGAGTACAGTGTTCCTTCTTCTCTTCGAAAAGACCGTGCCACGATGTATGACCGGCCGGCTTTCATGAAGAAAAAAACACTCACTGCCGCAGAGCAAGGCACCGCAATGCATACAGTCATGCAGCATATTGCGCTTCCTTCTGACGAGCCCTTCGATGAAATCCGTATACATCAGCTGCTCGATTCCTTACAGCAGCGAGACTTGCTAACAGATGAACAAGTCCAGTCAATTGATCAAGAAGGAATTGCAGCTTTCTTCTCTACTTCTATTGGTCAAAAGCTGCGGAAAGCGGACTGGGTGAAACGAGAAGTGTCATTTAGTATGGTGTTACCTGTTAAAGAGGTATACAGCCATATTGATGCAGAGGGGGAGCCTGTCCTTATTCAAGGGATGATTGACTGTTTGTTTGAAACGGATGGAAAACTATATTTACTAGATTATAAAACAGATAGAGTGCAAGGCAGATATACAGACGGTCTTGAAGCAGCTGTACCTATATTGAAAAAGCGCTATGAAACTCAAATAGCGTTATATGCAAAAGCAGTAGAACGTTTAACAAACAGAAAATTAGAGGAGAAAATTCTTTATTTCTTTGATGGTAATTTAGAAATTTCATTATAAATGTATCGGAATGAGAGGTGAATCACATGAGGATTCTGCATACGGCAGATTGGCATTTAGGAAAAACCCTTGAAGGCCGGAGCCGGCTTGATGAGCAAGCACAGTTTTTAGATGAGCTGTATCAAATCGTAAAAGACGAACACATTGATGTCATTGTCATGGCTGGAGACGCCTTTGATACAGTGAATCCGCCTGCTAGAGCAGAACAGCTTTTTTATGAAAGTCTATCCGCCTTATCTGATAAAGGAAAACGTCAGGTCGTGGTCATCTCAGGCAACCATGATAATCCGGATCGACTATCTGCCGCATCTCCTTTAACTAATGATCAGGGGATTCATTTAATTGGTTATCCGACAAATGACATCATCCGCGTCGATGTTCCTTCTTCAAGTGAACGTTTATCCATTGCAGCACTCGCTTATCCGTCTGAAGCGAGACTAAACGAGGTGCTGGCTGAAACATTTGAAGAGAAATTGCTTCGCGATCATTACAATTTAAAAATACAGCAAGCGTTCCAACATTTAAGCACTCAATTTCAAGCCGATACGGTCAATATCGCAACGAGCCATATTTATGTGGCAGGAGGAAGTCAAACAGATTCAGAAAGACCGATTGAAGTAGGCGGTGCATATACTGTTTCGGCAGAAAGCCTGCCAGAAGCAGCCTGCTATGTGGCCCTTGGTCATTTGCACCGCCCGCAAACCATCAAGCGTGCCAAAACGATTGCCCGCTATTCCGGGTCACCTCTTGCTTACAGCTTTTCTGAATCAGGGTATGCCAAATCAGTCACGATTGTAGAGGCAAAACCTAATGAAAAAGCAAGCTGGAAAGAAGTGTTGTTATCAAGCGGCAAACCACTTGTGAAATGGAAGGCAACTGAGGGACTGAGTCAAGTGCACGAGTGGCTGGATGAAAAACGGGATCTTCAGGCATGGATTGATTTAGAAATTCATTTAACAGATCAGCTCTCCATAGAAGAGATCCATCAGCTCCGAAAGCAGCATAGCGGGTTTGTCCATATTAGACCGAAATTTAAAGAACTTCAGCAAGTGGAAGAACAAAAGCAAGCCGAAAAGCTCTCAATCGAGGAGCGGTTCGTGAAATTTTATGAGCGCCAGACAGGCGGCGGTCTTCCTGATGAAAAAACAGTCAAGCTGTTTTTGGAGCTCGCCAATGAAATGCAAGAGGAGGAAGCGACTTGAAGCCGATTACGCTAACCATTAAAGGACTTCATAGCTTCAGAGAAGAACAAACAATTGACTTTAGCTCATTATGTGATGCAGGTGTGTTTGGCATTTTTGGACCGACAGGCAGCGGAAAGTCGTCCATATTAGACGCCATGACCCTGGCACTTTATGGCAAAGTGGAACGTGCGTTAAATAATACACATGGTATTTTGAACCAAGCGGAAGAGAAGCTGTCAGTTTCCTTTACGTTCGCTTTACAAAAGGAACACCACATTTCTTATAAAGTCGAACGTGCTTTCAAGCGGGCAGATGAAATGAAAGTCAGAACGACACTATGCCGTCTGATTGAAATTGGGGATACACAGACAGTTCTTGCAGATAAAGCGAGTGAGGTCAATCGTAAAATAGAAGAATTACTCGGGTTAACCATTGATGATTTTACGCGAGCGGTTGTCCTGCCTCAAGGGAAGTTTGCAGAATTCCTTTCCCTAAAAGGAGCCGATAGACGACAAATGCTACAGCGTTTGTTTAACCTGGAAAAGTATGGGGATCAGCTCGTTAAACGTTTGCGCGCAAAAGCGCAGAATCAGTATGGACAAAAAAATGAACTGCTTGCTGAGCTGAATGGCTTAGGAGAAGCTGGCCCAGAGGCGCTCGCAAAGGCAAAGGAAGCGGCTGAGCAGGCAAAGGCTATTTTTCATGAGAAAAAACAAGCACGGGATGAAGCGTTCACTGCTTTTACAAAGGCGCAAACAATTTGGCAGTATCAAAAGGAACGAGAAGCCTATGAGACGGAACTAAACCATCTGAATCAACTGGCACCATCAATGGAAGAAAAAAAGGCCAAGCTTCATATTGCTGAGCAGGCAGAGGCATTAAAGCCTTATGCGGATGCATTAACAAAGGCTGAAAATCAGCTTTCTCAAGCATTAAAAGAGAAGCAGGAAGCAGAAAATCAGCTACTGCATCAACGAACGATCTATGATCAAATGACGCAGAACTATGAGCAAGCAAGGCAAAAGAAAATAGAAACTGAGCCAGAACTTCTTCAAAAGAAAGAGCAGCTGCTTCAGCTAAAGGAAATTGAACGGAAAAAAGAGGCGGCTCTTCAGGAAAAGACGGCAATCGAACAGCGAAAAAACGATACAGCGCAGCAATTATTACAAAAAAAAGAAGAAGCAGACAATCTCCAATCTTTGTTAGAACGTGCACTGGCAAAACAAACACAGCTGAAGCGTGAGCTGGAGCAATTACAAGTCTCTGTAAAAGAACGGAAAAGTGTACAGGATGCTTTGCGTTTAAGCGAAAATGTTCAAAGAATACACCAAAGCATACACAAGGAAGAACAAAAGATGGAGGAGCTCAAAAAGCGATCAACACAGACCGCAGCAGCATATGAAAAGCTTCAAAAACAGCAAAAAGACCATCATGAAAAAATAGACCAATCGTTTCAAGCGATTGAACAGCTCTATTTCTATGTATGTGAATTCGAACGGGCTTTTACAGAATGGAGTAAAAGAGAACAAAGTCAGAAGCTCGCAAAATTAAAACAGCGTGATGCTGTTAGGGCGGCAGAATTAAGAAAAGAATTAGCGGCAGAGCTCGTAGATGGTGAGCCATGTCCTGTTTGTGGATCGATTCATCATGATCCAAAGGCATTGGAAAACAATGACCATGAAGAAACAGTGGCACAAATCGATGAAGTGATTCAACGGATGGACACAGAGCTCAAGCAGGCAGAGGAATATACAAGAGACATGTATGCCGCCAAGCAGTTATTGGAAACGCACGCCAATCAATTAGTAAAGCAGTTTGCCTTTTTATCTCAGAAAGCTCCAGGTGCGGAAGTTGCAGCAGCAGTAGAAGCAGTGCAAAAGCCGGAGTCCTTGCAGTATCTCATGCAAGAATGGAAAGGCTTGAAACAAGATATTCAAGAAGTTGAACGTAAACGAGCTCGTTTAATGGATGAAACATACGATCAAGCAGCAGAGATAAGCAAGACGAAAGATCAAATGACATTTGATCAGCAGCGTATCGAAGAATTAGACGGGCTGATCAAGGAGCTTCAATCTGAGCTTTCAGAGCAAACGTCTCAATTTGAACAGGCCTTCCCGCACTTTACATTGCACCAAGTACAAGAGATGCAAAAGCAGATCGACGAAAAGGACCAGCAAGCGGAAGGCTATAAAGAGCGTATTGAGAAAAGTATTTCATTTTTGGAAGAAAAACAGCAGGCAAAAGAACAGCTGCAAACAGCCATATATGATGTAGAGAAGGAACTTGATAAACTAGCGCATCAGCTAGAAAGCCAGCAGCAGCTCATTTATCAATATGAAACAGATTTAGGGAGATATCCATTGAAAGCTGTCTCTATTTCTGAAGAGCTGATCGAGGTTGAACACACGCTTGCTCGTCTCAATGAAATGGAACAGCAATCGTACAAGCAATTACAGCATGCGCAGGAGCTCTTTAGTGAAGCACAAAGTCATTTTTCAAGCTGTGAGCGTCAGCTTCAAGAGGCTGACCGGAGAAAACAAGAAGCAAGTGCAGCATGGGCTAAAGAATCGGAGTCTTCTCCTTTTGATAAGCCTCAAGAGATTGAATCTGCTTTTATGAATCAGGCAGTACGTCACTCGGTTAAACAAGAAATTGACGAATTTGAGGATAAAAGAAAGCAATGTGCCGCAAACTTAAAGCGAATTTCTGAACTGCTGAAAGATGAGTCACTAGATGAAAAGCAGTGGACTGATATTCAACTGAGGAAAGAAGCGGCAGAGAAGGCATTGGAAGAAGCAACAGTGATGAGCGGCTCTGCATATGAACATCTGCGTGTAATGGAAGAGAATCACCAGCGATTTGCAAGTATTCATGAACGCTTGGCGGAGCTGCAGCAAGAAATTGATCGGCTCGATAAGCTGCAAACCGTGTTTAAAGGAAATACATTTGTTGAGTTCTTAGCAGAAGAACAGCTGGAAAGTGTCAGTCGTGATGCATCTGCCCGTCTTGGTATTTTGACAAGACAAAGGTATGCGATTGAAGTTGATTCAGAAGGCGGCTTTGTCATGCGTGATGATGCGAATGGCGGTGTCAGACGTCCAGTGTCCAGCTTGTCCGGCGGGGAAACCTTCCTGACGTCGCTTGCGCTTGCACTAGCTCTTTCAGCGCAGATTCAGCTGAGAGGTGAGTTCCCGCTGCAATTCTTTTTCCTTGATGAAGGCTTTGGTACCCTTGATCAAGACTTGCTCGATACAGTGATTACCGCATTAGAGAAATTACAGTCTCAAAACTTAGCTGTCGGTGTCATCAGCCATGTGGAAGAATTGAAAATGCGGCTGCCGAAAAAACTGATTGTCCATCCAGCAGATCCAAGCGGGAAAGGGACAACAGTCTCAATGGAATTAATGTAAATATTGAGGTGATGACACGGTGGCAAAGCAAACAATTGGATTATGTGAGATGTGCGGAAGACAAGATGTCCTGCTCACAGAACATCACTTAACGCCAAGAGAAGAGGGCGGGGCTTTTTTACCGACTGCCTTCCTATGCATCCCTTGTCATAAACAAGTACATGCCCTCTTTACAAACCAGGAGCTTGCCGCACGTTTGAATACAATTGATGCACTGAGGCAGGATGAAAAGCTTGCTTCGTACATCAAATGGATTCGGAAACAGCCGGCAAGCAAGCTGGTCAAAACGAAAAAATCGAGACAGCGCAGAAAAAAATAAGCATAAAAAAGCGCTCCTCTATTTGAAATGGGTGTAGAGGAGCTGCTTTATGCATTGCCTACCATATTCTGATCATTTAAGTCAGGATCCACATAGTTGGTGGCGCTAATGCCATTATTTAATATCAAGAAATCTCCGGTATTCCCCGCTCCAGAGCCTAAAGCAGATTTTGACGAACTTTTAGGCGACAGGTAGAATGAGTCACCGACGTTTACGACGCCTCCAGAAATAGAGTTAATGTAAATGGGTCCGACAATTGCTGGCATAATCGACATCCTTTATTCGAAGTCATATCACCATCATATGCGCAGGTAGGTCCATTTGTGAGTTTTGCGGACTTTCATCATTGCTAAACAGCTCTCTAATATGCTTCACTCGCGCAACGCCATTCATTCTACAAGTAGAGCCGATTTGATAGACAGAGGACGATGATACCCCTTCTACATGGATTGAAGACACTTTAATCACAGGCTTTTCATGGTAAAATGCCGTTCTCACTGATCGTTCTGGCAGCATCAATGGAATGGGCTCATAATACACTTCAAATTCTTTCGCATCTAAATTTTCCGCTTCATAGCCATAAAACAAACTAATGGTTCGTTGAACAGCTAAAACCTTGACTTTCGGGCACAGCTCTTGTGTATCACCAATTTGAACCACACTCGAAATCCCGACAGAATTCACCTTTGAGAACTTCACTTTAGATGTGCGCTTGATCATTATCGAGGTGCCAGAGGAACAAACGGGCCAATAATCAGTGATTCTGGCGGTGTATCGAAAATCGAGGATAATTGTACATGGTCTGTGTCCCCGATGATAAACAGGGAAGAGGACGAAACCCCGACTACTTTAATGCTTCCGGTCTCGATGTTGCGGTTGACAACTGTGAAATTCATCCGTTTTCCTCTCCTTTCGTTTCACTTGGAATATGGGCTAAAAAGTGCTCAATCGCCCGCTTTACATCATGCTTCACATATTCAGCAATTTGCTCTGAACGCTGCAGCGGTGTCATTTCTTCCCGGTGTGGCAGCTGTCCCGCATAGTATTTGATCCTGCTGTCAATTTGCTTGCGAATATCCTCAATGATATGGTGTTTGTTGCTTTCATCGAGGGACCCTTCATATCGCTGTTCTAGTTCTTCAAGAAGTTCTGGGGCTTCTTCATTTAAAAATGCATCGACAAGCTGCCGTGTTTGATTGAAAAATTGATCAGCCATTTCTTGCTGCATCATTCCAATTCCCGGGGTTGTTGTTTGGCCCACTTCAAAGTTTTGAACACTGTTTGGATCAGATGGATTGAGGCCGATATTCAGCGTTCCTTCCAGCCGTTCGATTTTCAGTTGATCAAATTGATAATCAATCCGTTCAATATTCGTTGTCGGTTTATCTTTGATCATTTGTATTTCATGCTGAAGCTCGTTAAGCCTTTTTTCAAGCATCATGATTTGTTGCGAGTGTTTTTGAATGATGCCATATACTTGTGAAGCGTTGCTCTGATAATCATACATTTACATACACCTCCGGGGATTGCAGATGACTTAAGTTGTTGGTGACTGAAGCGGTACAAAAGGTGCTGTGCTTGCGCCTTGAGATTCTTCAATTCCTTGTGTACCTGCTGCGGCAGGCGCTGCTTCTACGTAGCTTCCCGTGTTATACAGGTTGGAAAGGGCCTTGATGGATCCAGCACTCCCAATTTGCAGAACAGAGGAGTTACTTACAGACTCTACACGTAAATAATTAATTTGTATCGCTTGATTAATATAGAAGTTCAACGGATCCTCACTCCTTACAAGTTACCAACAAGCGGTTGATCAATGACATCACTGTCGTACGTATTTGTCACACTTTTGTAGTTGCTAATTCGCAATTGATCACCAGTATTAAAACTGCCTGCGCCAGCAAACGTTTTAACCTGACTATTTGGAGAAATAGTGATGCAGTCTCCAACATGAACGACTCCGCTCGTTCCGACGGCATTTACTTTAAAGGCTCCCACAATAGCCGGCATAGCGGTGCACATCCTTTATAAAATTAGGGCACTTGTTTTGGGCGTTTCACCATAGCTTATGATGGGTCTTTTAATGTGTGATTGTCTTTTTGAAAGCTTTTGATGAGAGGAATTAGATGTATGGTTTACCCTTTTTTTGAGCAATCTTTAGAGGTGGATTTGATGCCTTTATTTAAGAGTGTGTCAAGCTCTTGACTGCACCTGATCGTTTCTTCGGCATTCATCCCGAATTTTTTTGCAGTCTCAATTAAATGTAATCTTTTTTGTTCAATTTCATAATTGATCATAACGGACGCCAACTCTCACATTTTTTATCAAATAGAAGGATATGGTTAGTATACCCTATTTTTCTATAAAAAAAGCTGTTTCGTCAATATGAGTAATAAAGTGACAAAATTCGAAAGTGTTCTTACGTACCAAAAATCTCTTTTTTGATCTCAGTCTGTAAATAACGTCGTCTTTTGTTGATATATTGCCGGATTAAGTCTCTTTCAGACTGCAAGATGTCTTTTCGGCCTTTCGTATATGGATCATCTCCAATTCGATCCTCAATCGATTCATGCCATTTCTCTATGATTGGGCAGAGCCGGTCTTCTACAAAATGTGTATCGAGTACATGCTGGAAAAGTGTGTAATAGGCTCTTTTAAACGAAGGGATATCTAGTAATCTAGCAGTTAATGTATTAAACCCGTTTACTGGGATATAATCAAACGGCATTTCTTCTCCATGAATGTCACGACCCCATGTTGCATCATAATCCCAAGGAAGTACTTGAAACCTCCCTTGTTCATTTACATAAAGGGCGTAGTTATGAACAAAACCATCAAAGTTTTGTGTGCATACCACACCGATGAGCCAGCGGAAATATTGTGTCACATCTAGGTATTGTTCAATTTTTTCTGCAAAAGTGTCATCTTTCGCTGTGTTGAGAAAGTAAATAAATTCGCTCAGCTGCTGATCATGTTGAGAAGTCCCCGTTTTTTTCTCATATCCGAGAAGAAGGTGCTTTTTTGGTTTTTTATCAAAAGAACTCAAAAGGGAGAAGTTCGCGTCATCATCAACCGCATAATAAATGCCGCCTCCTGAAAGCTGCCGTTTTTGAAGAAAGAACTCATCGACAGATTCTATTTTCAAATAAATCCCTTCCTTTCTTCCATTTATGGTGAGAAACACATGAGAAGCGGCTGGGCTATGCACCCCCATCTGCTCAAAGAAATAAAAGGACAGCCTGTTTCGGATAAACGACGGATCATTGTACTCTGCATTTAAATGAAAGATGGATTCGCCTTGTCTTTGTTTTGGCTTTCGGTATTCAATTTGATAGGACTTTTTCTTAAGCTTTCTAATGTGCGATCCGCGGTATGAAGCATAAATATGTGATTTGGTTTGGCCGGTTTTTAGAATAGCTTCAACAGGTTCATCGTTCCAAATGTCTTTTTTTAATTCAATCAGGTCCTTTGGATGAATCCACATATCAATTTGTTTTAAAGGTTCTGTGTTCATATGTTCATCAGCCTCCTATATGCTCTTCTTTACGATATGAAAGTGAAGGAATGTCCTGTACCGGCTGGTAGGTATTCATGGAGTTTTCAAGGAAAGAGGCATTCGTCACGAACACTTGTCTACCGAGTCTCGTAACATAAAGCAGAGAAGATAAACAGCTTTGTCTGTTTGTTTTGTCGAAGATAGACTGGGAGGGGAATTGTTCGTGAGTACATTTGATCATTCACACATTGAACATGCAGTAGCTTCACTTCGAAGTGAGGGACGTGATCATCACTTAGATCGTGAACCAGAATCGAGACGTTCGCATAAGTCAGCTCGTTCTCGTCATTCAAGTCGCGGTCATTGGTTCTTTGGCGGTGGTGGACGCCGTAAATCACGCCGCAGTAAAAAAAGCTACAGAAGCTATCGTTCAAAGAAAAGTTATCGCTCTAAGAAAAGCTATCGTTCGAAGAAAAGCATGAAGAGTAAAAAGTCATATAAAAGCAAAAAATCTTACAGAAGCAAAAAGAGCGAACCGAAAAAGTCACATAAGCTACAGAAGCTATCGTTCAAAGAAAAGTTATCGCTCTAAGAAAAGCTATCGTTCGAAGAAAAGCATGAAGAGTAAAAAGTCATATAAAAGCAAAAAATCTTACAGAAGCAAAAAGAAGAGCTGCCGCAAGTCACATCGCAGCAAATGCAGATCGCACCATAAGAAGAGCTGCCGCAAGTCACACCGCAGCAAATGCAGATCTCATCATAAGAAGAGCAGCCGCAAGTCACATCGCAGCAAATGCAGATCGCACCAGAAGAAGAGCTGCCGCAAGTCACATCGCAGCAAGCACAGATCCCACAATAAGAAGAGCCGAAAGTCGCGCCGCAGCCATCGATCTAAACGTTCTCATCACCATAAACGCAGCCGCTCTTGCCGAAGATGTGGAAAGAAATCGCATCGTTCCAGAAATAGAGGAAATGTTGAGCGTAAATGGGATCAAGGGAACATGTGGGAGTACCGCCGTTTCCGCTAAGCATTCAATCATCATTTTTGAAACCCTTTTTAAAAGAGAGTATGATAAAAAAGGGTTTTTTTTATTTCGTAGAGAAATAAAATGAGACATCATAACTTAGCGAAATGAAGATTGTGAGGGGAAGACATGAAGTTTTTTACAGGTGAGATACATAGCAGCATGTTTATTGGGGTAGTCATTGATGATGAATGGGTGATGGACGTCAAAAAGGCAGAAGCCAAATTATTTGAGCTTGAGACACTGCCAAACTCTTTATCTGAGTGTATCAAAATGGGGGACAAGTTTGTTGAACATGTAGGACAGCTTCTTGATTGGGCTGAGAAAAAAGAAGAAGACCGCGGTTCTTATGTATATCCGCTTTCGGACGTGAAACTCCATGCGCCGATTCCAAAGCCGTCTAAAAACATCATGTGTGTCGGAAAGAATTATCAAGACCATGTCATGGAGATGGGAAGTGCGGCGGATATTCCTAAAGACGTGATGATTTTTACAAAGGCACCTACTTCTGTCATTGGACACGAAGCGGACATTCTTCTTCATGAAGGTGTGACAAGTGAATTGGATTATGAAGGAGAGCTTGCCATTGTGATGGGCAAATCAGGGAAAAACATTGCTCCTGAAGAGGTCCAAGATTATATATTCGGTTACACCATTTTAAATGATGTGACGGCAAGAGATTTGCAGAAAAAACATAAACAATTTTTCATTGGCAAAAGCTTAGATACAACCTGCCCGATAGGACCTTATATCGTTCATAAGTCAATGATCGAGGATCATGGTGCGCTCCATGTGGAAACAAAGGTAAACGGAGAGGTTCGTCAGTCTGCCAGTACGGAATTAATGATCTTCACAATTGAAGACATTGTCTCCACTCTTTCAAAAGGGATGACATTAGAAGCGGGTGACATCATTGCAACAGGTACACCTTCTGGGGTAGGGAAGGGCTTTGAACCGCCTAAGTTTTTAGCTTCTGGAGATCGAATTGACATCACAATTGAACCGATTGGAACGCTGACAAATCACGTCAAATAAAGCGCGTGATGACACAGGATTGTCGCTTTGTGTTCGACTTATTTCGTGGTACGATGAGAAGGTACTTGTTCTGATAAAGGGGGAAATCACAAATGGGAACACATTTACATATCACAGCATGGGTGCTGGGGATTATTTTATTCTTCGTAGCCTTTGCTCTTGCAGGTAAAAACGACAAAGGCGCTAAAATTGTGCACATGATCGTTCGCTTATTCTACTTGATCATTATCGCAACAGGCGTAGAATTGTATGTTCGCACAGGAATGAAAATTCCAGGTTTCGGGGGCGAGTATATTGGAAAAATGATTCTCGGTATCCTCGTGATCGGTTTCATGGAAATGGTCCTAGTGCGCAAGAAAAAAGGAAAATCGGTGACTGGTGTGTTGATTGGGTTTATCGTATTTGCGATTGTGACCATTCTTCTCGGTTTACGTCTGCCGATCGGTTTCCATATCTTTTAATATAAAAAGGGCATTGCTTATACGAAGCAGTGTCCTTTTTATGTGGCATCAAATTGTGAAACGATCCGTTGTCCGTCTGAAGTGGTCCATTCAAAACGAATGTGGCTGGCTGCAGGCTCATAGTGACATTGAAGTGCAAGTGATTGCGTATCTGTCGAAAACTGAAAGAAAGAGACGCGCTGCATTGAATGAAAGGAAGAGAAAACACAATCATAGACGGAAAAACCAAGCTGCTCTATCTGGTCAAGGATGTGATCAAAAACGTTTTCCGGTACGAACATGAGAAGATCAAGCCATCCTTTGGCAAGGGACGCCGTATATTGAATGTTTTCTCCTCCCTGTACTTCTATTAACTGCCCGTTTTCATGAAGAATCATAGAACCGAGCAATTCCCCTTTTGTCCATTGGTCATTTTCCTTCAAACAGATCATTGTGCTTTGAAGACTTTCTGGCAGCATGATCTCTCCTTCTTCATCTTCAATCAGACAATGCCCGTTTTCAATGAGCAAATACCCATTACACCATCTTTGGCTGCAGCGTTCAAGCTGCTTCATTCGATTTTCCATTTGCAAAAGCTCCTTTCTTCTTTCTTTTCTTACCAAATTAAGCTTGTCCTATACGCCGGGAAAAAAGGACAAATCAACTATCAAGGAAACGATGCATAAACTAAGAAAGGCTGAATGAGAACACTTGAGGAAAAACGGATGGGAGCTGATGATGATGTGTGGAATTACAGGCTGGGCAGACTTTAAAAAGCAGCTCATCCAACAGGATCATGTAATCAATCAAATGACAGATACATTATCTAAAAGAGGGCCAGATGATACAAATACGTGGAAAAGTGAGCACGTTCTTTTCGGGCATAAAAGGTTAGCGGTGGTAGATGTAGAAGGCGGAAAGCAGCCGATGACATATACACATCAAAACCATGCTTATACGATTGTATACAATGGAGAGCTCTATAACACGGAGGATATAAGAAAAGAATTATTAAAAAGGGGGCACCGCTTTCTTGGGCATTCTGATACAGAAGTTCTTCTTCATGCCTATACAGAATGGAAGGAAGAGTGTGTCTCCCATTTTAATGGCATTTTTGCATTTGTGATCTGGGATAGTGAGCGTGAATTGTTATTTGCAGGGAGAGACCGGCTAGGCGTCAAGCCATTTTTCTATACAGAACGTCATCATTCCTTCTTATTTGGTTCAGAGATCAAAGCACTTCTTGCTCACCCTGATATCAAAGCAAAAGTCGATTATGAAGGGCTGTCGGAGATCTTTGGCTTAGGACCGTCAAGAACACCAGGTCAAGGAGTGTTTAAAGGGATAAAAGAGCTGAGACCTGCACATGCCTTGACCTTTTCAAAAGACGGACTGCGCGTGTGGAGATATTGGAATGTCAAAAGCAAGGAGCATACCGACTCACTTGATGACACCGCACAGCACATTAAGCATCTCTTTACAGATGCCGTGACAAGACAGCTCGTCTCTGATGTGCCTGTATGTACATTTTTATCTGGTGGCGTCGATTCTAGTGCCATTACTGCCATTGCCGCTAAGCACTTTGAGAAAATAGGGGAAGCACCGCTTCATACGTATTCCATTGACTACGAAGGAAACGATCAATTCTTTGAGGCAAATCAATTCCAGCCGAATGCTGACGGCCCATGGATTGATCAAATGACAAAAGCGTTTCAAACGCATCATCACAGCTGTATCATTGGACAAAAAGAGCTCGCTTCCTATTTGAAGGAAGCCGTTGAGGTTCGAGACTTACCGGGTATGGCAGATATTGATTCTTCCTTGCTTTGGTTTTGCCGAGAAATTAAAAAGGACTTCGTTGTTGGCTTGTCAGGTGAATGTGCTGATGAAATCTTTGGCGGCTACCCTTGGTTCCATATGGAAAATGAAACGAATGGTTTTCCTTGGATGAGATCGACTGAAGCGAGAACTCAGCTCCTGCAAGACTCGTGGCAAAAAAAGCTGTCACTTAAGGAATACGTGCAAAGCAAATATGAAGAAACGGTGGCAGAAACGCCTCTTTTAGATGGAGAAACTGGCGTTGATAAAGCCCGTAGAGAACTTTTTTACTTAAATATGATCTGGTTTATGACAACACTGCTTGATCGAAAAGATCGAATGAGTATGGGGGCTAGTCTTGAGGTACGTGTGCCATTTGCAGATCATCGTCTTGTCGAATATGTGTGGAATATTCCTTGGGAAATGAAAATGCATGGAAATCGTGAAAAAGGGGTTTTACGAAAAGCATTAGAGGGAATTTTACCGAATGAAGTGCTTTATCGAAAGAAGAGTCCTTATCCGAAAACACATCATCCAGCCTATACTCAGGCTGTGAAAGAGATGCTAACAGACTGCCTCGCGCAAAAAGACTCAGTACTTCACGAATTTTTAGACCCACATCAATTAAAGCAGCTGATTGAAACGGAAGGAGCTTCTTTTCATGTGCCATGGTATGGCCAGCTCATGAAGGGCCCGCAGTTGATTGCCCATCTTGCACAGATTCATCATTGGTTTGAAACGTATCGAATTGATATAGAAGCGTAATAAAGGGTCGGCTTTCTTGCACTTGTTGAAAGGAAGCCGGCTTTTTTGATACATAACATGAGACTTTTTGAGCACATCAAAAGTTGATCTAATCTTTCTAATTTGTATAATTAACTTAAAGTGAATTAATTTGGAGGAAAAAGGATAATGAAAATCATTGTGATCGGAGCGGGACCAGGGGGCCTTGCAGCAGCTATGATGCTTCAAAGCAAAGGACATGATGTTCATGTATACGAAAAACAGCCCTTTGTTGGCGGGCGTAACGCTAAGTTTCAACTTGGTGATTTCACGTTTGATACAGGTCCTACCTTTCTCAGCATGATTTATATTGCAGAGGAGCTGTTCACCTTTGCTGGTAAAAATCTTTATGACTATATTGATGTGATTGAATTAAAAGAGATGTATAGATTAATATTTCAAGACAATCAGCTCGATATGATTCGGGATCGCGATGAAATGTACAAACGATTAGAAGCCTTTGCACCTGGTGAGGGCGAAGGGTATCTAAGATTTATGAAGGATACAAAGCGCAAAATGGATCGTTTGACACCAATTCTACAAAGTAAAATGGACCGCTTTCATCATTACCTTCGCCTGAAGGTGATCAAAGCACTTCCACAGCTTTCACTAAATAAAAGTTTGTATGATGTGCTGTCAGACTATTTTTCGAATGAATCAGTGAAATATGCTTTTACATTTCAATCAAAGTACTTAGGAATGTCCCCGTGGGAATGCCCTGGTGCGTTCTCGATCCTTTCGTTTATGGAACATGACACAGGTGTATTTCATCCGAAGGGCGGTGTCAATCAGCTGTCAGAAGCGATGGCAAAGGCCGCGCTTGAAGCTGGAGCAGAGATTCATCTGTCAGCTGGCGTCGAAAAGCTGCTCACGGAGGGAAGGAAAGTAAAAGGCATTCGTTTAGAATCTGGGGAAGAAATACAAGCAGATGAGGTTGTCGTCAATGGAGACTTTGCACATGTGATGACAAAGCTTGTCGAGCCAGGACTCTTAAAGAAATACAGCGAGAAGAAATTAAAAAAGAAAAAATTCTCTTGCTCTACCTTTATGCTTTATTTAGGACTGGATACCATATATGATGAGCCGCATCATACCATCGTTTTTTCCGATGATTATGCTAGATTTGTCAAAGGCATTACGAAGACATATGAGCTGCCAGATGACCCGTCTATTTATATTCAAAATGCAAGTGTAACCGATGACTCACTTGCTCCAAAAGGAAAATCAGCTCTTTATGTGCTGGCTCCAGTTGCCAATAACCAAAGCGGTATTGATTGGGAGGCGCATCAAGATGAATTTAGAGAGCTTGTGCTGGATACATTGGAGCGGAAAACAGGCTTTCAGAATGTGAGACAGCATATAGAAGTCGAGCGGATGATCACACCGAAGCAATGGGAGGAAGACCTTTACGTATATGAAGGAGCTACATTTAACCTCGGCCACCAGCTGACGCAGATGATGGTCCTAAGGCCGCACAATGAATTTGATGAATTAAAGCACTGCTGGCTCGTTGGAGGAGGAACACATCCAGGAAGCGGACTGCCAACCATTTTAGAATCAGCACGTATCACGACAAATGCCATTCTTAAAAAAGAGAAACATTCACACAAAACAATGCCGCATCAAGAAAAGGGGAGCGCCTCATGAAGAAACATATATTAATTGCAGGCGGCGGTATTGGCGGAATGATCTCAGCGCTTTATTTAAAAAAAGCGGGACATGATGTCACCCTTGTCGAAAAAAATGAACGGCTTGGCGGGAGACTTGCTTTTGTACGTGAGAAAGGATATAAAGTAGATGAAGGTCCGACCATTGTCCTACTTCCTGACATGTTAAAAGGCATTTTACATGAGGTAGGAATTGACGATTCATCTCTTGATCTGCTGCAGCTTGATCCGCTGTACACAATTCAATATCAAGATGGAACCTCCTATACGAAATACTCTGATGCACTTCGTCAGCTAGATGAAATCAGACGTGTATTTCCAAAGGAAGATCAAGGGTTCCTGAGGTTTATGGAAGAAATGACAGACCGGTTTCAAGAAGGGCAGCAAGCCTTTCTAGAAAAATCATTTCACGAAAAACGTACATTTTTTACAAAAGCGAATATGAAGATTTTAATGAAATTAAAGGCGTATCGAACGGTACAAAGTGCTCTGAAAAAATATTTCTCAGACGAACGCCTGCGAGATGCATACGCACTTCAAACCCTCTATGTTGGGGGAAACCCGTATGAAGCATCGGCTATTTATTCGCTTGTGTCCTATAGTGAGCACGCGCATGGAATCTACTATTTAAAAGGCGGATATGCGAGTTTAGTAGATATATTGGAAGGGCAGCTCATCAAAATGGGTGTGCATGTAAGAAAAAATGAAGAAGTCACGCAATTGGTGTTTGAGGGGAAACGGGCAGTCAAAGCTAAAGTAAATGATGAATATGAAACCGCTGATGCATTTGTGATCAATGGAGATTATCCAGCTGCGTTAAAGCAGCTTGGTTTAGACGAACAAGATCGCCGGAAATACGTGCCGTCCTCTGGCTGTGTGATGGTGTATCTCGGGTTAAACAAGATGTATCATGAAGCACCTGTTCATCAATTTTTTATGGGAGAACACTTTGATCAGCATATGAAAGAAGTTTTTCAAACGAAAACGATTCCTCAAGACCCGTCGTTTTATACATTTAATCCATCGATCATTGATCCATCTCTTGCCCCAGAAGGCTGCAGTGTTCTATACATGCTCGTTCCCGTTCCTTCAGGAGATCATATCAACTGGGAAGAGGAGACAGAGTTTGTCGAGAAGATGGTGGATGTCCTTGAGAAAAGAGGCTTTCCGAGATTGCGAGAGTCGATTGTCTGGAAAAAGGTCAGAACACCAAATGATTCCTTGCGAGAAGGATTGTTTGAAGGCGGCAGCTTTGGACTTGCGCCTAATTTGTTTCAATCAGGTGTCTTCCGCCCGCAAGTGAAGGTCAGTGAGACAGATAATCTTTATGCGGCAGGTGCTTCCATCCATCCGGGTGGCGGGGTGCCGATCGTGATGCAAAGTGCGAAGCTTATGGCTTCTGTACTACTAAAAGATTTGAATGATAGAAAGGAAGTGAAGCTAAGTGGTTGATGTACAAACAGCATTAAAAGTGTGTGAGGAAACCATTCAAACCCATTCAAAAACGTTTTACCGGGCCTTTTCCATGCTACCTAAAAAGAAAAGACAGGCCGTCTGGGCCGTATATTCCTTTTGCCGTAGAGCAGATGACATTGTAGATGAATCCCCTTCGCCAAAAGAGGACCTTGCATCCTTTCGGGAGACGTTTGATCGATTTTTACAAGGTGAGGTAGACCGGAATGATCCAATATGGGTGGCGCTAGAGCATACATTTCAAGAGTTTCGGATGGATGAAGCCCCGTTCCGTGACCTGCTCCAAGGACAGGAGATGGATTTAGAGCAGCAGCGATACGAAACGTTGGATGAACTGCTCATCTATTCCTATCATGTTGCTAGTACAGTTGGGCTTATGCTCCTTCCCATTATTGCACCGCGTAAAAAAGAGCAGCTAAAAGAAGCAGCCATTTCGTTAGGGATTGCTATGCAGCTAACCAACATCCTTCGAGATATCGGCGAAGATCAGGCTGAAAGAGACCGCATTTATTTGCCAAAGCAAGTGATGGATCAATTCGGGTACACAGAGCAAGAATTGCAGGAAGGGATTGTGAATCAAGCCTTCCAGCACGTCTGGGAGTACATTGCCTTTGAGGCAGAGGCATACTACGAGGAGTTTTTTGACCATCTTCATGAATTCCCGCTCTATTCACGAATACCGGTGAAAGCAGCAGCCTACTTTTATAAAGCCATTTTAGATAAAACAAGAGAAAACGAATACCGCGTCTTTACAGAGCGAGCATTTATTTCAAAACAGGAAAAAGCACTTATTTTAGAAGATATTACGTAAAAAAGGACTGCACCCGCAGTCCTTTTTATGTGGAAGAAAAACGATACTCCGTCCATACTCTGGAACGCCAGCGCCTATACATGAAGATACCTCTTACCCATTCATCCACAATAAAAGAAATCCAAACCCCGATGAGCCCCATTTCAAACTGAATGCCTAACAAATAAGCGATCGGAAGCCCAATTCCCCACATTGAAATCATCGCCATATACACTGGAAACTTCGCGTCACCAGCAGCCCGCAATGAATTAATAATGACCATATTAAAAGAGCGTCCCGGCTCTAAAATGATCGTCAATAGGAGAAGTGTGGCGGCGATTTCAATGATTTCACGATTGCTAGTGAAAAAGGTAAGCAAATGCGTCGATGATAAAGATAAAGCAGTGGAAGAAAGAAGAGAGATCCCAATGGCCCAGTATAAGCTTTTCATACATCTGCGGTAGGCAGCATCAAATTCTTTCGCTCCAATATGGCGCCCGATTAAAATCTGTGTCCCTTGGCTAATCGCTGCACCAAACAACATAATAAACATCATCAAATTTTGAGTGTAAACCTTTGCGGCTAAAGCCTGCGTTCCCATAAATGTAATAAACAGTGTAATAATCATTTGAGAGCCGTTATAAGAAAGCTGCTCTCCAGCAGAAGGAATGCCAATTTTCAGCAGCTTTTTTAAATGCGTCCGCTGGATGTGAAACATACTCTTCAGTGAAAAGCGCAATCCAATTCGGCGGCGGACAATGAGGATCATCGCCATCAATCCGATCAAACGAGCCAGCGAGGTTGAAAAGGCAACACCCATGACACCTAATACAGGAAAGCCAAACGGACCAAAAATGACCAAATAATTGCCGGCAACGTTGAGCAAATTCATTCCGATGGTGACATACATCGTGTCTCTTGTATATCCGTAGCTTTTTAAAATAGCACTATACGTCATAATGAGTGCTTGAATAAAAGAAAGCAGGCCGACAATTTGTAAAAAGACCGCCGCATCCGGCATGAGTTCACTTGATAAGCCCATCATGTGCAGGATTGGAACAGCTAACACAAACATGAGGAGACTAATGACAAAGCTGATCAAGAAGTTGGTTCCTAGTGAGACATAGGCGACTTGAGTCGCTTCCTGCTTGCGGTCAGCTCCTAAAAGCTGCGCAATCACAATGGTCGTTCCTGTTGTAATGAAGCTGAACATGACAATTAATAAATTCAGGAGCTGGTTGCTTACACCTACTGCGGCCACACTGTTATCGGAGTATTGGCTGAGCATAAGTGTATCAGCGCTCCCCATGAGCATATATAAAGAAATTTCGATAAAAATAGGCCAAGTTAATGCAAATAATGAAGGGTGTGTTTTCTCATCTTTGGCTTGAACCTTTTCATATGACAGGGTTTGAGATTTCATCACATAGCCCCCTTTCGTATAAATCCGATTTATAGTGTACCGTGCATCGACTATAATAAGAAGAGATGAAACCGAAACTTATTGGAGAAATCCGACTTCATAAGGGGATGAATATGGATCGATTTATTACATTTACTGTACCGCCGTTTCCGATTTATATTGCTTCAGGTAAAGGTGTATTTCATCAAGGAGAAAGACATATCTCAAGAACCTTCACTGTATTTGATCTTCTCTATATCACAAAAGGTGAACTATGGATGACAGAGGGCGAGGAGGCTTTTCATGTAAAAGAAGGTGAATATATGATTCTCTCACCGGGCCTGTCTCATGGTGGACATCTGCCGTGTGAAGAGGAAACCCACTATGAGTGGCTGCATTTCTCAATTGACCGATTTGAGCTGACGAACCGGCCGAGAGAACACTGGATTGATATGAAACAAAATCAAGCGACCTTCGAAAAGCCGGCAACCTATGAATTTAGTCTGCCCCGTTTAGCAAAAGTGAAAGGGCGAAGTGTGTTAAAAAAACACCTTTCAGCGATGAGAGCACTAAATCATGATGCATCTGAACTTCCGCTGAAAAAACAGCTATTATTTGAGGAAATGCTCATTCACCTGCAAAAGGAAGCATTCCATATTCCAACTGCAAAGGAGACTGTCGCATCAGAAGTGGTTCACTATCTTGAGCATCACTTTATGGAGAAATTACACATGGAGCAGCTTGCAGAGAAACTGCACTATCATCCTGATTACATGACAAGATGTATGCAGACGGTGTATGGATTGACGCCAAACCAGTACAGCCATCGTCTCAAAATCGAAGAAGCCAAAAGCATGCTGGCCTCAACGAATGAAAAAATTGCTGCCATTGCAGATCATGTAGGTATTGACGACCCTACTTATTTTTCTAAGCTGTTTCGGCAAAATGAAGGCATGACGCCGATTGAATACCGTCATTTAGCAAAAAGAACGACAAAGTAAAGGAACGTGAACAGATGAAAAAAGAAAAGGAAGAGCTTGTGAACATACGTCCATTAACCGAAACGGACTTAGAGACGGTGTGGCATTTAAAATTTAAAGCATCAGACCAGTCCTATCGAAAATGGAATGCCCCTTATTTTTATGAACACGAAATCCCGCTTGCTGCATTTAAGAAACGGTACTTACAGGAAGAATCCATTCCCCAAAAGCTATATGGCATTGAAATAGATGGTGATATCAAAGGCACCGTATCATATTATTGGGAGAATGAACGTACGAGGTGGCTTGAATGCGGCATTATCATTTATGATTCACGCTTTTGGAGCGGGGGTATTGGGACAAAGGCATTAAATCTTTGGATTGATGTGTTATTTACGCATATTGATATCCCTCGAATTGGTTTAACAACTTGGTCAGGTAATGAACGGATGATGCGGTGCGCAGAGAATTGCGGATTTATCCTTGAGGGGAGACTGAGAAAGGTCCGTTATTATCAAGGGGTTTATTATGATTCAATGCGCTACGGAATGTTGAGAGAAGAATGGAGAAGCCTTCCGCGGAACAATGATAAAATATTTTAGGACAAAAGTATCGTATGTTTGAATAAACTGAAAAAAATCGGTTTTTCAAGCGAATAATAGAAAATGTGTTTTTTTACATAAGGGGGAATTTAAATATGAGATTAACGGGTCTATTCGTTTCACTTGCTGTTGCCATCTATTTATGGTTTGATGCGCCAAAACATAACAAAGACAAATGGCTGTGGGCTGTTTTAGGCGTGCTATTTAGCACCATCGTACTCGGTATTTATTTGATCAAGACAGAGAGGAAGGGGCTGGGCTGGACGATCTTGATTTTAACCATCTTGTTTTATCTCATGCTGCTCATCTCTGTTTTGATCGGTGTTATTCTTTTTTATCAGGCGCCTTCATGAAGAAGGGTCTTTTTCTTTTACCTTTTGAGCCGGTACACCAGCAATGACGATCTGCTCTTCATGAAAGGAACGATTCACCACGGCATTTGCTCCGATTGAAATATGATTTGCAATGTAAATGTCTCCAAACAGCTTAGCACCGGGGCCAATCCATACGTGATCTCCAATGGTTGGTACATCCTTTTCGGAATGGTTTTGGCCAATATTCACCCCTTGATGAATATCACAAAATGCCCCAATTTTTGCGTGCTTATTCACAATTAAGAGACCACTATGATTGATTCTAAGGCCGGGGCCAAAGACGCCAATCGGAATATCAAAGCCAAGCTGCATGCCTTTCTTTTTATGTAAATAGCGATAAAACCATTTGCGTATTAGAGCGCCGCTATTAGAATAGTATTCATATTTTCGCAAATACCTTTGATATTTCCATATATCGTCCCCAAACCACTTTGGTCTTCTGCGCGTGATCGCTAATGCTTTCTTATCCTGCGTTAAGTAATGGTGAAGATCGTGCTTTGTAAAAATCATCAAATTCCCCTCCATCCCTTTATGTTTCAGAGAAATTATACCATCCAAACCATTTATATCAAGAAAAATGATGTTACTTCTTCAATTTTCTACCTTCATTTCATCCAAATTTCTTCATAAAATAAGCGCTTTGAGTTGAGTAGAACAAAAGAACCAGGAAGAATGATTTGTAATTTTTTTCAATATCAAACCGTCTCATGCGTTCCATCTCCTTATGGCAGTAAGGTTTGTAAAAATTACTCGAAAATACTCATTAAAAAGAGAATATTGCATTCATATGCTTTTTGAATCATCTTTTTGAATACAATTGACTTTCCTATCTCACATCCTCTAGGCTAATAAATGAAAATGATAATCTTTATCAATTGGAGGAGTGTTTTATTATGTCCATCAAAACCGTTTCTAAAAATCAGCAATTTTTAGAGCAGCAAAGTCAAAGAGAATCTAATGCAAGGTCTTACCCGAGACGGTTCCCGTTAGCCATGCAAAAAGCCGAGGGTATGATCGTGACAGATGCAGATGGCAGAGAGTTTTATGACTGTCTGGCAGGCGCAGGAACACTTGCACTTGGTCACAATCATCCGGTTGTTATAGAAGCTATTGAACGTATGCTTCATGAAAAAAGACCATTGCATACGTTGGACATAACCTCAGAAATTAAAGAAGAATTTGTGAATGAAATTTTTTCTCACCTGCCAGAAGAGTTTGCAAAGAGAGCAAAAATTCAATTTTGTGGACCAACTGGCGGTGATGCCATAGAAGCTGCGATTAAATTAGTCAAGACAGCGACAGGAAATCGCTCCATTCTTTCTTTCCACGGTGCTTATCACGGTGCGACACATGGCACGATGTCATTAAGCGGAAATTTGTCTCCAAAGGAAAGAGTGCAAGGGTTAATTCCAGATGTGCATTTCATGCCTTATCCATATGAATATCGCTGCCCATTTGGCATTGGCGGGAAAGATTCACACCGCATTTCCAGCTCTTATATTGAGCGTGTATTAAATGATCCTGAAAGTGGTATTCTTCCACCAGCAGGTATGATCTTTGAAGCAGTACAAGGTGAGGGAGGTTCAATTCCAGCATCTATTGAATGGATAAAAGAAATGAGAAGAATCACAAAAGAAAAAGGCATTCCGCTCATTATCGATGAGGTTCAATCAGGCATTGGCCGAACAGGCAAGATGTTTGCCTTTGAACATGCGGGAATTGTGCCAGACGTTATTGTATTATCTAAAGCCATTGGTGGAAGCCTGCCGCTTTCAGTTGTGATTTATGATCAAGATTTGGATCAATGGAATCCAGGTGCACACATTGGCACATTTAGAGGAAATCAAATGGCGATGGCTGCAGGAACTGCTACGCTTAAATTTATAAAAGAAACCAATCTGCTTGATCATGTAGACCAGCTAGGGGATCGCATGCAGGCTTATCTAAAAGACATTCAAAAAAATGTACCTGCTATTGGTGATGTTCGAGGAAGAGGATTAATGATTGGTGCTGAAATAGTCAATCCAAATGAGAAGCAGGATGTGGATGGAAGTTATCCAGCAAATCCTGAGCTAGCCAGTCTCATTCAAAAGAATTGCTTCGACAAAGGCTTAATTGTAGAGACAGGAGGCCGTTTCGGTAGCGTCATTCGATTCTTACCGCCATTGATCATGACAGAAGAACAGCTTGAACAAGTCATCGCTATTTTCAAAGAGGCCGTTTACGATGCAATCAACTAAAGCTTCTGTGGATTCATTATTTATCAATCAAAGCCAGCTTGGAAGAGAGTCCTTCCGAGCGGCTCTTCATACATCTATCGACAGCTTACTGGATCAGTGGCAAAAAGACCAAGGTCCATATAGCGGAATATTGCCTGGGAAATTAGCGGCTAGTGTCGAATCCTTATTTCAGCTTCAACCGTCTGGCGAATCAATGGAATCTGTCTTTCAAGATATACAGCAGCACCTTTTGCCGCATCTCGTTGATGTATCGCATCCTAAATGCTTGGCACATTTGCATTGTCCGCCGCTTATCCCTGCACTTGCCGCAGAGGTGATAGTGAGCTCCTTTAACCAATCAATGGATTCCTTCGATCAAAGCGGTATTGCATCTTTGGTTGAGGAGGAAATTTTAAAGTGGCTATGTGCGAAGTTTTCTTATGGAAATCTAGCAGATGGGACATTTACGAGCGGTGGCACCCAATCTAACTACATGGGACTGCTTCTTGCAAGAGATGCATTTTGTGAAAACACATGGCAATGGAATGTTCAGCAGAAAGGCTTGCCGAGTGAGGCTCACCGCATGAGAATTCTTTGTTCTAAGAATGCTCATTTCACTGTGAAGAAATCTGCATCCCAGCTAGGCTTAGGGGAGCAGGCAGTTGTTCTGGTAGAGACAGATGAGCATCACCGCATGGACCTCAACGATTTGAAGAAGAAACTTGTTGAATTAAAGGAACAAGATCTCCTGCCTTTTGCGGTAGTGGCGACTTGCGGGACAACTGATTTTGGCAGTATTGACCCGGTTCGAGATGTGTATGACATCGTCAAGCCATACGGTCTATGGATTCACGCAGATGCTGCCTACGGCGGAGCGCTTGTATTAAGCGAAACCTACGGGAATAAATTAGACGGTATTGAACTTGCTGATTCCATCACGATTGACTTTCATAAACAATTTTATCAGCCGATCTCCTGCGGGGCATTTTTGCTGAAGGATAAAAGACATTTTGGTTTGATTCATTATCATGCAGATTATCTCAACCCAAAGGAAGATGAACTGGATGGAATACTACATCTTGTCCATAAATCTGTCCAAACGACGCGCCGGTTTGACGCACTGAAATTGCTTCTTTCTCTTCGTCTGATTGGTGAGGAAGGGTTTGGTGACATCATTGACCATACCATTGATTTTGCAAAGGATGTGGCCGCGCTTATTGAAAGCAATGATCACCTTGACGTGATCAATCCTGAGCCAGAAATCAATGCAGTTGTGTTTCGATTTAAGGGGGCGGATGACATCAATAAAATCATCCATCGAACGTTATTCAAATCAGGAGCTGCTGTCATTGCGAAAACAGTGGTGGATGGTCAAACATGCTTAAAATTCACTTTGTTAAATCCGAGAACGACAATCACACATATTGAGGAAATCCTTTCTGACATCGTTGATATCGGGATCGCTCATATTCAATCCGGGAGGGTACTACGTTGAGTCAATATAAACAAATGGCTGAAAATGCAACTATGCAAAGCTTTTTAAACTGTTTTTTACGTGAAACAGGAATCGATCGATCTGCAAAAAAAGAGACGAAAGCAGATGGTTCGCTTGTATTCGTGGCAAAACTAGCAAAGCAAGACCTTGAGCTTGTGATTCCGATCCGATATTTTTCATCTGTAGGCCGCCATCTCTTTGATTTTCCGATTCGCTTTCGTCCAAGTGGCAGCGAAAAAGAGGGAACGATCGTCGATTACACGACACTTGTTGCTTTATGTTCAAAGGAGCTCCTCATTGCATATGGCCGCACTGATGCAGAGGATGAATTCATGCTTCGCATCATTTTAAGCTGCCGAAATATTGAACGATTCTTACGGGAGAGAGAAAGTGATCAAGCTGCTTTATCTCAAGCTGATTTTGAGTACATCGAGGCTGAGCAGTCACTTCTCCTTGGACATTTAACACATCCTACACCAAAAAGCAGACAAGGGATGACAGAAGAGGAGGAAGCCGTCTATTCTCCTGAGCTGAAAGGAGCTTTCCAGCTTCATTACTTTAAAGCGCACCATTCGATTGTGCTTCAGGATTCGTCTATTTCACAATCTGCGGCAAGCCTCATGTTAGAAGAGCTTTCGCGTCAGGTGCCAGAAGAAACAGAGAGACTGAATAGGTTAACAGAAAACGGAGAATTTGTGCTCATTCCGATTCATCCGCTGCAAGTCAAAGTGGTCATGGAGAAGGCATTCGTGAAGCGTTATATAGAGGAGGGGAAACTGACTTATTTAGGACCGCTCGGGTCTGAATACACAGCGACCTCATCCTTTAGAACGGTCTATCAAAAGGATTCTGCTTACATGCTCAAATTCTCTGTTCCTGTGAAAATTACGAACTCTTTACGTATCAATAAACAAAAGGAACTGGATCGAGGAGTAGAGATGTCCCGCATCTTAAAAACAGAATTAGGCGTTTCTTTATATGAAAAATTCTCTGGATTCCGTGTCATTGAAGATCCTGCATATCTCTCTATTCGAGGAGATGAAGCGGAATCTGGCTTTGAAGTGGTCATTCGTCAAAATCCATTCTTGCATCGTGAAAAAGGCGCAAGCTTAATTGCTGGGCTATGTCAGGATCATGCGTACGGAGGAAAATCGAGATTAGCAGGAATTATTCATAAACTTGCAGATTCAGAAGGCCGGTCAACAGAAGCGGTCAGCCAAGATTGGTTTAAACAATATTTGACCATTTCGTTAAAACCGATGCTCTGGCTGTTTGAAACGTATGGTCTTGCACTCGAGGCCCATCAGCAAAATGCTGTTGTGCAAATGAAGGATGGTTATCCAGAGACTTTCTATTATCGTGACAACCAAGGCTACTATTATAGTGAATCAAAAAAAGATAAGCTCGCAAATCTAGTTCAAAACTTGAGCGTAAGAAGTGAAACCATTTGTGCGGATGATGTAGCCGTTGAGAGACTCCGTTATTATTTCTTCTTTAATCATTTATTTGGTCTCATTAATGGCTTTGGCACAGAAGGTCTAGCAAAGGAAGAAGATTTGCTGGCACTCGTGAGAGATACATTGCTCGCTCATGAGGAGACGTACGGAGCATCTGATCTGACTAACAGCCTTCTCCGCTCAAAAGAACTTCCTTCAAAAGCGAATTTGCTGACAAGATTTGAAGATATGGATGAGCTGACAGGATCTCTGGAAACACAGTCTCGTTACACGGCTGTCTTGAATCCGCTCTTTTTACATAAGGAGGCGCTGATTGGATGAGGCATCGCATCAGGTTTATTCGTGCTGAATATGAAAGAGATGTCCAGCTTGTCCATAAGTGGATGCAAGAAGAGTACGTTCACCCATTTTGGCATTTGAATATTCCATTTCCTGCTTTTGAAAAGCATTTTTATCAGGCCATACATGATCCGCATCAAACCCTTTATTTAGGCACGATTGATGGGACGCCAATGAGTTATTTTGAGGCTTACAACGTGAAAGGGGATATCATTGAATCCTACTATGAGCCTTCTCCGCATGATCAAGGCATCCACCTGTTAATAGGGGAGCCGGATTATGTGGGAAAAGGATTTGCTGCGCCGCTCCTTCAGGAAATGACAGCATTTCAATTTGAGCAGAACAAACGAACAGAAAAAATCGTTGCTGAGCCGGATATTCGCAATGAAAAAATGATTCATGTATTTGAAAAATGCGGCTTCGAACGTGTGAAACCAGTCACTTTACCCGATAAAACAGGTCTTTTGATGTTTTGTGATCGAGAACGATTCGAAAGGAAGTATAACCATGACGCGGTTCAACAAGCAAAATAATATAGTGGATGTAATTGGGATCGGCATTGGCCCGTTTAACCTCGGGCTTGCCGCATTATCTGAAGAGGTAAATGAAATCGACGCTTTGTTTTTTGAAAGAAGTGAAGCCTTTCACTGGCACCCAGGGATGCTCATTGAAGGGACAACACTGCAAGTCCCATTTTTAGCGGACCTTGTCAGCATGGCAGATGTGAAAAGCAAATATAGCTTCCTCAACTATTTGCAGGAACAAAACCGTTTGTATTCATTTTACTTTCTAGAAGACTTCCATATCCCGCGCAAGGAATACAGTCATTATTGCCGCTGGGTCGCTGACCAGTTAGACTCTTGCCGATTCGGCATGAATGTCGAATCTGTCTCACTGATCGAAAAGGCAGGGGAAAAGCGGTATGAAGTGCATGTCCGTCATGTAAAGGACCAAACTGTAGAGGTGTTTGAAAGCAAACATCTCGTCTTAGGAATTGGCACGCAGCCGGCGATACCCGCATCGCTCCAGCCAGCTTTAGGAGAGAAGGTTTTTCACTCAGCTGACTATTTAAAACGAAAGAAAGAAGGCTGTTTCAAAGGGAAATCTGTGACAGTTATCGGCTCTGGTCAAAGTGCGGCAGAAGTGTTTTATGACATTTTATCAGATGATGACGCGAAGGATATTCACTGGTTCACACGGTCAAAAGGATTTTTCCCAATGGAATATTCAAACCTTGGACTTGAGTATTTCTCCCCTGACTATATTGATTTCTTTTATGAGCTTCCGCAAGCCAAAAAGGATGCGTTATTAAAACAGCAAGACTTGCTGTATAAAGGTATCAGTTCGGCGATGATTCGTGATATTTATCATTTGCTTTATGAACGTTCCGCCTGTGGAAAGCAGCTGAACACAGTGCTTCAAGCCATGACAGAGGTTAACCTGATTGAGGAAACTACAGGCAGATTATCACTTTCATGCACGCAATGGGTCAAGGAAGAATACTTTACACATGAAACGGATATTGTCGTATTGGCGACTGGCTACCAATCCGTTCTGCCGCCGTTTATCAACCCTATTTCTCATCACATTCAATGGGATGATCAAGGACGTTTCCAAGTTGAACGTGAATATCGTTTGAAAACAAATACGATGGGTGAAAATGATATTTTTGTACAAAATGCAGAGCTTCATACACATGGGGTCGGCGCTCCAGATTTGGGGCTGGGGGCTTATCGAAACAGTGTGATCATCAATGAACTTGCTCGTCAAACCGTGTATCCACTTTATCAAAAGCATGTCTTCCAGACATTTGGAACACACAAGAACGCACACACATTTGAAGAAATCAAAGGATAAGGAGGATGAAGCGATGAGTGTACAAGATGAATTGAAAAAAGCGGTGAATTCTGCTGCTTGGAAAAAGGCAAACCAGCGAATGGTGGCAAAAATGCTGTCTGAATATATGTATGAGGACATGCTTCATCCTGTTGAGCTGGATTGTAAGGATGGCATCGCGCAGTATGAATTAATCATTCACGAACATAAGAAATATCGTTATCTGGCAAAACCTCGGTTGTTTGATAGTTTTGATACAATCGCTGAATCAATTGAGTGCTGTCAAGATGGAAAATGGTCAAAGGATGTCAGTGCCATTGTGTTTTTACTAGACATTCAGCCGATCATTCCAATGTCTTCTGATACAACAGGCCATCTTATCAAAGAGCTTCACCATACTTTGTTAGCCGATGTCCATTTGCTGTCGAAAAAAGCACTTCGTGCGGATGAACTGACAGATACGGATTATGCATGGATTGAAGGAGAAATGACAGGCCATCCTTGGATTGTGTATAACAAAGGACGTATAGGATTCAGCTACGATGATTACTTAGCTTATGCACCAGAACGGCAGGAATGTGTGCAGCTGTCTTGGATTGCTGTACATAGAGAGCTTGCGACATTCCATGCAGTCGATCATGAAAACTATGAGCAGGTGATCGCCAAAGAATTAGATGAAGTCACGATTCGTCAATTTCAGCGTGTGTTAAAGGATGAAGGACTGAATGCAGCTGACTATTATATGATGCCTGTCCATCAGTGGCAGTGGACGCATATGATTATTCAGCATTTCCCGGAAGATTTGGCCTTGCGCCGGATTGTGTATTTGGGAGAGGGACTGGATCAATATATCCCGCAGCAGTCGATCAGAACCTTTACAAATATCTCAAACAAAGGCAAGCATCATATTAAACTGCCAATGAGTATTTTAAATACACTCGTGTACCGTGGACTCCCATCAGAACGTACGGTCATTGCCCCGCGCATTACAGCGCATATTAAAGGGATTGCCGATCAAGACTCATTTTTATCTGATGTCTGCCGCGTCATTTTACCAGGTGAGAATGCAAGTATCAATGTCGATCATCCATACTACAGCAAACTGCCTGGTGCGCCGTATCAATATCTTGAGATGCTCGGTGTCATTTTTAGAGAAAGCATTTATACGTACTTAGAAGAAGGGGAGAGCCCTGTTACACTTGCGGCACTCACTTATGAGGATCATGAAGGTGAGCCGTATATCAAGCAGCTGATTGAAAAATCAGGTCTCTCAGCAAAAGAATGGATGGCGAAGTTTTTCCATGTCGTGATGCCGCCGCTGCTGCACTTTATGTATCAATACGGCACAGTCTTTTCACCGCATGGGCAAAATACAATTCTTGTGTTAAAAAATCATCAGCCGCATCGTTTGGCGATCAAAGATTTCGTTGATGATGTGAATATAAGTGACCAGCCGCTGCCTGAATTAGCTTCATTAGAAGAAGATTTAAAAGAAGTGCTGCGCAGTGAGCCGCCAGAAGGTCTGGTGCAATTTATCTTTACAGGATTATTTATTTGCAATCTGCGTTATGTATCCAACGTATTAGACAATCACAATCTGTTAGATGAAACGACTCTTTGGCGTTTGCTTGCTGAAGAAATTCAGCAGTATCAAAAGCAATTCCCGCAGCTAAAAGACCGTTTTGAATTATTTGATCTATTACAGCCGAAGCTGACAAAGCTTTGCTTAAATCGTAATCGAATGATTGATTATGGCTATGGAGATGGAGATGACCGCCCGCATGCATCAGAGCATGGGAAGGTCACAAATGCACTCGCTCATGTTCTTTCGTCAGTTGGGGAGAAGTAATAGAAAAGCTGTAGACATCAAGTGTCTACAGCTTGTTTGTTTTTTAAGAAAATGCTTGAGAGGCAAGGAAATAGAAAAGGGCGGGATCATTCAGTTTTTCTTTCCCGCGAATCATCATAAAATGCGCTACGTTTGTTTTTGTAAATCCTGCTTCAACAAGTGTTTTATGCAGGCGTTCAGCAGTTTCTTCCTGCATATCTAAACGAATTGCGCCTGAATAAGACGAGATGAGTGATTGGATGAGCGAGAGAGCGGTTTGTTCATCGTTTGCTGTAAGCGGTCCAATCATTAGATTAGCAGGGGTTTCGATGCCAAAGGCAAATCCAGTTGTTTCATGGTGCTCATTCTTTGCAATCAGCCGGAACGATGCTCGTTCCATTCGCTTTCTTATAAAGCTTGATCGATTGGTGCCTGCACCTTTTTCGTCAAGTGCTTCAATAGACGGAAGGTCCGCTTCATCAGCAGGAGAAAGGTGAATCCCGCCTGGCACACGAAAAGCCGCTGGATTCGTGGTCTGTGCTTTGTATGTATGAATGTAGCCGGCCGTTTGAAATCCAATTTTTTCGTAAACGGGCTGTCCTTGTACAGTAGCGGTTAAAACGACAGGAACGCTTTGATCGCTTCTGCGAAGCAGGGTGTCAATCATTTTCCGTGCAAGGCCTAAGCCGCGATGTGTCTCAGATACAATAACGGCACCAATTGATGCTGCTTTATCATATTGGAAAAGTCCTGCACATGAGATCACTTGTCCATCTGTTGTTGAAAAACCTGTAAAATATCCGTTTGTTAAAAGAGATGTAAGCTCATCCGCATTGTAATCAGGCCAGTCGACCTCTTTTGACAATGCGATAAGATCGGGTATGTCATCAAGTGTTAAAGTTCGTTGTACAACGTTTTCCAATACACGCAACTCCTTCTTAGCTGATTTCATCTATATGTATCGTACCATATGAAGGCATAAGAAAAAGGAAAATCCTTTTCGTCTCAGCGTGTATCAAAAAAGAAGAACCCCCAATGACGGAGGGTCCAGTCTTAATGAACATTAAAATATCGAGCTTCAGGGTGGGAAACGACGATCGCTGAAACAGATGCTTCAGGTTCCATCATGAATCCTTCTGTCAGATGGATGCCGATTTTTTCAGGCTGAAGCAGCTTGAACAGCTTTTCTTGATCCTCAAGATTTGGACACGCTGGATAACCAAAGGAATAGCGCTGCCCTTGATATTTCGCTTGGAATCGTTTTTCCATTGTAAAATCGACTGGGTCAGCGAATCCCCATTTGTCACGAATCACTTGGTGGGCTCTTTCAGCTAATCCCTCTGCAAGCTCAAGTGCCAGAGCTTGGACAGCATGCATTTTTAAATAATCTCCTTCCTGCTTAAATTGCTGCGCGACCTCGCGTATACGCGCGCCGGCTGTGACGGCGAATAAGGCAATATAATCTTTCTCGTTTTCATCACTTTTCCGTACATAATCAGAAATGGAGCGGTACGGGAGCTTCTCCTGCCTTGGAAATTGGAACGTTTCAATGATGCGGTCAGGCTCTATGGGATCATAAATATGCAAATCATTTCCGTCTGAACTGGCAGGGAAGAATTGATACACAAATGCTGGCGCAAACCAGTTTTTCTCTCTGCCTTCGTTTAGAAGATCTGTGACAAGCTGTTTTAATTCCAATGCTTTTGGGTGCTTTTCAGCTAATAAGGTTTTGATCTTTCCCTTTAAGCCGAGATGATGACCAATAAGCATTTGTTCATTCACATAAGGCATAATATGATGCAAATCGATGTCCTTCACATAATGGCGTGCGGTATTTTCTGGCGTAAATACCGGTGCCTTCGGGAGTGCTGCGCGTTTTTCTAGTAATTCTATGACAGCTTTCGGCTGCTTTCCTTCTTTTTCCTTGAAAGGTGCCGCTGGCTCTTCTTGCGGTTTTGTTTGAAATTGAAGAGGATTCGCTTTTAACTCATTGGCTAATGATAGTCCGTCCATCGCATCTTTTGCATAAAGAACAGGTCCATCATAATGAGGCGAAATTTTCATTTTCGTAAATTTACGAGAAAGGGCAGCACCGCCGACCAAAATAGGAACAGAAATATTGGCTTTTTGTAAATCTTGAGCGGTTAGTACCATTTGCTGTGCGGATTTTACAAGTAAGCCTGATAATCCAATCATATCTGGTTTTTCCTTTTGCACAGCTTCAATCAATGTTTGAGGTGTCACCTTGATGCCGAGGTCGACCACCTGAAAGCCGTTATTGCTCAAAATGATGTCGACGAGGTTTTTCCCGATATCATGGACATCTCCTTTTACAGTCGCAAGTAGAATCTTTCCTTTCCCGCTCGCATGCTGCTTTTCCATATATTGCTCAAGAAACGAAACAGATGCTTTCATGACCTCAGCCGATTGAAGCACTTCGGCTACAATCAATTCGTTTTGATTAAAAAGACGACCAACTTCAGCCATTCCCTGCATTAACGGGCCATTGATGATATGAAGCGGCGATTCATATTGCTCCAAAGCAAGGGATAGGTCATCGATGAGACCTTCTTTCGTTCCCTCGACGACATAGAGCGCCAGCCTTTCTTCAAGTGATAAGGAGATCTTTGGTTTTTTCTCCGTTTTCTTTTTGCCGCGGTAAAATTGGGTGAATTCAGCCAGTGTTTGATCATTTGTTTCATAAAGCAAGGTTTCAGCTAGTTTGATTTCTTCCTTTGGAATGGAAGCGAAGCGTTCAAGCTTTTCTGTATTGACAATGGCATAGTCAAGCCCTGCTTGCACGCAGTGATACAAATAAACGGCATTTAAGATTTCTCTGCCAACAGGCGGAAGTCCGAAAGATACGTTGCTGATGCCTAAAATGGTGAGGCACTCAGGCAGGGTTTCCTTAATCATTTTAATGCCTTTGATCGTTTCTTCAGCGGCGCCAATATATTGCTCGTCTCCAGTGCCTACGGGAAAGACAAGCGGATCAAAAATGATGTCACTTGCGGGAATACCATATTTCTTTGTTAGTAAATCGTGAGAACGTACAGCAATTTCAAGCTTTCGTTCTGCTGTCACCGCCATTCCTATTTCATCAATCGTGCCAACAACAAGTGCACCGCCATATAGCTTCACAAGAGGAAGAATCTCTTCAAAGCGTTCCTCGCCATCCTCAAGGTTGATGGAATTGATGATGGCTTTCCCTTGAGAGTAAGTGAGTGCCTTTTCAATCACGTGTTTATCCGTTGAATCAATGACAAAAGGGGCTTTCACCTTTTTCATGGCTTCTTGTAAAAAGCCTTCCATGTCTGCTGCCTCATCACGGTCTGGATCGGCGAGACACACATCAACGACGTGAGCGCCATTTTTCACTTGAGCACGAGCAATTTCTGCTGCTTCTTCAAACTTTTGTTCCGCAATGAGCCGTTTGAATTTGCGAGAACCAATGACATTGGTCCGTTCGCCTACAAAAAGAGGACGCATCGAATCCTCATAAATAAGAGGCTCAATTCCTGATACGGTATGCTGCGGTGATTCGCGGTTGATATGACGCGGCTGAAGCGTGCGTACTTCATCTGACAATGCTTGAATATGCGCAGGTGTAGTCCCGCAGCAGCCGCCGACAATATTTAACCAGCCTTCCTTAGCAAAGGCGGCGATTTTTTTAGCAAGAGAGGCAGGGGATTCGTGATATTGGCCTTCTTCATCTGGGAGACCAGCATTCGGATAGCAGCTCACCGCTGACTTTGCAATGGAGGAGAGCGTGCGGATGTGGTCTGTCATAAATTCTGGACCAGTCGCACAGTTAAGGCCCACACTGATTGGTTTCATATGCTCAAGAGAGATATAAAAGGCTTCAATATCCTGACCAGCAAGGGTGGTGCCCATCGGTTCAATCGTTCCTGATACCATGAGTGGTAATTGGATGCCCGTCTGCTGAAAGGCTTCCTGAATCCCTTTGAATCCAGCTTTTACATTCAGCATATCTTGGCTTGTTTCTAAAAGAAGGGCATCACACTTTCCGTCAATCAGGGCGCGGGCCTGCTCTTCATAATTTCTGACGAGCTCACTGAAGGTTGTGCCGCCTGTTACAGATAATGTTTTCGTTGTCGGGCCCATTGCGCCTACAACAAAACGAGGCTTTTCTGGTGTGGAGAAACGGTCAGCTTCTGCCTTTGCCAGCTGCGCAGCTCGAACATTGAGTTCATAGGCAAGGTGCCCAAGCCCATATTCGTCAAGGACGAGCTTTGTCGCGCCGAACGTATTTGTTTCAATGAGGTCAGCACTTGCTTCAAGGTACTCCCTATGGATCTTAGAGATGATGTGAGGGGCTGTCACATTCAAATACTCGTTACAGCCCTCATACTCTTCTCCGCCAAAGTCCTCTGCTGTCAGGTTGGCGTTTTGAATCATTGTGCCCATTGCCCCATCAAGGACGAGGATGCGTTTTTTGAGCTGTTCAGTGATAGTTGACATGGACGTTAGACTCCTTTTCTTTCTGATGGATGTAGGTGGTCAGTTCTGCTGTTAAATCTGATCGAAGGAAAGGAGTAATTAAATAAATGCCATTAAACAATTCGCAGGCTGTATCTAATAAAGAGCGGGCAATCGCTAAGCCTTCTGTTCGCTGCTTTTCTTTATCCTCGCCAGCTTTGGCCATAATGTCACGAATAGAATCAGATAATTTGATGCCTGGAATTTCGTGATGAATAAACTCTGCATTTCGGCTGCTTGTTAACGGCATAATGCCGATATAAATCGGTTTATCCAAGTGGCGGCTTTCCTCATGAATTTTCACAAGCTGTTCCTCAGAATAAACAGGCTGTGAAATAAAATAATCAGCACCGTATTCGATTTTTTTCTCAAGACGTTTCACCGCTTTATCAATATGGCGCACATTTGGGTTAAACGCGCCAGCCACTGAAAAATTGGTCTTTTTGCCAAGGGGCTTTCCTGAGAAAGAAAGGCCTTCGTTAAACTGTTTGATGAGACGAATCAAATCAAAGGAGGTTAAATCATACACAGATGTTGCACCTGGGAAGTCTCCAATTTTAGATGGATCGCCTGTGATCGCTAAAATATCGGTTAATCCAAGGGTGTCGAGCCCCATTAAATGAGATTGAAGCCCAATCAAATTACGGTCGCGGCATGTGATATGAACAAGAGAACGCATATCGAGCTGCTGCTTTAATAATGCGCCGCAAGCGACATTGCTAATGCGCGGAGTCGCAAGAGAATTATCGGCTAACGTCAATGCATCAATGCCAGCATTCTTTAATTCATTTGCAGCAACGAGAAATTTTTCGAAGTTCAGCTTCTTCGGCGGATCGAGCTCTACGATAATCGATCGTTTTTTCACAGCCAGCTCATCAAGACCTGGCTCAGTGCGCTGATCTTGGATGGAAATGATTTCTTCTTTTAACACCTTCACTTCTTTTTCAGTGATCGGTGCTAAATCTTTGACCGCTTCAGCCATTGCGCTAATATGCTGAGGTGTTGTTCCGCAGCAGCCTCCGATAATACGTGCGCCCTGATTTCTAAATTCAAGTGCACTTTTTCGGAAATAATCGTTATCGGTATCATAGACGAGTCTGCCTGCTTCAAGAGAGGGGAGACTGCTGTTAGGATAGACAGATAAATGCGAATTTTCCAAAAGTGGAACGCCTTCGAGTGCCTGAATCATGTGATAAGGGCCCAGCCGGCAGTTGATGCCGACAACATCTGCACCAAGAGATGATAACTCAGATAAACCATCCTTCAGCGGGGTACCATCCTGCAAAACGCCTTGTTCATGCATAGAGACGTTCATGACAATCGGAAGAGTCGTTTCTTTGCGGGCAATTTGGAGAACAGCCTTCGCTTCTTCTATATCATAATATGTTTCAAGCAATAATCCGTCAGGCTCTTCATTTAATAGGATGTACAGCTGCTCTCTAAAGCTTCGTTTGATTTCTTCTATAGAGTAGGCATTTTTGTTAAACGTTCGAATGCCGCCAATTGTTCCGAGTACATAAGCAGAGCCTGCGGCTGCTTTTGCAATTTGTACCGCTTTTGTATTGATGCGTTTCGTTTCTTCCTCTAAGCCGTAGCGGGATAGTTTAATATAATTCGCACCGTATGTGTTCGTTTGGATGATGTCAGCGCCTGCCTGCACATATGCTTCGTGCACGCGTTTCACTTCATCCTCTTTCGATAAATTTAATTCTTCAAAGCAGCGGTCAATGCCGTAAGAGTATAAAAGTGTTCCCATCGCTCCGTCAGCAATCAGTACGCGGTTTTGTAAGTCTTGTAATAGGCCCATTGTATTCCTCCTTATTTCTATGTAACAAAAAAAGCCTTCTGATAAGAAGAAGACTTTTTGGCTGTATCGTAATTCTTCTCCTTATCTTCCAAGCAGTTGCTTGCTGGATTTAGCACCTTGGTCATAGAAAATAGATTTCTACTACACCGGTTGCTGAGGCTTCACAGGGCCAGTCCCTCTGCCTCTCTTGATAAGAAAGCAATATGAACATGTCAATGAATTGAACTTCCATCAACTGTAACGAAAAATGCAGAAATAATCAATGGAAAATTTGAAATTTATCGAAAATTTATAAATTGGACATCAATCGGCAAATCAGCCTTGCGCATAAGAGAAATCACCTCTTGTAAATCATCTTTATTTTTCCCTGTCACACGCACTTGGTCATCCTGAAATTGTGATTTCACTTTGATGCCAGACTGCTTGATAAGCGCGTTGATCTTTTTGGCGTTGTCTTGATCAATCCCGCTGATCAGCTTCGCACGCTGGCGTACTGTACCACCTAGGGCATGCTCAGTTTTTCCGTAATCGATGTTTTTAGTTGGAACATTTCGTTTGATCAGCTTTGTCACAAGCACATCTTTTAGCTGCTCAAGTTTGAAGTCATCATCAGAAATGAGGACAAGCTCTTCTTTTTCGAGAGAAATATCACTTTTACTTCCTTTAAAATCATAACGGTTTTTAATTTCTTTCAGTGCTGCTTGAACAGCGTTTTGCACTTCAGGCAGTTCAACCTTCGATACAATGTCAAATGAGCTTTCTTTTGCCATCACACATGACCTCCAAGTTTAGATATTGCGTCTATTTTATCATGCAAATAGCAGAAGAAGAAAACTTTATCAAAGAGTAAAGCCGCCAGCCGTATAAATCATGTCCAGTTTGTCCACTTTAGCTAACAGAACTAGAGATGTTCATGCAGGAAGAAGTATAGTAGAATAGAGTGAATCAAAAGATGAACGAACGCTCTTTTATGGGCAGATAGGAAGGAAGAGAACATGAGACCAGGTGAGCAACTGACCTTGCAAATAGAGAATGAAATGGAATACGGCTACTTTTTGACAGACGGTGAAGATTCGGTCCTCTTACACCGCAGTGAAATGACAGAAGATATTGGTGACCGAGATGAAGTAGAGGTCTACTTATATGTAGATCATGAAGAAAGACTCGCTGCCACGATGAAAATACCTACAATTAACGCACATACATACGACTGGGTAGAAGTCGTGGACGTGGTAGAAGACATGGGCGCATTTGTTGATGTTGGGCTGTCAAAGGATGCACTTGTTGCAACAGAACACCTCCCGCCTTTTGAGGAAGCATGGCCGAAAAAAGGAGACAAACTCTACTGTATGCTGAAAGTCACAAGCTACGGCAGAATGTTCGCAAAACCAGCCACAGAAGACGTGATCAGTGAATTGTTCACAGAGGCACCAGAAACCTTAATGAACAAAGAAATCACTGGAACAATCTATCGTTTAATTGCGACAGGTTCTTTTATGCTGACAGATACAGGCGTGCGTGGGTTTATTCACCGCACGGAACGAAAGGAAGAGCCACGATTAGGATCGACCGTGACAGGACGCGTCATTGCAGTGAAAGAGGACGGAACGGTGAACGTTTCTCTGCTTCCTAGAAAACAGGATGCACTATCTGTCGATGCAGAAGAAATTTTAACCTATATGAGAACAAGAAACGGCGCCATGCCTTATGGGGACAAAAGTGATCCAGAGGATATCCGCGAAAGATTTCAAATGAGCAAGGCAGCCTTTAAACGAGCACTAGGTCATCTCATGAAAAATGATTTAGTTTACCAAAAAGAAGGCTGGACATACGAGAAAAAGTGAGCATTTGCTCACTTTTTTATTTTTGTCTTAAATAATGGATTTTTTCTGTGAAAAAAGTCATGAAAAACCTTCACTAATCATTGAAACAACGCCTCTCAAATCCGATAAAAAAGGAGTAAGGATGATAAAAGGAGTGTGTTTTTGGATGAAAGTGAAGATTTCATTACTTCTGATGGCAGCCATGCTTATGGTGCTCGCCGCATGCGGTAATCAACAGGAGGGGGCGCCAAAATCAACTGCGAAGCATATTGGCGTTATGCTCACAGATGATGGTCTTGGTGATCAATCATTTAACGATTCATCATTTAAAGGATTAGAAAAAGCACGTGATGAGCTTGGCATTGAATTTGATTATAGAGAAATTGCAGAAACTGATACATATGAAAAAGGGCTGACAGAACTCGTAAAAGATGGAAATGATCTTGTCATTGGTGTAGGTTTCAGTATGCAAGAAGACCTGGAAAAAGTCGCAAAGAAATATCCGAAGAAGCAGTTCCTTTTGATCGATGCTGTATCTGAGCTGAAAAATGTGACCTCTGTGACGTTTAAAGAAGAGCAAGGCAGCTATTTAGCGGGAGCACTTGCTGCGATGACAACGAAAAGCGATGTCATTGGATTTGTTGGCGGTGTTGACGCAGATGTCATTCATCGTTTTGAAAAAGGATTTCAAAAAGGCGCCAAATCAGTCAATCCGAAAATCAAGATCTTATCCACCTATGCCGGTACGTTTAGTGATGCAGGCAAGGGTAGTAAAATAGCCAAAGACATGATCAAAAAGAAAGCAGACGTTTTATATGCCGCAGCCGGTTATACAGGTGTCGGTGTATTAAAAGAAGCGCAGGCGCAGGGTGAATATGCCATTGGTGTAGACAGCGATCAGTACTATACTGCTGAAAAAGCGGTCATTTCGTCTATGGTGAAAAAAGTCGATGAAGTGGTCTATCAATTCAGTGAACAGCTCGTCAAGAACAATCAAATGAAAAGCGGTCATGTTGTCTATGACTTAAGCAATGATGGAATCGATATGGCAAAAATCCGGATCCTGAAAAATGCTGAGACACTGACCAAAAAATTAAATGGGCTGAAGCAGACGCTTCTAAAAGAAGAGGGGGACGCATCATGAGCTTACGCGTCAAAATTTTACTTAACTCACTTATTTCACTTCTTTTAGCAGTTGGCGTCATCGCCTTTATCATTGTCAGCATGACAAAGATCCAATCATCAAATGAGACAGATGTGCAAACCTTATTAAACGTACAAAAAACGAAGGCAAGCTTTGAAAGTGTCGAGCAAGCCATGACCAATTATTCGATGACACTCTCAGATGAACAGCTAGAGATCGTTCAAAACGATATTTCTACAGCAAAAAAGCAGCTGCAAACGCTAAACAAACATGCAGGAAATATGAACAAAGAGGCATTAACAAGGTTAAATTCAAAATTTGACACGTGGACCAAGGAAGCAAACAACGCCATTGGTGAAAAAAACGCATCGGATGCAAGACGTGTGGCAGCAAGAATTGATGGCGTTTTAAACGATGTGCATACGATGAATAAAAGGGCAGAAGAAGCGTATAAACAAAATCTAGAGGCTGCAGCAGACAATGTCCAATGGATTATCACAAGTGCACTCGTCTCAGCACTCACACTGATTGTCATTGCTGTCTTTTTGAATATTGGATTAACGCGATCCATCGTGACACCCATCAAATCACTATCCTACAGAGCAAAGCAGATCGCAGAAGGCAATCTTGCTGTGGAGCGGATGGATATTCAGCGCAAGGATGAAATCGGCGGCTTGAATGAATCCTTTAATCAAATGACAGATCAGCTGATTAGTCTGATTAAAGAAATCAGCAATGTCTCAAGCCGAGTAGAGACATTCTCGATCCACCTGAATGATGAAAACAAAAAAATGATGGAGTCTGCGAATCAAGTATCTGTTTCGACAGACGAAATGGCCAATGGGTCACAAGCGATTTCAGAAGATCTCCAGCACGGCGTCAGCTTGATTGAGAAAATGGACCAGCATGGACGTAAAAATTCAGAACGCTCGCAAACGGTCATCCGCAGTACAGAGGATGCCATCGAAGCAGTAGAAAGCGGAAAGCACACGTTAACAGAAACAAAAACAGCGATTGAAAAAAATACACATGCCACGAGACAAATCGAAGAATCAGCAGGAGAATTTACGCAATACGCCAGCGGAATCTCGGCCATGGCCAAAACGGTTTCTGACATTGCGGACCAAACAAACCTGCTTTCCTTAAACGCAGCCATTGAAGCGGCAAGAGCAGGCGAAGCTGGAAAAGGCTTTGCCGTTGTAGCAGATGAAATTCGCAAGCTTGCTGATGAATCGTCTAATGCAACAAGACAAATCTTTGACATGGTCAGTCATATTGAAAGAGGCATTCAATCCATTAGTCAAACTGTTCAAGAAGGGGTCAAACTTTCACTTCAGCAGCAGGATGCGATGGACAAAACCTCACACTCCTTTGAAGATATAGAAACAAAAGCGCAGCATATTAAACAAGAAATGGCGGTCTTAAATGACCAAATTATGCAATCAACAGAACTTGGCGGACAAGTGCTGCACTCGATTGAAAATATTAGTGCAGTTGTAGAAGAAACAGCAGCTGGCAGCGAAGAAATTTCTGCCTCAGCCAATGAACAGCTGCAATCGTTCCATCAAATGAACAAACAGGTCGAAGAATTGATGAGTATGACGGCGAGGTTAAATGAAACCGTCCAGCGATTTAAACTTTCATAAGAAAAGCACCCTTCCCGTGTTGTGTCAGGGAAGGGTGCTTTTTATGATCATTTGCCTGTAAAAAAGATCGCAAGCGTGCTAGGCCCTGAATGGGACCCAACAGCGGCACCGATGATCTGAATATCAATTTCCTTTGGATGAAATTCGGCTTCGATCAGCTGTTTCATGTCTTCCGCCAGTGCAGGATCATCACCATGACTAATACCGACCGTTTGGTTCGACCAATCCGTTCCTCGTTCTTTCATTAGTTCAATAATGCGTTTCAGCAGTTTTTTACGTCCGCGGATTTTTTCAAGCGGGATGAGTTTTCCATCTTCGACATGTAAAATGGGCTTAATACTTAACAAACCGCCAACAAATGCGGACGCTTTACTGATTCTTCCGCCCCTTGCTAAATACGATAAATCGTCTACAGTAAAAATATGTTGTAAAGATTCACAAAAATGCTTTACAGACGTTTCAATTTCTTGTATTGTATTTCCGTCAATGGCAAGTGATTGAGCGTGTTTGACAGCAAGCCCATAGCCGAGTGAAGCGCATTTAGAATCGATGATTCGTAAATCAAAATCAGGGTATTCTTCCTTCACTTCGTTTGCCATCATCACAGCTGTCTGGTATGTACCTGAAAGCTCTGATGAAAAAGCGACATAGATAGCAGATGTATGGGTTTGAGCGGCAGAAACAAAGGTTTCCTTGATCCGGTTTGGTGAAGCCTGTGACGTTTTTGGACTGGCTCCTTGTCTCATCGCATCAAATACTTGTTTTGGTTCAATGGTGATCAAATCCTCAAATTCCTGCTCGCCAAGCAATACGCGGAGCGGAATGAGCGTTATGTTATGTTCATCATAATAAGAAAGAGGCAGATCAGCAGCACTGTCTGCTATGATATGAACAGTCATATAAATCCCTTCTTTCTAAAAAATAAGCCATATTTTACATCTTTTTAGCCTAACTATATCATAGAAATCATCTTTTCGTGTTCAAATTCTAAATTTTAGGGAAAACCATAGAGAGAATGGTAAGTGGAGGAATGACAACATGTTCATTGGAGAAGCAAAAAAACTCATTGTCGTCGTTATTGGTGCATTACTCAATGCGATTGGACTGAATTTATTTTTAATCCCAGCTGACGTATATGCAAGCGGTTTTACAGGGGTAGCCCAGCTGTTATCCAGCTTAATCGATCAATATGCGCCATTTTATGTATCAACAGGGATTCTATTATTTATTTTAAACATTCCAGTCGGCATTTTAGGCTGGATGAAAGTTGGCCGTTCCTTTACTTTGTACAGCATCATCAGTGTTGCACTGACGACCATTTTCCTTGGCATTTTACCAGAAACGAGTGTTTCCCACGATATTTTATTAAATGCTGTGTTTGGCGGTGTCATATCCGCAGTAGGGATTGGGATTACGCTCAAATACGGGGCATCGACAGGCGGACTAGACATTGTTGCTATGGTTTTAGCGAAGTGGAAGGATAAACCAGTTGGCACGTATTTCTTCATTTTAAATGGAATCATCATTTTTACAGCAGGATTATTACAAGGTTGGGAGAAAGCATTATATACCCTTGTCACATTATATGTGACCACAAGGGTCATTGATGCCATCCATACAAGACATGAGAAGCTGACCGCGATGATTGTCACGAAGAAAGCAGATGAAATCAAAGAAGCCATTTACGGAAAAATGGTCAGAGGCATTACGACTGTACCTGCAAAAGGCGCATTCACCAACGAGCAAAAGGAAATGATGGTGATCGTTATTACAAGGTATGAGCTGTATGAACTTGAACAAATTATTAAAGAAGTCGATCCAAAAGCCTTTACAAATATTGTACAGACAACCAATATTCTTGGATTTTTCAGACGAGATTAAAAGGTGGGTAGCAGATGAAAAAAGGGTTTGTGCTTCTCCTCATTCTATTGGTTTTAGCCGCTTGTGGACAACAAAAAAAGGATGAACCAGACAAGGAGGTATCCGGTCAAATGGGAGAAAAAACGGTTGAGCTCACAGTAGACCCCGTCCAGAAAGGTTCTTCAGTTCAATTTAACATGTCACTGAAAAATGAATCAGACCGAGATTTTGAATTTACTTTTAACACAAGCCAAAAATTCGAGCTTAGTGTGTATGACGAAAACGGGAATGAACAATACCGCTATTCGAAAGACCGTATGTTCACACAGGCCATCCAAACTTTTGTGCTGAAAAAAGGCGAGGCCTATGATTTTCAAGATACATGGTCAAACGGTGTAAAGCCCGGAACATACGAAGCAGTCGTAACGTTTAAAGGAAAAGCAGAAGGGCTGAAACAAATCACGGAGAAGAAAACATTTCAAGTCAAATAAGCGAGGGAATCAGAAAAAGCTGTCCACATTAGGTGAACAGCTTTTTTTATGTTAGAGATCATCGAGCAAGTCTTGGAAGGTATGCAGCTGGTTTCTTTCTGCATCTGTCGAATTGGCAAATGCAGAGGATACGGCATTTTTCGCTCGCTTGACTGCCTGCTGACGCTCTAACCCAGATGAAAATGAAGAAGTAAGAGCTTCTTCAGTAAACGATTTGGCTTGATCAAAAAGTTCGTTTCTCACAATGAACCTCCAGAAGCATCAGTCTTCATATTTCCTCTGTCTTCGGCCGCCTCTTCAAGTGTCGAACGGTAAGGAAAACGTGCGTCATGAAGACTGACTGAATCTTTACCTTGTTGTATAAAGCGTTTCGATTTGCTTCTTTTACCCATTCGGAATCCGCCCCTTTACACAAGCTGACAGGACAACCTGTCTAACGGTAGTATGCCCGCTTTCATCTGCTATGTATGAATGGAAAAATTAAAGCGAGAAGTAATTCGTTAGAAACTTTGCAATCCCATCTTGTTCATTTGTATCAGTGACTTCATTTGAGACACGTTTCACGGCATCAATTCCGTTGCCCATTGCTACACCGCATCCAGCAAATTCAAGCATTTCTAAATCATTGTCTTCATCTCCGAATGCCACAATCCGCTCCTTAGGAACACCGTAATAATCACTGATCTTTTGCAGTCCAACGGCTTTGTTCATGCCTGTTTTAATGATTTCAATCACGTGCCACGGGGCAGCCCAGCGCCTGTGATCAATCACTTCTGCATGAACATCTGATAAATAGCTTCGAATGGCTCCGACGTCCTCTTCTTTTGCATGAATTAACACGCTCGTCACATTCTCTCCAAGGTTGTCCCTAAGGTCTCCAACAGTGACTTTGTTTGCATTCATATTAAAGATATCAATGAGTTTTTCATCATGATAATGGAAATACAAATCGTCTAACACTTCAGCTAAGACATTATGCACTTTATATTCTTCACTAATGTCTACAAGCTGTTTGACTACTTGAAGATCAAGTGACGTATGAAATCTGCCCCATTTTTCATCAAGAGGATGATGGACAAACGCTCCGTTAAAATTCACAATGGGTGAATCAAGCTGTAATTGCTGATAATAAGGAGAGCTGGAACGAAATGGTCGGCCTGTTGATATACAGACGTGATGCCCGCTGTCTCTCACTTTTTGAATGACGTCAAGTGTATGCGCAGAAATGGTTTTATCATCTTTTAATAATGTGCCATCCAGGTCAAGTGCGATTAGATAAGGTTTAGTCTCCATAAAATCTCCTTTGATCTGTAAGTGATAGGAGGCAATTCATGTTAGCGCCTCTTTCTATAGTGTATCTTTATCACATCTTTGTTGTCTACATGTTAAAATAAACAAAGACGGGAATGATAAAGGAGGATTCATAGGCTGTGATCACCATTGATGAGCAAATTACGCGCGATATTCCATTTTTACATATCGTAAAAGCTGAAAATAAAGACAAACCGCTGCCGCTTGTATTTTTTATTCACGGATTTACAAGTGCACGCGAGCATAATTTACACTTTGCCTTCCATTTGGCGGAAAAAGGCATGAGAGTCATTTTACCTGACTGTGCTTATCATGGTGTAAGATCAGAAAACCTCAGCTTAGAGGAACTGGCATCAAAGTTCTGGGAAATTGTCCTGAACGAAATTCGTGAAATCGATATACTCAAAACATACTTTCAAGAAAAACAATTGATTGAAGCCGATCTGATAGGCGTTGCGGGTACATCCATGGGCGGCATCACCACCTTTGGTGCACTTGCCAAGCATGATTGGATCAAAGCCGCTGTCAGCTTGATGGGAAGTCCAAACTATACGACATTTCTAAAAGCACAAATCATGGACATGCGTCACAAAGGGTTGATGAAAGACATTACAGACGAAGAGGTTCATCTGCAATTAGACGCCCTGCGCCCATATGATTTAACGCTGCAAACAGATCGATTAAACAAAAGACCGCTGTTATTCTGGCATGCAGAAAACGATCCTGTCGTCCCTTACCGGCACGCAAAAACTCTATATGATGAGTTAGTAGCCACACAATATAAGCAGGATCCGCATCTGATTCGTTTTATCACTGATGGACAAGCTGGACATAAGGTCTCAAGACAAGCGATGTTCGAAACGATTGACTGGTTTGAGACACATCTGAAAAGCACAAACGTTTAGTCATAAGAAAAAGTACGTTATACTAATGGAAAAAGGAGTGGATATCATGGATGAAGCATTGAAAGAAAATATTTTAGGCGCCCTAGAACAGGTGATTGACCCTGAGCTGAATGTCGACATCGTCAACCTTGGACTTGTCTATGATGTCGATCTTGATGAGAATGGAAAAGCGGATATCACCATGACCTTAACATCAATGGGTTGTCCTCTTGCACCAATTATCGTAGACGAAGTCAAAAAAGCATTAAGTGATCTTCCAGAAGTAAAAGAAACAGAAGTTCACATCGTATGGAATCCCCCTTGGACACGAGACAAAATGTCAAGATACGCAAAAATCGCGCTCGGTATTCAATAAGCACAAAATGAAAAATGCCTGGTATGAGTTGAACTCATGCCAGGTTTTTTTATGAAAAATTAAGGTGGAGGAAGAGAGTAGCTTGATATAATGGATGTAATTTTATAGAACGGAGTACCTATCATGAAACAAAAATGGCTATGGATCGTTCTTTTGATCGTATATGCTGCTGCATTTCTTATATCAATCACTATACGAGAAGGCCAAGTACACAAAAAAAAGGATCTTGAGGCTTTTACTGATGTCAGTCATCTCATGCCTGTCAAAATCAAAAAAGTTGTTCAAGGGAAAGAGATAGACACATTAAAAGAAGTATTGAAAGAAGCAAAAGCTAAACACCTGCCAATTTCTATTGCCGGAAAACAGCATAGCATGGGCGGCCACACATATTATGAAAACGGCATCGTGCTCGATATGACGGAATTCCGCCAGATTTTAGCGTTTGATCCAAAAAAGAAAACGATTCGGGTTCAAAGCGGTGCTACATGGGATGATATACAAAAATATGTGAATCCATATGGCCTAGCTGTGAAGGTGATGCAATCGCAGAATATCTTTACAATTGGCGGATCTTTAAGTGCAAATGCACATGGACGTGACATTCGCTACGGGTCACTCATTGATACGGTACGTTCCTTTAGGCTGTTAAAAGCAAATGGTGAGATTGTCACAGTAAAGCCAGGTGATGATTTGTTTTCTGCGGTCATTGGGGGATACGGATTGTTCGGTGTCATTTTAGATGCTGATCTTTCTTTAACAAAAAATGAATTATATAAAATGGAGACAACCTCTCTAGATTACGATGAGTATACGGATTATTTTCAAAAGCATGTCAAACACAATAAAGAAGTACGCATGCATCTTGCCAGAATCTCAACAGCAAAAACAAACTTTTTGAAAGAAATGTATGTGACGAATTATTCCCTCTCTTCAGATCAAAAAAACGAATCATATCAAGAGCTGAAAGAAGATCAACTCGTTATGCCATTGAAATTTATGCTCGGCCTTTCAAGGAGATTTGATATGGGGAAAGATCTGCTCTGGAATTTGCAAAAGAAGTATTTCCTAAGTCAAAATGATCAGCTGATCACAAGAAACAATGTGATGCGTTCTGATTCTGCCTTTTTGGAATATGAAAATGAGTCAGACACAGATGTGCTGCAGGAATATTTCGTCCCAGTTGACCGTTTTCGTGCGTACATCGATGACATGAGAGCCTTTTTACAACAGGAAGATTTGAATCTAATGAATATCACAATCCGCTACGTTCAAAAAAATGAAAAAGCGGATCTCTCATATGCGAAACAAGATATGTTTGCCCTTGTGCTTTTAGTGAATTACGGGTTCGAAAAAGAAGAGAAGGCGGAAGCAGAGCGGATCATTCGAAAAATGACAGATATCACGCTGCGGCACGATGGAAGCTATTACTTACCGTACATGCCTTATCAAACGAAGGCGCAAATGAAGCGGGCTTATCCTAAAACCGATGTATTTTTCCAAAAGAAAAAACAAGCAGATCCAGATGGCACGTTTACCAACTACTTTTATGAGAGGTACAATACACAATGAATGCAAAAGCAATGAAATGGTTCGTCTACTCTCAAAGTCTGCTGTTTTTCGCCAGCAGTTTGATATTCCCCTTTTACATTCTTTTTATTAAAAATGTTGGATCAAGCTATTCACAGTTTGGACTCGCCTATGGTCTGTTTGGTTTAAGCGGTGCGTTTATTCATTTACTTTTAGGAAAACTGCCAGAAACCACCGACAGGCGGCTCTTTTTAATCATTCATTCGTTCGGTATGGCGTTTCTTTTGCTGCTTTTTCCGCATATAACAGAAGTGGAGCAAGTGTATATCATTCAGCTTGCACTTGGTGCGCTGGGCGGCTTTCAAAAACATGGGGAGAAACTGCTTGTCACTGATCTGACAACAAAGAATAAAAGAATGAAAGAAGTCGGTCACTATCATTTTTGGACAGCCCTATTTTCATCCATTGCCATTATGCTTGGCGGCCTGTTTGCTGATTTCTTTACCGTTTACTTCATTTTTTATGCAAGCTCCATATTATATTTATGCAGTGCACTCATGGTCCTCTATATCAAAAACGAAAGATAAATCCGCATGTCTCATGAAGATATGCGGTTTTTTTGTTGAAAAAAAATGAAAACAAATATTAAATATACAATTGAATTAATTTTTATACATGTTATAATGTTAAATAATTTCACAAAGATCAAGAGGGTGTATTGACGTTGAAAATAGGTATTATAGGTGCTACAGGGTACGGTGGTGCGGAATTGGTTCGTATCTTCAAGCATCACCCGCATGTGGAGGAATGTATATTGTATTCATCAAGTGGTGATGGGCAATCATACAGTCAATCTTATCCGCATCTGACAAACATGACTGACCAAACATTAAAAGCCATTGACCCGGCTGCCATTGTGCAAGAGACAGATGCTGTGTTTTTAGCGACACCAGCAGGCGTATCTAGTGAACTGACACCAAAGCTGATGAATCAAGGAGTGCCGATCATTGATTTATCAGGTGATTTGCGCATTCAAGATGGAGCAACCTATGAAGCTTGGTATAAACGAAGGGCAGCGGATGCAGCATCTGTCCAGCAAGCGGTGTACGGTTTATCCGAACTGAATCGTGACAAAATTCAACAGGCTGAAGTGATTGCCAATCCGGGCTGCTTTCCTACCGCAGTTCTTCTCGGTTTAGCACCGCTCATCAAACAGAATGTCATCGATGAATCCATGATTATAATAGATGCAAAAACAGGGGTGTCCGGTGCCGGACGATCTGCCTCACTTGGCACGCATTTTTCAGAACTAAACGATAACTTTAAAATTTATAAGGTGAATGAGCATCAGCATACGCCAGAAATAGAGCAAATATTAAGAGAATGGAATCCGCAGACGGCGAACGTCACATTTTCTACGCATCTTGTCCCGATGACAAGAGGGATTATGGCGACGATGTATACACAATTAAAAACAGATGTCACAAAAGAAGAATTGATGAAGCGAATGAAAGACTTTTATGAAGATTCCTATTTTGTCAGAGTGAGAGATCACGGCGTTTATCCACAAACGAAAGAAGTATACGGCAGTAACTTCTGTGATATTGGCTTTCATTTAGATGAGCGAACAGGGAGACTGACAATCGTGTCGGTCATAGACAATCTCATGAAAGGCGCGGCCGGCCAAGCGGTTCAAAACTTCAACATCATCAAAGGCTTACATGAAGAGGCGGGCCTCACAATGACACCTCTTTATCCATAAGAGAACAGGGGAGACAACAAACATGATCGAATTGAATGAAAAAAGCATTGTCAAAATAGACGGTGACGTATCATCACCAAAAGGCTTTGAAGCGAAGGGGATTCACATTGGCTTGCGCTATTCAAAAAAAGACCTTGGCCTCATCGTCAGCGAAGTACCAGCAGCAAGTGCAGCGGTCTACACACAAAGTCACTTTCAAGCTGCGCCTCTCAAAGTCACACAACAAAGCTTAAAAAAGACAGGACAATTAAAAGGTGTCATTGTCAATAGTGCTATCGCCAATGCATGTACTGGTGAGCAGGGATTAAAAGACGCATACGACATGCGGGCAGCCTGTGCAGATATGTTAGGTGTAGCACCTGATTACATTGCTGTTTCTTCTACTGGTGTCATTGGGGAATGTCTGGAGATGGATAAAATCAAAAAGGGCATCGCCGATTTAAAAGAAGCAAAAGCCGAAAAAGGCCATTTTGAAGAAGCGATCTTAACGACAGATACTGTCATTAAAAATACAGCATACACTCTTACGATAGACGAAAAAGAGATTATCATTTCAGGCGCAGCAAAAGGCTCTGGCATGATTCACCCGAACATGGCGACAATGCTTGGCTTTGTCACAACAGATGCAAATGTTGAACAGGAAGCCTTACAGCAAGCGCTTCGTGACATTACGGATGTGACCTTTAATCAAATTACCGTCGACGGAGAAACTTCGACAAACGATATGGTGCTCGTGATGGCAAATGGCATGGCAGAAAACGATGCACTAAATGAAGAGCATCCAGAATGGCCATTGTTTAAAGAAGGATTAAAACTAGCTTGTGAGGATTTAGCCAAAGAGATTGCGAGAGATGGAGAAGGCGCAACCAAATTAATTGAAGCAAAAGTCGCTGGTGCTAAAAATAACTTGGAAGCCGGCATCATTGCAAAAAAAATCGTTGGTTCAAGTCTTGTTAAAACTGCCGTATATGGTACGGATGCCAACTGGGGACGAATCGTTGGAGCCATTGGTCATAGCGCAGCTTCCGTCACACCGGAAGAGGTAGAAGTCTATTTAGGCGGACAATGTTTGTTCAAACACAATGAACCGCAGCCATTCTCAGAAGAGGAAGCAAAAGCATATCTAGAGCAGGATGAGATTACGATTTTCATTCAAATGAGTGAGGGGAATGGTGAAGCAGCAGCATGGGGCTGTGACCTTACCTATGATTATGTGAAAATTAACGCGAGCTATCGCACATAAAGAAGGAGATAGACATGAATAAAACGATCGTGTTCAAGTGTGGAGGCAGTGTCATTCGAGAACTTTCAGATACCTTTTATGAAAATGTCCGCTCACTTCAAGCCGCTGGATTTAAACTGGCTATCGTGCATGGCGGAGGACCTGAAATCACCGACATGCTGCAAAAATTAGAAGTGAAAACAGAATTTGTTGACGGGCAGCGTAAAACAACGAAGCCTGTGTTAGAGGTAGCCGAAATGGTTCTCTCGGGAACGGTCAATAAATACTTTGTGTCAGAGCTCGCAAAGCATGATATTTCATCTGTCGGCGTATCCGGTAAAGATGGGCAGATGCTTGTCGCCGATTTCCTTGATCAAGACGTTTACGGGTACGTTGGTGAAATCAAAGAAGTTCATCCAGAAATGGCAGAAGCACTCATGGAAAAACAATTCATTCCTGTGATTGCGCCGCTGTCTATGACGGAAGAATGCCAAACCTTAAATGTGAATGCCGATTTAGCAGCATCAGCTGTCGCCGGAGCCATGAAGGCTGATAAGCTTATGTTTGTCACAGATGTTGAAGGCATTTTAAAAAATGGTGAACTATTAGATGTCGTCACCGAACAAGAAGCCCTTTCACTCATTGATGAAGGCATTATTTCCGGGGGAATGATTCCAAAAGTACAATCCGCATTGAGTGCTTTATCAGGTGATGTGGATGAAGTGATGATCGTAAATGGCAAAGGCAGTATCTTTACAGGAGAAACCTTTAAAGGAACAAGAATTGTGAAACAAAAGGAGGCGGTCCTGTGAGTCATCTCTTTCAAACTTATGGACGGTGGAATGTTGAAATTAAAGAGGCAGCAGGTTCTTGGGCAGTCGATACAAATGGAAAAAAATATTTAGACTTTATACAAGGCATTGCGGTTACAAATTTAGGCCACAATCACCCAAAGGTCAATGAAGCCATTAAGGAACAGCTTGACCACGTCTGGCATGTATCAAATCTATTTGAAAATGGACTGCAAGAAAAAGCAGCAGAAAAGCTGGCAGAAAACAGTTCAGGGGATCTCGTGTTTTTCTGCAATAGCGGGGCAGAGGCAAATGAAGGTGCCATTAAATTAGCACGTAAAGCGACAGGGAAAACAAATATCGTCACATTTTTGCACTCTTTCCATGGGCGCACGTATGCTGGTATGGCTGCGACAGGCCAAGATAAAATCAAAACTGGCTTTGGTCCTATGCTAGAAGGCTTTCACTACGTACCGTTTAATGATCCAGACGCTATGTCAGCGTGTGAAGTCGATGATGTGGCAGCGGTGATGCTGGAGGTTGTGCAAGGTGAAGGTGGAGTGAATCCAGCGACACCAGAATTTCTAGAAGCCGTTCAAGCATTTTGCAAAAAGCATGAAGCACTGCTGATTGTAGATGAAATCCAAACCGGTATCGGTCGAACAGGAACAGCATTTGCGTACGAAGAGACGTGTCTTGACCCTGATATTATCTCTTCGGCAAAAGGGTTAGGAAGCGGCTTTCCAGTTGGTGCAGTCATAGGGAAAAAAGCTCTAGGAGATGCATTCTCGCCAGGTTCACATGGTACAACATTTGGTGGAAATATGCTTGCCATGGCGGCTGTGAATGCGACACTCGATGTCATTTTCAAAGAAGAGTTTCTTTCAGAAGTGAAAGAAAAGGGTGATTACCTGTTAGAAAAGCTGCAAAATGTCAAACAGCTGAATATCGTAAAAGAAGTGCGGGGAAAAGGATTGATGGCAGGTATTGAATGTGATCAGCCAGTCGCCGGCTATATCACAGCTCTTAGAGAACAAGGGCTGCTGGTGCTTCCAGCTGGTCCGAATGTCATTCGTTTATTACCTCCGCTGAATGTGAAGAAAGCAGAGCTGGATCAAGCGATCGAAACAATTGTTCAAGTATTAGCCAATAAAACAGTTTCGGTGTAAATTTTTTTTACAAACAAACGTATAAAAATGCATTTATATCATTAATTATTCAATTTTGGGGTGACATAAGCATGAAGGGTTATTTAAATTTAGAAGATGGAGCCTCTTTTGAAGGAGATCTGACAGGAGAAGCTGGCATCACAGGTGAAGTGGTCTTTTTTACAGGTATGACAGGTTATCAAGAGGTGCTCACAGATCCTTCCTATAAAGGTCAGATCATTGTTTTCACTTATCCGCTGATCGGAAATTACGGCATTAACCATGAAGACTTTGAGAGCAAGAAGCCTCAAGTAAAAGCGGTAGTTGTTTACGAGGCAGCAGAGCATTTTTCACATCATCTTGCAGCGGTCAGCTTAAAAGATTATTTACAAAAGTGGAATATCCCGCTTCTGACACATACAGATACGCGCGCAGTTGTGCAAAACATCCGGGCAAATGGAACGATGAACGCTGTGCTCAGTGTAGACGAAAACGAAACGCCGCCTGCAATGAAACAAGACAATGTCGTCGCACAGGTGACAGATAGCGAGATCTACACACAAGGCAGCGGTGAGGAGCATGTGGCGCTCATTGATTTTGGCTTTAAAAAATCAATTGCAGATTCGCTTGCAGCGCGCGGCTGTAAAGTAACCGTCATTCCATATAAACAAATGGAAAAGGTATTTGAGATCAAGCCGGATGCGATCCTCTTGTCAAACGGACCTGGAGACCCGAAAACCATGACACCGTATTTAAAAACAATTCATGACATCATGATGTCATTTCCGACACTTGGGATCTGCCTAGGTCACCAATTAATCGCTCTTGCACTTGGCGGAGATACGTATAAGCTGCCATTTGGCCACAGGGGAGCGAATCATCCTGTTCAGGATACAGAATCCAAACGTGTCTTTATGACAAGTCAGAACCATAGCTATGTTGTGAATGAAAAAAGCATGAATGACAAAGAAGTGGATGTGAAATTCCTTCATGTCAATGATGGATCTGTAGAAGGATTCATTCATAAAGAAAAGCTGATTATGTCAGTTCAATTTCATCCAGAAGCACACCCAGGGCCTGCTGAAAGTGAATGGGTATTCGATGATTTTATTGAGAAAGTGAAACAAGCAAGGAGAGAAGTCGCACATGCCTAAAGATCAAAGCATACAAACCATTCTAGTCATCGGGTCTGGTCCAATCATCATTGGTCAGGCAGCAGAATTTGATTACTCAGGAACACAAGGATGTATGGCCTTAAAAGAAGAAGGCTACAAAGTCATCTTAGTGAATAATAACCCAGCAACCATTATGACAGACGAGTCATTTGCTGATGAAATCTATTTTGAACCGCTTTCAGTTGATTCAGTGACAAGAATTATTGAAAAGGAAAAACCAGATGGTCTTTTAGCCAACCTTGGCGGACAGACGGCTTTAAACCTTGCTGTCGAGCTGGAAAAAGCCGGTGTGCTGAAAAAGCACGGGGTGACTCTGCTCGGAACGTCAGTTGAAACCATTGAAAACGGTGAAGATCGAGAGAAATTCCGTGCTCTCATGAAGCATTTGAACGAACCTGTGCCGGATAGTGAAATTGTGGATAATGCGGAAGATGCTCTTCAATTTGCAAAAGAAGTCGGCTTCCCAGTCATCCTAAGACCAGCATACACACTTGGCGGTAAAGGCGGCGGAATCGCTCTAACAGAGGAGGCGTTTAAGCCGCTCATTGAAGGAGCTCTTTTAGCGAGTCCGATTCACCAGTGTTTAGTTGAAAAAAGCATAGCTGGCTTTAAAGAAGTCGAATATGAGGTCATGAGAGACCGTCAAAATACGTGTATCACGGTATGCAACATGGAAAATATCGATCCAGTTGGTGTGCATACAGGAGACTCGATTGTCGTTGCACCTTCCCAAACATTAACGGATCAGGATTATCAAATGCTCCGTTCAGCGAGCCTGAAAATCATTTCAGCGCTGGATGTAGTCGGCGGCTGCAACATTCAATTTGCCCTTGATCCACTCAGTAAAGAATACTTTGTCATTGAGGTGAATCCTCGGGTCAGCCGTTCTTCTGCTCTTGCATCAAAAGCAACAGGCTATCCGATTGCGAAAATGGCAGCTAAGCTTGCGGTGGGTTATACGCTAGACGAATTGAAAAACCCGCTCACAGGTACAACCTATGCTAGTTTTGAGCCGGCACTAGATTATGTTGTCGTGAAATTCCCGCGCTGGCCGTTTGATAAATTTAAACAGGCAGACCGTCAATTAGGCACAAAAATGAAGGCGACTGGTGAAGTCATGGCGATTGATCGGAATTTAGAGTCAGCCATTCAAAAAGCAGTTGCATCACTTGAAATTAAAACGAAGGGCTTCCACCTGCCAGAACTGAAAGAGCAATCGACAGAACAATTATTTGAACTCATCAAAACACCAGACGATCGCCGGTTTTTCGCTGTTATGGAGCTTCTTTCAAGACAAGAAACGGTTGAAACGATTCATCAAACGACGAAAATTGATCGATTCTTCTTACATGTGTTCCAGAATATGATTACGCTCGAACAAGAATTGAAAGATCATAAGGGGACGCTATCAAAAGATACCTTGAAAAAGGTAAAGGAAAAGGGTTTCCTTGATGAAACGATTGCTCTTCTTACGGGTCACACGGAAGAGTCAATCAGGCAGCTTCGTCAAGAATACGGCATTGCTGCTTCATTTAAAATTGTCGACACATGTGCGGCGGAATTTGATGCTAAAACGAATTACTTCTATTCCACGTACTTCGGCAAAAGCGATGGTGAACATCAAGAAAAAACAAAGCGGCGTGCACTCATCATTGGCTCTGGTCCGATTCGAATCGGGCAGGGGGTCGAGTTTGATTATAGCGCTGTTCATGGCGTTCTGACCTTGCAAAAGCTTGGATTTGAAACCATCATGATGAACAACAATCCAGAAACAGTCAGTACTGATTATGAGATTGCAGATCGTTTATATTTTGAGCCGATTACATTAGAGCACATCCTAAACGTTGTGGAAGCAGAACAAATTGATTTTGTCATTGTCCAATTTGGCGGACAGACTGCGATTAACGTCGCAGAAGGCTTAGAAAAAGCCGGTGTCACATTGTTAGGTACGTCCTTTGATACGCTGGATGCACTTGAAGACCGCGATTTATTCTATCAGCTTCTTGATGAACTGAATCTTCCTCACGCAAAAGGAGATACGGCTAATTCAAAAGAAGAAGCACTCGTACATGCGAAAAGCATCGGTTACCCTGTATTAATTCGCCCATCATATGTCATTGGCGGAATGGGAATGATCGTTGTTCAGTCAGAAGCACATTTGGCATCACTGCTTGATCAGCCAGATCATTTGCCATACCCAATCTTAATTGATGAGTATGTCACGGGAAAAGAAATTGAAGTGGATCTTATTTCTGACGGAAAAAAGGCGTTCATTCCAACCATCGTAGAACATATTGAGAAAGCGGGCGTGCACTCAGGTGACAGTTTTGCCATTTTACCAAGTATCTCAATCAGTGAAGACATCAAACAGCAGGTGCATACCGCGTCTGAACAAATAGCGAAGAAATTATCATTCAAGGGCATTATGAATATCCAATTTGTCATCAAAGGGGATCAGGCGCTTGTATTAGAAGTGAATCCGCGGGCAAGCCGGACTGTACCAGTCGTCAGTAAGGTAATGGGCATTGATATGATCCCAATGGCCACTCAATTATTAGCTGGTGCATCGCTTGAAGGACTAAACCCTGCAACGAAAAACAAAGGAGGGACAGCGGTCAAATTCCCAGTGTTCTCATCACATGCCATTCAAGATATCGACCTCAAGCTGACACCTGAAATGAAAGCGACTGGAGAAGGAATGTGTGTAGGCAAGAACGCCGAAAGCGCATTGAAAAAAGTATTTGCGCCGATCTGGAAGCAAAAAGGAAGCCTTTTTATACAAGGCAGCGAGCAATTGATAGATGAAGCGAAGCATGCAGGCTTTGACGTCTGGACTGGCAGCTTTGAATCTTGGCTGCAGAATGAAGATAAATCCCTTCATATTCATTTAGGAGAAGATGAAGAAGCAAAAGAGCAGCGTGTAAAAGCACTCACACACGGCGTTCAAGTCCTAACCGAATATGAAACAGTTCAAGCATTCCTGCAAGGAAAAAATGGAGATGTATCACCAGTATCGCTCCATGAATTATATAAAAAGGAAGTGACGGCATGAGTCAAGTCGACGTGCAACCGGCATTATACGGAAAAGACTTTTTATCATTAAAAGATTTCTCAATCCATGAGATTGCATATTTAATTGAAAAAGCGGAAGAAATGAAACAAAACCCATATCAAGATTTATTCAAAGGAAAAACGTTAGCGATGATCTTTGAAAAATCTTCAACTAGAACCCGTGTCTCGTTTGAAGCGGGGATGACGCAGCTAGGAGGACATGCGCTCTTCCTCAGCTCAAATGATTTGCAAATTGGCAGAGGAGAAACCATCAGTGATACAGCTCAGGTGCTGTCTGGTTATGTCGATGGTATTATGATTCGAACCTTTGAACATGAGAAGGTTGAAGACCTTGCACAATACGCGTCTATTCCAGTCATTAATGGATTAACCGACTACTCACATCCATGTCAGGCGCTTGCTGATTTATTAACCATTAAAGAAACAAAAGGTACTTTAAAAGGAATCAAAGTGGCTTATATCGGTGACGGAAATAACGTGGCGCACTCCTTGATGGTAGGCTGTGCGCAGCTAGGCTGTGACATTGCGGTTGCATCACCAAAAGGCTATGAACCACTTCAAGAAGTCACAGACACTGCCCGTGAGTTTGCAAAACAATCAGGGGCAGAAGTGACCGTGACAACAGATCCTGTTGCAGCTGTAAAAGATGCAGATGTTATTTATTCAGATGTGTTTACAAGCATGGGGCAGGAAGCAGAAACAGAGAAACGTCTTGCTGAATTTAAAGAATATCAAGTCAATAACGAACTGATGAGTCATGCAGCAAAGGATTATATTTTCCTTCATTGTCTCCCGGCACATCGCGGGGAAGAAGTGACGGCAGATATTATTGACGGGCCGCACTCAAAAGTATTTCAACAGGCAGAAAACCGCCTGCATGTGCAAAAAGCGTTAATGAAAGAACTTATGTATCAAACATCCAAATAAATCCAAGTGTCCCTGACTCGTATGAGCAGGGACTTTTTGCATAAAGGATTGGAGAGGCAAGGGACGGGACATAATAACATCAATCGAGAAAGGAGGATGAAAATGGGTCAGCAGCATCAGTTTAAATCAGGGAATAAAGCACCGAATAATGGTGTGTATATCGAGATCGGTGAAACTGGCAGTATGGTGAAAGATCCTTTAAAGATTAAGCTTAAAGCAGGCGATGTCTTTCCTGATAACTCGAACCATAATCGTGTTTGGACCTACCAAAGAAAGCCGTAAGCAATTGACTAAGAGTCAGCAGGAATAAGACTTTAGAGGCATGTGTCATGCCTCTTTTTTCTTTATAATAAAAAACAATTAAGTTCAAATTTTCAAATAAATAGTATGAAAAAGAGAGAACTTAAGGTAAAATATGTAATATATTGTTGAAAGGATTTGTGTGATGGAAAAGATGAATCTCAGTGAAAGTGTTTGGAATAAACGCTTCACCTCATTATTCATATCAAGACTCATTAAAAACACAGGGGAAAGTTTTGCTTTTACATCCGTCCTTTGGCTATTGATTTTAAGAGGGGATGGAGCGCTCGGTACAGGACTTCTTCTAGCAGTAACGGTTCTCCCTTCATCTTTGTTAGCCCCAATTTTAGGACCTCTTATGAAAAAGCACCATTTGTCTAAATGGATGTTCGCTTCAGATGTTGTTCGAGCAACAATTGTACTCATTATTCCACTTCTGCACTTTTCGCATCTATTGCCTCTATGGTTATTGATTTCATTAATGGTTATTCAATCGGCAACAGGTGCAGCATATAATCCAGCTTCGGTGGCGATCTTACCGCAGATTGTTCCAAAGCATCTCATTCAAAAAGCAAATGCAATCCTGCAATCTTCTTTTGAGATTGTTGCACTTGCAGCAGTCATGGTAGCTGGTCTTTTGGTTAAATTAATTGGACCTGCAGATACTCTGCTGATCACCACTGCTTTATTTGTGATTTCTGGTCTGTTTATTATCGGGGTCAAACTAAAGAAAACCGATGAAGAAAAAGCAGCGGGCATTAAACAAGCGAAGAATACATATTTGTATAACTTAAAAAGAGGGTTTCTCGTTGTCAAAAACCATCACATTTTATTTGCGCTCACGCTGTATTGTATCTTAATGAATGTCGCAGCAGCTCCGTGGCAGGCACTGTCAGCGGTATACGTAGCAGAAGCGCTGCAAAGCGACTCCATGGTGTATTCCATTTTAAGAGGTGTTGCCGCAGTTGGCGCGTTTATGATGGGCTTTGCTCTGGCAAAGGTGAAAATTAAGAGATTTGGTTTGTTCTTTATTGTCGCTGGCATGATTGAAGGGGCTGCGTTCTTTATGACAGGGATGAGTACATGGCTGCCGGTTGTTCTGCTTGCTTCCTTTATTTTCGGAGCTGCTGTCAGTGCGATCAATGTGCCGGAAATGGTCATTATTCAAACATCTGTTGACCAAGAGGATCAGCCGCAAGTATATGCTGTGATCAATGCCTCATCAAATGTCTTTCTCCCGCTTGCAGCTGTCGTATCAGGCGTCCTGGCAGAAAGATTTGGAGCGGGACCTGTCATTGCTGGCGGAGGAATCCTTGAAATTTTATCAGGTATCGCGATCTTCCTGTTTACAGGGCTTGCGAAAAGCCATTTGACAGAGGACAAACAGAAGTCCGAAACCGTCGAGGTATAAACAATAAAAACCCCCTGTATGTTTAAGGCAGGGGGTTTTAGCGTGCCGCAATCACTCTGAAAAGAAAGAAAAAAGAGCTAAACATCAATTTAGCTCTTTTTCACAAGTCATATTAAGAATGTTTTGTTGAACTTTCCGTTTCTTTCATTGGACTTACTTCAGCAAAGATGAATAAAATAACCGTAAACACAACTGCAAGAATGGAAGTGAGCGTAAAATCATAAGCAGCTCCATTCATAGAGGCAACGATGTAACCAGCCATATGTGTCAGCAGAAAAGTCCAAATGAGGGTGATAATATAATGCATAATCCCACCGTCCTTTATGTAACAATCTATTGATTATCATACCATAGATGCAAGTGAAGGGAAAAGACTGTTTTCCGCCTTTATGTGACCATTTTAAGACCTTCTGCTATAAAAATAAAAAGAATTCTTCTGTCTTTAGGGGATTTCCTTATTCCTACAAGAGTTGTTGTTCATATCATAGAAAGCAGAATCACTGAAAGGAGGCTGGCCATATGGGTGTAAGCGAACGTTTTTTCCAGCTTGGTTCCCAGTGGAACATCATTCACCTTCCTCAAAAACCAAATGGCTTTGGCATTCTAATCCTCGGTGACCGAAATCACTTTGTGCAGGAAAATACATCATTCTGGCTTCAGCATTATGGAAGAAACCAGCTTTTAACTGCCTTAAAGGATGAAGGATATACATTGTTTAATAGTCATCTTCATGGGAATCACTGGGGATGCGAAGATGCTGTTTTTAGTGCCAAGCAGCTCGTGCATCACACACTAAAACAAGAAATATTAAACCGGGAAATTCATGTGCTCGCAGAGGGAATGGGTGCACTTGTTGCTATGAGCCTTGCTGAGGAGATGCCTGAAGTACTAAGGTCCATTGCGATGGTGAATCCATGTCTGAATCTGGATGCACAACGAGAAAGAGAAAAGGAACACAAATTCTTTTATAAGCAGCTGCTCAAAGAGTTAGCAGAGAGCTATGGCTGTTCTGAAAAGGAAGCTGAAACGTATCCACTGCCTTCTTGTCCTGTTCATTCTGCTCATGTACCGATTCATATATGGCAAAGGCTAAACGGCGCACCTTATGCATATGAACTTCACGCAAAGCCTTTTATTGATCAGCATATGAAAAATCCAGAACATTGTCAGGTCGATCTCACGCTGCATATGTTTGATCATCCGAGAAGAATCTTTCAATCCATTCACAAGTTTTATAAATCGCATGAAAGAGAATTGTGATGAATAGGATGATAACAGCCCTTCATAGAAAGGGCTCTTCTTTTTATTCGATATTAAAAAAGGGGACGTGAACATGGAAACAGGACTGATCATAGGGGCAGATGAGTTTTTTGGCCTGACACTTTGTGAATATATGATGAAAGAGGGCATTCAAGTGGATATCACGCGTCCTCATGATTTTAAAGAAGAACAAAAGGCACTGTTAGAAGAGCGGATGATGTGGCTGGGCAGAAATGATCTCGTTCGTGTCATTGACCTTCAGGATAGCAAAGACACGTATGACCTCATTTTTATTCAATCAGAGGAACCGCATAACAGGCAGAAAGACATCAAAGCAGAGCATGGCATGTACCAGATTCTTTATGAAAAACCTGAAAACGAATCAGCGAAACAGAATGTGCCGGCAGTTATTCTTCCTCGCATGTTCGGACCATGGACACTCAATGAAGATCAAACAAAGCGTGCAGATTCACTTTTTGTAGAAGATGTGGCAAAGGAATTGTTACAATGGGCTTCGGACACAGGTCAAAGACAGGACATGACGTATGAATTGAAGGTAGAAAGCCAAACAGATGACAAACAAGCAGAAGACATGATTGCAGAATGGAAAAGACAAAACTCAACATTTTTCGACAAAAAGCAAGAATGATCTTCCATCTTATCTTTTTTCAGTATAAAATAAACCTATATTTAACATACAGGTTCATCACTGCATGTTGCAAAAGGGAGTTGAACATGGCATGAAGTACCAGCGGCTTGTCATGATCTTTTCGTTCCTTCTTCTATTAACTGCCTGCTCGCAGGCGCCTTTAAAAGGAAAAATTGAGAAGGTGGGTTTACTCGTCCCCGATACGATCAATGATCAAGTTTGGGGAACGAAAGGTTATAAAGGCTTATTAAGTATCCAATCAACATTTGGTGTAGATGTTTATTATAAGGAAGGAATGGTCGACAAGGAGAAAATCGTTGATGCCATTGAAGAATTCCATAAAAAAGGAGTCAATTTAATTATTGGCCATGGCAATGAATACAGTGAAATTTTTAACTTGATCAGTGAAGATTATCCAAACATACAATTTATTACGGTCAATGGAAACAAGCCTCAGGCGGGCAATGTCACAAACGTGACGTTTAAAGGTGAAGCGATGGGCTTTTTCGGAGGCATGACAGCTGCACATATGTCAAAAACAAAAAAGATTGGTATTCTTGCTACATACGATTGGCAAAGTGAAGTAGACGGCTTTATCAAAGGAGCAAAATATCAAGATGAACATGTACAAGTATTAGCAGAGTTTGTCGAAAACTGGGATGATGCTGACAAAGCGGTGGAGCTCTATCAAAAATTAAAAAAACAGGGCGTTGATGTTGTGTATCCAGCAGGTGATGGTTATAATATCCCTGTCATTGAACAAATCAAAGCCGATAATTTATCAGCGATCGGATACGTCACCGATCAATCCAACCTCGGCAGCCATACAGTTTTAACGAGCACTGTACAGCATGTTGATAAGGCGTACAGTATCATTGCAAAGAAGTTTAATGAAGGCAAGCTAAATGAACAAGATGAGTACTCCTTTGATTTTAAAGAAGGAGTGGTCGAGATGGGGAAATTTAGCTCCACCATTGACGACGCTTTTGTGAAAGACATTGAAAGTGATATTGCGTCATACAAAAAAACAGGTAAACTGCCAAATGAAAAGTGAGGAGACGACGACATGCAGCACGAAAAATCGATGGAATTTTTACAAATTGCCATGAAGTATTTTCCGCAGGCGAAGGAAGAGTTAGATAAAGCAGGGATTCAGCTTGACCCTGAAGCACTTCAGCCGCTTCTAACATTATTTACATCTGTCATGCAGGAAGCATACGAGCTTGGAAAAGCAGATGCAGAATCAGAAAAAGCCACAGAATAGTGGCTTTTTTTATGATAATTTTTTCTTGAAGGCACTAATCATAGGACCAACATCTTTAAACACAGGCTTCAGCTCATCGATGGAGTTCATAATGTTCCCAATTTGATTCATGACATGCATGTAGTCAATTGAGTCCTCACTTGAAGATGTCTCCGCACGTTCCTCCTTTGCCTCTGTCTTGCTTTTCTCCTTCTCAATCGGCTGTCCAAACATCATTGCTGAGAAAATATCTTTTTGTGCCATATCACATGTTCCTTTCTACTATTGGTATATATCATTAATCTATGAAAAAAGTGAGAGGAAAGGTTAGACGTTTGTATTGCCAAGAAGAAAAAAATAAGTTAAAATTAGTACCAGATACTAATATAAGATCACAATATCACATGCTCGTATGAGTAAAAGGAGTCTTATTCAATGAATGCTGGAATTATTGGCCTTGGCCGCTATATACCTGAAAAAGTATTAACAAATCATGATTTAGAAAAAATGGTTGAAACTTCTGACGAGTGGATTCGTACTAGAACAGGTATAGAAGAAAGAAGAATTGCATCTGATGATGTCAATACATCTCATATGGCGCTTGCTGCTGCAAAAAAAGCATTAGCTGCCGCAGATGTGGCTGCAGAAGATATCGATATGATTCTTGTGGCGACAGTCACGCCAGATCAAGCATTTCCGACAGTTGCTTGCATGATTCAAGAACAGCTCGGTGCACATAAAGCATGTGCAATGGATATTAGCGCTGCGTGTGCTGGCTTTATGTATGGGCTTGTTACTGGAAAACAATTTATCGAATCAGGAACTTACAAACACGTGCTTGTTGTCGGTGTAGAAAAGCTTTCTCGCATTACAGACTGGGATGACCGTAATACTGCTGTTTTGTTTGGAGATGGAGCTGGAGCTGCTGTGCTGGGAGAAGTCAGCGAAGGCAAAGGAATTCTATCATTTGAACTTGGAGCAGATGGAAGCGGCGGGAAGCACTTGTACTTAGATGAAAAAGATCATACAATCATGAATGGACGAGAAGTATTTAAATTTGCTGTAAGACAAATGGGAGAGTCAAGTGTAAATGTCATTGAAAAAGCTGGACTATCAAAAGAAGACGTTGATTTCTTGATCCCGCATCAAGCAAATATTCGCATTATGGAAGCAGCACGCGAACGCTTAGAGCTTCCAGTTGAAAAAATGTCGAAGACGGTTCATAAATACGGAAACACATCAGCAGCATCCATTCCAATTTCACTATGTGAAGAAATCGAAGCCGGAAAAATTCATGACGGCGATGTGATTGTAATGGTTGGTTTTGGTGGCGGATTAACTTGGGGCGCAATCGCTATGCGATGGGGCCGATAAAAGAGTGGGGTGCACAAATTAATGGATAAGAAACGAGTAGTTGTTACAGGATTAGGTGCTTTGACACCTCTTGGCAACGATGTAGAGTCAACATGGAAAAATGCTTTAGCGGGTGTATCAGGGGTTGGACCGATTACACGTGTCGATTCAAGTGAATATACCGCAAAAGTAGCGGCAGAACTAAAAGATTTTAACATTGAAGATTACATGGAGAAAAAAGAAGCGCGAAAAATGGCACGCTTCACACAATATGCAGTCGTTGCAGCTCAAAAAGCGCTGGAAGATTCACGTCTTGAAATCACAGATGAAATCGCACCGCGTGTTGGTGTATGGGTTGGGTCTGGTATTGGCGGGCTTGAAACATTTGAAGAGCAGTTTGAAGTGTATTCAAATAAAGGGGCAAGACGCGTCAGTCCATTCTTCGTCCCAATGATGATTCCTGATATGGCGACAGGCCAAATCTCTATTGCACTTGGCGCAAAAGGGGTTAACTCTTGTACGGTGACAGCATGTGCAACAGGAACAAACTCGATTGGTGATGCATTTAAAGTTATTCAGCGCGGAGATGCAGATGCAATGATCACAGGCGGAACAGAAGCGCCATTAACAAAAATGTCGTTTGCAGGTTTCTGTGCGAACAAAGCCCTTTCGACAAATCCTGATCCAAAGACAGCAAGCCGTCCGTTCGACAAAAACCGCGACGGATTTGTCATGGGTGAGGGTGCAGGGATTATTGTTCTTGAAGAACTTGAGCATGCCTTAAAACGTGGTGCGACCATTTATGCAGAAATCGTTGGTTATGGTTCAACTGGAGATGCCTACCATATTACAGCACCAGCTCCAAATGGAGAAGGCGGCGTCCGTGCAATGAAAGAAGCGATTCGAGATGCAGGGTTGTCTGTGGAAGATATTGATTATATCAATGCCCACGGTACAAGCACACCTTACAATGATAAATTTGAAACAATGGCGATTAAAGAAGTGTTCGGAGAGCATGCGAACCAGCTTGCGATCAGTTCGACAAAATCAATGACAGGTCACTTACTTGGCGCAGCAGGCGGAGTAGAAGCCATTTTCTCTGTTCTTGCGATTAAAGACAGCGTCCTTCCTCCAACCATTAACCTTGAAACACCGGATGAAGAATGTGATCTTGATTATGTAGCAAATGAAGCACGTTCAAAAGAAGTACAAGTGGCTTTAAGTAACTCACTTGGTTTTGGCGGGCATAATGCGACAATTATTTTCAAAAAATACGAAGCGTAATACTTTCTGAGAAAGCGGCGGTCGATAAACAGATCGCCGCTTTTTTGCATATGATGAAAATGGAGGTGCTCAGCGGTATGGGTCTAATCAATACACAATATCTCATTCATCAATCATCATCATTTCAGGAGCTTGCAGCGCGCTTTGTTCCTTATTTTAAAGGGGCCGAGGAAAAAGAATGGTCGTCTATCCTCGCTCACCTGCAGCATCACGGGATGGTTCGGTCTTGGAGCTCGTGCAAAAACATGATCGACAAGCTCAAGGAAAAAGGGTACTTCAAGCTTGTCATGAAAGAATATCAAACGCTTCAAAAGCAGTGGGAAGGTCCAGACATTCCTGTGTTTATTTTACCTGTCAACGAGAGCAGCAGAGAAATCAGAGAGCAATTTTATTATCAATCCGGCATGGCATTTGATGACAAGGTCTTTCTTTTTTTGTCTCCAAATACCCCGAAGGAGCGAATCGGTACATTGCTGACTCACGAATATCACCATGTATGCAGGCTGCATTTTCTCTCAAAAGAAGAAAAAGACTTTACATTCCTCGATACAATCATGATGGAGGGGCTCGCTGAATATGCTGTGTATCATAGATATGGAGAAAACTATACAGCGAAATGGACCACCTTCTATAGCGAAGAACAGCTTCAGCGTATGTACAAGAAATGGGTATCCAGTCATCTTGATCAAAGAGTCCAGGACGACGAAAGGCTGATACAGAATCTTCTTTATGGAAAAGGGAACTACCCTAAAATGCTTGGTTACGCTACCGGGTTTTATATTGTGAAAAAATATTTCAATGAGCACCGAATCAGCGAGGAGTCTATGATTGCAGAGCCAGCAGAAACCTTTTTAAAGGCGATAGAATCACAAAGTGAATAATTCACATAAGAAGAGACATATTACAAATTTACTAAATACTTCTTGATTTCGTCATAGCGATGTAATAATATACAAATAATTCTTTTTATTTTTAAAATACAGAATATTCAGGTTCGATTCTATTGATCTAAGGAGAAAGGGGCGAATGAATGAGCACGCTGCTTGAAGTGCAAAACTTAAAAACATATTTTTTTCGAAAAAAGGAACCGATACCTGCTGTGGATGGCGTTGATTTCAGCATCAACAGAGGAGAAACTGTCGCATTAGTCGGTGAGTCTGGTTCTGGCAAAAGTATTACGTCCTTATCCATTATGGGTCTGATTCATGGAACGGGTGGGAAAATTATGGACGGTTCCATCAAACTTGATGGAAAGGACCTTGTTACATATAGTGAAAAGGAATTATGCAGCATCCGCGGTAATGATGTATCTATGATCTTTCAGGAACCCATGACCTCACTTAATCCCGTCTTAACCATCGGAGAACAAATAACAGAAATCCTCATCTATCACAAAAAACTTTCAAAAAAAGAAGCGGTCAAAAAAGCGGTTGATCTGCTGAAGCTTGTTGGTTTTTCCCGCCCGGAGCAAATCATGAAAGATTATCCGCATCGTTTATCAGGCGGCATGCGGCAAAGAGTGATGATTGCCATAGCACTAAGCTGTGATCCGAAGCTTCTCATTGCAGATGAACCGACAACTGCCCTGGATGTGACCATTCAAGCCCAGGTACTCACTTTAATGAAAGATTTATGCTCTACCTTTGGTACATCTATTCTTCTTATCACACATGATTTAGGTGTCGTGTCTGAAGTTGCAGATCGAGTGATTGTCATGTACTGCGGACAGGTTGTTGAAAATGGGACTGTTGAAGAGTTGTTTGAACAGCCGCTTCATCCTTACACAGAAGGGCTGCTTGAATCGATTCCTGTCATTGACGGAGACATACAGCCGTTAACAGCCATCAAAGGAAATGTTCCTGCGCCAGATCAGCTTCCAGCCGGCTGCCGCTTTGCTCCTAGATGTCCGCAAGTGAAGGAACGCTGCCTGGGAGAACTGCCTAAGCTGAGAACATTTGAAAATGGCAGAAGCGTCAGATGTTTCTTATATGAGGAGGCAGACCACACATGACCCTTGCTCAAAATCAAACACAAATAACGGAATTACCAGAGAAAGAAACGATCCTTGAACTGAAACAGATTCGAAAGCATTTTCCGATTAAAGCGGGCGTCTTTCAAAAGAAAGTCGGTGCAGTGAAAGCTGTTGACGGCATAGACTTGAAGATTTATAAAGGTGAAACGTTAGGTATTGTCGGGGAGTCAGGATGCGGGAAATCTACACTAGGCCGGACAATGATCCGCCTATACGAACCAACTGACGGTCAAATCTTTTTTAAAGGGCAAGACATCACGCGCGTATCAGAATCAAAGCTAAGACAATCTACACGAAAAAACATCCAAATGGTTTTTCAAGATCCCTTTGCATCACTCAACCCTAGAAAAACACTTCGAAGCATCATCAAAGAACCCTACAAAACACATCACTTATATTCCTTAAAAGAAAGAAATGAAAAAGTAGAACAGCTTTTATCAAAGGTAGGTCTTCATCCAAGCTTTGCGAACCGCTATCCCCATGAATTTTCAGGCGGGCAGAGGCAGCGGATCGGCATCGCTCGTGCGCTTGCCATGAATCCCGACATGATCATCGCAGATGAGCCTGTATCAGCACTTGATGTATCTATTCAGGCGCAGGTTATTAATCTGATGGAGGAGCTTCAGGAGGAATTTGACCTTACCTATCTATTTATCTCTCACGATTTAAGTGTGGTCAGGCATATTAGCGATAGAGTCGGCGTCATGTATCTCGGCAAAATGATGGAGCTTGCCGATAAGCATAGTCTGTACGATGACCCGCTCCATCCGTATACACAGGCTCTGCTTTCTTCCGTTCCTGTCACCCGTAAAAAAGGGCAGACGAAAAGAGAACGCATTATGCTCCAAGGCGATCTGCCGAGTCCTGCAAATCCGCCAAAAGGCTGCGTATTTCACACAAGATGCCCGCACGCGAAAGAAATCTGTAAAGAAAAAGTACCAGCATTTCAGGAATTAAAAACGAACCACTTTGTTGCCTGCCACCTCTACAACGCTTGATCAAGCTTGTATGATCTCATCTTTGAGAGGGGGGATGAAAAAGGATTCGGTCATTATTTTTAAAAAAGAATAGGGGGAATTGTCTATGAAAGGTAGAAATAGAAAGTTCATTTTGGTCAGTTTACTGCTGATCTTTACATTAATCCTTGCTGCTTGTTCTGGTGGAAATAAAACGTCTGGAGACAGTGGAAAGAAATCCACAGGTAAACCGGTACAAGGCGGCGATCTTGTCATCGGTTCAATTGCAGAGCCAACATTATTTAACTCGCTGTATTCTACAGATGTGGCAAGCTCTGATATTGAGGAAAGAATCTACAGCTTCTTACTTCAAACAGACGGAAAGCTCAACCCTCAGCTATCGCTGGCAGAGGATATTAAAGAATCTGATGACGGCAAGCAGTTTGATGTCACCATTAAAAAAGGTGTGAAGTTTCATGATGGTGAAGAACTGACTGCTGACGATGTTGTGTTTACATACAGCATTCCAATCAATAAGGACTACAACGGGGAGCGCGGATCAGGCTTTGAAGTTTTAGAGTCTGTTAAAAAGACAGGGGACTACTCGATCGAATTCAAGCTCAATAAAAAAGATCCGTATTTTTATAATGTCACACTAGGAAGCTACGGTATTTTACCTAAGCATATTTTAGGTGATGTGCCTATAAAAGATCTCGGTGAAAACGAATTTAACCGAAAAAAACCAATCGGTTCTGGTCCATTTAAATTTGCAGAATGGAAAGAAGGAGACTACGTCAAACTAGAAGCCTTTGACGATTATTGGGATGGACGTCCTTACCTTGATACTGTCACAATTAAAACCATTCCTGATCAGAATGCAGCGATTGCCCAGCTGTCAGCAGGAGATATTGATTTCTTTGCTGTACCAGGCTCCGAGCTGCAAACAGCTGAAAAAGTGAGCAACATTAAAATTGAATCTGATCTAGGACTCAATTATTCATACATTGGCTGGAACCAGAAAAATGAACTCTTTAAAAGTAAAAAGGTCCGCCAAGCGCTGACACATGCTATTGATCGTCAAACGATTGTTGACCAAGTGCTAGATGGAGACGGCAAAGTAGCCAACATTCCAGAAAGTCCGCTGTCCTGGAACTATCCAAAGGATGAAAGTGTGCCAGTATTTGAATTTGATCAAGAAAAAGCGAAAAAGATGCTGAAAGAAGAGGGCTGGGAGGATACAGATGGAGACGGCTATCTTGATAAGGATGGCAAGAAATTCTCCTTTGTCATAAAGACCAACCAAGGAAATAAAGTTCGTGAAGATATCGCTGTCGTTGTCCAGCAGCAGCTCAAAGAAATCGGTGTGGAAGCAAAGCCGCAAATTGTGGAATTCAGTGCACTCATTGAGCAGACGACACCGCCTAAGTGGGATTATGATGCGCTGCTGCTCGGCTGGAGCCTTGCGACATTCCCTGATCAATTCAGCATATTCCACTCAAGCCAGTCTGAAAAAGGCTTAAATAACATCTGGTATAAAAATAAAGAGGTCGATAAGCTGTTAGTCGATGCTAAAAACTTAAGCGATCGAAAAGATTATTCAAAGGCATATGAAAAAATTTATAAACTGATCGCAGAGGATCAGCCGTATACGTTCCTTTACTATGCCAATTCACATCGCGCTATGCCATCTAATCTCCAAGGCTACTCTTACCACCCGAAAGATGAGTATTACAAAATCGAAAAATGGTGGCTTGAACAGTAGGCTGATAGTGAAGAAGGGGGATTCTCCCCTTTCACCGTGAGAACAATCCCTTGCATTCGGTGTCAGTTCTCTGCGCGGGTGCTAAAAAGATCATTTCGTTCGCTCCGCATCAGCATGAGAATTCAAGGGTTTTCATATCACGCTGAAAAGAAGACAAAAGGCTAAAATAACATCATTTTGGCCTTTTTTTCACAGAATGGCGATCCGATGAAAAAGGAGTTGTGCATATGGTTACATATATCATTAGAAGGACATTGCTCTCCATTCCCATTTTATTAGGGATTACCATCTTGTCCTTTGCCATTATGAAAGCAGCACCAGGCGATCCGATGTCACTCATGATGGATCCTACTATTAGTGCGGCAGACCGGGAAGCCTTTATTGATAAGTACGGCTTGAACGATCCTGAATATGTGCAATATATGAAATGGCTTGGCAATATGCTACAAGGTGACTTTGGCACATCCATTGTCAAAAAGGGAACACCCGTGGCTGATTTGATTTTTGCCCGGCTGCCAAATACCCTCACCCTCATGATCTTTTCTACAATAGTTGCCCTGCTGATCGCCATCCCATTTGGTGTTCTTTCAGCAAAACGTCCGTATACAAAGCTTGACTATGGCATTACGGTTACATCTTTTATCGGACTGGCTATTCCAAACTTTTGGTTTGGTCTCATCCTCATTATGGTTTTATCCGTGAACTTAGGGTGGTTTCCAACTGGCGGAGTCTCTACCTTGAATGCTGATTTTAATGTGTTTGACCGGCTCCATCACATCATTTTACCAGCCTTTGTTTTAGCAACGGCTGATATGGCAGGGCTGACCCGGTACACAAGGTCGAGTATGCTTGATGTGATGAGGCAGGATTACATTCGCACAGCAAGAGCGAAAGGCTTTAGAGAAAACAAAGTCATTTTTAAACATGGTTTAAGAAACGGTCTTATGCCTGTCATAACGATTTTCGGATTAATGATACCATCTTTTATTGGCGGCGCAGTCGTGGTGGAACAAATCTTCACCTGGCCTGGACTTGGAAAGCTGTTCATTGATTCTGCCTTTTCGAGAGATTATCCGGTCATTATGGCGATGACCGTTATTTCCGCAGTGCTTGTGGTGGTTGGAAATTTAATAGCGGATATTTTATATGCGATCGTTGATCCGCGTATTGAATATTAGAAGGGAGCTGAAGCACAATTGGCACAGCCTAATATGGGAACACCTCCTGTTGATATCAAATTAAAGGAGGGCCTTCCGCCAAAGCCAGAGACGATGCTGCGTTTGTTTTGCGAGAAATTTTTCAAAAATAAATTGGCGGTTGCCGGCTCCGTGATTTTATTGGTCATTATCTTTTCAGCCATTTTCGCTCCAGTGATCGCTCCATATACACCAGAACAGCAAGATTTATTGAAGCGGCTCCAGCCGCCAAGTGCTGAGCATTTTATGGGTACTGACAAGTTTGGCCGCGATATTTTCTCAAGGGTGCTATATGGCGCGCGGGTCTCTTTATTGGTCGGTTTTGTCTCAGTGCTCGGTGCAATCACCATTGGCACTGTCGTTGGTGCGGTTGCGGGGTATTTCAAAGGGTTTGTTGATTCCTTGTTAATGAGGTTTGTAGATGTCGTGTTATCGATTCCAGACATTTTTCTATTGATTACGCTCGTCACCATTTTCAAACCGGGCATTGATAAATTGATTTTAATCTTTGCTTTGACAGGCTGGACAACAACGGCCAGACTCATCCGCAGTGAATTCTTATCACTTCGAACAAGAGAATTCGTCCTCGCGGCGAGAACCATTGGAACGAAAAATCATGTCATCATCTTTTCGCATATTTTACCGAACTGTATCGGTCCTATTATTGTGTCAGCTACATTAAAAGTAGGCTCCGTCATTTTAGCTGAATCAACGCTCAGCTACCTTGGCTTTGGTATTCAGCCGCCAACGGCAAGCTGGGGCAACATGCTGCAAGACGCACAAAATTTCTCCATTATGGTGCAAGCTTGGTGGTACCCGCTTTTCCCAGGTTTATTCATTTTGCTGACTGTTTTATGCTTTAATTTTTTAGGAGATGGGCTGAGAGATGCGCTTGATCCTAAAAAGCTGAAGTAAAGTTTAAAAGGGCTCTGCGTTTCCTGAACGAAAGAAAGACATGAAGCTCATCATTCTCAGCTTGAAGTTTTGATAAAGTTGGAATAATTTCTCTATCCCTTGCCCATACTGTGGACAACAGTTTTTATAAAGTGAGGGATTGGTTATGTTATTTCTTCATGACGTATGGGTGAATTGGTTTGAAGGGGAAGAGAATGGCTACAATGTGTGTCATTTTCATGAGTGGCGTAAGGAGGACAGTGTTGAACTGTTAGATCAAGTGCCTTTACTTAAGGTGCAGAGCCCTTTGTTTGATTACATAGAGAATGATCTTTCAGAGCTGCCGAAGACGCTGCTAGAGTCTGTATTTGAGAAATCATATATTCGAAAAAATCATGAACGCCGTAAATTAGAGTATTGCTTTGTAGTCACCGACGGAATTCGAATCATTGCTGTAGATACGATAGGGTATTCCATACCTGTGAGAAAAAGCCGCTTGATTCCAAGGCAGGAGCAATTGGTGTATGAAATGGTGAAAGATGTGAAGGCAGAGGAATATGAATTTTCTAAGGGCAGCCTTGAATCGACGAAAGAATATCACATTCTATCACTGCCGCCGCAGCATATCAGCGGATTAACGAGAAAAGAAAGACAGCTGAAACAGCTGATGTTTATGGCGCTCGATCAATTAAAAGGGCTCAAAAACAGGGCGGAGATTGCGTATTGGTATACGGAATGGAACCCGCGCATGTACAACCAAATCAAACGAATGTCTTTCGAAGAGATTTGGAACATGCTTTACAATGAAACGATTGATGGGTGGTCAGAGAATCATTTAGCCTTCTGTGAAAAAATGATTAAAGGACAGCCTTTTTTCGAAAAGCTTTGGGAAATGGAAAACGAATCAAAAGTAAATTAGAAAAAGCTTGCAGCGAGTCGTGCTGCAAGCTTTTTTTATTTGCGTTTTCTGCCAAGACCCATCGCATTCTCCATTTTTTTCAGCATTTTGTTTGCTGCGCGGTTTGCTTTTTCAGCACCTTCGTCTAGAATGCGGTCAAGCTCGTCTGATTCAATGAGTTCGTAGTATCGATCTTGAATTGGTTTTAAAGCCTCAATGACAACGTTCGCAAGATCTCCTTTAAACTCACCATATCCTTTGCCTTCGTACTTTTGCTCCAGCTCTGCAATGGATATGTTGCCTAATACAGAATAAATCGTCAGCAAGTTGGCAATACCAGGCTTGTTCTCTTTGTCATACCTCACGATGCCTTCTGAATCCGTCACAGCACTTTTAATTTTCTTTTCAAGCTGCTTTGGTTCATCTAATAAGGTAATGAAAGATTTTTGGTTCGGATCGGATTTGCTCATTTTTTTCGTTGGATCTGTTAAAGACATAATCCGTGCGCCTTCTTTTGGAATTTTCACTTCAGGCACAGTGAAGATGTCATTGTACTTTCGGTTAAAGCGTTCAGCGAGCGTTCTAGTCAATTCAAGATGCTGCTTTTGGTCTTCTCCAACAGGGACTAAATCAGTACCATATAATAAGATATCGCCAGCCATTAATGGGGGATACGTTAATAGGCCTGAAACAACTGCTTCTTTACCAGCGGATTTGTCCTTAAATTGGGTCATTCTTTCTAATTCCCCAATATAAGCAACACATTGAAGCATCCATCCTGCCTGGGCGTGAGCAGGTACCTCTGATTGGATAAACAATGTCGCTTTCTCTGGATCAAGACCAACAGCTAAATAAAGAGCTGCTAAGCTTCTAATATTTTGGCGGAGAGCTAATCGGTCCTGACTCACTGTAATCGCATGTTGATCCACGACACAAAAATAGCCATGATAGTCATGCTGCAAATCAACAAATTGCTTCATTGCTCCAATATAGTTCCCTAACGTGACAGAACCGCTCGGCTGAATGCCTGAAAAAATTGTCTTCTTTGTCATACTAAAACCTCTTTTCTTCAATATAAAAAGGCCCACCCATCACTTTTCAACAGAAAAGGGACGAATGAACCGTGGTACCACCCTTGTTATTTCACATAGAAATCACTCAAGACGTTGATAACGGAGACTGCTCCGTCTAAGCCTACTCACTTTTTTAGAAGTGTTCGGTTAGCTGCTCCAAAGCCCATTCCATACATGCCATTATCTGCTCACACCGGCCGCAGATTCTCTGTAAATGGTGAATATATGTACTCTTCTTTTTCATCGCAACAATATGTCTATCTATTATAAAGGATGACCATGAAAAAGTCACGAAGCCCTTATGTGACCTTCTCATCATGCCTATTGACACTTAAAATTTTAGATAAAATAACAAATATCTGTCAGAATTTTTTAAAAAAGGATGATTAATTATATGTATAAAACATTATTCCTGCTGAATTTGTTAAATTATTTTAATCAATTTACGCTTTAATTTGTTGAAGTGATTGAGACTTTAGTTTATAAAAATCCCTCTTTATCCCCATTTACGTTTTTAAAAAATATATGAAATTGATATTGCAATAAATTATTCTATTCATTATAATGAATTTGTTCACACGTTTGTGCTAGGCTCTTTACATAGTGAAAATTCAGAAAAAACAAAAGAAATAGAAAGTAAGCTATTCAGGGACTTTTTTACGCTATTTCTTAAATCTGAATCTCATCTTCTATCGAGACCTTTGAACTAAAAACATATTATAAGGGGGAATACAGTTGAAAAAGCGTTGGTCTGTTGTTACTTTAATGCTTATTTTCACACTTGTATTAAGCGCTTGTGGTTTCAGCGGAAACAAATCAGGCGACAGCACGAGCAGTTCTGGAGAGGCTAAAACAACATTAAATGTGAATATCTCCACTGAGCCTTTTTCTCTACATCCGGGATTGGCAAATGATTCAACTTCAGGTAGTGTCATCCGTCAGACTTTTGAAGGGTTAACAAGAATTAACGCTGAAGGAAAGCCAGAAAATGCAATGGCTTCTGATATCAAAACAAGTGCTGATGGTAAAACTTATACATTCACACTTCGTGATGCAAAATGGTCTAATGGCGACCCTGTAAAAGCAGAAGATTTCGAATATGCTTGGAAATGGGCATTAGATCCTAAAAATGAATCTCAATATGCTTACCAGCTTTACTATATTAAAGGTGCTGAAGCAGCGAACAAAGGGAAAGCGAAAGTTGCTGATGTTGGCATTAAAGCTAAAGACGACAAAACGCTTGTAGTTGAGCTAGAAAACCCAACACCGTTTTTTACTGAACTAACTGCATTCTATACTTATATGCCAGTCAACAAAAAAGTGGCTGAAAAGAATAAAAACTGGTACACAAATGCTGGTGAAAACTACGTATCTAACGGACCATTCGTTCTTTCTAAATGGAAACATGGCGGTTCTATCACGCTTGAAAAGAACAATGAATACTGGGATAAAGATACTGTGAAATTGAAAAAAATCAACATGTCTATGATCAAAGATACAAACACTGAGCTTAGCATGTTCAAAAAAGGCGAGCTTGACTGGGCTGGTTCTCCAACTGGAAGCCTTCCAACTGAGTCTTTAAAAACATTGAAAAAAGAAGGCGGTCTGAAAATCCAGACGATCGCTGGTATCTATAACTACAAATTCAACACAGAAGTAAAACCTTTAAACAATGCAAACATCCGTAAGGCCCTTGCATACTCAATCAACCGTCAAGCGATCGTTGACAAAATTACGCAAGGTGAACAAGTTCCAGCAATGGCAATCGTTCCACCAACAATGGAAGGATTCACAGATAACAAAACTGGCTACTTCAAAGATCACGATGTAGATACAGCTAAAAAGCTTCTTGAAAAAGGTGCGAAAGAATTAGGTTATAAGTCTGTTTCTGATCTTCCAACATTGAAACTTTCTTACAACACAGATGAAGGCCACCAAAAGATTGCACAAGCAATTCAAGAAATGTGGAAAAAAGATTTAGGTGTGAAAGTTGAACTTGATAACTCTGAGTGGAACGTATACATCGACAAAATCCACAGCGGAGATTACCAAATCGGACGTATGGGCTGGTTAGGTGACTTCAACGATCCAGTGAACTTCCTTGAGCTTTACAAAGATAAAGACGGCGGAAACAACGACACTGGATGGGAAAGCAAAGAGTACAAACAATTGTTGAATGATTCTGCAAAAGAAACAGATAAAACGAAGCGTGAAGAAATGCTGAAAAAAGCAGAAGAAATCATCATCAACGATATGCCTATAGCACCAATTTACTTCTACACTCAGCTTTGGGTACAAGATCCAAAACTTAAAGGTGTAGTTGTATCTGGACTAGGTGATGTTCAATACAAATGGGCACATTTCGAAAAGTAAGAGTAATAGTGTAAGAGATCTACGGCAAGGATCTTAAGGTATATGGAGGATGTCTCTCCATATACCTTTCTTGCTGATTAGAGAAATTGTTGTAAAATCATGGAGGTGCAATTCCGTTGCTTAAATATATCGGTAAGCGATTAATATATATTTTAATCACACTGTTTGTTATTGTAACTGCAACTTTCTTTCTCATGCAGGCAGCACCTGGTGGTCCATTCTCTGGTGAGAAGAAACTTCCTGCTGAAATTGAAGCAAACCTAAACGAGCACTACGGATTGGACAAGCCCTTATTTGTTCAATATGTAAACTACCTAGGTTCAGTTGCAACATTAGATTTTGGTCCCTCATTTAAATATAAAGGACAAACCGTAAATGACTTAATCAGTTCTGGATTCCCCGTTTCCTTTACCCTCGGAATTGAGGCAATTCTCCTCGCATTAGCATTTGGTGTATTGTTTGGGGTCCTTGCAGCGCTCTATCATAACAAGTGGCAAGACTATACGATTGCCATTTTAACGATCTTTGGAATTTCAGTTCCAAGTTTTATTTTAGCGGCGCTACTACAATATGTATTTGCATCTGAGGCAAGTATTATAGCGATCTTCCCAGTTGCAGGATGGGAGTCTTGGGCAAGCACCGTACTACCTTCTATTGCACTTTCCTTCATGCCAATGGCATTTATCGCTAGACTTGCACGGTCAAGTATGCTTGAAGTACTAAATAGTGACTACATTAGAACGGCTAGAGCGAAAGGATTAACAAAATCTGCTGTGACGATCAAACACGCCATCCGAAACGCATTGTTACCTGTTATCACATACATGGGACCAATGGCTGCTTCAGTTTTAACAGGTAGTTTTGTCGTTGAGAAGATTTTTGGTATTCCTGGCTTAGGCTCTCACTTTGTCACAAGCATTACAAACCGTGATTACACCGTCATCATGGGTGTCACAGTCTTCTACAGTATTATTCTATTAATCAGTATTCTAGTCGTTGACGTCCTCTACGGTATTATCGATCCTAGAATTAAACTGACGAAGGCGAAGAAAGGGGTCTAACACATGGAAGAGATGAGAAAAGATTTATTTGTGCCTGCGACAGCTGACGCAGCAGAATCTGAAAAAATTTCTAAACCTAGTCTATCTTTATGGAAGGATGCCATGCTTCGCTTCCGTGCCAATAAACTTGCAATGGTTGGACTTACAATCATTTTTATTATCGTGATGCTGGCCATCTTTGTTCCGATGTTTTCTAAATACGATTACTCTACGACTGATTTGCTGAATGCTGACCAGCCGCCTTCAAAAGAACACTGGTTTGGTACAGATGATTTAGGACGTGACATGTTTGTCCGTACATGGGTCGGGGCAAGAATTTCGATCTTTATCGGGCTTGCTGCAGCGGTGCTTGACGTGATTATCGGTATTATCTGGGGAAGTATTGCTGCATTCAAAGGCGGCCGTACAGATGAAGTAATGATGCGTATCGCAGACGTTTTATGGGCAATTCCAACACTATTAATGGTTATCTTAATGATGGTTGTTCTGCCAAAAGGATTATTAACGATTATCCTTGCCATGACAGTCGTAGGCTGGATTAACATGGCACGTATTGTTCGGGGACAGGTTTTACAATTAAAGAGTCAAGAATACGTTCTTGCAGCACAAACATTAGGTGCGAAAACATCTAGACTTTTATTTAAACACTTAATTCCAAACTCAATGGGACCAATCCTTGTGACGATGACATTAACGATTCCTTCTGCTATCTTCACAGAGGCATTCCTAAGCTACCTAGGGCTTGGTGTACCGGCTCCGTTAGCGAGCTGGGGAACAATGGCGTCTGACGGAATTCCAGCCATGACGTATTACCCTTGGAGATTATGGTTCCCAGCCGCATTTATCTGTATTACAATGTTTGGTTTTAACGTGGTTGGAGACGGACTAAGAGACGCTTTAGATCCGAAGTTGCGTAAATAAGGAGTGATTAGGATGGAACGTGAACGTATTCTAGAGGTGAAAGACCTTGCAATCTCATTTAAAACATATGGTGGAGAGGTTCAAGCCATTCGTGGTGTGAACTTCCACTTAAATAAAGGCGAGACACTTGCTATTGTAGGTGAATCTGGCTCTGGTAAAAGTGTGACATCACAAGCGATCATGAGATTAATTCCGATGCCGCCAGGTTATTTCAAGCGCGGACAGATCCTGTTTGATGGCCAAGATATTGTCAAGAAAACTGAAAAACAAATGCAAACCATTCGAGGAAAAGATATCTCAATGATCTTCCAAGATCCGATGACGTCTTTGAATCCAACGATGAAAGTCGGGAAACAAATTACAGAAGTGCTGTTCAAGCATGAACAAATTTCAAAAGAAGCGGCTGAAAAAAGAGCCATTGAACTATTGGAGCTCGTTGGAATTCCAATGCCTGAAAAAAGAATTAAACAATATCCGCACGAATTTAGTGGCGGGATGAGACAAAGGGTTGTCATCGCCATGGCGCTTGCAGCAGATCCAAAGCTGCTGATTGCCGATGAGCCAACGACTGCACTTGATGTAACAATTCAAGCACAAATTTTAGAATTAATGAAAGAAATTCAGCAAAAGGTTGACACTTCGATTATCTTTATTACGCATGATCTAGGTGTTGTTGCCAACGTCGCTGATCGTGTAGCTGTTATGTATGCAGGACAGATTGTGGAGACAGGGACTGTCGATGAAATTTTCTACAATCCTAAGCATCCGTATACATGGGGACTTTTAGCATCCATGCCGAGTCTTGACACAGATGGCGGAGATGAAGGAAAGCTGACTGCCATTCCAGGAACACCGCCAGATCTGACAAACCCGCCGAAAGGAGATGCATTTGCACTCCGCAGCGATTATGCAATGAAAATTGACTTTGAACAAGAACCGCCAATGTTCAAAGTATCAGATACGCATTATGTGAAATCATGGCTACTTCATCCGAATGCACCTAAAGTTGAACCGCCTGCTTCTGTAAAGGCGAGAATGCGTGAACTAGAAGGTAGCTACGAAAAACCTGTATTAGTAAAAGAGGGTGAATAGCATGGCAGAAAAACTGTTAGAAATCAAAAATTTGAAGCAGCATTTCCATACAGCGAGAGGAACTGTGAAAGCAGTTGATGGGGTTTCATTTGATATTTACAAAGGTGAAACGCTTGGTCTTGTAGGTGAGTCTGGTTGTGGTAAATCCACTACGGGCCGTTCGATCATTAGACTTTATGATGCGACAGATGGTGAAGTTCTTTATAAGGGAGAAAATGTACACGGGAAGAAATCAAGACAAAAAATGCTTGAGTTCAACCGTCAAATGCAGATGATCTTCCAAGATCCATATGCTTCACTCAACCCTAGAATGACAGTGCTTGATATCATTGCAGAGGGCATCGACATTCATGGCCTTGCAAAAACAAAACAGGCGCGTAAAGAGCGTGTGTACCAATTACTTGAAACTGTTGGCTTGAACAAAGAGCACGCGAACAGATACCCGCATGAATTCTCAGGCGGTCAAAGGCAGCGTATCGGAATTGCCCGTGCATTAGCAGTAGAGCCGGATTTCATCATCGCCGATGAACCAATCTCTGCATTAGACGTGTCGATCCAAGCGCAGGTCGTCAATTTATTGAAAGAGCTTCAAGAGGAAAAAGGTTTAACGTACTTATTCATTGCTCATGACTTGTCCATGGTAAAATACATCAGCGATCGTATCGGTGTGATGTATTTTGGAAAATTGGTTGAGCTGGCACCAGCGAATGAATTATACGAAAACCCGCTTCATCCATATACAAAATCATTGCTGTCTGCGATTCCGCTTCCAGATCCTGATTATGAGCGTAACCGCAAACGAATCAAGTATGATCCATCTGTTCACAAAGGAACAAACACCGAGTTCCGTGAAGTGAAGCCAGGTCATTTTGTGAGCTGCACAGAGGAAGAATTCAAAGAGCTTCAGGCGAAACAATCATAAGAAGAAAGAAGCACTGCTAAGTCAGTGCTTCTTTTTTTATTTTACAAAAAAACAAGATGATGGTAATTTTTAGTTAAGTACAAGCAGATACCGGAGGAAATCAAATGTTAAATTGGAAAACCTTTCGTTATTCATTGCTTCATGTTCTCATTGTATTCATGCTTTTTTCAACGTCTTTTTTCAGGAAACCAAACGGAGGAAAGTGGATGCTCGCGTTTATGGTACTCATTGGGATTGTGTCTTTTTCAATGGAATATATGCTTAACCGAAAGACAAGCGGTCAGAAGCAAGAAGCATGGCGCGTAAAATATCTTTATTTCATTATGCTTCAAATTGCGATGACAATTATCCTGTTTGTCTGTATTCAACTCGTCATGAATCGTTCGTTATAAAACTTTTTTTGCGTTAATTGAAAAAAAGTGAAACTACTTAAGACTTTGCTGCGTCTTACTAGTACAGGCGTTTAAATAGCAGGAAATCGGGAATATCTAAGGAAGTGGTTCTTAACTATAGCATAAGGAGCAGATCCATGAATTGGTATGAAAAGCTCAGTGAATACTTCCCGATAGAAGAAATGAAGTCAAAAGAGCATATGGAAGCTTTATTAAAGGAAAGAAGTGATATTTATCATAAGGAGGAAGGACCTCATCATGTGATGATGTACGCCGAATTTGATTCTTTCATCTTTATTGATTATTTATTTGTTTCCAAAGATGCAAGAGGTGAAGGCCTCGGGTCAAAGCTTATTCATAAGCTGAAGGAAAAAAAGAAACCGATCTTGCTTGAGGTCGAGCCTGTAGATGAAGATGATGCAGATACTGCAAAACGCCTAAAGTTTTACCAAAGAGAGCACTTCAAGCATGCAGAATCAATCGGTTATAAACGCAGGTCACTTGCAACAAATGAAGTGAACCGCATGGAAATTCTTTATTGGTCGCCTCTTACAAATCATGAGGAAGAGATCATGGAAGCCATGAGGAAGACCTATGAACGAATCCATACGTATAAAGATGAAGAATGGTATGGACAATCGTATGAGGATGTTGATGATGTATTGAAGATCATTGAAAATAGAAAGCAAAAAAATATTTTCGATCATCTCGAGTAAATGAGAATGTTCTGACATCCAGCAGCACGACAAAATGAATGAAATTGTCTAGTTTTTGTCACAAAAATTGCAAGAAAATCTGTTCACACTTACTTTTTTATAGTATAATCACTATAAAGATTACTTATTTAGAACAATTTTAATTTAAGAATACAGATCAATATTCATTCTACAAATTGAGGAGTGAAGATTTATGGTAACATTATACACATCACCAAGCTGTACATCATGTAGAAAAGCAAGAGCGTGGTTAGAAGAGCACAATATCCCATATCAAGAGAGAAACATTTTTTCTGAGCCTCTTTCAATCGATGAAATCAAAGAAATTCTTCGAATGACAGAAGACGGTACAGACGAAATTATCTCAACACGTTCAAAAGTATTCCAAAAACTAAATGTCAATGTTGAGACAATGCCGCTTCAACAATTGTATAAACTAATCAATGAGCATCCAGGTCTTTTGCGTCGTCCAATTATCTTGGATGAAAAAAGATTACAAGTTGGGTACAATGAAGATGAAATTAGACGTTTCTTACCAAGAACGGTTCGTACATTCCAACTAAGAGAAGCTCAGCGACTTGCTAACTAATAAAAACATAAAAAGCTGCCGATCATTTGGCAGCTTTTTTTATTTATTTTCAGCCGTTTGTTCGTAAAAGAGGCTCGCTAATATGACCACTATGACGGTTAAAAACGGAAGCATCAATTCAAGCGTGGCATGCTGTGCCATAAATTCAGCCAATTTCACATCACGTACAATCATTTCACCCCCTGTAAAGGCCAAGAGAGCACTTCCTCCGTATAAAAGAAACGGAAATTTAGTTAAAGCTGCATGAATCAGCTTGCTTCCCCAAATAATAATCGGTACAGAAATCATGAGACCAAAAGCGGTCAGAAGCATGTTGCCTTTTGCTGCACCTGCAACTGCGATGACATTATCAAGTGACATAAAAAGGTCGGCAATCACAATGGTTTGAACCGCACGCCAAAGGGAGCCGCTGCTCTTTATCCGAATCGATTCCTTCTTTTGTTCAATTAACAGATTGTATCCTATATAAAGGAGAAAAAGACCGCCAATAAACTGCAAATAAGGGATAGTCAATAAATAAACGGCGGCACCAGTCATTGTAATTCTCATCAACACGGCTAAAAGAGTGCCGATCCAAATGGCTTTATTGCGTTTGTCATGTGATAAACTGCGACTCGCCATCGCAATGATGAGCGCATTATCTCCGCCTAAAATCAGGTCTATGCCAATAATCATCAGTAAGGATACGATCCACTCTGTTTCCATCTATTTCACCTCATGTCCCAAATAGAGCTCGTACAACCAATATATGAAGACAATTCAAATATATGTTTCTGCAAGTTTTCTCTGCAAAAAATGCGTTTTTATTTCTTTTATTCATGTTTTATCATAAAATAGACAGTACGAAGCAATACCTCAATTCTTTAAACGGTTAACATGTAGACGGAACGGGTAAATTGTAGTAAAGTACTATTAATTGGGAGCTTGTATGTCCCTTCAACATCTTATATAGAAGGGAAGGTTGGCAAAATGGAAATCGAAAGAATAAATGAACATACAGTCAAATTTTATATTTCCTACGGTGATATTGAAGATCGCGGATTTGACCGTGAAGAGATCTGGTACAATCGTGAGCGCAGTGAAGAGCTGTTTTGGGAAGTAATGGACGAAGTGCACGAAGAAGAAGAATTTGCAGTAGAGGGACCGCTTTGGATTCAAGTACAGGCACTTGACAAAGGTCTTGAAATTGTCGTGACAAAAGCCCAACTTTCTAAAGATGGACAAAAGCTCGAATTGCCGATTCCAGAAGATAAAAAAGATCAAACAGATGAAGAAAGCTTAGACGCACTGCTTGATGATTTTCATAAAGAAGAGCAAGATCAAGAAGACCATAATGAGAAGGACAAAAAACTTCAACTTCAATTCGTATTGAAAATGGATGACTTTGAAGATTTGATTGCACTTTCTCAATTAAATATGCAGGATTTTACCACAAGTTTATATTCGTTTGAAAACCGTTATTATCTATATGTTGACTTCCACGAGGATTTGTCAGATGAGCAAGTGGAGAATAAGCTCAGCATTTTGCTTGAATATGCTCATGAATCAGTGGTCAGCATCTACAGACTGAAAGAATACGGTCAGCTGATTATCGAAGGGAATGCCCTTGAAACGATTCAACAGCACTTCTCGTAACTAACAAAAAGTCGATTTCTATAGAGGAATCGGCTTTTTTATCTGAATGAATAGATAAATAAAGAGATCGGCAAGGAGAAAAATGAAATGAGAAATGTAGTCAAAGTTCTATTTTTTCTAATCATTACGGTAGGTGCTTATTTAATCATCCAATTGATTGTCGGTGATTTAGCGGTAAGTGTATTAAGTTCTGTGAGTGTTCTATTTACTTTATCGATTATTTTCATCGGATTTGTTATTTTCTTGGAGAACCGGAATCCGTCTCAAACGATTACATGGCTTGTCCTGCTTGGCAGCTTTCCGTTATTCGGCTTTTTGTTCTACATTTTCTTTGGACGCAATATCAAAAAGCGCCGGCTGTTTGAAAAGAAGGCGGTATTGGACGAGAAATTAATTCAGGAAGATGAACGTATCCATAGAGAAGCGATTGAAAAAATGACGCATATGGGTGATCATCAGCAGCTCTTATTTAAGCTGGCCCACAGACTCGGACATACTCCTATTACATATCGCACGTCCTCTAAAGTCTTAACCAATGGTGAAGAAACATTCTCTCATATTTTTGAAGAGATTAAAAAAGCAACTCATCACATTCATTTAGAATATTACATTCTCCGCCACGACGACCTTGGCCAAGAATTAAAGGACATTCTCATTGAAAAAGCGAAAAATGGCGTGATTGTCCGCTTTTTATATGACGATGTAGGAAGCTTAAAGCTCTCCCGTCAATATATTGCTGACCTAGAAAAGGCTGGCGTTCAGATCGTTCCGTTTTTACCAGTAAGGCTCCCCCTTTTAAATAATAAAATCAACTTCCGAAATCATAGAAAAATTGTCGTAATTGATGGGGAAGTGGGATTTGTCGGCGGGCTTAACATTGGAGACGAATACATGGGCAGAAGCAGACAATATGGATTCTGGCGTGATACTCATTTGATGATTAAGGGCGAAGCTGTTCGTGACCTCCAGCAGATTTTCATGCAGGATTGGTACTATATGACGAATGAAAGATGCTCTGGTGTGGACTATTTCAAAGATTTCAGCCACCTTGAGAGTACAACAGAAGGCGTACAAATGATTGCTGGCGGGCCTGACAAGCAGTGGGAGGTCATTAAAAATCTTTTTTTCTCCATGATCATCTCCGCCAAAAAGTCCATCTGGATCGCTTCACCGTATTTTGTGCCGGATGATGATATTTTGTCCGCATTGAAAATTGCCGCATTGAGCGGAGTAGATGTACGGATTATTGCTCCAAAGAATCCAGATAAACGGATTGTTTTCCATGCATCTCGTTCATACTTCCCGGAGCTTCTTGACGCAGGAGCAAAGGTATACGAGTATGATCAAGGCTTTATGCATAGTAAATTTATTATTGTGGATAGCGAGCTGGCTTCGATAGGAACGGCAAACATGGATATGAGAAGCTTTCATTTGAACTTTGAAGTGAATGCCTTCCTCTATAAAACAAAAAGCACCGAGAAGCTCGTCAATGATTTCTTAGGTGATTTAGAGCAGTCACATGAAATTGTTCCAGAAGAGTTTGCAAAGAGACCCTTGGGGGTCAGACTGTTTGAATCAACAGCAAGATTATTATCACCACTTTTATAAAGATTGTATTTTCCCCCTTTTCTATAAGGGGGATTTTTGATTTTACCGAAGAAATGATTATTAAAATTATCTTTTGACACGGTAAAAATTCATTTTGCCTTTTCGCTTCCTTATAGACGAACAAGCTATAATACGGTTATCAAAGAGCGAGGGGCGAACTGAATGAACGCAGCAATTATGGATAACGGTAAGCTTATCCGAATGACACATCATCTATCGAAAAGCCGTCTGGAGCATGTAAGAACGACGTGCAAATTTTATTGTACTGAGTGCAGGGAGGAGGTGCAATTAAAGCTAGGGGAGCATCGTGTCTATCATTTTGCGCATAAACAGCTGACAGCATGTCCGCTAGCTTCAGGCGAAACGGCTTATCATCAGGCGGGAAAGGAAGCCATTATGAATTGGCTGAAGGGGCTTGGACATAAACCGGCGCTGGAAAAGTATATGTCAAATATTCATCAGCGTCCTGATGTGACCGTCTCTATAGGAAATGAAAACTATGCAATTGAATTTCAATGTGCAAATATTTCCCGGCAAGAGCTTCGCAGAAGAACAGCAGGTCTCCGCGAGGCAGGGCTCTTTCCCATATGGATGATAGGGGCAAATCGTTTAAACCGAAAATCTGCCCAGCTTTTTTCTTTCTCCTCCATTCATTGGGGAATTTTAAGGGAATCAGAGGAAAGGCGCTTGATTTTTTTCTGCCCGATCCAGAAAAGGTTCATCCATCTTGATCAATTCCTCGTGTTTCAACCAACGAAAATATGTGCGGCCATGACTGTCAGACCACCTTCAGCATACCGTGATATTCCGGCACTTCTATCTCTGCCTTCCAGCAAGCGTCAAGTAAACCAACAATGGATTAAATGTATACAGCAATTTAGGCAGCGTCCTCCTCGCAGTTTATCAAATGAAAGCAAACGTTTGAGAAATATTTTTTATGAGCATCATCAAACAGCATTCCCTTTTTTGCCAACTGAATTATTTATTCCGGTGCAAGAAGCGTATATCTTTACAAGTCCCGTGTATGTTTGGCAAGGGTGTCTCTATGATTGGATGATGCGGAAAAAAGGAAGCGGAAGAGTGACGATTCAACAGCTGATGATGGAAATCAATCGATGTGTGCAAATGAAAGAAGTGAAACTTCGATATGGCGATGTTTCAAGAGAAGAAATAAAAGAGGTGGTCACTGCATATGTAAATGCGCTTGTAAGACAAGGGTTTTTACATATGACGAAAGAGGGTAATTATGAAGTATCGTCGAATCAAATGCCTATACGAACACTAGATGAAGTGTTAAAACGAGATGCTTTCTTATTTCATTAGCATGTTTCATGACCACTTTGATCATGATAAGAAAAAGGTGGTGCTGCTATTGAATCAAAAGAAACGCTTTTTCCTCATTTTTTTAGTCTGTTTGGTATTTATTTCTGCATATGATTTGACAAATATAGTTCAAAACAAAGAAGATAAATACAACACCAATTTCTTTCACTTTCCGAAAGGTTGGTTTAACACAACTCATGCAAGGGGGATTCATATGACTTCACAAAACAAAAACAATCATTTACCAGACAGAAGCGAAGTAAAAGAAGAAAACAAATGGCGTCTTGAAGATATTTTTGAAAGCGTCGATGCATGGAACAAGGAATTCGAAGCGGTCAAAAAAGAAATTCCGAAGCTGGCCCAGTTTAAAGGAAAGCTGGCCCATTCTGCTGATGTTCTGTATGAAGCCCTCACCTTTCAGGATCAACTTTCTGAAAAGCTTGGCAAGCTTTATACATATGCGCACATGAAATATGATGAAGATACAACGAACTCATCATTTCAGGCGTTAAATGATAAGGCATCGAATCTATTTACACAGCTTTCTAGTACATCTGCTTATATTGTTCCAGAGATTTTATCGATCCAAGAAGATAAATTGCAGCAATTCATACTAGAAAAAGAAGAATTAAAACTGTATTCACATGCTCTCGAAGAAATTAATAAAGAGCGTCCACATATTTTAAGTGAGGAGCAAGAAGCTTTATTAGCTGAGGCATCTGAACCACTTTCATCTTCATCTACTACCTTTAGTATGTTTAACAACGCCGATATTTCGTTCCCTTCTGTAAAGGATGAGAATGGAGAGGAAAAGAAAATTACCCACGGCAACTTCATCACATTTCTAAATAGTGATGATCGTGAAGTGAGAAAGAATGCCTTTAAAGCTGTGTATAAAACGTATGATCAGTATAAGAATACACTTGCTTCTACACTGAGCGGTTCGATTAAAAAGGATAATTTTTATGCAAAAGTGCGAAATTACAAATCCGCAAGAGAAGCAGCATTATCACGAAACAGCATCCCGGAAGAAGTTTATGACAATCTAATTGATACAGTTCATCAATATTTACCGTTATTACACCGCTATATTGAATTACGTAAAAAGGTATTAAAGCTTGATGAAGTGCACAATTACGACTTGTATACACCACTTGTGAAAGATGCTGGCATGAAGCTCACCTATGATGAAGCAAAGGATTATATGCTGAAAGGGTTAGCGCCATTAGGAGAAGAATATGTGTCCGTGTTAAAAGAAGGACTCGACAATCGCTGGGTAGACGTTTATGAGAATAAAGGGAAACGAAGCGGTGCTTATTCATCTGGGAGCTATGGTACAAATCCATATATCCTCATGAACTGGCAAAATAATATTGATAATTTGTTTACACTCGCTCACGAATTTGGGCATTCTGTACACAGTTACTATACAAGAAAGCACCAGCCATATCCGTATGGAAACTATAGTATCTTTGTAGCTGAAGTGGCTTCCACTACAAATGAAGCGTTACTAGGCGAATACCTGCTCAATCATTTAGACGATAAAAAGCAGCGTTTGTATGTGTTAAACCACTTGTTAGAAGGATTTAGAGGAACGGTATTTAGACAAACGATGTTTGCTGAGTTTGAGCATCTTATTCATGTGAAAGCACAAGAAGGAGAGGCTTTAACGCCAGAATTTATGACAAACCTTTATTACGACCTGAACAAGAAGTACTTTGGTGACGGCATGGTGGTTGATAAGGAAATTGGATTAGAGTGGACGAGAATCCCTCATTTTTATTACAACTATTATGTGTATCAATACGCGACAGGCTATAGTGCGGCGCAGGCATTAAGCAAGCAAATCTTACAAGAAGGAAAACCAGCGGTAGAGCGCTACACCGATTTCCTTAAAGCAGGAAGCTCTGATTATCCAATCAATGTGCTGAAAAAAGCAGGGGTTGATATGGCTTCTAAAGAACCAATCGAAGCAGCATGTCAATTGTTCGAAGAAAAACTAAAAGAAATGGAAGAGCTCATCTCCAAAACAGGTGAGTAATGAAAAGACTTCTGTCAGACGTGTGAGTGCTATCTCATCTTTTGACAGGAGTTTTTTTCTCATAAAAAAAGACCTCTTCAGATATCGAGGCCGTTCCATGTCAATCATCAACCTTTAAAACCTCTAAAGGTCTTACGGTGATTCATTCGATAAAGCGTAAAAAGAATCGAAGCAAATAAGAGTGGTGACGTCAAATAAAGAGGAAGCATCTTCATTAAGCCTAATATATTTAAAAAGAAACATAAGCCAATGGCAACAAGTCCAATAGTTGTGCTGCGCATGCAGATCCCCCCATTTTTTTGTTACTTTTACTATATGAAAGTGACAACCCTCTTATGTTTTGTGACAAAAATATGAACATATAGTATATCTGTTGTCATAAGTCGACAAAATTTGATATACTACAGATGTGAAATTAATCACATACAAACATTACCCCTTTGTTTGACCGTGAAAAATTTCTCCCATCCCCTTTGTTGTCGTTAAGACATAGTGAAACCGCGCTTATCCCGGCGCGGTTTCTTCGTATTTATAAACAGAACGAATGTTCCTGGTGAAGGTAAAGAAAAACATGGGTCAGCACCCATGTTCATTTTCACAGCGATAGACATCAAGATCTGTATGGTGGTCATTCTCTTTATAGCGCCAAAACATTTCTTGCTGCACTTGTACACGTTCTACCTTTTGAGCGAAAGCCAGCTTCTTCATTTCTCGTTCAACTTCTTCAAGCGTCAGGTCATAGACAACGGCTATCTCTTTTGCGGAAGCAAATTGAAAGTAAGCAATAAACCATTCAATTGGAGGCCGTTCTGATGGTGTTGGTTTTTCACCAATCATTTCAAAAAGGATTTCCTCGTATATATCATAAGAGTAGGCACCTGAAATTTTTAATCCTTCATCTCCATTTACGGTATTAAAAAAGGCGAAGGTCGGAAGCTCAGATACGTCCATTTCAGCTGCAATTTTCATATCACATTGCAGTGCTTTCACAGCACTTTGAGAATGAATGTCGCGCTGGAATTCCTCGATGTCCAGACCAGCACTTTTTGCATTTTCTATCAGTACCTGCTCACTTGTGACATCTTGCTGATGGCAAAAAAGTGATTCTTGAATAAGACGCAAAAATTTCATTCCGCATTTTCTGCCTTGAAGCTCCGCTGCTTTTAGTGCCAGTGAGGCGAGGTAGGGTGATGTCACAATTTGTTCAGACAGCATTTGTTCTTTTTTGGTCTGCGTTTTAGTGGCAAATTTCCCCCATGCTTCAGTCAGTAAATGTTTCTTTCTTTTCCGATTCAAAGCATTAATACTAGAACTTGTTACCGTTCGTAAAGTGAAAAAACGGCCATATTTCATTTTCAACTTTTTGATGGATGGCTCTAATAACCAGCAGTCTGGGCTTAGAGGATCAATGAATACATAGATTTCAATCGGCTTTTGAGGATGTCCGTGACAGTGTGAGAAATATTGATCGTGCGTATTGCAGCTCAAGATCGTCCATCCTTTTCAGGTGTTTGGTTGACCATATGACGAGCCGTCAGAGAAAGCCGTTCAAATAAAAAGTCACGAATATCGCCGGTTAATCCTACTTGATCCATTGCATCCTCCATGCATTCAAGCCATGCGTCAGCCCGCTCCTCAGTAATCGGAAAAGGGAGATGTCTCGCTCGCAGCATTGGGTGGCCATGCTCTTCTGTATAAAGCGGTGGTCCGCCTAAATATTGCGTTAAAAACTGTTTTTGTTTTCTTGCTGTTTCTTTTAAGTCATCCGGGAAAATAGGATGAAGCAAAGGATGACACTTTACATTTTCATAAAAAGTATCAACAAGTTGCGATAGAAGTTCCTCTCCAACCGCTTCGTAAGGTGCGTTAAACGATTGTACCATGTTGACTACTCCTTTTACTCGTAGTTAATAGGATGACTCACCCTATTGCGCATTTCATTTATTTCAAAAGTGATATTCAGTTTGTTCTATTTTATTGTTTCTATTCTTGTACTTATTTTAACAACCTCATCTCAATTCCACAAACAAACCGCTTTGGTCTGCTCAAAATAAAGAGAGAATCGGATTCTGTGATCAATTGACCATATCATAACACATTCAGTCAAAAAAGGGGGAAAAGCGACATACAAAAAACCGAAGAGGTTATTCTCTTCGGTTTAAGCGAAATATTGAGCTGTGATTTTCTTGACATAATTTTGTGTTTCTTTAAATGGAGGAATGCCCCCGTATTTATCTACATTTCCTGAGCCTGCATTATAGGCAGCTAAGGCGAGTGAGATATTTCCGTTATATTTATTGAGCATTTGTTTTAAATACTTCGTTCCGCCTTCAATGTTTTGGGACGCATCAAAGGCATTGTTGACGCCAAGTGATTTAGCAGTAGATGGCATGAGCTGCATGAGTCCAAGCGCACCTGCATGGCTGACAGCATTTGTGCGGTAGCCGGATTCCTGCTTGATGACCGCGTGAATCAGCTTTTCGGGAACGCCATGCTTTTGAGCCATTTGTGACACGATTTGATTAATCTCTTTTGATGATGAGCTACTTGAGACAGCCTTTTGAAGCGGCGGCGTGTAGCTGTTGTTTAAGACATTTCCAATGCCATTCGCTGTATTTAATTGATTGTCATTTGCATATAAAGATTGGGCCTCAAGCTGATCACTGCCGGAAGTGGCAGATAAATATGGGTTTGTACGCGCATATTGCGTGTTTGGAGCCGTTGATGGATCCGTGCCCAAAAAAGCTGAGATGGAAAGCGGGAGACGTGATAATTCTGATCCGCCTAAAAAATCTTGCAGCAGCGACTGAAATGAAGCTTGGGCATTCGATTCTTGACCCCCAGACATTTGCGTTTGTGCTGGATCTGTCTGTAACGTTTTAAGCGCTTGAAGCTGCATAAAGGATTGAAGTTGATTAACGTTCATCATGTTCCTCCTTCAAGGAATTCATCTATTCTGTGTTTTCATTTTTTCTTCATAAAAACGAACGACTTTGTTTTTTGTGTTTCGTACTGGAATATGAAATTTGCGGAGCAATGCGGAGAAAGCGGCTTGTCCGATTTCCAGGTCGCTCACTTCAAATTCAAGTTCATAGTCCTCTACTGTTAAATATCGGCTGTGATCCAAAACAATTAAGCCTTCTTGGATCATTTTTTCTGCTCTTGACGTTTCAAGTGAACCAAAGTACACAATTTGATCCTTTTGAATGTTCAGGTGGTCTAATCTGTCTGCAACTTCACCTTCTGGCAGCTTAAAATCGTCAAGTTGAGAAGGGGGAGCAATCGTTTGGTGGGTTTCGAGCAAGCCTATTTCATGTGGTTCCTTTAATGTGAGCACCCATTGACCGTTTTTTTCTCTCATTCTTAATGCAGCCAATTGAGATTTTATATCAAATTGAGGTGTATCAAAATAATAGTTGGTTTGCGTATGGAAATCCGCATCCTTCAATTGAAAATGCTGTTTCAGCTGTTCAAATTCTTCTTTCATTAATAATTGCTTTAGTTCGATTTCAATTTCCTGTGCCATTTGACATCAACCTTTCATTAGAGGAAATATGATTATTGTACATGAAGTGTGTTCAACATGTAAAAGACTGTTTTTTTCTCTCTATTTTCTTTAGGTATGGACCAAAATGAATGAAGAATCTTGAGAAAGGATCATTTAAAAGAGAAAAACAGGATTTTCTCAAAAAGTTCGGTTTATCAATATTGAACTTGATATGATAAAATAAAGCTGTACTTTGTTGTAAAGGAGATCATGATGCAAAACAGAATTGAAATCACAGAAGCAACTTTAAAAGAAGACAGGCTGATTTTGACAATCCAGTCAGAAGAGCAAATCCAAAAAGCAAAAGCATCAGGACAAATGCTTGTTGATTCTGATCACTTTGCGTTCGTTTACATACTTGAAACCGAGGAGTCCTTTTCGTATCTTATTTTAGGGGAACATACATGGGCTCCATTAAAAGAAGCAATGAATCGTGACATCCCTGTCTATTTGGCATCAGATGAACATTCACTGGAACTCATTCAGCTTCAACAGGAATTACATTATTTAATCGACAATATTAAAGACAATGCCAATTACGGAGATATGGAAGAGAAAGTGAAAAGCACATTCCTCTGAAATAATTAGGTATATGGAATTGGGGGAAGTTTCATGGACAAAAAACAATGGGATCAATTCCTCGCACCGTATAAACAAGCAGTCGAAGAACTAAAAGTGAAACTAAAAGGCATTCGAAAGCTGTATGAATTCGAGGATGACCATTCACCAGTAGAATTTGTCACAGGCCGAGTGAAACCCGTTGCCAGCATATTAGAAAAGGCAAAGCGTAAAAACATCCCGATGCATGAGATTGAAACGATGCAGGATATTGCTGGGCTTCGCATTATGTGCCAGTTTGTAGAAGATATACAAGTCGTGAAAAAAATGCTCCAGTCACGTAAAGATTTTGTGGTTGTAGATAAACGCGACTATATTGCAGAACATAAAGAAAGCGGATACCGCTCTTACCACCTTGTTGTGCTATATCCGCTGCAAACCGTAAGCGGAGAGAAACAGCTCCTCGTCGAAATCCAAATTCGTACGCTTGCGATGAACTTTTGGGCGACCATTGAGCATTCTCTGAATTATAAATATAGCGGGAACATCCCGGAGAAGGTCAAGCTGCGCCTTCAAAGAGCATCTGAGGCAGCATCTCGTCTCGATGAAGAAATGTCCGAAATTAGAGAGGAAATTCAAGAAGCACAAGTGGCATTTTCCCGGAAAAAGAAAAACGACAGCTGAGCCAGTTTGATCAAATATGATGCTGCCCTCTCATAGCAGCAAGGTGAAAAAGGAGAAGAATTCATGAAATTTGCAGTTTCTTCAAAAGGGAATTCTGTATCTGACACGCTCAAAAGTAAAATTCAGACTTACTTATTGGATTTTGGTATGGAACTAAATGAAGAGGAACCGGATCTTGTCATTACGGTTGGTGGAGACGGCACCCTTCTTTATGCGTTTCACCGTTATAGCGACCGTCTAAATGAAACGGCTTTTGTCGGTGTTCATACAGGTCATCTTGGCTTTTATGCTGACTGGGTGCCGAGTGAAATTGAAAAACTCGTCTTAGCCATTGCGAAAACGCCTTATCATATTGTGGAATATCCGATCTTAGAAGTCATTGTCAGATACAACGACGGCGGCAGAGAAGAGAAATATTTAGCCATGAATGAATGTACAATTAAAAGCATGGAAGGGACACTTGTGGCAGATGTTGAAATCAGAGGCCAGCTGTTTGAAACATTTAGAGGTGACGGTCTTTGTCTGTCTACACCATCTGGCAGTACGGCCTATAATAAGGCACTGGGTGGCGCCATTATTCACCCTTCCATTAGAGCCATTCAGCTGGCAGAAATGGCTTCAATCAACAACCGAGTGTTTCGGACGGTCGGTTCACCGCTTATTTTGCCTGACCACCATACTTGTGTGATTAAGCCGAGGAATGATGTGGATTTTCAGGTGACCATTGATCATTTAACACTGCTTCATAAAGACGTCAAATCCATTCAATGCCGGGTGGCAGACGAGAATGTCCGTTTTGCCAGATTTAGACCGTTTCCGTTTTGGAAAAGGGTGCAAGATTCCTTTATCGGAAAAGGAGAATAAGAAAGAGGTTGTTCCCGCTGGAATACTTTACGTTAAACAAAACCATAACAGCCAAAGAAGAAGGGCTGCTTTTAAAGGAATATTTAATTGATCTTGGCATTTCGAAAAGAATGCTGACAGATATTAAGTTTGCTGGCGGTGACCTCCTTATTAATGGAGAGCATGTTACCGTGAAGTGCGAGCTGCATGAAGGGGACAGGCTCACCATTTTATTTCCCGAGGAAAAAGTGAGTGAAGGACTAAAGCCTGCACCGATTCCGCTTGATATTATATTTGAGGACGAGCATGTCCTTGTGCTGAATAAAAGGCCGTATATTCCTTCAATCCCTTCTCGGGAGCACCCTGAGCACAGTATTGCGAATGGATTGCTGCATCATTATGCCAAGCAGTCTGTTCGGCATACGGTTCATTTGGTGAACCGTCTTGATCGTGACACATCTGGCGTCATGCTTGTGGCGAAGCATCGCTTTGCCCATAGCCTTTTATCAAAGGCGCAAAAAAGTGGAGAGGTTAAGCGAACATACAGAGCGTTTACACATGGCATGATCACAGAAAAACATGGAACGATCGCTGCAAAAATTGCCCGAAAAGGGGATAGTATCATCGAGCGGATGGTTGATGATACTGGGCAGAACGCAGTGACGCATTATTCCGTGCGAGCGGTAATCGCTGAGTTGAACATGTCGGATGTGTCTCTCTCGCTTGAAACCGGGAGAACACATCAAATTCGTGTTCATATGCAATTTCTTGGGCATCCGCTCATCGGAGATACGCTGTATGGCGGAACGACCGAGCGGATAGACCGGCAGGCATTGCATAGTGAAACCCTTGTATTTCCTCATCCGATGACAGGTGAGCAAATGACATTTTCAGCCCCGCTTCCTGATGATATGAAATCATTGCTTTTTTAAATAGAGAAACCCGGTCACCTGCAGCGCAGGGCCGGGTTTTTTATGATGTGAAATGCTGAAACCTTGAATCGTCATAAGGCATAGATGAAGGAACAGAGACTGTTTTAAGCTCAGGGTATGTGAGGGCAGACAGCTGGTTGCCAAATACGCAGCCTGTGTCAATATTGACGGTTCTGCCAACGAACCGAGGTTCTTTTACTGGTGTATGGCCATACACAATCCACGGTTTTCCGTGATACTCCTTTGCCCAGTCCTTCCGAACAGGCCGTCCATCTGGCCATGTTTCTCCAGTGACGGCACCAAATAATAGATAGGACCGCATCTGTTTATTCGGCTTTTTTCCAATATCCTTTTCCTTCATCGCTGCGTGTGCAATGATCAGCTCATCAGGAATGAGTACATCATAAAGCGGAGCCTTCTCGAATAACTGCTTAAATTCATGTGACAATTTGTTTTGTTCGTGAATTGGCAGTTTTTTTATTTCGTTCACTGTGGTTTCGATGCCATGAAGCAATTTGACGGGATTTCCTTTTAAATAGCGGTAAAGCTTAAAGCAATGGTTGCCAGGTACATAGCGGATTGCGCCGTGTGAATAGGCATGAATGACAAATCGCATGACGTCTACTGACTGAGGTCCACGATCTGTTAGATCACCAACAAGGGCCAGCGTTCTCTTATCAGGATGGACGGGTAATCCATGTTTGAGTTCGTATCCTAGTTTGTGTATGAGGGTAAGCAGCTCTTCGTAGCAGCCGTGGATATCGCCAATAATATCGAATTTCATAAGGTTTCCTCCTGATTTTTTTCATCCATTCGTCGGATATAAAGAAGTTTGAATTTTAGAAAATATAACGAATGGCTTTCATTTCATTTGGGCAATTGTTAGAATCAATGCTTTAACGTAAGACTTAAAAAATTAAACATGAATGTTAGGAGGCTTTAGCCAATGGAGCATACATCTGTTTCATCACTCGTTGTCGTTATCATTGTCGCCTTTTTCACCCCTATTTTATTGCACCGATTTAAGCTGACCATTCCGGTCGTTGTAGCTGAAATCATCATGGGGCTCATCATTGGGAAAAGCGGTCTTCAACTGGTTGTCGAACATGATGCGTGGTTAGATACATTATCCATGCTCGGTTTTATTTTTCTGATGTTTTTAAGTGGGCTTGAAATAGATTTTTCTTCTTTTGAGTCAAAGAAGAAAGCACGAGAACTTCCAAATGGTTTAAAAGAACCAAATACATTTAAAGCTGCCACCATTATTTTTCTTGGGGTATTTTGTATTTCTTTTATTCTGTCCTATGCGTTTGTACTCGCAGGGTTTATCCAAAATGCCTTTTTAATGACGCTCATTATCTCTACTATCTCATTAGGCGTAGTGGTTCCAACTTTAAAAGAGGAAAAGTTGATGCAGACGAATATCGGTCAAATCATTCTGCTTGTAGCTGTCATTGCCGATTTGGTCACGATGATTTTGCTTGCTGTGTTTTCCTCCATTTATGGAGATGGAACAGGGAACATGTGGCTCCTGCTCTTATTATTTGCTGCAGGCATTCTTCTTTATTTATTTGGCCGCGTATTTAAGACAAAGTCAATTTTTCAGTCGATGTCTAAAGGGACCGTGCAAATTGGGACAAGGGCAATCTTTACTCTCATTATAGTCTTAGTTGCCTTATCTGAATCACTCGGGGCTGAAAATATTCTAGGGGCGTTTTTAGCTGGCGTGCTTGTGTCCCTTCTTTCACCAAATAAAGAGCTCGTTCAGCAGCTGGACTCATTTGGCTATGGATTTTTAATCCCGATCTTTTTTGTGATGGTCGGAGTAGATCTGAATATATGGGCACTGTTTAAGGACCCAAACATCATGATCATGATTCCGCTGCTGTTTATTGCGCTGCTTATGAGTAAGCTCATCCCGATTCTTTATTTGAAAAAATGGTATGACATGAAAAAGGTCATTGGCTCCGGCTTTTTATTAACTTCAACGCTATCTCTCGTCATTGCAGCTGCGACGATTGGTGAGCGGCTCGGTGTCATTGATCATAAAATGTCAGGGGCGCTGATTTTAGTTGCTGTGCTAACGAGTATTTTAACACCTGTTTGGTTTAAAGCGCTGTTTAAAAAAGAACAAGCGGCAATCCATAAGAAGCGTGTGACCTTTATTGGAGCAAATCAGCTGACCTTACCTGTCACACTTGACTTACATCAGGATGAATATGACATTCGGATTTTGCATGTTTTTCAAGAAAATAAAGAAGCACTGCTGGCAGACTCTATCTTTGAAGTCGAATCAATTGAACAATACGACGATGAGACGCTGAGAAAGGCAGGCGTCGGCCAAGAGGATGTCCTAGTCGTCGCAACAGGCAGTGAGACGAAAAATAAGGAAATTGCTTTATTTGCAAAAGAAGAAGGTTCAAAACAAGTCATTGCAAGTGTCAACAAAGCAGAGGCAGAGCTGACATTGAAGGAAGCGGGCATTGATACGTTTTCTACTTTCCTGTCATCTAAAACGGTGCTAAGAGCTTTGATTGAAGCACCTGATGCGATTCGATTGCTAACAAATGAGGATTCTTCTTTGTATCAAATTCAAATGAACAATCATCGTTATCATAATGTCATGCTGAGAGAATTTCCTTTCACCGGTGATTTGGTATTTGTCCGCATTTTTAGAGGGATAGACAGCTTAGTACCGCATGGAGATACGACACTCAGAAGCGGCGACCGTGTGCTTGTATCGGGCTCTCGGGAATATGTGGCAGGACTAAGAGCCCAATTAGAATGACAATGAACCCTTGACCAATGAACAATTCCTGATTAAGATAGAGGTACAACATCATATATTTGATCCACTAGGGGAGTCCTTTAAAAGGGCTGAGATAAAAGTGTTCACTTTTAGACCCTCATTACCTGAACAGGTTCATACCTGCGTAGGGAAGTGGTGCGGTTTTTGACTATGCTTTTTACAAATTCCAAGCCACTTTCCACGCGGAAAGTGGCTTTTTTATATGGAAAAACAGGAGGAGAGAAAAATGACGTTTTCAACAGAATGTAAAGAGGCTGCAGCAGCATGGTGGAATGGAAGCTTTACACATCCTTTTGTCAAAGGGATTGGAGATGGCACACTTTCACTCGATCGTTTCACCTATTACGTGATGCAGGATTCGTATTATTTAACTCATTTTGCAAAGGTGCAGGCATATGGAGCGGCGATTAGTGAGGACTTACATACGACGGGCAGAATGGCGTATCATGCTCAGGGGACGTATGAAGCAGAGCTGTCGCTGCATAGGAAATTTACAGAGCTTCTGCAGATTTCTGATGAAGCCATTGAGAACTTTAAGCCTTCCCCCACTGCTTATGCGTATACCTCTCATATGTACCGATCTGTAAAAAGCGGACGGTTTGAAGAGATTTTAGCCGCGTTATTACCATGTTACTCGCTCTATTATGAGGTAGGTGAAAAGCTGAAACAAACAACACCTGACCATCCGATTTATCAAGAATGGATTTTGACATATGGAGGCGATTGGTTTAAGGAACTTGTCTTCGAACAGGTGAACCGCTTTGATGAACTCGCGGAAAAAGCACCAGAACATGTACGGGCAAATATGAAAGAAAATTTTGTGATTTCAAGCTATTATGAATATCACTTCTGGGAGATGGCGTATCAAAAAGAAATGTGGCAAACAGCATGCTTAGATGGGGTTGGTGCAAATGGAACTCCACGCAGTGACAAATGATTCCCTTCCTGCGGATGAACTGATCAAACAAATAAAAGCCATTGCGTCTGAAGTGGATTTTATTCATATTCGGGAACGGTCTAAAACAGCAAGTGAGCTTGTTGATCTCGTGAAGAATCTCCTTTTAGAAGGTGTGCCGAAAGAAAAGCTCGTCATCAATGACCGAGTAGACGTTGCACTGCTTACCAATATTCACAGGGTGCATCTCCCGGGTCACAGCTTTTCGCCAAAAGAACTGCGAAAAAAATTTCCTCACCTTCATGCGGGAGTATCTGTCCATTCGATAGAAGAAGCGAAAGCAGCAGAGAAAAATGGAGCAGAGTATGTCATGTTTGGGCACATATATGCCACCTCTTGTAAACCAGGACTTCAGGCAAGAGGTGTACATCTTGTGAAAGAACTGACTTCTGCACTAACGATTCCAGTGGTGGCCATCGGCGGGGTGACCCCAGAACGAGTTCCAGAATTGAAACAAGCAAATGTGAAAGGAATTGCTGTCATGTCTGGGATTTTTGCTCATCATCAGCCGCGTATGATGGCACAAGCATTTTCTGAAAAGGTAAAGGAGAATCCTTATGAAAAAGCATTATGACGTTGCAATCATTGGTGGTGGAATCATAGGGGTCTCCATCGCCTATCACCTTGCAAAAGCAGGAAAACAGGTGGTCTTATTTGAAGCGAATGAGATAGGGAAGCAAACGACAAGTGCGGCTGCCGGGATGCTCGGTGCACATGCTGAAGGAGAGGGTCATGAGGATGTTTTCTTTCAGGCAGGCAGAGCAAGCCAGGCATTGTACGAAAAATTAAAAGTCGATCTTCTTCATGAATCAGGCATTGATATTCGAACTTCAGCGGGCGGTATCATGAAGGTCGCCTTTACAGAAGAAGAGAAACAAGCCCTTTGCCAGATGCAGCATTTGTCTACATTTAAATGGCTTGACGCAAGCAGCGTAAAAAAATGCATGCCTCAAGTTACAGATCACATGCTGGGAGCAGGTTTGATTGAAGAGGATGTGCATGTGGAACCTTACGCTGTATGCAGGGCTTTATGGCAGGCGGCTGTCCGGTACGGGGCAGATGTGAAAGAGTGTACACCTGTGATCGAAGTGAAGCGGGACAAAGAAGCGTTAACTGTCAGAACAACGAAGGGCACATTCACATGTGATGACCTGACAGTCGCAAGTGGTGTATGGTCTGGCCGTTTTTTTGAAGAACTCGGATTATCTCATTCTCTTTATCCAGTAAAAGGGGAATGTGTGTCTGTATGGAATAATGGTCCGGCGCTCGCACACACCATTTATCATGATCATTGTTATATCGTTCAGCGAGATAGCGGAAAGCTTGTTATCGGCGCAACAATGAAGCCAAACGAGTGGCAGGCTGTTCCAACGCTTGGCGGCATGGAAGCTGTGATTCAAAAGGCGTCTCAGCTTATGCCTTCTATTAAGGAGATGCCGATTGAAGAGTGCTGGGCAGGCCTTCGTCCGGCGACAAACGATCGGCATCCTTATATCGGAAGACATCCAGAAGACAAGCGTATTCTTTTTGCTGCAGGGCATTACAGGAACGGTATTTTACTAGCGCCGATTACTGGAGAAATCATTCGTGACCTGATATTAGACGAACCGGTCAAAGAGGAATGGCTTCATGCGTTTCGTATTGGACGAAAGGAGGCACTATTCGTATGAAGATTCAATTGAATGGCAGAATCGTTGATTTCGATCAAGAGAATGGAACGATCTATGATCTGCTATCAGCCTATCAGCTTGAAAACCGTGTGGTGATCGTTGAAAAGAACCATGAAATCATTGATAAAGAAGCGTTTCAACAAGTAGAAATTCAACCAAATGACACGATTGAAATCGTTCATTTCGTAGGAGGAGGATGATCCAATGCTGCACATTGGCGGAAAAACATTCACATCAAGACTATTACTAGGAACAGGAAAGTACCCATCATTTGAGGTTCAAAAAGAAGCGGTGAACGTATCGGAAGCCGAAATTTTAACCTTTGCCGTCAGAAGAATGAACATATTCGAAGCATCTCAGCCTAATTTTTTGGAGCAGCTTGATTTATCAAGATATACGCTGCTTCCCAATACAGCTGGTGCAAGTACAGCAGAAGAGGCAGTGCGTATTGCCCGTTTAGCAAAGGCTTCTGGGCTTTGTGACATGATCAAGGTAGAAGTCATTGGCTGTTCAAGGTCTCTTCTGCCAGATCCAGTTGAAACATTAAAAGCATCTGAAATGCTGCTCGAAGAAGGATTTATCGTGCTGCCATATACATCTGATGATGTGGTGCTGGCAAGAAAATTAGAAGAACTCGGTGTCCATGCCATCATGCCTGGTGCTTCACCGATTGGTTCAGGCCAAGGTCTGTTAAACCCTCTGAACCTCTCATTTATAATCGAGCAGGCGAAGGTGCCGGTCATTATTGATGCTGGCGTAGGTTCTCCGAAGGATGCAGCTTATGCGATGGAGCTTGGAGCTGACGCTGTATTACTAAATACCGCTGTCTCTGGTGCAAAGGATCCTGTGAAAATGGCAAAAGCAATGAAACTCGCGATTGAATCAGGAAGACTAGGCTATGAGGCAGGACGTATTCCGCTAAAAAACTATGGGACAGCGAGCAGTCCACAGGAAGGAATGCCGTCATTTTGAGCACTCGTTATTCACGCCAGGAGCTTTTTCAGCCAATCGGAACAGAGGGTCAAAAGAGGCTAAATGACTCAAAGGCGGTCATTATTGGAGCGGGGGCACTTGGAACCGCAAGTGCTGAAATGCTCGTTCGTGCCGGCGTTGGATCTGTTACCATTTTGGACCGAGATTATATTGAATGGAGCAACCTTCAGCGTCAGCAGCTTTACACGGAGCAAGACGTGAAGGATCGGCTGCCAAAAGCTGTGGCGGCTGAAAAAAGACTCAAGCAAGTAAACAGTGACGTGCACATCAAAGGAATCGTGATCGATGTGACTGCTCACAATATTGACGAACTTGTCAGTGAGGCTTCAATCATTGTCGATGCAGCGGATAATTTTGAGGTGAGAATGATCGCAAATGATGCCGCTGTCAAACATCAAATTCCGTTCCTTTATGGGGCCTGTGTAGCAAGTTACGGCATTCAATTCACTGTGATCCCTGGTGAGACGCCGTGTTTACACTGTCTGCTTGAACATTTACCCGCACAAGGCATGACATGTGATACAGCAGGTATCATTAGTCCAGTTGTGCAGCAGGTGGCCGCATATCAAGTGGCAGATGCACTTAAATATTTAACAGGACATCAAGTGACGCCAATATTAAAATCCTTCGATTTATGGAAAAATGAAAGGTCTGACATTCGGTCGGCCGTGTCTTTAAAGAAGAAGCAATGTCCAAGCTGTGGACTGAAGACGTATCCATTTCTTTCATATGACAAGAGAGCGAGGGCGGATGTACTATGCGGCCGCAATACGGTACAAATCCGCAGTGCAGCAGAAACACCGCCGCCTTTACATGAAGTAGCTCTTCGGTTAAAGAGGGCAGGAATGGATGTGCTTGAGAATCCATATTTGCTTTCGTGTCAAAAGGATGAGTTTAAGCTTGTCTTATTTAAAGATGGCAGAGCGCTTGTTCATGGTACGAATGATATTGCCAAAGCAAGAACCATTTATCATCAATGGATTGGCTAATGAGAGGTGTGAAGAAATGACGATCAAAAAAGCATTCACAATCGCGGGTTCTGATTCTGGCGGCGGAGCAGGTATTCAGGCAGATTTGAAAACTTTTCAGGAGCTCGGTGTGTACGGAATGTCTGCGATCACAGCAATTACTGCGCAAAACACACTAGGTGTTCACGGGATATACCCGCTTTCAATTGAGGCGTTAGAGCGTCAAATAGATGCAGTGGCAGAAGACTTACCGCCAGATGCCGTCAAAACAGGGATGCTGTGGAGTGCAGACATGATTAAAATCGTAGCTGAAAAAACGGTTCAATATGAAATGAAGCTGATTGTAGATCCAGTCATGATCGCAAAAGGAGGGGCCTCTTTATTAAATGAAGATGCGGTCTCTGCGATGAAAACACACTTGCTGCCTGTCAGCTATGCTGTAACACCGAATCTTCCTGAGGCAGAAGTACTAACAGGCATACGTATTCAGACGAAAGAGGACCGCTATGTGGCAGCGGAGCGTCTTTATGAGCTTGGCACGAAACATGTCGTGATCAAAGGCGGCCATGGTCCATCTGATGGGATGATTTCAGACCTGCTGTATGATGGAAAAGGCTTTATTGAAGTCACAAATGAACATATTGATACACCGCATACACATGGTACAGGCTGCACGTTTGCAGCAGCATTAACAGCTGAAATTGCGAAAGGATATTCGATGAAGGAAGCCTTTGAAACAGCAGAAACCTTTGTCCATGAAGCCATTAAATTCCCTTTACGTATTGGATCTGGACATGGGCCTACGAACCACTTTGCTTATCAGCAAAACAGAATCAAACGATAACCGAATCGAACCGTCTTCACTTGTGAGGGCGGTTTTTTCGTGAAAATGAAACTTTCTTTCAGCGGAAATTGTCATTCTCTTATGATCTGTGATAATATTATGATCAGGTACTAATACTATGTCTTGAAAAAATAGGAGGCTTTATTACATATGAACTTTTCTTTAGAAGGCCGTAATATCGTGGTGATGGGTGTTGCCAATAAACGAAGCATCGCTTGGGGAATTGCCCGCTCACTTCATGAAGCTGGAGCTCGTTTGATTTTTACTTATGTTGGAGATCGTCTTGCTGAATCGGTAAAAGAGCTGGCAAGCACACTTGAGCGTGATGATTCAATTATTCTTCCATGTGACGTGACAAGTGACGAAGAAATCGAAAAATGTTTCGCTGCAATTAAAGAAAAAGTACAAGTCATTCATGGCGTTGCACATGCCATTGCATTTGCAAACAAGGAAGAGCTTGTTGGCGAATACTTGAACACGAACCGTGAAGGTTTCCTTTTGGCGCACAATATTAGTGCATACTCATTAACTGCTGTAGCAAAAGCAGCACGTCCATTAATGACAGAGGGTGGAAGCATTGTGACGCTTACATACCTAGGCGGAGAGCGTGTTGTATCAAACTACAACGTAATGGGTGTAGCGAAAGCATCACTTGAAGCAAGTGTGAAATATTTAGCAGCTGATTTAGGCGCAGAAGGCATCCGCGTGAACAGTATTTCTGCTGGTCCAATTCGTACGTTATCTGCAAAAGGCATCAGCGGCTTTAATACCATTCTGAAGGATATTGAAGAGCGTGCACCGCTCCGCCGTACAACAACTCCTGAAGAAGTTGGCGATACAGCTCTATTCTTATTCAGTGATCTATCTCGCGGCATGACAGGTGAGAATCTGCATGTTGATTCTGGCTTCCATATCATTGCCCGCTAAACGAATACAAGACTTGCAGCATACCGATGAAGGGTATGCTGTTTTTTTATTTTTCTTCTGATTTGAGGCCTCCGTTCATATATATAAGGAATGAATCATTCGGGAGGGATTAGTATGTCAAATAAAGGTGATGAGAATCAAAAGCCGCTGATGTATATTGTTCAGCCGAGCTATCAAGAATCAAAGCCGGCCATGCAAAATATTGTGAGAAAGCGAAAGAAATCAGAAAAACAGCCAGAAAGTGAGCCCAATACAAAAGATGTGATCAAAGAAAGCAAGCAGGAGGAACCTGCAGCTCAAGAAATAGAGCATAAAAAAGAAGCCGAGCCGCCTAAACTTCAACATGAACGAGAAATAACACAAGAAGCTGAGTTTACAGAAGAACAAGAGATCCCACAAGAAGCAGGGCCTGCACAGGAACAAGAGGCTACACAAGAAGCCGAGCCTGCGCAGGAACAAGAGATCACACAAGAACCAGAGATCATACAAAAGCGAGAGCCTCAAGAAGAAGAGGGAAACCAGCCAGAAGGTGTCTTTCATGAAACAAAAGAAGAACCAAGAAGAAAACGAGTGAAAAAGCCTTTAAGTCAGATGAGTATTGATGAAAAAGTCGATTTTCTCACAAGACTGCCTCATAATATGCCAAGGGCTCTTTGTCTGATTGAAGCTGATGGTAAAACATATCGAGGGATCATCATGGATCGAAAAGATGATACTGTGATCATTCGTACAGCAGGCGGGGGAAATCCAGTCGAATTAGCGATTGCTGAGATTTCTTCCATCCACCCGCTAGGTTTTTAACTAATAAAAAAAGTCCCATTTAGGGACTTTTTTTGTTAGCAGTTACGATTGATGAGTCTTGGGTTTAGGCACTCGATTGCGCAGAAGCAGTCAAGGTCTACTTCAACACAATACTTCGATTTTTCTAATCGGAACACATCACATAGGGAATCTTTATCTGTAAAATCTAAAATATGACGGTCTTTGTCAAATGCGATAAGCAAGCTGAGTGTTGCACAGTGATCACAGATATGTTCGACTCTGAAAAATGCAGTACTGAAGCAAGGGCCTGCATCTACTTCTCCGACGTTTCCGAATGCGACGAATGGTTTTGATTTGGATGTAAAGAGAACAAACGGGACAGTGTCACCTAATGAATGTGATGGAGAAAGGAGATTGCTGTAACAGCTGGTCGGGCAATCTTCTTTGACAGCATTTTGCAAGTCGCTAATGTTTTCAACAGCCTCTGTTACACAGCTCCATGAATGATTGCGGCTCATATTCAACCCTCCTATACTAGGAAATTTGTTTGAGTGTTTGAGCACTGTCATCATCTTCAAGCTATCTTTGCCGGCTCGTGCATCTAATTTAACCAATGCGGAAGCAGCCGCTTCTTATGCTGACTGCTCCGCATGATTGGCTGTCATTCGTGAGGAAGGGGATGCTTTGATTCATGACAAGTTAGATGAGCGGCCTGTTGATTTAGCCGTGGTGATGATGCTTTTTATCTTTTGATGGCATGACTCTGTCGACAAGCTCTGGGTTTAAGCATTGGATTGCGCAGAAGCAGTTTAGATCAACCTCAATACAAAAGTCCGTTTTTTCTAGACCAAAGAAGTCAGGGTCACAAGGGTGACATACGCTTAGCGTATGTCCGTGTACATCAACAGGTCTTAATACAGATAACGTAGCACAGCAGTCGTGTAATTTTTCAACCCGGAAGAAAATAGATTCGAAGCATTGGCAATCGTCAACGAATCCTCCGATGTTTCCGAAAGTAGAGAACAACCCGCCCTTTTTATCAAAAAGTAAAAACGGAATCGTATCTTTTCCAGAAACTGTTGGGCTTAATAAATTACTGTAGCAGCTCGTAGGACATTTATCTTCTACAGCTTCCTGCTCTGCTAAAATCTTATCAACCGCATCGCATACACAGTTTTCATCATGTCGGCCATGGTGTTTTCCGCAGCTCATGGATTTCAGCTCCTTTAACAAGGTATTTGACTTTAGTCCTTAACAACATATGTATGCGCCCTCTAGTTGGTGTGGGTAAATGACCATTTATATTTGATGTATTTTGATAAAAGGAAAAGCAGAGCTTTTCGCTCTGCTTTTGTACATTAGAGGATACCGATTGCAACGATTGTCGCAACAAGTGTTTGAGTAAGTGTTTGGATTGCGATAGAGATGTCCGCATCGATTGTAGATACTGTAACGTTTCTTGAATTTTCGATGACAAGTTTTTGGCGGTTTGTTTGTTTGTGAGTAGCGGCTTGTAAAAGATCCTGCGTAACGCGGTCTGCCAAATCACCGTCAGCGATTGAGATATTTGTAATAGTGATGATCGCTGTTTGAATCGCTACTTGGATAGATGCTGCAACCTGTGCATCAACAGAAGAGACGTTAATGTCACAAGAGTCTCTGACGATAATGACTTCTTCAGATGTCTGCTTTGTGAAACTTACTTGATCCAAGTCTTGTAAGACATCTTCATCATCATAATAGTCGTCACAAAGTGCTTTTCTTTCATAGTTGCAATCGTCGTGGTGTCTGTGGTGTCCGTGGTGTCCGTGGTGTGTACAGTTACGATCTAGAGCGACCCAAGAATATGGTTTAGAATCCATTTCTATTCCTCCTTCCGTTTACTTTATTAAATGCTGGAATGCGTGGTTTTGTCTCGGGCATTTACCCTAGCAGGCAACCCATTTTTATTTAATCGTTATTACGCTGCGCATCACGGCGTTGCTGAATACGATTTCGAAGTGAATTTCGTTTTGGACGTACTTTTGGTTCAGGCTCTACTTGTTCCGGCTGTTTTGCTGCCTCAGCCTGCCTTTTTTTCTCCTGCTGCTGTTCTACGAAATCATTTGCTTTCTTTTGCAAGTCCTCCACTAATTTCAAAATCATTCTTCTTTGATCATCTGAGATATTTGCTTTCTGATCATCAGTAATATTGTTTTTGTTTAACACATCACTTACAAGAAGACTTGTTAATGGATCAATATCAGTATTGATTTGAAACTCCTTTTTTTCGTTCTCTTCAGCCACGATGATTTCACCTCTTTCATACGTCATGTTAGAAAAAGAAAGGGTCAAAGAATGCCGGCTTCAACTAAGAGTACATTCAATGTTTGAGTGAGAATTTGGACGGAGTTCATAATGGATGCATCTGATAATGTAATCGTAATGTTATGGCAGTTGATGATTTGAATCACAGTTTTCTTTTGGACTGTCACTTGTTGTGTGGATAAAAGCTGATCTGTGATGTCGGCAGCCACTTCATCGTCTGGTACAAGAATTTGGATTAAAAGAGTAATGATTGTCGTTACGGTCGCTTGAAGGGAGAGTGCAGCTGTTACATCTGTTTTATGAATTGTGACATTTTCGGAATCTTTGATCTCAATGAAATCATCATAATTGCTGATTAATTCGTTTAACAGTTGTGTATATAATATTTCAGCACTTTCTTCAATAGACAATACTTTCACTCCTTTCTTATCTATACATTATTTAATGCAGTAAGGACGCAAGGTGGAATCGGAAAGTGTGAAAAAGTACAACCCAATTTTATTTCCGCTCGATTCATCATGACGATCTTTTTTCTTGCATATATAAAGAAAGGACGGAAAAAGAAGAAAGAAGGAGGTGGAGGCTTCTGAGCGGTGCTTTGTCATTTGTCGTGTTTGCCCTCGCATCCTTTAGACTGACGAGACTGATTGTGTTTGATACCATTACGGCCCCTTTCCGCCGTCTATTTCATGAAGAACAGGAAGAGGTAAACGAACAAGGTGAGGTCGAAACATATATCATCATTAAAGGGGAAGGACTGCGGTCTTGGGTTGGAGAACTGTTAAGCTGTTATTGGTGTACTGGCATATGGTGCACTGCTGCCTTACTTCTGATATACATACTTTTTCCTGTCATCAGCATGTGGCTTAATTTACTATTAGCGATTGCCGCAGCAGCAGGCATCATTGAAGCGGTCGTCTCAAAGCTTGTGAAATAAACAGGCATTCTGATCAGACACGCTTTCAACAAATGCATATACTATCATGGAATAGGAAAGGAAGGGTTGCGATGAAACCAAACGAAACGCCGTCACATACGCTTCAAGGTTATCCAGCGCAGTCAAATCAACAATCTGTATATACGAAGAAAATCAAGAAAACAGGATGCGGCTGTGGAAACAAAAAGAAACCTCAATAGAAGAGAAAAACAAAAGCCGGATTTATCCGGTTTTTTTGTTGCCCTTTTTTTGAGTGATGCATATGTAAGAGGGAAGGGGTGACCAGAATGGATGCATTCGAACAATTAATTGGTTCCTTGTTCACTAAACCCCATGATGGGAAAGAACAAGCGCACGAGAAGGCTGAAATGGATCTAACGGATAAAGCGAATGATCTTGAGGAGCACTTAAAAGAATTTGGCGTGAAGATGGAGGCTTTTGCGAAAGAAACAGAAGCATTCATGATGCGTCATAGAGAGGCAGATTACGTATTTAAACAGCAGAAATAAAAATTCCGCACTTTTTTATGTGATCGTCCAAACCATTTCTTTCATTTTTCATACTTTGTAAGGGAGAAGAGGAGGTGCTTATATATGAGTTGTTACGGTGGCGGTTCTTGCGGCGGCTACGGAGGTGGCTACGGCGGCGGATATGGATCAACATTTGTTCTTGTCGTTGTGCTTTTCATCCTTCTAATTATCGTTGGTGCTTCTTTCTTTAACTACTAAAAAGTAAGAAGGTGAGGGAAGCAAGGGGGAAGCCTTTTGCTTTCCTTTCTCTTTGATCAAACAAGGCTTTAGGATAGGCACATATCTCGCCTATTTTCATATAGTAAGGTGATTACTCCACAAAGAGGAGGCAAATGAATGGATAATAAATTCTTTAAAAGCGTAGAAAACAAAACCGGTGTGAATATGAATGATGTGTTTAAACTTGCAGGTTCTTTGCAAAATGCCAACTTTAAAGATGAGAATACCGTTCGAGGTGTCATTAAAAAAGTAGCGCAGCTTGCGAACAAACGTGTACCTAAAGAAATGGAAGACAAAATCGTTCAATCGATTACAAGTGGAAAAGAAAAGCTTGATTTCAATACAATCTCTAAAATGATGAACAACAAAAAATAAACAACAGGCTCTCCGTTTAAAGGGGGGCCTGTTGTTTTTGCGTAAATAATTCACGGTTTTTCTTTAGAAGAGGATATAAAAAGCGAGAACGATGAGCCGTTTTTCCTCGTCTAAATGATGGAACAGACAGATAAAGAGATTGTTCAGCTCTTGTCATGGCCACGTATAATAAACGGCGTTCTTCTTCCAGCGCTTCTTCATCACCGTTTCTGAGTTCATCCAGTGAGAAATCATGGGGCAGTGCCCCGTCGACCACACAAGTGATGTATACTGTCTGGAACTCAAGTCCCTTTGCGCGATGGATCGTCATGAGCTGAACACCGGGTTCATCTGTTTTTTCCTTTTCGGCAGACTTCATATGTTCGGCATGTGCGAGAAAGGCTTCAATCGTTTCAAAGCGTTTGGCGGCTGTTTTCACATCACGTACATCATCCGCTCCTTTTTCAAGTACATTCGTATCGTTCACCCGTTTTTTTAAGTAATCCCCGAGTCCCATCTTTTGTTCAATAAATGTCACTGCGTCCGATGGCTTTAACGTCCGTAACGTTCGGAACAAAGGAACAATTGATTGCAGCTTTTTCCGCTGAAACGGCTGTATATCTGTCAGTTTTCCGAGCGCTTCTACCATTGAGCAATCTTCTGTGATGGTCAGTGCCTTTAGTGTATTCAGGGTTTGCTGCTTTAAAAAGAAAACCGGCAGCAGCTGTTTTATGGCGGCCACATCATCTGCATCCTGACTTAAAGAAAGAAAGGCGAGGAGAACCCGAACCATTCGTCTGCTGTAGAAGGCTTTGACGCCGGCATCCGTTTCATACGGAATGGCCGATTGATGCAGCCGTTCATAAATCGCACGGCCGCCTGTGTTCGTTCGAAACAGCACGCAGAAGTCATTCGGCTTTGCACCGTTTTTAATTTTCTCCTGAATATCTGCGACAATCATCGTCGCTTCCTCTTCTTCATCATATGGATAAAAAAGCGTCGGAGGAATTTTCTCCTCGCGCACGGCTTTTAACGTCTTCTCATAGCGATGCTGATTTTTCTTAATAATCGCATCAGCACTTGCGACAATCGTATGGTGAGACCGGTAATTCGCATGTAAATGGACGATCTGAGCAGAAGGATAGTCCTGTTTGAATTCAAGAATGAAAGCAGGATTGCTCCCTCTAAAGGCGTAAATGGCTTGATCATCATCCCCTACACAAAATAACTGCTCTGATTCTCCGGCTAAAAGCTGAATCAATTGATATTGTACTGGATTAATATCCTGAAATTCATCCACTAAAATATACTGGAATCGTTCTTGATACCGTTTTAGCAGTTCGGGCTGTTCTGTCAGCATATGTAAGCAGGCAATCGCCATATCATCAAAGTCAAATTGCTGATTGTCTCGTTTTTGCTGTTCATATGATTGATAGATCGTCCACATATGTTTTTCCTTTTCATCCTTCAAATCAGGAAGTTCACCTGGTAAAAAGGCATTTTTCCAATAGCCGATCGATTGCAGTACTTGATCAGTAGGGTAGTCTTTTTCATCAAGCCCTTCATTCATTATGGCTTTTCGAATGTATTGCTCCTTTTGCCAGTCAAACTTGATCAGATGCTGGCCGTTCCATTTGCTTGCGTCATCGTGAAGCAGCATTTTATAAAAAAGACTGTGGAAGGTGCCTGTCACTACTTGGCTGGCTTGTGAAGGATGAAGCTGATATTGCTTACGCAGCCTTTCTTTCATCTCATTGCTCGCTTTTGTGGTGAAAGTCACGAGTAAAATATGGTGAGCAGGAATATGATGATGGGACATGAGATAAGCCGCTCTAGCCGTCAGGACTCTTGTTTTCCCGCTGCCGGCACCAGCCAGCACAAGCATCGGACCATCTTGATGTGTGACAGCTTGAAGCTGTGGTGTGCTGAAGGTGATATGCGGAAAGAGGTCGATCGTATGAACTTGTTCATTCTCTTCTAAATGTAAGGCGTCGCTAAATTGAATTGACCTAGGTTCCTGCCAGTCATATGATTCGTTCGTTTGCGAGATGATCTGTTTCCCGGTTGGAAAACGGAAGCCGCCAAGCTCTTTGTAGGAAGCTCTTTCCTCTTGTTCTGCCGTTTTATTGTGATCTGCTTGTTCTTCAGCTTTTTCACAAATCTCTTGCTGAGACATGTGCTTATGAATAAAGGCAGGTTCATCATGTATATTTAATCTAAAAAAGACCGGTTGTCCGCAATATGGGCAGAATAATTGTCCTTTTTTTCCCTCGTCATGGAGGAATTGATAGTGTTCTCTCGAATACGTATGTAATGAGATCGTTCGATCATGTCGTCGTGCGCATTTCAAAGCTAGTCCTCCAATAGTCAATCAATCTTAAAATGAAACACATCTAATCATATCAAATGAGGCGTGTTTCAAACAGTCATAATTAGGGAATAGTAGAGTAAGAGAGAAGCAAAGGAGGCGTTCTTGATGGGATATATAGCCCCGATTCAGCCGGATCTGTATTTTCAGTATATCAATCGTCCAGCTCCTCAGGATAAAGAAGACTACGCGAAAGTAACAAAGGTTACCCGCACCTTTCATGACAAGATTTACAGAGAGCTGGAGAAAAAAGAGGACTTAGTGACAGAAGCGGAAACGAAAGTACAGCAAAAAAAGCGGGAACGCTTTGTACGAGATATGTTTATGGAGGAAGGCAAGGGCGTTCATATCAATACGTATATATAAATGATTGCGCTTTCTTCCATTGGCGAACGATAATGAAAAAGAAAAAGCCAGGGCATCTTGAATGCTCTGGCTTTTCTTTTGGTCAAACAGACAGTGTTTTTGTCATTTTGACATGTTTGATTCCTGCTTCTTCAAACGGTTCAGAAACCGCTTTGTAGCCTTTCTTTTCGTAGAAAGGAAGAGCTTGGATTTGGGCATGCATAACCGCTTCTTTTGCTCCATTTGCAATCGCTTCTGTTTCTAGCGCCTCTAATAGTTTGTGGCCAAGGCCGAAGGAGCGCGCCTCTTTTAACACACAAATGCGTTCAAGCTTTGCCTTTGATCCCTCAATGATCCGCAGTCTAGCGGCCGCCTGAGGCTTTTTGTCATCATTGTAAATGACAAAATGGGTGGCTTTGTCCTCTAGTTCATCTATTTCGATCTCTACTGGAACTTCTTGTTCTTTTACGAATACTTCTTTTCGAACATAATATGCATCTTCTCGTTGTGTTTGTTCTGTTGCGATGACTGTTTTCAAATGTCTTTAACCCTCTTCTCCTAAAATAAATGTTTCATAGACGGTCCAAGATCCGTTCTCTAATTGATATAAAAGGTGGAAGCGATCCACTGTTTCTTCATGGTCAATCTTTCTCAGCTTTAATGTGCCAAGTACGTCTGAATGCTCATCATCGGATAGTTTTTGAGCGACTGTCACATGCGGAACAAAGGCATATTCAGGTGTACCAGCAAGTGGATCTGCGTACAATCTTTCATTGAGCGCCATGATGTCCTCGTTCGGTTCTACTTTCATATAAATGACGTTGTTTACAGGAGCGAATGAACTGAATTTTTTAATACGTAACGTAATAGGAGAAGCATTTTTTGCATAATCTCTTAACGTTGAGACGACCTCAGCCGCTTCTAGATCCGTTAATTCAAAAGGTGTTCTTAATGTTAAATGAGGCGGTATGAGTGCATAGTTCGGATCATAACGCTTCCGGTAAGAGTTCGCAATATCTTGCAATTTTTTTGATGGAAATATAACAACTCCGTATTTCATCATGTTCCCTCCTGAATAAGAAAGTATTTATTATTGTTTATTATAACAAAATTCAGTTGATTAACGAATATGGGAGCATTCTTTTTAACGAAGGCGCAATGAGCGGCTGCCAAAACGTCCATTTATGATCCCCTTCGAATGTCTCAAATAAGTAATCCGCACCAGATTGTTCAAGAAGGGTCTTTAAATCTTCGTTCGGCTGAACAAAATCAAGCACCTGGCCATCTGTTGTTTTCACAGCCGTTTCCTCAAGCCCAATTTGATGGATAATGGCATAATGAGAAAGGGCTGTCGACTGTTTGACGGCTTCTAAAACCGACTCGTCAACGTAAGGGGACTGCAAGATCAGCCCGCCAAATAAAGAAGGATAATCAATGGCTGTCATGAGGGAAATCGTCGCACCCAGTGAATCACCAATAAACGTCCGTCCTGATCCAATTTGATAGGTTGGATAGTGTTTATCAATATAAGGGACCAGTTCATTTGCTAAAAAGCGTTTATACGCTTCAAACTTTGTACCGTCTGGATGATACGTGTTTCGTCTTTCTGTGACATTTTCATAAGGAACACCAATGATAATCGAGCGTTCCATTTCTTTGTTTTGCATCAATTCTTCTGCCTGTCTGCCTATTTTGCCTAGGCGGAAATAATCATGACCATCCTGGGCAATGATGACATGATATGTATAAAGGGGGGAGTAATTGACTGGCAAATAGATCAAAATGGTCATGTCCGCCCCAAGTTCTTTTGACTGTAAGGTTTCTTCTTGAATGATTCCTGTTTTCTTCACCATAATCCATTCCTCCAGCTAACCAAATTCATCATAAAGTGAAACGTTTCCATTCATTGTAACATGAAAAACAGCATTGTTCCTATATGCTAACATGCAATCAAATCGTATAACATCCATTCTGTTATAAAATACAGAAAATTTTAATTAATCATGTCATTTCCCCTTGAAAAATGAGATTTAATGGGTTACAGTATTAAGAATTAGAACAGACAGACAACACATTCTTATCGTGAGAGGTGGAGGGACTGGCCCTTTGAAACCTCAGCAACCGGTATGCATCACTTCATGTGATGTACCAAGGTGCTAAATCCAGCAAGCAGCTTTTTTGCTTGGAAGATAAGAGGAAGCGATTAAACCCCTTCTTCTTATGAAGAAGGGGTTTTCTGTTTTGAAATCAGATTTTTACTTAGGATGGTGTCAAATGACAGAACATGTGGAAACGAAATTAGCGCAGATTGGAAACCGTAGCGAAGAGGTGACTGGCACTGTCAGTCCTCCCGTTTATCTTTCGACAGCATACAGACATAGAGGCATAGGGGAATCTACAGGATTTGATTACATTCGAACGAAAAACCCAACAAGACAGCTCGTAGAGGATGCAATTGCTTCACTCGAAGAAGGGACGGCCGGTTTTGCCTTCAGTTCGGGAATGGCGGCGATCCAAACGATCATGGCTCTATTTGAAAGCGGAGATGAACTCATCGTCTCTTCAGACCTATATGGCGGTACATACCGTTTGTTTGAAAACGAATGGAAAAAGTACGGCTTACGTTTTCTTTATGATGATTTTTCAGATGAAGACTGTTTACGCTCTAAAATCACGCCAAACACAAAAGCGGTCTTTATTGAAACACCGACAAACCCACTGATGCAGGAAACAGATATTCAAAAAATAGCGAAGATTGCAAAAGAGCATGGCGCTTTGGTGATTGTCGATAACACCTTTTACACACCAGTCTTGCAAAAGCCCATTACGCTTGGAGCGGACATTGTCATTCATAGCGCAACCAAATATTTAGGCGGACATAATGACGTTCTTGCCGGGCTTGTGGTCACAAAAGGAGAGCAGCTGTCTGAAGACATGTTCCAGCATCAAAACGCAATTGGAGCGGTTCTATCACCATTTGACTCATGGCTTTTAATGAGAGGAATGAAAACACTTGCTCTTAGAATGCGCCAGCACGAGGCAAATGCGAAGGAGCTGGCACAGTTTTTAGAGGAGCAGCCAGAAATTCAAGATGTGCTTTATCCAGGAAAGGGAGGCATGCTTTCATTCCGAGTAGCCAAAGAGGACTGGGTCAATCCATTTTTGAAGCAGCTGAAAACGATTTGTTTTGCTGAAAGCCTTGGCGGAGTCGAAAGCTTCATTACGTATCCTGCAACGCAAACGCATATGGATATTCCAGAAGAGATTCGCATTGCAAACGGTGTATGTAACAAGCTACTCCGTTTCTCTGTTGGCATCGAGCATGTAGATGACCTGAAAGCAGACTTGAAACAGGCACTATCACAAGTAAAAGAGGAGGTACACGCCAAATGACCACACACGATTGGACACTCGAAACACAACTCGTTCATAATGCGTTTAAAACAGACCGTTCAACAGGTGCAGTCAGTGTACCGATTCAGCATGCATCCACATTTCATCAAAGCAGCTTCGATGAATTTGGCCAATATGACTACTCCAGATCGGGAACTCCGACACGTCAAGCATTAGAGGATACGATTGCAGCGCTGGAAGGAGGAACGAGAGGGCTTGCCTTTGCATCAGGCATGGCAGCCATTTCAACCGCTTTTCTTCTATTATCAAAGGGAGATCACGTCCTTGTCACAAGAGATGTGTACGGCGGGACTTTCCGAATGATCACTCAAGTTCTTTCGAGATTTGGGATTGAGCATACCTTCGTGGATATGACCGATTTGAATGAAGTCAAAAGAGGCATTCAATCGAATACAAAGGTCATTTACATGGAAACACCGTCCAACCCAACACTAGGGATTACAGATATTGAAGGTGTCGTCCAGCTTGCGAAAGAGCATGGCTGTCTGACTTTCTTAGATAATACGTTTTTAACACCTGCGCTGCAGCGTCCGCTGGACCTTGGTGTTGACGTTGTTCTGCACAGCGCAACGAAATTTTTAAGCGGCCACAGTGATGTGCTGTCAGGCTTAGCCGTGGTGAAAGATGAGAAGCTTGGAGAGGAACTCTATTCACTGCAAAACTCCTTCGGTGCAGTCCTTGGCGTGCAGGATTGCTGGCTCGTGCTAAGAGGATTAAAAACCCTTCAGGTCAGATTAGAAAAAGCAAGCCAAACGGCAATTGAACTCGCTACATTTCTGAAAGAACATCCTGCGGTGAAAAAAGTATACTATCCAGGGTTAGATGACCATCCGGGTGCAGATATTCAGCGAAAGCAAGCAAGCGGAGCAGGAGCCGTTCTCTCATTTGAACTAGAAAACCAAGCGGCTGTCAAAGAATTGGTGGATGCCGTTACATTACCTGTATTCGCCGTCAGCCTCGGCGCCGTCGAATCGATTCTGTCATACCCAGCCAAAATGTCCCATGCGGCTATGCCAAAAGAAGAAAGAGAAAAAAGAGGGATTACAGATGGGCTGCTTCGTTTAAGTGTAGGTGTCGAAAACGGAGAAGACCTCAAACGTGACTTCAAACAAGCACTTGATCAATTAAAGCCAGTTCTTGTGAATCAGTCATAAAAGTCAGTGAAAAGCCGGTGCGGATACCGGCTTTTTGGCTTTTTTGAACAAAACCATTGACGCCTCATGATGATGGTTATATAATAGAGACTGTCAGTAACAGAAAGCCCAGAACTGATACATAACCCGATTCCGTAGCTCAGCTGGGAGAGCGCTACCTTGACAGGGTAGAGGTCGCTGGTTCGAGCCCAGTCGGAATCATCGTTTAAACCCTTGCTTAGCAAGGGTTTTTTGTTTTTTTGACAACGAATTTTTGTTCTGTTTCTTTTGATTGGCGACGAACTTTATCCGTCAGATTTTTTTTCAGTTGGTAGGAGGTTTTGACTGATTGCCTAACGATCTTCTCGCCTTTACCAGATCATCAATTGTTGGATTCTTACGAAAGCGACTCATACGATAAATCTTTCTCTCAAGATAAAACATACAATCACCACCAAAAACAATTTAATAGAATATAAGTTCGTGAAAGGTGTTTTATTAAATGACACTAGGAGGAAATAAACTTTGAAATCTTTTTGGGAAATAGACGATGAAGGTTACTATACGTTAAAAAAGATCACCGCAGAAGAAGTAGCTAAGGCTGAAAAGAAACTAGGAATCACTTTGCCAGATACATATAAAAAGCTCATATTAGAACAGAATGGCGGTTATATAGTTCATAATGCTTTTCCAACCACTCACTCTAATTCATGGGCTGAGGATCATATTCAATTTAATCATCTTTTAGGAATTGCAGAAGGTGAAGGAATTATGGATAGTGCCTACTTAATAAAAGAGTGGGAGCTGCCAGAAGGGCTTGTTTTGATTAGCGGGGGTGGCCATACATGGGTAGCAATGGATTATAGAAAAACGAAAGAGAATCCCCCAATTCACTTTTTTGATGTAGAAATGGAAGAAGACTTTAAGTTGGCAGATTCTTTTGACGAGTTTATGGAAGGTCTTTATACAGCTGAGTACACTGTTGATGAGGAAGCAGCAGAGGGTGAATATGAACTTCATGAAGATCATATAAGTAAAGAAGAACTTGAAGCCATATTTGAATTGGACGTCCTTGATGAAGGTAATCTGCATAAAATTCAATATTACCCAATGGTTGATTTGAACGAAATTGAATGGTTTTTTAAAAAGATGCAATATCATATTGAAAAAACAAAAGATGAAGATGCGCTTTATCAAGTAGCTGATACGATTCTCTGCATTTTTCTTATTAAATCAAAATATGCCGATTAACGAAAAAATTAGTGAGGTTCTGGATCAAATTGTTAAATTTTTAGAAAAAAATAAAGATCCACTTATAGTAAATCAAGGAGAACAAATTGCTATGCAAACAAGTTTCCTTTAATAAGCTTTGAGCATGCAAAGACAGGCCATACTGGTGAAGATCTATCTGGGGAAGCATGAAATAAAATGAATATCATTTTGCCGTCCAAAGGGACGGCTTTTTTCAATAGAAACAGTTAACTGGATATACAACACCTCAAAACGTATAGACAAGATAGATAGGGACTATTCATTAGATTAGAAGTTATCTATACGCTCCATTGCTTTATCAAAACCTTCATAGTCAATACTTGAATTATCTATACAAAAAGAATTTAATTACTTCGATTTTTCTCTCCCCAATCACATAACTGTTCTAAAATTGGTAAAAGTGTTTCTGCCTTATTTGTAAGACTGTATTCCACTTTGGGGGGGACTTGTGGATATTCCTTTCGTATAATCATCCCATCTGCCTCTAAATCTTTAAGTTGTGCACTCAATGTTTTAAAGGTAATCGTTCCAAGTCTCCTTTTCATATCATTAAAGCGAACGGGTTGATTTTCCGAAAGGAGATACAGAATTAGCATTTTCCATTTGCCTCCTATAACTGATAAAGTATATCCAAAAGGTGTCTCTTGGATATTACCCGTTTTTCTATAATCGGCCATACTCATATTGACACTATCCTTTCTGGTAGTAACTATCTAAATAGTGCGTACTTTTTTTCTCTCTATATTCATTCTATACTTACTTTACTTTGAAATAAAGGAGAGAAAACGATGACTAATATTAAAACCTACAATCACAATCTATGGGATCACGGTATTACCCAAGGATATAGCGTTAAAGGAATAATCTATATTTCAGGTCAATTTTCATACGATAAAAATGGTATGTTCGTTGGTAAGGAGAATATTGAAGCTCAGACTCTGCAAACATTTGAGAACCTTGATCGGGTATTGGTGGAATTGGGAGCTACGAAATCCAACATTGCATATGTTGAAATTTTTCTAACAAATCCACAAGAACACTCCGAAACGGTCATAGATCTATTCAAGGAATACTTAGGTCAACACAGACCAGCTGGCAGTCTCATTGGTGTGACATATCTGGCTTTCCCAGAGCAATTGATTGAAGTCAAGGCTATCGCACACACTGATTAAATATGTTATCATTTGACCAATTCTCAATATCAATACAAGGGATAGAATAAGGATTCGAGCTAAACAATCTATGATGATTAAAATGAACAAACTATGCTAGAGTAATGCCTTACAGTATTTTTCTAACCTCAAAAGGTAGCGGAAAAAATGGGATAGACGGCTACTTTGGAGCAAAAATAGAAAATGCGGTCAAACGATTCCAGCTCTTGCATGCTTAGAGCTGATGGTATCTATGGTCCGAAGACAAAAGCAGCTCTTCAAAAAGCATTGAAAATAAGTAAAACCCCCTGTCCTGTGTAGGATAGGGGGTTTTTATGTTTTAAATGATTTAACTCTACTTGTGGTCAAAATTTAATGTTTTGGATTTGTAAACAAAAGTTTTACACCAAAACCTACTAAAACTAGTCCTGTTATTCTGTCAATGGTCAGTTGAACTTTTGTTGATAATAGGAATTTCCTGATGTATCCAAGCAGAAATACAATCGTCGTAAACCACAGTATAGATAATAGGGCATAAATAGAGCCCATAATGACAAATTGAAGACTAGTATTGAACTGTGGTGTAACGAATTGAGGTAAAAACGTTAAAAAGAATATAGCAACCTTTGGATTTAAAGTATTTGAAATTAAACCTTGTTTAAAAGCAGATTGTTTTGGAACTACAACATCATGAAAAGATGTATCGTCTTTTTTTTTCTTGTTGACGAAAGAAGACACGCCTAGATATATAAGATAAATAGCACCTAAATACTTAATGATTTCAAACGCTAAGGCAGACTTCATTAAAATTAAAGAAAGTCCAAATGCTGCGGCAAGTGTATGAATGAGAGCGCCAGATGTAAGACCTAATGCCATCTTCATCCCATCACATTTTCCTGTTCCGATGGTTCTTTTAGTAATTAACGCAAAATCAACTCCAGGAGAAGCAACGACAAATAAGGTAAGAAGAAGGAAAGTCACAAAGTCATTCATCTCCTCACATCCTTTCAAAAGTGATAATACATACTAACGCAGAAACATTTTCATTGCAACATGAGAGTGCCTTAATTAGCAAAAACATCGAACTAATGAATAAGTAAAACCCTTGGCCATAAAGGTCAGGGGTTTATTTCGGTGTTTATTTTTCAGGAGACGTTTTTCTGAAATCCTTATTCACTATGTTTGATCCCAAAAAAACAAAGGCTCCAAAAGGTGTGTCCAGTTTAAGAGGTTATTTGCAAAATATATAGACTTTTTGCGAGAATCCTCCGAAATGTAATACGGACTTTAAATATTTTCATTTATAATTCTCTATTTGTCTATACTTTTCATATCGCTGTTGTATTAGCTCTTCCGAAGATAATAGTATCAATTGTTTTAGAGATGATGCGATTGCAGATTCAATCATTTTTGCCTGTGATTTTATATCATTTTGTGCTCCACCTTTCATTTCAGGAATGATTTCATCAATAATTCCTAACTGTTTTAAATCTTTTGCTGAAATTTTCATATGTTCAGCAGCTTCTGGAGCATACTTAGCGTCCTTCCATAGGATAGATGCTGCTCCTTCTGGCGAAATGACCGAGTACCATGAATACTCTAACATATGGATATGGTTACCGACACTAATGCCAAGGGCTCCACCACTTGATGCCTCTCCAATTACAATACAAACAATTGGCACTTTAAGTGTAGTCATTTCAAATAGATTTCGAGCTATCGCTTCAGAAATTCCACGTTCTTCAGACCCTTTCCCTGGATAGGCGCCTATTGTATCAATAAATGTAATAATAGGGCGATTAAATTTATCAGCTTATTTCATAAGTCTTAGCGCTTTTCTATATCCTTCTGGATGTGACATTCCAAAATTTCTTTCTATATTTTCCTTTGTACTTCTACCTCTTTGATGACCAATAACCGTAACGGGCTTTCCTTTAAATTTTGCAATACCACCTATCATTGCTTTATCATCACCATATAATCGATCACCATGAAGTTCGAAAAAGTTTGTAAACAATAAAGGTATATAATCCAATGTCGTGGGCCGGTTACGTAGCCTTGCAATTTGAACTCGTTGAAAAGGTGTAAGATTAGAATAAATTTCATCTTGCATTTTATTTAAACGTTTTTCTAATAAATGAATTTCTGACGATAAATCTACATTATTTTCTTTCATTATTTTCTTTAATTCATCAAATTTCTCTTTTAGTTCAATAATAGGACGTTCAAAATCCAAGCTCATTTTATCCTCCAAAGGTTATGATTTACCTCACTCTAATCAAAAGACTTAGAAATAGAATCAATAAATAATTCAAAACCATCCACAACTATTTTTTGTTCTGATTCTGATAAATTATTGAGGATACGTTGATAAAATGTAAGGGATTGTTCTCTTAAGCGATTAACAGTAATGTGTCCTTTTTCTGTGAGGTGCAGAAAAAGTTCTCTTCTGTTTTTTTCATTTACTTCACGATAAACAAGCCCCATTTTTACTAACTTATCTACCAATCTACTTACAGTTGAAGTATCTAATCTAAGTTTATTGGATAGTTGCCAAACAGTTAATCTTTCCACCTCTAGTTCCTCTAACGCCATCATTTGAGAAGTTGGTAGAGGTTTTTCAAACGGTCCATTTGGCAAATTTTGAGATTCGAAAACTCCAGTTAATATAATCATTTTCTTAATATCTGTTCTTAGTTTTAAGGCATCTTCTCTTTTCAAAAAGATCACCCTCCTTCAATTCATGCATCATACATCAATTGTATTATACATGAATGCGATTTTTTCACAAGTTTAACGTAAGCCAATATGACAACATGCAAGCTATATAGTGTATTCAGATGGGTATGGGAAACAAGGTCGCTTTGAAGAAGCTACGGCTGCTTATCAAAAGTATTAGAAACACAACTCAAAATTCAGAGAGAGGATAGTTTGTATGATTTTTAAGAGGGATTTTACGATGATTGCTCTTACTGTGATTTCAGCTGCAGGAAGTACAGTATTGCAGCAGATCGAAACACAACGATGATCGATCCAAACTCAACATTTGAAAACTAATAGACAAAATGAGAACAAACCTTGAGGGTCTGTTATTTTAGGGGAGAGGTCGCTGTTCGAGCTCAGTCGATATCATATAAAAAGATGTTGATGAAAAGCCATCCCTGAATTATTCAAGGATGGCTTTTGTCATGGGAAAGATAACCATACTGAGAAGTATTATGCGGTCAATTTAAAATACCCTCTTTTGATTACCTAACCGTGAGTACTATAACATTTAAATAATTTTGATGAATTTGCAATTATTTTCAATATGAAGTATGAAGGATATTTTAATTTCTTTACTTTTAATTATAAATTCATATGGATTTGAATGTTGGCTAATATCCCCTTCTTTAAAACTGAAGGATGGGCCATCTTTTCTTAACTTATGTTGGAAATCAAGAATTCTTTCTTTAATTTTATTTACTGAATCAATCTGTTTTAATTTTGAATGTGAGATATGTTGTTGTAATGCAATAATAAAACTTTCATAATAAGGTCTAGTATAATCATCATCAAAGAAACAATCTGGTTCAAATAGCGAATCTATTGAGTTAAAGTCATCATAAACTTCATTCATGGTGTAATGTAAGTTTAATAAATTTATTTGTTTATGGTCAAATGTATGGTTGAGTCCTCCTTGTATATTATAAACAAATCTGAAAGCATCATTTTTGCTGTCAAGTTTATGAAAATCATCAATAACTTTGATTTGAGTAGAAGAAATTAAGAAATCTAAATTTTCTTTTTTAAGTATTTCTATTAAAGTATTCAGTAATTCTTTTAAATTATGGGTAATTGTAGTTACTAGAGGAATTCTAAAAAAAATTTGAAATTTTGTAATCAAATCCTTTAGAACCAATTCTAGATAGTGTCTATAATTAAAAATTACTGAGTACACAATTATATCAGAATTTAAATTTGCATGTTCAATAGATTGATGAGCTATTTTATAAAAACTTTCTTTATATCCATAGTAGTATGATTGTCCTTCCCAACCGATTATAGCATTATAATCAAAGTCAGAATAATTATTATCTCGAAATGTTTCAAAGTTAGTGTCTTTTTTTCTAACAATCTTTCTAAAATGTTGATCGATCATTCCTCCTACTTCATCTTGTTTAAAAGCATCGAGTAAATTTTTTATGTTATCTATTTCTATCTCAGTAAATCTCACTTTAATATCACCTGACCTTATTTTTGTGATAATCAATGGTAACACAAGGGGTATGGAATGTATCTAATTTATTTGATAAATGTTGGTAATTTCTAAAAAATTTACTTGAAAATCACTTTCACTCTTACAGTTCTTGATTGATTCTTTTTTCTTCTTTGACTTGTTTTCGTGTTGTTTACTCATATTTCTTTCGTTCCATACGTGATACTGCAATTATTAAAATCTGCAATTCTTGATAAAATTTAAAAGTGTATAATTAATATACAAATAAGAAATGGAGGAAGAAACATATTGAACTTAGAATATAAAAGGAAGGCATATGAGCACGCAATGAATTTTGAATCCGTTTATGATTATAGCGAGCAATATAAAGTTGACGGAAATCCTACTGTTTGGAAATTTATGGATTTAGGAAAACTGAATTCATTGCTTATGAGCAAAGCTATGTATTTCTCCAAACCTAATAAATTTGAGGACCCTCTCGAAGGAAGTTATTCTAACTGGGAAGTTGAGCAATATAAAGATGATGGAGAGCTTTTAGCTTCTAGAGAATACATGAAAAAGATTCAGGAGTTTGCTGCCATCTCATGTTGGCATATGAATAGACATGAAAGTGCAGCCATGTGGGATTTATATCTTGGTGGGCATGATGGGGTAGCTATAAAAACAAACTGCAATGACTTAATAAACTCGATTAACGATTTAAGATACAGAGTATTCTTTGGAAAGTTACAATATATTGACTTTAAAAAGGAAATGACTAGTAGAAATATTTATGATACCCTGTTTTATAAAAGAAAATCTTTTTCTCACGAAAACGAGCTTAGATTGATGATTATTGCGAGCAGGGTTGACGCACAATATTTAGAGGGTTTGTTTGAAAGAGAATGTGTCCCAAGTGAGAAATGGTATGAAAAAATTAAAGAGCTTGAAAGAAAGTCTTACGAGTTCTCATGTCCAAACGGAAATTTGGTTTCGTGTGAATTGAATAGACTAATTCAAAAGATATACGTTTCCCCTAGAAGTTCAAAAGAGATAGTTAAAAAGGTAAAAGAAATGGTTTCGAAATCTGGTTTAACCCCTAATAAAGTAATTCAGTCTGATCTATACAGTGACTTTATATATTAAGGCTAATGAGGTAGGTTCATCAGTTCATAAACCTACTTCATTTTTATTATTAAGACATTTCTAAAATGTTACCTCCGTGAGCTGGAGTGAAATTTTTATTGAAATTAAACTATTTTATTTCCTCATCCATCACTTTCTTATATTTCTCAAACTCAGAATCCTTCATTTCTCCGTTCATTTGAAGCAGGAAGTTCCCTTTTGAATATGTGTGAGAGAAGAACATAGATCCAGCATTTCCTAACTCATCATAAGATGATTTGGCTTGGTTAAGGTCAGTCTCATTTCCAAATTTAAAAATCCTTCCACCAGCATTTTCACCTAAAGTAGGAATGAGAATCCTTTTTCCTTCTTCTCTTATATTTCCAAACTCTTTTCGTTCAAGATCAGTTGGTTTTTCTGCTTCAAGCCCAGCACTTTTGAAAGCTTCAATCACGTTGTCTGTGGTGGCTGTTTTTTAGTAGATGCTGCACTGCTACAAGCTGTTAACAATAATAAACATGTAAAAAATAATACAAAATATTTCTTCAACGTTCAGGTGAATACACATTTGATAAAATAATTAGCGAGGGGGAGAAAGATATGAAGTCATTTTTACTAATTGGACAATCAAATATGGCGGGGCGCGGCTTCAAACATGAAGTTCCTCCGATTTATAATGAAAGGATCATGATGCTGCGAAATGGTAGATGGCAAATGATGACTGAACCCATTCATTTTGATAGGCCGGTAGCTGGCGTAGGACTGGGGGCTTCCTTTGCGGCGGCTTGGTGTAAGGATCATGAAGGAGAGAAGATTGGCCTTATTCCTTGTGCAGAGGGTGGCAGTTCCATTGATGAGTGGTCGCCGGATGAAGCATTATTTCGTCATGCAATAAGTGAAGCTAAATTTGCAAAGGAAAGTAGCGAATTGGCAGGGATATTATGGCATCAAGGAGAAAGTGACAGCCAAGATGGGAAATACAAAGTATACTATGAAAAAATACTAAGATTATTTCATGAACTAAGAACTGAATTATCTGTACCTAACATTCCGCTTGTAATAGGAGGTTTGGGCGATTTCTTGGGAAAAGTGGCCTTTGGCGCAGGATGTGTGGAATATCCACTGATGAATGAGGAACTTCAAAAATATGCTCATCATCATGAAAATTGTTATTATGTTACTGCGAAAGGTCTTATACCTAATCCGGACGGAATTCACATCAATGCGATGTCCCAGAGAATATTTGGTATAAGATACTATGAAGCATTTCGAAAAAAAGAACATATACATGAGCCATTACCAAATGAACATGAGTTAGTGAATGAATGTCATAATAGAATGAATACCTCAGCGGAGAAAACATATATAGCACTAGAAAAGTTCACGTTAGGCAAGATGACTTACGAAGAGTTGCTGAAGGCTTTATCGTAGGTGAAACTCATGGTAGACTTTGAATGGACAGAAACACATATCTCTTGAAAGGATGATTGTGGTGGTGAAAACAGATAAAGTTTCCTCCTGAATACAGTAAATCACATTCAGGAGGAGATAAAAAATGTTTAAACAAATAGATGAAAATTATCCGAGAAAAGAGCACTTTCATCATTATATGAAGTTAACCCGATGCTCATATAGTCTGGTGATCGATCTAGACATCACGACATTGCATTCAATATTAAAAGAAAAAAAGCTAAAAGTATATCCTGTGCAAATTTATTTGTTAGCAAGGGCTGTGCAAAAAATACCGGAGTTTCGGATGGATCTAGTGAACGATGAACTTGGTCACTGGGATCTTCTCCATCCTAGTTATACGATTCTAAATAAAGAAACAAAGACATTTTCAAGTATTTGGACACCTTATGACGAAAACTTTGCTCGGTTTTATAAAAGCTGTGTAGCGGACATTGAAACATTTAGCAAAAGCAGCAACCTATTTCCGAAACCTCATATGCCAGAAAACATGTTCAATATTTCAAGTCTGCCGTGGATTGATTTTACTTCTTTTAACCTTAATGTATCTACAGATGAAACTTATTTACTGCCGATATTTACGTTAGGTCAATTTAAGATGAAAGGAGAAAAAATCATCCTACCCGTTGCGATTCAAGTACATCATGCTGTTTGTGATGGCTATCACGTCGGTCAATATGTGGAATATTTGAGGTTGCTTATAGAACATTGTGAAGAGTGGTTAAGCGATTCATTGTATACTTAATTTTCAAAAGGTGTAGTCATTTGATTTTTAGGAAAGGCAGACTTGATGGAGTCTGCTTTTTTGTTATGTGAAGAAAATGCGTAAAATCTGTTACTCAACTGTTCTTTTTGCGGTTTCTTTTCGGTGCCTTGTAAACTTAAACATGTGATAATAAATGTAATATAAGGGAAATTAGTGGAAGGGGAATAAGGAATGGAGAAAGTTCTTTCTTCACATGTTGGTGTGAAAATAAATGAATGGTATAAAATGATTCGGCAATTCAGTGTACCCGATGCAGAGATTTTGAAAGCTGAGGTAGAACGAGAAATTGAGCGAATGTAAGAGGATCAAGACCTGCTCATTTACTATCAATTGATGTGTTTTCGACATCAGCTTATGCTCGATTATATAAAACCTTCATTCGATCAATCAATTTCCGCGCTAGTCGATAAAATAGAGAATTCTAACCATCAACTGTCTGGAATGTTGCAATACTATAATGCCTTTTTTAGAGGTATGCATGAATTCAGTAAGAAAGAGTATGTACAAGCCATTCAATATTATAAGATTGCTGAGAGGCAGCTGGCGCTTGTTGTAGATGAAATTGAACAAGCAGAATTCCATTTTAAAGTTGCTGAAGCATATTACATTATGAAACAAACCCATGTTTCTATGCACCATATTATAAAAGCCCTAGAGATTTATGATCGTTATGATCTTTATAAGGTGAGAAAAATTCAAAGTCTATTTGTGATCGCAGGAAATTATGATGATTTTAAACGATATGAGAAGTCGCTCCCCCACTTACATAAAGCACTAGATCTTGCTGAAGAAATAAATGATCAAAGATTAATCGCTAAAACTTATTTGAATCTTGGAAATACGTATGACAGGCAACAGGATTATATTAAAGCTGCTTCCTTCTATAAAAAAGGGTTGGATAAGATGACTGAAAACAATGAAGATATTAAACCAAGATTATTTTTTAGTTTAAGTTGGACTTTGTTTAAAAGTGATAAAACAAAAGAAGCACTTGAATATATCGCTAAAGGAATAAAAAGTGCAACAGCAGAAAACAATCTGTTTTATAAAACATTGCTCAATTCATTAAAGACAATTTATGTAGATGAAGGTATTGAAAATATACGAAAAATGTTTAAAGGGTTAGAGGAAAAGAAGTTGTATCCTTATATTGAAGAGTTTGCTTTAAGCCTTGCAAATCTTTATGAAAAAAGGAATGATTCGGAGAGGGTAGCAGATTATTATAGAACTGCCATAGAAGCTCAAACCGAAATCCAAAAAGGGGAGTGTTTATATGAATATTAAAATGAAGATATTGATTAGCGCCACTTTATTGGTAGGTGCTGCTTGCCTAGGTTCTTTTAATTACTCACAAGAATCAACTGATCGAAATACCACTGTATTTCCTCAAAAAACCGATCGAAACACGACGATGATCGATCCAAATTCAACATTTGAAAACTCATAGGCAAAACTAAACAGACCTTGAGGGTCTGTTTTTTTTAAATGGGGACAGATTGGGGACGAACCCTTTCAGTTTTTTATCAGAAATGCACTTGCACATTATAGAACCTTATTAAATCAGTCTTTTTCAGAAAACGTCCGTTTGCTTCGGATGAGGTCATTCACCTTGATAGGGTAGAGGTCGCTGGTTGGAATCATCTTTGAAACTCTTGCGTAGCAGGGTTTTTTTGTTTTTCTGTCAACGAATGTTCTGTTTCTTTTTATTGTCGACAAACTTTTATCTACTAAAATTGTTTTGAGTGTTTTTAGGAAGAGATAGTTATCACTTATTAAAAAACAAGTAACCATAAACACTAGAAAGTACTCTAGGTCTTGTTTTTGTGTCTTTAATCCTATTTCATGACAAACCCTGTGTTGGTAAAATTGACCTTGTCAATGAATAGGAAGGAGTGAATTCTGCTGGGCAAGATACTTGATGCAAAAGCACTAACCAGTGCCATGGACACAAGGGCAAAACACTATCAGGAACTCCGCGAACAAATGGTAGATTTAAAAAAGTCATTACAAGGTGTGACCAATCTCGGTGATGATTTCACTGGGAAAGGTGCCG